>NZ_JACLZJ010000001.1 GCF_014253075.1 Ochrobactrum sp. CM-21-5
TTCGCCCGGTCAACGCCGCCGACCTACTCACAAACCAACACACTGTCAATCCATTTTCTGCCAACTCAAGGGACGAACCTGTCTGCCGCTAGCAGCGTCGCCGCCCTCGTTGTGGCGCTATATAGACCCCGCCAAACAAAACTGTCAACAGCAGCTTCCACCTTTTTTGAAGTTTTTTTGATAGTTGCCCACAGACCAGCGGGATTTATTCGTGTTCCCCTTATATAAAGAAGCGAAGACGACGGTCGCAGGCCTGCTGGAGGCCATAAACCGGCCTCAATATCCGAATAATTTCGGCGAAATTTGAAATTCGACTGAAATTGGACTGTGGATAACGGAAGCTGCCCGCCTTCTCGTTGACTTACGTTTCTATGGCGGGCAAAACTTGCAAGCCCGTTCGGGAGCCTTCCAATAATCAAGGAAGACACTCGCAGTCATCAGAGTGACGGCACATGAACCCGTCTTCTGAAGAGTTCTGTTCAATCGCATTTACGTGCTGCCATATTAATAAAGAAGGGCCAGTCAAACCGGCATGAAGGAAGTGGGGCCGAACAATGTCGATCCAGGGGATGAGCCTCCGCTAACAATTGGTGGGAGACGGCGGCCGCCGGACCGGCGCGAGGTTTCCGCCAGATGGCTGACTGGAACTTTTCTGACCGGCGTTACGTCGTGTATGCTGATCGGCGTGGCTCTTTTTGCAGCGCTTGACGGACGCGAGCAGCTGGCAACCCCGCCGGAAATCCTGGCAGGCGGCGATATGCCAGGGATTTCCGACGATACCACGGTCACCAAGGGTGCTCGGCTTATAAGCACCGTCTCACAACAAAAGGCGCGCGACCGCCAGCGCTTCGATCTTTCGACTATGCAGAAGGTGGGCGAACGCGAAGTAATCCGGACCCGGCCTTTCGAATTGGTTCGAATGGCTCTCGCGGTGGATCATCCCACAAGTCGCAAATATCCGGCTTTCGATGCCCTCTCTATATTCTCTGAAGGCCCGACTGCGCCGCAACCCATGGATACCGGCCAGATATACGGCGCGAAGGTTGAAAGTGAAGTCAGCCTCCATGTGGTCGATTTTCCATTGAATAGCGCATCTTTCGATGCCGCAAACGACCTCACCGTAGATGAAGTCGAAAAGGTAGTGCGCGACACCGGCGTCCTTCTCACGGATGGCGACGTACAGGTCGCCTCCCTGCACTATGTAGACCCTGCCCGCTTTGGCGGCAGCGATTCCCCTTTCGCGCTTGGTCCTGCCCTTGGCGTCAAGATCACACAGGAAAATGTCAGCGTCGCACCGCGCGGCGAAGTCGAGCAAACCAATGAAGGGTTTTCGGAAGAGCTGATTCCATTTCGTCAGACAGCCAATATTGCCAATGCGCTCAATGATGCCGGATATACCGGCGAAGATGCGACCAATATGGCGGAAGCTCTGACGAAGCTGATGAATTCTCCACGGCTGAAACAAGGAAGCGTGCTGCGTGTCGGAACGGAATCTCACAACGGCACGGACCGCATCGTGCGCGCCAGCATTTATAACCGGACGACACATCTTGTAACGGTGGCGCTCAACGATCGCCAGCAATATGTCCCGTCCGACGAGCCCGAAGACACCCCCCTCCTGCAAACCGCATTCGATGGCAACGCCGCTCCGACGGCGATACGTGGCAATCTTCCAAGTGTTTATGACGGTATCAGTCGTGCGGCGCTTGCTTACGGGATGAGCGAAACCATGCGCGAGCAACTGGTGAAGATGCTTGCCAGCGATGTCGATCTTCAGGCCCGATTGTCGCCCAGCGATCAAATCGATGCTTTCTTTTCGTTGCCGGACGATCCGGAAAAATCCGAGAGCGATTCGCAGCTACTCTATGTTTCAGCCGTCTTCGGTGGAACCACACGCAAGTTCTATCGCTATCAGGCCCCGGACGGCAGCGTGGACTATTTTAATCAGGACGGCAAAAGCGCCAAGCAGTTCCTCCTGCGCAATCCCGTTCCAAACGGCGTCTTCCGCTCCCCCTTCGGAATGCGCCGTCATCCGATTCTGGGATATAGCCGCATGCATACCGGTGTGGATTGGGCAGCCCCCCGCGGCACGCCGATCATCGCCGCAGGCAATGGCGTCGTTGAAAAAGCGGGCTGGAGCAATGGTTACGGCAACCAGACTCTGATTCGACACGCCAATGGCTATGTCAGCAGCTACAATCACCAGAACGCAATTGCTCGTGGCGTGACCGCCGGAGCACGTGTGCGTCAGGGACAGGTGATCGGCTATGTCGGCTCCACCGGTCTTTCGACCGGACCGCATCTGCACTATGAACTGATAGTCAACGGTACCAAGGTCGATCCACTACGTATCCGCCTGCCCGACAACAAGGCCCTGCGCGGCAAGGAACTAGAAGCCTTCAAACAGGAACGCGACCGCATTGATGCCCTGCTTAATAGCGATGAAAACGGTACTAAACTTGCTTCCAATGGATCAGCCAAGAGCTGAATCCTGATTGGAATGCGGGTCGTATGCAGAAGCACCGCATTCGGCCTTTTCCGCTTCAGTAAAAACTATTCGGTAAACTCTACGGTCACACCGGCCTTGACCAGCTTGGCGAGTTCTTCTGCATCCCAATTGGTCAGGCGTACACAGCCATGGCTCGACGTCTTGCCGATTCTCGAAGGCTCCGGCGTCCCGTGAATGCCGTAAGTCGGCTTGGAAAGTGCGATCCATACGGTCCCGACAGGCCCGTTCGGCCCGGGTGGAATGGTCAGAACCTTGTCATTATTACCTTGTTTGAAATTAATCTTCGGATTGTAGGTGTAGTTCGGGTTGATCGCGATTCGCTCCACCTGAACGAGACCAGACGGCGACGGATTATCTGACGAACCGATGGTCGAGGGGTAGGCAACCACCAGTTTCCCGCTTTCATCGTAACCTCGAACCTGCTTGCGTCCCTTGTCGGCGATGATTCGCGCAACTTTTGTCCGTGCCGGCTTGCCGAGATTTGGTATCTTGATAACCGAACCCGGCTGATTGAAGTTCACCCCCGGGTTGATCTCCCTCAAATAGGCTTGATCGATGTGAAACTTCTCGCCCAGCATTTCAGTAATCGATGTATATGCCATCGCCGGAAGCTGCGCCTTATGGGCATAATCTTCCGGAATCGAAGCCACATACTGGCGCCCAACGTCCTCATTGGTGATCGCATATTCGGTAAAGGGCGCGCCGCCTGTCGCTTCAAGCTCGGCATTGACCGCCGCTTCGTCCGACGGATCGACAAACTTTCCCGTGATTTCTCCATAAGCTGCGGCGGCCTTATCGACATTGCTGCCCGAACGGCCATCAATCACACCGGGTGAGGCCCCGGCACGGTCGAGCAAGACCTGGTAAGCGGCGATTCTGGCCTTGGCTCCCTGCCCTTTCGGCATCTCGATGGCTGGCGTCAGATCGTCGGCATTCGGCACCCCGCGCGGTTGTTCGGAAGGCCGCTCATAATCGGGTTGGTTATAGTCTGGATTGGCGCTTGCCGAGCCGGTGCCGGTCGTGTCGGGATAATCTTCCCCCGGCGGCGGCAGCTCCGAGCGCTGCACCTGACCGTCGCGATTGCCTTGATAGTCAGGAGCGGACGGTGCCGCAGGATAATAATTCGGGTCTTCCGGCACATTGCCGAAACCATCATATGGCACGCCGCCGCCCACCGGGCCGTCCAGCGTCCAGTTTTCTTCTTCCCGGGGAGCCTGACGCACCCGGTTACCATGACTATTGGCATCCTCCACGCTGAGAATCCGGCCCCGGCGATCCATCGTGACGCGCCGCCCATATTGGTCGATAAAAACGCGGACTCGCCTGTCGCGATAGATTTCCTCTCCCGGATCGTAAAGCTGCGCCAACTGTACGGGGCGATCTGTAACTATTGCAGAACCGCTTTCTTCCGCACGAACATTGCCGTTCGCGGCAATGACCGCAACGGAAGCAAACAACATGAAACGGGACATGCGTATGGAATGCGCCATGAAGGAAACCTTGAATAATCCGATGATCATGGATGCCGTGATTATGGTTAACAACTGATTATTTCAATATCAGCAGGTGCCAGATGAACTGGACATGAAAAAGGCCGAGCTGAAAGTATGCGCAGAACAAATGATTGGAGCGCCGCAATCAGTATGACCGCGACGCTCCAATCGCAAAAGCTGAATGCTTTACGCTTTTTCGTCTTCCTTGCGGGCTTCGGCATCAAGTGCTGTGCGGACCGGACGGAAATTCAATCTGTCCGAACCCGCGGTGATCTTGACGATGGAGCCATCCAGAATATCGCCCAGCAGGATACGTTCAGCGAGCGGATCCTGAACTTCCTTCTGGATCACGCGCTTCAGCGGACGCGCGCCGTAAGCCGGATCATATCCCTTGTTGGCGAGCCATTCCCGTGCATCCTCCTCAAGCTGCAAAACAATTTTGCGATCGACAAGCAGGTTCTGGAGGCGCTGAAGCTGGATATCGACGATCGCGCCCATATCCTCCCGGCGCAGCCGGTGGAACAGAATGATCTCGTCCACCCGGTTGAGAAATTCCGGGCGGAAGGCCGCCCGCACCACACCCATCACCTCATCGCGAACACTTTCGACGTCGTCTGTCTCGCCAAGATTGACGAGATATTCAGCGCCAAGGTTCGAAGTCATGATGATGACTGTATTGCGAAAATCGACCGTGCGGCCCTGCCCGTCGGTCAGGCGTCCATCGTCCAGTACCTGCAACAGCACATTGAACACATCAGGGTGCGCTTTTTCGATCTCATCGAAGAGAATCACCTGATATGGCCTGCGACGAACGGCTTCCGTCAGCACACCGCCTTCCTCATAACCGACATAGCCGGGAGGAGCACCGATCAGACGACTCACCGAATGCTTTTCCATGAATTCGGACATGTCGATACGCACCATCGCGGTATCGTCCTGAAACATGAATGAAGCGAGAGCTTTGGTCAGCTCCGTCTTGCCGACGCCGGTGGGACCGAGGAAAATGAACGAGCCGATCGGTCGGTTCGGATCCTGAAGCCCGGCACGTGCACGCCGTACGGCCTTGGAGATCGCCTGGACTGCTTCACCCTGGCCGATGACACGCTTGGCAAGCTCGTCTTCCATACGAAGAAGCTTTTCGCGTTCGCCCTCCAGCATCCGGTCGACCGGGATGCCGGTCCAGCGGGAAATGATCTGCGCCACGTGATCCGGCGTCACTGTTTCTTCAAGCAGCGAGCCCTTGTTCTCATGGCTTTCCGATTCAATGAGCTGCTTTTCAAGCTGCGGAATTTTGCCGTAAGCAAGTTCACCTGCCTTCTGGAACTCGCCATTACGCTGCGCGATGGCCAAGGCATTGCGCGCTTCCTCCAGCTGGCGCTTGAGATCCGCCGCGAGACCGAGCTTCTGCTTTTCAGCCTGCCATTTAGCCGTCAACTCCGCCGACTCCTCTTCGAGGTCGGTCAGCTCCTTTTCAAGACGTTGCAAACGATCCTTCGAAGCCGCATCGGTTTCAACCTTCAGCGCCTCCCGTTCGATCTTCAATTGCATGATGCGGCGGTCGATTTCGTCGAGTTCTTCCGGCTTGGAATCAACCTGCATGCGCAAGCGCGATGCAGCTTCATCGACCAGATCGATCGCTTTGTCCGGCAGGAAGCGGTCAGTGATGTAGCGATTCGACAAGGTTGCCGCTGCCACGAGCGCGGAGTCCGAAACTCGCACCTTGTGGTGCTGCTCATACTTTTCCTTCAGGCCGCGCAGAATGGAGATCGTATCTTCTACGGTCGGTTCATCCACGAAAACAGGCTGGAACCGGCGGGCAAGAGCTGCATCCTTCTCGACATATTTGCGGTATTCCTCAAGCGTGGTCGCACCAACACAGTGGAGCTCACCGCGGGCGAGCGCAGGCTTCAGAAGGTTCGATGCATCCATCGCGCCATCCGTCTTGCCCGCGCCGACCAGCGTATGCATCTCGTCTATGAACAGGATGATCTGGCCCGCAGCCGTCTGCACCTCCGAAAGCACCGCCTTCAGGCGCTCTTCGAATTCGCCGCGATATTTCGCACCAGCAATCAGCGCACCCATGTCGAGCGCCATCAGCTGTTTGTCTTTCAGCGATTCGGGCACGTCGCCATTGACGATACGAAGCGCCAGACCTTCTGCGATAGCCGTTTTGCCAACGCCTGGCTCACCGATCAGCACCGGATTGTTCTTGGTACGGCGTGACAGAACCTGGATCGTACGGCGGATTTCTTCATCGCGTCCGATCACAGGATCCAGCTTGCCCGCTCGCGCATCCGCTGTCAGATCGCGCGCATATTTCTTCAGCGCATCGTAATTGCTCTCGGCAGAAGCCGAATCAGCGGTGCGTCCCTTGCGCATATCGTTGATGACCTTGTTAAGTGCTGTCGGCGTGATACCTGCGGCGGACAGAATTTCAGATGTTTTTGCCGATTTCTCGATTGCAAGCGCCGTCAGAAGCCGTTCGACCGTGACAAAGCTGTCACCTGCCTTGGCGGCCAGCTCTTCAGCGAGATTGAAAACCTTCGCGAGAGGTTGCGAAAGATAAAGCTGATCGTTGCCGCCTGTTACTTTAGGCAGCTTTTCAAGCGCGCTCGCCAGCCCCAGACGAACATCGGCAATACGGCCACCCGCCCGCTCGATCAGCGACGCGGCAAGCCCTTCATCGTCATCAACAAGGATCTTCAGAAGATGCTCGGGTGTGAATTGCTGGTTATTGGAAGAAAGTGCGGAAGTCTGTGCCGACTGAATGAAACCGCGAACACGCTCGCTATATTTTTCAATGTTCATAATGTCTCCTTCTCCTTCCGGCCCGAGGATGGCGCCGGAAGATTTTGGGTGACGGAACCCCCGTTTGCGGCAGGCTCCTTATCCACAAAACCATATGGGAAGATGTTTTGCATTCGGCAAGAGCCGGCAAGTCGCAGACATCCAATAAAAATGGCGCGGTTTCCCGCGCCATTCAAAACTCGATTGGTTTCAGTTTTTGTAGCACGTCTCCAAAAGCGGAAACCGCTTCGCAGGAAAATCCGCCCGCTGGGCAGATTCCTGATCCTGCCCGCTTTTAATGTTCAAACATCGGAACTGGCGGTTTCAGCCACAGGCTTTTCATCGCCTGCGTCCTGATCCTTAGCAACGCGACGCGGACGGCCCGGACGACGGGTGACGCGGCGTGGCGTGGCTTCTTCTTCAGCCTTTGCCTCAACCGGGGCATCGACCGACGCTACTTCCTTGGCCTCCGGCTCAACGGAAGCGGGGGGGGCAGCGGGTACGGCTTCCGGGACTGGTGCCGAAGCAACAGGAGCGTCAGTCACTGGCTGAGCCGATTTCTCTTCTGCTTGTTCTTCGGAACGCTGCTCTTCAGACCGCTCATCGCTGTTGAAACGTTCGCGCTGAGGGCGACGTCCACGTCCGAGACGGCGCTGTTCGCGACCGTCACGCTCACGCGGCTGGCGTCCTTCGCCAGATTTCACCGACTCGCCGCCTTCCTCACCATAAATGACTTCGGCAGGCGTTCCTTCGATGACCGGCTGGGGACCGGAACCGTTGACAGGCTGCGATGCAGCAGCAGCAGGCGTGAACCCTGCTTCTTCATCGTCCGTACCATCATCGTCAAAGGTCTCTTCGCGCTGGAACGGCACGGGATTCTGCGCCATCGCCGCCAGAATGATTCGGGTATAATGTTCAGCGTGCTGAAGATAGTTTTCCGCCATCACACGGTCGCCAGATGCCTGTGCGTCCCGTGCGAGTGCCGAGTATTTTTCTGCAATATGTTGCGCGTTGCCACGGATTTTCACGTCCGGGCCATTGCTTTCATAATTACGCGACAGAGGATTGGGGCCCTTGCGGTTATTATTGTTATTATTCCCCCGTCCGCGCATGCGCCTGTTCTGCTGTGCTGGCCTCATATTCATCTCTTTTCAGATTAAAGGGCTAAAAACTCTGTGACCTCAAAAGTCACCGGGTTTCGCGCTATCGAGCTATGAAGGAAGTACGCCCTAAAACTTCCCGCAAATCGGCTGCTCCTGAATTTCGTGCAGCCTCCCAGAGACAGCCGAAACCCTACGGTTGGCATAATGCATGGCCAGTTCTGAAAAGCCTCGCTCTTCGGGACCATACCTGAAAGTCGTGTACTTCCGTACAAGCCATCCCCAGAGATTTAACCCTTAGGGAGCATGACTTCAAAACGTCATGGAGCATTTCCGCCACCGCCCTCAAGCGGGCAAAACCATTCTGGCTATATACGGTGGCCGGAAACTAAACGGCTTCGCTGCAAATTCCAAGCGTTTTTTGCGTCTGAGCGCATCAAAATTCCGTATCGGTTTTCTGCGCGAAAAGCATGGCTCTTCTGTGTCCGCCAAGATCGCACGCTTCAGCGGCGAGCGAAAAATCGACTTCATTGAAAAGAGCTTCGACATCCTGGAATTGGCCGGCGCCGATTTCTACAGCAACCATTCCATCTCTATATAAGTACGCCGCTGCCCTTTGTGCAAGGGCCCGATAAAAATCAAGCCCATCTGCGCCGCCGTCGAGCGCGGCAAGCGGATCGTGTTCGCGCACTTCCCGCGACAATCCGGCAATCTCTTTGTGCGGAATATAGGGTGGGTTTGAGACAATGAGATGAAACTTTCCGCTAACATTGGCGAACCAGTTACTCTTCAATGTCGCGAAGCGCGCACTCACACCTGCTGCCTCTGCATTGATTCGTGCCGTGGCAAGCGCGCCGTCCGCTACATCGAGGCCGATCCCGCACACTTTTTCAAAGCGGTGGAGAAGCGAAATGACAATTGCCCCCGTACCGGTCCCCATGTCGAGAAGATCGACGCAGCCATGTTTTGCGATGAGCGCCTCCAGAGAAGGAATCACCAGCTCGACCAGTGCTTCCGTATCCGGGCGAGGCTCCAGCGTTTCGGGGGAAAGATGAAACGAATGACCGTAGAATTCCCGCATCCCGATAATACGATGCACAGGCTCTCCACCCGCACGGCGCTCCAGCGCACACTTCAATACGTCGACTTGATCGTCCGTGATCAGCTTTTCCGGTGACGAAATCAGATCGAGACGCGTCGTCCCCGTCGCCCATTCGACCAGAAGCCGCGCATCGAGATCAGGCGTATCGATCGCCGCTGCCCGAAGTTTTGTCCGGGCTAGAACCATCAGCCGGTCGAGATCGCCTTCCATCACGCCTGCGCGCCCAGTTCGGTCAGAAGTGCGGTTTGATGATCGGAGATCAGTGCATCGACCAGTTCGTCGAGATCGCCTTCCATCACGCGATCGAGCTTATAAAGCGTCAGATTGATGCGGTGATCCGTGACGCGGCCCTGTGGAAAATTATAGGTGCGAATGCGCTCCGAACGGTCACCCGAACCCACCTGGCTACGGCGGGCTTCGGATCGTTCGCTCTCGGCTTTCTGACGCTCCATGTCGTAGAGGCGCGCGCGTAGGATCTGCATGGCGCGGGCGCGGTTCTGGTGCTGGGATTTTTCTGCCTGCACCACCATCAGACCGGTCGGAATATGCGTGATGCGCACAGCCGAATCAGTCGTGTTGACGTGCTGGCCGCCAGCACCCGATGCGCGCATGGTATCGATGCGAATGTCCTCATTGCGGATCTCGATGTCGATATCTTCAGCTTCGGGCAGCACTGCGACCGTCGCGGCAGAGGTGTGGATACGCCCGCCTGCCTCAGTTTCCGGCACACGCTGAACCCGATGCACGCCTGATTCGAATTTCAACTTGGAAAACACGCCCTTGCCTGAAACCGTAGCGATGATTTCCTTGTAACCGCCAGCATCGCCTTCGCTCGCCGAAACCAGTTCCACGCGCCAGCCCTTTTCCGCAGCATAACGCTCATACATGCGATAGAGATCACCGGCGAACAGTGCCGCCTCAAGCCCGCCTGTACCAGCACGAATTTCGAGAATAGCATTTTTCTCATCCGCAGCATCTTTTGGCAGAAGCAGGATTTGCACTTCCTGTTCCAGTGTCTCGATGCGGCTCTCCACCTCCGGCAACTCTTCGATTGCCAGCGCGCGCATTTCCGCATCGGTGGATGAATCGTCACGCATCGCGACCAGATCCCGCGCTTCGTTGCGCGCATCGGTCAATTCGCGAATCTTGCCGACCACGGCCTGAAGATCGGAATACTCCGAAGCAAGCTTCACATAGGTTTCCGAATCTGGATTGTTGGCCATCTGACTTTCGATCATCGAGAACCGCTTCAAAAGCTGGTCCATCCGGTCCTGCGGCAATGCGATCATGTCTTATCCTGTAGAATGGGCACAGTTTCAGGGAGAAATCGTAGCGGCTTTCTGTCTGAAACCACGCTGAAGCCTTGAATTGAAAAGGTAGCGCAAACAAGCGGGCGCGCCAGATCCGGCGCAACACCCGCTCACAATCAATAATTCGCTTTGCTATAACGGAATATCGTTGTCTTCGGCAAATCGAAGCAACAATTCACGCAAGGAATGCGCCTTGTTAGGCTTATCCAGCTCCTCAAGCAACAAACCGTTGAGCTTGCCTGCATCCAGTTCTGCAAGCATGGCTTTGACCGGGCCGATTGCAGCAGCCGACATGGAAATCGAACGGAAGCCAAGGCCGACCAGCGTCATCGCCGTCAAGGTTCGCCCGGCCATCTCCCCGCAAAGCGTAACCGGTTTGTCATGACGATTGCCCGCATCCACAATATGACGCAGCGTGCGCAAAAATGCTGGAGAAAGCTGATCAAATCGATCGGAAATCAACGAATTTCCGCGATCGACCGCCATCAGGAACTGGAACAGATCGTTGGAGCCGACCGAGACGAAATCCACCGCCGTCATCAGTTCGTCCAGCTGCCACAGCAGCGCAGGTACTTCTACCATGGCGCCAAGCTTCAGACAAAGGGGAAGGGAATGGGCAAACCGGGACAAATGGCGCACTTCGCGCTCAATGATTTCCCGCGCGGCTTTCACCTCGCTCACTTCCGTGACCATAGGCAGCATGATTCGCAATTCGCGACCGCCCGCCGCCTTCAGAAGCGCACGCAACTGGGTGCGCAGAAGCCCGGGCCTGTCGAGCGTCAAACGAATGGCGCGCCAGCCCAGTGCCGGATTTTCTTCATGGGCCGTCGCCCGGAAATACGGCAGCACCTTGTCGCCGCCGATGTCGAGCGTACGGAAAGTCACCGGCTTGTCGCCTGCAGCCTCGATGACCGAGCGATAAAGTCGCTCCTGCTGTTCGGCCCGGGGAAAGGTCGAAGCCACCATGAACTGGAGTTCGGTGCGGAACAGACCGATGCCGGCTGCGCCTGAAGCCGAAAGCTGTGGCAGATCGACGAGCAGCCCGGCATTCATCAGAAGCGAAATGTCCACCCCGTCACGGGTCGTGGCCCGCTTGTCGCGCAATTCGCGATAATGTGCCTGACGGCGGGCGCGGAAACGAACCTTTTCCGCATAGGCCGATTCGACATCGGCCTGCGGGCGCAGATGGACGATCCCCTCATCGCCATCGACAATGATCGCATCATTGTTTTCGGACATGGACACCACGCCTTTGGCCTGTCCGACGACGGGAATACCCATGGCGCGTGCAACGATCACCACATGGCTGGTGGCCGCGCCGTCTTCAAGAATGACACCGCGCAAGCGTTCGCGCGGATAGTCGAGAAGTTCCGCCGCCCCCATCGACCGGGCGACGATGATTGCATCCTTGACCAACGATTCGGCAATGGTCTTGATATCGCGCCCCATCAGCTGGCGCAGCAGCCGGTTGGCAAGATCGTCGAAATCCGACAGGCGTTCACGCATATAAGGGTCGGTCAGATGCACCATGCGCGCACGCGTGTCGCTTTGCACCTTCTCGACAGCGGCCTCCGCCGTGAGACCATTATGGATCGCCTCTTCCAGACGCCGCACCCAGCCGCGATCATGCGCGAACATGCGGTAGGCTTCCAAAACCTCGCGATGCTCGCCCTCCACAGCCACATCACGACGCGACAGCATGTCATCGATGGAGATGCGCAGCGATCCCAGCGCCTCGTCCAGCCGGTTCAGTTCAGCCTGACTGTCTTCGTTGAAAAGATTGGTGACCACGATGCGCGGCTCATGCAGCACGACATGGCCAAGTCCGATGCCGTCATTGAAGGCATGTCCCGTCACGCTCATCGGACGGCCGAGATCAAGCTCGATGCCCGGCCGCGCCAGACGCAGGCCATCGCCCGTTGCAATGATTTCGGCAAGCACCATGGCAGTCGTTTCAAGTGCCTCAACCTCGTCTTCACGATAGGCCCGCTTGGTGCGATTTTGAACGACGAGAACGCCTAAAGTACGACCGGCGCGCAACACCGGAACACCTAGGAACGAGTTGTAAACTTCTTCGCCCGTTTCCGGCAGATAGGCAAAAGCCGGATGGCTCTGAGCATCAGTGAGATTGAGCGGGCGGGCGCTGGCGGCAATCGTACCGACGAGCCCCTGCCCCAAGCGCAGCTGCGCCAGATGAACGGCCTGCGGGTTCAGGCCTTCTGTAGCATAAAGTTCCAGAACGCCGTCAGCGCGGAGAATATAGAAGGAGCAAACTTCCGCGACCATGTTCTGAGCGATTTCGCGGACGATCCGGTCAAGACGTGCTTGCGGTTCCAGCGGTTCCGCCATTAATTCGCGCAGCCGCTTCAGCAGGACGCGGGGACCGGTTGTCAGCTCACGCATGATCGTCGGGGGCTCCTCTTGTGCAGCTTCAGGAAAGGTTTGAAGCGGCTTTCCGTTCGAAACTGCGGCCAAATAACAAGAGAACGGCTTTCTCACTCCAGATAACCAAAAACCGTTCAGGTTGGGGCTCAGCTCCTGCAAAGCTGATTCCCATTATCTGCCTGCGAAGCATTACGCCAATTCCTTTGTGAGCATTTTTGACACCCGCGTCTAGAGCTTAGAGCAGAAATTATGCCCGCACACCAAATGTTGCAGCGCCGCACACCATCTCCGGTGCACGGCGCTGTTTCAAAATAGATACTGAATGCGATAATGCGCTTATTGCTTGTCGAGGCCATAGACCGCGTGCAGCGTGCGCACGGCAAGTTCCGCATAAGGACCATCGATCAGGATTGAAATCTTGATCTCCGATGTGGTGATGGCGCGGATATTGATACCCTTTTCGGCAAGTGCCTTGAAAGCCGTGGCGGCAACGCCGGCATGACTTCGCATACCGATGCCAATCACCGAAATCTTGGCCAGCCCCGTTTCGGACTGAATGTTGTCGAAGGCGATCTCGCTCTTGACCTTGTCCAGAACCCGCAGCGCCTTGTCGACATCGCCGGTCGGAATGGTGAACGTCATATCGGTCTTGGAGCCGTCTTCCGATACATTCTGCACGATCATGTCGACATTGATGCGCTCTTCGGCCAGCGGCCCGAAAATGGCCGCCGAAACGCCTGGCCGGTCGGCCACGCGCCGCAGCGAAATCTGTGCCTCATCCTTCGCAAAGGCGATACCTGTGACGACCTGCTGTTCCACGATTTCATCCTCGTCGCAAATAAGCGTTCCGGGCGGGTTGACCGGATCACCCATGCCCGGCGCATCGGGGTCCGTAAAACTTGAGCGAACGAAAGTGCGTACCTTGTGCACCATCGCCAGTTCCACCGAGCGGACCTGCAAGACCTTGGCGCCGAGCGACGCCATTTCCAGCATTTCCTCGAAGGAAATCTTCGGCAGGCGGCGCGCCTTCGGCTCGATACGCGGATCGGTGGTATAAACACCGTCCACATCGGTATAGATGTCGCAGCGGTCGGCCTTCACGGCGGCGGCAACGGCAACGGCCGATGTGTCCGAGCCGCCACGGCCAAGCGTGGCAATGCGGTTATCCGGACCGATGCCCTGGAAACCGGCAACAACGGCAACCTGTCCCATTTCCATGCGGCGAACGATTTCAGAACCGTCAATATCCTCGATCCGCGCAGCGCCATGGGCATTATCGGTCTTGATCGCGATCTGCCAGCCCTGCCAAGAACGGGCGTCGACGCCGATCGATTGAAGCGCAATCGCCAGCAGGCCGCTTGTCACCTGTTCGCCGGAAGCCACGATGGTGTCATACTCGCGAGCATCATAGATCGGCGAACTTGCGCCGCACACCCTCGGCATGTTCTGCACCCAGCCGACCAGCTCATTGGTCTTGCCGGACATGGCCGAGACAACGACGGCAACCTGGTTGCCCCCCTCGACCTCGCGTTTGACGTGGCGCGCCACATTATAGATGCGTTCCAGATCGGCTACCGAGGTGCCGCCGAATTTCATCACGATGCGCGCCATTTAAGGATACGTCCCGCTATTTTTGAAAATTACACTCACGCCTGTCCAAACATTATTTTCTTGCGACAGGCAAACCCGGGGTCACATAACGAAAATACCCGCATTTCGCAAGGCCATGATGTAGATCTCTGCGTTCGGCGTCTCACAAATCGGGAAATTGATTTGCGCCTTGACTTTAAGACGCTACCTTGGGAGGCAGAACGTGGCCGAAGCCGCCACAGGAGACTGACATGACAGAAACTGCCCGCACCACTATCGACGCCTCCGAGATCGAGCATTTTTCGCGCATCGCAGCGGAATGGTGGAACCCGCAGGGCAAATTCCGTCCACTGCATAAATTCAATCCGACGCGGCTTGCTTATATCAAGGAAAAGGTCTGCGCCAAATTTGAACGCGATCCAAATTCCCCGCGCCCGCTCGAAGGCCTGCGGTTTCTCGACATCGGCTGCGGTGGCGGTCTTCTGTGCGAACCGATGGCTCGGCTCGGCGCAACGGTGATCGGTGCCGATGCGTCCGCTACCAATATCGAGGTGGCCAAGATCCATGCTGCGCAAAGCGGCGTCGAGATCGACTATCGTGCGACGACAGCGGAAGCGTTGGCTGAAGTCGGCGAAAAATTCGATGTGGTCCTCAATATGGAAGTTGTCGAACACGTCTCCGATGTTGATCTTTTCATGTCGGCCACGAGCGAAATGGTAAAGCCTGGCGGTCTGATGTTCGTTGCCACCATCAATCGCACGCTGAAAGCCTATGGCCTCGCCATCATCGGCGCGGAGTATGTCCTGCGCTGGCTGCCACGCGGCACACATCAATATGAAAAGCTGGTCCGGCCGGAAGAACTGGAAGCAGCTCTTTCCAAAGCGGGCCTGCGTATCATCGACAGGCTGGGCGTTACCTACAATCCGCTTGCCGATAACTGGAGTCGCTCGCGCGACATGGACGTAAACTATATGGTGCTGGCCGAGCGGCCCGAATAATCAGCCTTTCTGTGCTCGCGTGGTCATCGCCACGCCAACAGCGATCACGGCAGCGCCCATCCAGGTGAGCGGCGGATAATGCTCGCCGAGAAACAGCGTCCCCGAAATCAGACCGAGAGCCGCCGCAACATAGCCGATCTGGCTAAGATAGATCGGCCCGCCAACAGCCTGAAGCCGAAAGAACAGCGCGAACATTCCTGCGGATGCAATCGACTGCGCAGCAGCAGCCCAGGGTGCCAGTGCAAAGGTTTCGACCGGAAAACTGCCGTTAAACAGCAGAATACCGGCAAAGAGCATGATCGCTGAGGCCAGATGACTACCAGCAGCCAATTCCGTCGGGTCGGAGTTTTTCGGCCAGTCCAGCGTACGGTAGACATTGCCGCAGGCAAGCAGCACCGGAATGAGCAATGCCGCTGCGATCCACAACGGATCGGCGGGTTTGCCCACCTCGCCCCGCGTCATCGCCACCATGACGGCCCCGATGAAGCCGACCGCTATGCCACCGATGCCAAGTCCGTTCGGGCGACGCAGGCCAAATCCCATCGATATCAAAAGCGTGATGACCGGCGACAGCGTGTACATGATGCCGGTAAAGCCCGCGCCAAGACGCGGAATGGCCGAAAGAATGAGGAGGTTGGGAAACGCATAGGAGATAATGGCCGTGCAGATATAGTAGCGTAGCCTTCCGTCGGAAAACCCGAGAGCCTTTTTGCGAAAGAGCAAAACCGCAAACAGGATCACGCCAGCACTGGCTGAGAAGAGAAATGTCCACATCGCGGGTGGTATCCCCGCTTCTGCGGCAATCTTTCCCAAAGGAAGGATAAGCCCCAGCAATGTGCCGGTGGCAAACAGCAGAAACGGCGCAGAATCGGTAAGTTTCATGCGCCAGTTCTCCCGCGCTATAGTTTGGACAAGATCAGTTTTGATCCTCTGGAAAAACAGGCAACGGCATAACATCAACACCGTCTTCGAGCAGCGAACTCACGTCCTCATGGGACGCTTCGCCATAAATGCCGCGCGTTTCCGTTTCACCGAAATGGATTTTCCGCGCTTCTTCTGCAAATTTGTCGCCGACATAATCCGCATTCTCGCGCACCTTGCGGCTCAGTTCGCGCATCTCCTCAAGGACTTTCTTCTGCGCTTCACCGAGCGTCATCGCCATTTTTTCCTTGCCGCGACCGGTGGAAACGGCTGGCGCCATAAGCGACTTCTGCACCTGCTGTGAATTGCAGAGGGGACAGGATACAAGCTTCATCTCCGACTGCCGGTCGAAATCGGCATTGTCGCGGAACCAGCCCTCGAACTCATGGCCGTGATCGCAATGAAGCGAAAAGCGCATCATGGAATTTACGCGTCCTCTTTCTCGTTCGCGGAAACGGTTTTCACACCGAATGCGCGGGCATTCTTCAGATTAGGCACCTTGGCGCGCGCAGCTGCGCTTTCGGCCACATCAATATCCGCAACGATTACGCCCGGTTTGTCATGGTCGGCTTCAGCCAATACCTTGCCCCACGGCGACACTATGATCGAATGACCATAGGTCTCGCGCCCGTCTTCGTGTAAACCGCCCTGTGCAGCCGAAATCAGGAATGCGCCATTCTCGATCGCACGCGCACGTTGCAAAATGTGCCAATGCGCTTCTCCTGTCTGCTTCGTGAAGGCGGCAGGACCGGTAATCACATTGGCGCCTGCCAGTGCATGCGCCCTGAACAGCTGCGGAAAACGGATATCGTAGCAGATCGCCATGCCGATCCTGGCAAAAGGAAGATCAACGACGACTGTCTCGCTGCCCGGCTGATAGGTTGCCGATTCGCGCCAGCTCTCGCCATTGTCGAGATCGACATCGAACATATGGATCTTGTCATAGGTCGCGATCTTCTGACCCGAAGGTGCAAAGATAGCGGCACGATTGGCAACCTTGTCACTGCCGCCGTCAATGGCTGTCGAGCCGATATGCAAGAATATGCCGTGCTGGGCGGAGAGCCTAGAAGCAGCTCTGAACACAAGATCGTTTGCTTCGTCGCGCAAATTGGCGAACAGTGCGGCCTTGTCGCGAACCATTGATCCGGTGACTTCGGGCGTTTGCACATAGTCCGCGCCCTTGCCCACGGCATCAGCGACCAGTTTTTCCAATGTCTCCACATTGTGGGCAACATCCGTACCCGTACACATCTGGATTGCCGCAGCGCGGAATGTGCTCATCGCTCTCTCCCTTTATGCCTTAAACCAATTCGCCGGTCTTGAGCAAACCGTCGAGCTTGCCTTCATCTTCCAGTGCATGGAGTTCGTCGCAACCGCCGACATGAACCGAACCGATGAAAATCTGCGGGAAAGTGTTGCGTCCTGAACGCTCCTGCATTTCTGCGCGCAACTCCGGCGTAGCTCCGGCATTGATTTCATGAAACTTCACGCCCTTGCGGATCAGAAGGTCTCTGGCTCGAGTGCAGTAAGGGCAGCCGGGGCGCGTATAGATAGTGACATCAACCATAAGTAACTCCATTCTTTGCCCACTATATAAGGGGCAACACGCCAGTCTGGAAGCCCCCTGATGTTTCGGCGATTTTCACTTAAGCGTGCAGAGATCAATCCGGCAGGACACGACTGAAAGTAAGCACGTCCACGCTTTTCGCGCCGCCGCGCAGCAGCGCCCGCACGGCCGCCTTCACTGTCGCGCCAGTCGTATACACATCGTCGATCAGCAGCACCCGCCTGCCCCGGACATGGATTTCATGCTCCTTCGGCACACGAAACGCGCCATCGACATTACGCTTGCGTTCTTTGGAACCGAGTCCGATTTGCTGTTCCGTACGGCGGATGCGTTTTAATGCTTGCGGCGCATAAGGTCTGGTACTCAGTTTTGCCAGCGCACGCGCCAGCTCCGCCGACTGGTTGAACCGGCGCAGCCAGAAACGCCAGCGATGCAGCGGCACCGGCACCAGCACATCGCATTCGTTCAGCAATTCTCCACCGGCACGCTGCATCCAGCGCGCCATCCATGGGGCAAGATCGCTGCAATCGTAAAATTTGAGCGAAACCGCCATGCGCTGGGCAGCGCCGCGATGCAAGACTGCCGAACGCATCCGACGAAATGGCGGTGGGTCGGCGATGGCCTCGGCGCTTGTGAAATTGTCACCGAAATCATGACCGAAAGGCGTGCCCATCACCGGACAGTAAGGTTTCTCGATAAAGCGCAGCTGCGACCAGCAATCAGCGCAAAGCGTCCCGGGCTCGGAAACCTGCACCCGACACCCGATACAGGTGGCAGGAAATAGAAAGTTCGCAGCGTTGCGCAGCGTGCGCCGCGCGAGAGCCAGCGTGCTTTCGCCAAGCTCGCGCAAAAAGGTTTGATGCGGTGCATCGTCTTCTGCCATTGCATTCGCCCCCGTTCGAATGCATCTATCGTCGCAAGCAGTGTCGGGAAAACACGAAATCGTTTTCCACCCGAAACTACGACGCAACGAATAGATGGAGCCATTTTCTATTTCGATGAAGATAGCTCCATCCACTTTACAGACGGATGCTCGAAAGAGAAGACGAAATTCCATGCCTAGCCCAATGACCGAAAGCGCGATCTTCGACCGCGACCTGCTGCTTGCTTTTCGCCGGCGCGCGTTCCGGCAGGCCGCACCGGGAGCGGATTTCCTCTTGCGACGCGCTGCGGAAGACCTCGAAGACCGTCTCGATGCCGTCGAGCGCCGGTTTTCGGTAGCTGTCGATCTGGCAGGTCATACCGGACTTGCAGCGCAAGCCATTGCCCGTTCGGGCAAGGCGGACATGATCCTTCGTGTGGAACATGACGCAGCCTTTCTCAAAGGTCCATTTCCGGCGGTCGTCGGCGATGAGGAAATGCTGCCGCTCAAACCCGGCAGCGCGGATCTTATCGTTTCGCTGATGGCGCTTCACACCACAAACGATACACCTGGTGTCATGGTGCAGATTGCCCGTGCACTGAAACCCGACGGCCTTTTTCTCGCAGCCTTGAGCGGCAGTGGCACACTTGGCGAACTGCGTGAAAGCCTGTTGCAGGCGGAGATCGAACTGACCGGGGGGGCCTCGCCCCGTATTCTGCCTTTCGCAGATGTGCGTGATGTGGGCGGCCTTTTGCAGCGCGCCGGTTTCGCGCTTCCGGTGACAGACGTCGAGAATGTCACCGTACGTTATGATTCTCTCTTCAATCTGATGGCGGATTTACGCGCCATGGGCATGCAGAACATGTTGCGCGACCGTTCTCGCAAGCCCGTTTCCAAGCGTCTGTTTCTGCGCGCAGCCGAAATCTATGCGGAGCGGTTCAGCGATCCTGACGGTCGCATTCGTGCAACGTTCTCGACCATTTGGTTATCTGGCTGGGCGCCGCATGAATCACAGCAAAAGCCGCTGAAACCCGGCTCGGCCAAGACATCACTCGCAGACGCTTTGAAAAAAGCTGAGAACGACTGATCAGCAGGCGCCGTGGCGGTTTCCATTCGTCTCGATGATGCAGACGGAATTGGGCGTGGGCTGGAGCACACTTTTGCGCACCGTATAAGCCGATCCCCCTGAATTCGTCTGATCGCCGGCATCGCGCTTGATCGAGCCGGTCATGGTGCGGTCAATACCATCTGGCAGCACAGACTGCGCCGCCACCTTGTTCGCCTGATCGTTGAGAACCGGCACGATGATCAACGCCAAAGCGACAGCCGCCGAACCGAACAGGAGCACGACGCGCAGAAAACCGCGACCGGCGTTCGACAACGGAGCGCGTGTGTATTCATTATGATCAGCACTGAAATAATCGTTGTCGAAATTCATGATGCGAAACTCCGGGACACTCGTTTCGGAGAATGCCGCAACGGAGTGAATCATAGATTAACCCGCATCACGAATCGTAAGAAATTGTCAGTCTTTTCCACCGCCCAATAATGAAAGAAGAAACTTATAGAAGATCTATGAGAAACGGGATGAGCGGCTCGTCTGCGGGCGGCATGGGATAGTCGCGCATATCCTTCGGTCGCACCCATTTCAGTGCCTGTCCTTCCAAAGGTCGGGCGATGCCTTCAAAGCGGCGGCAGACATAGAGCGGCATCAGAAGATGAAAGTCGTCATAAGTGTGACTTGCAAATGTCAGCGGGGCAAGACAGGCGACTTTCGTCGTGATGTCGATCTCTTCCCGCAGCTCTCGGATCAAGGTTTCTTCCGGCGTTTCGCCGGATTCCACCTTGCCGCCGGGGAACTCCCAAAGCCCCGCCAATTGCTTGCCTTCGGGGCGCTGCGCCAGCAGCACCCGTCCATCGGCATCCACCAGGGCACAGGCGGCAACAAGCAGAATCCGGCGGCTCTTCGCTTCACTCATTTCTCATTGCTCTCCCGATAGGCATAACGATACGCTTCCTGAAAGCCGAAACGTTCATAGAGTGCGAGCCCCGCCACATTATCCGCTTCTATCTGCAGCCATGCGGTTTTCGCACCGAGCTTCGCCGCCCATTTAAGCGCCGAACCGACAACATCATGGCCAAAGCCGTGACGGCGCGCTTCCGGCAGGGTGCCGACATCGAACAACCCCGCCATCACACCATCCTGGACGCACAATACGTTGGAAACGGCGCGGCCCTCGTTCTCCAGAACGAACATGCCCTTGTTCGGTCGAATGCCATCCAGAAGCTCCGATATACCGGGCCGCATTTCCTTTGGACGCCCGTGGATCGACAGAGATGCATCGACGAACCGACCAATATCCTTCAAAGGTATCTGATCAATGGCGCCGGACAGGTCGAGTTTTCCCAGATTGGCCGTCATGACGATTGTTTCGTCCCGACGCTTCCAGCCAAGCCCCTCCAGATAATCTTCGAGTTCAATGGGCGCCAGCGGAGAAAGCCGGAAACAGGGCACACGGCCATAAGCGCAAAACCGTTGCACGGCCAGTTCGACGCGGGTTGGAATATCCCGCGTATCGCCCGGATCGAGCGGATTGATCGAGTTCAGACGCCGGGACGGGTGAGCCGCCGTCATGCGTATCGCCCATGTGCCGTCGTAGTGAACCGACGTGGCTGGCCAGGCGCGGAAGCCGACGGCTTCGAGCTGGCGGACGATAGCAAGGCTTGGCATTCTACACACTCTCCAAACGCAGATGAACTTTGTGCTTCAGGCTCATCGGAATTTGGCAGGGCGATGAGCCGAATGGCGTACTTCGATAATTGGCGCGGCGCGCACTGCCGACAATGTAGCAAATACCGTTTGCACGCCACCAGCACTCGAATACCTTGAACTTGTCAGCTGCGATAGTCCCCGTTGATCGCCACATATTCCTTCGTGAGATCGCAGGTCCAGACCGTGGCCTTGCCGCGACCGATCCCCAGATCGACGCGAATGCGGATATCCTCACCCTTCATATAAGCCGATGTCGCATCTTCCGAATAATCGGGGTCGCGTTCTCCCTGATAGGCCACCCGGATGTCGCCAAACGAAATGGCAAGCCGGTCGCGATCGGCAGGCTCACCCGCCTTGCCGACCGCCATGACCACCCGGCCCCAGTTGGCGTCCTCGCCCGCTACCGCCGTTTTCACCAGCGGCGAATTGGCAATGGAAAGGGCAATCTTCTTAGCCGAAGCAGCCGATTTCGCGCCAGTCACCTCGATTTCGATCATCTTGCGTGCGCCTTCACCGTCACGTACCACCTGCAGGGCCAACGATTTCAGCACGCGCTCCAAGGCTTTCCTGAACTGCGCAAGGCGCTTGTCGGCAGGATCGGTGATCATGGGCGCTCCGCGCTCCGCAGCCGTTCCCGTCGCAAACAGCATCAGCGTATCCGAAGTGGAGGTGTCGCTGTCGACCGTCACCGAATTGAAGGTCGAACCAACGCTCTTCGACAATAGGCTTTGCAGAACATCCGCCTTGATCGGCGCATCGGTCACCACGAAGGAAAGCATGGTCGCCATATCCGGCGCGATCATACCCGCACCCTTGGCGATTCCGTTGATCGTGACAGGCACCTGACCAAGCAGAACCGTCTCGGTCGCGACCTTCGGATAGGTATCGGTGGTCATGATGGCCTTGGCGGCTTCCGTCCAGAAATCCTCAACCGCATCCTTGTTCATATCGCCGAGCAAATGCGCAAATTTTCCAGCGTCAAGCGGTTCGCCAATCACGCCTGTCGAAGCAAGAAATACATCCGTCGTCGCGCAGCCGACCGCTCTTGCGGTCGCCTCCGCCGTCGCTTCGGTCGCAGCGCTGCCCTTCTGGCCGGTAAAGGCATTTGCATTGCCCGAATTGACCACCACGGCGCGCGCCTTACCATAGGCGAGATTCTTGCGGCAGAAATCAACTGGCGCAGACGGGCAAAGCGAGCGGGTAAAAACACCCGCGACTTCGGTGGGCCTGTCGAAAACCATCAGCATAACATCCGTTCGCCCTTTATATTTTATACCGGCAGCGACTGTAGCGATACGCACGCCATGGATGACGGGCATTGCCGGATAATGTTTGGGAGCGAGCGGAGAAACGGACGCAGACATTTGAGCCTCGAAAGGTATTCGGTTTGATTCCATTGTAGCGAACCCGAAATCTGCATCGCTCTGGAATAAAGCTGCCAGTGAATTTCGGCTTCAAAGCCACACGAGCGCATTGGAAAGATTTAGCAGGCAAAATCAAGCGGGAATTGCGCACCAAAACGAAAAACGCCCCGGAAGGCCGGGGCGTTTTCATTTAAAATCGAAACTTATTGCTTTGGCTGTTCACCGGCGGGCGCATCACCCTTCTGGGCTTCTTCCTGCGCGGCTGCAGCTTCCTTCATCGCTTTATCGATGGCAGGATCCTTGTATTCGATCTTCATACCGTCGCGCAGCTTCTTCACCGTCTCCACATAACGCTCACGCATGATAACTGAGCTGATTTGGTCCTTGACCTGATCAAATGCCGGTGGCTGCTTGGTGCGGCGGTCTTCAAGCTGGATCACATGGAAACCGAACTGGCTCTTCACCGGCTCCTTGGTATATTCGCCCGGCTTCAGGGCAAATGCGGCTTTTTCGAATTCCGGCACCATCTGCCCTTCGGTGAAGTATCCCAGATCACCGCCATTGGCAGCGGTTCCATCCGTCGAGCTTTCCTTGGCCAGATCCTCGAACTTGGAGCCGCCTTCAAGTTTCTTGATGATAGCGTCGGCTTCTTCCTTGGTCTTCACAAGGATGTGACGCGCACGCACCTCGACCTGAGGCGGCATGGCAGCGATTTCCTTGTCATAACGGGTCCGGATATCAGCATCGCCGATCTTGTCTACGATAACGTCCTTGAAATACTCGTTATGAAGAGCCCGCTCGCGCAGGAACTGCATGCGGTCCTTGAATTCGTCCGTCTGATCGAGCTTTTCTTTTTCCGCTTCGCCGGCCATCGCCTTGATGTCTATCAGGGCTGCAAGAGCCGCCAGACGGCGTTGCTCGGCAGGAAGACGGGCAAACTGCGGGTCGAGATCGCCTGCAGCCTGGTCGACTTCCCCAACGGTGATATCCTTGCCGTTGACGGTTGCAAGAACCTTTGCCGGGTCTTCTGCCGGCGCTGCTGTTTGCGCTGCGGCTTCAGCGGGCTTTGCTGCATCCTGCGCGAAAGCAGCTGCGCCTGAAACGCCTGCCATCACGACGGAGGCAGTAAGAACGGCGAGTGCCTTACGATAAGGGGCTTTGAGAATGGCTTTCATATGGGATTCTCTCCTTCGGGACCGCTTACCGGCCCGATGAATGCGGCAGAATTTGGCCCGGCGGTACCATTGGCCGTTAGAAAGAACAGGTTTTCCGGCCTGTCGAGCAAAGTTGACATCGCCCGAAGCCCCTCTTATCTGTCCTTCGGCTTTACGTCCAGTAAGCGGCGGGGAGATTTGTGCCTTACGAGCGCCGGAATAGGCCGCTTTTCCGGTGCGCTTTTCTTGCATTTGTTTCAATACGCGTGAATAAAGCATTCGACATTGCCGGAAGCGCTTCCGGCTGAACGGACAGGAAAGGACCAGCGATGGTCAGCTTTGGCGGCCTTGCCCGCAAGATATTCGGTTCATCCAATGACCGCCGCGTGAAAATCCTGCGCCAGCGGGCGGACCAGATCACTGCGCTTGAAAAAAATTACGAGGGCCTGACGAACGAAGAGCTTCAGGCCAAGACCGCGGAATTCCGCGCGGCGCTGGCCGAAGGCAAGACACTCGATTCCCTTTTGCCTGACGCTTTCGCCACGGCGCGCGAAGCTGCAAAGCGTGTGCTCGGCATGCGCCCCTTCGACGTTCAGCTGATCGGCGGCATGGTTCTGCATGAGCGCGGCATCGCCGAAATGCGCACCGGTGAAGGCAAGACGCTGATGGCGACCCTGCCGGTCTACCTCAATGCGCTTTCAGGCAAAGGCGTTCACGTCGTAACGGTGAACGACTACCTCGCCACCCGCGACGCCGAAACGATGGGCCAGCTCTATAATTTCCTCGGTCTGACGGTCGGCGTCATCAAGCATGGTCTTGACGATGATGAGCGCAAGGCAGCCTATGCCTGCGACATCACCTACGCCACCAACAACGAGCTCGGCTTCGATTATCTGCGCGATAATATGAAGTATGAGCGCGCCCAGATGGTCCAGCGCCCGCATAATTACGCCATCGTCGATGAAGTCGACTCGATCCTCATCGACGAAGCGCGCACGCCGCTCATCATCTCCGGCCCACTCGAAGACCGTTCCGATTTCTATAACCTCATCGACACATTCATTCCGCCGCTTGAGCCGGATGACTATGAAGTCGATGAAAAGCAGAAGACCGCCATCTTCACCGAAGTCGGCACCGAAAAGGTCGAACAACTGCTGGAAGCTGCAGGTCATCTCAAGGGCGAGAGCCTCTACGACATCGAGAATGTCGCGGTGGTGCACCACCTGAACAACGCCCTGCGTGCGCACAAGCTGTTCCAGCGCGACAAGGACTACATTGTCCGCAACGACGAAATCGTCATCATCGACGAATTCACCGGTCGCATGATGCCGGGCCGCCGCTATTCGGAAGGCCTGCACCAGGCGCTGGAAGCCAAGGAACATGTGACGATCCAGCCGGAAAACCAGACGCTGGCATCGATCACCTTCCAGAATTATTTCCGCATGTACAACAAGCTGTCGGGCATGACCGGAACAGCAGCCACCGAAGCGGAAGAATTCGGCAATATTTACGGCCTCGAAGTGTTGGAAATCCCAACCAACCTGCCGGTGCAGCGTCTCGATGAAGACGATGAAGTCTACCGCACGGTTGAAGAGAAATATCGTGCCATCCTCCGCGACATCCGCGCTTCGCACGAAAAGGGGCAGCCCGTCCTTGTCGGTACGACCTCAATCGAAAAGTCCGAACTTCTGGCCGAGCGTCTCCGCAAGGAAGGCATCAAGGACTTTCAGGTTCTCAACGCCCGCTATCACGAGCAGGAAGCCTATATCATCGCACAAGCCGGCGTCCCGGGCACGGTTACCATCGCCACCAACATGGCTGGTCGCGGCACCGACATCCAGCTCGGCGGCAACCTCGAGATGCGCGTCCGTCGGGAACTTGCGGACGTAGAGGAAGGCCCGGAACGCGATGCAAAGATCACGGAAATCAAGGCCGATATTGCAAGTCTGAAGGAAAAGGCGCTGGCTGCTGGCGGACTATACGTTCTCGCAACCGAACGCCACGAAAGCCGCCGCATCGACAACCAGCTGCGCGGTCGTTCCGGCCGTCAGGGCGATCCGGGCCGCTCGAAGTTCTTCCTGTCGCTTCAGGACGACCTGATGCGTATCTTTGGTTCCGACCGCATGGACAGCATGCTCCAGAAGCTCGGCCTCAAGGAAGACGAAGCTATCGTTCACCCCTGGATCAACAAGGCGCTCGAAAAGGCGCAGAAGAAGGTCGAGGCGCGTAACTTCGAAATCCGCAAGAATCTGCTCAAATACGACGACGTGATGAACGATCAGCGTAAGGTGATCTTCGAACAGCGTCTGGAAATGATGGACGAGCCAGACCTGACCGAAACGGTCGGTGAAATGCGCCACGAAGTCATCGAAGACATGGTTGCGCTGCGTATTCCGAAAGATGCTTATGCGGAAAAATGGGATATTGCCGGCCTGAAGGAAGATGTCGTTTCCAAGCTCAATCTCGACCTTCCGGTCGAAGAATGGGCCAAGGAAGAAGGCATCGCCGAAGAAGAGTTCGAGAACCGCATCAAGGAGGCAGCCGACAAGGCAGCCGCAGACCGTGCCGAACGCTTCGGCCCGCAGATCATGACCTATGTCGAAAAATCGGTCATCATGCAGTCGCTCGACAACCTGTGGCGCGAACACCTGGTCAATCTCGACCATCTACGTTCTGTCGTTGGTTTCCGGGGGTACGCGCAGCGCGATCCGCTGAACGAATACAAAACCGAAGCTTTCGAACTGTTTCAGGCCATGCTTGCGAATCTGCGTGAAGTGGTCATTTCCCAGCTTATGCGTGTCGAAATCGTCCGCGAGGCTCCGCCGGAACCGGAACTCCCGCCGATGACCGGCCTCCATATCGACGGCACCACCGGCGAGAACGATTTCGATGAAGATGCGTGGGCGTTCCATCAGCATGACGAACGCAATGTTCCCGCAGCCCAGCGCGATCCTTCCGATCCCCGCTCCTGGGGCAAGGTGAGCCGCAATGAAGCCTGCCCTTGCGGCTCCGGCAAGAAATACAAGCACTGCCACGGTGCGTTCGAGTGATAAAAACCCCGGCGCACTCCGCCGGGGTTTTCTTTGTTTCGCATATACGATTATAGGATCGGAGCAGGATCGGAAATCAGTCTGGCAGACTGATTTCCCCGAAGGTGTCTCCCGCCTTTTCGCGACGTGCAGGGCTCTTCCACTCGAAGTGCATCCTCATCGCTCCTTGCACCCTCACGGTGGACTATATTTTATTTAGAAAGATCGAATATAGTACATATTTAGAAAATACACACCATTCCTTGAATTCCTTCATCATACGACCGAATAGACTTTTTCTTTTTCTCTTTATAAAGAACTCCCGATTAAGGTTTTCTGGTCGCAATGGAGTAATTCCCAAAGCGATTAGAGCGCATCCTGAAAAGCGTGAAACGGTTTTCGGGGCAAGATGCGCGTCAAAACAAAAAGTTAGAGCACCGATCCGATTCAAGCAGACCGGAACGCTCTGACGGAAATGTGTACCGGTAAAATCCGGCGAAAAATCAGACGAGCCTCTTTGAAAAGAGTGACGAGAAAACAGGGTTGGCACACAGTGCGTTTTTCGGCAGCTGAAGCAGCGAGCCGGTTTTTGCCCGGCAGGATCGCTACCGCACTTCGTCCGTTGACGAAGACGCTGGATGCTGTTCTGACCGACGGTGGACCGCAAGCGAGTGCCCAGCGTTCCTCGCTAGTGGCTTTTTCCGTGCGTGTTGCAAGCGCCGCCATAGCACTTCTGTCTCAAGTCATTCTCGCCCGCTGGATGGGAGAATTCGAGTATGGCGTCTTCGTTCTTGTCTGGCTGACGATGATTATCATCGGCGACCTTGCCTGTTTCGGCTTGCACACGACGATCATCCGCTACGTTCCAGAATATATCCAGCGCCAGTTATATGATCCTCTGCGCGGCATTCTGTTCACAGGACGACTGTTTGCTTGGCTTTCGGCCACGGTCATCGCCCTCCTCGGCGTATTGGTCCTCCGGCTCTTCGGGGAGCACATTGCGGATTACTATCTCGCACCCTTCATACTGGGCTTCATCTGCCTGCCCATGATCGCGCTTGGTAACATGCTCGACGGCATTGCCCGCTCGCGAACCTGGGTCATGATGGCCCTCACACCTAGCTATATCGTGCGTCCAGTCCTTATTCTTCTGTTCATGATCGCTTCACATGCCGCCGGCTTGCCGTCCACGGCGAGCGTGGCGCTGACCGTATCGATTGCCGCAACCTGGATCACCACGGCAGGGCAGTTGCTGACTGTCGGGCGCTCTCTCCAAAAAGACATCCCGGCAGGCCCGCGCGATCAGCGTATGGGCGAATGGATGAAAGTTGCCCTGCCGATTTTTCTGGTCGAGGGTTTCTTCTTTCTGCTGATCAATGTCGATGTTCTGATGGTCGGACGCGCACTCGACCCCGAACATGTGGCGATCTATTTTGCAGCCACCAAAATCATGGCGTTGGCTCACTTCGTCTATTTTGCGGTGAAAGCCAGTGTAGCCCAGCGTTATTCCGATCTGCTGCACGGCGGCAATCGGACTGAGTTCGCAAGCTTTGCCGAAGCTTCGGTGCGCTGGACATTCTGGCCAACCCTGTTTCTCGGCATATTCGTGCTGGTGATCGGCTATCCGCTGCTCCGGCTGTTCGGTCCTGCTTTTACCGAAGGCTATCCGCTTCTCTTCATTCTGATCGTCGGTGTCGTCGCCCGCGCGAGTGTCGGGCCTGCTGAAAGTCTGCTGAACATGTCCGGCAAGCAGAATATTTGCGCCCTGCTCTACGCCCTGACGCTTGGCGTCAATGTCGCGCTGAATCTGATTCTCATTCCGAAATTCGGCCTTGTCGGCGCAGCCATATCGACTGCGTTCGCCATGCTGATGGAAGCAGCGCTGCTTTCCACGGCTGTATTTCGATCACTGCACATATCCATGTTCATTTTAATTCCACGAGACCGTACCAAGACCTCGGAGGGGACTTTGTAATGGCCGCGAAACCTTTGCTTGAGGAATCTGCCGGTGGCAATGCAGCTCATATCGTTTCGGAGCTTTCCGATACGGCGGGCGCCATGGAAGCGGCGAAGAAGCTGGAGGAGAGCCTGCACAGCCGCGATATTCCACGCAAACTGGCAATTTACGGAGCGGCGGCGGGCTTCGAGCTACGCGATGAACTTGACCACCTGAGCAATCGTACGGTCGAACCCAACGTCTTTTTCAACGCCCGCTTCCTCGCCCCGGCCATGCCGCGGCTGGAGGATCGCGAAGTGCGTTTCATGGTGATGCGTGACGAAAACGAAATTCGCAGCCGTCTGCGTTTCGTCATGCCCTATACGATCGAACGCCCCGGCCTGCCACTTTCCACGCCGGTGATTCGTGCATGGGCCACCCCCTTTGGTCCGCAGGGCACGCCGTTGATAGACCACGACGATCCCGTCGGCGTATTGGAAGACCTTTTCGACATTCTGGCGCGCAAACACATCAAAATGCCCGATGTCCTGGTACTTCCGGAGATGCGCGCCGACGACGCAGCCGCAAAACTTATCCGCTCGGTGGCGGTGGGGCGCCAATTGCCCGTCCTTTCCATAGAAAGGAAAGAGCGCCCCATTCTTGAAAGCAGCCTTGATGGGGATACCTATATCCAGCAGGCCATCGGCTCGCACCATCGCCGCGAATATCGCCGTCTGTGGCGGCGTCTGGCCGAACAAGGCGAGCTTGTGCACCGCATCGCAAGAACGCCCGATGAAGTGCGCCATGCGTTCGAACATTTCCTCACTCTCGAAGCGAGCGGCTGGAAGGGTCAGCGCGGAACCGCCATGGCGGTTGATCGCTTCAGGGCGGCTTTCGCGCGCGAGGCCGTCAACAATCTGGCGGAACGCGACTGCGCACGCGTTCATACTCTGGAACTGAACGGACGCGTCATCGCCGTTCTGATAGTCTTCATGGTTTCCGGCCAGGCATGGACATGGAAAACAGCCTATGATGAAAAGCTGCACGCTTGGTCTCCCGGCGTGTTGTTGATGATTGAGGTGATTAAGAATCATCTCGAAGACCCGAACATCACCCGCACTGATTCCTGTGCGGTGCCAGATCATCCTGTCATGGCGCGGTTGTTCCGGGAGCGTGAAGCCATCGAAACGTTGGTGATCGGCCTTAATCCGGGCGCCGACCGGCTCGTGCGTCAAGCTGCATCGCAAATTCATCTCTATCAACGCACGCGCAATCTGGCGCGTATCGTGCGCAACCGCATTCGCGGCTTTACCGAGAGGCGTTGATCGGGCGGGAAAGCCTCATCGCCCGACTGATCTTAAAAAAGCCCCAGATAGGGCGGCAAAAGTATTTCGAGCAGACCTGGATGTCCTGCGCCGGAGAGACTGCAAGATCATCACGGTTGAGCGACGCAATGATGAAAGGCGAGAAGGATCAACCTCTGGATTGAAGGCCCTCCAGCATGCGGTTTCCACGTCCCACGATTGCAAGCGGCCCGTTGTGTGTTTTAACGGCCCTCTATCTCCTCGCTTTCACCAACACCTCGTTCTGGCAAAAGCTGGCGCTTTACTTCACCGACCACCCAATGAAACTGGTGTTGGCAGCGCTGGCGATATTATTGATACACATCGCCGTTCTTTTAGTGTTTTCAGCAAAGTTTGTCATCAAACCAGCCCTCATACTCGCAATCCTGATCGGGGCAGGCGGTGCGTATTTCACTGACGTTTTCGGCACGATCATTGATCGCAACGTCATCGAAGCGACACTCACAACCACGCGGGCCGAATCGGGCCAACTCATCACCGCCCGCTTCATCCTGCATATGCTGCTATATGGCGTCATGCCTTCGCTGTTGATCGTCTGGGTCCGGATAAAACATCGTCCGATCCTGCAAAAGATAGCGGTCAACGCGGTCGCCATCATTGGCTGCCTTATTGGTTTCATCGCGCTGATCGGTTCCGATTTCGGCAGCTTTTCCTCCATGTATCGCGAACATCGCTCCGACATCATGGAACGAATGATGCCCGGCACACCCATCAAGAGCCTTGTGCAGTATGTGGTGCACGACTTGAAAGACCGCCAGATCGTCATGCAGCCGCTCGGTCTTGACGCGAGACAGACAATTCCGCCGCTCCGGTTCGGCAAGAAGCTTCTTACCGTCGTTGTCGTGGGTGAAACCGCCCGGGCAAAAAACTTCAGCCTTTATGGCTATGACCGCGACACCAATCCTGAACTGGGAAAACAAGACATCGTCACCTTTACGAACACCACGAGCTGCGGCACCGATACCGCGGTTTCCGTGCCCTGCATGTTCTCACCCTTTCCGCGTACGGAATATTCAAGCTCGAAGTTCCATAGCTCAGAAAACCTGATGGATGTACTGAACCATGCGGGCGTGCAGCTTGCCTGGTACGAGAACAACACAGGCAGCAAAGGGGTTGCCGATCGCATTCTCGATGTCGATCTCCAGAACTCCGGCGACGTCCGGTATTGCGATGGCGGCGAATGCCGGGACCAGATACTGGTCGATTATCTGAAAGACCACCTGAAGGATTTCAATGGCAACGCCACTGTTATTCTCCATATGACTGGCAGCCATGGCCCCGCCTATTACCGTCGTTATCCGACAGGGTTTGCGAAGTTCATCCCGGAATGTCGCACAAGCGAGTTCTCCGATTGCACGATCGATCAGATCGTCAATTCCTACGACAACTCCATCCTCTATACGGACCATATCCTGTCGGAGGTCATTGATCTTCTGAAAGCAAACCGAGACCGCTTTGCGCCAGCCATGATCTATATGTCGGACCATGGAGAATCGCTTGGCGAAGACGGCCTCTATCTGCACGCAGCGCCCTATTTCATTGCGCCCGACGAACAGACACATATCCCGTTCATCGCGTGGTTCTCACCGGACTATGCGACCGCCACGCAACTGGACACAGCCTGTATAAAACAGGATGCTGCAACTCCTGCCTCCCATGATAATCTGTTCCACACTATTATCGGTATGATGGGGGTGAAGACGGTTGCCTACGATCCGACACTCGATCGTTTCGCCCGCTGCCGGAAAGCTCATATAGCAGCCACGAATTAGCTAGAAACTCCAATGATTTGAGAAAGCATTGCGAGCATGCTATGATCCGTCGTGGGAGAGCGCATGACAGGCGGAAGAGGGTAAGTCCGCTCCGGTGCATCCCGGCATCCGGATACGATGCTGGAAGCTCCGGGTCATACAAAAAAGCACAACCGGCTTTCGTCTGGTTTGCAAATCGCCATAGCGCACTCCCGGGGAAGGAGATGCACCGTGGAATATCTTCATTACATCAGTACGCTGGACTATATCCTGCTGGGCTTTATCGCCCTGCTGGTCTTTTGGAACCTGATCGAGGCCAGCATACGCAGATAATATCTGATGCGTCGCCGCGTTGCAGAATACGGCCCGATTCCGGTCAGGCCGAGAGGACGCTGTGACGTATAAGCAACGATGGCTTTCCGTTGCGGTCATTACTCAATTCATGACCAGTAAACGGTCAGCACAAAGAGATATAAGCCGCACGTAAGAGCAATTGACCTCGTTTCGTTTAGCCGGTATATCCCATCCCGCTGTCCGCTTTGGACCATATCAAACTGCTTTGGCAGAAAAGTGCGGGTGTGGTGGAACTGGTAGACGCGCCGGACTCAAAATCCGGTTCCGAAAGGAGTGTCGGTTCGATTCCGACCACCCGCACCACCTTCGTCTCAAGCCATTTCCAGTGCCTGTGTCAGATCGGCGACCAGATCGTCCGGATGCTCAATTCCAATGGAAAGCCGGATCGTTGAGTCGAGCACACCTATACGCTCGCGCACCTCGAGCGGAACACCGGAATGAGTCATGGCCGCCGGATGGCTGGCAAGTGATTCCGTACCGCCAAGGCTCACCGCAAGCTTGAGGATTTGCAGCGCATTGAGAAAGCGGAAAGCAGCCGCCTGCCCTCCCATTATATCGAAAGAGAACGTGGATCCTGCACCTGTGCACTGCCGCTTGAAAAGTGCACCGACAGCCGAGCCTTCGTCTTCGAATGGCAGATAGTGCAGCTTCGCGACCTTGGGGTGTTCGCGAAGGAACTCGGCGATGGCAAGCGCATTGCTGTTCGCGCGCTCCATACGCAGTCCCAACGTTTCCAGTGACCGTCCCAACATCCAGCAGGAATGCGGATCGAGCTGCGTACCGATGGCCCCGCGCAGTGCCTTCACCTGCCTGACGACGGCATTGGCTCCTAAAACCGCGCCTGCGATGAGATCGGAATGCCCCCCCACATATTTGGTCAGAGAATAGACCGACAAATCGGCACCATGGGCGAGCGGCTTTTGGAAAGCCGGCCCCAACAGAGTGTTATCGCAGGCAATCACCGGGCGATGCCCCTGCTTTTGTTCAATTTTTTCCGCGACACGTCGGATAGCGGCAATATCGACCAGACTATTGGTCGGATTAGCTGGGGTTTCAATCAGGATGACTGAAACCCGCCCCTTCCCGAGAGCTTCTTCGGCGGCTTTTTCAATTGAAGCTTCATGCACACCATCGGCAAAAGCAACAGCTTCAACACCAAAATTGAGAAATGTCTTGGCCAGAAGCGTTTCTGTGCCACCATAAAGCGGTTGCGAATGAAGGATCACATCGCCCGGACGGGCAAAGGCGAAAAGAGTTGTGGCAATGGCTGACATGCCGGAAGAAAAAAGTGCCGAACTCTCAGCACCTTCGTAAACAGCCAGGCGGTCTTCCACGATCTCGCTGTTGGGATGATTGAAACGCGAATAGACTAGACCCGCCCCGACACCGGCAGGCGGTTCTTTGCGACCCGAAACAAAGTCAAAAAAATCGCGCCCGTCCTCGGCGGTCTTGAACACAAAAGTCGAGGTCAGAAAGACAGGTGGCTTGACAGCCCCTTCGGAAAGCTCCGGGTCATAGCCATAGTTCAACATCTGCGTTTCGGGATGGAGCAGATGATTACCCAAGCTGATCTTGGATGGTCGCGGTGCGGTCATGGTTGCCTCCTGACTAGAACTCCCCGTCCGGGCTATGCGGACAGAAAGAGATTAGCAGAGACACACGAGAATCTTCTTGCGTTATTGCCCCCTCAGGGGAAATAACGACGCGCCAGAAAACAGACCGCGAAGTATGAGTTTCGCGCTATTTGATGATCAGAACTGGAACAGGGCTGAGCGACAGGACTTCCGCAGCCTGGCTGCCAAGAAGAAGCTTGTTGACCCCGCGACGGCCATGAGAAGCGATCACGATCAGATCGCTTCTCTTGCTTTGAGCCGCCTCGACAATGCCTTGCGCTGGCGACTGGTTCTCCACATGTACAGTTTCAGCGGCAACGCCCGCGGCTTCAGCCTTGGCCTTGGCCTTGGCCAGAATTTCCGCAGCCGCCTTGGTGACCGCTTCACTATACTCCTGAAACGCTGCCGGGCTCGATGCCCATTCCGCAGCAACGACAATGCCGTATGATGGCAGAATCTCCGTGACTGAAACGAAAACGACCTTTGAACCAAGCTCTTTGGCAAACGCGATCCCGTGATCGATACCCTTTTCAGCAAGCTCCGACCCGTCGGTCGCGATCAAAATGTTCTTGTACATGAATTCAGTCTCCTGCTGCGATTGCGCTTCGATTGTATCCGACCGCATTTTCGATGCATTGATGACGATCAATCGACCCCACAGAGCTTATATGGTCACCCACAGGAAATGTAGAACTGATTTCTAATTTACCCGATCATAAAGAATATAATTCCACTTTCCTTCAAAGAAGCGCATGACCTCAGCTATGCTTTTGCGCCTTTTCCTCCTAAACTTCGCGCTACGAAAAGGGAGACCATGCCATGAATAAACCCCTTGGCTCGAAGGGCAGCGATAATGCAGGTCGCGGTCGCATCTACAATTCAATCCTTGAAACAATCGGCAATACGCCGCTGGTGCGAATAGACAAGTTCGCCAACGAAAACGGCGTCGATGCCAATCTTTTGGTAAAGCTGGAGTTTTTCAATCCGCTGGCAAGCGTCAAAGACCGCATCGGCCTTGCCATGATAGAAGCTCTGGAAGTGCAGGGCAAAGCTGTTCCGGGAAAAACGGTTTTTGTGGAGCCTACTTCAGGCAATACGGGTATTGCACTCGCTTTTGCGGCCGCCGCCAAGGGATATCGCCTCATCCTCACCATGCCGGAAACCATGTCGGTCGAGCGCCGCAAGCTTTTGAAGCTGCTTGGCGCCGAGCTGGTGCTGACGGAAGGTGCAAAAGGTATGAAGGGGGCAATTGCCAAGGCCGAAGAAATTGCCGAAGGCAATCCCGATGCAATCATACCACAGCAGTTCGAAAACCCGGCCAATCCCGAAATCCATCGCCAGACGACGGCAGAGGAGATCTGGAACGACACCAATGGCGAAGCCGATATTCTGATTTCCGGCATCGGCACTGGTGGCACGATTACGGGCGTAGGTCAGGTTATAAAGGCACGCAAACCATCCTTCAAGGTCGTGGCCGTCGAGCCGAAGGATTCCCCCGTTCTGTCGGGCGGCGCACCCGGCCCGCATAAAATTCAGGGCCTTGGTGCCGGCTTTGCACCAAAGATACTCGATACCGGCGTCTATGATGAAGTCGTTCAGGTTTCTAACGAGGATTCCTTCGCCAATGCCCGCCTGATTGCGCGCATAGAAGGCATTCCGGTCGGCATCTCGTCGGGCGCGGCACTTGCCGCCGCAATCGAAGTCGGAAAACGCCCGGAAAACAAGGGCAAGAATATCGTTATCGTCATTCCGTCTTTTGCTGAACGCTATCTTTCGACCGCACTTTTCGAAGGTCTTGAATAATTGAATTGACGGTATTTGATACCGTCAACTCCCTTTGAAAAGGAAAAACCAGAGCGGTTACCCGCGCTGGTTTTGTTTTGCCTCGGAAAATCTTCGGGATTTTCTGCGTTCCAAATTCCCTACATCAATGACGTATCCGCGCCTCGCACGCCGGGCCCGGCCCGCGCATATAATGGCGCTCAGGCCTATAGCTCGGTGCGACGAATTCGCGGATGACATTAACGCTGTCACGCAACTGAACAAGAATGCTCATCGTCTTCACCTTCGTCAGAAATTGCTGTTCGGAGCTGATGTTCGCTGTGCCCTGGTCGGAACTGTAAAGCGCCGTTCACTTCCGAACATCTTAATGAAAACTTTAACAATCAAAGATGAACAAGTGCTGAACTCACAGGGTTAGCAGCAAGTTAATGGTAAGGATGTTTCAGTTTTTCACAATAGCAAGAAGCTTGTCGAAACAAGAAAAAGGCCGGTATGAACCGGCCTTTATGAAGCGTTGCAGTGTGAGAATTAACGCGTCGGCACCGGATGCTCGCTGCGGTAATCATAGAATCCTCGTCCGGTCTTGCGCCCAAGCCAGCCGGCTTCGACATATTTGACCAAAAGCGGACAGGGCCTGTATTTGGAATCCGCGAGCCCATCATGCAGTACCTGCATGATCGAAAGACAGGTATCGAGCCCGATGAAATCGGCAAGCTGCAGGGGCCCCATTGGATGATTAGCGCCAAGCTTCATCGCCGTATCGATCGCTTCCACACTGCCTACACCTTCATAGAGCGTGTAGATGGCCTCATTGATCATCGGCAGCAGAATGCGGTTGACGATAAAAGCTGGAAAGTCTTCTGCAACGGTAACGGTCTTGCCGAGCGCGCTGACAAAATCCTTCGACTTGCGGAATGTCTCTTCTTCCGTGGCAATGCCGCGCACGAGTTCCACCAGCTTCATGATCGGCACGGGATTCATGAAATGAATGCCAATGAAGCGCTCCGGCCGGTCGGTAGTGGACGCCAGGCGCGTAATCGAGATCGAAGACGTGTTGGTCGCCAGAATCGCTTCAGGATTGAGGATCGGGCAAAGCTGCGCGAAAATCTTGCGCTTGACAGTCTCGTCCTCCGTTGCGGCCTCGATAGCCAGATCGACGCCAGCCAGGCCCTCCATCGTGTTTGCCGGGCGGATCAGCTCCATCGCCTGCGCGCGTTGCTCTTCCTCCAGCTTGCCGGAAGCAACCTGCCGCGCCATGTTGCCATTGATGGTGGCAATGCCTTTTTCCAGCCGGTCCGGAGCTGCATCATGCAAGAGCACGCTATATCCTGCCAGGGCGCAAACATGCGCGATGCCGCTACCCATCTGGCCCGCACCGACCACACCTACCGTCTTGATTGCCACCGTTTCAACTCCTTCATTCGCCCGTCCCGTCGCGGGAACCTGGTCGATTATATCAATTCCGTTGTAAGCGCAGATTCTACCGCGACCGGAATTGCGCCACATCGTCTATTCGGCCGCTTTATACGACGTAAATCTATCTAATCAGTTGCGTGCTATCGTAGCGGAAAAAGCCCTCGTTTCGGAAAGGCTGAAAGCTCTACTGCCAGAAAATAGATTGTCCGTGAAAAATGCAATCCATATTTATGGGGCGCTCATAGACAACCCGCCCCTGTTCCGAACCGAACAGGGGCGGGTTTCAAAATAAACATCGCGGCGGACTGTTACCGCTTCGCCATGGATCAAAGCGCTTTCTGCAGCTCCGGCAAGATGGTGAAGAGATCGCCGACGAGGCCGTAATCGGCGACCTGGAAGATCGGAGCTTCCTCGTCCTTGTTGATCGCCACGATGACGCGGCTGTCCTTCATGCCCGCCAGATGCTGGATCGCACCCGAAATGCCCACTGCAATGTAAAGATCCGGCGCAACCACCTTGCCCGTCTGGCCAACCTGCCAGTCGTTCGGCGCATAACCCGCGTCGACTGCTGCACGGCTGGCGCCGACAGCTGCACCGAGCTTGTCGGCAACCGGCAGGATCACTTCCTGGAACTTCTCGGCTGAACCGAGTGCACGACCACCCGAAATGATGATCTTGGCCGAGGTCAGTTCCGGACGGTCCGAATCCGAAAGCGCATTGCCGACAAAGCTCGACAGCGCCGGATCGGCAACCGCATTGACGCTCTCAACTGCAGCCGAACCGCCTTCGCCGGTGGCCTGGAAAGAAGCGGTACGCACCGTGATCACCTTCTTGGCGTCACTTGACTGCACCGTCTGGATCGCATTGCCCGCATAGATCGGGCGCTTGAACGTATCCGCCGACACCACTTCCATGATTTCCGAAAGCTGCATCACGTCAAGCAGCGCTGCCACGCGCGGCAGGATGTTCTTGGCCGAAGTCGTCGCCGGTGCGATGATCGTGTCGTAATTGCCCGCCAGATCGACGATCAGTGCTGCCGTCGGCTCGGCCAGACGGTTTTCCAGTGCATCGCTTTCAGCAAGCAGGACCTTGCGCACGCCCTTAAGCTTCGCTGCCGCATCCGCTGCAGCCTTCGCCCCCTTGCCGGCCACCAGAACGTCGACATCACCGCCGATCTGGGCAGCGGCCGTCAGTGCCTTCGCCGTCTGGTCGGAAAGGGTTGTATTGTCATGTTCGGCAATAAGAAGAATAGCCATTTTATCGTCCCTTCCGGTTTCTTACAGCACGCCAGCTTCGTTCTTCAGCTTTTCGACAAGTTCGGCCACCGAGCCGACCTTCACGCCCGCCTTGCGACCGCCCGGCTCTTCGGTCTTGAGAACCTTCAGGCGTGCAGTGATATCGGCGCCGAAATCGGCAGGCGACTTCTCGTCGAGCGGCTTCTTCTTGGCCTTCATGATGTTGGGCAGCGACGCATAGCGCGGCTGGTTCAAGCGCAGATCCACCGTCACGATGGCCGGAAGCTTCACATCAATGGTCTGCAGGCCGCCATCGACTTCGCGCGTCACCTTGGCCGAACCGTCATGCAGTTCCACCTTGGAAGCAAACGTCGCCTGGCTCCAGTTCAAAAGCGCCGAAAGCATCTGGCCGGTCTGGTTCGCATCGTCATCAATCGCCTGCTTGCCGAGGAAAACCAGATCCGGCTGTTCCGCCTCGACAACCCCCTTCAGCACCTTGGCAACGCCCAGTGGTTCCACCGTTTCGTCGGTCTTGACCAGGATCGCACGGTCAGCGCCCATGGCAAGCGCGGTGCGCAGCGTTTCCTGCGCCTGCGCGGGACCAACGGAAACCGCAACGATTTCCGTCACCTTGCCAGCCTCTTTCAGACGGATCGCTTCTTCAACCGCAATCTCGTCGAACGGATTCATCGACATCTTCACATTGGAAAGCTCGACGCCCGAACCGTCTCCCTTAACACGGATCTTGACGTTATAATCGACAACCCGTTTGACTGCGACAAGGACTTTCATCCGCGATCACCTCTTCAATGTCTTTTGCAGCACGACTATGCCGCCATGAACTCCCGCCCGCATGTCAGAATCCGACATGAAAGCCACACTGACGGAAGGATCGTGAAAGACTGTTCAGCCCTCCCCCGTTCCTCTGCCAGGAACCGGCTGGAAACCTAAAGATGGCTGACATGCACGTCAATCAGGCTTGGCGCGCTATATCGATTAAAATCAATTTATTCTGACAGAACATCATTCCCAATCCGACACACCTCGCTAGCCATTCCCGGCGTTTACAAGCCGGTTTTCTTGCGCTAGGAAAGCGGCCGTCACTATCCGGTCGCAGCCTACCCGGTCAAAACAAGGACTCAGAATATGAAAACGCTCGTCATCTGCTCCGGCGGATTGGACTCCGTTTCGCTCGCGTATAGAATCGCAGCGGAACATCAACTCGTCTCGCTCCTCTCTTTCGACTACGGCCAGCGCCATAAAAAGGAGCTAAACTACGCCAAAACCTGTGCGGGACAGCTCGGCGTGCCGCATCAGGTCATCAATATTCGCAGCATTGGCGCAAGCCTGACCGGTTCCGCATTGACCGACGATGTGGATGTGCCTGACGGTCATTACGCCGAAGAAACCATGAAAATCACAGTCGTACCGAACCGAAACGCCATCATGTTGGCGATTGCCTTCGGCGTGGCGGCGGCACAAAAGGCGCAAGCCGTGGCACTCGCCGTCCATGGCGGCGACCACTTCATCTATCCCGACTGCCGCCCCGAATTCATCGATGCATTCCAGACCATGCAGAACCATGCGCTGGAGGGCTATGCCGATGTAAAACTGCTGGCCCCCTACGTAGATGCATCCAAGGCGGATATCGTCACCGACGGCGCAAGATACGCCACCCCCTTCGAGGCGACATGGTCATGCTACAAGGGCGGAGAACATCATTGCGGCCGCTGCGGCACCTGTGTCGAGCGGCGCGAAGCCTTCCACCTTGCCGGCATTCAAGACCCGACGATTTATGAAGACGCCGGCTTCTGGAGAACGGCTATCGATAAGAGGAGTGCGTGATGTTCCGTATCACCAAGGAATTCCACTTTTCCGCCTCGCATCAGCTAACTGCCTTGCCTGCCGACCATCAATGTGCCCGGTTGCACGGCCACAACTATATCGTCGAGGTGGAGCTTTCCTCGCCTGATCTCGATGAAAACGGCTTCGTGCGCGATTATCACGAACTGGCCCCGTTCAAGCGCTATATCGATGATGCATTCGACCACCGACATCTGAATGACGTGCTGGGACACAGCCGCACCACGGCCGAAAATCTGGCAGAGCACTTTTTTGACTGGTGCCGCGCGCGCTGGCCGGAAATTTCCGCAGTGCGGGTGAGCGAAACGCCCAAGACATGGGCCGAGTACCGGCCATGAAACCCACTCCCGAAATCCGCATCAGCGAGATTTTCGGCCCCACCATTCAAGGCGAAGGCGTCCTGATCGGCGAGCCGACCGTCTTCGTGCGCACGGGCGGCTGCGACTATCGCTGCACATGGTGCGACAGCCTGCACGCTGTCGAAAGCCGCTTTCGCCGCGAATGGAAGCCGATGAGCGTCGAGGCGATCTGGCATGAAGTGACGGCACTTTCCGGTAAAAGGCCATTAACGGTGTCACTTTCTGGCGGCAATCCGGCCATCCAGCCATTGGGCCCGTTGATCGAACGCGGCAAGGCCGAGAACTATCGCTTTGCCCTGGAGACGCAAGGGTCGGTCGCCAGGGATTGGTTCGCGCTGCTCGACACATTGGTCCTAAGCCCCAAACCGCCATCGAGCGACATGGAAACGGACTGGAACATCCTCGCCGCATGCATGGATGCAGCAGGGCAAAAACCCCGGACCGTGCTGAAATTCGTGATCTTCGACGATGAGGACTATGCCTTTGCCCGTACGGCTTCGGCGCGTCATCCGTACCTGCCGGTCTATCTCCAGCCCGGCAATCACACGCCGCCCCCGCCAGAAGCGGATGATGCCGCAATCGACATCGACGGCATCATGCAGCGCATGGAATGGCTGGTCGACAGGGTGATCGAGGATCAGTGGTTCGACGCGCATGTGCTGCCCCAATTGCATGTGCTGATCTGGGGCAACAGGCGCGGCGTCTGATCAACGGTTCTGGCCTGGAACCCAGAGCACATCCTGCGCGCCATTATCGTTGACGGCGCGTCCGGCAACGAAGAGGAAATCCGACAGGCGGTTGATATATTGCAGCGCCTCCGGCGACACCACTTCGCCGTCGATTTTCGCCAGCGCAACCATCAGCCGTTCGGCCCGCCGCGATACGGTACGGGCGAGATGCAATGCAGCGGAGGCAGCCGAGCCACCCGGCAGTATGAAGGATCGCAAGGGACGAAGATTAGCGTTGAGCTGATCAATATCCGCCTCGATACGCGAAACCTGCGACGCGACGATGCGCAGCGGTTCATAAGCAAGCGGCTTGCCGTCATCCGGCGTCGAAAGATCAGCCCCCAGATCGAACAGGTCGTTCTGGATGCGCGCCAGCATGGCGTCGATATCCGCGTCCGGATTGTCCGACCCGGCTGTATGGATACGCGCCATGCCGATACAGGCATTGGTCTCGTCCACAGTGCCATAGGCTTCCACACGCAGGTCGGATTTCAACCGGCGCGGTCCGCTTGTAAGCCCCGTTGTACCGTCATCGCCGGTCCGTGTATAAATTTTATTCAGCCGCACCATGGTTTATTGTCCGCTGGTCTGGCGAGCATAATAAATCGCGCCCACGATCAACAGCACCGCGATGAATTGCAGGAACACGCGCAATTGCATCATCTTGTTGGAAAAATTGGCGTCGCCGCCGCGCATCATATTGCGCAGGCCGATTATTAGCACGATGGCGACAGCCAGCATGGCAACCATGGCTGCGCCTTTGAACAGAAAGTCCATCCTATTTCCTTCCCATGACCTGCCGCCCGTTGTTACTGCCAATCATGACTGTTCGGACAGCATCCGGTAGAGCCAGCGCGCAGGCATCAAGCGTCGTGCCAGAATACCGAGTTTCGCCGGTCTCGTAACCGCGTAATGCGGACGCGGGCGCGGCGCCTCCAATGCGTGAAGCAGTACATCATAGACGGCCTCCGGTCCAAGCTTGTTCTTGGATTTTGTGCCACCAGTTTTCAACTTTTCCATCTGCCGCTGATAAAGCTCGCGATGCACAGAAGCTTCCATGTCTATGACGGCTTGCGCATGCATGGCGGCATTGTAAGTGAAACGCGAAGCAATTGGCCCCGGCTCGATCAGCGACACATCAATGCCTGAACCTTCAAGCTCCATACGTTGCGCCAGCATCAAACCTTCAATGGCAAATTTCGACGCCACGTAGGCTCCCCGCCATTTCATCGGCACCAGACCCAAAATTGACGAGCAGTGCACGATCCGCCCATGCCCCTGCGCCCGCATAACCGGGACAATACGGCGTGTCAGATCGTGCCAGCCAAAGAAATTGGCCTCGAACTGCGCGCGAAGCGCCTCCACCGGCAAATCCTCAACGGCGCCGGGTTGGGCGTAGGCGCCATTGTTGAAAAGTGCGTCGAGTTTGCCACTTGTCTGGCGCAGAACGTCTTCCACCAGAGCCTCGATGGACGCTGGCTCGGTATAATCGAGATAATGCGCGCTCAATCCTCGGGCTTGCAGTGCCGCTATGTCTTCGCTTTTGCGGGCCGTGGCGAAAACCTGCCAGCCTTGTCTGTGAAGCGCCTGTGCGCAATATGCCCCAATCCCGGATGAACATCCGGTGATGAGAATGCTGCGCCCTGCGCGTTCGAAAGCCATTCCGTCTGTTCCTTACCACCACGTTTCGCGCACAGTGCTTGATTCGGTCCCCCTTTAAAACGGCACTGCCCTTGCAATCCGTGAACCGATGCTAGATTTAAGGCCTTGAAACATCGGCATCGTCAATCGAAGGGGACACATCTGCGGATGCGAAAAATCAGACGTTTTCTCCGGCAGATAACCGTCGACGTATGGGGACATTTCAGCACCGACGACGGCTGGGCCTTTGCCAGCCATATCGCCTTGTCGGGTCTGATGGCTCTATTTCCCTTTCTCATTTTCGCGACCACGCTGGCGAGCTTTCTCGGCACTAAAGAATTCGCCGACACGGCAGTCCATGTCATTTTCGACATGTGGCCGTCGAATATTGCAGCGCCCATCGCCAATGAGGTGAAGAACGTGCTGACCGTTCAGCGCAGCGGACTTTTGACCCTCAGCGTGATCGCTGCCGCCTATTTCGCCTCCAACGGCGTGGAAGCCCTGCGCGTTGCACTCAACCGCGCCTACCGCGTCACGGACCAGCGCTCGATCATCTTCTGCCGCCTGCAAAGCCTCGGCTTCGTGCTGATCGGCACGCTAAGCCTTATGGCGATCAGCTTTCTGCTGGTTCTGGCTCCGCTGGCCGTGCGTATTGCCGAACAATGGTTTCCCGATATAGCGCCCTTCACCGGTACCATCGCCTTCTGGCGCTATTCGGTAGCAGTCGGCGTTCTGGTGCTGGCGCTCTTCATCGTGCACATCTGGCTACCGGCGGGACGCCGTCGCCTAAGCGACATTCTCCCCGGCATCGGACTTACGCTTCTTGCATGGCTGGCGGCTGCAACCGCCTTTGCCAAATATCTCGAAACATTCGCCAATTATGTCACCACCTATGCGGGCCTCGCCTCGATCATGGTGGCGATCGTCTTCCTGTACATGATCTCGGCAATCTTCATCATTGGCGCTGAAATCAACGCCGCGATCATGAATTTCCGCAAGCGCGAACAGCAACCCGATCTTATCGCCGCAAAGTAGTCAGTGCCACGCCGAGCGTCGTCACCACCATGCCAGCGATCTGGATAGGCCCCAGCGTCTCGCCGAAAATAAGATAGGCCATGATCGCAGCCGTTCCCGGCACGAGATAGAACAGCGACGCTACCTTCGACATTGCGCCTTCACGAATCATCACGAGGAGCGCGAGAATCGCCCCAATGGAGATAGCCAGCGTCAGCCAGACCAGCGCGATAATGAGCTGCGGCGACCAGACCATCACCCGCGTTTCAAACGCGAATGCACAGATGGCGGTCAGCAAGGCTGCGGCGATATATTGAACTGCCGTCCCGGTTTTCAGGTCACCTGCCATGCCGAACCGCTTCTGCCAGACCGTACCGGTACTGATGGCGAGCACAGCCACGAATGCGGCGGCAAGGTTTGCAGGATCGACCCCGCTGCCCGCGGAAAATTTCGGCCATACCACCATTGTCACGCCGATGAATCCGACGATCAGCCCGAGCCACTGACCTCTGCTTGCCCGCTCGCCAAGAAGCAGAGCCGCGATCAACGTGGTCAGCATCGGCTGCAACCCCGCAACGAGACCGGACATGCCCGCCGGAAGGCCATGATGTACAGCCCAGAACAACGCGGAAAGATAAACACCGTGAATAAGGCAACCGGCAATTGCCGCATGGATGAGCACCTGCCCTTTCGGCCAAACGCTGCGGCTTGCCAGCGCCCAGACCGCCATGATCGCCGCCGCGATGAAAAACCGGACTGCCATGAAGGTGAACGGTTCCGCATAAGGCATGGAAAGCCCGGCCCCGATGAAACCGGTGGCCCAGAGTAGAACGAACATGATCGGGAAAAAGCGGGCGGCCATTATATTACCTTCGTGATTTTGGCCCGCCATATACCGCTTTGCGCCGAACGCCTATCGCATAAATCTGATTGCTGCGATCAATTTGCCAAATGTGCCTCTACCTCCTAAGGAAAGGAATGGACACCAGAAACGACGCAATCCGCATTCTTGTCGATGCCGACGCCTGCCCTGTGAAAGCGGAAATCTACCGCGTCGCGGAGCGGCACAGGCTCCCCGTTATTCTCGTAGCGAACAGCTTCATCGCCATTCCCCGGGATGCAGAACGGGTGGAACGCGTCATCGTCTCCGACGGACTCGACGCCGCCGACGACTGGATTGCCGAGAACGCGCATCCCGGTGCAATCGTCATCACTGCCGACATACCGCTCGCCAGCCGTTCGCTGGAAATGGGGGCATCGGTGATAGCCCCCAATGGTCGCGTTCACACACAAAGCACCATCGGCAACACGCTTGCCACCCGCAATCTGATGGATTCGCTGCGTTCCGCTGGAGAAATTACCGGCGGCCCGGCACCGTTTTCGCCCAAGGACCGTTCGGCCTTTTTGTCCGCGCTCGATCTTGCCATCGTCCGGTTGAAGCGCGCAGGCTTTCGCTCAGGCTGAGCGCATCGAAGCGGTCGCAATGCCAGCGCCGATCAACATCGTTCCGCCCGTACGATTGAAAACACGCAAGGCCCGTTCGTTGGTAAAAAAGCGCCGCGCCCGCGCCGCGGCCAGCGCATAGGCAAACGCGTTGAGGAATGCCAGCACGAGGAACGTGCTTTCAAATACCAGCATCTGGGTCAGGAAATCTCGATGCGGATTAAGGAACTGCGGTAGGAACGCCACGAAAAATGTGATGCTTTTGGGGTTCAACGCCGTTACCAGCCAGGCATGGATCAGCATTCTGGCGGGGGAAACCTTGTCATACCGTGCCTTGGCATCCATCATGCCACCGGCCCGGAAGAGCTTGATGCCGAGCCAGACGAGATATGCCGCCCCCGCCCATTTGACGATGGTGAACACGGTGGCCGAAGCGGCCAGCAAGGCGCCCACACCCAGCATGGAAAGCGTCATGGCTGTAAAGTCGCCAAGTGCCACCCCCACAGCCATGGGAAAGGCCGTTTTCCATCCCTGTCCCAGCGCGTAGGAAACCACAAGCAAGACAGTGGGGCCCGGAATAATCAGCAGAACAATGGATGCGGCAGAAAATGCCAGCCAGACTTCAACACTCATGGATAACGTCCTCTCACTTGCGAAAGAGGAAGCCATCGAACGAGGGACTTGTCGAGTTAAAGTTTTTGCGCAGCTTCGATCAGCTTGATGGCTTCCGGGCTGTCCCATGGTGCAGGCCCGTTCATCGAAGCAATCTGGCAGCCATTTTTATCGACCAGCAATGTCACTGGCAGACCGAAGGCCAGATTTTTACGCTTCAGTTCGTTGAAGCTTGCCATGGATGCGTCGCGATGGAGAGCGAGGCTCTTGATGCCGATCTCGTTCAGAAAGCCCTTCGGCTTGTCGTCCGAACCAGTATCGATATTGATCGCTACCACATCAAAATCATCGCCGCCCCTTTCTTCCTGCAATGCGTCGAGCGCGGGCATTTCCTCGCGGCAAGGTGCGCACCATGTCGCCCACAGGTTCACAAGGAGCGTCTTGCCCTTGTAGTCACCCAGCGTCATCTGCTTGCCATCGGGGCCGGTGAACGCGATATGCGCTACGGAAATCGGCTTTTCGGCAGCTCGCATCGCCGCGACGCCGTCGGTCGCCATCGCATCGAGCGCCTTCAGAGAACCCGCTTTCAGCGCGCATTGTGCCGAAGCCTCGTCGGCTTGATCTGAAACATTACTGGTAACCGCATTGCCAGAAGGGCGCTCCATCACGTATACCGCCCCGATACCGGCAATGACACCGGCAAGGGCGGCGAGAAGGACGATCCTGCGATTTCCTGATTGCTTCTGAGGTTCAGATTTCGCTTTTTCGTTGTCTTCTGCCATGTCGCGTCACTTCTTTCCGATAATCCGCCAAATTGTCATTCGGGGCATACGAGCATGAGCGAACAAAAATCAAGCAACCAGATGTGGGGCGGCCGTTTTGCCTCAGGGCCCGATGCGATCATGGAAGAGATCAATGCATCAATCGACTACGACCGCAAGCTCTATGCGCAAGATATTCAGGGTTCGCTCGCCCACGCAGCCATGCTTGCAAAGACAGGCATCATTGCGGCAGACGATCACAAGAAGATTGGGGATGGTCTCAAAACGATCTTGAACGAGATCGAAGATGGAAAGTTCATCTTCTCCCGCAAGCTCGAAGACATTCACATGAATATCGAAGCGCGCCTGGCCGAACTGATCGGCGCTTCCGCCGGACGCCTGCATACCGCGCGCTCGCGCAACGATCAGGTGGCTGTCGATTTCCGCCTCTGGGTCAAGCAGGAAATACAGAAGACCGCCGTCGCTCTGAAAAACCTGATCGAAGCCTTCCTTGAGCGCGCCGAGGAACATGCGGCCACCGTCATGCCCGGCTTCACCCATCTTCAGACGGCACAGCCCGTCACTTTCGGCCATCACTGCATGGCCTATGTGGAAATGTTCGGTCGCGACCTGTCCCGTGTGCGCGACGCCATCACCCGCATGGACGAATCGCCCTTGGGTGCCGCAGCGCTCGCAGGCACTGGCTTTCCCATCGACCGTCACATGACTGCGGAGGCACTCGGCTTCCGCGAACCGACCCGCAACTCGCTCGATAGCGTTTCCGATCGTGACTATGCGCTGGAATTCCTGTCGCTGGCTGCAATCTGCGCCGGCCATCTGTCGCGCCTTGCCGAAGAAATCGTCATCTGGTCAACGCCGCAATTCAACTTCGTGCGCCTTTCGGATGCTTTCTCCACCGGCTCGTCGATCATGCCGCAGAAGAAAAACCCCGATGCCGCCGAACTGGTTCGCGCCAAGACCGGCCGCATCAACGGCTCCCTCGTCGCCCTTCTGACCATCATGAAGGGCCTGCCGCTGGCCTATTCCAAGGATATGCAGGAAGACAAGGAACAGGTCTTCGACGCCGCCGAAAGTCTGGAACTCGCCATCGCGGCCATGAGCGGCATGGTGCGTGACCTGACCGTCAATGTCGCTTCGATGAAGAAGGCAGCAGGTTCTGGCTATTCGACCGCGACGGACCTCGCCGACTGGCTGGTGCGCGAACTCGGCCTGCCGTTCCGCGAAGCCCATCATGTGACCGGCCGCGCCGTGGCTTTGGCCGAAAGCAGGAAGGTCGATCTGGCAAAGCTTTCGCTCGAAGAATTGCAGTCGATCCATCCAGGCATCACCGATGCAGTTTTCGGCTATCTCACAGTAGAAAAATCGGTGAAGAGCCGCCAGTCCTTCGGTGGCACGGCTCCGCAGGAAGTGCGCCGCCAGATCCGTTACTGGAAAAAACGCATCACGAAAGCCTGACGGCCAATCAATATGATGTCATGTGGAATCATCCCGGCAACAGATGATTCCACTTTCCGGCATTATGGGTTAGACCTATTGCACAATCATATGTTTCAGGAACCAAAGCTGATGACAGGCCGCTCCGCCATTTCCTCCGTTCTTCTGATCGCCGTGCTTGGCGTCGCGCTCGCCGCTTGCGGACGCAAGGGCCCGCTGGAGCCGCCACCCTCTGCCATCGTGACTGACGAACAGGGTCACACCAAGCCGAAACCGAAGGAAGACAAGCCTTTCATCCTCGACAAGCTGTTGTAATCCTCGCCCCGTAGGGACGTTTCCCGTGAATCATTTTGACTATCGTGACGGCGTGCTTCACGCTGAAAATGTTGGCCTTCCTGACATCGCCAAAGCTGTCGGAACGCCCTTTTACGTCTATTCCCGCGCCACCATCGAGCGCCATTTCCGCGTTTTCAGCGAAGCATTCGCGGATATGGACACGCTGGTTGCCTATGCGTTGAAGGCCAATTCCAACCAAGCCGTCCTGAAAACGCTGGCAAAGCTCGGAGCAGGTGCTGACACCGTTTCGGAAGGTGAAATCCGCCGTGCGCTTGCGGCGGGTATTCCTGCGAACAAGATCGTCTTCTCAGGCGTTGGAAAAACCTCGCGTGAAATGGACTTTGCGCTGGACGCTGGCATTTACTGCTTTAACGTCGAATCCGAGCCGGAACTGGAAATCCTGTCGGCCCGCGCCTTGGCAGCAGGCAAGGTTGCATCAGTGTCGCTGCGCATCAATCCCGATGTCGACGCCAAGACCCACGCCAAGATTTCGACAGGTAAATCCGAAAACAAGTTTGGCATTCCGCGTATCAAGGCGCGTGAAGCCTACCGCCGCGCCGCGAGTCTTCCAGGCCTCGACGTGGTCGGGATCGACATGCATATCGGCAGCCAGATCATCGACCTCGAACCCTTCGACAACGCCTTTGCCCTGATGGCGCAACTGGTGAAGGAATTGCAGGCCGATGGCCACAATATCCGACATGTCGATGTCGGCGGCGGACTGGGCATCCCATACCGCGCCGACAACAATCCGCCGCCGCTGCCTGTGGCTTATGCTGAAATCGTCGCCAAGCACATCAAGCCTCTCGGGCTCAAGACCGTGTTCGAGCCGGGACGCCTCATTGTCGGCAATGCCGGACTTCTCGTGACGGAAGTGATTTTCGTGAAGGAAGGCGACATCAAGAATTTCGTCATTGTCGATGCAGCGATGAACGATCTTATCCGCCCGACACTGTACGAAGCCTTCCATGACATCAAGCCAGTCAAGCTGCCGAAGGACGACGCTCCGCGTATTCGCGCCGATTTCGTCGGCCCGGTCTGCGAGACTGGTGATTATCTCGGCCTTGACCGCGAGGTGGCGAAACCTGCTCCTGGTGATCTGATCGCGGTCGGAACGACAGGCGCTTATGGCGCGGTACTTTCGAGCACCTATAACAGCCGCCTTCTGGTGCCGGAAGTGCTTGTGGACGGCGACCGCTACCATGTTGTCCGTCCACGCCGCACTTATGAAGAACTGCTCGCACTCGATTCCGTACCTGAATGGCTCTAATTGTCATGGCAAAGCCTCGCCTTTGCCATGATGCGTGTTATCCTGTGTTTTCAAGAAAATCGGACAGCACGTCAGAAAGCATTAATGACGGACCGTAGCAACGACAGGAAAAACATACCGCGCCGCGCGCGGGAGGTGTTTATGCGCCTGTCCTTTGGTGACGGGGCGGCGATGCGACGCCTGCATCTGCGCACCTTCCTAATGATCGGCTTCGAGCGCATCTGGCCCCTCGTCCTGCCTCTGCTTCTGCTCGCCGCTCTTCTGGCAAGCATAAGCTGGCTCGGCCTGTTCGGCATGATGCCGCGCTGGCTGCACATCATTGTGCTGGCAATCTTCGCCATTGCCACCCTTGTGGCTCTCTATTTGCCCTTCCGCTTCCAAAAACCCACAGCCGATGATGTGACGGCACGCATTGAAGCGATCAATGGTCTGATACACGAACCGCTCGGTATCCAGTCCGGTCATATGGCAACCGGTACCAATGATCCTTTCGCTGTGACGCTCTGGCGGGAACACCAGCGCCGCATGGCGCAACGGCTAAAGAACCTGCAAACAGGCCTTCCGCGTCCGCGTGTACCTGAACGTGATCCGTTCGGCCTTCGCGCCGGTATCGCCCTACTGTTCGTAACCGCATTCGCCTATAGCCTCGGCTCCGGCAGTGGGCGCATTGCCGATGCCTTTCAGATACGTCCGGGCGATGCTTCCGCCGTGGCGCGCATCGATGCCTGGGTAACACCGCCGCGTTATACGGGCCGTGCGCCGATATTCCTGACAACGGCCAGTGAAAACGGGCAGGCTTCAGGCCCCCTCACCGTTCCGCAAGGCAGCATCGTTTCCATCCGCGTTATTGGTGGCAACGCCGAACGGCTGACAGCAACCGGTGCGAACGGCGCAAGCCGCGAGGTGCAGCCAGCCACGGTTGAAGCGGGCGAGGAAAAAGCCACTGAACAAGCTGCAGTCGAAGGAAGCCGCAATTTTCGCTACGATCTTCAACAAGATCAAACGCTGGCGCTTTCAGGCACGAATGCACACTGGAAATTTGCTGTCACGCCCGACAAGGCACCGACCATTCATTTCAACAAGGAGCCCGGCCACGCGCTGAACGGCACTCTGGAGCTTTCCTATACAATCGACGACGATTATGCGCCGACCAAGGCTTTCGCCGAAATTGTGCCCTTGGAAATGGACGATGAGGAAGAAACGGCTCCGCTTTACGAGGCGCCGGAATTGCCGCTTGCCTTGCCGCGGAGCGGCGCGAAGAACGCAAGCACATCCAAGGATCTGACCCAGCACCCATGGGCTGGCGAGAAAGTGGCCCTTACGCTCGTGGTCGTTGATGCCGCAGGCCAGAGCGGCCGTAGCGAAACAAAAGAGGTTACCTTGCCCGAGCGGCCCTTTACCAATCCGCTTGCCCGCGCCGTTGCCGAACAGCGCCGCATATTGGCGCTCGACGCCACGCAGCGCGATCAGGTGACGGACATGCTGTCGGCGCTTATGTTACGTCCCGACGAAACCATCAAGAACGCCGCGCATTATCTCGGCCTTGTTACCATTCGCTCGCGACTTCGCGGCGCGCACAGCGATGATTCGCTCCGTGATGCCGCGGACTATATGTGGCAGGTGGCACTCGGCATTGAGGACGGCAATCTGTCAGCCGCCGAAAAGCGCCTGCGTCAGGCACAGGAAGCATTGAAAAACGCGTTGCAGAACAACGCCTCACAGGAAGAGATCGAAAAACTTTCCGCTGAACTGCGCAAGGCGATGCAGGATTTTCTGCGGGAGTTTGCCCAGCGCCAGCAGCAAAATCCCAATGCTCGCCAAGCAACGCCCGATCCGAACGCCCGTATGCTGACGGAGAAAGACCTGCAGCGCATGATGGACCAGATCGAGAATCTGGCGCGGCAAGGCTCCCGCGATCAGGCCGAACAGCTTTTATCGCAACTGCAGAATCTCATGAACAATCTGCAGATGGGACAGGCGCAGCCTGGCCAACAGGGCCAGGGACAGGGCCAGCGCAGCCAGATGCAGCAGCAGATGAACAAGCTCGGCGATCTGATGCGCCGCCAGCAGCAGACGATGAACGAGACCTTCGATCTCGACCAGAAGATGCAGCGCCAGTTCGGCGGCAGCGACGATGAGGGGGAAATGGGCGAAGGCCTGTTCCCCGGAGACGATGGCTCCATGGGCGGTGGCAACCCGCAACAGGACAGCCAGTCGGGTGACGTGCCGCCGGATATGGCCGAAGCCATGCGTAAATTGCAGCAGCAGCAGAAAGACCTTCAGTCTGACTTGGAAAAACTGATGGATGATCTCAAAGGCACCGGGATCGAACCCGGCACGGATTTCTCCGATGCAGGAAAATCCATGGGTAATGCCGCCGATGCGCTTGGCCGCAACGAGGGATCGGAGGCCAGCGACCAGCAAGGCAATGCGCTTGATGCATTGCGTCGCGGCGGACGTGACATGATGCAGAAAATGCAACAAGCCATGGGACAAGACGGGGCTGGACAAGGCGCAGATGGATCCAGGCGGAGTGATCCGCTGGGACGTCCGCAAGGTACCAATGGCGAGAGCGGCCTTGATCAGGGTGTCAAGATACCCGGTGAGATCGACATTCAGCGCGCCCGCGAGATTCTCGATGCAATCCGCCGCAAGCTTGGCAATGCGTTGACCCCGCAGATGGAAAAGGAATATCTGCAACGCCTGCTGAAGTTCGACTGAAACCTGGAAGATGCCATCAAAAGCGGTAACCGCTCTGACAGGCCGATTGAATTTCCCAGCAGCAGGTCGCGACTTGCAGACCGCCGCGAACCCGACCCGGTGTTTTATTCCATCACGCGGCCAACATAGGGCAATTGCCGGAAGGCATGCCCCACATCCATGCCGTAACCTACGACGAAATAATCCGGGCATTCGAAGGCGACGAAATCCGCATCCAGATCGACCTTGCGGCGCACGCTCTTGTCGAGCAGAACGGCAATGCTAACGCTGCGCGCGCCACGCTCCAGCATTAGTTCCCGCACGAACTTCAACGTCTTGCCCGATTCCAGAATGTCATCGATCAGAAGCACGTCACGATCATGCACATCGCTGTCTATATCGCGCAACAGCTTCACTTCTGTGCTGGTTGTGCCTTTGCCATAGCTTGACACGGTGATGAACTCGACATCCGGCTCCACGCCTGCATCATGCATCGCACGGATAAGATCGGCTGCGAAGATAAACGACCCTTTCAGAATGGAGACCGTCAGGAGATTGTGAAACCCACGACCGGCGATTGCCTGCGCGAGCTGAAGATTGCGCTTCGCTATCTCGTCCGGGCTGAAAAGAACTTCTATCGTCTTGCCGCCGACTTCGGGCATTTGCCGGTTCTCCTGATCGTTTACATCCAAGCTGGAAAGGCACGCTCTATACCATGCTTTGGAGAAATTGCACCCCGCCATAAAAAGATGCTCTCTGATAGTCAAATTCAAGCCCGTGCGGTTGTCATCCTGAAAATCGCTCCCGACCGGGTATCAGGAGATATGTCATTTCGGAATCTGGACACGGACGGGATTTGATATAGCTTGGCTACCATGCATACGGACATTATCGAACTGCGCTCTTTCTACGACACCACCCTCGGCCATCTGACCGAGCGCGCCATCCGTATGGCTATTGCGGGTCTTTGGGAGCGTGTTCCCGGCGAGCGGCTGGTGGGAATGGGCTACAGCCTGCCCTATCTCGATCGCTTCGGCACAGATACCGAGCGCACATTTGCCTTTATGCCAGCCGGACAAGGGGCTGTTGCATGGCCTTCGCCTGAAAAATCGACAACGGCGCTCGTTTTCGACGAGGAATTGCCCCTGCCAGATTCGTCCATCGACCGCGTCTTGATGGTGCATGCGCTGGAATATGCGGAAAGTGCGCCGGAAACGCTTAAGGAAATATGGCGTGTCCTCGCGCCCAATGGTCGCCTCGTCATTGTGGTACCGAACCGCCGCGGTGTCTGGGCTCGTTTTGAGCATACGCCCTTCGGCAGCGGTCGCCCCTATAGCCGCGCCCAACTATCCACCCTCCTGAGAGAAGCAAATTTCACGGTGAGCGCCGTCAGCGACGCTCTGCATTTTCCGCCCGCCACGCGCCGCTGGATGATGCGCCCCTGTCTGGCGCTTGAAGGCATAGGACGCAGGCTGTGGCCGCTTTTCGCTGGCGTCCTGGTCGTGGAGGCGCAAAAACGGCTTTATCAGGGATTGCCAGTTGCGCAGCGCGCCTCGCGCCGGGTGTTTGTACCTGTGCTCTCGCCGCACGGTACACCTGTTGGAGGCCTGCGAAAAATATCCGCGACCGCAACCGGAGCGACAAATTCCAAAGGCGAGTATAAAACCCCTTGAAAGACGGGGCATTTTCGCACCATAGCGTCGGGATTCGTCCGTCTTTTCGGGCTGCAAGCCTCTCATAACAAGGTTTTTCTCGACTTGAAGGCACCTGCGGTTTATGCCGCCTGCGTTGACTTCAATCTTTAACCTTTTGGCGGAGCCAAAATTATGACCGATATGCAAAACCTCACCCGTCCCCAGCCCAAGGCAGGTCTGCTCGATATCGCAGCCTATGTCCCGGGCAAGGAACATGTGGAAGGTGTCGCCAAGGTCTATAAGCTCTCATCCAACGAGACCCCTGTCGGTCCCAGCCCCCATGCGATGGAGGCCTATCGATATTGTGGCGAACATCTCTCCCTGTATCCCGACGGACAGGCCGTGGCGCTGCGTCAGGCCATAGCCGAGACGCAAAGTCTCAACATCGCCAACATCATCTGCGGCAACGGTTCCGACGAACTGCTGGGATTGCTGTGCCAGACCTATCTGGCCCCCGGCGACGAAGCTATCATCACCGAGCACGGCTTTGCGGTGTACAGAATTCAGACACTGGGAGCCGGTGCGATACCGGTGACGGTGAAGGAGAAGGATGAACGCATCGACGTCGATGCGATCCTCGCCGGAGTCACGTCGCGCACGAAGATCGTCTTCATCGCGAACCCGGCCAATCCGACCGGCACCTATCTGCCTTTCGAGGAAGTGCGCCGCCTGCATGCGGGCCTGCCGAAGCACGTGCTGCTGGTACTAGATGCGGCCTATGCGGAATATGTGCGCCGCAACGACTACGAAGCCGGTATCGAACTCGTCTCATCGAACGAGAATGTCGTCATGACACGCACTTTCTCCAAGATTCACGGACTGCCGGGCCTGCGCATCGGCTGGATGTTTGCACCGTTGCATGTGATCGATGCAGTCGACCGCATCCGCGGCCCCTTCAACATGAATTCGGCTGCCATCGCGGCCGGAGCGGCCGCCATCCGCGACCGCGAGCACGTCGAAAAATCGGTCGAGTATAATGATAAATGGCTGTCCTGGCTAACCGGCGAGTTCACGAAACTGGGTCTGCGGGTCACGCCTTCGGTGACGAATTTTCTCCTGATCCATTTCCCGAACGATGCCGAACACTCGGCAGACAAGGCAGATGAGTGGCTTTCGAGGCACGGCTATATTCTGCGCCGTGTTGGGGGATACGGTTTCCCCAACGCGCTGCGCATGACGGTCGGACCGGAAGAAGCCAATCGCGGCGTAGTCGCCGCCCTCACTGAATTTTTAAAGTAGAACAATGTCCACGATTCATTTCGATAAAATCGCACTCATCGGCATCGGCCTCATCGGCTCGTCGCTGGCGCGAGTCATACGCCGCGAAGGTCTCGCAAACCACATCGCAATCGCCACACGCAGCGCCGAAACGCTGAAGCGCGCCGAAGCGCTTCAGTTGGGCAACAGTTACACCACCGATAGCGCCGAAGCGGTGCGCGATGCCGATCTCGTCATCGTTTCCGTACCGGTCGGCTCCTCGGGAACCATCGCCAGGCAGATCGCAGGCAGCCTCAAGCCAGGCGCAATCGTTACCGATGTCGGATCGACCAAGGCATCCGTTATTGCGCAGATGCAGCCCGAACTACCGGACAACATCCATTTCATTCCAGGTCACCCGCTGGCGGGAACGGAATATTCCGGGCCGGACGCCGGTTTTGCAGAGCTGTTCACCAATCGCTGGTGCATTCTGACCCCTCTGCCCGATACGGATGAGGCAGCTCTTGAAAAGCTGACCAGCTTCTGGACCGCCTGCGGTTCGCGGCTGGACCATATGGACCCGCAGCATCATGATCTTGTGCTGGCCATCGTTTCGCATCTGCCGCATATCATCGCCTACAATATTGTCGGCACGGCAAGCGATTTGGAACAGGTGACCAAATCGGAAGTCATTAAGTATTCCGCTTCGGGTTTCCGCGATTTCACACGTCTTGCAGCATCCGACCCGACCATGTGGCGCGATGTCTGTCTGCATAACAAGGAAGCGATCCTTGAAATGCTGGGGCGTTTCTCGGAAGATCTCGCTTCATTGCAGCGTTCGATTCGTTGGGGCGATGGTGAGGCATTGTTCGACCTGTTCACGCGCACGAGAGCCGTTCGTCGCGGCATCATCGACGCAGGCCAGGAGGTGGATGCGCCAGACTTTGGCCGTCAGGCCGCAGCACAACCAGCGCAAAGCTAGAACGTCTCCTGTTTAAACGGAGACGTCGGAACTGCTCTAAACGATTCCATCTAGCGACTTAAAAATCCAGAGCGAACACGTGGTTATGATTGAATACGATACGCTCCGGCTTAAAGACTAGGCAAGCGCCCCAGCGGGATAAAACCTGCACTGGCTTTCCCCTTTTGAACGGCAATCTCCATCGTGGGATTGCCGTTTTCGTCTTTGGGCATGGCCGAAAGCGCGAAAAGGACGGTCGCGATATTGCCGCCTTGTTCCGGAAAAATGGTTTGCCCGGCTTGTGCAAACGATTGCGGATTGACTAGCGTCAGCTTCAGTTTCGCATCGATAAGCCCTGCGGCATCGATCGAGAAAGGCCCGGTGAGCGAAACCATCGCGCCGTTGGGCATAGACAGGAATGCCTGATTGATCGTGCCGCTATGACCGCGAAGCCGTTCATGGAACGAGATCGGCTCCTCGGACAAAAAAGCCGCCGCATCCGAAACATCGATATCGGCCAGCCCGTCAATTTCAGGACTTTTCGCATTGCCGATCACTGTCGGTGCGAACTTCAGCGCCGCAAAACGCCCGTTGATCTTCAACGGGCCATCCGATCCGCTCATTCTGAAATTCATCAGTTCGAGACTTCCAAGCGGTTCGGTTTTGGTGGCTTCCGTGCGAAGGCCGATCACGACATCCCGTGCGGCCAGTTCAACCTCGGTGGGAAACGGGCGGGCAAGCCTGGTATTGGACGTGAACTTGCTCCAGTTGACCTCAAGCGGCTCCAGGCCGGGAAACTCGACAAAGGCCGGCCCCGTCAGTTCATTGGTCAGAAAACGCGGTGCGTAAACAGGCGAGCCCGACGTGAAACGTCCGGCGCGAAAAGACATTCCGGCGGCAGGCCGCTGCCACGAAATACTGTCACAGACGACATTGACACGGATCGGATAGCCTCCCATGCGCAAGTCTTCGCATCTTACGCCGACGCCCTGCGCGGCCAGCTTCGCCATATCCGCATTGGCCCTCGTTTCGAGCTTGCCGGCAATGTAGAACCAGCCTGCAGTATAGGCTGCGACAAATACAACAAACAGGGCAGCAAGGCCCACGAGACGTTTTCTGGATTTCCTAGGTTCAGTTCCAGTATCCGTCATTGAAAAGCCTTGGTCAGTCTGAGAAGTTTGTTGCCGTACCAGTCATGGCGAACCCAATGAAACCCTGGCTTGTCTGGCACTGTCGGCAGCACATGGTTTGCACCTTCCGTTCGTGGCCATATTATGGCAACCCATATTATGGCATCATTGAGTCTTGTGAAGCGCTGGTGCAGAAAAAACGCGGGATATCCAGCTGGATGCACTGGAAATCGGTATTTCGACAAGAATGAAGATGGATGCGAACGAGCGGACCGATAACAAGCGCATGAATGACTTCTGGGTATTCGGCTATGGTTCCTTGATGTGGCGGCCGGGTTTTGCGCATGTGGAAACGGTACGCGCGCGCCTGCATGGCTATCGCCGAAGCTTATGCATCTACTCGCATGTCCATCGGGGAACGCCTGATCGCCCGGGCCTTGTTCTCGGTCTCGATGCTGGCGGTTCATGCCTCGGCATGGCCTTTCGAGTACCGGGAGACATGACCGACGAGGTCATGACCTATTTGCGGGAACGTGAAATGTCCAACCGCGTCTATCATGAAAAATGGCTTCGCCTGCACCTTGCCGACGGGCGCGATGTGCATGCCGTTACCTATGTGGCCGACCGCAGACATGAACAATATGCAGGCGTTCTCAAAGCAGATCAGGCTGCCGCCATCGTTGCCTTTGCACGCGGCGAATCCGGTGCGAACGTCGATTATGTCACCAACACGCTTCAGCATCTGCGCGATATGCGCGTACGCGATCACGCATTGGAGCATGTGAGCGAGTTGATCCTCGCAAGGATGAAGCAACGGCACGGCACGATCTGATTACGCCCGGATCATTGCGCTGAGCGATCAAATATCACAATTCATGCCGTCGGAACCGGCCTAAAATTGCATTTGGTTTCCGTCTCGGCTCTTGTTCTTGCCCAAAGCAACCGCTACATCTCGCCCAATTGCCAAGGAGGCCTTTTATGATCGCATTGTTTCGAACCCTTGATCTGGCGCTCGATATTTATACCTGGATCATCATCGCTAGCGCCATTTTTTCCTGGCTCTATGCGTTCAATGTCGTCAATTCCAGCAACCGTTTCGTCGCTTCGGTCGGTGAATTTCTCTATAAGGTGACCGATCCGGTATTGCGCCCCATTCGCAATATCCTGCCCAATATGGGCGGCATCGACATTTCGCCGATCGTTCTCCTCCTCATCATTTTCTTCATCCGCCAGTTCATGTGGACGACGCTGCTGCCGCTGTTCCTCTGAACGGAACAAGCGCGCCAGCTCTTTGTTTTCCAGAGCGTGAAAATATCGGCTCTTGCCAGTCATCAAACAAAAACGCCCGGACAATGCCGGGCGTTTTTGTTTTTAACCGTATCGGAGCTGTCGCCTACTTGCCTTTGGCGCGTTCGATGGCTTCTACGATGAACTTGCGAGCGTAATCTTCATCACCCCAGTCGCCGATCTTGACCCACTTGCCGGGTTCCAGATCCTTGTAGTGCTCGAAGAAGTGCGCAATCTGCTTCAACGTGATTTCCGGCAGATCAGAATAATCGTGCACCTTTTCATAACGCTGCGTGAGATGCGGCGAGGGAACCGCGATGATCTTCTCATCCTTGCCGGAATTGTCTTCCATGACCAGCACGCCGATAGGGCGCACATTGATCACGCAGCCGGGAACCAGCGGACGGGTATTGCAAACCAGAACGTCGATCGGATCGCCATCTTCCGACAGCGTATGCGGTACGAAACCGTAATTGCCGGGATAGGTCATAGGCGTGTACAGGAAACGATCGACAATCAGAGCGCCAGCGTCCTTGTCCATTTCGTACTTGATCGGCTGTCCGCCAACCGGCACTTCAATGATAACGTTGATGTCTTCAGGAGGATTGGATCCAATGGAAATGGCATCAATATTCATGATGGGTCCTTTCGTGTCGCGCTCTGATAACGGGTTTCAGGTTTGCGTGCAAGAAAAACGAAAGTTCTAGAAAACGCGGCGAATTGTCCTTTGCGGGCGTAACCAGATACAATCGCCAAAACAGGTCAGGCGCTAAAGCAGGTCAGGCGTCCGGCGAAGCGCCAAGTTCCTTCAGTCGTTCTTTGGCGGTCGGCGGCATCGGCGGCGGGTTGGGATCGCGACTGGCCGCCACAAGAAATTCGTCGCAGGCCGTTTCAGTCGCCTCGATCAGGCGCCGCAGGAATTCTTCCTTGTCGAGACCGGCCGGTATAGGCGGCAGGATGCGACAGCGCACGGTGCCGGGATAACGCAGGAACTTGCGGCGCGGCCAGTAAAGGCCGGCATTGTGCGCGATAGGCACAACCGGCAGGTTGAGCGCCTCATAAAGGTGAACGATGCCATATTTATACTGCGGCGGCGCGCCCGGTGATCTGCGCGTGCCCTCTGGATAGATGAGAATCTGCCGGCCTTCGGCAATGGCCTTCTGCGCGCCGGTGGTAATGGAATGCAGCGCCTTCACGCGCGAACCGCGATCCACCGGTATCATCTGCATCTTGGCGACATACCAGCCAAACAGGGGGATACGCATCAGTTCACGCTTCAGGATCAGAACCGGGTCGTCCAGATAAGGCAGGAACGCATAGGTATCCCATGCGGATTGATGTTTGGGTGCGCAGATATAGGCGCCTTCGGGAAGGTTCTCCAACCCTTCAATCGTGTAATCCGTTCCCACGATATGCTTTTGAAGCCAAAGATTGGTACGCGCCCAGAGCTTCGGCACGATCCACGCCTTCTTGCGCGGCAGCAGAAAGTAGAACGGCGTGTAGACAATCATCTGGACCAGCGTACAGATGTAGAATGCCGCATTGAAAAGAATGGAACGCAAATAGAAAAGCATCGTGTCGGCGAGGACCCTGGCTGGTGCATTTCCCGCAAAAGCGCCTGACACGTTTGCGGGTAATGCCTAGACTTTCGTAAGAAAACAACGGCACCGATATATCAGGAAGAATGGGCTTTTCCATAAGGAAAACTGTCCGGGAATCCAGTTTATTCCCCTAAGGATCTGTTGAAGGTTTCAATACCGAAGACCTCAGCCACGCCGACACGAACAGCAGCACGCAAATATTTCACATATTCGATGAACAGAACGCGCAATGTGTCGCCTTCCGACACCCAGCTATGCTCCCGCCGCTCGCCGTTCACGACAGGATACGGAACGAACTCGACATCCTTCATGCGGTACGACATTTCAAGAATGCTACGCGGGATATGGTAATTGTTGGTGACAACGATCACGCGATGAAAATTATTGGCACGGATCCAGCGTTCGCTTTCCGTTGCATTGCCGACCGTATTGAGCGCCGAACGATCGAGATCGACGCAGCAGTCGAACAAACCCTGCTCCGCATGTGTTGCCCGTTGCAGGGACTTTTCATTCGTTGACGGATGGACACCGCTGATAAGCAGCCGCTTGCCGCGCTTGTCCTGCAAAAGATCAACCGCCGCCTGTATGCGCGACTGGCCGCCCGTCAGAACGACAATGGCATCCGCCGGTTCATTGAGTGCAGGAGGCTGCATGCCTGTCACTTTTTCGCTGAACGCTACAAAACCGATCAGAAAGGCAATAACCGCCAGAAAAAGCACGATGGAGATAGGTTGGAGACGTCTGAACACGCGCATCACGATGGACCATAACAGACGGGCCGATGCCATTCCGAACGAAGACGCTGACAGGGGTGAGCGGCTGCGGCACCAAACCACGGCGTCCATATGCGAACTATTTGCTGTTCGTCCCTTTTCCACTCCATCGCCACCTGTCCGGTATCCATTCCGCAACATTCGCGGGATTCGTCCTTCGTTCACTTTGCTATCATAACCGGCATTGCGGCGATAACTCGGAGAATTGCCGGGAATCTGCACGCGTCGGCCAGTATTTGTGGAAAATATGATCATTCCCCGCGCACCCCCGGACCGTCCATGGTTGCAAGCTGGCGAATGACGGTGAGGCGGCTGGTCAACATGGTCAGAATGCTGACCAGAATGATGATGACCCCTGCTCCGATATAGCCGTCGCGGCCAATGGCGAAATTGCCGAACATGGCCGCGGCCTGATCCCCTTCCGGCGTTGCCATGTGGCGCGAGGCCCACCAGGAGAAGACCAGGAAGACGAACATGGCTGCCGCACCCCCGAATAATGCACCCTTGAGCGCTGTCCGGAAGAAATGCCATTCGAATTCCCGCGCCACGAACTTGGACTCCGCGCCGATGAAATGCAGTACCTCGATGATGTGACTGTTTCCCGACATGGCGCCGCGTGTTGCGAAAATCACGGTCAGCACGGTGGCCGCAATGACCAGCGACAGAACACTCGTACCAACCAGAACGGTCGTGTGCGCCATTGAAACCAGCCGGTCCACCCAGGTTCGGTGATCGTCGAAACTTGCAGCCGGAATAGCGCGGCTCAGTTCCACCCGCATGGTTTCGAAATCGGGCGGCGCATTCTCGTCAATCGTCACGACGACAAGCCGCGGCACAGGCAGTTCATCGATATTCAGACCGCTGCCGAGCCATGGCTCCAGAAGACGGGCAGTCGCCTCCTTGTCGATGATACTTGTGCTTTTGACGCCTGCAAAGCCGCGTGCGATATCGCTCGCCTGCTGCAGGGTCTTTTCCATGTCCTGACCGTCTACGGGACGTATCTGGATCGTCGCCTCGCGCGCGATCTGGCTTTGCCAGGCGGCTGCCGATGCACGCACCAACGTCACTCCGCCAAGCGTCAGACAGGCAAGAAAAGTCATGATCGCAATCACGATCACCAATGCCGTACCCGTAACGCTGCCATCCGGCACAATCGGACTTGGCCCCTGTCGCTGCCGGCGCTTGCCGATGCGCACGAGCAGCATATCCTTCAGATCCTCGAAGCGGATCTGAATATCGGTCTTGAATCTCTGCCAGTTTCTGTGAATGTCATTCATAGATATCGAGCCGCCCGTGATCGATAACCATACGACGTGCGTTCACCTGATCCATAAGGGACAGATCATGCGTTGCAATAATGACGGCGGTGCCGGAACGGTTAAGCTCGGCAAAAAGGCGCAGCAAGCGCTTGGCGAGCGGTGGATCGACATTGCCCGTAGGCTCATCCGCAAGCAGGAGTTCCGGCTGGTCGATCAGCGCCCGCGCGATGGCCGCGCGCTGCTTTTCACCGCCGGAAAGTACCGGCGGCAGCACGCGCATGCGATCTCCGAGCCCGACCCAGTGCAACAATTCCTCCACCTCATGCCGGTAGGTCGCCTCTTCTTTTCCACGCACACGTAGCGGCAAAGCGACATTCTCATAGGTTGTCATGTGATCGAGCAGCCGGAAATCCTGAAACACAATGCCGATACGACGACGCAGAAGCGGCACCTGCCGGTGATCCAGCCGCGCCACGTCCTTTCCGAAAATGTTGATCAGACCGCGCGTCGGCTTCAACGCCATGAAGAGAAGGCGCATGAGCGAAGTCTTGCCCGCACCCGAGGGTCCGGTCAGGAACTGAAATGAACGCGGCGGAATATGAAAGCTGACATCCCGCAGGATTTCAGGCCCCATTCCATATCGCAGGCCGACATTCTCGAAACGTATCACCGTTTTGTTTCTCTTTATTGTCCGCGCAGGCGCGAAGCCTTTGAGGATGACATCGATATCGGATCGACATTTATCCTCTACGGTTAACGTCAGGTTAACCGGACATCCAAGTCGTCCGTAAAAAATGCGAGAGCGAAGCATTAACCATTTTTTGCGAGGTTACGAACCTCATTACGCCGAGAAAGCGCAGAGGAAGATGACTTCATGATGGCGGGTACCCATCTATTGGCGGCATTGTGGATATGAATTCAAGCAATGCTTTCGCCGGTATGGAGGCGGGCGGGCAGAACGACGCCATCGAAGACGCGGAATTCGAGACAATCCTCCCCGCGTCCCGACGCAAAACAGGCTGGCACAAGCCCGGTGCGCGTTCCGCGACGACCGCAGTATGGCCTTGGTCCCGGCTACTGGATTTTCGTTGCCTTATGCGCAGCTGTTACTTTCTGGATTTCCGGCGGCTATATGCTCGCCGCAGATAAAAGTGTTGCAGTCGGCAACGCCCGTACATCTTTTCCACTGGCCACATCCGTGCAGCTGACCGATCTCACGACCAACCTCGCTGACGATGGCGGCAAAGATGTCCTAAGCGTTGGCAGCAAGATCAGCAACAGAACTGACGAGATGCACGTAGCGCCGCTCTTGTCTTGATGATCACTTATCGCGACGGCAAACAGCGCGAACGGCGCATGGATACCGGTTGTATGATAATAGAGCCAGGCAGCAGTATAAGATTTGCGACGATGCCTCCCGCACTACGCGGCTCAATCGATAAGGTTGATGTGCGGCTTGCAGGACCTGCCTGAATCTTTACTGCCAGCAGCCCAGATTACGCCCCTTGAGATTATGCGAGTCGATATCGACGACAAGTCGGGGGTCTTCGCGCAGAAGAACCAGCGTCGCGCGCTGCTTCAGATCTATTTTCTGCCAGCCCGCGCATTCGGTTGGCATCGGCGTGGAATCGATTTTGACCTTTTCGGTCCAAGCGGTAGCTGTACAGCCCGAAAGAATGGCAACGAGCGACGCGACAGCGGCACCGCGCCACGCGAACCTTCTTGTTCGCACCATGGAATGGGTGTTCAAGACTAAAAACTCCCTGTTCTGCATCATGCAGGATACCGCCTGACCCGGCCGCGATATCACGCTTATAACGCGCCGTCTCTCCTCACCGCAATGGCCAAAACCGCAACAAGATTCCAGTTCGCAAACCACCGCCATACTAACTTGTCGGGAGTTGCCATCGACGGCACTACACTATTTAAAAGCACATTCGAATATAAGGAAAGCCTATCCTCAAAATTACTGCTTTACGCACTCAAAACCCCAAAAGAATTACATTCTTGCGCAGTTAAAACCAGATTGCTGCAAGAAAGATACACCTATATATTTTCCGATACATGATTCGCATTCGGCCATTATCACTACACCAACCTTGGGGATTTCCATGTTGAACAAATTGTCGGCTGAGTTTTTCGGAACTTTCTGGCTAGTTTTCGGCGGTTGCGGCAGTGCGGTTCTCGCTGCGGCCTTTCCTGAACTTGGCATTGGCTTTCTCGGCGTTGCCCTTGCTTTTGGCCTGACGGTGCTGACCATGGCTTTCGCTGTCGGCGGCATTTCGGGCGGGCACTTCAACCCGGCCGTTTCCCTCGGCCTCATGCTTGGCGGCAGGCTTCCGGCCAAAGACCTTATTCCTTACTGGGTCGCACAGGTTCTAGGCGCCATCGCGGCTGCGGCCGTGCTTTACCTGATCGCGTCGGGCAAAGACGGCTTCACGGCCGGAGGGTTTGCCTCCAACGGTTATGGTGAACTTTCGCCCGGCGGTTACAGCATGACGGCTGCACTGCTGATCGAAATTGTACTGACGGCTTTCTTCATTATCATTATTCTGGGTTCCACCTCTTCGATCGCACCTGCGGGCTTCGCTCCAATTGCAATCGGCCTTGGTCTGACCCTTATCCACCTGATCTCGATCCCGGTTACCAACACCTCGGTCAACCCGGCCCGTTCGACCGGCGCGGCGCTGTTTGCCGAGACTGCGGCGCTCAGCCAGCTCTGGCTGTTCTGGGTCGCCCCGCTGATCGGCGCTGCATTGGGCGCTATCATCTGGAAGGGCCTGCTCGGCAAGGATTGATCGCTTGACCGCAGTGAAAGGCCGGTTCAGTCGGCCTTTCACTCGGAAAATTCCTCGATGCGCCAAGTTTATACAAAACGAGCAATCGCTTATCGTAAAATTGCGAAGAAAAAAGTGGTTCCGATCATAGGAAGGATGCTGTAAGAGGCGGATATCTTTCCTGTCGATATCTTGAAAAATGTCCCCCACCACTGATGCATCTTCTGCGGATCGCTATGCCGCCTTCCGCCACACTGCCTTCAAGAAATACTGGGGCGCTCGCTTCCTGAGCGCATTCGCGGTGCAGATCGTCAGTGTGGCAGTCGGCTGGCAGATTTATGATCAGACGCGAGACGCTTTCAATCTCGGCATGGTCGGGCTAGTGCAATTTCTTCCGGCACTATTACTCGTGTTGTTCACGGGTGCGGCGGCAGACCGTTTCGGCAGGCGGCTTATTATGGGCCTGTCGCTTATTCTGGAAGGCATCGTTACAGCACTGTTGCTGGCACTGACGTTGACGGGCCTGTTCGAGCCTGCGAGCGTCTTCGCCGCTCTTCTGATATTTGGCATCGCCCGTGCTTTTCTCGGTCCATCCTCAGCTTCCCTTGTGGTCAATCTCGTTCCGACCGAAGATTTCGCCAACGCCGTATCGTGGAACTCGTCAGCATGGCAGGTAGCCACGATTGTCGGCCCGGTTGCAGGCGGTCTGCTCTATGGCATATCGGCGGTGGCGGCCTATTGTGTGGCCACCGTGTTTCTGATCGCCGCTTCCCTGCTGATCTTTTCCATCCCGAAACCCCACCAGCATACGCTGACCGAACAGCGTTCTATCTCCACCATGCTCGCTGGCTTCCGTTATATCTGGAAAGAAAAGATCGTCCTGGGCGCAATCTCGCTCGACCTGTTTGCGGTATTGCTCGGCGGCGCTGTAGCGTTGCTGCCGATCTATGCACGCGATATTCTCGATCTTGGCCCATGGGGGCTCGGCCTGCTGCGCTCCGCTCCCGGCATTGGGGCAGTGCTCACCGCCATCTGGCTTGCCGGTCATCCTATACGCGATCATGCCGGCCGCGTTATGTTTGTCTTCGTCGGCCTGTTTGGCTTCTTCAACATTATCTTTGGCATCTCGACGCTGACCTGGCTCTCTGTAGTAGCTCTGGCATTTGCCGGTGCGGCCGACATGATCAGTGTTTATATCCGCGAAACGCTCATGCAACTCTGGACGCCCGACCATGTTCGCGGACGCGTCAATGCCGTCAACATGGTCTTTGTCGGCGCTTCAAACGAGCTTGGTGAATTTCGTGCTGGCCTGATGGCCGCAGCCATTGGTGCGGTTCCGGCTGTCGTGGTCGGCGGCATGGGATCGATAGCCGTCGCAATAGTCTGGGCAACCCTGTTCCCCCAGTTGCGCAAAGCTCGCCATTTGCAAGGCCGCACCTAGAGCATGTCGCAGCCAAATGGATTCATTTAGCGGTTTCGACGTTTCCATTTAAGCAGGAAATACCTTAGGAAGCGGGTGCGTTGCGACTTGCTTCCTCGCCTCGGGCCTGGATGATATTTCGATCTTCTTCACGAACTCCGATGAGCTCGGCAACCCGCCACATCACATTTGCTTCAACCTCGCTCACGTCGCCATCGGCGTAAACCATCTCCCACATCAGCGCCACGAAATCGAGCCGTGCCTGATAGTCAAGTTGCCTCTTGAGTACGGAAGTGAAGCTCGAAAGATCCATAGCTTCCTGATCCGCCTCTTCTGCAGCCCTGATAAGCTGCTTCAAGGCATCTCCCTTGAGGTCATATTTTTGCGAAAGCATGATGGAAAGCGTCTTTCGCTCGCTTTCCCGGGTGTCCCCATCGACATCCATGATGTGGAAAAGCAGAGCTGCGGCTGCGAGCCGCGGGTCGTCATCGGAAAACTTTTCGCCGCGCTCCCGAAATCCATTGCCGGGAAGCTCCTTCAGAAAATCCAATAAGCGATCGAACATTCATCCTCACAAGACGCAATAGTCAACGATGGACAAATCTTTGCCCGTCCTTCTTGATAAGGCTGAAAATAACTGGACTCCTTCAACAGGCAAGGCGACAAACAGCCATCCGATGCCGACCAACACTCAAGAAGGCACCGGCGTTGTTTTTAGGCAACGTTTTGTGAAGCTGTTTTGGGCCGGGCTGTCGATCCGGTCAGAAAAGCCGTAATCCGCCCTGTGCTTTTCCAGATGCACCGTTTTCGTCTACACCGGGATCGTCCACGATAATATGCGCCCGGCTGGTGTCATCGGCTTCCTCGTCATCCTGTGACACCGCGTCCGGCAGCGGAGGCTTGGCCTCTTCGACATTGTTGGCGGCGACGAGTGGCTTAACGACTTTTACCGGCTCGGCCTCCGGCACAATAACCTCGGCTTCCACGACATCGTTCGGCGATGCATTGGGCGACTGTTCGGGCGCGGAAACGATAGCCGGCACAACCGCCCTTTGATCCGGCTCCTGGCCTTTGGCCTCGGGCTTTTCCGCTTCGATGACCGGCGCGATCTGCTCGACCGGCACTTTCCACTCGAAACTATTGAGCCTGCCGGTCACCGGAGATACAGGCGACCATTGCTCGGAAACATAGCCATCGGTGGTCCAGGCCGGGTCGCGCGGTGCCTTGACGGCCTGCGCCAGCCACTGGCGCACCTTGCCCTGATCACCCGTCTCTGCCTCTTCAATATCGGCAAGCAGCAGATAAGCGCTTTCGCGCGGTGCAGCGCGCAACACCTGCTCCGCATTGTCTCGCGCCATCCGATAATCTCCGGCCTCATAGGCCGCACGCGCCAGAGCCAGACTGCCCTCGGCATTGTTGGAGCGAAGCGACACCAGATGCCGCGCCCGCTTCAGCCGATCCTGGACAGTATCCCCGGCGCGGGCGTAGATGTAAGCTGAGGCAATGTCGGGATGTGGAAAACGCTTCCAGGCCGCCTCCAGAATTTTCGACCCCTTGCGCACTTCGCCATTTGCAAAAAGCGCGCGAGCAGCTACGACAGCGGCAGGCACCAGATCGGGCGCAAGTTTGTTCGCCTCAAGCGCAATCGTCTTGGCATGAGCGGGATCGGTGTCGATTGTAGCCATGGCCTTGGCGGTGAGGAGGGCAGCGCGCTCCTTCTTTACCACATTCTTGCTATGGGCCAGCGCCTGCTTGCGCGCATCGACAAGCTTCAACGCGCCATCCCAGTCGCCTTCAGCACAAAGCTGCCCCATTACCGCGGAAGACGCCCATTCAAGCTGCGGCGCCTGTTTGGCCGCCTGCGATGCATAATGGCGAGCCGCCTCGCGCGCGCCGACACGCTGCGCTTCGATATAAAGACCGCGAAGACCTAAGAGTCTGGTTTCCGGATCTTCGGTCATCGCCTCGAAGCCTTTGCGGGCATCGTCCGTGCGGCCCTCCAGCATCGCAGTCTGGGCTTCAAGAAGCTTGATCAGTGGCTCCTGACCGGAGTTGAGCAATTTGCCTGCTTGCTTGGTCATCCGGCGCGCGGCTTCCGCATCACCGGCACCAGCGGCAATCAACCCCGTCGAAAGGGATTGATAGCCCCGGTCGCGCTTGCGGGCGCGGAAATGGCGACGCAGCGTATAGGGAGACTGAATAACGCTTTTGATCAGCCACCACAGAATCAGGATTGCCGCAACAATGCCAACCACCGCCGCTGCGGCAGTGATCAGGGGAACATTATGGTGATTGCCCGCAAAGACGATATCGACTTCACCGGGGCGATCCGCCAGCCACGCAAAGCCGAAGCCCAAGGCAACCACAATCAAAAGATAAAACAGGACACGCAGCATCAAAGCCCCCTTAATTGCCGGTTGGTGCCGAAGCACCGGTTGGGGCGTCCGCCGCAGCTTTTGGTTTAAGGCTGTCATTGACCAAGCGCTGGATCAGGGCATCGGCATCCCTGCGCGCCTTCAATTGATTAACGAATTCTTCCGAGGTTTCCCTCGCATCGGCCGGGAGCTGTTCCCATTCGCCAATGGCGCGTTCAAGATCGCCGGCCTGAAGGGCCGCTTCCATGCGTGCGGTCGTCGGACCGACGCCCCTTCCGCCAACATTGCCTGCGACAGGCCGCACGCTCACAAGCCCCTTGGCGCTTGCAACAAGCTGATCCCAAATCCCCGCATCGGCAGGAAGCTTGTTTTCAGTCGCGACGATACGATTGGCAACCGGACCGAACCACGCATTCAGGTCTGCTACGGTGGGCACGCCCTTGTCCGCAAAGGGAAGCAAGGCTTTGGCCGAAGCGTCCTGCGGCGCAAGTGACGCATAAGTCTCGAGTTCCGCCTTGAAGGATCCACCGCGATCGATCGCCGTTTTGAGCGCATTGGCGGCAATCAGCGCCGATGCGTCCGGCTGACGCGCTGTTTCGTTCACCTTTTCCTGAAGCGATGTAAACTTTGTTTCAAGCGTCGAGATCGTGCCGCTATTGCCGGAAACTCCAGCCGCGGTCTGATCGGCCAGCCCCTGCGCGGCAGTCAGTTTCGCTTCCAGCACATCAAGACGCCCGGTCAACGCTTCCACATCTGCTGAAGAGCCCGCTTCGGGCGTCTTGGGCAATGTCTCGAACTGCTGCTGCAATTCGGAAAGCGTACCGGCAACGGCTTCCGCCTTGATTTCAGCCGCCTGCACATTCTTCTGCAGGTTTGCGAATTCGGCTTTGCTGGTATCGTCGAGCGGCGCGGGCGTCGGATTGGTGCGCAGCTCCGCGATCTGCTGTTCCATAGCGGCCAGTTGCGCGGCCGTGACACGCGCCCCCGGTGATGGAATGACATTGCCCCATTGCAGCGCAAACATGCCGCCAAGTGCAATTACCCCGCCCGCTATGCCCGCAAGTAGATGCGCCGCGCCTGGGCCCGATTTTTGTGCCTGAGCGGTCGTCGACGACGATGACGCGGATGGTTGCGCATCCGTCGTATGACGTGGCCTTTCCGCCTCCGGTTTTACGCCTGCCGTAAAGGGAGGCTTTTGCGGCTTTGCCGGTTGGCTCGCAATGTCCGCTGCGGCTTGTGCTGGCTTTGATTCGGCTTTCTTCGAAAAATCCCCCACCGGCTCAGCCGAAGGCGTTGCTCTCGCTCCCGCCGGTTCGTCCATTCGCTTCACGTCCGACGGATCAAGATTGATCGTCACGGGGCTGCGGACTGGTTTGGAATGTCGCGGAGTACCGGATTTCGCCATGGATCCTCTCGTGGTCGCCTATTGCTTGCCTGAAAGTCTATCAGATAAAATCTTCAGATGAAGGAACGTTGCGCGGAAAAGAGTCAAAGTTTGGAAAACAGCCGGAAAAGTCCATTTTCGTCCGGATGATCCGCGACCAGCGCCTTTGCCTGCCATTCCGGGGGAAGCTTCGCGGCCACGCGCGCCGAAATGCACAGAAACCGCGTTCTCTCATCGAAAGGCTTGGCCTCGACCAGCCGCATCGCCTCGACAAAATGAGTGGCGGCGACGCCGGAATAAAGCATGACAGCGGCGAAAGGCACGCCATCGAGAACGCGCTCGAGTTCGCGGGGCGTATAAGCGATCGCTGCGATGTCATAGACATCGTGAACGGTTATGGCGAGACCGGCAGCCGCCACCCGCTCTTCAAAAACCGGCTGGCGTACACGACCGGCAAGATACAGAACATGCGCATCGGGGGGCAGCGCCTGACGCATGGTTTCGGCAAGACGCACCGCATCGCCGCCACCCTCGATCACGGTCGCAAAGCCCGCCTTGCGCGCAGCCGACGCGGTCCCTTCGCCCACAGCAAAAAGCGGCAAGGCCAGATATGACTCAAGCTTGCCCTTTTCAATATGACGGAAAGCGTTGGCGCTGGTGATGGCCAGCGCCTCGAATGGGCCGTTATCGATGCGAAAGGTCAGGGGAACCGTGCGGCTCAAAGGAAGAAGCGACGGCACATAGCCCGCTTCAGCCAGCTTTTCGGCAGTTTGAGAGGCCGCCGGTTCCGGTCGCGTGACCAGAACCCGTCCGCCTTTTGCCTCGTTGAGCCGCCCAGCCAATGTCAGTCCCAGCCCGCGAAGAAATCCGGGCCGGCCATGCCGCGTACATGTTTTGCGGCATCGGCGCCAAGCGCTGCGGCATCGCTGGCCAAACCTTCAACTGTTACTTCATGCGCCTCCGTGCCATCCGGCGTCAGGATCATCCCATGGAAATGAACCCTGTCGCCGTCCACCTTCGCAAGCCCGGCGATCGGTGTGCGACAGGAACCGTCAAGCGCGGCCAGAAATGCGCGTTCGCAGGCAAGCGCCACCTGCGTATCATGATGAGCGAGCGGCGCCAGAAGCGCGTCGATCCGTTCGTCGCCGATACGGCTTTCAATACCGATAGCCCCCTGTCCCGGAGCTGGCGGGAACACCACCGGGTCGGCGAGATCGGTGATCACCGCCTCAAGTCCAAGCCGTCTCAGCCCGGCACAGGCCAGAAAGGTTCCGTCCACTTCGCCTGCTTCCAGTTTTCGCAACCGCGTCTCGACATTGCCGCGAAACATCACCACCTGAATATCCGGACGCAGACGGCGAATCAGCGCCTGACGGCGCAAAGACGACGAACCGACGATTGCGCCCTGCGGCAGATCGACAAGACGTCTGGCCGTTTTACCGATGAAGGCATCACGCGGGTCTTCTCGCTCCAGAAACACGGAAAGGTGAAGCCCCTCTGGCAGGACGGTCGGCATGTCCTTGGTGGAATGGACGGCAATATCGATTCGGCCATCCTTCAACGCCTGTTCGATCTCTTCGGTGAAAAGCCCCTTGCCGCCGACTTCGGAAAGCGCGCGGTCCTGAATACGGTCGCCCGCGGTGGACATGGGCACGATCTCGATCGTATCTTCCGGCAAGCCATGCGCTGCAACCAGCCGACGGCGCGTTTCATAGGCCTGAGCCAGAGCCAGCCTGCTGCTCCGTGTGCCTATCTTCAACGTGCCAATCTTCAAGGATGCTGTTTGCATATTGCGTCGTCCATGGTACCGGGTTGCCGAGAGCATTTTGCATGCCAAATACATCATTTGGCGTCTAGAGAATATGAGACAGGCAGGGTCTAACCGCAAATGCGCATTCTTGGAATAGAGACAAGTTGCGACGAAACAGCCGCCGCTATCGTAGAGCGTGACGATAATGGCGACGGCCGTATCCTGTCCAATGTAGTGCTAAGCCAGATTGTGGAGCACGAACCTTATGGCGGCGTCGTGCCGGAGATCGCCGCACGGGCGCATGTCGAAGCACTTGATACGCTTGTGGGCCGCGCACTGGAAGATGCGGGCATGAAGCTCGATGAAGTCGATGCCGTTGCGGCTACGGCAGGTCCCGGCCTGATCGGCGGGCTGATCGTCGGTTTGATGACCGCAAAGGCGCTGGCCATGGCGGCGCACAAACCTTTCTACGCCGTGAACCATCTTGAAGGCCATGCGCTGACCGCCCGGTTGACCGACCGTCTGGCCTTTCCCTATCTGCTGCTCCTTGTTTCGGGCGGTCACACACAGATGGTTCTGGTGCGTGGTCTTGGGCGTTACGAACGTCTCGGCACGACAATCGACGACGCGCTTGGCGAGGCTTTCGACAAGACTGCGAAGCTTCTGGGCCTGCCCTATCCCGGCGGACCGGCAGTGGAACGTATGGCGCTTCAGGGCGATCCCGATCGTTTTGCCCTGCCTCGTCCGTTGAAGGGCGAAGCCCGGCTCGACTTTTCCTTCTCCGGCCTCAAGACCGCCGTGCGCCAGACCGCAACCCAGCTTGTACCGCTTTCAGATCAGGACGTGGCCGATGTCTGCGCCTCGTTTCAGGCGGCGGTTGCCGATACGCTGGCAGATCGGGTGAAACGCTCTCTTGAGCGTTTCCAGTCCGAATTCTCTGATTGCGCCACACCATCTCTCGTGGTGGCGGGTGGCGTTGCCGCCAACAAGACCCTACGGACATCGCTCGAACAGCTCTGCACCCGTTACGGCTTCAGCTTCATCGCACCGCCGCTCAACCTGTGCACGGACAATGCAGCGATGATCGCCTGGGCGGGTGCGGAACGCGCGGCCACTCAAGCGCCCGATCCGCTCGATCTAGCGCCGCGTTCCCGCTGGCCGCTCGATGAGAAATCCGCACCGGTGATCGGCACGGGAAGGCGCGGAGCAAAGGCATGAGTGAAACGACTAAGATTGCCGTCCTGGGCGGTGGTGCATGGGGCACGGCGCTTGCCGCCATGACAGCAACCGGCGGACATGAAACCTGGCTCTACGCCCGTGACGCGGAAACCGTTTCAGCCCTTAATACCCGGCATCTCAATCCGCGCTATCTCGATGACATCGCCCTGCCTGAGACTATCCGGGCCAGCACCGATGCAGAACAAGCCGTCGTCCATGCGGATGCGGTTCTCGCCGTCATTCCGGCACAGGCCATGCGTGCAGGCCTGTCCGCCTTGAAGGGCCTTATTCCGCAATCCGCACCCGTGGTTCTCTGCGCGAAGGGAATTGAACGCGACACCGGGCGGCTGATGTCGGAAGTCGTCGCTGATGTGCTGCCGCACCATCGGATCGCTGCGCTTTCCGGTCCAAGCTTTGCGACAGACGTGGCGCGCGGTCTGCCGACGGCTGTGACCGTCGCCTGCGAGGATGGCGCGACCGCCGACCGGCTGGCTGCCCTTCTGTCCGGCCCAGCCTTCCGTTGCTATTCAACCACGGATCTCAAGGGCGTTGAAATTGGCGGCGCATTGAAGAATGTTCTGGCCATCGCGGCAGGTGCCGCCATCGGGCGCGGTTACGGCGCTAGCGCACAGGCAGCGCTCGTCACGCGCGGTTTCGCGGAACTGCGCCGCATCGGGCAGGCCATGGGTGCACGGCCTGAGACCATCATGGGTCTTTCAGGTCTTGGAGACCTGATGCTGACCTGTTCGTCCTCACAATCGCGCAACTATTCCTATGGCCTTGCACTTGGCCGGAACGAAGACCTGACCAACCGCCCGCTTGCCGAAGGCGTGGCTACCGCGCCGATTGCCGCCGAACTTTGCCGGAAGCATGGCATCGCGGCGCCCATCATCGCGGCAGTCGCAGCCCTGCTGGCAGGAAAAATCACCATCGATGAAGCTGTGACGGCTCTCATCAATCGACCACTCAAGACCGAGGATTAGCCAATGCTTTTCGCCCTTCTGTGCAACGACAAGCCCGATCACCTGCAAGTGCGCCTCGATACGCGCCCGGCCCATCTCGATTATCTCAAGGGCCTTGGCGATGTGCTGAAATTTGCCGGTCCCTTCCTCGGTGAAGACGACAAGCCCAACGGAAGTCTCGTCGTCGTCGAAGCCGAAAACAAGGCAGCCGCAGAGAAGATCGCCGCCAATGACCCCTATGCGCTGGCAGGTCTTTTCAGAGAAGTCACTGTGCGCCCTTGGAACTGGGCGATCAACAATCCGGCCAACGGTTGAGGGGTAACGTCGATATGACGGCTTACTGGCTGTTCAAATCCGAACCGTTCAAATGGTCATGGGAGATGCAAAAGGCCCGTGGCGAGAAGGGCGAGCAGTGGGACGGCGTGCGCAATTATCAGGCACGCAACAACATGCGCGCCATGAAACTCGGCGACAAAGGCTTTTTTTATCACTCCAATGAAGGATTGGAAGTCGTTGGCATCGTCGAGATTTGTGCATTGGCACATCCAGACAGCACCACCGACGATCCCCGCTGGGAATGCGTGGACATCAAGGCTGTTCGCGACATGCCGAAGCCGGTGACGCTGAAGGACGTGAAAGCGAACCCGAAGCTGGAGAACATGGCGCTCGTCACCTCCATGCGCCTGTCCGTACAGCCAGTCACCGAAGACGAGTGGATCGAGGTCTGCCGTATGGGCGGGCTGGATGCGAAATCGATCTGATGCTCGATTTGGGGGACCAGCGCACACGCCGCTTCATTCTGGCTAATACCAGTCTGCAAGCGCCCCCGCATGTGCCGGAAATCCGCCTGCATCTGGCCGATGAAGCGCATGACCTCTGGCATCGAACGGAGGAAGAGCTTGCCACAATCGGCCTGCCGCCGCCCTTTTGGGCCTTTGCCTGGGCCGGCGGTCAGGGTGTGGCGCGCTACATACTCGATCACCCGGAAAGCGTGTCGGGCAAAACGGTGCTGGACTTCGCGTCCGGCTCCGGCCTCGTCGCAATTGCCGCCATGAAAGCGGGCGCGACAAGCGCTGCCGCCTCCGACATCGACCCTTTCGCCCTTCCTGCCATTGAGCTCAATGCGAGCGCAAACGAAGTTACGGTCGCCCCGGTCCTCCAGGACCTGATCGGTCAGGATCACGGCTGGGATGTAATTCTGGCTGGCGATGTCTTTTACGAAAAGCCGCTGGCAGATCGGCTCATACCGTGGTTCTCGAAGCTCGCCGAGCGGGGCGCGCGGATCGTCGTCGGCGATCCTGGCCGTGCCTATCTGCCGAAGAACCAACTGCAGCAGCTTGCCGTCTATACGGTTTCCGTCACGCGTGAACTTGAAGATTCCGAGGTCAAGCGTACCACCGTCTGGACATTTTCCTGAGAGCGACTGCCAAACGCGACGCGCTTTAGGCAAAGTGTTTGGCCCCAGCCACGCAAACCACCACCACGGCGGCGGTTAGCACCATGCCCATGCTGACGGGCTCGCCGGCAATGCTGGCTGCCAGCATCAACCCGAAAAAGGGCTGCAGAAGTTGAAGCTGGCCTACCGCAGCCGTGCCGCCCTGTGCCAGGCCACGATACCAGAACACAAAGCCGATTAGCATCGAAAACAGCGACACATAGGCAAGCCCGCCCCAGGCATAGGCCCCGATACCGGCCCATGTATCAGGCCGCGTGATGATGCTGAGCGGCAACATGACCGGCAGTGAGAAGACCAGCGCCCAACAGATGACCTGCCAGCCGCCAAGCCGACGAGACAGTGTCGCTCCTTCCGCATAGCCCAGCCCGCAAGCAACGATCGCAGCCAGCATAAGCGCATCGCCGATAAGCGTGGATTGGTTTCCCTGTCCATAAGCGTAAGAGGCGACGATCAGGCTTCCGATGACCGAGAACAGCCAGAACGCCGGGCGCGGGCGCTCGCCGCCACGCAGGACAGCGAAGACGGCCGTCGCCAGCGGAAGCAGCCCGATGAAGACAATTGCATGCGCGGAAGTCATGTACTGTAGTGCAAGTCCGGTCAAAAGCGGAAAGCCGACAACCACACCAAGCGCCACCACGATCAGCGCTACGACATCGCTACGGCGCGGGAAAGGCTCCCGAAACGCCAGCAAAAGCGCGATTGCAAGCAGGCCGGCAATGGAAGCCCGCGCCATTGTCAGGAATGTGGGATCCATATCGATCACCGCCAGTCGCGTGGCTGGCAGCGATCCGGAAAAAATCAGTACACCTAAAAATCCGTTAATCCATCCCGCTGTCTTGTTCATTCTGTCTTTCCGGCCTTCTGTAAAATCGTATATGGCTTTGGCGGACAATGCCGCGAACCTGCCAAAATAATCAGAGACAATTTGCGGACAATTCTGGCAAACTGTACTGATACAAAGGATGGTACAGATGATTTCGACGAGCTTGATGCGTCAGCATGAAGTCGAACAAGCGGTGCACGCAACAGCCAAAAACGGTGGCACGGAGGAAATTCCCGCCGTCGAGAAAATGCCACTCGTTGAAAAGGTCATGATGATCATTCGCGGGCGCATCACCGCGATGAGCCTTGCCCCGGGCGCACGGCTGCCGTCGATCCGCCGCCTTGCGGAAACCATGAGCGTCTCGAAATCGACCGTGGTGGAGGCCTATGACCGGCTGGTCGCCGAAGGCATTATCCAGTCACGGCGCGGCGCAGGCTTCTATGTTTCGGAACGAGCGCGTCAGCCCTTCTCGCTGACTGCTGCGGCCCTGCATATCGACCGGGAGATCGATCCGTTCTGGGTCATGCGGCAATCTCTGGAAGCAGGCAGCAAGACGCTCAAGCCCGGCTGCGGCTGGCTGCCCGACGAATGGCTGCCGCTGGAAGGCATTCGTCGCGCGCTGCGCACAATCGCCCGCGACGAGGAGAGTAATCTTGCCACCTATGGCGAACCGTTGGGCTTTCATCCCCTGCGCAATCACCTTGCTCGCCGCCTTGCCGAGCAGGGCATCGATATTACCGGCGGCGAAATCCTGCTGGCCGACTCGGGAACGCAGGCCATTGATCTTATCTGCCGCTATCTGCTTCGTCCCGGCGACACGGTGCTGGTGGATGATCCGTGCTATTTCAATTTTCAGGCGGTCCTGCTCACCCATCGGGTCAAGCTCATAGGTGTTCCCTATACGCATACCGGCCCCGATCTCGAAGCCTTCGCGGCTGCGGCCACGGCACATGCGCCGAAACTTTATATTTCCAATGCGGGCCTGCATAACCCCACCGGCGGCACGATGACGCCTGCCACCGCGCACCGGCTTCTGAAGCTTGCCGAAGCCCACGGCATTACTCTTGTTGAAGACAATATTTTCGGCGATTTCCATCCCTCGCCCACACCGCTTCTGGCCGAACTCGACGGTCTGGATCGCGTGCTTCATATCGGCAGCTTCTCCAAAACGCTCTCGGCTGCTGCTCGCGTCGGTTATATTGCAGGCCGCCGCGACTGGATCGACGGACTTACCGACCTGAAGCTGGCCACCACTTTCGGCGGCAATATGGTTTCGGCGCAGATCGTTCATGCGCTTCTGACCGACGGCACCTATCGCCGCCATATAGAAAGCCTCCGCACCAAGCTTGCCGACGCCATGACGCTCACCGCTGGCCGGCTGAAGTCGGTTGGGCTGGACATCTGGACCAAGCCGCAAGGAGGCATGTTTCTCTGGGCGGGCTTGCCCGACGGCATGGATGCCGGGCTGATTGCGCGGCACGCCCTTGAAAAGGGCGTCCTGCTGGCGCCCGGCGATGTTTTCAGTCCGTCCCGCACGGCGACAAGCTATCTGCGCTTTAATGTGGCGCAATCCATGGACCCGTATATTTTCGCAGTATTGCGCGAAGCGATGAAGGCTGCCAGCCGCCAGCCATAGCGTGAAACGGTTGCCCGCCATGAAACACGTGAAGCATGGCCGCTCCAGGTCTTTGTTTTGTCGCATTATCCGGCGTGAAACTGCGTAGTGGTCTTGCTGGAAATGCTGTCAATTTCCGCAGGTCATTAGCCCGTTCGCATCGAAAACAATTTCAATCAAAACGAACACAGTCAACCGAACAGCTGCGGTTATACTCCCTCGACATGTCTTTGGAGGAGACATTGCGCATTCAGCATCTGTTTGCATCGCGGCTTCGAACGCGGGTGCAGCGTGCGAATGACGCCCGTCGAGAGGAGAGAGCAGGATTGCCAGCGCTTGACGCTCGGCCCTGCTGGGAGGAACTAACAGTGAATAATCACCAGTCCGGGGTGGATGAAAATTCGCGCCCCGAAGATGAAAAACTATCCGTCGCCGCCAACCTCGCTTACGGTTTCCAGCATGTGCTGACCATGTATGGCGGGATCGTCGCGGTTCCATTGATTATCGGTCAGGCGGCTGGTCTCACGCCCGGCGAAATCGGCCTGCTGGTCACCGCATCGCTGTTCGCGGGCGGCGTCGCCACCGTCCTGCAAACCCTGGGCATTCCGTTTTTCGGATGTCAGCTCCCTCTGGTTCAGGGTGTTTCTTTCTCCGGTGTCGCAACCATGGTGGCCATCGTCACATCAAGCGGCAGCGGTGAAGCCGGACTACAGGTTGTTCTGGGAGCCGTGATCGTTGCGGCCATTATCGGCCTCCTCATCACGCCGGTCTTCTCGCGCATTACACGGTTTTTCCCGCCGCTGGTAACAGGTATCGTCATCACCACGATCGGCCTCACGCTTATGCCTGTCGCCGCACGATGGGCAATGGGTGGCGACAGCAACAGCTCAGAATTCGGCAGCATGACCAATATCGGTCTGGCCGGACTGACGCTGGTGATCGTGCTCATTCTCAGCAAAATGGGCAACGCCACCATTTCGCGGCTTTCAATCCTGCTTGCCATGATCATCGGCACACTGATCGCCTGGGCACTCGGCTTGACCGATTTTTCCAAGGTCGGTGAAGGCTCAATAGTCGCCCTGCCGCAGATATTCCATTTCGGCATGCCGGTTTTCAGCATCGCCGCAACGCTTTCCATGTTCATCGTCATCATGGTTACGCTGGTGGAAACATCAGCTGATATCCTTGCGGTCGGCGAAATTATCGACACCAAGGTCGATTCCCGTCGCCTTGCCAACGGGCTTCGCGCCGATATGCTGTCGAGTATCCTGTCTCCGGTTGTCGGATCCTTCACCCAGAGCGCCTTCGCCCAGAATGTCGGCCTCGTCGCGGTAACCGGTGTCAAAAGCCGTTATGTCGTCGCCACCGGCGGGCTTATCCTCATAACGCTCGGCCTTCTTCCGGTGATGGGCCGGGTGATTGCCTGCGTGCCCCCCGCCGTGCTGGGAGGCGCTGGCATCGTACTTTTCGGGACCGTGGCGGCAAGCGGCATCCGCACATTGTCCAAGGTGGATTATCAGAACAATGTCAACCTGATCATCGTCGCAACCTCCATCGGCTTCGGCATGATTCCGATTGCTGCCCCGCAGTTTTACCACCACTTCCCGGCCTGGTTCGAAACGATCTTCCATTCGGGCATCAGTTCGGCTGCGTTGATGGCCATCGCGCTTAACCTGATGTTCAACGAATTCAAGACGGGCAATACCGACCAGATGTCCGTTTTCTCCGAAGGAACCGAACGGATCATCCGCCATCACCATATTGCGGAGCTGCATGACGGTGACTATTTCCTCGGCGGCAAACTCTATGACGCCAAGGGCAACGAAGTGAAAGTGGTTCCCGCCCCGGCACCAGCCCACTGACGGTTACCGGAGGACCCGGATTACCGTTCTGTCGGTCAAATGAGGCAGGAGGCGCGCCATGTCGGCGCGCTTCAAGGCTATGCAGCCTTCGGTCGGCTGATAGCCCGGTCGGGCGAGGTGAAAGAAGATGGCGCTGCCGCAGCCGCGGCGGCGCAGCGTGATGTTCCAATCCATGACCAAGCAGACATCATAGAGATCGTCCCGTCGCCACATCATCTCGTGGCTGACCTTGCAGGGCAGACGCACGGGCCTGTTATAATTCGGATTTCCGGGAGCGTCGCACCAACCGTCTAGAGGGCGAATGCGGCCAAACGGCAGCGGCGAGGAAGGCAGAGAGCCCTTGTCACCGCGCCGGTATCCATAGAGCAGTCGCATCCTGGCCAGCGGCGTCGCACCATCGCCTTCACGTTTGAAAGCGCTGATGCCGCCCTTGCCAAGCGCGCATTCCAGCACCAGATTACCCACAGCAAGCAGGCCGCGCGTCTTATGGCCAGGTTTGATCCGCACGTCGATCATACCGATTCCGCGTTTTTTTTGGTGTCTGGTCAAACCCCCGCCTCCATGCCAAACATGTTTGCAAACAGCTTCCAGCGCGTGCAAAAACCTGTTTCGCGTTTCGCAGCTTCAACTTGTCGCCATTAAATGTCATAAAACACCAAGAGCCATTTAAATCAAAGAGTAACGAGGACAGGCATGACAGGCCGTACAATTCTGATTGTGGATGACGACGAAGATCTCCGCTCCATCCTCGTCGAGCAGCTTGAGCTGTGCGAAGAATTCCAGATCCTTCAGGAAGACAATGCCGGAAAAGGCATCCAGACAGCCCGAAACGGCATCGTCGACCTTCTCATCATGGATGTCGGTCTGCCGGACATGGATGGCCGCGAAGCCGTCAAGCTTCTGCGCAAGGGCGGCTTCAAGGCGCCGATCATCATGCTCACCGGTCACGATACCGAATCGGACACGATCCTCGGCCTCGAATCAGGCGCGAATGATTACGTCACCAAGCCGTTCAAGTTCGCCGTGCTTCTGGCCCGTGTCCGCGCGCAACTGCGCCAGCATGAGCAAAGCGAAGACGCGACCTTTACCGTCGGGCCCTACACGTTCAAACCAGGTCAGAAGTTGCTTATCGATGAAAAGGGCGCGAAGATTCGCCTGACCGAAAAGGAAGCGGCGATCATCAAGTATCTTTATCGCGCCGGCGACAAGGTTATCGGCCGCGATGTGCTGCTGGAGGAAGTCTGGGGTTATAATTCCGGCGTGACCACCCACACGCTTGAAACCCACGTCTATCGCCTGCGCCAGAAAATCGAGAAAGATCCATCCAATGCGGCGCTTCTCGTCACAGAAAGCGGGGGATACAAGCTTGTCCCGTGATGGACAGCACCCGATGCAGGTGTATTGACAACTTATGGCGCTAGACGACGATATTCGCATCCTCGGTACGGTCGGCCTGTTCGAGTCTTTCACGCCCGAGCAGTTGCGCCTTCTTGCCTTTGGGGCAGAGCGGCTGGTGCTGCGTGCCGGTCGTGAGCTTTTCCGTGAAGGTCAAAGCGCCGATTGCGCCTATATCGTCGTTTCCGGCAATATCACCCTGTTCCACGAAACGGACCAGGGGCGGGTCACCATCCGCCCCGTCGCGCCCGGCGCAATGCTGGGAGAAATGGCGCTGATTGCCCAGACCACGCGCCTCACCGGTGCTCTGGCGGAGGTGGAAACGGAAGTGATCCGCATCAGCCGCTCCATTTTCCGGCGCATTCTGGAAGAATATCCTGAAGTAGCAGCAATGCTGCACACGCATATCAGCCGCAATCTGCTCGAGCTGATCGGCGAGATCGAAAAGGTCGCGCCGCGCCTGAACAACGGCGATTGATCGTCACGCCAGATCAACAATGCGCTCGACCCCGATGGCGTCCAGAAATGCCTGATCATGGCTGACAAGCAGCAACCCACCCCTATAGTCGTTCAGTGCCGCTTCCAGCGCCTCGATGGAATCGAGATCAAGGTGATTGGTCGGTTCGTCCAGGATCAGAAGCTCCGGCGCTTGCGTCCCAGCCAGAACGCAAGCCAACGCCGCACGGAGAAGTTCCCCGCCACTTAGGCTACCCGCCCGCCGTCCGGCAGTCTCTCCACGGAACGAAAACCGCGCCAACGCCGCATGTGCATCATTGTCGTTCGCGCCTGGGTTCAATCTCCGGAAATTTTCGTAAAGTGTGCTTTCACGATCGATCAGGCTCATCTGCTGATCGAACATGGCAATGCGCGATGGCCGAACGATTCGCCCGCAAATCGGCTGAATGTCTCCCGTCACAAGACGCAGTAAACTAGTCTTTCCCGCACCATTGGGTCCGGTGACCGCAATGCGTTCCGGCCCGACGATCTTCAGTGAAAAGTCGCGGATCACCGGTCGTTCGGCCACAGGGCCGCCGAACACACTCTGCATGTCGAGCAGGACGCGAGCAGCAGACGAAACCGCGCCTTTGACATCAAAATGCATCGGCTTCATCCGCTCTACCTTTGCTTCGGCCTGGCGCAGGTGTTCGCTGGCCTGAACCGACTGTCTTTCGGCCAGCGCGTCCCCCCGGCCCTTGGTTTTCTGCGCACGATCCTCGCGCGCATCGAGAAGCAGCTTGCTCATGCCCGCATCGGCGCGCGATTTGCGGCCTCTCGCATCGCTGCGCGCCTGACGTTCCGCAGTCTCTTGCGTCTTGCGCTGGACCTGCATCATATCTCGCCGGGCAAGCAGCAGATCGCGTGCTGCACCTTCGCGCTCCTGCTTTTTCTTCTCACGATAAAAGTCCCAGTTGCCACCATAGACACTGAGGCCGCTTTGCGAAAGTTCGGCTATAGCCCCCATTGTGCACAACAGCTCTCGATCATGGCTGACAACGATTGCGGCGCCACGCCAGCGCAACAGCAGATCGATCACCGCCTGTCGCCCCTTGCGGTCGAGATTGTTGGTCGGTTCATCCAGTAAAATAAGATCGGGTTTATGGAAAACGAGCACGCCAAGAGCCGCACGGGTCTGCTGCCCGCCGCTCAGAGCCGAAAGTCTTGTTTGGGGCTCCAACTCGGGAAGCCCGAACTGTTGCAAGGTCTGGCCAAACCGCTGCGGCAAAAGCCAGTCCGCCTGCTCCATATCGAGGTCACTCGCTTCGCCGACCTCGATTCGTGCAAGCGTTTCGAACCCGTCATGTTCATCGAATAGATCAGCCAGAGTCTCCCCGGGAGAAGCTCCGGCATTCTGCCGAAGCACGCCGATCCTGCCATGTGTCGCGACCGTGCCATTCGCGGGCTGCAACGCGCCGCTCATGATATGCAGCAATGTGGATTTTCCCACACCATTGCGCCCGACGAGGCCGACACGACCTTCGGTTATGCTGAAATCGACAGATTCGAAGAGTGTACGGCCATCAGCCGTGATGTAGGAAATATCCTGAAGCGTCAGAAGAGCAGTCATAGCGCACCATGGAATCGTTGAAAACACTGGTTATTTCAAACAGTGCAATCTGATTCATCGCTCTTGGCTCCTCTGTTGAACTCCACCCAATATAGGTCGGTAATGTGCTTAATCCAGATCGAAACGTGCAATCACCGGCACATGATCCGACGGGCGCTCCCAGCCGCGCGCATCGCGCAGAATCTGCAAGCTCTGCATATGCCCTTCCAGATCAGCCGATCCCCAGATGTGATCGAGCCTGCGACCACGGTCGGAAACATCCCAGTCCTTGGCGCGATAACTCCACCATGTATAGATTTTCTGGTCTGCCGGAATGATCTGGCGCATCAGGTCGCTCCAGCCGCCCTTGACCCGCAAATCTTCCAGCGTTTCCGTCTCGATCGGCGTATGACTGACGATCTTCAAAAGCTGCTTGTGCGACCAGACGTCGTTTTCAAGCGGCGCAATATTGAGGTCACCAACCAGAAGCGACGAAGCCCCGTCCTGCCGGTCGGCAATAACAGCGCGCATTTCTTCAAGGAAAGACAGCTTGTGAGCAAATTTCGGATTGATGTCCGGATTTGGCTCATCGCCACCGGCCGGCACATAAAAATTGTGAATCCGCAGCTTTTTGCCGCCCGCCTCCACCACGGCGCTCAAATGGCGACAATCGCCCATTTCGCAGAAACCGATCTTCTCGACATCCGACAAAGGACGGCGCGAAATAGTCGCCACGCCGTGATATCCCTTCTGGCCGCTGATCGCGATGTGCTCATAGCCGAGCGCACGAAACCCCTTGGCTGGAAACAGATTATCCGGGCACTTGGTTTCTTGAAGGCACAGGACATCCGGCTGATAATCACGCAGAAACTGCTCGACCAGCGGCATGCGCAGACGCACCGAATTGATGTTCCAGGTAGCAATGGAAAAACCCATGGGAAGGACTCGCGGCAATCGGAAGGCAAAAGCATTCCGGCAAAAGTGGGAACCGGTTCTGCGTCGGAAACGCGCAAAACGAAGAACAAGAGCCTATTGTGCGTCCCAAAGGATGCACAGCCCTCAGGCCGCGAACCTAACCGCTTATCCGCCAAATGCAAACATCTGGCATTGCATAAACACGATTAGAGCATCTCTGGTTTGGATTGAATCATTAGAAATGTTCCAGCTATTATTTTTTACGCGTTGCCGACACAGAATCGGTTCCCACTTTTGCTGGAAATGCTCAAATCGGGAATCAACGATTCCTGCGCTTCATGGCGATGCGCTGATAGTCGATCTTGAACATGTCGTCGGTGAAACGCACGCCTGTACGCAGATTGAAAATCATCACCGTGGTATCAAGTTTCTGCGCGTCCGTGATCGTCCACTGTTTTAGCTCGTAGGATTTTGGATCGAACATCATGGTGATCTTCGAATCGCCGAACACCGACTTGTCGCCAAGCACCAGCGTCGTCATGTCCGGCTCCTGCTTGGAGCTTAGCAAGCGCCCGCCGCCAAGATCGATTCTGTCGGCGAGAAGCAGCTTGAGCGGCGTCTTAGACAGCGGATAGAGATCCCAGGTATCGAGCTTGCGATTGTTGATGACCACGGATTCGCCATCCGAGATCACGCGGATCGGCGAATTGTTGTAATTGAAGCGAATCTTGCCGGGACGCTGAATATAGAACGTGCCGCCGGTCTGCTCGCCCTTGGGGCCGAACTGGACGAATTCGCCCGTCATGGTGCGCACGGACGAGAAATGATCCGCGATCTGCTGTGCCGCGGCAGCGCCGCTTGCTCCCTGCGCCACGGCCGGAACCGGAGCAACGGCAGACGTCACAGCACCAAATCCCAATGCTCCCATTCCCAGTATGGCGACCATACGGCCAGCTTTTGCAAAAGCGGACAAGCGAGCAAGGATCATCGGCAAACTTTCTCTTTTCATCATTCTGCTTAACTACCCTGCCAGTTTGGCGCGAGTGTGGCCGTCAAAACTCGTCATCGTCCGTGGGAACGAGGATTTCGCGCTTGCCCGCATGGTTGGCGGGACCGACGATTCCTTCGTCTTCCATACGCTCGATGATGGAGGCGGCGCGATTATACCCGATGCCGAGACGGCGCTGGATATAAGAGGTCGAAGCTTTCTTGTCGCGCAGCACGACCGCCACGGCCTGATCGTAAGGATCATCCGAATCTTCCAGATTGGATGTGCCTGCCGGACCGCCACCTTCATCGTCGTCCGCGTCTTCGGTAATCGCATCGAGATACTCCGGCACGCCCTGCAATTTCAGGTGCTGGACGATACGCTCGACTTCGTCGTCGCCGACAAATGGTCCGTGCACGCGCTGAATGCGCCCGCCGCCAGCCATGAACAGCATATCACCCTGGCCGAGCAGTTGTTCTGCGCCCTGCTCGCCGAGAATGGTGCGGCTGTCAATCTTCGAGGTGACCTGAAAGGATATACGCGTAGGGAAATTGGCCTTGATCGTGCCGGTGATGACATCGACCGAAGGACGTTGCGTCGCCATGATGACATGGATACCCGCCGCACGTGCCATCTGCGCCAGACGTTGCACCGCGCCTTCAATATCCTTGCCTGCGACCATCATCAAGTCGGCCATTTCATCGATGATGACGACAATGTAAGGCATCGGTTCGAGATTGAGTTCTTCAGTCTCGTAGATCGCCTCGCCGGTATTGCGGTCAAAACCGGTCTGCACCGTGCGGGCGATCGGCTCTCCCTTTTTATGCGCAAGGCCGACCCGCTGGTTGAAACCGTCAATGTTGCGCACGCCGACCTTCGACATCTTGCGATAACGGTCTTCCATCTCGCGCACGGTCCACTTAAGCGCGACGACCGCCTTCTTCGGATCGGTCACAACCGGGGTCAGCAGGTGCGGAATACCGTCGTAGACCGAAAGCTCCAGCATCTTCGGGTCGATCATGATGAGGCGGCATTCCTGCGGCGTCATGCGGTAGAGCAGCGACAGGATCATGGTGTTGATGGCTACCGACTTGCCGGAGCCGGTCGTACCAGCAACCAGCACATGCGGCATCTTTGCGATATCGGCAATCACCGGCTCGCCATTGATGGTCTTGCCGAGCGCCAGCGCCAGTTTCGCCTTCGACTGCTCGAAGTCGCGGCTCGCCAGCATCTCGCGCAGATAGACCATTTCGCGCTTCGGATTCGGCAGTTCGATACCGATGGCATTACGCCCCGGAATAACCGCGACACGTGCGGCAATCGCGCTCATCGAACGCGCAATATCGTCGGCCAGACCGATGACGCGCGAGGATTTGATGCCCGGAGCCGGTTCGAGCTCATAAAGCGTGACCACCGGACCCGGCTTGACATTGATGATCTCCCCGCGCACGCCGAAATCTTCCAGCACGCCTTCAAGAAGCCGAGCATTCTGCTCAAGCGCATCCTTGGACAGCGCCGGATCGCGCTGGACGAGCTTCGGTTCCGCAAGAAAATGCAGCGATGGCATTTCAAACGCACCGCCATCCTTGAGAAAGGACGGCTGTGCCTCGCGCTGGGCACGCGCTCCGGCCTTCGGTGAAGATGCGGGCTGCTCGACACGCGCCCTTCGGCCCCGCCGGGGCGGTGCATCGTGCCACTCCTGCCCAGCCAGCGGCGTATCACCCATCCGGTCATCGATATCGAATGGCGGTTCGTCATCAGCTGGCGCGCCATCGAAACCAGGTTCGCGACGCGGAGCATTGCGCGATTCCGCACTCCGGCGAACTGCGCGCACGTCATCGAAATCGTCGCTGCAAGACTGTCTCCGTCCAAATCCCGTCAAACGCTTGAAATTAGCGGCGGTTGTCAGCGCCAGATGCGTCATTGCACCGACGAACTGGAAGCCGCCACCTGTTTCCGCATCCTCGTCCTCATCGGCAAAATCGTCGCCAGCCGCATCACGGCGGGCGGAAGGCATTGTCGGATTGATGATGCCTTCGCCGCGACCAGTGATGCCGCTGGCAAAGAAACAGAGCCACAATGCAGGCGCAGCCAGCACCAGCGCGATACCGGAGGCAACCGCTCCTTGCGGAAACCTTCCTAGGAAAAGGCCCGGTATGCGCAAAAGCATATCGCCGAAAACACCGCCAAGACCGATGGGCATCGGCCAGCTTTGCGGCACGGCAAAGCAGCTCGCGATGGCTGCAAACAGAAGCGCTGCGCCAAGCCATGCAAAGCTGCGCTTGGCCACGCGCCCGATGCCGCCTCTCGTCATCAGCAACAGCGACCAGACGGCAAGCGGCAGCAATGCGGGAACGCTCGCAAGCCCGAAGAACTGCATGGCCAGATCGGAGAACACCGCCCCCGGATAACCCAGCGCATTGGTGACGGGACTGTCAGTCGCGTGACTGAAACTCGGATCAGCCACGTTCCATGTCGCAAGTGCGCCGACGGCCATGGCGGTCAGCGAGAGCAGAGCCAGCCCCAAAAGAATGTAGAACTGCCGACGGAAGATATTGGCCAGCCTCAGCCTGTCGTCAGAAATCCGCTCGTCACGCAGCGGGTATGAGGGCGAATATCCTTGCCGCATATAGCCTGTCCCGAACCGAATATTTTACTGGCCCTGAAGCAGGATCGCGTCGGGCACAATGAATCGGGTCCGATCCTAGACCGGCGATGGTTAATTCCCCATTAACCATGCAGGCTCTGCAATCCCGAAATGAAAAAAGCCCGCTCCCACGGGCTTTTCCCGTTGATCCCCTCTTGCTTATCGAACGGACTCGCCATGCAGGGCAATGTCGAGACCTTCGATTTCGGCCTGCTTGCTTGGTCGCAAGCCTATAATCGCCTTGACGAAATAGAGAATGATCGCAGTTGCGACCGCCGTATAGACAACAGTGATTGCGGCGCCGAAAAACTGCTTGGCCACGGTGGCGCCCTCACCGGCCGGGTTGATGGCGGCATCCGCGAACAGGCCGGTCAACACCGCGCCGACAAAACCGCCAACGCCGTGAACGCCGAAGGCATCGAGTGAATCGTCATAGCCGAACGCATGTTTGACCTTGACCGCCGCGACATAGCAGACCGCGCCCGCGACGATGCCGATGATGAGCGCTCCCATCGGATTGACGAAGCCGGCGGCGGGCGTAACTGCTACCAGACCAGCGACAGCGCCCGAAACGATGCCGAGAATGCTTGGCTTGCCCGAGATCGCCCACTCGACGAACATCCAAGCGAGCGCCGCACCGGCAGTCGCGACCTGCGTGTTGAGCATGGCAACGCCCGCCAGCGCATTGGCCCCCACAGCGGAACCCGCATTGAAACCAAACCAGCCGATCCACAGGAGCGCGGCGCCAATCACCGACAGAACGAGGTTATGCGGTGCCATATTGGTGTGGCCGTAGCCGTCGCGCTTGCCGATGATGAGCGCGGCCACCAGGCCGGCGACACCGGCATTGATGTGAACGACCGTACCCCCGGCGAAATCAAGCACGCCATCCGAGCCGAGGAAGCCTCCACCCCATACCCAGTGCGCAACCGGAATATAGACGATGAACAGCCACAGCGTCAGAAACACCAGCATGGAGGAGAACTTCATGCGCTCGGCGAACGAACCGGCTATCAGCGCGGGCGTGATGATCGCAAAGGTCATTTGGAAAGTGATGAAGAGATATTCTGGAATGGTGCCGGTAAGCGATTCCATCGTCACACCCGCAAAAAAGGCCTTGGAAAATCCGCCTATGTAGGAATTGAGCGAACCACCGTCGGTGAAGGCGAGCGAATAGCCCGCGATCATCCATAACACCGACATGAGACAGGTGATGGCAAAGCTCTGCATCACCGTGGACAGCACGTTCTTCTTCCGCACCATACCGCCGTAAAACAGCGCGAGGCCGGGAATTGTCATCAGCAGCACCAGCGCCGTTGACGTCAGCATCCAAGCTGTATCTCCCGTATCGAGAGTCGGGGTCGCCGCAGTCGCATCCTGCGCCACGGCTGTTCCTGCCATGGCGACAAGCACAGGCAACGTGGCCAGAAGGGCGGGTTGCTTGATTCTTCCTGTTATAAACATCGAATATCTCCGTCGAATGGCGGCTTCAAACGCGTCTGCGCTGGAAAGACCGGTTCAAACAGAGACAAACAAAAATCGTGCCAGTTGCGGAAAATCGCGTGTCGATAAACACTCTTTTCCGTATATGCGCCTCAACTTGGCATAATAAAATGCGCAAAACGGCGGATTTCTGCCGCCGGCTCATGCGGACAATTATATCCCGGAGCGGGTCAGTCAGAACCGCTCCAAGAGATCGATAGAGTTGAGTTTTGCCTTTCGCATCGCCTCATCGGTCCATGCGTGTTGCGTAATTTTTAATCACAAGAAAATCGCACGATTAAAAATTAATCACCACTCTTTTCGTGTACGCGGATCAACCCTTCCTGCGTGACAGAGGCCACCAGAACGCCGTCACGCGTATAGAGCGCGCCACGATTGAAGCCTCTGGCGCCGGATGCGCTCGGCGTATCCTGCGTGTAGAGAAGCCAATCATCCAGTTTGAATGGGCGATGAAACCACATGGCATGATCAAGGCTCGCCACTTGCAAGTCGCGATCAAAGATCGTGCGGCCATGCGGGTGCAGCGACGTATCAAGCAGGGTCATATCCGACAGATAAGCGAGGATGGCAGCCTGAAGCGCGCGGTCATCCGGCACGATGCCGGTGGCGCGCACCCAGACATGCTGTGTCGGCGGCAGTTTTTCGCGCGAGAAATAATGCGTCAGCGATACGGGCTTGATTTCGATCGGGCGTTCGCGTTCCCAATATTTGCGCACGCTCGCGGGTGCAATGTGCAGATACTGATCCTTGATATCCCGGTCGCCCATCAGCTGTTCCGGCTGGGGCAACCCTTCGGGCATGGCGATCTGATGATCGAGACCGCCTTCATCCAGCTGAAACGATGCGGAAAGCGAAAAGATTGCCTTGCCATGCTGCTTGGCCAGCACGCGCCGCGTATTGAAGCTCGAACCGTCGCGGATGCGATCGACCTCATAGATGATCGGGATCGCTGGATCGCCGGGCCGCATGAAATAGGCGTGCAGTGAATGGACATAGCGCTCCGGATCGACCGTGCGCTGCGCGGCGATCAGCGCCTGTCCGATCACCTGCCCGCCAAACACGCGCTGCCAGCCGACCTGCGGGCTGCTGCCCCGGAAAAGATCTATCTCGAGCATTTCCAGATCGAGAATTGCAAGCAGTTCCCGCATCGCCGCCGTCTGCTGGACACCGGACTTTTCATCATCAGACATGGACAGCCTGTCTCCTGCAACCATATATGCTGTACTGGAGCGCATCGCGAGATGCGCGTTAAACTGGAATTTTAGAGCGCCAATCCGATTCAACCAGATCGAAACGCGCTCCGGGTTCAAGAAGGCATGTTTGAGCCGGAGCATCTGGACCTGTCAAGAACTGTGCGGGAAAAGCTGTCTCGCTGGAAGGTAGGGTTCGGGCCTGACGATTCGGTCATCGCATACGCCGCGGCAAAATATCGGGTTTCTTAAACTGCGATATGTGCCAAAACATTGCCCGCAAGACGGGTCTGGAAAGGAACGACTATGGCTGGCCAGAAAAAGCAGGAAGCTGTGCGCAAGTACGATCTGATCGTTGCGGGCGGCGGTTATGTGGGCCTTGTCACGGCCGTCGCCGTAAAGGCCGCGGCTCCGCACCTTTCGGTCACGGTTATCGACGGCGCACCCGCCGGTGCGTGGAAGAAAGACCCCCGCGCCTCCTCCATCGCCGCCGCCGCCTCACGCATGCTGGATACACTCGGCTGCTGGCAGGAGATTGTTGCGGATGCTCAGCCGATCACCGAAATGGTCATCACCGATTCCCGTGTTGCCGATCCGGTACGCCCGGTGTTCCTGACCTTCGAAGGCGATGTGAAGCCCGGCGAGCCATTCGCGCACATGGTCGAAAACCACGTGCTCAACACCGCCTTACACAAAAGGGCCGACGCGCTGGGCATTACATTTATCGAAGCCGTAAGCGTCGAGAATTTCGAGACGAGACCCGAAGCCGTAACAGTAAAGCTCTCCAACGGCGGCACGCTGGAAACCCGGCTACTCATCGCCGCCGACGGTGCGCGCTCGCGCCTGCGCGATCAGGTCGGCATAAAGACAGTCAACTGGGACTATGGCCAGTCGGGCATCGTTTGCAATGTCAGCCATGAAAAGCCGCATGGCGGTCGCGCCGACGAGCACTTCCTGCCTGCCGGCCCTTTCGCCATCCTGCCGCTCAAGGGCAATCGCAGTTCGCTGGTATGGACGGAACGCACGGCGGACGCCGAGCGTCTGATTCGCGAAGACGATTTCGTCTTCGAAGCCGAGCTGGAGCAGCGCTTCGGCCATCGACTTGGAACACTGCACGTCGAAGGTCCCCGCCGCGCATTCCCGCTCGGTCTGACGCTGGCGCGCGAATTCGTAAAGCCGCGCTTCGCCCTTGTTGGCGATGCAGCGCACCGAATCCATCCGATAGCCGGCCAGGGCCTCAATCTGGGCTTCCGCGATGCGGCGGCAGTTGCCGAAGTGATCGTCGAAACCGACCGCCTCGGCCTAGACATTGGCTCCTTTGCAGCGCTTGAACGCTATCAGTCGTGGCGCCGCTTCGACACAGTGCAAATGGGCGTGACGACCGACGTTCTCACCAGACTCTTTTCCAACAATAACCCGGCCGTTCGTTCGATTCGCGACATTGGCCTTGGTCTAGTCGATCGCATGCCGAGCCTTAAATCCTTCTTCATCAAACAGGCGGCCGGCTTGTCCAGCGATACGCCACGCCTTTTGCAGGGCGAAGCGATCTAGCTAGAGCGCCCCCCCGAAAAGTGTGAAGCGGTTTCGGAACGGGATGCGCGTCAGAAACAAAAGTTGGGCGCCAATCTGATTCAATCGGATCGGGATAAACCCTAGCGCTGGAAACCGCGGCACACTCTCCTATATCGGGTAGGGAATGAACCCGAAAGGAGAGCTTCCCATGGACAGAAGAGCAACTGCGGTCTGGCAAGGCACGCTCAAGGACGGCAAAGGCACGCTCAACACGCAAAGCGGCGCATTGAAAGATCTTCCATACGACTTCAAGGCCCGTTTCGAGGATGAAAGCGGTCGCGCAGGCACCAATCCGGAAGAACTTCTTGGCGCAGCCCATGCGGGCTGTTTCGCAATGCAGCTTTCTGCTCTGTTGACCCAGCATGGCACTCCGCCTGAAAAACTTGAAGCAACGGCTGTGGTCAGCGTTGGCTCCGCAGCCGGTGGCAGCTTCGAGATCACCCGTAGCGCCTTGACGCTGAATGCCAGTATTCCCGGCATCTCCACCGACGATTTCAACGATCTCGCCAATAAAGCCAAGCAATCCTGCCCGCTTTCCAAGGCGCTTGGCGCCATAGAAGTAACGCTTGACGCAAAACTCGCCTGAATTTCAAGCATCAGGAGGCTGTTGTATGCAGCCTCCTGTTTTATTTTATTTTAAAGGATTTTCATAATGCACAAGTTGTTGACCGCAACGCTTTTTTCTCTGCTTTTTTTTTGCAAATTCCAACATTAACCTATGCCGGCACAGCCCGGGAAAATCTCGACCGGGAACAGCAGAAAGTGGGGCCATCCATTTTCACATCCCACAATTATAAACCCGGCACGATCCAGCATATTGTCCTCTTCCGTTTCAAGGAAACTGTAACTCCCGCGCAGATCAAGGAAGTGAAGAAGCGCTTTCTAGCGTTGAAATCTCAAGCGAAACGACGTGGAAAGCCGTATATCGCGGGCCTTGAAGCCGGAGCTCAAAATAGCGGCGAAGGCGTGGATAGCGGCTTTCAGCAGGGCTTCATCGTGACCTTCCGCTCTGAAGGCGACCGCAATTATTATGTCGGCTCGCCGGTCGTCACCAATGCCAGATTTTATGATCCTGCGCATCAGCGGTTCAAGGATTTCGTCGGTCCGCTGCTTGCAGAAAAGAACGGCGTGCTGGTCTTCGATTTCAGATCATAAAAGCGGAAGGATCTCGCTATTCCGGCAAGTGACAGACGGCCTCGATATTGTGGCCGTCTGGATCGATCACGAAAGCGGCATAATAGTCGGGATGATATTGCTCACGCAGACCCGGCTTGCCGTTGTCGCGCCCGCCTGCGGCAAGTGCGGCTTCGAAGAAGCGATCGACCTCAGCACGTGTACCAGCGGAAAAGGCAACGTGAAGCACGCCATCGTGCTTCGCGCCCTTCTGTTTTCCAATCCAGAATTCCGGCTTGCCGTTGCGTCCATACCCAACCCAGTCGCCAAATTGCATCACGCTGGAAATTCCAAGCGGCGCCAGCGCTGCATCATAAAACGCGCGTGACTTGGGCATGCTGGAAATATTGAAACCGATATGGTCAAGCATGATACAGCCCGTCAGCCTTTCCCACTTGAGCGTTTCTGTTCAAGGGGAATCGTCACTTCAGACTAAGCCCTTGTTTCTTCGCATTATCCATCGCATCGAAGCGGAATTGAAAATCAGCCCTAAGGACTGATTCCCCGCATAGGCGCTACGCACTTTTGCCTCGAAAATGCTCTCCGTATATTTAGATAGAGCAAACGAAACAGAAGAAAATGGTCCCCTGCCCGTCAGTCGCGCTCCGATACCGACGCGACATTTTCCGGCTGGGGCCTCTCCCAGAGGCGTTGTCCTAGTGCTTTGTCATAGGTGATCAGATCATCGAGCTTTTCCAGCCCCAGCGTTTCAGCGAGCGTGGGACGATTGGAGAAAAGCGATATGCCAAGGCCAGCCTGATGGTCGGGAAGCTGGAATCCCAGGGCCTCCAGCAATGTCGGATAGACATCGAGCATAGTGGCTTTTTTCTCGATGGTTTCGGCGGGATGGTCCAGTCCGAGGATCGTGAAGAAATTGGTTCTTTCGTGTGCGTTGAGTTCATCCCACACGTCCGATTTCATCGACAGATGATCGCTGGTCACAACGACTAGCGTGTCGTCGTCCAGATAGCCGGCACCACGGGCGCGCTCAAGAAAGCGGGTAATCTCGTAGCCGGTGCACCGTACGGAATAAAGAATGGAAGGCTCCTCTATCGGCCCCAGATCGGAGAGGCAACTCCTTGTCGGAAAACCGTTCGGAAAATGCCCGGTGATGGTGCTGATGGCGAACAGATAAGGTTTTTCGCCCTCCGCCAGTTTCGACAGTTGATCGAATGCCAGCTCGAACATCGTATCGTCGTGAAACCCCCACATATTGCGGTAATCGCTCCATTGCCCCTCGTAATTGTCGGGACCGTCAATGAGCTGATATCCGTGCCCCTGCATGAACAGGCCCGTACCGGCAAATTTCAGAGATGCACTGTTGAGATAAGCAGTTTGATAGCCGTTCTTCTGCAGCAGATCGGCAAGACAAATCGCGCCGGGCATGAATGCCGATTGCGTCTCGAACTTGTTGATAGCGAACAAGCCGTTGGGCTGCAGCGGCACGCCGCATTGCGAACTGACAATACCTGCCATCGTCCAACCGGTATTCGCGGCCTGAGCGATGCCTTTGATTGTAACGCCACCGGCGGCAATCTCATTCAGGGATCGGAAGATGGTTTTTCCGTTCTCCAGCTCTTCGAATGTACGCTCGGTGCTTTCGGCGTATACAACGATCAGGTTTTTCCGCGCCGCCTCCGGTTGCTTCAGGTCGGCGGGCAGTGGAGCGTAATAGGCAATGAGTTTGTTGGCATCATCGGCGTGCCGGTAATAATCGGCTATTCCAAGCAGCAGGGGAGAAACGAAAAGTAGCGGCAACGCCGCAACTCGGTCCATCCAGACAATTCGCAGATCGCGCCGCGCGATATAGTGGATCGTCACGAGGAAAAGTATGGCCACGCAAACATAGAGCATAGCCAGTTTCGTGACATCGTCTACGGCTCCGTCCTCGACCCCCATGCGCATATGATAGAGAATCGCCCCAAGATCGAACGAACCAAATGCATCGAGAAACCAGTAATAGATGACGGAGAGGATGAACGGGATCGAACTGAAGAGGAAGAGTTTTCGGTTGTAATTCCTGCGGTTCTTATTCGCGATGCCAAGGATTATCGCCAGCACGAATATGACAATGGCGATTCCCCAATACCGCTTTATCTCGTAGTTCATCCCCTTACGAATAAAGAAGGTGGCGGCATAGGAGAACAGGACGATATAGATCAGGTCACGCCAAGCATAGACCTCGAATACTCTTGCCAGTCTGCCGCGTATAAACTTTTTCATATTCTTTCGCCCCCAGCCCAACTTCACCACCACATTGCAACCTGTGGTGTTGTTTTCACTAAGCATGAGGCTGAGGAATAGCAAGGACCGTGTGTCACTTTTGTATCAAAATCATGACAAGTTGAACGTCGGTAATTCGGCAAGTATCACGGACAAGTATTCGGACAGACCAGAGGTCAAAAACGAAACGGCAGGCCGTTGGGGCCTGCCGTCAAGAATAAAGCTTACAAGCGTGCCGAAGACACTGCTCGCAAGAGGCGCGATTACACGCGGCGCTCGACCATCATCTTCTTGATTTCGGCAATCGCCTTGGCCGGGTTCAATCCCTTGGGGCAGGTCTGCGTGCAGTTCATGATCGTGTGGCAGCGATAGAGCCTGAACGGGTCTTCGAGATTATCGAGACGTTCGCCTGTGGCTTCGTCGCGGCTGTCGATCAGCCAGCGATAGGCCTGAAGCAGCACAGCGGGACCAAGATAACGGTCGCCGTTCCACCAGTAGCTCGGGCACGAGGTCGAGCAGCAGGCGCACAGAATGCACTCGTAAAGTCCGTCGAGCTTGGCGCGGTCATCATGGCTCTGCAACCATTCCTTCTGCGGCTCCGGCGACACCGTCTTGAGCCATGGCTCTATGGAACGGTGCTGGGCGTAGAATGTGCTCAAATCCGGCACGAGGTCCTTCACCACCGGCATATGCGGCAGCGGATAGACCTTGATGGAACCCTTGATCTCGTCCATGCCCTTGGTGCAGGCCAGCGTGTTCGCGCCATCGATATTCATCGCGCAGGAACCACAAATGCCTTCGCGGCAGGAGCGGCGCAGCGTCAGCGTCGGATCGATCTTGTTCTTGATATAGAGCAGACCATCCAGCACCATCGGGCCGCAATCGTCGCGATCGACATAATAGGTGTCGATGCTCGGATTGGCGTCGTCGTCCGGCGACCAGCGATAGATACGGAATTCCGTGACATGCTTGGCCCCATCCGGGCGCGGCCAGGACTTGCCTTCCTGCATGCGGGAATTCTTGGGAAGTGCGAGTTCAACCATTGCTCATTCCCCCGATTAATAAACGCGCTTCTTGGGCGCAATCTTCGCAAGCTCAATGCCGCCTTCATCTTCCGTGGTCAACGGATCGAGATGAACAGGGCGGTAATCGAGCCTCACATCGCCATCGGGCGAAAGCCATGACAGGCTGTGCTTACGCCATTCGGCATCGTTACGATCTGGAAAATCCTCATGCGCATGGGCGCCGCGGCTTTCCTGACGGGCTTCTGCCGAAACCACAGTAGCCATGGCATTGGCCATCAGGTTTTCCAGTTCAAGCGTTTCCACCAGATCGGAATTCCAGATCATTGAGCGGTCGCTCACCTTGAGGTCCGGCAGTTCGTGCCAGATCTGGTGCATACGCTCGACGCCCTGTTTGAGCGATTCGGATGTGCGGAACACGGCTGCATCTTCCTGCATGGTGCGCTGCATCTTTTCACGCAGCACGGCAGTCGGTGTCGAGCCATTGGCATAACGCAGGCGGTCGAAACGATCCATGATCTGTTCGGAGGCTGCTTCGTTGATGTCGGGAATTTTCGATTCACGGTCGATGACCTGACCGGCACGGATCGCCGCAGCGCGTCCGAACACCACAAGGTCGATCAGCGAGTTGGAGCCAAGTCGGTTCGCCCCATGCACCGATGCACAGCCCGCTTCGCCGACGGCCATCAGGCCGGGCTGGACACGATCTGGGTCTTCTGCGGTCGGGTTGAGCACTTCGCCCCAATAGTTGGTCGGAATGCCGCCCATATTGTAGTGAACTGTCGGTAGAACCGGGATCGGCTCCCTGGTAACATCGACGCCCGCAAAAATCTTGGCCGATTCCGAAATACCCGGCAGGCGCTCATGCAGAACAGCCGGATCGAGATGGTCGAGATGCAGGAAGATATGGTCCTTGTCGCGGCCCACACCGCGCCCGGCACGGATTTCCATGGTCATGCAGCGCGAAACCACGTCGCGCGAGGCAAGATCCTTGGCCGAAGGGGCATAGCGCTCCATGAAACGCTCGCCTTCGGAATTGACCAGATAGCCGCCCTCGCCGCGCGCGCCTTCGGTAATCAGGCAGCCCGCGCCATAAATGCCGGTCGGATGGAACTGCACGAATTCCATATCCTGAAGCGGCAGGCCGGTACGCGCCACCATGCCGCCGCCGTCGCCGGTGCAGGTATGGGCGGAGGTCGCCGAGAAATAGGCGCGGCCATAGCCGCCGGTGGCCAGAACCACCATCTTGGCGGAGAAGCGATGGATCGTGCCGTCATCGAGGTTCCATGCCACGACGCCGGTGCACACACCATCGGTCATGATGAGATCGAGCGCGAAATACTCGATGAAGAACTGTGCGTTGTTCTTCAGGCTCTGGCCGTAAAGCGTGTGCAGGATGGCGTGGCCGGTACGGTCGGCAGCGGCACAGGTGCGCTGCACCGGAGGGCCGTCACCAAAATTCTGCATATGGCCGCCGAAAGGACGCTGGTAGATCTTGCCTTCTTCGGTACGCGAGAACGGCACACCGTAATGTTCCAGCTCATAGACGGCCGCAGGCGCTTCCCGCGCCAGATATTCCATGGCGTCCGTGTCGCCGAGCCAGTCCGATCCCTTGACGGTATCGTACATATGCCACTGCCAGCTATCCGGTCCCATATTTCTGAGCGAGGCGGCAATACCGCCCTGTGCGGCAACCGTGTGCGAACGGGTCGGGAAAACCTTGGTGATGCAGGCCGTCTTCAACCCTTGTTCGGCCATGCCAAGCGTGGCGCGCAGACCCGCGCCGCCGGCGCCAACCACCACCACGTCAAATTTATGATCGACAAACTTGTAGGACTTACCGCCCGCAGCAGGCGCCGCGTTATTTATTGCACTAGCCATCGGGCTATCAACCTCCGAAGCTCAGCTTGAGGATCGCATAGAGGCTGGCAAAACCGACCACCACCGTAAAGAAGGTGTTCAGCATCACCAGCACGACTTTCATGCCTTCGCCGTGAATATAATCTTCAATGATCACCTGCATGCCCAGGCGCATATGATAAATGCCGGTCAGGACAAACAGCGCCATCACAATCGCTGTGAAAGGATGCGAGAGAGCAGCCCGGACTTCTGCATAGCTTGCGCCATTGAGCGAAATGACCAGACCAATGAAAAACAGGACCAGCGGAATCAGCGCGACTGCGCTCAGACGCTGGTACCAGAAATGCCCGGTTCCTTCCTTGGCGGAGCCAAGACCACGAACCTTGCCGAGCGGGGTACGCATATCGTTGTTCATGCCGTTCATGGGACAGCCTCCTAGCGCACCGAGTAAGCAGCGACCCAGACGAGGATCGTGGCGATGACCGAAAAGACTACTGTCGCCCAGGCAACCTTGGAAGCGGTGTGCTTTTCCATCGCCGCGCCCGTATCCCAGATGAGATGGCGGACGCCGCCGGCGAGGTGCTGCAGAAGTGCCCAAGTGTAACCCAACAGCACAAGCCGTCCGATCCACGAACCAAAGAGAGCGTTGACGGTGTTGAAGCATTCTTCGCTGATCGCGGCAGAAATCAGCCATGCAGCGAGAAGCAGCGTACCGAAATAGAGTGCGCCGCCGGTAATGCGGTGCACGATGGACGTCGTCATGGTGATCGTCGGTCGATAGACGGACAGGTGCGGCGACAAGGGGCGCTGGCGCGCGGCGGTCGGTTGTGTCATGGCTTCCCTGACGTTTCTCCCGGTTGCATCTTCCCGGTTTGGGCCGATGAGGCGAACCGGATGGCGGACTCTGTCGAACCCAGTCGATGTCGCTCCGAACACAGGAAACCGGAATTCTGCGATCCTGCGCCGGGACGACCCAAGAATAATGGCGGGACCGTCATCCACGGCCCTATGTGGCGCTTTCTACTGCGCTTTTACCATCACGTCAAAGAAGCTTTTTCACGAAAAGACTAACAATTGGTCGCACCTTGGCGACACATTCGCGTGAATGCGGCATTCAAACGATTGAACACCACAATCCAGAAAACATGTGTAATTTCATCAACTTTCACCAATCTAGGCCTAGCTGCCGAAACGAATCACGTAGCTTGACCAGTCTGCGGCTGTGGCAACCTGCTCGTACAGCTTGCGGCCGTCTTCGGGAACGCGTGGCGCATTGAGCACGAGTTTCGACCAGCTGCGCTCCTCAGCCTTATCTGCCAGCACGTCGATCAGCGCCTTGGCGATGCCTTTGCCGCGATGATCGTGATGGACATAGATGTGATCCACCTGTCCCGCACGCAAGCCGGATACTGGCTCCGGCAGATCGTAGAAGATGACAAAACCCACCAGATTGCCGTCCACGCGCGCGCCGAGCGTTTCCGCCGCACGATCCTGAAGCAGATGCTCCGCATAGAAATCGTCTGGCCTGCGTGGCGCGCCACGCTTCAGGGCCTGCGCATAGCTGGCAAGAAGCGGCGCGAATTCATGGGCATCGCGCAAGTGGAGAAGCGCAATATCGACGGCATGATCTTTGGTCATTGGACGTTCCTTGGCGTTTCCTGCTCCTTCCATCCGGCCATGCTGCGAAGCACTGCAATGCGGAAAGAGCAATCTGATTGTAGCCAGCACGGATGACAAAGGTAAAGAAAGAGTTAAGGTGATTTGGAATCTAAAAACACTTTCGCTGAATGTGCGAGCGGGCAGGTACCGTGCACTTCAATTACAGGGCAAGCCCATGACGAACCGCAACAGAACGGCCATGCGCATTCCGCGTGCTGGATATGATCGAATGCGGCACGCACTCGTGATCTCGCTAGGCGCCTTGCTGGGCACCGCGAGCACCGCTTCGGCTGAACAAATGAGCGCTACAGCGATTCTTCCGGAAATCTGATCGTTCGGATGCCCGCCAGTGGAGCGAAAATCATCGGGTTTGGCGCTGGGCGCAGCCGCGAAATTGCGCCGGGCAGCCGTCAAAACGCCAAGCCGATGCTCGTGACCGTACCGCGAGACGATGCTGTTCCTATATAGTCGCCGGACCGAACAGCAACTGCCAAAGCACCGTCGTACTTCGCGGGCGTTCCTTCATGTACGCGATCAATCGCGGCGCAGACCATCCGGTCTGCTGACCGGTCCACAACAAGCGCTCCGGATGGTTCAGCCGCGATTGCGCGCAGTACCGGAGGGGCGAAGTTCCACGACATTTTCATCGAGCAGCATCGGCAAGGCCGTGCGCACGCAATTGCGTCCGGTCTTCTTCGCCTCGTAGAGCGCGCCGTCAGCACGCTTGTAGAGATCGGAGAACAGATCGTCGAAGTCCATTTCGGCCACCCCGAAACTTGCGGTGAATTCTATATGGCCTGAAAGGCCAGGCAATTGAACATCCGCGCACGCAAGCCGGGCCCGGTCGGCAAAACGCCAGGCTGACTGAATAGTGTTTCCGGGCAGCAGCACCGCGAATTCCTCACCGCCCATGCGGGCGGCAAGGCCCCCCTTGGCAATCGCTGCCTTGCGCAATTCAGCGGCAAAAGCTGCAATCACCCGGTCTCCCAGTGCATGTCCGTTATTATCGTTGATCGCCTTGAAATGATCGATATCGCAAACCACCAGCGACAGGGCCTGACGTAGGCGTCTGGATTTCTCGATTGCCGCCTCAGCCCGGAATTCAAATCCGCGCCGATTCAAAAGCGCCGATAACTGGTCGGTTTCGGAGCGGATCGTGATATCCGTAAGAAGCTCCCGCATCAGACTCATGAGCAGCAGGAGACCGCCCGCCACCGACAGCCCCGCCCCGATTGACTGCGCAAAAAGCGCATAGACCGTATGTACGTAGTCGACCGGTTCCGGCCCCGGCCCTCCGGCAAACATCGCGAGAACCGGCTTGAGAAGGAAATGCACGGCACTGACGGAAAAAAGCACGGCCATGAGAACGTCAATCGCACCGCGCAATCGTGCCCGCAGGATGACCCAGACGGCAAGAACCAGCAGCAGGAAATAAGGTATCTGGTAGAGCACCATCCCAACCATGCTGCTGCGCGCGATGTTGTAAATGGCATAGACCATCAGCAATGAACCGATCGCGAGGATAACCAACAGTTTTCGCGGCGCGGGCAAGGCATACATGCGGGATAATCCCGCGACCAGACAAACAAGCGTAATGAAATATGTGGTGAAACCCAGCATATAGCCCAACCGCGGGCCAGGAAAGAAATGCATCGCAAGCTCGATCAGGAAATAGAGCATTGCGAAAACAAATCCTGCAGCGAAAACGGGTGCAGCCGATTTATCCCGCGCATAGACCGCAATGCCTATAAAAGCGAAGGCAAACAGACCGGAAACGGTCATGTTTATCAGAAGTATGAAATCTGCTCCGCCCATCAAAGCCTTTTCCGTTGCAGCTTCCGGACTGCGCGATGCGCAAGAACCTGCAATTCCCCTTCCCTCAAGCCTGCAACGGCGACTACTGCACGATACATCTTCCCATTTTCGTGAAAAGGCCGGTCGGCTATACTCTTCTTACGGAAGATCCATGAGAAGCTTCTAAATTAACACAGATGTTTACTCGAAATTTCTTTATTAATAGCGGAAAATAGCTACCCCATTCAAGTCCATGTGCGGGAAAACAAGCTGATGTCTTTCCAGAAAAGACAGGAAACTACTTCTCTGGCCGCGAAATGCCCCAAATCAGAACCCGGAAAAGAAAAAAGCCGCCGAAGGAAAGTGGCGGCTTTTCTTATGGTCGGGAAAGGTCGAGCCTACTTCCACTCGCGAATATCGACGAAACGGCCAGCAACCGCCGCCGCCGCCGCCATAGCCGGCGAGACCAGATGCGTGCGACCCTTGAAGCCCTGACGGCCTTCGAAGTTACGATTTGAGGTTGAAGCGCAGCGTTCGCCCGGCTTCAGACGGTCATCGTTCATCGCAAGGCACATCGAACAGCCCGGTTCACGCCAGTCGAAGCCAGCCTCGATGAAAATCTTGTCGAGGCCTTCGGCTTCCGCCTGTTCCTTCACGAGGCCGGAGCCCGGAACGATCATGGCATTGACGCTTTCGGCGACTTTCTTGCCTTCCACCATACGGGCTGCGTCACGCAGATCCTCGATACGTCCATTCGTGCACGAGCCGATGAAAACACGGTCGATAGCAATATCGGTCATCTTGGTGCCGGGCTTGAGGCCCATATAGTCCAGTGCGCGCCACTTGGAAGCGCGCTTGGTTTCGTCCTTGATCTCATCTGGATTGGGCACGATATCGGTGACGAACACGACGTCTTCCGGCGACGATCCCCAGGAGACAACCGGCGAAATCTTCGCGGCATCCAGTTCAACGATCTTGTCGAAATGCGCGCCTTCATCGGAGCAAAGCGTTTTCCAGTAGCTGATCGCCTGTTCCAGCGCCTCGCCTTTCGGCGCGCGCGGCTTGTCCTTGATGTAAGCGAAAGTGATTTCATCCGGCGCGATCAGGCCTGCGCGTGCACCACCTTCGATGGACATGTTGCAGACCGTCATGCGGCCCTCCATCGACAGCGCACGGATTGCGTCGCCAGCATATTCGATCACATAGCCGGTGCCGCCGGCGGTGCCGATCTCGCCGATGATCGCCAGCGTGATGTCCTTGGCGGTGACGCCTGCCGGAAGTGTGCCATTCACACGCACAAGCATGTTCTTGGCTTTCTTCTGAATGAGCGTCTGGGTTGCCAGCACATGCTCCACTTCCGAAGTGCCGATGCCATGCGCCAGCGAGCCGAACGCGCCGTGCGTCGAAGTATGGCTGTCGCCGCAGACAATCGTCATGCCCGGCAAGGTGAAACCCTGCTCCGGTCCGACGATATGAACGACGCCCTGACGCTTGTCGCGCTCGGAATAATACTCGACGCCGAAATCTGCGGCATTCTTGGCCAGCGCTTCGACTTGAATACGGCTTTCCTCGTTCTTGATGCCGTGGATACGATCCGGTGACGTAGGCACATTATGATCGACAACAGCCAGCGTTTTTTCCGGGTGGCGCACCTTTCTGCCAGCCATCCGCAGCCCTTCGAAAGCCTGCGGGCTGGTCACTTCGTGAACAAGGTGGCGGTCAATATAGAGGAGACAGGTACCATCGTCCTGCTGATCCACCAGATGATCGTCCCAGATCTTGTCGTAAAGTGTACGCGGCGCGCTCATTGCGAGACTTCCTTTGAACGGTTCTTAACTTTGGCTGTCATATGCACCTACCGCCGCATTTCGTCAAGAAACAGAAACCGCAACAGGGTGTCGCAGTAATAATCTTGCGCAATACGGGCGGAATTGTGCTCGATGTTACGAGGCATTTTCGATTTGGCAAATAAAAAAGGCGACCGAAGCCGCCTTTTTGAAGATCTCTGCCAAAAACTTATTCGGCAGCGGTCTTGGCAGCCTCAGCCTTGGCGGCGGCAAGCTTGTCAGCTTCGCGCTCGGCCTTGGTACGGTTGTCTTTCTTTTCGGCGATACGGGCAGCCTTGCCGGTGAGGCCACGCAGGTAGTAGAGCTTCGCACGGCGGACTTTACCACGGCGAACCACCTCAACACCCTCGACGATCGGCGAATAAACCGGGAATACACGCTCCACGCCTTCGCCATAGGAAATTTTGCGAACAGTGAAATTTTCGTTGAGACCGGCGCCGGAACGGGCAATGCAGACGCCTTCATAGGCCTGCACGCGGGTACGCGTGCCTTCGGTCACGCGGACCTGAACGCGAACGGTGTCACCGGGCTGAAAATCGGGAAGCTTGCGCTTTTCTTCAATCTTTGCTGCCTGTTCGGCTTCAAGCTGACGAATGATATCGGTCATCGTCTTACTCCTTCTGAATTCTTCTCAAACAGTCAGAGCGCTCTGCACTCGCCGCCAGGCACTCTTGGCCGTGCGACTATGCCATCATTCAGGCAGGAGCGTTACACCATTTATTGGTTTACGGATGTCGGGATTTCCCGAACCGGCAGCCACATAGCGCATTAGAGCCCATTTGTCACGCCCTGTCAGAAATTTTCGTAGTCAGCTGCCGCGGACTATGACACGCTGATCGATAACAAAAAGGGGCTCATCGATGAAACTGGCCGGAAAGGCCATCTTGAAAATGGGTGCAATATGGCAGTCACCAATCCGTCGCCATCCTTATACAATGAAGACCTCGCCCCCGCGGCAGAACGCAAATGGGGAGCATTCAGCATCTTCAACGTCTGGACTTCGGACGTGCACAGTCTTTGGGGCTACTATCTGGCCGCCAGTCTTTTTCTTCTATGCGGCAGTTTCATCAATTTCGTCATTGCCATCGGTGTCGGCTCTCTGGTGATCTTCTTCCTGATGAGTCTTGTCGGCAATGCAGGCTTCAAAACCGGTGTACCGTTTCCCGTCCTTGCCCGCGCATCCTTCGGCACCTTCGGCGCAAATTTTCCGGCTCTTGTCCGCGGTGTCGTCGCGTGTTTCTGGTATGGTGCGCAAACCGCCGCCGCCTCCGGCGCTATCGTCGCCCTGCTCATCCGCAATGAAAGCATGTTAGCCTTTCACCAGAACAGCCACCTGCTTGGCCACTCGACGCTGGCAGTAATCTGCTATGTGCTGGTATGGGCAGCGCAGCTTCTGATTATTCAGCGCGGTATGGAAACGGTGCGCAGGTTCCAGGACTGGGCCGGGCCTGCCGTCTGGATCATGATGCTCATCCTCGCGGTATATCTCGTCATCAAGTCGGGGACATTCTCTTTCGGCAGTGAAATCCCGCGCGACATTCTGTTGGAAAAGACCAGGGATGCCGGCGTCACGGGAGAACCGGGCTCGTTCGCGGCGCTTGCAGCCGTTGCAGCAACATGGATCACCTATTTTGCAGCGCTTTATCTGAATTTCTGCGACTTTTCGCGTTATGCCAAGGACAAGGCATCTCTACGGCGCGGCAATCTCTGGGGCCTGCCGGTCAATCTTCTGGCGTTCTGTCTCGTCGCAGGCGTAACCACAACCGCCGCCTTCACGGTCTATGGCGAAGTGCTTCTGCATCCCGACCAGATCTCGGCGAAATTCGACAGCTGGTTCCTGGCGCTTCTGGCCGCCCTCACCTTCACCGCCGCGACACTCGGTATCAATGTCGTTGCGAATTTCGTATCGGCGGCCTTCGACTTCTCAAACACATTTCCGCAAAAAGTGTCATTCAAGCGTGGTGGCGTCATTGCCGCGCTCATCGCGCTCGTGCTCTATCCTTTTGCGCCATGGGAAACAGGCGCTGCTCACTTCGTCAATTTCCTGGGCTCCACGATGGGCCCCATTTTCGGAATCATGATGGTCGACTATTACCTGCTCCGCCGCGGTCAGCTCAACGTGGCGGAACTTTATCAGGAAGATGGCGAGTTTCGTTTCCAGAACGGATGGCATGTGAAGGCGTTTATCGCCTTTGCAATTGGCGCGCTGTTCTCTTCGGTCCTGCCCATCGCGACCAATATCCTGCCCACATGGTGGGGAACCTATGGCTGGTTCTTCGGTGTGGCCATCGGTGGCGGCGTCTATTTCATATTGCGCAAGTCAACCATGGAACAAAGCCCGGCCGAAGAATCACGCGCCATCTAACGCAAAACCCTCAACAAGAAAGCCCGGCCAGCGCCGGGCTTTCGCTTCTTCTCTACCCGCCGATACGCCCAAGATGCGTATCCTTGAAACCGGTCCCATATTTGAGTCCGAAGCCAATCGCACGGTCCACGCCGATGTGCACCGCCCATATGAGTGCAATTGCAAAACCGAGCGACCAGCTCATGGTCCAGCTCAGCACCGCGAGCAGCACGACGCCGATCCAGCTATGCGCAATATTATAAACTATCGCCCCTGAACGCGGCCCTTTCATATAGGCGATGAACGACAGATCCGGCACCAGAATAAGGATCGCAAACAACCACCAGCTTGCACCGCTCACCCAATAGGCTCCGAGCGCCAGAAGCGCCAGCGACAGGCATTCAAGTCGCTGGATGATGTTCACTTGCCTTTTGTCCCCTTATAAGCTTCCCAGAGGTCGGGACGCCGTTCCTCCGTAATGCGCTCCGCCTGCGCCAGCCGCCATTTGGCAATGGCGCCATGATTGCCCGAAGTCAGAATATCGGGAATGCTGCGCCCTTCCCATTCCTGCGGGCGGGTATAATGGGGATGTTCGAGCAGTCCCGCCTCGAAACTCTCGGTTTCGCCGGATTCCTGATTTCCCATGACCCCCGGTAAAAGCCGCACCACGGCATCCAGCAAAACCAGCGCCGCTGTTTCGCCGCCGGACAGGATGTAATCGCCGATGGACACTTCCTCCAGATTGCGCCCTTCGATCACGCGTTCGTCCACGCCCTCGAAGCGGCCGCAAAGGATGATCGCGCCCGGGCCGTCCGCCAGCTCCCGTACGCGCTTCTGCGTCAAAGACGCGCCACGCGGGCTCATCAGCAGCATCGGGCGCCCATCGGCGACCGAATCAAGAGCGCGCGCCACGACATCCGGCTTCATCACCATGCCAGCGCCACCACCGGAAGGCGTGTCGTCAACCATGCGATGTTTGCCTTCGGCGAAGTCGCGGATCTGCACCGTATCGAGTTGCCATTTGCTCTCGCCCAGAGCCTTGCCGGCCAGCGACACGCCGAGCGGTCCCGGAAACATCTCCGGATAGAGCGTCAGCACGGATGCATGAAAGAAATCAGCGCCGCCGCCAGCTTCAGTTCGCTCCGTCATGGCTTCTTCTTTTCGCCTTCGGAATGGCCTTCGTCATCGCCTGCGATCAGGCCCGCGGCATGAGGCTCGACCAGCACGATGCCCTTGTCGAAATCAACCTCGGGCACAGCGGCTTCGGTGAAGGGAATGAGCATCGGGCGCCTGCCCTTCTGGCTCAGCTCGATCAGATCGCCGCCACCGAAATCGAACATGGCGCTGATCACCCCATAGGATTTGCCATCCGTTCCGATAGCCTCAAGGCCGATCAGATCGGTATGGAAGAACTCGTCTTCATCAAGCTCTTCATCGGGCAGTTGCGAGCGATCGATATAAAGCTCGATGCCGTTCAGGGCTTCAGCCGCATTGCGATCGTTGATGCCTTTGAACCGCACAACAACCACGGTTTTGGAGGGACGTGCTTCGAGGATTTCGTAGCTCTTGCCCTGCGCATCATAGAGCAGGCCGTAATCAGCCACCGCCAGCGGATCGCCGGTGAATGTCTTGACCCTGACTTCGCCGCGTGTGCCGTGTGCGGCACCGATGACGGCAAGCTGGACCGGATTTTCTGGACGCGGCATGGGTAACCCTGTTTCTGACTTCAATCAGACTATCGCTTACCCAATTCCCATGGAAACGCCAAGGAAAATGGTTCAGCAGGTCAATCTCGTCTGCGGCAACCTGCCGGTAACCTATACTTGGCAAACTGTGTATCCCTGACCGAACCACGGGCTGATTAAAATGGCGACAAATAGCGAGTTTCTCATTCCTGCCCGTGCCGATCTCGCAGCCGCGCGCGAGGAGTGGCTCAAGACGCTGAAGGATACGCGCCGGCTTTCCGGCAATACGCTTGAAGCCTATGAGCGAGATTCACGCCAGTTTCTGAATTTTCTGACCGGGCATCTGGGCGAACCGCCCGCGCTGAAGGACATCGGCAATCTGCGCATTGCCGATCTGCGCTCTTTTCTTGCCAGCCGCCGCAACGACGGTGCAGGGGCAAGAACCCTCGGGCGCGGACTGGCGGGCGTGCGTTCCCTGCTGCGCCATCTGGAAAAGCGCGGACTGGCCAATGCCGCAGGCGCCAGCGCCATGCGCGCGCCGCGCCAGCCGAAATCCCTGCCCAAACCGCTGACCGCCGACGATGCGCGCCGTGTGGTGGCGGCAGACGGGCAGATGGCCGAGGAGCCATGGATCGCAGCGCGAAACGCTGCCGTCCTGACCCTGCTCTATGGCTGCGGCCTGCGCATCTCCGAAGCGCTGGGCCTGATGGGCGATGCGCTGTCCGATGCTTCGGCAATGTCCATCACCATCACCGGCAAGGGTGGCAAATCACGACTGGTGCCGCTTCTTCCCATCGTTCATCGCGCGCTCGGACAATATCGGGTACTGTGTCCGTTCGAGCTATCCGCTGACAAGCCGCTTTTTCGCGGTGCGAAGGGCGGTGTGCTTCATGCAGCCATCATCCAGCGTGAAATGCAGAAGCTGCGCGCCGGTCTGGGCCTGCCTGACAGCGCCACGCCGCATGCACTGCGCCATTCTTTTGCAACCCATCTTCTGGGTCGCGGCGGTGATTTGCGCACCATCCAGGAACTACTCGGGCACGCAAGCCTGTCCACCACTCAGATTTACACAGGAGTGGATACCGAACGTCTGCTCGAAGTCTACGACAAGACCCATCCACGCGCCTGATTTTTACTGATACGCCTATCGCGCTTGACGCAAGCCGAGACTATATTCGCTCCATGAGAACACTTCTGCTTCTTTTCGTCTGCGCATTGCTCACCGGCCCTGTCGCAGCACGTGCCGAATCCATATCGGTTTGTGCGCCCCATGGCGTCGATCTGCTCGGCCTGCTCAAGACTACCGATCTGGCGACATGGAAACAGCTTCGTGCCGCAGCCGATAGGATACCCAACAGCAAGGGCCTTATCTGGAAAATCGAAAAAGATGGTGTGAAGCCCTCCTATCTTTTCGGCACCATCCACCTGAGCGATCCCCGCGTCATGAAACTGCCGGAGGCTGTGGTTGAAGCCTACGAGTCTGCAGGAACCGTGGTGATCGAATCCACCGATGTTCTAGATAAGAAATCACTTCTTGCCCTCAGGCTCGAACGACCCGATCTCATGCTGTTCACGGACGGCAGCACGCTGAAATCGCACTTGCCGCAGGACAGGCAGGCAGATATCGAGCAGAAACTGGCTGAACGCGGGTTTGTTCTTGGCGCTGTCGCCAAAATGAAGCCCTGGATTTTAAGCAGTCTCCTGGCCTTGCCCAAGTGCGAACGCGAACGGAAGAGCAAAGGCGAAAAATTTCTGGACGAGCGCCTTGCAATAGAGACCCAGAATGACGGACGGGAAGTCAGGGGGCTGGAAACGGCTGCCGAGCAGTTCGAGGCTATGAACAGGATACCTCTCAACTTCCATATCCGAAATCTGATTGCCGCTATCGACTACGGTGACAGAGTGGAAGATGCCATGGAAACGACGACCGCGCTTTATCTGCAAGGCGAGATTGGCATGATTATGCCAGCACTCAGGAAGGTTATTCCCGACGAACTGTCCGACGAGGAATATGCCTTGTTTCAGAAGTTCCTGATCATCGACCGTAACCATACGATGGCCGACCGTGCCCAACCTCTGCTGGAGAAAGGCAATATATTTCTCGCCGTCGGCGCGTTGCATCTTCCCGGCACTGAGGGCCTTGTGGAACTGCTCCGGAGCAAGGGGTACCGGGTGAACGCCCTGTAAGATACGAATCGGAACAATCGGCTTTCAGCTGCGTTAAATCTTCTCACGGGTTTGTGACAACCGCACTCGCGATGTCACAAACCGGATGCGGTTGCGACCGCGACTCCCCATCATTGGCATAGTGCCAGTGCGTTGAATGAGAGTTTTGGAGAAGAGCGCAATGGTTGATCCCCTCGACCCCCGATCCGATCCTCGAACGACAGATCCGCGTCCGACAGATTCGTCAGGCATGCCACCTCCGCCGCCAGCCCGTGGTGGCAGTGGATATCTTCTCGGAGCCATTTTGCTCGTGGCGATCATCATTCTCGGCTATTTCTTCTATAAGAATGGAACGGGAACCGACACCGCAGCGCCTCCGCCGCCGGCAACCCAAAGCGAACCGGCAACACCTGCGCCTGCCAATCCGCCGGCCCAGAACTGATTCCATGAAAAAGGCCCGCTTGCGCGGGCCTTTCTGCAGATAACTATAAAGGCGATCACATATGGATCGGCTTAGCAAAGGTTGCCAACGCCGATTCGCGCACAGCTTCCGACATAGTTGGATGTGCATGGCAGGTGCGGGCCAGATCTTCCGACGATCCGCCAAACTCCATCAAAACGGCCAGCTCGTGGATCATTTCACCGGCATTATAGCCGAGAATGTGCGCGCCAAGAACGCGGTCGGTCGCCTTGTCGGCGAGGATCTTCACGAAACCGTCCGTATGCTGCATAGCGCGTGCGCGGCCATTGGCGGTAAAGGGGAACTTGCCAACCGTGTAATCGATACCAGCAGCCTTGAGTTCTTCCTCGGTCTTACCGACGGAAGCCACCTCGGGCTGAGTGTAGACGACGCTCGGAATGACGTCAAAATTCACGTGGCCAGCCTGACCGGCAATGATTTCAGCCACGGCAACGCCTTCATCCTCAGCCTTGTGCGCAAGCATCGGACCTTGCACGACATCGCCGATGGCATAGATGCCTTCGACATTGGTGCGCCAGTGATCGTCAATGGCAACCCGACCGCGATCATCGACATTCACGCCGGCTTCCTTCAGACCGAGACCGTCCGTGAACGGACGACGGCCAGTGGCCACCAGCACCGCATCGGCTTCGAGCGTTTCGGCATTGCCGCCCTTGACCAATTCGAAGGTTACCTTTGCGCCCTTTCCGGCCTTTTCCACGCCCGTCACCTTCGTGCCAAGCTTGAAGGCGATGCCCTGCTTTTCGAGCAGGCGCTGGAACTGCTTGGAAACGTCACCGTCCATCGCTCCGAGCACCTTGTCGAGATACTCGATCACGGTGACCTTGGTGCCCAGACGCGCCCAGACCGACCCCAGTTCCAGACCGATCACGCCACCGCCGACCACGATCAGGCTACCCGGCACCTTGTTGAAGGACAGCGCGCCGGTTGACGACACGATGACCTTTTCGTCAAAGGCGACATCGACGCCCGGAATGCCTGCAACGTCCGAGCCGGTAGCGATGATGATGTTCTTGGCTTCGATTTCTTCAACCTTGCCATCTTCGGCAGTGACGGAAACCTTGCCCTTGGCCACAACCTTGCCGGTGCCGATATAAGGCTTGATCTTGTTCTTCTTGAACAGGAATTCCACCCCGGCGACATTCGACTTCACGGTCGCGTCCTTGTGAGCGAGCATCTTTCCGAGATTGAGCTTCGGCTTCCCGACTTCGACACCAAGGGTCTCGAAGGAATGACCGGCTTCGGCGAAAACCTCCGATGCATGCAACAGCGCCTTGGAGGGAATGCAGCCGATATTGAGGCAGGTGCCGCCAAACGTGCTGCGCTTTTCCACCACAGCCACCGACAGGCCCAGTTGAGCGGCTTTGATTGCGGCGACATAACCGCCGGGACCTGTACCGATGACAACGACATCGTAAGACATTGAACTATCCTTCTGTCTGAACGGACCGGCTGCGTAGACCGGCCCCATCAATTCTTTTTGCAACCGACGTGACTGCAGCGTACGCGGTCATTCTTCGTCAGGCGAGCATCCCTGAAAACGGAACACTTCCCATTGAAGCGGCTTCTCAGGTGTTGCCGCACCAAAATCATAACCGTCCAGCGCAGTCACCAGATCCGGGAACAGCACGGATTGCGCCGCAGGTTCGTTGGCCTTCGGCAGCACATCGGCTTCCGCACCTTCCTTCAACGCATAGATGACGCTCTGCCAGATGCTGCAATCGTCAAGCTCTTCCTGGCTGGATCCGTCGCCCTTGCAGTTGAACGTGATCAGCGCGTAGGGACGTGCCACACCTTCTTCCGGCCAGATCACCATGCCGGAAAGCTTGAACTCCGGCTTGTCATTAGCGGTAATCGTGAATTCGTTTGTCGGCGCCGGCGTCATTTTCAGATCGTTCGACTGTTCGGGACGGAAGGTCAGCGTATAAGCGTCGTCCCGGTCGCGATAAATCGCTCGGTTCTGCGTGCACGCGGCCTGCACAGCCGTAGAGAACATGGTTACGGCCATCGCCGAAGCGGCAGCGAGTTTTAGAAGCTTTTTCCAAGCATGCATCTGTCGGTTCTCCCTGAGCCTGTCCGGCAGCGGTTCTTACATAGCCTTTTCCGTGGCAAGTTTAAGCCCGAGCGCAATAAATACCACGCCGCTTGCCCGGTCGATCCACTTCGAAGCGCGCGAGAAAGCCGCGCGCATCTTCGGCGTCGTCATGAAAAGACTGACCCCGACAAACCATGAAATAAGCGCCATCGCCATCACGATACCATAGCCGAGCTTGACCCCGGTCGGCGTGTGCATACCCACGACCGTCGAAAAGATCGACAGGAAGAAAAACACCGCTTTGGGATTGAGCGCATTGGCGGCGAAGCCCAGGCCGAAAGCCCTGGCGAAGCTCTGCTTGCGGCGCGGTTCCTTTGCGGCCATGTCCACGTCGATCTTCGTCGTGCCTGCGCGCAGCGCCTTGAAGCCGATATAGACCAGATAGGCCACGCCGCACCATTTGACGATGTTGAACAGATAGATCGACTTGGAAATGATGAGGCCGAGACCCAGTACCGTATAGGTGACATGCATCATCAGCGCTGCGCCGATACCGAAGCTGGTGATGATGGCCTCGCGTCGTCCCTGCATCAGCGACTGGCGGATAACCATGGCCAGATCAGCGCCCGGAGACACGATGGCGAAAACAAAGATCGCCATGAGAGATGCCAGTTCGAAGAGATAGGGATGCATCGCTTTTCCTTCGGCGCGCATGTCGCACGCGGGCTGTCATCACGAAATCAAGGCCAGAAACATCATGCCAAGCCCCGCCAAAGCGCCAAGCCAGACGAAAGACCGGATATAGGGAATGCCCGCCAGATAAAGCGGTATGTAGACGATACGGCACAGGAACCATACCCACGCCCCGTAAATCCCCCAGCCGGATGCGTCGCCTTTGAGCGCCAAAGCCAGGGCAAGCGCCGCAAAAGCTGGATAGGTTTCACGGAAATTGACCGAAGCCCTTTCCGCGCGACCGGCGATTTTTCCGGAAGGGCGAAACCCTTCGTCACGCGGACCGGCATTCCATGTCGAGCCGAGCTCCTTCGTCGCCGTCATGCCTTGCAGGAGGATATGAACCACCAGCAAAACGACGCTCCAGCCAACGAGCGGCAGGAAAGGCGACGAAGAAAAGAAGCTCGGCTCCATTTTTCAGCTCTTAGAGATCGAGAACCAGACGTTCCGGATCTTCCAGGCTTTCCTTCACGCGCACGAGGAAGGTCACGGCTTCCTTGCCGTCGACGATGCGGTGATCGTAGGACAGTGCCAGATACATCATCGGGCGGATCACGATCTGACCGCCAACGACGACCGGACGTTCCTGGATCTTGTGCATGCCGAGAATACCCGACTGCGGCGCGTTCAGGATCGGCGAGGACATCAGCGATCCGTAAACACCGCCATTGGTGATGGTGAAGGTGCCGCCCTGCATGTCAGCCACCGAAAGCGAACCATCGCGGGCCGCCTTGGCGAGGCGCCCCAGCTCCTTTTCAACACCTGCAATCGAAAGCTGATCGGCATCGCGGATGACCGGAACGACAAGGCCCTTGTCGGTGCCGACAGCCATGCCGACATGCGCGAAGTTCTTGTAGATGATATCCGTGCCGTCGATCTCGGCGTTGACCGCCGGAATTTCCTTCAGCGCATGCGTCACAGCTTTGGTGAAGAAGCCCATGAAGCCAAGCTTCACGCCATGCTTCTTTTCGAAGATGTCCTTGTAACGCGTGCGCAGTTCCATGACTGCGGACATGTCGACTTCGTTGTAAGTCGTCAACATCGCCGCCGTGTTCTGCGCGTCCTTGAGACGGCGCGCAATCGTCTGGCGCAGACGTGTCATCTTCACGCGTTCTTCGCGCGGCGCATCGTCGGCAGACGATGCCGGACGCGCTGCAGCGGGTGCAGCGGCGGCAGGAGCCGCCGAAACGCCTTTTGCGATCGCGTCGAGAACGTCGCCCTTCAGCACCTGACCGCGTTTGCCCGAGCCTTCGACCTGGGCGGCGGAAATGCCGCTTTCAGCCAGAAGCTTCGACGCAGCCGGAGCAGGCTGCATGGCCGGACCTGACGAAGCGGCGGCAGCCGGGGCAGGAGCGGCGGCGGCTTTTGCTGCTTCCTTCTTCGGAGCCGGAGTGACAGCAGCGCCCTCGCCCGAAATCTGACCGAGCAGCGCATTGACTTCGACCGTATCGCCTTCTTGCGCGGTGATTTCCGCCAGAACGCCTGCTGCCGGAGACGGCACTTCGATCGTCACCTTGTCGGTTTCCAGTTCCACCAGCGGCTCATCGACAGCGACGGCTTCGCCGGCCTTCTTGAACCACTTTCCGATGGTTGCCTCAGTAACGGACTCCCCAAGCGTGGGAACGCGAATTTCGGTAGCCATGGTTTCTTCTTCCGTTGATCTTCAGTCTTTAAGGTTCGTGTTATTCAGGCAGCGGCGTCAATTGCCAAGCGCATCCTCAAGGAAAGCCTCGAGCTGCGCAAGATGCTTCGACATCAGGCCCGTTGCTGGCGATGCGGCGGCCGGACGGCCGGTATAGCGCACACGCTGATGCTTGGCGTCGATATGCGCCAGCACCCACTCCAGATACGGATCGATGAACGACCACGCGCCCATGTTCTTCGGCTCTTCCTGACACCAGACCATTTCCGCGTTACGGAAACGCGACAACTCGTTGATGAGCGCCTTGGCCGGGAACGGGTAGAGCTGTTCCACACGCAGCAGATAGATATCGTCGATACCGCGCTTTTCACGCTCTTCGTACAGATCGTAATAGACCTTGCCCGAGCAGAGCACAACGCGACGGATCTTGGCGTCTTTCTGAAGCTTGATACCCTCGCCCTTGTTGTACTGCGCATCGTCCCACAAGAGACGATGGAATGAGGACTCGCCGGAAAGTTCCGCCAGCGTCGATACGGCACGCTTGTGACGCAGCAACGATTTCGGCGTCATCATGATGAGCGGCTTGCGGAAATCACGCTTCATCTGGCGGCGCAGAATGTGGAAGTAGTTGGCGGGCGTCGTAACATTCGCCACCTGCATATTGTCTTCCGCGCAGAGCTGGAGGAAACGTTCCAGACGGGCCGACGAATGCTCCGGACCCTGCCCCTCATAGCCGTGCGGCAGAAGGCAGACGAGACCCGACATGCGCAGCCACTTGCGTTCGCCCGAAGAGATGAACTGATCGAAGACAACCTGCGCGCCGTTGGCGAAGTCGCCGAACTGGGCTTCCCAGAGCGTCAGGGCGCGCGGTTCCGACAGCGAGTAGCCATACTCGAAACCAAGCACGGCTTCTTCCGAAAGCATCGAGTTGATGACTTCGTAGATCGCCTGCCCCTTCTGGATGTTGTTGAGGGGGATATAGCGGCTCTGGTCTTGCTGATCATACAAAACCGTATGGCGCTGCGAGAAGGTGCCGCGCTCGACGTCCTGACCCGACAGGCGGATCGGGCTGCCTTCGGCAACCAGCGAACCGAACGCCAGGGATTCAGCGGTCGCCCAGTCAATACCCTCGCCGGTATCGATCATTTTGGCGCGGTTATCGAGGAAGCGCTGCACAGTGCGGTGGACATGGAAATCCTTCGGCACTTCGACCAGCTTCTTGCCGATCTCCTTCAGCGTCTTCACCGGAACGGCAGTCTTGCCGCGGCGCTGTTCGTCCGCATTGTCGGCAGTACGCAAACCGCTCCACGCACCGTCGAGCCAGTCGGCCTTGTTCGGCTTGTAGCTTTGTCCGGCTTCGAATTCGAGTTCCAGATTCTCGCGCCATTTGGCCTTCATCTGGTCGATTTCTTCCTGCGTGATCAGTCCTTCACTGATCAGCTTGTCGCTGTAGAGCTGAACCGTGGTCTTGTGCGCACGGATTTCCTTGTACATCAGCGGCTGGGTGAATGCCGGCTCATCGCCTTCATTGTGACCGAAGCGACGATAGCAGAACATATCGATGACCACCGGCTTGTGGAAGGTCATGCGGAATTCGGTCGCCACCTTGGCCGCGAAAACCACGGCTTCCGGATCATCGCCATTGACGTGGAACACCGGCGCTTCGACCATCTTCGCCACATCCGACGGATAGGGCGATGAACGAGAGAAGGCAGGATTGGTCGTGAAGCCGATCTGGTTGTTGATGATGAAGTGAACCGTGCCCGCAACGCGATGGCCCTTGAGGCCGGAAAGGCCGAGGCACTCAGCCACCACACCCTGCCCGGCAAAGGCCGCATCGCCGTGCAGAAGCAACGGCAGAACCTTCGAACGCTCGGTCAACGGCACCATGTCATCACGGTTGCGGCCAGCCAGCAGGTCCTGCTTGGCGCGGGCCTTGCCCATGACGACCGGGTTGACGATTTCCAGATGGGAAGGGTTGGCCGTCAGCGACAGGTGGACCTTGTTGCCGTCGAACTCACGGTCCGACGAAGCGCCGAGGTGGTACTTCACGTCGCCCGAACCTTCCACATCGTCCGGCGCATAGGAGCCGCCCTTGAACTCGTGGAAGATTGCACGGTGCGGCTTGCCCATAACCTGGGAGAGCACGTTCAGGCGCCCGCGGTGGGCCATGCCGAACACGATTTCCTTGACGCCCATCGAGCCACCGCGTTTGACGATCTGTTCGAGTGCGGGGATCAGGGATTCACTGCCATCGAGACCGAAACGCTTGGTGCCCTTGTACTTCACATCGATGAATTGCTCGAAGCCTTCCGCCTCGATCAGCTTCGACAGAATGGCTTTCTTGCCTTCCGGCGTAAATGCGAAGCCCTTGTCGGGGCCTTCGATACGCTCCTGAATCCACGCCTTTTCCGTCGGATTGGAAATATGCATGAATTCGACGCCGATGGTCGAGCAATAGGTGCGCTTCAAGATATCGAGCATTTCGGGAATGGTCGCATATTCGAGACCAAGCACATTGTCGATAAAGATCTTGCGACCGTAATCGGCAGGCGTGAAGCCGTAGTTTTCCGGCTCCAGCTCGTTATAGTCTTCAGGCTTTTCCGCCAGACCCAGCGGGTCGAGATTGGCATGAAGATGCCCGCGCATGCGATAGGCGCGGATCATCATGATCGCGTGAACGCTGTCGCGCGCGGCTTGCGTCAGTTCTTCTGCTGAAAGCGGCGCAGCGCCTTTTGCTTCACCCTTGGCCGCTTTGCCCTTCAGCTTGTCCGTGACATGCTTTTCCACTTCGGACCAGTTGCCATCGAGTGCGGATACAAGCTCGCCATTGGCGACGATCGGCCAGTTCTTGCGTGTCCAGCTTGCGCCCTGCGCATTCTTGCGGACAACATCGGAATCGTCATTCAACTGAGCGAAGAAATCGCGCCATTCCGGATCAACCGATGTCGGATCGTCCTCATACTTGGCGTAGAGCTCCTCGATATAGTCGGCATTGCCGCCATAGAGAAACGAGGTAAGGGCGAAAACGTCATTGGCCTGTTCTTGCCTTGCCATAACCTAATCCGAAGCTTTTGGCTCCGTCTCCTTGTCAGTGGCTCATCTGCGCGGGCCGGAAGTTCAATAACGAAACCTTCATCCCTCACGCCGCCGGGGAGGAACCACAACAGACCCCGGCAAAACTCAATTTCAAACTCACTTCGCACGGCAGAATGACCGTTAAAACCTGCCATTCCATTAAGCCAGCCGCATCTGGCCCTTATGTCAATCCCGACAGCAGCTTCCGCCGCCGCCGGGATATTCAATAGCGATACTCGTCTCAGCCCCTGAGGACTTCGACCAGCGTCTTGCCGAGCTGCGCAGGCGAAGGCGACACGCGAATGCCAGCCGCTTCCATGGCCGCGATCTTGTCTTCCGCGCCACCCTTGCCGCCGGAAATCACGGCGCCGGCATGGCCCATAGTGCGTCCGGCAGGAGCAGTACGACCAGCGATGAAGCCGACCATCGGCTTGGAACGGCCGCGCTTTGCTTCATCCTTGATGAACTGCGCCGCCTCTTCCTCAGCCGAGCCGCCGATTTCGCCGATCATGACGATCGACTTGGTTTCATCGTCGGCCAGGAACATTTCCAGCACGTCGATGAACTCGGTGCCCTTGACCGGGTCGCCGCCGATGCCGACAGCGGTGGTCTGGCCCAGACCTTCATTGGTGGTCTGGAACACTGCTTCATAGGTAAGTGTGCCGGAACGGGATACAACACCCACCGAGCCCTTCTTGAAGATATTGCCCGGCATGATGCCGATCTTGCACTCTTCAGGGGTCAGGATGCCGGGGCAGTTCGGTCCAAGCAGGCGCGACTTCGAACGTTCCAGACGCTCCTTGACGCGAACCATGTCCATGACCGGAATGCCTTCGGTGATGCAAACGATGAAGCCGATTTCGGCTTCGATGGCTTCGATGATCGCATCCGCAGCACCTGCCGGCGGAACATAGATCACGGAAGCGTCGGCACCCGTGCGTTCCTTGCCTTCGGCAACGGTTGCGAAGATCGGCAGGCTTTCGCCCTTCGAGCCTTCCCAGGTTGCGCCACCCTTTTTCGGGTGAACGCCGCCGACCATCTGCGTGCCGTAATAGGCAAGCGCCTGTTCGGTGTGGAAAGTACCGGTCTTGCCGGTCAGGCCCTGTACGAGAACCTTGGTGTCCTTGTTGACGAGAATGGACATGCCTTAATTCCCCTTCACTGCAGCGACGATCTTCTGCGCCGCATCGTCGAGATCGTCGGCCGAAATAACGTTGAGGCCGCTCTCGTTGATGATCTTCTTGCCGAGCTCCACATTGGTGCCTTCAAGACGGACAACCAATGGAACCTTGAGGCCGACTTCCTTGACCGCAGCGATAACGCCTTCAGCGATCACGTCGCACTTCATGATGCCGCCGAAGATGTTGACCAGAATACCCTGGACAGCCGGATCAGCGGTGATGATCTTGAACGCCGACGTTACCTTCTCCTTGGTAGCGCCGCCGCCAACGTCGAGGAAGTTAGCTGGCTCTGCACCGTAGAGCTTGATGATGTCCATGGTTGCCATGGCAAGGCCTGCGCCGTTGACCATGCAGCCGATGTTGCCATCAAGAGCGACGTAAGCGAGATCGTGCTTGGAAGCCTCGATTTCCTTTTCGTCTTCTTCCGACAGATCGCGCAGTTCCTGAATGTCCGCATGACGGAACAGTGCATTGCCGTCGAACGATACCTTGGCATCGAGAACGCGCACGCGACCATTGGTCATGACGATCAGCGGGTTGATTTCCAGAAGGCTCATATCCTTCTCGGTGAAGGCCTTGTAGAGGATCGGGAACAGCTTGAGGCCGTCTTCACGGGCTTCACCTTCAAGCTTCAGCGCATCGGCCAGCTTGTTCGCGTCTGCATCGGTCACGCCCTTGGCGGGATCGATGGCGACCGTGATGATCTTTTCAGGGGTTTCCTCGGCCACGGCTTCAATATCCATGCCGCCTTCGGTCGAAACGACAAAAGCCGGACGGCCGACCGTGCGGTCGATCAGGATCGAGAGATAAAGCTCACGCTCGATATCGGCACCGTCTTCGATGTAAAGACGGTTGACCTGCTTGCCGGCTTCGCCGGTCTGCTTGGTGACAAGCGTGTTGCCAAGCATTTCCTTCGCATGGGCAACCACTTCATCGACAGATTTGGCGAGGCGCACGCCGCCCTTGGCGTCTTCGGACAGCTCCTTGAACTTGCCCTTGCCGCGTCCGCCAGCGTGAATCTGGCTCTTGACGACATAAAGCGGTCCGGGAAGCGTCTTTGCCCACTCTTCCGCCTGTTCGACGGAATAGACAGCCACACCGTTGGCGATCGGTGCGCCGTAGGTGTGCAGCAGGCGCTTGGCCTGATATTCGTGAATATTCATCTGGTTGTCCTCTACGGATTGACAGCCGGAAAAGGCCGGAACTGCTCATGCAGCGATCCGGCCTTGTCTGGAATTTATTTCAGCGACGGAGCGATGCCGATGCAGGCTTCGCAAAGACCGGCAACCGAGGCGACCGACTTGTCAAATTCGGCCTTCTCGTCCTTGTCGAGATCGATCTCGATGATGCGTTCGACGCCGTTGGCGCCGATCACGGTCGGAACGCCGACATACATGTCCTTGACGCCATACTGACCGGTGAGCTGCGCTGCGACGGGCAGAACGCGCTTCTTGTCCTTGAGGTAGGATTCGGCCATCTGGATGGCGGAAGCAGCCGGGGCGTAGAATGCAGAGCCGGTCTTGAGCAGGCCCACGATTTCCGCGCCGCCGTCACGGGTGCGCTGGATGATCTTGTCGAGCTTGTCCTGGCTGGTCCAGCCCATCTTGACCAGATCCGGCAGCGGAATGCCGGCAACCGTCGAGTAGCGAGCCAGCGGAACCATTGAGTCGCCATGACCGCCGAGCACGAATGCGGTGACGTCTTCAACCGACACGTCGAATTCTTCCGAGAGGAAATAACGGAACCGGGCCGAGTCGAGCACGCCAGCCATGCCGACGACCTTGTGCGCCGGAAGACCGGAGAATTTCTGCAAGGCCCAGACCATGGCGTCGAGCGGGTTGGTGATGCAGATCACGAAAGCCTCGGGAGCATATTTCTTGATGCCTGCGCCGACCTGTTCCATGACCTTCAGGTTGATGCCCAGAAGATCGTCGCGGCTCATGCCCGGCTTGCGCGGCACGCCTGCGGTGACGATGACAACGTCTGCGCCTTCGATCGCGGCATAGTCGTTTGCACCGGTGAACTTCGCATCAAAACCGTCAACGGGTGAAGATTCTGCAATATCCAGTCCCTTGCCCTGCGGAGTACCTTCCGCAATATCGAAAAGGACGACGTCGCCGAGTTCCTTCAGACCAGCCAGATGAGCGAGCGTGCCGCCGATCATGCCGGAGCCGATGAGGGCAATCTTGTTGCGTGCCATGATTGTTTCTTTCCTCAAGTTTGATCCAGAAACGCATGAAGCCGTCCGGAAGCCTGCCGGAAACGCGTCTGCGTTGCGAGGGTTCGATAGGACTCTTTGCAAAAAAACTCAACTCATTATTTTGCGACCAATGTTTTCAATCGGTTAGAATCATAAATTCTTACGTAAACGTAAAATAATTAGGCAATTTAAAGGCAATCTCCGCCTTTCCCGTCTGCTATCGGCCATCCCCGACAGCGCAACAGACAGGCTCGCAATGCTCCCCGGCTCATTTATACGCGGCTCGCGGTTTTCGTGTAGTCCCTAAACCGGCTGCCACGCGAAATTGCGGCGCAAGATAGCCCAAAAGCGGTATAAGTCCAGTCTATGAGACAATCGACATTCCGGCCACGCTCCAAATCCTACCATCTCTAAAGCTTGCCATTTCCAAATCCTGAATATCGATTGGCCCTAAATCATGAATGCGGGCACTTCAGGCCGCATCCTCAGGTATATCCGCCAGGTATTCCGCACTTTGCATCTCGAACAGACGCGAAGCCGTACGGTCAAATTCAAAAGCTTCCGTGCCCTTGCTGGCAAGATACAGCTTCTCCGGCTGCGCTTGCGCCGAAATGAATACCCGTGCGTGATGATCATAAAGAACATCGATCAGCAGGATGAAGCGCTTGGCCTCGTTGCGCCGGGAATAGTCCAGCACCGGGACGTCATCGATGAACAGCGTGGGATAGCGCTTCACAATGGCAAGATAGTCAGAAGCGCCGAGCGGCTTGGCGCAAAGGTCATGGAATGTGAAACGCGCAGCGCCCGCAATGGCACGTGGCACCTCGACATCGCGCCCCTTGATGCGGATCACGTCCGGTTTTTCTTCCGCACCGTCCTTGTGCGCAGCCCATGCCGCATCCATACGGCGTTCCGTCTCCAGCCCCAACGGAGAAAGATAGACCGGCTGCCGGTCGAGCTTTTCCAGGCGATAATCGGTTCGCGAATCGAGATTGATCACATCGACATGCTTTTTGAGGATGTCGATGAAAGGCAAGAAGAGCTGTCGGTTCAAGCCGTCACGATAGAGATTGTCGGGCGCAACGTTCGATGTCGCCACCAGAACCACGCCACGGGAGAAAAGCGCGCTGAACAGGCGCGATAGGATCATCGCATCGGCAATATCGGTGACAGTGAATTCGTCGAAACACAACACCCAGGCCTGTTGGCTAAGGGCTTCGGCAACCGGTGGGATCGGGTCTTCCTGCTTGGTTTCGCCGCGCTTGAACGCCTGACGATGGGCGTGGATGCGCTCATGCACATCAGCCATGAAATCGTTGAAATGCGCGCGCCGTTTGCGCTCGACGGGCAAGAGCGAGAAGAACATGTCCATCAGCATGGTCTTGCCGCGCCCCACTTCGCCGTGAACGTAAAGCCCCTTGACGATGGCGGCGGCTTCCTTGCGCTTGCCGAACAGCCACCCGAGCGCGCTCGATTTGCGCGACAGTCGCTTGGAGCAGATCTCTTCGATCAGTCGGTCGTAGCGCTCGGTGAGTTCGAACTGTGCGGGATCGGCGTCAACGTCACCCGCAGCGACCAGCGCATCATAATGCTCACATACGGAAGGGAACGCCTTCAGATTGCCGTTGAAAGACATGGTAGGTTCCGGTGAAACCCTATAAAGTTCGGCGGAGCCGTCCGAAGACGCTCCGCCCTGTTAAACTATGCCGACCTTGGATCAGCGGGAAAGTGAAATCGCCTGTCCGCTGGTGGTCTGCCCGTCGAAACGGCCCTGACCGGACGAATAGAGCGAGGCGACCGTTCCGCCCGATCCATCATAGAGCACCAGTTGCTTGCCGTTGACGGCCCACGAAGCAAGATTCGACAATTCGCCAGGGCAGCGCAACGGACCCGCGCGATAACCCTGACCGTATTTGGTCTGAGGCGTTGCGACCTTGCAGCTCTGCCCGCCAAGCGACGCGTTCCAGACACCTGCCACCGCACCGGGTGTCAGATCGGGCGCCGATGCCGGCGGCAAGCTAGCGACCTGCGTATTGCCTGGCTGAACGCCCGCATCCGTCGTCGGAGCGGTCGGGAACTGCGAAGCGTTGGGCGCGTTCAGATTGCCTTTCTGGACTGAACCGGAAGGCGCTGCATTCAGCGGCGGCGGTGGTGGCGGAGGCGACACAGTGTCAAGATTGCCAAGCCGGGAGCTCTGGCAACCGGCCAGTACGATGCCAGCCGCCGCCAGGCTGAGCAGACTTGCTTTCGAAATTCCCATCTGGTTCTCCATTTCCGTCGGATTCTCGAAGGGGTGGGGAGCCCCCCGCGCACTGCCGGGCTTCCATGTCTGAAGCCTCGTGATTAAGACCATATTGCACCGATAAAATGGCTATATGGTTAAAAAATCAACACCAGCACCCCGCAATTTGGGTCGAACCATATCAAGAACACTGAAAATTGCTCATAAACTTCGAAACTGGCACAGGAAGGTCACAGTTTCTCCGGCAATCTGCTTTTCAATGCAGCATTAGGCAACGCTGGGCAGCATCGTCACCGGCTCTTGCGTTAGATACTGGCATTTTGCGGGCTTTTCCGCCATATAGACGCCAGATAACCTTTGATGACCTCTCGGCTCCCACAGCAGGGCCGCAGGAAGAACGGAACCACGATAGTCATGGCCACCAGGGCAGCCTTCGCCAAGATGAACGGGCTCGGCAATCAGATCATCGTTGCCGACATGCGCGGTCGCGCGGACCATATTGCACCCGATGCCGCAATCCGTCTGGCAAGCGACAGCGAAACCGCCTTCGACCAGATCATGGCGATCCATGATCCGCGCACGGCAGGCACGGACAATTACATTTCGATCATCAACTGCGACGGCACCCAGGCGCAGGCTTGTGGCAACGGCACGCGCTGCGTCGTGCAGGCGCTGGCGGCTGAAACCGGCCGGCGCGCTTTCACGTTCGAGACCCGCGCCGGCATTCTGACCGCAAGCGAACATGATGACGGGCTGATTTCCGTGGATATGGGCAAGCCCCGCTTCGACTGGCAGGACATTCCGCTCGCCGAGGAATTCCGCGACACACGCATGATCGAATTACAGGTCGGGCCGATCGATGCGCCGGTTCTGCATTCTCCGTCGGTTGCCTCCATGGGTAACCCGCATGCGATTTTCTGGGTGGATCGCGATGTCTCGTCCTATGAGCTGGAAAAGTTCGGCCCGCTTCTGGAAAACCATCCCATTTTCCCCGAACGCGCCAATATTTCGATCGCCCGCGTCACCTCGCCGGAAACCATGGACCTGCGCACATGGGAGCGCGGTGCCGGACTGACGCGGGCCTGCGGCTCCGCCGCCTGCGCCGCCGCCGTATCCGGTGCACGCACGCGGCGCACCGGGCGCACGGTCACGGTCAATGTTCCGGGCGGTCCGCTGCTGATCGAATGGCGCGACGATGACCACGCCATCATGACCGGCCCCGCCGAATGGGAATTTTCCGGCATGTTCGATCCGGCTTCGGGCGAATGGACCCGCGATACCCGCAATGACAAGGGTGTGGCCTGATGAGCGTCGAAGTCGTAACATTCGGATGCCGCCTCAACACCTATGAATCCGAGGTGATGAAGCGCGAGGCCGACACCGCCGGACTTGGCGAACTCAAGGACGGCGCGATCATCTTCAATACCTGCGCGGTAACGGCGGAAGCGGTACGTCAGGCACGTCAGGCAATCCGCAAAGCGCGCCGCGATAACCCGCAAGCGCGTATCATCGTCACCGGCTGCGCCGCCCAGACCGAAGCCGGAAAATTCGAGGCCATGGACGAAGTAGACCTCATTTTGGGCAATGAGGAAAAGTTGAAATCCAATTCCTACCGGATGCTGCCCGATTTCGGCGTCAACCAGTTCGAGAAGGTCCGCGTCAACGACATTATGGAAGTGCGCGAAACCGCTAGCCATATGGTGGACGCCATCGAAGGTCGCGCGCGCGCTTTCGTGCAGGTGCAGAACGGCTGCGACCATCGCTGCACTTTCTGCATTATCCCCTATGGCCGCGGCAATTCGCGGTCCGTGCCCATGGGCGGCGTCGTCGATCAGGTCAAGCGGCTGGTCGGAAACGGTTACGCGGAAGTGGTGCTGACAGGTGTGGACATGACCTCCTACGGCCCCGACCTTCCCGGCAATCTTCGCCTCGGCAAGCTGGTGAAGACGGTTCTGGATCAGGTGCCCGATTTGCAGCGGCTGCGCTTGTCTTCCATCGATTCCATCGAAGCGGACGACGACCTGATGGATGCCATCGCCAATGAAACGCGCCTGATGCCGCATCTGCACCTGTCGCTTCAGGCGGGCGACGACATGATTTTGAAGCGCATGAAGCGCCGCCATCTGCGCGACGATTCAATTGCGTTTTGTGAAGAAGTGCGCAAGCTTCGCCCAGATATTGTATTCGGCGCGGACATCATCGCCGGTTTCCCCACTGAAACCGAGGAAATGTTCCGGAACTCGATGAAAATCGTGGAGGAGTGCGGCCTCACCCACCTGCATGTTTTCCCTTATAGCGCACGCGAAGGCACACCTGCCGCACGCATGCCGCAGCTACGCCGCGAGATCGTCAAGGAACGTGCCGCACGGCTGCGCGCAGTGGGTGATCGCGCCTATGAAGAACATCTCGCCTCGCTCACCGGCACGCGGCAGCGCCTGCTGGTCGAGAAGGAAGGCATCGCCCGTACGGAAGGCTTCACGCTTGCCGCTGTCGATCAGGGGAACCCCGGCGAAATCATCGAACGTAACGTGACAGGCCATGACGGCGAAAAACTCCTCACCCGTTAGGCAGAGTCACAAGCGGCTTAAATAAGGCATCGGAATTCATGGCAATCGGTTTCATCAAGAAAATGTTCTCCTTCGGCAAGAAGGAGGTCGAGGAAAAGCCGGTCGAACAGTCGGCCTCCGAGGTCGCGGAAACACAGGCACCCGAGGCCGTTGAGGCGCCCGAAGAGGCGGAAGCACCCGCTGCATCGAAACAGGAAACACCACCAGCCGTAACAGAACCCGAGCCTGCCGAAGAGCTGGTCGCGGAAACGGCGGAAGAAGACCAGGCTGAGCCGGAACATCCCGTTACCGAGATCGAAATTCCGATCGAACAGCCACCGGTGATGGAGCCGCCTGCAACGGAGCCCGTTGTCGAGCAACCCGTCCCGCAAGCAGAACCGGAATCCGGCATCGAACCTGAAAAACATGAAGAGGCTCCTGTTGTTGAAACACCGGCAGCTGTCGAGAAAGTGCCGGAACCTGCTCCCGCTCCCGCCGCTGTGCCTGCGAAACCCAAAAAGGTGAAAGTCACCAAGGCCGTCGAGAAACAGCAGGAAGAGGCCCCCGTCGAGGCGGCGCCGGAGCCCAAACTTTCATGGTTCGAGCGTCTGCGTCGTGGTCTGGCCCGTTCGTCGAACTCGCTCAGCGATTCCATCGGCGGCATTTTCACCAAACGCAAGCTTGACGACGACACGCTGCAAGACCTCGAAGACGTTCTCATTCAGGCCGATCTCGGGCTTGAAACCGCCATGCGCGTGACCGATGCACTTGCGTCGGGTCGCTATGGCAAGGACGTGACGGGCGAGGAAGTACGTGCCATCATGGGCGCGGAAATCGAAAAGGTACTCGGCCCCGTGGCACAGCCTCTGGAGCTCGATCTTTCACACAAACCGCATGTCATTCTGGTGGTCGGTGTCAATGGTACCGGAAAGACGACAACTATCGGCAAGCTTGCAGCAAAGCTTACCGCAGGCGGCCTGAAGGTCATGTTGGCGGCGGGCGATACGTTCCGTGCCGCAGCCATCGAGCAACTACACATCTGGGGTGAGCGCACCGGCGCGCCCGTCGTATCAAGCAAGCTTGGCGCTGATGCCGCGGGGCTTGCCTATGACGCTTGGGAGAGAGCCAAGGAAGCAGGCAGCGACGTGCTGATCATCGACACGGCGGGCCGTCTGCAGAACAAGGCCGAACTGATGGAAGAGCTTGCCAAAATCGTGCGCGTTCTCGGCAAGCACGACCCGGAAGCCCCGCACACAGTCTTGCAGACGCTCGACGCCACCACAGGACAGAATGCGCTCAATCAGGTCGAGATTTTCAAGAATATCGCTGGCGTTAACGGCCTGGTCATGACCAAGCTTGACGGCACGGCGCGCGGCGGCATTCTGGTGGCGATTTCCGCCACGCATAAGCTGCCGGTCTATTTCATTGGCGTCGGTGAAGGCATCGACGATCTGGAACCATTTGCGGCCAAGGATTTTGCCCGCGCCATTGCAGGAGTTGCCTGATGGAGCATCACGTCTTCGAACGCGATCCGTCGCAGAAAAGCGAAGCCGAACGCAAGGAAGTTCCGCCGCTTCTCAAGCTGGCGCTGGAACTGGGACCGCTTCTGGTCTTCTTCTTCGCCAACGCGCGCGGCGAATCGCTGATCGAGCATTTTCCCATCCTTGCAAACATCGGTGCGCCGATTTTCCTGGCGACGGCCCTTTTCATGGTGGCGACAGTTGTCGCGCTGGCCATTTCGTGGTCGATGACACGCACGCTGCCCATCATGCCGCTCGTTTCCGGCATCGTGGTTCTGGTTTTCGGCGCGCTGACGCTCTGGCTGCACAACGAGACCTTCATCAAGATGAAGCCGACGATCGTCAATACGCTCTTCGGTGCGATTCTGCTCGGCGGCCTGTTCTTCGGAAAAGCCCTGCTCGGCTATGTCTTCGATTCGGCCTTCAAGCTGGATGCAGAAGGCTGGCGAAAGCTCACCTTCCGCTGGGGCCTGTTCTTCATCTTCCTGGCGATTGCAAACGAGGTTGTATGGCGCAACTTCTCCACCGATGCGTGGGTTTCCTTCAAGGTCTGGGGTATCATGCCGATCACCGTTGTCTTCACGCTTTTACAAATGCCGCTTATCCAGAAGCACTCATTGACTGAGGACGAAAACACCGCATCATAGCGGCGACGGGACCGACAGGGAGAGTGCCATGCCGCAGATAGAAACACGCCTCGACATTGAACAATTCATCTGCCGCAGCGATAATTATGGCGTTCTGATCCACGATCCCGAAAGCGCGCTTACCGCAGCCATCGATGCGCCGGACGCCTATGCTATCGAAACTGCTTTGGATCGGCGCGGCTGGACGCTCGATTTCATCTTCACCACTCACCATCATCTCGACCATGTCGAGGGCAACGAGGCATTGAAGGCCAAATTCGGCGTCAGCATCATCGGTCCAAAAGACGAGGAAACAAAAATTCCTGGGCTGGACCGCAGCGTGAAGGACGGCGACGAATTCACTTTCGGTCTTTTCAAGGTGCAGGTCATTTCCACGCCCGGCCACACCGCCGGCGAGGTTTCCTATTATTTGCCGCAAGCCAAGGCCGTCTTCACAGGCGACACGCTTTTCGCGCTTGGCTGCGGGCGGCTGTTCGAGGGAACGCCGGCCACTATGTTCCAGTCATTGCGAAAGCTCGTGGCGCTGCCCGGCGAGACGGCGGTATATTGCGGCCATGAATATACCGAGAGCAATGCGCGCTTCGCGCTGACTGTCGATCCCGACAATTCGGCCTTGAAAGAGCGCGCTCTCGAGATTGCCCGCCTCCGGTCCGCCGACAAGATGACCCTGCCTTCAAGCATCGCGCTCGAAATGGCGACCAATCCGTTTCTGCGCTGGCATGACACCCGCATTCGCGATCACCTCGGCATGCCGGATGCGCCCGATGAAGCCGTGTTTGCAGAGATTCGCAAGCGCAAAGATCTATTTTAGGATGAGAAGTTGATGAACCTGTCCCGCTTCAAAAGCCTTAACCGCGCCGCCTTGCTTGGCTTATCGCTTGTTATTCTGCCTGCCTCTGCCGGTTTGGCTTATGCGGAAGATATTCTGTCGATTGCCACGCCGCCGGAAACACCGGCGGAGATCAACAATTTCAAGCTGACGGAAGACCTTCTGGGCCGCATGGAGACAATTCATGCCGAGCTTGAAAGAATGCAGCTTTCGCCCACGGCGGAAGAAGGTCTGGACGCCCAGCCTTCGATGGATTCCATGGTGGAAAGCATCGAATCCCGGCCCCAGGTAGTGGCTTTGATGAAAGCCCAGAACATCTCTCCCCGTGACTACCTTCTTGCCTATTTCGCAATGATGAGCGCGCTTGCCGCAGCTGACGCGGAGGAAGAGGACCAGCTTGTCGATGAAGTGAAGTACATCAATCCCGAGCACGTCGAGTTCGGCAAGAAATATGGCGACCGCATCCGCGAGCTGATCGGGGAATAAAGTCTACCGCAGGGAAACAGCGTCCGATCCAGAATAGAACAAACCCGGCGACAGCCTGTCTTCGCCGGGTTGTTATTTTTGACGCTTAAATCCTATCAGGCGCGCTGTTTCAGCAGCCGAAGCGCGTTGATCGTCACCAGAACGGTCGCGCCCGTATCGGCCAGAATGGCTGGCCAGAGGCCGGTGATTCCAAGAACTGTCGTCACAAGGAACACTGCTTTCAGCCCCAGTGCGATGGCAATATTCTGATGAATATTGCGCATGGTACGCTTTGACAGATCGATCATTTGCGCGACATCGCCAACCCGGCCATGCAGGACGGCGGCATCAGCGGTTTCCAGCGCCACGTCCGTACCGCCGCCCATCGCAATACCGACATCGGCGGCGGCAAGTGCAGGAGCATCGTTGATACCGTCGCCCACCTTGGCGATCATCTGTCCCTGGCTGCGCAGTTCGCCCACGATACGCTGCTTGTCTTCGGGCAGAAGTTCCGAACGCACCTCGATGCCGAGATCGCGACCGATAGCTTCCGCCGTACGGGCGTTATCACCGGTCAGCATGACGGTGCGAATACCCGCCTCCTTCAGCTCTTTCAGGCCCGCGATGGCATCGGCGCGCGGTTCATCACGCATGGCGATTGCACCCGCAATCCCGCCATCGGCAACCAGCACGGAAACCGTCTTGCCCTCGTCGTTACAGACCGCAATGCGCACAGCAAGCTCGTCAGAAATTGCCGCGATATCATTTGCAGCCTTGCGGGAACCGAGAAACAGTTCCAACTGCCCTGCAACACCGGACACACCCTTGCCGCCATGGGCCCTGCCCTGGCTGATGCTTGAAAGTTTCAGCCCGCGTTCTTCGGCAGCGGCCACGATGGCCAGCGCCAATGGATGACTGGAGCCCGCATCGAGCGAAGCGGCAAGACGCAGCACCTCGCCTTCCGGCAGGGTTCCTGCCAGAACGTCCGTCACTTTCGGCTTGCCTTCCGTCAGCGTGCCGGTCTTGTCGAAACAGGCTGTCGTAATTTTACCGATGGTTTCGAGAACCGCACCGCCTTTCATCAGCAGGCCGCGACGCGCACCGGATGAAAGCGACGCAGCAATGGCCGCCGGTGTGGAAATAACCAGCGCACAGGGACAACCGATCAGCAGGATGGCAAGACCCTTGTAAATCCATTCACTCCACATGCCGCCGCCGACAAGCGGCGGCAGGATGGCGACCAATGCCGCAACCACCACCACGCCCGGAGTGTAATAGGTGGAAAAGCGATTGATGAAGCGTTCGGTCGGGGCCTTGGCTTCCTGCGCTTCCTCCACCAAACGCACGACGCGGGCAATCGTGTTGTCCTCAGCGGCAGCAGTCACCTTGACGCGCAAAAGCCCGTCGCCGTTGATAGTGCCTGCAAAGACCGTATCGCCCGCAGCCTTGCCGACCGGCGTGCTTTCCCCGGTGACCGGTGCTTCATCGATAGCGCTTTCACCGGAAAGAATGTCGCCATCGGCTGGCATGCGATCGCCGGGACGAACGGAAATGACATCGCCTACAGCCAGACTGTCCGCTGGCACTTCCCGGGTCGTCCCGTTGCGCTCCAGAAATGCGGTCTTCGGCACAAGCGCGGTCAGCGACTGAATGCTGGCCCGCGCCTTGCCTGCGGCAACGCCTTCCAGCAATTCACCGACGAGAAACAGGAAAACGACCGCCGCCGCTTCCTCGGTCGCGCCGATGAAGACAGCCCCGACCGCAGCAATCGTCATCAGCATCTCGATGGAGAACGGCGTGCCATTGACAGCTGCCATATAGGCCCGCCAGGCAATGGGCGCCAAGCCGATCAGCATTGCCGCCGTGAAGGCCCACAGCGCTATTGCCGGATAGAGATGGCCGATAGCGTAAGCGGCCGCGAGACCGCCGCCGCACATCAGCATCATCTGTCCTTTTTTCGTCCGCCACCAGGGCAGGGACTTTACTGGGGCCGGAGACTTCGGCGCATCCGCCGCCGTGGAAATCGGGCTCGTCCGATAGCCAAGCCCCGTCACCTTGTCGGCAATCTCGCCGCTCTTCGCGGTGCCGTCATGGCTGACGGTCATGGTGCCGTTGGTAACTGATACCGACACATCGCTGATGCCGGAAAGACGCCGCACCGCAGTGTCGATCTTCGCGGCGCAAGAGGCGCAATCCATGCCATCGACCCGAAACCGCAAACTGTCCGCACCCGCGACAATTTCCTTCGCCGGAGCTTCTTCATGTTCGTGGTGATCGTGGCCATGGTGATGACCACCACACGAGCCATGATCGTGCGCATGATCATGGCTCGTCGGCTTCTTTTCCTCTGCAACAGGCTCGATGCCATAGCCGAGACTGCGCACTTTTCGCACCATGATATCGAGATCACCGCTGCCGTTGTGAAGCACAGTCATGGTGCCCGCGGTAACAGACACCGAAACATCTTCCACGCCGCGCACCCGCCGCACTGCAGTATCGATCTTTGTCGCGCAGGAGGCGCAATCCATACCATCTATACGAAAGCGAATCTGGTTCATTGTCTCACTCATAACTTGCCCGTTTCGGTCCACCCTTGAATTGCCTGCAACAAGGTCTACATCCTCTAGTGACTAGAGGAGCAAGCGAAAAAATGATGACAGGTCTTCCAATCGGCGAGGCATCGAAAGCAAGCGGCGTGAAGGTGCCTACCATCCGCTATTATGAGCAGATCGGCCTGCTGCCAGCACCGCCGCGCACAGAGGGCAATCGCCGCCTTTATGAAAACAGCGACGTTCAGCGGCTCCTGTTCATCCGTCACGCGCGTGATCTTGGATTCGAAGTGGAGGCGATCCGCACCCTTCTCGATCTTCAGGACAATCCCGATCAGTCATGCGCTGCGGCGGATGCCATTGCCCGGGCACGACTGATCGACGTCGAGCACCGCATCGTAAAACTGCTCTCGCTCAAAACCGAGCTGCTACGGATGCTGGATTGCACGGCACATGGCCGCATCGACCAATGCCGGGTGATCGAAATTCTCGGCAATCACGACGAATGCGTGCACCCAAATCACTAGAGCGTTCCGGAAAAAGTATGAAACGGTTTGCGTTTGATAATACGATAAAACAAAAGCTTAGAACGGTTGTTACCCGGAATTACTCCGCCGGAAGAGGTTTTTTCCGGCGTGAAAGAATCATATCTTTGGCGGCGAGTGCAGCTCCGCCAGTAATCAGAAGACAGGCGGCCAGAATACGCATGGATGGTTCGGCGGCGCCCGCAACGATCAGAACCAGCGTTGAAAGAAGCGGTGCTGCATAGCTTGCAGCGCCCAGCACCTGAATATTGCCGCGCTTGACGCCAAAATCCCACGCATAGAAGGCTGCGCCCACCGGCAAAAGCCCCAGCGCCAGAACCGACAGCCATTGCATGGCGGTCTGGGGCCAGACAGTCTCTTCAAGAGCCAGATGGCAGATCAGCGACAGGATGGCCGTCGCCACGCAAAATCCGGTCACCGCATCGGTGGGGACGCGCGCGAAACGACGCGACAGAAGCGAATAGCCCGACCATGTGAAGGCGCAAAGCGCGGCTATGATATAGCCGAAGGCATAGCGCGCCTCAAAGCCGACACCCCCGCTTTTCGTGACGATCAACACGGTTCCGGCAAGTCCCAGCAGCGCGCCCGCGATATGATACCAGGCAAGTCGTTCCCCCGGCATCAGGGCGGAACCGATGACGATCAGCAGTGGCCAGAGATAGGCGATAAGGCTTGCTTCCACCGCAGGCGCATTGCGCAGCGCCGTGAAGTACAGAAAGTGATAGCCGAAAAGACCCGCGACGCCGACCAACCAGACGATTGGCGGCTGACGCAGATGCCGCGATGCGCCGGGACGCCAGAGCCACGAGATGAGTCCGATGGAAGCGCCGATGGAAAAACACATAGCGGAGAGCTGGAATGGCGGAACCTGCCCCGATCCGGCTGTAAAAAAAGCCAGAAGCGCCCACATTGCTACGGCTGAAAAGCCGATCATCGTTGCCAGTTTCATGCTCGTTCCCCGTGTCCGGGGTAGTGGCCCCCGCTATTGTGTCTTTTCGAATCGTGTTGCGGCTATCTTCAGCGTACCCAACTGGGTTCCGATCCGTGCCACGACCGGAGCATAGATACCGGAATTGCCCAGCGGGGCAAAGGAGATCGTGATGCGGCTTTTATTGCTCAGATAGTCAATCGACTTCTTGCCCTTCTGATAGCCGGAAACAGGAATGAATCTGGCTGAACAGATAACCGATTCGCCAGTGAACCCTTCCGTCGTGAATGATTCGGTCCCGTTGAAGGCAAGCTTGATTTCGGCCCGTGTCTGACCGTCGAAAACGCTGAGCGAGCGATTGCAGACCGAACGCGGATCTCTGGCGGGAATCATGAGGGCACTGAGCGGGTCCCAGACGTTCAGAAGATCCTGCGGCGCGGTCTCCACCCATGGATCGCGTTTTTTCACCGGCGGCATATTCTCGGCTGAAACGACATTGCCATTTGCAAACCGGATATTCGTACTCTTGTTCTTGCGGCCATGCTTATACGCCAGATCGAAGACAGCAGGTACCACCTTGCCTTTCACGGAGCTGCCGCTGGCATGCACCGTGCCATCCGTATCATCAAAGACACGCGCCAGCCCCGAGGTGCGGAACCGCCCGTTCAGATCGTATTTGGCGCCTCTGACCGTGGTTTCTATGGCCGAACGCGCGATGGAAAGTCCGAAAATCGATATGTCATACTCGGTACGGTAAACATCTTCCGCCCGCGCAGCACCGCTCGCAATTACCAATCCTGCCAGCATCAGCATGCCGCGCTTTGCGCCATGTCTTGTCGCCAGTTTCATCATATGCGAGGGGTCGATCATGTTCGGCAATCCTTCCGCGAATATCCGGCTGGCACTGAACGACTATAAATAATCGGCAATAACAGACCAAAAGTTGCGTAGAGTTCAGCTCTATACTATCTGTCGAACAGGCAAAACCGGCGAAGTTATGATCTCAACGGTTCGTGAAGGCGATCAAAACACCTCAAAACCGCGCCTTTGCGGGTTCCTGACGGAATCTGGCTTGACTGTAACGGCTGTGGTCACTATAGAAACGCGACTTTCCCAATAGGCCGCCTGTCCGAGATCGCGCGCCAGCAGCACAAAACTGCTTTGATTGCTTGAGTTCGGACATTCGGGTCGGGGCCTGGGCAATTCCGGCAAGGCTGCGAAGCAGGTTTGTACTTGGCGTTGCGAAAAACGAAACAAGGAGCATTTTTGCTTTCTACAGAAAGCTGAAATGCTCCGGAAACAAAAGTTGAAGGTGAGACCAAAATGTCCCGCGCTTGTGAATTGACCGGCAAGTCGGTCCAGTACGGCAACAATGTCAGCCACGCGAACAACAAGACGCGTCGCCGTTTTCTGCCGAACCTCTGCAATGTTACGCTCATGTCTGAAGCCCTCGGCCAGAGCTACCGTCTTCGCGTTTCCGCCAACGCCCTGCGTTCGGTTGAACATCGCGGTGGCCTCGACGCATTCCTCGTCAAGTCTGACGACAAGGAGCTGTCGCAGCGCGCCCGTCTTCTGAAGCGTCAGATCGCCAAGAAGCAGGCCGAAGCTGCTGCCGCCTGATAGACCGGCTTTAAGAGTTTGACAAAAAAGGTCGGCATTGTCGGCCTTTTTTGCTGGTTCCATTACCCAGGATAAAAAAATGCCGATTGAAAGCCCACCCATATCCCGACTCATACCTGCAATATTGGCCATGTGCGTGGCGGTCGCCGCTTCGAACATACTGGTCCAGTATTCGTTCAACCACTTCGGTCTCGCTGAAGTGCTGACATGGGGCGCATTCACCTACCCTGCCGCTTTTCTGGTCAATGACCTGACGAATCGCCGCTTCGGCCCCGCCGCAGCGCGCAAGGTCGTCTATGCCGGTTTCGTTCTGGGCGTGCTCATGTCGGTCTGGCTTGCAACGCCGCGCATCGCGATTGCCTCTGGCTCCGCCTTTCTGTTCGCCCAATTGATGGACATCACCGTCTTCGACCGGCTGCGCCGCCAGACGTGGTGGAAAGCGCCGTTTGCCGCCGCCATGTTCGGTTCTGTACTCGATACGATCCTGTTCTTCTCGATCGCTTTTTCCGCAGGTTTCGCCTGGATCGATACGGTCACCGGCATGCCCGATTCGTCGCTTGCCGAACCGGCTTCCTTCCTCGGCCTCGGCTTGCCGCTGTGGGCATCTCTCGCTTTCGGCGATTTTTTCGTGAAGGTGGTCATGGGTACGCTGATGCTCATCCCCTACGGCGCCATTCTTGCAATCTTCGCCCCCACGCTTTACGCGCCGGGCCGCACCAGGATGGAGAAGGCGTGATCTGTCTGCGATCACGCATCTTCTGCGGGCATGGCTGCCCGAAAGAGGGCACGATCATCAACATCGGCCCGGTCACAGGACGCACGGCATTCGCCAATCACGGTGCCTATACGGCAAAGAAATTTGCCGCGCATGGCCTTTCGATGAATCTGTGCAAGAAACTGTCCTAATATGACGTGCACTGAGATCGTACTCGCGGCACCCTGCCAGTGGGCATGAAAAAGGGGCCGTGTCAGCCCCTTTTCCTATCTTCTACCAGCAGCGCGATGGCGTCCCCTGCCGGATCCTGCTGCGCCCTGTTCTTCAAACAGTGAGGCGAGCTGTTCGGTCATGGCGCCTGCCAGTTCTTCCGCATCCACAATCGTCACGGCGCGCTGATAGTAACGAGTGACATCGTGCCCGATACCGATGGCGATCAGCTCCACCGGAGACCGTGTTTCGATCTCCTCGATCACCGCGCGCAAGTGGCGTTCGAGATAGTTGCCCGGATTGACCGAAAGCGTTGAATCATCGACCGGCGCACCGTCCGAAATCATCATCAGAATCTTGCGCTGTTCCGAACGCCCCAGAAGGCGCTGATGCGCCCATATCAAGGCTTCGCCGTCGATATTCTCCTTCAGAAGCCCCTCGCGCATCATCAGGCCCAGATTGCGTCGCGCACGCCGCCAGGGCGCGTCGGCGCTCTTGTAAACGATATGGCGCAGATCGTTAAGACGACCGGGATTAGCGGGCTTACCGCGCCCGAGCCAAGCCTCCCGCGACTGCCCGCCCTTCCAGGCCTTGGTCGTGAAGCCGAGAATCTCCACCTTCACGCCGCAGCGTTCCAGCGTGCGGGCAAGTATATCGGCACAGGTCGCAGCCACCGTGATCGGGCGCCCACGCATGGAACCTGAATTATCCAGCACCAGCGTCACGACCGTATCGCGGAAATCCGTATCACGCTCCATCTTGTAGGAAAGCGGCTGCGTCGGATCGATCACGACACGCATCAGGCGCGCCGTATCGAGATAGCCCTCTTCCAGATCAAAATCCCACGAGCGGTTCTGCTGCGCCATCAAGCGGCGCTGCAAGCGGTTGGCCAGCCGACCGACCACGCCCTGAAGATTGGCAAGCTGCTTGTCCAGAAAACCGCGCAGACGGTCGAGTTCAGCCTCGTCGCAAAGATCGGCTGCCTCGACTTCCTCGTCGAATTCACGCGTAAAGACCTTGTAATCGACATGTTCGGCAAAGTTGGCGAAAGGTTGGTTGGGACGGCGGGTATCCCCCGGCGTTTCGGCGTCGATATCCTCGCTGTCGTCCATGTCGTCGGCAGATGCATCGGCGGCATCCATTTCGCCCTGCTCGCCCTCGTCGCTGGAACTGTCCGATTCGTCGCTTTCCGCAGAATCGGAACCTTCCTGACTGTCGTCGCCGCCCTCTTCGTTTTCATCCGAATCGGGCGTCTGTTCGCTGTCCTGATCTTCGTCGTCGCTCTGCTCTTCCTGGGAAAGCTCTTCCGCCATATCCATGGAAGCGAGCATATCGCGAACCGCACGCGCAAAAGCCTGCTGGTCTTCGAGGTTTTCACCGAGACGGGCAAAGTCGGCCCCGGCCCGTTCCTCGATCCACTCACGCCACAAATCGAGCACCTGCCCTGCTTCCGCTGGGGCGGAACGCCCCGTCAGCTTCTCGCGCAAAAGCAGCGACACCGCTTCTTCGAGCGGTGCGTCCTCCTTGTCAGTGACGGCGGAAAAATTGGCGCGGCTGTATTTGTCCGCAAGCATCGTAGCCAGATTGTCGGCAACGCCGGACATGACACGCGCGCCGATGGCTTCCACACGGGCCTGTTCCACCGCATCGAAAATGGCACGCGCCTGCTTGCCTTCCGGCGCCAGGGCGGCATGAATACGCGGATTATGGCGCGCCTGACGCAGCGCCATGGAATCACCAAGCCCGCGCGTAACCGCAATATCGTGCGCGGTCGGGCGCTTCGGCAGATCGGGAAGACGGGCGCGGTTGGCCGTCAGCGCCGGGCGGTCGCTGCTGAACGCGACCTCCAGCTCATGCTCACCGGAAATGGCGCGCATGCAGGCGGTGACCGCCCGCTTGAAGGGTTCGGAATCCACCGGCCCCGGCTTACGCTCGCGCGTATTGTCACCTAATCCTGACATCTGACCATCCTGACTTCGCTTCGCAGCCAGTTCCCGAAAGCCTCTTCAGGCTTTGTCGGAACGTGCTTCATCTTACAATGCGGCCAGCCGCCGGCGCGTGTCGGCGGCTGGCATCGTCCTGTCTCAGGCGAGAACGATGTTCGCAGCCGATTCCGGCAGTTCCACGCCGAAAGCGCGCTGATAGAACTCAGCCACGATCGGACGCTCCAGCTCGTCGCACTTGTTCAGGAAGGTCAGACGGAACGAGAAGCCGACATCGTTGAAAATCGCAGCGTTTTCGGCCCAGGTAATCACTGTACGCGGGCTCATCACGGTCGAAAGATCGCCGTTAATGAAGGCCTGGCGGGTCATGTCGGCCACGCGCACCATCTTGTTCACGATCTCGCGGCCTTCAGCATTCTGGTAATGCTTGGCCTTGGCGAGAACGATATTTACTTCATTGTCGTGCGGCAGATAGTTGAGCGTTGTCACGATGGACCAGCGGTCCATCTGCGCCTGATTGATCTGCTGCGTGCCATGATAGAGGCCGGTCGTGTCGCCAAGCCCGACCGTGTTGGCGGTGGCAAACAGACGGAAAGCAGGATGCGGGCGGATAACCCGGCTCTGGTCGAGAAGCGTCAGGCGACCGGATGATTCCAGCACGCGCTGGATGACGAACATCACGTCGGGACGGCCTGCATCATATTCGTCAAACACCAGCGCGACATTGTGCTGGTAGGCCCAGGGCAGGATACCATCCTTGAATTCGGTCACCTGCATCCCGTCCTTGACCACGATGGCATCCTTGCCGACGAGATCGATACGGCTGACATGACTGTCGAGATTGACGCGCACGCAAGGCCAATTGAGGCGGGAGGCAACCTGCTCGATATGGGTCGATTTGCCGGTGCCATGGTAGCCTGAAACCATCACGCGGCGGTTGTAGGCAAAGCCTGCGAGGATTGCGAGCGTCGTCTGACGGTCGAAAAGATAATCCGGATCACGCTCCGGCACATAGGAATCGCCTGCCGCATACGCCGGCACCATCATGTCGGAATCGATCCCGAACACGTCACGCACCGAAACCGTGGTATCCGGCAAATTGGCTATATCCCGCTCAACCTTGTTCATCATGCCTCCAGAGCGGCAGGAACTGACCGGCCGCGACATCCAAGTATCAATCCGGGGTGCGTTTCCGGCAAGCCGGATCGACGCCCCTTCCGTTTTCAGTTGCGGGCATCCGTGCTTGCGTCCGCGCAGACAAGCGCAGCAGAAGAATGTCCGTCGAGCCTTCGGCAATCCCGTCGCCTCGGCTCAGATGCTCTAATCGTTCGTTCTCGCGCATGACGTGGCCCAAAAAGCCTGACGCCTTTTCGGGGTCATACGCCGCGCCAATCTGAGAATGGCTTCCTGCTCACACCACCGGGATCAGCAGAACCCGGCCTGCTTGAGCAGTTGATAAGCCTGGATCACATCACGGAAACGTTCCTCAGATCCACGGTCCCCACCATTCGCATCGGGATGGTGAAGTTTTACCAGCTCTTTATAGCGCGCCTTAATCTTATCGCCAGTCGAATTTGCATCCAGACCAAGCGTGGCAAGCGCTTTTATCTCCAGAGTGCGCGGCTTGCGCTGCGCCGTCTGACCGGTCGTTTGACCCTTGGCTTCCTTGAGCAGGTTGAACGGATCGCGAAGGCGGTTGTGATAGGACGCCGAGCCAGAACGCCTTTGCGCCATATCGGGAGACGTGCGCGCGCTCGCATTGGCCGTCGTGGACCATGTCGGGCGGTGGCCGGTTATCGCCTCTTTCTGGAAACGCGCGATATCGCCATCCGTAAGGCCCGAGAAGTAATTGAAATTCTTGTTGTATTCTCTCACATGATCGATGCAGAAGCAGAAATATTGCCCCTCGCGCATGCGCCCGACCGGCGCGCGATGCGTGCCCGGCCTGTCGCAACCGTCCCATTGGCAGCTGGGTTTGCTGGACTTGACCTCCGTATCCTTCTTGGAACGGATGCGGATGCTGTCGAAATATTTGGAGTTCAGTGTCATCGAATCGGATTATGCGGATTAAGAGTGGCTAAACAAGAATTGACATTTCGCTCTGATTGGCATTGGCCATCCCAACAGGGCGAAATTTTGAAGCGAGTGACTTTTCCTGTGCGGATTTGCCCCACCTTTTGCCGCCGAAGCGACGTCTATATGAAGCACAGCGTCTATATGGGGAGATCGAGCCCGAATGTCCATTCACATTAGCAAACAAAGCGCTATGGAAGCGAAACTGACCGCGGCCTTCGCACCGGAACGGCTTGAAGTCATCAATGAAAGCCACCTCCATGCGGGCCATCACCATCATGGCAGCGATCACCACGCCACATATGATGGAACCGGAGAAACGCATTTCCGCGTCCGCATCGTATCGCACAGTTTTGCGGGCATGAGTCGCGTGGCGCGCCATCGCGCCATCAATGAGGTCCTGAAGGAAGAACTCGACAGTGGTGTCCACGCGCTGGCGCTCGAACCCTCCGCACCCGGCGAAGCGACGCGGCGCTGATCCTGAAGCAGGATTCGCCGAAGGTCCCAACTTCAAGGGTTTTGCGAAAATTTCAGGCTGCTAGACTTGGACCGCTGAGAGTTGGCCAGTCAGTCAGGCCAGATAAGACCGGCTCGTTCTAACGGGAACATTGGAAACAGCTCAGGCCAACTCCGAAAGGAGAAAGGAATGAACACGGTATCAGCAATGTCCATAGCCAGGGAAAACGCTTTTGCCTGCTGTTGTCGCTGCGGCAAGCGCGCAGCCATGGATGGAGCCTCCACCTGGACGATACAGGGGGAAACCCTCAATGATAGCGGTCAGATGCGCTGTCGCAGCTGCTCAATCCTGTCTGGATATGATGGGCTGATGTATCACTAAGATTTTCTGGATATTCTTTCTGGGTATTCATGGGCGTCGTGACGGCGACGCCCATGCGCTTTGGTTTCAGTCAGCCTTCGCGCGCGGCGGTTGAGATATGCATCGGCTTGCCGTCCGCATCTAGCGCGACGATACGCAGGCGCGTCAGGCGATTCTTTTCCTTCTTCAGGACCGAGAATCGTTTGCCGTGGAAGGTAAAGGCCTGCTTCACCTCCGGGATCGTCTGCGTTTCGTGGATCACCAGACCGGCAATCGTGGTCGCCTCCTCGTCCGGCAGGCTCCAGTCGAGCGCACGATTGACGTCGCGGATCGGTAGCGAGCCGTCCACGATGATTGAGCCGTCAGGCTGCAAGCGCAGGCCCTGCATCTCGATATCGTGCTCGTCGGCAATGTCGCCGACAATCTCTTCCAAAATATCCTCCAGCGTCACCAGGCCCTGCACGTCGCCATATTCGTCAACTACGATGGCGATATGCGCCTTGCGGCGCAGAAAAGCGTTCATCTGGTCCTGAAGTGTGGTCGTGTCGGGCACGAACCATGGCTTGCGCGCCACCTTCATGATGTCGATCCGCGAGAAATCATTAGCGACATCGTAAAGCGCGCGCAGAAGGTCCTTGGTGTGAATGATGCCGATGATGTTGTCGATATCGTCGCGCCAAACCGGCATGCGCGTATGCGGGCTTGCGAGAATCTCGCCGACGATCTGGTCGGCGGGTTCGTCGGCATTGATCGTACCCATATTGGTACGATGCACCATGACATCGCTTACCTCAAGCTCCTTGAGGTCGAGAAGACCGCCAAGCTGATCACGATCCTCCTTGATGAGCGATTTGTCACGATGCAGCACCTCGACCGCGCCGCGCAGTTCTTCCTGCGGGCTGAGCATGGAACGTCCGGCTGCAAGATTGACGCCGAAGAGCTTGAGAATTGTACGCACGATCCAGTTCACCAGACTGGAGATCGGCCCGATCAGCAGAACCACCAGCGCCACACCGCGCGAGACGGCCAGCGAAAAGCGGTCCGGACTGGAAATCGCCCAGGATTTCGGCAGCACTTCGGCAAAGATCACCAGAATGATCGTCATTGCTATAGTCGCATAGGCAACGCCCGCATCGCCGAACAGTGAGAGGAAGATGCTGGTGGCAAGCGAAGAAGCGAGAATATTGGCAAGATTGTTGCCGATGAGAAGCGCGCCGATCAGCCGGTCCCGCCTGCCGATCAGCCGCTGCACCAACCCCGCGCGTTCGTCGCCATTATGCTCAAGCGTATGCATACGGGCACGTGATGCCGCCGTCAGCGCCGTCTCCGAACCTGAAAAGAAGGCCGACAGAATAACGCAGAACAGGATGATGCCGCACATGACCCAAAGCCCGAATGTCATTCGCCTTGTCCTTTCTTTAACGCATGACTTCCAGAAGCGGGAGCTCGTCTGGCGCTTCAGTCAAATCAGCCAGCCTGAACGGCAAGCCGTTCCTTCAGGAATTCCAGCACAGCTGCAGGTGGCACATCCTTCGCGATGAAGGACTGACCGACACCGTGCGTGAGAATGAAGATGAGCGCGCCGCGCGCGACTTTCTTGTCCTGTGCAATATAGTCCATCAGTTTTTCCGCAGGCGGTAGCCCGCCCGGTACATCCGCGAGCGAAACCGGCAGGCCAACGGCCTTCAGGTGCGCTTCGACGCGCTCAACCGTTTCGACACCGGCCAGATTCATCTTAACCGAAAAACGGTGCGCCAGCGCCATACCGATGGCAACGCCCTCGCCATGGACCAGACGACTCGAATCATAGCCCGTGGCTGTTTCGAGAGCATGCCCAAACGTGTGGCCAAGATTGAGCAGCGCACGGTCGCCGGTCTCACGTTCGTCACGCGCCACCACCGCCGCTTTCGAACGGCAGGATTCGGCGATGGCTTCTGTGCGCGCCGGACCGCCCGAGAATACTTCCTGCCAGTTCTTCTCCAGCCAGGTAAAAAATTCGGGCCGGTCGATTAGACCGTATTTGGCCACTTCCGCATAACCGGCGCGGAATTCACGCGGGCTCAGCGTGTCGAGAACTCCCGTATCGGCCAGTACTAGCTGTGGCTGATAGAAGACGCCAACGAGGTTTTTGCCGTAAGCTGTATTGATGCCGGTCTTGCCGCCGACGGAAGAATCCACCTGCGACAGAAGCGAGGTCGGTATCTGCACGAAATTCATGCCGCGCCGGACAATACCCGCCACAAAACCGGACAGGTCGCCCACCACGCCGCCGCCGAAAGCCACAATCACATCACCGCGCTCCAGCCGCGCGGCCAACACCGCATTGGTGACCGCTTCCAGCGTTGCGAAGGATTTCGACTTTTCGCCGGGAGCGACAATGACCGGCGTCGATTCGATGCCAACGCGCGCAAAGCTTTCCGTCAGTCGCTGCAAATGGGCTTTTGCGACATTCTCATCGGTGATGATGGCAACGCGTGCGCCCTTCAGGCGCCTGGAAAGCTCTTCGCCCGCGCGCTCGACCAAACCTTTGCCGATCAGAATGTCGTAGGAACGTTCACCCAACGAGACCGGAACGGTAACGCTATCGGTGGTCGTCGAAGGCGTATTCATGCATATTCTCCAGTCAATCTTTCCAATGGCGGCACTCCCCGAAGCGCATCAGCGCTCCGCTTCGGCCCGTTCCTTTTGCAGGTGTTCAGCCAGAACTTCGACCAGTTCGTCCGCAATGATTTCCTTTTTCTCTTCTCGGGTCATCAATTGCAGGTCGGCGAGCGCATAAACTGGATAGCGTTCATTGATCAGCCGCTGCATGATGGCACGCGGATCGCTGTTTTTCAGAAGCGGGCGGTTCTGCCGCCGCGAAACCCGCTCCATCAATATATCCAATTCCGCATTGAGCCAGATGGACACGCCGGACCGCGCGATAGCCGCGCGCGTCTCGGCATTCATATAGGCACCGCCGCCGGTCGCAAGCAGCATCGGACCGTCATCGAGAAGACGCATGATGACCCTGCGTTCAAGGTCGCGGAATTCCACCTCGCCATAGGCTTCGAACAGTTCAGGTATGGTCATGCGCGACACGGCTTCGATTTCCGTATCCGCATCGCGAAACGGCAACCCCAGCAGACCGGCAACCTTGCGCCCGACAGTAGACTTGCCCGCTCCCATCAGCCCCACCAGCACCACAACCTTCGCGCCGAGCAGATCGCGGATCATATCCGCTTTCTCATGGAGATTCGTTTGTTTTATCGTGCTGCTCATTGACCTCGGGCCTATTGAGATTCTGGCTGTGGCAAGCCGGAAATGATGCTTACGAGAACCGGAGCGGAATGTACTGGATGTACACGCGCTTCGGAAGCCTCGCACGATCCTGAAAAATCGTATGGTTTTCAGTCAGAATCGTGCGAATGCAAACTCAAAGTGCCATTTGCAGGCTGTCAGAGCCTGGTTACCAGCAGGCCTGCCTCCATTTATACCGCTTCCACATGAAAAACCGCGCCGCGTCAATTGCTTTCCTCGGTTTGAACTGCGGTCTGGATGGCTTTTTTCGCGCTCGCTCCCTCCTCCTTGCTTTCGTCTCAATGGCGCAGCATAAACATCTGATGCCCACACTCACGCGCCTCATCATGCTTCTCGCTCTTGTTGCCGCCGCTTTGTACGGTGCGATGTTCGCGCTTGCGAATTTCGTGGAGCCTGGCACACGTGAGATCACGGTCGAGATTCCCGCGTCGAAGCTGCACCCGGTCCCGATTGCGCCAACCTCTTCCGTCAGCCCCGAACCGACGACAGCGGAAGCGGCTGGCGACCAGCCGGTACAGGAGTGATGATGCGAGCATCCCTGGCGATTGAAAACTTTCTCGAAATGATGAGCGCCGAACGCGGTGCAGCGGAAAATACGCTCGAATCCTATCGCCGCGATCTGGAGGCCGTCGCAGAAACGCTCGGCCAGCGCAGCGTCAACCTGACCGGCGCCGACGCGGACGATATCCGCAGTGCGCTGGATGCCATGGCCGCGCAAGGTTTTGCCGCCACATCGCAGGCGCGCCGTCTCTCGGCACTGCGCCAGTTTTTCCAGTTTCTTTATTCCGAAGGCCATCGGCAGGACGACCCCACCGGCATCGTCGATGCGCCGAAGAAACAGAAGCCTCTGCCCAAGATCATGAGTGTGGACAATGTTTCGCGGCTGCTCGACCGTGCAGCGCTCGAAGCCAATGAAGCAACGCAACCGGGCGACCGCATCAAGACACTGCGTCTCCATGCGCTTCTCGAAACGCTTTATGCAACAGGCCTACGCGTATCCGAGCTTGTCGGATTGCCGGTCCGTGTCGCACGCACCGACCATCGGTTTCTGCTGGTGCGGGGCAAAGGTGCCAAGGAGCGCATGGTGCCGCTGTCTTCAAAGGCGCGCGAGGCATTGCAAAGCTTTCTCGCGCTGCGCGACTCCCTGCCGGGCAGCGACGATAATCCCTGGCTCTTTCCGGCCTTTTCGGAAAGCGGCCATCTGGCGCGTCAGGTTTTCGCGCGTGAACTCAAGGGCCTTGCCGCGCGGGCCGGTCTTTCCGCCTCTGCCGTCTCGCCGCATGTCCTGCGTCATGCTTTTGCGAGCCATTTGTTGCAGAACGGTGCCGATCTGCGGACCGTGCAGCAACTGCTCGGCCATGCCGATATTTCCACCACACAAATCTACACCCATGTGCTGGAGGAAAGACTGCATAAACTGGTCAGTGAGCATCATCCGCTTGCCGATTAGGCTCCATGCGGTTAAGAGAAAGTCGAAAATTTGCAAGATGAGCCCGCAGTGAATATGTAAGGCGCCGTAAAATAGCCCCCTTCAGGCTCGCCATAGAGCGGCAGTCCCTTTGGAAAACGCACAAACAGTCAGGCCAGATGTATAACTATCTCGATTTTGAAAAACCCGTCGCCGATCTCGAAGGCCAGATTCTTGAGTTGAAGAAGCTCGCTCAGGAACAAGGCAGCGTCGAGATGAGCGATGAGATTCGTCGCCTCGAGAAACGCTCGGCCGACGCGTTGAAGGATATCTACCGCAAGCTGACACCCTGGCAGAAGGCGCAGATCGCCCGTCATCCGGACCGCCCGCACTGCCTTGACTACATCAACCGGCTGTTTACCGAGTTCACGCCGCTAGCCGGCGACCGCAAATTTGCCAATGACGAAGCGCTTCAGGCAGGCTTTGCCCGTTTCAACGGCACACCCGTCGCCATTCTGGGGCAGGAAAAGGGCTCGGATACCAAGACGCGCCTCAAGCACAATTTCGGCTCCGCCCGCCCTGAGGGCTATCGCAAAGCCGTCCGCGTCATGGAAATGGCCGACCGCTTTCAGCTTCCCGTCATCACGTTCGTCGATACGGCTGGCGCTTATCCGGGCGTCAGCGCGGAAGAGCGTGGACAGGCGGAAGCCATCGCGCGTTCCACCGCCGAAAGCCTCAAGCTGCGCGTGCCGATGATCTCGATCATTATCGGCGAAGGCGGCTCAGGCGGTGCAATTGCCATTGCGGTCGCAAATCGCGTCTACATGCTTGAGCATTCCATCTATTCGGTCATTTCGCCGGAAGGCGCGGCGTCAATTCTGTGGCACGATTCTACTCGCGCCAAGGATGCGGCATCGAACATGCGCATCACCGCTCAGGATCTGTTCGACCTCAAGGTCGTCGACGGCATCATTCCCGAGCCGCTTGGCGGCGCGCATCGCGACAAGGAAGCCGTCATCGACGCCACCGGTGATATCATCACCGCTTCCTTGCGGTCCATGAAGGATGTCGACGGTGAAACGCTGAAACAGGAACGCCGCCAGAAGTTCCTTGAAATCGGTCGCAATATCTGAACCAGATCGATTAAAAGGCGCCTCAAACATGAAGCGCCGTTCAATTTAAAGCAATCTATGCGTGCGCGCACTCATAGGTTGCTTCTTTATTCAGTAGCGTAGCCATTAGATTATTAAGAACCTCATCATAAGTGCCATCTATATCTTCATTCCTCTCCATTTTTGATTTGTAATGAAGAAGCTTTCTATAAACAAACTGAACACCAGCATTAAATTGTTCATTGTAATAATAATTATATTTCTCTGATTGATGCATATTATGCATCTCACCTTCTATGTAGTTGACGACATCGTTCAGAAAATTCGATCTATACTTTTCCAATGTATATCGAATTTCCGATGAACTCGTATTAACTAAATCACATGAAACAGATCTTATTTTTTCTATAACGAATAGCGACAACTCTGATTTACAATAAAAAGATCGACCAAATTGCCTTTCAAATTGATCAATTATAAATACTATCTCGTATATTTTGTTGCGAACATTACTCTCCTTAGCCTGATGCAAGCAAACCATTTTATGATAGTATTCAACATCACGATCAGATCTTTTAATAAGACTGTTAAACCTTTCAACAAATTCATCAATATTTTCGGATTCACAGAATCCCAACCTAGACTTTATATAGCTTATTTCATTTTCTAGTGTATTTATTTTATCTAAAGCCAAAATGTATTCGCACAGAGAATTTTCCTGCAGTGCACAATGTGTTTTACGCGTGGATTTAACCTTACCCATCTCCACCCCCAACAAATACAGAAACAATATACAATTATTGATTGAAAGCTGATTTATTAATTCCGCTACCGAGATATACGTATAAATTTTTATAGCTGCCTTGCGTTCCAACGCGACAGCCATGCCTAATTTGCATCGTGCAATTATTTCCGCCATATTGCCGACACGTTGGCTTTTAGGTATTTGAGCAAGGATTTATCAACGATACCGTAAGGTTTTGTTGATACTAACTGGCTTCGATAAGTTGGCTTTTGCTCGAAACGCCTCTGGCGTAGCTCTAACAGGCTTGATGCGAAATGAAGATCAGATCCGCTATTCTCGGCACCGTCATGGCAACCGCGCTACTCGCTGGATGTCAGGGATCGTCCGTGTCCGATCTCGGTATGAAGGCCGAGAAACCGCTTCCAGAGAAAATTGTAAAGAAGATGGCCGCGAAGGGCATGACCCGCACATCGCCCATCATGGTTCGTATTTTCAAGGAAGAGGGTCTTCTGGAGGTCTGGAAGCAGAAAAATAACGGCAAGTACGACCAGATTGCATCCTACGAAATCTGCAAATGGTCAGGAAAGCTCGGGCCTAAATATGTCGAGGGTGACCGCCAGGCGCCGGAAGGTTTTTATACCGTCCGCCCGGCGCAGATGAATCCCAATTCCAGCTATTACCTCTCCTTCAACATGGGTTTCCCCAACACCTATGATCGCGCCAATGGCCGCACCGGCCAACATCTGATGGTGCATGGCGCATGCTCGTCGGCGGGCTGCTATTCGATGACCGATGATCAGGTCAGCGAGATTTACGCATTCGGTCGCGATGCCTTCAGGGGTGGCCAGCGCGACTTTCAGATTCAGGCATTTCCCTTCCGCATGACCGCAGCCAACATGGCGCGTTATCGCAGCGACCCGAATTACGGTTTCTGGAAAATGCTGAAACAGGGCTACGACGCCTTCGAGGTTGCCAAAGTGCCGCCAAAGGTCGACGTGTGCGAGAAGCGTTACGTGTTCAACGTGAACACACCGGACGGTCAGCCACTGTCGCCTACAGGCGCCTGCCCGCCATCGGTCGGCAACGAAAACATGTCCACCGCCTATGCGTCTTATGAAAAGACCTATCAGTCCGCATTCAGCGCCGCCCAGAAAGCGCCTGCGCCTTCCATTCAGGGCATTACCGAAGCCAAGCTGGTTTCGGCGTGGAGCGCCGCCCGTGCGCGCGGTGAGAAAGTCACGCGTGAACCGCCATCGCTGACGGCTTCCTCCGCTGAAAAAACGGGTGCACCGGATATTCGCCCGGCCACACCGGCTGTTCAGCCAACTGCAATTGCCGCGACACCACAGCCTGTACCGACCCCGGTCCCAGCACAGACTGCAGCCACGCCGCAGCAGCAGAATCCAACCGAAACGGCTGAAGATTCCGCGCAGGTTTCACCAATGACAACGGCAAGCACCGCTGCTGACAGCAGCGCGGCCCAGGCACCCGCCGCCGCACAGGAACAAAAGAAGCCGTGGTGGAAGATCATCGGCAATTGATGCCAGAACAGGATAGCGTTCCGGTCTACGATCTGAGGGGGCTCAAATGCCCCCTTCCCGTTTTGAAAACCCGAAATCGTCTGAAAAAAATGCCCAGTGGCGCGCTTCTCTGGATTGAAGCGACTGATCCCTTGTCCGCGATAGACCTTCCGCATTTCTGCGCGCAGGAAGGTCACAGCCTCCTCGCACAGGAACGTGAGGACACGCTGCACCGTTTTCTAATCCGCAAAAAATAAGCATCATACCTGTAAACGGATTATCGGCTTCGGGCTTTCATCAATGTCCAGACCAGAACCATCATGATGACGAATCCGATGGAAAAGCCGAACCCGCTTCCCCAAAGCGCTCCATTGGTGCCGCCGATCAGTCCGCCAATCACCGCACCGAGCAAAAGGAGCAAAAGCGGGGGCATGCACCCGATCATCATTCTGTTCCCTGCAGTTGTTGTGTTGCTATTTACGAGCCGAACCCGTCTGCATGAAAGTCGATCTTGATCATAAATCTGTGTCCGGCTTTAAGCCGCTGTTGACGGTGTCGCATGACGGAGAGGTGACATATATCGTCGTTCTCAACCGCCTCAGAAATGAGTTCGCATCATCTAAGGTGGGAATCATTGCCTGGGTGAAAATCCCGGAATTGCCAACGGATTGTCGGTCAGTGCCGCACGATCCGGCCGATCGAGGCTTGGCCGCCCGAGAAAAGCGTCGAATAGCTCACGCACATAATCTTCCGGCAAATCCTTCACGATCATCACCAGAAGCGTCTCGCGCTTCCCCTGTGGCCATTCCGGCAACCGCCCCGGCGGATGAAAAATCTTCTGTACGCCATGGATGACCACCGGACGATCCGGGTCTTCCGCAATCTGGACAATGCCCTTTACCCGCAAAAGCTTTTCGCCATGCGTGGACCGCAAAAGGTCGAGAAACATCTCGAATACGGACAACGGTATGGGCGCAGCGTAGCGCAGCGAAAACGAGCGGATTGCATCGTCATGGTGGTGGTGATGTGCATGATGATGCCCATCGTGATGGTGATGATCGCAGTCGGGTTCGCATTGATGACCGTGATCGCCATGTCCATGATGATCGGACTCATAAGCCTCGGCCTTGAGCCAGCGCCGAACGTCCGCCGTCTTGGTTTCCGGGTTATAGAGCCCGCATTCGAACAGCGCCGCATAACCCGTGCGCTCGTCAGCCGCCATGAGAATTTGTACGCCGGGATTGAGCAGCTTCAGCCGCTCCCTCAGCGCAGGCAACTCGGCCCCAGCTTCCGGCAGATCGGCCTTGGTCAGAATGATCCGGTCGGCCATTGCAGCCTGCTTGACGGCCTCTTCGTGACCATCAAGCGTCGCCATACCGTTGACGGCATCCATCGTTGTCAGAACCCCGTCGAGCCGAAGAACCTGCATCAGCACCGGATGCCCCATGATCGAATGCAGTACCGGCGCCGGGTCAGCGAGGCCGGTCGTTTCGATGATGATGCGCTTCAATGCCTTGATGCGCCCGGTCTCAAGCCTATCGATGAGATCGGCCAGCGTATCCACCAGTTCACCGCGCACCGTGCAGCAGAGGCAACCGTCGGCAAGCTCAATGACACCTTCACTCGCCTGTTCGACAAGGAGATGGTCGATGCTCACCTCTCCGAACTCGTTGATGATCACCGCCGTGTCGCTCAACGCCGGATCCTTCAGAAGCCGGTTGAGCAGGGTCGTCTTGCCTGAGCCGAGAAAGCCGGTCAGCACGGAAACGGGAATGGGATTCGGCATGTCCTGAACTTAATTTATCGCGGTTGTCTTCACGCCGGCCGCACGCTGTGGCCGCGGCATTGGCACGGGAACCTGGGAAACATCAAGCTGTCCCGGCCTGGTGATCGGACCGGGTTCGGAAACAAGGCCCACTTGCACGGCGACTGGATCGCGATCCATGGCGTGAATATAAGGCGAATTGATCTTCAGTCGCCCTTCGACATCACGTCCGTCCCAGCGATCGGCCATAGCCTGTTGATTGCAGATCACCTTGCGCATGTCGACAGCCTGATTGAGGTTGCCGCCGCCATTCGGACGCAGTGTTGCGAGTGTCGGTACACCGACGCCGTTGCTGCGGAAAGCATCCGTCATCAGCTGTGCAGCCTGAACCGCACGCGCTTCCTGCCTGTCGGCACCCAGCACTATGGCCAGAACGGTACGCCCATTGCGGGTCGCAGAGCTGGCGAGATTGAAACCGGATGCGCAGACGAAACCGGTTTTCATACCATCGGCGCCGTCGTAGCGACCGAGCAGAATATTGTAATTGGCCTGCACCTTCTTCCCGGCGCCGGGATCGATGGCTTCGGTCGAAAAATAATGCGCATATTGCGGAAACTCGCGACGCAACTGCACGGCGAGAACCGCCAGATCGCGCGCAGTCGTGTAATTGTTGGGGTCGTGCAGCCCATTCGGATTGGCAAAATGCGATCCGACCATGCCAAGGCGACGGGCTTCGGCATTCATAAGCTTCACAAAACCGGCTTCGGTGCCGCCTACGGCCTCTCCCACGGCGACCGAAACGTCATTGGCCGATTTCACCAGCATGATCTTGAGCGCCGTGTCCAGCGTCATGATCGAGCCGGGTTTGTAACCCATCTTGCTCGGCGGCTCCTTGGAAGCATTGACCGTCATGCGAACCGGTGAATCCAGCGTCATCTGACCGGACTGCAAGGCGCGGAACGTCACATATGCCGTCATCATCTTGGTGAGCGATGCAGGATACCAGCGCTGAAACGCCTCCTGCTCGGCATAGACTTTGCCAGTAGCCACATCGACGGCAATCGACGGATTGGCCGCCGCCGAAACCACCGCGACCCCTGATATGGCCGCTGCCGCAAACCAGATTGTCGCAAACCGAATCTTCAATGACTTGGACTTCATTCCATAGTTCCAATCAAAATGGCCCGAAACCTTTGCGGGATATCGCTTTCGCGTTCCTGCCCGTACATCTGACGATTCATGGTTCTCGTGGGCATAAATGGAGGTTGTGCGTGCTCTTATCTATGCCATGTGGCGAGGAAAAGGCAAACGGGGATTGCCCGCTTTCATCAAAACATCTTATTCTCTCGCCGTCTCATCATGCCCTATTTGCGGGAGCCATCCGAAAATGCCAGTGCTCAATCGTGTCGTCGAAACCCAAGCGGAAATCGCCGCATGGCGCCGCCAGCTGCACCAGAATCCCGAACTGCTCTACGACGTGCACGAAACCGCCAAATTCGTTGAAGAAAAACTGAACGCCTTCGGTTGCGATCGCATCGAAACCGGCGTGGGGCGCAGCGGCGTCGTAGCGGTCATCAAGGGACGACATGGAGACGGGCCGACCATCGGCCTGCGGGCCGACATGGATGCGCTGCCCATCACGGAAACCAGCGGCGCTCCCTGGGCTTCACAAAACCCCGGAAAGGCGCATTCCTGCGGTCACGACGGACATACGGCAATGCTGTTGGGCGCCGCGCAGTATCTGAGCGAAACACGCAACTTCCGCGGCTCGGTCGCACTGATTTTCCAGCCTGCGGAAGAAGGCGGCGCGGGCGGGCGGGCGATGGTTGAAGATGGACTGATGGAACGCTTCGCCATCTCGGAAGTTTTCGGCGTGCACAATATGCCGGGAATTCCGGTCGGCCAGTTCGCCATGTGCAAGGGCCCCATCATGGCCGCGACGGATGAATTCGACTTTTTCATCACGGGACGTGGCGGCCATGCGGCACAGCCGCACCGCACCATCGATCCCATTCTTGCTGGTTCGCAATTGATACTCGCCCTGCAGGGAATTGTATCCCGCAATACCGACCCACTGGATTCACTCGTCATTTCCGTGACGAAGTTCATCGCGGGCGAAGCTTATAATGTCATCCCGGAAAAGGCGACGCTATCAGGTACGGTGCGCACGCTGAAGAACGAAACGCGCACCTTTGCCGAACGCCGTATCCGGGAAGCTGCGGCCGGTATCGCCGCTGTAACGGGCGCGGAGATCGCGGTACGCTATCAGAACAACTACCCCGTTACCTTCAACCACGATGTCCAGACGGATTTTGCCGCGCATGTGGCGACGAAAGTGGCGGGCGAAGGCAAGGTCACAAGCAATATCGAGCCGATGATGGCTGCGGAGGACTTCTCCTACATGCTGGAAGCGCGCCCCGGCGCGTATATCTTCGTCGGCAATGGAGATACCCCCGGCCTGCACCACCCGGCCTATGATTTCAATGATGAGGCCATTCCCTATGGCGTCAGCTATTTCGTGGCGCTGGCCGAAACCGCGCTCGCAGCCTGATGGCGAGGCTGACGAAGAAATCCTCCTGCTCCGCCTTTTGCGGGCTTGGCTAGGCTCATGAAAAACAGTATGTGTCGGATGTACTCGGCGTGGCGGAATCATCCCCTGCCCGCAGAGTATTGGCTGGTCCCGTAGCTCAGTAGGATAGAGCGACAGATTCCTAATCTGTAGGTCACAGGTTCGATTCCTGTCGGGATCACCACCCGATATTTCGCTCTTTGTTGGATCAAAGGGTTTCTTGAACTGCAAGTATTAGTGCAATCCGCGTCCGATTTGGGGCATGTATGATCGTTACCTTGTCAACTATTCCGCCACGTTTCGGTGAAGTTGGGAAAACACTGCAATCCATTCTGCGCCAGAAGCTTCCGGCCGAGCAGATAATTCTTTACATCCCCAAACATTACCGCCGATTTCCGGAATGGACAGGCACCCTGCCTTCCGTTCCCGATAGCATATCGATACATCGGACGGAAACTGATCTGGGGCCGGCAACGAAAATCCTCCCCGCCATCAGCGAATTTTCCGGAAGTGACATCGACATTCTGTTTTGTGATGACGATGTGGCTTACGATCCTCACTGGACACAACGATTTGCAGATCTTCGCAAAATCATGCCGAATGCCTGCCTAACGGAAGGTGGGAAAGATATCCTGGACATTGACATCCACTCGCGCACACAAAATCTATTGCCGCGCGCGGCAGGCACGTCTCGAAACTGGCGTTTCCGTCTGGCGTCCATAATCAAACACCGCCAACGACGAGCATCGCTATATTCGAGAAGCGGATATTGCGATGTATTTCTCGGCGTCAGCGGCGTTATGGTCCGCCCTGCTTTCTTCTCGCCTACGGTTTTCGACATTCCCGACATTCTGTGGACGGTGGACGACTATTGGCTTTCCGGCCATCTCGCAACCAATCACGTTCCCATCTGGCTCAATGCAGATGCACCGCGACGCTCCGACAGAGCCAGCAGACGTGTGGAATCTCTGATGGCGATGGTTCACGAAGGCCACGACAGGCAAGCCGCCAATCAGGCTTGCATTGACTATTACCGCCGGACCTACGGCGTCTGGCAACCCTGAAGCCAGTCTTTCGCGGATATTTATATTCCCTTACCTCAGCCCCCATAGGGCCAATTGGCTTGCGAGAACACGCCACCGTCCACCCAGATCGTCTGACCGGTCACGAAGCCTGCCGCATCCGAAACAAGGAATAAAGTCGGTCCCGAGAGATCTTCGGCTGTGCCGACGCGCCCCAGCGGCGTGATTTTCGACCAGGTGTCGGCATAATCCTCCGCCTCCATCGCCGTGCGCTCGTTAAGAATGGCGCCCGGCGCGATGCAGTTCACGCGAATGCCATGGGGTCCAAGCTCGACGGCGGAGATTTTCGTGAATTGTTCGATGCCGCCTTTCGAAGCCGTGTAGGAGACAAGCTTCGGGAAAGCGAGCTTGTTGCAGCCGGAGCCTATATTGACGATCGCCCCCCTTTTTCCAGCCTCCACCATGCGGCGCGCTGCTTCCTGCGTGTTGAGAAAACATCCCTTCAGATTGGTGCGGATCACATCGTCCCAACCGTCCTCGGAAAGCTCCAGCAGCGGAGCCCAGGTCTGGATACCGGCATTGTTGACCAGCACATCGGGCGCATCGCCGAACCAGCGGCATGCCTTCTCATAAAAACTCTTCACGTCAGCGAGATTGCCGGCATCACAGGCCAGCCAGAAAACTTTCCCGCCTGCTTCCTCGACCTCTGCCGCAAGCGCTTTGGCTGGCGCATCGTCACCGACATAGGTGAACGCAACCGCATAGCCTGCCGCGACAAATGCCGAAACGAGGGTGCGCCCGATACCGATGCTTCCGCCCGTAATGACTGCCAGTCTCGCCATAATGTTCCTCCCGGTGACGGGACGAATTTAGCCGGATTTCCACAATGGTAAACCGGCGAAAAAGAAAATATCATCCAGACAAAGACGAGGAGTGGAAAATGAACCCCGACATCAAAGAAGCCAATGGCGCCTGCCACTGCGGAACCGTGCGCTTTCATGTAAAACTGGCCGACGGGCTTCACAGCGCGCGCCGCTGTACCTGTTCCTACTGCCGGATGCGTGGAGCGATAGCCGTTTCGGCCGATCTCGATGGGTTGAAAATTCTTGAGGGCGAAGAGGCGCTGTCGCTCTACACTTTCAACACAGGCGTGGCGAAACACTTCTTCTGCTCGAAATGCGGGATTTACACGCATCACCAGCGCCGTTCCAACCCGCGCCAGTTCGGCGTGAATGCCGCCTGCCTCGAAGGCATATCACCCTTTGATTTTAAGGTTGTGCCAGTGAATGACGGAATGACACACCCTGCCGATGACCCGCAGCATCGCGGATCGCGCATAGTCGGATATTACCAATATAAGGAAGTAAGTACATTTATTAAAGAATAATTATTGTGAGAATTGAAGTCTATAAAAAGCCATAATCCTATATAACGATTACTTATTGTAACTTTATTAGGATATTTTTATTATGAAATATATTTATATTATTGCAATAATGGCCATTATTTCCGCTTATCCTGCAACGGCTGCCAGACAAACAGACCCGATATCGGATAATCTGTCGATCATCGCGTCACCGACAAAGGAAACTGTGACCAGCGGAAAGGATACCTTATTCTACACGCAGCTTTTTGATGTTGTAATCACCAATCATGGGGATAAGGACGTGGATCTAGAAAAGGTCAGCTTTGTTGCTAATGACGGCATCGACAAGAAGTTCGGTGTCAGTATCATTGAAGACAAGATCAGCACTGGAACGTTAAGAGCAGGGCAAGTCATTAAAGGTTTCATCGGGTTTTCATCACCCGACGCGTCCATTTATAAAGTGCGCGTGATCCATGTACAGGATGAATACCAGTAAATTTTTGATAAATCATTTCCAGAAAAACCATCGCGTGGTTTTGCTCTGGATAACACGAGGAAACAAAAAATTGGAGCGACTCCAGTAAAAAAACTCGGAGCCCTCTCCTTTTATAGATTTATTTCACACCATTTTTGAAAAGAATGCTGCTTTGTTCTTTTTAATACTTGGAATTTACCTCAAGCCGAATGTCGGCGATCATTCCTTTCCCACAAGAACACAGCAGGCGGCAGCGGATCATGCCCCCGAATGATATCCGCGCCTTTTTCACCCATCATGATGGTCGGCGCATTGGTGTTGCAGGACGGCACACGCGGCATGATCGAACTGTCGCACACGCGCAGCCCCTCCAGCCCATGAACCTTTAATTCGGGGTCGACGACGGCCATGGCGTCCGTGCCCATCTTGCAGGTGCCGACCGGATGGTGATCGGTCTTGGCGTTGGCGCAGGCATAATCGAACAATTCATCATCGCTCATGACTTTTGGCCCCGGCAGGCGTTCGGCCATCACGAAGGGCTTGAGCGCGTTCTGGCTCATGATCTCGCGTGCGATCTTCAGTCCCTCCAGCGACATTTTCACATCATGCGGGTCGCTCCAGTAATTCGGGTCGATCAAGGGTGCGGCCGCCGGATCGCTGGATGAAAGCCGCACGCTGCCCCGCGAACGCGGATGCAGATAGGCGGAATTGAGCGTCACACCGGCGTTTTTGAGTTTTTCAACCCCCGCCTCGATGCCCGAGCCAAGCCCTAGGTGAAACTGGATATCAGGCGAGCGCGCATCCGGGTCCGCATACCAGAAGCCGCCGGTTTCAAACAGGCTCGATGCCACCGGCCCCGAACGCAGCACAATATATTGAAGGCCTGCGGCAAGCGTGCGGTGCAGCTTCGCCACGCCGTCATAGGTGTGATCGCCGGTGCATTCGCAGATCACGAACAGATCGAGATGATCCTGCAAGTTTTCGCCCACACCCGCCAGATCATGCTTCACATCGACACCGACCTGCTTGAGATGATCGGCAGGGCCGATACCCGATTGCAAAAGCAGCTTCGGCGACCCGATGGCGCCCGATGCGACGATCACCTCGCGCGAGGCGCGCAGCACCTCGCCGCTCATCAGTGCAACGCCGGTGGCACGGCTCTTTTCCAGCATAATGTTGCGCACCGCGGCATTCATGCGAATAGTCAGGTTTTTGCGCTCGCGGATCGGCGCGAGATAGGCCAGCGAAGCGGAAGAACGGCGGCGATTGCGCTGCGTAAGCTGATAAAAGCCGACGCCTGCCTGCTCACGTCCGTTGAAATCGGGATTGTAGGGAATGCCCAGTTCCTGCCCCGCTCGAATATAGGCATCGCAAATGGGCAGCGGCGCAGATGGCATGGAGACACCCAGCGGCCCGCCATAGGAGTGATAATCGTCGTTGAAGCGCTGATTATCCTCGGCGCGTTTGAAATAAGGCAGAACGCTGCGATAATCCCAGCCGGTGCAGCCGTCTTCGGTGGCCCACAGATCATAATCGGCTGCATTGCCGCGCGTGTAAATCTGCGCATTGATGGTGGAGCCGCCGCCAATCACTTTCGCCTGCGTATAGCGAAGCACGCGGTTTTTCATGTGCTTCTGCGGCACGGTTTCCCAGCCCCAGCTTCCCACGCCCCTGGTCATCCTGGCAAAACCGGCTGGCATGTGGAACAGCGGGTTCCAGTCGCTTCCGCCCGCTTCCAGCAGCAGCACTTTCACTGCTGCATCCTCGCTCAGGCGATTGGCGAGAACGCATCCGGCAGGCCCGCCGCCGACAATGATATAATCATAAGCCATGGCATTTCTTCCTAAAGTTTTGCGATTGACAGGCCGCCATCGGCACTGATGGCCGAACCGGTGGCGAAGATGAAATCGCCGCCCGCAAGACCGGCAACGATAGCGCCCACATCGCCCGCCTCGCCCCAGCGCTTCATCGGCACCAGCCCATCTTCTATCAGCGTGTCATAACGTGCGGCGACCTTTGCGGTCATATCGGTGCGAATAATGCCGGGCCGCACCTCGAAAACCCCGATGCGCGCTTCCGCCAGCCGCAGGGCCAGCCCCTGCACGAAAGCCGAAAGCCCCGCCTTGCTGATGCAGTAATCAAGCCGCTCGGGCGATGTCATCACGGATGAAACCGAGCTGATCGTCGTAATACTGCGCGAAAACGGCACCTCCGCCGCCGAAAGCATCGCCTTCACCACGGCCTGCGTGAAAAACACCGTGCCGCGCAGGTTCACATTCATGATCGTGTCAAAATTTTCCGGCTTCAGGCCCAGAAAATCGCCGCGCTCGACCGAACCCATCCCGGCATTGTTGACGAGGCAATCAATGCCGCCGAACTCCGCAAGCACTGTGTCCACAACTGCTTCATGCCGGGCGACATTGGCCAGATCGCTTTCGAGAAAAACCACTTTTCGTCCGGTTTCCTGCAATTCCTTTACGGCGCTTCTGGCCGTCTCATCATGTTCGCGGTCGGTAATGGCGAGATCGAAGCCCTTGTCCGCGAGCGAGCGCGCAATGGCAAAACCAATGCCGCGCCTTGCGCCGGTCACCAGCGCCACGGGTCGTTGACGCGTCATGCAAGCGCCTCCTTTTTAATATGATCGGCCACGCGTAAAGCCTGGGCCGCAATGGTGAGCGCCGGATTGACCGCCGCCGATGTCGGCAGGAAAGACGCATCCACCACAAACAGATTGGGATGATCGAAAGCGCGGCAATAAGGATCGAGCGGCGCTGTCGCCGGATCATTGCCGATCCGCACCGTGCCGCATTGATGCGAGGGTGTGCGCCGGTCGAAAGCCTGCGAAAGCACGATGGGAAAGCCTGCCTGCCTGAGCACGGATTTGAGCCTTTCCACCAGCATCAGATGCGCTTTCCAATTGCTGCGCACCCAGCGCAGAACAATGCGCTCGCCATCCACGCTCACGCGGCTGTCGGGCGAAGGCAGATCCTCGCTCATCGCATAAAAATCCACCGTGCGCCGCGCAATGCGGTTGAGCAGCCATTCGGGCACGCGCGGCATATTCGCCTTTAAAACCGCGCCCGAAACGCGGCCCAGCAATTGCACATTGCCCAGCGGCGGCCCGCCTGCCCCATCGCCAAGATAGAAATCATTGAAGCCGAATGTCTTCTGGTAAACGCTGTCATTGCGAAAGCGCGGATCAAGGCCAATCACCGCGCTGGCATTGTGGTTCATAAAATTGCGTCCCACCTGATCGGAACTGTTGGCCAGCCCCGAACGCAGCAGCAGCGCCGCCGATTGCACCGCGCCCGCTGAAACAATGACCAGCCTGGGGCGCAGTTGCCGCGCTTCGCCATTCCTCACGTAATGCACGGCAGCGATCCGCGCGCCCTCCGCCTCCAGCCGCGTCACCCTTGCGGATGTTTCCAGCTTCACATTAGGAAATTCGAGCGCCGCCGCCAGCGGGCAGGTTTCGGCATCCATCTTGCCGTCATCGCAGTTGGGATGGGCATCCCAAGGCGTCCTGCCCTTCGCCAGCCAGCGTTCAATATCGACGCCAAGCGGCAGGGAAGCGGCGCTAATGCCGTTCCTTTTCAGCCTTGCGCGCAGATCAGCAATGGCCGGTTCATCCGGCACGGGTGCAAACGGATAGGGCTGCGAATGATGCGGCTCGCTCGGATCCTCGCCCAACGCACCGCGCACCTTGAACAATTGCTCGGCGCGGCCATACCACGGCTCCAGCTCCTCATAGGGAAAAGGCCATGCCGGGGACACGCCTTCAAGATGCGCCATCTCCTCAAAATCCTCGCGGCGATAGCGCAGCAGCACCGCCCCATAGAATTTTGAATTGCCGCCCACATTATAATAATTGCCCGGATTGAACGGCGTGCCGTCCGCCTCATACCAGCTCTCTTTCGGGCGGAAGAAGCCGCGCTGGAAAATGGCGCGCGGATCGCGATTTTCCGGTCGGTCGGCCAGCCGCTCGCCTGCTTCCAGAATGACAATTTCAGCGCCCGACCCAGCCAGCCCGGCGGCGATTGTCGCGCCGCCGATTCCTGATCCGATAATGACAATATCCGGCTGACCTCCCATCGCCGTCGCTCCTATTTTGCCTTTTGCAACTTTTCAGAGGGCATCCACCATCCGCTGCGTGGGCCTATATGCATGTTGAGCGTCTTGGTCTCGGTATAATCCTCCACCGCATGACGCCCCAGTTCGCGCCCCAGGCCCGACTGGCGATAGCCACCGAAAGGCAGTTCCGGTGTGCCGTCCATAAAGGTGTTCATCCAGATCGTGCCTGCGCGCACCTTGCGCCCGATGCTCATGCATGTGTCGAAATCGCGGCTCCATACGCCTGCCGAAAGCCCGTAATCGACCGCATTGGCAATGGAAATCGCCTCATCCAGCGTATCGAAAGACAGAACCGACAAGACCGGCCCGAACACTTCTTCACGCGCCACCGCCATATCCGGCTTCACGCCCACAAGCACGGTCGGCCCCATATATTGGCCCATCCCGAGATCCAGCACTTCGCCGCCATGCGCCAGCGCCGCGCCAGCCTTTTCCGCCTCATCGACATAAGCGCCGATTTTGCCAAGATGCTGCGGCGAGATGATCGCACCGACCTGCGTCTGATCATTAAGCGGGTCGCCGATCACGACCTTTTTCGACAGATCGGCAATGCGCGCCACAACCTCGTCGACAATCGAATGATGCACGATCAGGCGCGACCCGGCATTGCAGCATTCGCCTGCATTAAACCACGCGCCGAATACGGCGGCATCGATGAACTCATCCAGATTGGCATCCGGGAAAACGATTTGCGGGTTCTTGCCGCCAAGCTCCAGCGACACTTTCTTCAGCGTCTGCGCCGCATTGGCCATGGTCAGCCTGCCGACCCCGGTCGAGCCGGTAAAAGACACCATATCGACCTGACTATGCGTGCTCATATGCTGGCCCACATCCGCGCCGGTGCCGGTGATGATATTGACCACGCCATCGGGCACCCCGGCCTCGGCGAGAATTTCACCCAGAACCAGCGTCGAACCGGAAGTAAGCTCGGAAGGCTTCACCACCGCCGTACAGCCCGCAGCCAGCGCAAAAGGCAGCTTCTGGCTGACGATCAGGAACGGGAAATTCCATGGTGTGATGATGGAAACGACGCCGATGGCTTCGCGCAGAACCACGCCCAGCGTGCCATCGCCCAGCGTGTTGTAGCTCTCGCCATGCAGGTCGCGGGCCAATGCCGCCGCATAGCGCCAAATATCGACCGCCCCGGCAATTTCACCGCGCACCTGCGCGATTGGTTTGCCGGCTTCAATCGCATCAAGATAGGCCAGTTCCTCCGCCCGCACCTCGATAAGATCGGCGGCCTTGAGCAATATAAGTGAACGCTGCGACGCGGTTTTCGAGACCCAGCGGCCATCGTCAAAAGCCTTGCGGGCGCTCGCAATTGCGCGCTCCGCATCGGTCTTGCCGCCCGCCGGATAGCGGCTGATGGTGACGCCATGGCCGGGGGCCACGCGCTCGATTGTCTCGCCGCTTGCAGCAGCCATCCATTCGCCGTCGATCAGCATGGAGAATTCGCGGATTTCCAGCCCCGCCAGCGGCTGCGGTTTGACAATAACACTCATCACCATTCTCCCTTAAACTTCGCTTCGCGCTTTTCGCTGAAAGAGCGCACGCCTTCCTTCAGGTCGCCGGTCTTGGCCACGAGAATGGAGCCGAGCGCCTCGACAGCGGTGCCATTATCCTCACCATTGGCGACGGACAGCATCAATTTGGAAACTTCCAGCGCCGCCGGTCCGCGCCTGACCACCCGCGCGGCATAATCCTTTGCAGCTTCCAATGCTTTTCCCGTATCGGCAATAGCATCAACCAGCCCGTGCGAAAGCGCTTCCTCAGCCGTGAACATCTCGCCGCCCAGCACCATGCGCCGCACGATCTGCGCGCCGAAGCGGCGCACCAGGCGCTGCGTGCCCGACCAGCCAGGAATCATGCCCAGCGAAGTTTCCGGCAGGCCGATCTTTGCCTGCCGCTCGGCGATGCGAATATCGGCGCTACCTGCCAGTTCCAGCCCACCGCCCAGCGCATGACCGTTCATGGCGGCAATCAGCGGCATCCTCAAGGTCGCGAGCCGCTCGAAAACGCGATGGCCATAGCGCACCCATGCATGGCCGAATTCCGCCGCTTCCATGCCGCCCCAAGCCTTGATGTCACCGCCCGCCGAAAATGCCTTGCCTTCGCCGGTGAGGATGGCAACGCGCACGCTCTGGTCGGCTTCTACCTGGTCGCAGGCGGCAGACAATTCGTGCAGCATTTCGATATCGAAAGCATTGAGCTTCTCTGGCCGTCTGATGGTCATCACCGCAATATGGTTTTCGACCGCAATCTCTATCCGTCCCGACATTTACGCCTCCAGCTTTCGCGCAGGCTTCTGCGGCAGTTTCAGCCCGATCGGCTCTTCGCCAAACAGCGCCGCATCCATCACCTTGAGCTTGTCCGATACGATCAGCGGGAATTCCGACTGGTCGAGAATATGCGTTTGCAGATCGACGCCCGGCGCAATCTCGGTCAGCACGATCCCTTCCGGTGTCAGCTTCATGACGCAGCGCTCGGTGACATAGGTAATGTCCTGTCCCTGTGCGACGCTGCGCGGACCGGAGAAAGTGACGTGCTCCACCCTGTTGACGAGCTTTTTGAGCTTGCCTTCCTTCTCGATCATAAGCTTGCCATCGGCCACCGCAAGCTTCGCTCCCGCATTGAACATGCCCGAGAACACGATCTTTTTCGCGCGCGCGGTAATATCGGCAAAGCCGCCCACCCCTGCCGTCACATGCGGACGGAAGGAAAGTTTCGACACGTTGACCGAACCATCGCGCCCGATTTCAAGGAAAGAGAGCAGCGAGGCATCGAAGCCCGCGCCCTGAAAATAGGTGAACTGATAGGGCGAAGGCATATAGCCGTCTGCATTGGATGCACAGCCAAAGGCGAAGTCGAGCAGCGGCACGCCGCCGACAGCCCCCTGTTCGATGACCCATGTTACCGTGCCGTGCAGCCCTTCCTCGAGCAGAATACGCGGCACATTGGCCGAAATGCCAAAACCTAAGTTGACCGCACTGCCCGCTTCCAGCTCCTGCGCCACGCGGCGCGCGATTACCTTTTGAATGTTGAATTCAGCCAGCCGGAACGTATCGAGCGGACGGATGATCTCACCGGAAATGGCCGGATCGTAAAGCGTCTGTGTCGTCTGCTTCTGGTCAGGATCGACCACGACATAATCAACCAGCGTACCCGGCACGCGCACATCATGCGGTTTCAGCGTGCCTGCCTTGGCGATGCGCTTGACCTGCGCAATCACGATGCCGCCATTGTTGCGCGCAGCCAGCGCCTGATCGAGACCGCCCAGATAAGCCCCCTCATGCTCATAGGTGAGATTGCCGCGCTCATCGGCGGTCGTAGCCCTTATGATCGCCACCTGCGGCACGATATTGGGGAAGTAAAGCCAGTCTTCACCGGCAAAATTCACCTTCTCGACCAGCGGTTCCTTAGCCGCCAGATCATTCATCGCGCAGCCCTGCTGTGCGGGATCGACAAATGTATCCATGCCGATTTTCGTCAGCACGCCGGGGCGCTTGGCTGCCGCTTCCCGATGCATGTCGAACATGATGCCGGAAGGCACATTATAGGCCGGGATCTCATTATTGGTGATCATCTGCCAGATCAGCGGCGGCTCGGCGCTGGAAGGGCCGGACGGATAGGAACCGGCGACGATCTTTTTCAGAAGCCCCTTTTTGGCGATATAATCGACCCCCTTGATACCGCTCATATCACCGGCGGCAATCGGATGCAGCGTGGTGATGTTCTGCGGATGGCCGCTTTCATCGAAACGCGCGCCGATGGCTTTCAGCATCAGGTCGGGACAGCCAAGGCCGCTCGATGACGAAACCGAAACGACAGCGTTGTCGGGAATAAGTGCCGCGGCTTGTGGCGGAGTGATATGCTTGCTCATAGCTTTAAATTCCAGGTTGGACCGGAGTTGCCCTGCCGCTCTTGGCGGCTTCTGCGACGGCAAGGCCGGTCGCCAGCGACCAGATGCCATCTTCCAGCGTCGCCGATGGCTGGCCCTTTCCGGCAATGGCGTCATGGAAAGCCCGCAGGGATGTTTCATAAAGATTATGCTGGTCGAGCGGCAATTCGCGCTCGCCCTCGCTGTCGCGCAGGATCACGCTTCCCACCGGCCTTTGCGTCATGACATTGCGCGCGATCAGCGAGCCTTCGCTGCCATGCACCTCAAATCCGGTTTCGGCATATTTCGTCGTGAAGCCGTCATGGAACTGCGCTATCGCCCCGGACGGAAAGCGCAGCACACCCATCACGCCATCTTCCAGCCCCTCGCCGCTCAAGCCCCCCTGCTGGCTGAAAGCCACCGCCTCCACCGGGTCTTCGCCCAGCACGAAACGCAGCGTGTCGGCATCATGCACGGTTATATCCAGGATGACGCCGCCGCCCGCATCGGGGCGCTCGATGCGCCAGCCTTGCAGATGCGGCGGCAGATAGACCGCATGAAACACCCGCGCGCCCAGCACCTTGCCGATCCTGCCCTCGCGCACCGCATCGCGCATGGCCCGATGGCTGGCAGCATTGCGCAGATGATGGTTGGTGCCAGCCACGACAGCCGCCTCCTGCACGGCTTTGAGCATGGCTTTGGCATCATCGAGCGTCAGCGCCAGCGGCTTTTCGCACAGAATATGCTTGCCCGCTTTCGCCGCCGCAATCGCTTGGCGGCGATGCAGCTCATTGGTGGTGGAAATATAAACCGCGTCGATTTCCGGGTCCGCCAGCAGCGCATCGAGGCTCGTCACCGAGCGCGCAATGCTGTTCTCACGAGCGTAATTTTCACCGCGTTCGGCATTGGTGCTGTAAACGGAAACGACCTCGCCACCGGCGGCGCGGATCGCCCCGATCACCCATTCCTTTGCAATCGTGCTTGCGCCGATCAAACCCCATCTGGTCATGCCACTTCCTCCCGTTTTGTCCGGAACGGCGCACCGCAGCTTGCGCGCACCGCAAGGCGCACCGAAAGCCGCTGCGCTTCTGCCTCCACCCGTTCCGAATTGATCTGTTTGAGCAAAAGCTGCGCCGCCCGCTCGCCCATGCCCTGCGGATCGACCGAAACCGTCGTCAGCGCCGGAACAGCGGACTTCGCCTCGATCACATCGTCGAACCCGACCACGCCGAAATCCCGCCCCGGTTCAAGATTTGCGGCGCGCAGCCCGTCGCAAACACCAAAAGCCACCGCATCATTGAAGCATACGGTCGCCGTCGGCTTTGCCCCGCCAAGCAGCATACGCTCCACTGCCTCGACACCGCCCGCTCGCGAAGGCGCGGAATTAAAGACCAGTGCATCAGCAAAAAGAATTCCCGCCTGCTCCAGCCCTGCGCGATAGCCTGCAACGCGCTCGGAAAACACCGCCGTATCGGCATAACCGCCCATGAAGGAGATTGCCCGATGTCCCAAAGCGGCCAGATGCTCGACCGCTTTCGCCACCCCGCCGCGATTGTCGGACACGATGGACGAAACACCGGAACCGGGCACATCGCGCACCATCTGCACCACCGGCAGGCCGCTTTTGGCCAGCGGCTTGAGATCGCTGGCCTCGGTGCCCCGCGCTGGCGAGATAATCAGCCCGGCAATGCCGTGCTCACGCATCGAGGCCACCACTTCGCGCTGCCGGTCGATGCTTTCCGCCGTATTGGCAAGAAACTGCACATAGCCCGCCGACTGCATGACGCGATCCACCCCGACCGCCAGTTCGGCAAAAAAGCCATTGGTGAGATCATTGACCACAAGACCGATGATTTTTGAATTGGATTGGCGCAGATTGGCCGCCGAGCGATTATAGACATAGCCGAGTTTTTCGATTGCCTGCTGCACCCGTTCGCGGGTTTCAGCATGGACCAGCGGACTGCCGCGCAGCACCAGCGAGACGGTCGACTTCGACACGCCCGCCTCTTGCGCAATATCGATCACCGTGATCCTGTTCTTGCTCATTCCGCTCATAAAATCCACAATCACGCTATGTCGCTTAATGGTCTGAAATCTAATTGGAACGTTCCAATACTGTCAATAGCGGTGATTTTACCATAAATATGCCCATTTTTTGCCACTATTAGCTAGTGAAAACTGCACGCCAAAGTGTGGCTATTTTGTGTTTTGCCTGTTCTGACACAATTTTTCGGGAAAAAGCCACATTTGGCACAGTTCATGTCGCAACTTGCCATTTGGAACGTTCTAAACTAGAAATGCTGCCGTTTCAGTGGAGGAACATCATGAGCGTCATGTCCGAGCAGATGCTGACCCTGCCGCAGGCCGACGGTAGCCTGCACTCGTACCGGCTCACGGGAACACCGACCTTAAAACCTGCGACGACACCCCGGTTCAACCGCATCGCCTATGCTGCCGCCCATGTGGTTTCCGATCCGCGCAACGATATCACACCGTGGAACAGCCCAGCGGTTGACTGGGATGCCACAATGGCTTTCCGCCATCACCTGTGGGGCCTTGGTTTCAAGATCGCTGAAGCCATGGACACATCACAACGCGGCATGGGACTGGACTGGGTGGGCGCGCAGGAACTGATCCGCCGCGCACTGGCAGAAAGCAGGACCGTTGCCGGGGCTGATCTGGCCTGCGGCGCTGGCACCGACCACCTTGATCCTGCCGATGCGAAAAGCCTTGATGACGTCATCAAAGCCTATGAAACGCAGACGGAATTCGTTGAAAATCACGGCGGACGCTTCATCCTGATGGCCAGCCGTGCATTGGCCCACATTGCCCGGTCACCCGGCGACTACGCAAGGGTTTACGGCCATATCCTCAGCCAAGCGCGCGAAAAGGTCGTGCTGCACTGGCTGGGCGATATGTTCGATCCACAGCTCAAAGGCTATTGGGGCTCCACAAATTTCGTGGATACGCTCGATACGGTGATCGGCATCATCGAAGACAACCGTGACAAGGTCGAAGGCATAAAGATATCACTGCTGGAAGAGCGCTTTGAGATCGCGCTGCGAGATCGCCTGCCCGAAGGTGTGCTGTGTTTCACGGGCGACGATTTCAACTATGCACCGCTGATCGAAGGCGACGGAAACAAGCATAGCCATGCGTTGCTTGGCATTTTCGACGCAGTCGCTCCGCAGGCTTCGCTGGCGCTTTCCACGCTCGCCAAAGGCGACAATGAACGCTTCCGTTCTATCATCGAGCCAACTGTGCCGCTCTCGCGCAAGATCTTTGAGGCGCCAACCCAATATTACAAGGCAGGTGTGGTGTTTCTCGCCTGGCTCAATGGCCACCAGAACCATTTCACCATGCCCGGCGGGATGCAATCGGCGCGCGGCGTGGTGCATTATGCGGATATTTTCCGCCTGGCCGACAAGGCAAACGTGCTGGACAAACCCGACCTCGCCATCACCCGTATGAAACGGCTGATGGCGGTCTATGGAATAGAATAGGAAACAGGCGGTTTAGGCTCTAAACCGCCTGTCTTTTTTCAGCGCCAGCCGAGAGCCGGGGCGACATGTTTCAGGATCGATTCAATGACATGAGCATTGTAATCGACACCTAACTGGTTCGGCACGGTCAATAGAAGTGTATCCGCTTCGGCAATGGCTTCATCCTGTTTCAGCTGCTCGATAAGCTTGTCCGGTTCGGCTGCATAAGACCGGCCGAAAACCGCACGCAGATCCTGCTCGATATAGCCAATCGAATCCGCCTCATTGTCACTGCCCCCGAAATAGGCGCGGTCCCGGTCATCGACCAGAGCAAAGATGCTCCGGCTTACCGAAACGCGCGGCGTGCGCGTATGTCCTGCCTCCTTCCACGCTTCACGATAGGCGCGGATCTGCTTTGCCTGCTGAATATGCAGCGGTTCGCCAGACTCGTCCTTCTTCAAGGTTGAGCTTTGCAGATTCATGCCAAGCTTTGCTGCCCAGATAGCCGTGGCATCCGATGCAGCGCCCCACCAGATACGATCCCGAAGACCTTCTGAATGCGGCTCAATGCGCAGCAGACCGGGAGGATTGGGAAACATCGGACGCGGATTGGGCTGGGCAAAACCCTGACCTTTCAACATTTCAAAAAATGCCTCGCCCCGTTTGCGGGCCATGTCGGCATCTGTTTCTCCCTCCGCTGGCTTGTAACCGAAATAGCGCCAGCCATCGATGACCTGCTCTGGCGATCCGCGGCTGATGCCAAGTTGAAGCCGCCCTTGCGAAATCAGATCGGCTGCACCGGCATCTTCCACCATGTAAAACGGGTTTTCATAACGCATATCGATGACGGCGGTGCCGATCTCGATCTTGCTGGTCCTCGCGCCGACCGCCGCCAGCAGCGGAAAGGGCGAAGCAAGCTGGCGGGCAAAGTGGTGCACGCGGAAATAAGCCCCGTCGGCGCCAAGCTCTTCAGCGGCGACAGCCAGATCTATCGATTGCAGCAGCGCATCACCAGCAGACCGGGTTCCCGACTGGGGAGACGGAGACCAGTGGCCAAATGAAAGAAAGCCTATCTTCTTCATGATGAAATTCCCTGAGTTCGGGCAGAAGGATGTGTCATCGCCAAATATGGCAGCAGGCGGCGATATTAAAAAGAGTGCTGAACACACTGTTCAGCGTTTGAAACGTGCGGGCTTTGTCTTCTGTGACCGACCCCGTTCGACCGGACACGTTGACAGTCTATCGCGACGAGATTAAGCCTCAGATGAGGCGGATAAACCTTCAATCCCATTCTTGACAATTGGTATTGGATATAAGGTGTTTGCCGATAAGCAATGCACCAAAACAGGGGAGATTTTCATGCGTTCAATGCTTCTGGCCTTGCTGGCCGCAACGGCCATTGCCACCACTGCACAGGCGAAAGACGTAACCGTAGATGTGACGGCCATCGTTGAGCATCCCGCGCTCGACGCCGCACGCGACGGCGTAAAGGATGCGCTGGCCGAGGCAGGCTATAAGGAAGGTGAAAATCTCAAATTCGTCTATCAGTCCGCGCAGGGCAATCCGGCAACCGCCGCGCAGATCGCCCGCCAGTTTGTCGGTGAAGCCCCGGACGTAATCGTACCGATTTCGACGCCATCGGCGCAGGCAGTGGTATCCGCCACCCGCGACATTCCGGTTGTCTTCACGGCTGTTTCCGATCCGGTCGGCGCACAGCTCGTCAAGGATATGGAGAAGCCCGGGGGCAATGTTACCGGTCTTTCCGACCTGTCACCTGTCGGCGAACATATCAAGCTCATCAAGGAAGTGATGCCGGACATCAAGAAGCTCGGCTATCTCTACAATTCCGGCGAAACCAATTCCGTTTCGCTTCTGACCGCGCTGAAGGAGGCTGCTGCTGCCGAAGGCATCGAGATCGTTGAATCCGCTGCCACCAAGTCGGCTGAAGTGCAGGGTGCTGCCCGCGCGCTCGTTGGCCGCGCCGACGCCATGTATGTGCCGACGGACAACACCATCGTTTCCGCACTGGAAAGTGCTGTCGGTGTTGCTGAAGAAAGCAAGCTTCCGCTTTTCACCGCCGATACGGATTCGGTCAAGCGCGGCGCGCTCGCTGCACTTGGCTTCAACTATTACGATGTCGGCAAGCAGACCGGCGCCGTGGTTGTCCGCATCCTGAATGGCGAAAAGCCAGGCGACATTCCGGTCAATATCGCCAAGGGCACCGACCTCGTCATCAATCTTGGCGCAGCCAAGAAGATGGGCGTGGAATTCCCACAGGCAGTGATTGATCGCGCTACCAGCAAGATCGACTGATTATAATCGCCAGCCTGAATAACGGGGCGGGGGTAAAACTCCCGCCCTTTTCCATTTGAGCGAAGTAGAACCAGAATGCCGAAAATCCGCCTTCTTCCAGCCGACGATAACACCAACGGCTGGAGTCATTTTCTCCCTTCTCGCAAGCCGAAACCAGCGCTTGAGGGAAACCGGAAGGTCGATTTTGCCGTTATCGGCGCTGGTTATGCGGGCCTTGCGGCAGCGCGGCGTCTGGCCGAAAACCGTCCCGATGCCCGCATCGTCCTGTTGGATGCGCAAAACGCCGGAGAAGGCACATCCGGGCGCAATGCCGGTTTCGTCATCGATCTTCCGCACAATGTCAGCTCCTCCATGGAGGAGCTTGCGAAATCCAACAACTACCGCGCGCTTGCCCGCACCGGCATCGATTATCTTCGCCGGCAGATCGACCGCTACGGCATTGCCTGCGACTGGCACAAGCAGGGCAAATTTCACGCGGCTGTTTCAGATCAGGGTATCCGGGAAGTTCTGGAACCCACCACCCGAGAGCTGGAACGGCTGGAAGAACCCTTCGTCTGGTACGACAAGGATGCTCTGGCCCGGCGACTGGGCACAAGCCATTTCAAATCGGCCATCTATACCTATGGCACGATCCTGCTCAATCCCGCCGCTCTGGTACGCGGTCTGGCTGACAGCCTGCCTGAAAACGTCACGCTTTATGAAAACACGCCGGTCGTCGATATAGACTATGGCGACATGGTCACAATCACGACGACAGGTGGAACCGTGCAAGCCGAAACAGTGATTTTGACGGTCGGGGGGTTTGGCGAACAATTCGGCTTCTTCCAACGAAAACTATTGAACTTCGCGGCCCATGCAAGCTTGAGCCGAAAGCTTGCCGACGATGAATATAACGCGCTTGGCGCAGTCGAACCCTGGGGCCTGACGCCCGCAAATTCTTTTGCCGGGATCACGATGCGGCTGACGACCGACAGGCGTATTCTGGTCCGGCAAAACGTTCATTTCTGCCCCTCCCTCCGGCAGTCGGACGAGCGCCGTCGGCAAATAAAACGGGAGCACAAGCGTCTCTTCGACGAACGCTTTCCGATGCTGCCCAAGGTCGATATGGAATCCACATGGACGGGTTATATCTGCCTCTCGCGCAACGGAACGCCCGGCTTTGGCCGTATGGCGAAGAATATCTACATGTCTGTCTGCCAGAATGGCGTCGGCATAGCCAAAGGCACGGTGAGCGGCGTTCTTGCGGCTGATATGGCCTGCGGAATAGATAATCCGATGATTGCCGATATGCAGCAGCTTGGTTCTCCGACCAGACTTCCGCCGCGTCCGTTTCTGGATATCGGTGTGCGCGCGCGCTTCGCCTGGGAACTGTGGCGCGCACGGCATGAAGTCTGACGCATCGGGGCGGCAAGGTTTGCGTCCCAGCGCATATGTTGTAATAGCCCCACAGAATGCGGGGTTTCAGGTTCTTTCAAGCGATAGTGCTTGCACACTGGAACGTGTGAGTTGTAATTCGACAGGAATATAAAGCGGTTTCGCATAATCAACCGGGGAATGGTCTGGCAGGGCGTTGCGCCTTGACAGGCAAACTCAAACAAAAACCGGTCGTGATTGAGGCGCTGTTGCGGATCGGCTCAGGCATAAGGCCTGATCGCCCGCAACGTCGATGAACGATGCCTGCCGTAAACGGCGGATGTTCATTTTCAGTCGCGGCAAAATACAAGGAACGTCGTTGTGAGTCAGATCGCCTTTTGGGGTGCGGTCGAATTGGGCCTCGTCTTCGCATTTGTAGCCATCGGCGTCTATCTGGCGTTCCGCGTTCTCGATTTCCCCGATCTTACCGTTGACGGTTCCTTTCCGCTCGGTGCCGCCGTCACCGGCGTGCTTATCCTGGCTGGCGTGAATGCATGGCTTGCGGCGGCAATCGCCATGGTGGCCGGCTCGATAGCGGGCCTCGTCACCGCAACGCTCAATGTGCGTTTCAAGATTCTCAATCTGCTGGCGTCCATCCTGACCATGATTGCGCTTTTTTCGGTAAACCTGCGCGTCATGGGGCGACCGAACATCGCGCTCATCAATCAGGACACCATGCTGACTCCCTTCTTCGGGCACGGCATTCCTGAATATTATGTGCGGCCTATGTTCCTGTTCGTGCTTGTGGCAATTGCTGTCTTCCTCGTCTGGCGCTTCCTTGAAAGCGACATGGGGCTGGCCATGCGTGCAACTGGCGCCAATCCGAAAATGGCCCGCGCCCAGGGTGTGCGCACCGATCGCCAGATCTATCTCGGCATGGCGCTATCCAACGCGCTCGTGGCGCTTGGCGGTTCGCTGTTTGCCCAGACTAACGGTTTTGCCGATGTCACCTCCGGCGTGGGCACCATCGTGGTTGGTCTGGCTGCGGTCATCATCGGCGAAACCCTGCTGCGCACCCGCCTGATCCTCGTCGTTCTCATCGGCTGCGTACTGGGCTCGATCATCTATCGCATCGCCATCCAGCTTGCGCTTTCCAACGGCGACGTCCTGGGCCTTCAAGCGTCCGACCTCAACATCGCGACTGCCCTTCTCGTCACCTTCGCACTGATATTGCCCCGCCTGCGCCGTGGAGGAGCATCCGCATGATCGAACTATCGAAACTCGACGTCATCTTCGGTCGCGGAACACCGCTTGAAAAACAGGTGCTGAACACGATCGATCTGACCATGGATCAGGGTTCCTTCGTGACCGTGATAGGCTCCAACGGCGCTGGAAAGTCCACGATGCTCGGCGTTCTGGCGGGCGATGTCATTCCGACCTCCGGCAAGGTGCTCATCAGCGGCAAGGATGTGACCCGCAAGCCGACAGCCGATCGCGCCGGTCTCGTCGCCCGTGTGTTTCAAGATCCCCTTGCAGGCAGTTGCGGCGCTCTCACCATCGAGGAAAACCTCGCCCTTGCATCTGCCCGCGGCAAGAGCCGCGGCCTCACCCCTGCCCTCGGCCCGGCGCGACGCCAGTGGTTTCGCGAACGCGTCGCAAGCCTCAATCTCGGCCTTGAAAACCGTATGCACGACCGCATGGAATTGCTTTCCGGTGGTCAGCGTCAGGCACTTTCGCTCATCATGGCCACGCTTGCAGGCTCCGAAGTACTGCTTCTCGACGAGCACACCGCCGCGCTCGATCCCGGCATGGCGGAATTCGTCATGGAACTCACCCGCACGCTGATAGCGGAGAACAAGCTGACCGCGCTTATGGTGACACATTCCATGCGCCAGGCTCTTGATTATGGCGACCGTACTATCATGCTGCACGGCGGTAATATCGTTCTCGATGTCACCGGCGACAAACGCAAGACACTCGGCGTTGAAGACCTGATCGAGATGTTTCGCAAGGTCCGAGGACAGACGCTCGACGACGACGCGCTTCTCATAGAGTAAGCCGAGTTTCACAGCCGCCATCATCCTGATCGGCGGCTGTTTTGTTTGGATGCGAATTGCGCTACTTAGTCGAATATGGCGCAGAAAAAAGCACACGAAGTTGATTCATTCCTCAGCAGGCCGAGCAGCTCCTTTCCGGTCGTGCTTCTCTACGGCCCCGATAAAGGGCTGGTGAGCGAACGTGCCCGGCGTTACGCCGAAGCGACGAAACTGCCGCTGGACGACCCCTTTGCCGTCATACGCATGGAAGCAGATGAGATCGACGCCGACCCGTCGAAGCTTGCCGACGAGGCCCGCACTATCTCTATGTTCGGCGGCGAGCGTCTGATCTGGGTCAAGAACGCAGCCGGACAAAAGAAATTTGCCGAAGCAATCAAGCTCCTGGCCACTGAACCGCCGCGTGAAACATTCGTCCTCGTCGAAGCCGGTGACCTCAAGAAAGGCGTCGCCCTGCGCAGCGCCGTAGAGAACGCTTCCGCCGGCATGGCGCTTCCCTGTTACACCGATGACGCGCGCGGCATCGACGGCGTGATCGACGATGTTCTGGCCGAATGGAGAATGCAGATCACGCTCGACGGACGTCAGCTTCTGCGCACCAGCCTGGGCGGCGATCGGCTCGCGACTCGCGGCGAACTGGAGAAACTCTGCCTATATGCGCGCGGCAAGGAACGCATTGATATTGATGATGTACGTGAAGCCGTAGGCGACGTGGCCGGGCTTTCCACCGACGAGGTAATCGACGCTTTGATTTCCGGCGATCTGGCGCGATTCGAGATCGCTTTTGACCGTGTCGTGAAATCCGGTACGGCGCCGTTTCTGTTGCTGAATACCGCCATGCGCCAGTTCCAGCAGGTGCAAAACTTGCGCCATATCGTGGATACCGAACGCAAAAGTGCATCTGTGGTGGTGGCTGGCGCCAGACCGCCGATCTTCTTCAACCGTAAGAAGCTGGTCGAAACAGCGGTTAGCCGCTGGAGCGGCGAAGGCTTGAGCCGCGTCATGGAACGCCTCCAGCGCGCGGTTCTGGAGAGCCGCCAGAATGCTGCCCTGTCAGTGCCTATCATCCGCCAGTGTCTTCTTGCTATCGGCGTTGAATCGATACGTAACGCACGGCGCTGATTTTCAGTCACTTCAAGTTATAATTACTCGAATCAAAAGAAAACCCGTTGCTAACGTAGCAACGGGCGTTGTTTTCATATAATCATGCCGCTCATTAGCTTTGTAAACGGCGGCATATCTCATCGAGTTGCTCAAGAGAGCTATACCGTATCTTCACTTCACCGCCGCGCTCGCGATGGTTTATTTCTACTTTCATACCGGTAACATCCGACAACAGCTTTTCCAGCGCCTTGGTGTCTGCATCCTTCTCCACCGGAGCAGACTTACCCGGCTTTGGTTCAGCACCGCCGCGCGCCTCCGCCTGTGCCAGAGCTTCCACCTGTCGTACAGAAAGCCCTTCCTTCACCACGCGCTCGGCCAAAGCAGTCGGGTTTTCCATCGTAATCAGGCTTCGCGCATGACCGGCGGAAAGCGAGCCATCCGAGATAAATTCTTGCACCTGAGCAGGCAGTTTCAAAAGGCGCAATGTGTTGGCAACATGACTACGGCTCTTGCCGATCACCTGCGCCAGATCGTTCTGGGTATAGTCATGATTATCGATAAGCTGTTGATATCCCAGCGCTTCTTCCACAGCATTCAGGTCTGCACGCTGTACGTTTTCAACGATGGCGATTTCTAGCGCCACCCGATCATCCACATCACGAATGATGACCGGAATAGTGTCGATACCCGCACGCTGCGATGCCCGCCAGCGGCGTTCACCGGCAATCAGCTCGAAACGATCCGGCTGGCCCGGCGCTGGACGCACGACAATCGGCTGCACGACACCGTGTTCCCGAATGGACTGCGACAAATCTTCAAGATCAGCTTCAGCAAACATCCGGCGTGGGTTGCGCGGATTGCGTGTCACAAACTCGATAGGAATACTGCGCTCAACAGGAACGGGCGCCTTTCGCTCTTCCGCCGGGCGGTCAATTTCACCGATCAGGGCGGCCAATCCGCGGCCGAGGCGCTTTTTTGAAGGATCGTCGTTCATTGTCGGCAAATTCCTGCAATTGTTACGTAGTCGAATCGATTGTTTTAAGCAGCCTGCAATTGCCGCTCGCGTTGAATGACTTCCGACGCAAGCTGCAAATATGCCTGACTGCCAGCGCATTTCAAATCATAAAGAATGGCTGGCTTACCATGCGATGGCGCTTCTGATACCCGCACATTGCGCGGAATGACGGTGCGATAGACCTTCTCGCCCATAAAAGCGCGAACATCATCCACGACCTGCGACGCCAGATTATTACGGCTGTCGAACATGGTCAGAACGATGCCCTGAATCGTCAATTCCGCATTGATGGTTGAACGCACCTGATCCACGGTCTGCAGGAGCTGACTCAACCCCTCCAGCGCAAAGAACTCGCATTGCAGCGGCACCAGAACCGAATCCGCTGCCGCCATAGCGTTGAGCGTCAGTAGGTTCAGCGATGGCGGACAATCCACGAGAACATAGGAAAAGCGGTCGGACACACCGGAATCGAAGCGCAGCGAATCGCGAAGACGGCGCGTGCGGTCGGCCGATTGTGCAATTTCCATCTCGATGCCTAGCAAATCCAGTGTGGAAGGCACGATGAAGAGATTTGGAACATCGGTCTGCATGGCTGCTTCCGGCACGGAAGCAGCCTGTGTCAGTACATCGTAAGACGAAAGTGGGCGATTACGGCGGTCGATGCCAAGTCCGGTGCTGGCATTGCCCTGCGGATCCAGATCAACGATCAGTACGGTTTCTCCGATCGCAGCCAGCGCCGTCGCCAGATTGATGGCGGTCGTCGTCTTGCCGACCCCACCCTTCTGGTTTGCAATGGTTATGATTCTGGACATCTTGTTCATCACCGTCGCCTTGCTGCCTATCCGCTCGTGATCGATCCGCTGTTAATCTGCATTGCGGCGCAGATTGCTGATTTCGAGTATAACCGAAGCCTGATCAATAGCACTTTGATGTTGTACCAGATCGAAACTCCAGCCGACACGGCTTTCATTGATTTCCCTCTGGTAATCCCGGCCTTTTTGGAAAAGCGCTTTTGCACCACTGGTCAGCCACGGTTCAGTCAGTACAAAGAGATCGTCTAAAGAAGCCAGTGCACGGGCGGTAATGATGTCCGGTGTTTCTATTTTATCCCACATGGCTTCAATTCGAGCGGAATGAATTCGGGCGGGCACATTCAAATGTCCGGCAACCGTGCGCAAAAAAGCAGCTTTTTTGCCAGCGCTCTCGATAAGATCAATCGAAGCGCCCGGTATTTCTTGAAGAAAACAAGCTGTTACAATACCGGGAAAACCGCCGCCCGATCCGATATCGAGCCAGCGTGTTGCACCGCTTGCGAGCGGGAAAAGCTGGGCGCTATCCAGAATATGACGGTTCCATAGATCCGCCAATGTCGAGGGTGATGCGAGATTGATGGCCTTCGACCACTTTCGGAACAGCTCTTCGAAGGCGATCAGACGATCCGCTGTTTCACGTGAAACAGACGGACTAACAGCACGCAGGCTTTGCAGACGGTGATCCGCACTCATGCCGCGCCCTTGCCATCAGCCAGTTCGCCGGCTGCACGCTCGCGAAATCCATGTTTCTTGATTTGCGCTATCAGCAGCGCCAAAGCCGCAGGTGTCATACCGTCAATCCGCTGCGCTTCCGCAATCGTTTCTGGTTTGCGATTGCGAAGTTTCTGCTTCAGTTCATTCGAGAGCCCGGAAATGGTATTGAAATCAAGCCCTGCGGGAATGAACAAGCGCTCCTCGCGCTCCATGACAGCAATATCGCTCTGCTGTCGTTCCATATAAACAGCATACTGCGCCTCGATTTCCAGCGCTTCGCGCGTAGTCGAACTGATCGATTCAAGTTCCGGCCAGATCCCTTTCAGACGCTCAAGATCTATATCCGGATAAGACAGAAGATCATATGCGGAACGGCGAACCCCATCGTGATTGAGATGCAGATCGTAACGGCTGGCCAGATTGGGCGTAATCGAAAGTGATTTCGTCAATTCCCGCGCGGCTGACAAAGCGTTCTGCCTTTCCGCGAACCGTTCCTGCCGCTCTTGACCCAGAATGCCAAGCTCATCGGCCAGGGGCGTGAGACGCTGATCAGCGTTATCTGCCCGCAGCGAAAGGCGAAATTCGGCCCGTGAAGTGAACATTCGATAAGGCTCACTCACCCCACGCGATGTCAGATCATCAACCATCACGCCGATATAAGCTTCAGTGCGCTGTATGATAACGGGTTCGTCACCACCTGCGCGACGGGCAGCGTTCAAACCCGCCAACAGTCCCTGCGCGCCTGCTTCTTCATAACCTGTCGTTCCGTTGATTTGACCGGCCAGAAACAGCCCGCTCACCCGACGTGTTTCAAGACTACGCTTCAACTCACGAGGATCGATAAAATCATACTCGATTGCATATCCCGGCTGCAGCATGACGGCTGTTTCGAGGCCCGGTATGGTTTTGAGTATCTCAAGTTGGGCATCTTCCGGTAATGATGTGGAAATACCGTTCGGATAAACGGTATCGTCATCCAGTCCTTCGGGCTCGAGAAATATCTGATGTCCATCACGATCTCCGAACTTGACGATCTTGTCCTCCACGGACGGGCAGTAGCGGGGACCTATACCTTCAATTGAACCGGAATACATGGCTGACCGGTGCAAGTTGGCGCGAATAATCGCGTGGGTTTCCGGCGTTGTGCGCGTAATCCCGCAATCGATTTGCGGTGTGGTGATACGGTCAGTCATCAGCGAGAATGGCACAGGTTGTGCATCGGCAGACTGCATATCCAGACTTTGCCAATCGATCGTTCGTCCATCGAGCCGCGGCGGCGTGCCGGTTTTAAGGCGACCAAGCGCAAAACCCAGCGATATCAATGTATCAGACAATCCGAGCGCGGGCTTCTCGCCCATGCGGCCCGCCGGGATTTTCTTCTCACCAATATGGATAAGACCATTCAGGAAGGTTCCCGTAGTCAGAACGACAGCACCGCATTTCAGCACACAACCATCGGAAAGTACGACGTCTGTAATACGCCCATCCTTGGTGCGAATATCGGAAGCACCGCCCTCTACCACGGTAAGATTGCTTTGACTTGCGATCATCTCCTGCATCGCCAGTTTATAGAGCTTACGGTCGGCCTGAGTGCGAGGTCCGCGCACGGCCGGCCCCTTGCGTCGATTGAGAAGCCGAAACTGGATGCCAGCCTTGTCGGCGACACGACCCATAAGCCCATCAAGCGCATCAATCTCGCGGACAAGGTGCCCCTTCCCCAAACCACCAATGGCCGGGTTGCAGGACATGACGCCAATGGTATCAGATCGGTGCGTGACCAACGCCGTTTGCGCGCCAGCACGCGCAGCGGCAGCCGCGGCTTCACAGCCGGCATGCCCTCCACCGATAACAATGACATCAAAGACCGTGGCTTCGGTCGAACTCATTTGGTTCATCCTGACGCAACTCGAATCCGTTTCTGAAAGCAGTCTCTTTGACATGAATATGGGGAAAACGGAAGGATTAATTGCCGAGATGCCTCCACCGTTGGACGTATCACCGGATCGGTAACTGACTCATGGAACTGTCAGCAAATCAATACACGGCTGGCGATTCCACAGATGTTTCACGTGAAACAATTCTGCAACGAGGTGGCGTCACGTGACTGTTTCACGTGAATCATTTGCCAATACAGAACTGGGAGAATATCACATCAAGAATTTCTTCCACATCAACGTCTCCAGTGATGCGTCCCAGATACTGAGAGGCGCGACGCATGTTCTCTGCGCGGAGCTCCAATGCAAGGTCGTCTCGCTCTGCGGCTGTTTCGATTTCCATTATCGTCGATCGAAGCAGATTAATGTGACGTTGCCGCGTCGGAACGGCATCCCTGATCTGACCAATCCGGGTTTCAGCAAACTCTTGCAGGGATAGAAGAAGTTCGTCCAATCCCTGCGCCGTCTTGGTCGAGATACGGTGCTGCCACGCGGTTGATTGGTCGCTTTTCAGATCGAGCTTCGTGCCGACCATCCAGACGTCGGCAGCGGACTCCTCCAATGATACTGATATGGGCTCGCTCATATCTTCCAGTAACAGAACCAGATCGGCTTCTGCCGCGCGCTCACGCGCTCTTTCAATCCCAATTTGTTCAACCGAGCTCGCCGTTTCGCGCAAGCCAGCCGTATCCGTTACATATACTGGGATACCGCCCAAATTGAGCTTCACCTCAAGCAGATCACGGGTCGTTCCGGCCTCTTCCGAAATAATTGCAACTTCGCGACCGGCAAGAAAGTTCAAAAGGCTAGATTTACCGGCATTCGGAGCACCTGCAATCACCACATGCAGGCCGTCACGCAGCATGGCGGCACGCTTTCCGCCTTCGACATGCTGTTCGATTTCGGTTTTAAGTGTCTTCAGCGAAGCCCACACTTGTACCGAAACGGAACCTGGCACGTCGCTCTCATCCGCAAAATCTAGTTCAGCCTCAATGAACGCGCGCGCATGTATCAGACGCTGACGCCATTCCGTATAAAGTTTCCGCTGCGCACCTGAAGCTACCTGCAATGCCAGGCGTCGCTGTCCTTCGGTTTCGGCTGCTATAAGATCAGCCAGGCCTTCGGCAATCGTCAGATCCATCTTGCCGTTCGTGAATGCACGACGGGTAAACTCCCCTGCTTCCGCAATACGGCATGTCGGAATCTCTACCAGTTCCTCCAATAGCTTCTCTACGACAGCAATGCCGCCATGAAGATGAAATTCTGCACAATCTTCGCCAGTAAAACTGTTAGGACCTGGAAAAAACAGAACCAGCCCGCGATCAATAGGATCACCATTTCGGGAGCGGAATGTCTTGTAGACGGCATAACGTGGTTCGATTTCGACGCCAATGATCGTTTCGAGTACGAATCGAACCTTGCTCCCCGATACACGAACAACCGCCACGCCTGATGGCAAACGTCCGCTCGACAAGGCAAAAATAGTATCGTGAAGGGGCTTTATCTCGCTCATCGCGTTCAGTGTCCTATATTCAGTGTTCATGTGCATATTCATTCGGGCAGAGAAAGAAAAGCCTCATGACAGATATAGGCAGCAACCGTCTTTCCAAAGAACCAAGCGCTTATCTCCGCCAGCACGCGGCCAATCCCGTACATTGGCAGCCATGGGATAAGGAAACGCTTGAAGCGGCGAAGGCATTGGATAGGCCCATTCTTCTCTCTGTGGGTTATGCCGCCTGCCACTGGTGCCACGTCATGGCGCATGAGTCCTTCGAAGACCCGGAGGTCGCAGCGGTCATGAATGAACTGTTCGTCAACGTAAAGGTCGATCGCGAAGAGAGACCGGACATCGATCAAATCTACATGGCGGCTTTAAGCGCCATGGGCCAGCAAGGCGGCTGGCCGCTGACGATGTTCCTGCGCCCCGACGGAAAGCCGTTCTGGGGCGGTACCTATTTCCCGCGCCATGCGCGCTACAATATGCCGGGCTTCGTGGATGTTCTGAACGCCGTGAACAACCTCTGGTACAAAAATAAAGAAAAAATTAACCATAATGCCGAGGCGGTTTTCGACCATCTGGAAGGAAGGTTGGCGGCGCAAAATGAATCCTCGCAGAACGAAACTGGGCGTTTCGATGAAACGGCGGACCGCATTAACATGCTGTTCGATCCTGTCCGCGGTGGCATTGATGGTGCTCCCAAATTCCCGAATGCACCGTTCATGGACGCTCTTTGGCTGTCCTGGCTCTATAATCGTAATACGAATCATAGAGATACATTTATCTGCTCCCTGAAAGCTATGCTTCAAGGTGGCATCTATGACCATCTCGGCGGTGGCTTGTGCCGTTACAGCACTGATGCGGACTGGCTTGTGCCGCATTTCGAGAAAATGCTTTATGACAACGCCCAACTCATCCGGCATGCCAATTATGCTTATACACAAACGCAGGATGAGTTGTTCCGCATCCGAATCGAAGAAACAATAGATTGGCTAGTGCGCGAGATGCGTCTGCCCGACGGTAGCTTCGCTTCGAGTCTCGATGCGGATAGCGAAAGCGAGGAGGGCAAATTCTATGTCTGGACGGAACAGGAAATCGATTCCGTCCTTGCGCATGAAAGCGCTGCTTTCAAAGCGTATTATGGTTTCGCGCATGGCGGTAACTGGGAAGGGAAGAACATTCTCAACCGACTGCACGCAGTGAATGATCCAGCCGCCCTGCCCGTCTCTCTGGCCGAGGCAAGGGAAAAACTGTTCATCATCCGGGAAACGCGTCCGCGTCCAGGCCGGGATGAAAAAGCCCTCACAGACTGGAACGCATTGACCATCCGGGCTCTAGCGGAAGCTGGCAGAAGTTTTGGCCGGGCAGACTGGCTGGAACACGCCGTCGCGGCCTATCGCGCCATCAGCGCATCGTTTGACGATGGTCGCATTGCCCATTGCCGCATGGAGGATTCACTGCTCTACCCGGCCCTTTCCACCGACTATGCCGGGATGATCAATGCAGCGCTGGCGCTTTATGAAACGTCATCGGAAGAAACCTATCTGAACGATGCCCGAAGGTTCAAAAACGCGCTCGATCGCTGGCATATGGATGGTGCAGGCAATTATCGTCTCTCGGCGCTCGATGCGGACGATGTCATTCTCCACGCCTATGGCGATTATGATGAGGCGATACCAAGCGCCACCAGCCAGATCATCGAAGCCCTGACCCGGCTTTTTCTGGCTACTGGCGAAATCGAGCTTTATCAAAGCAATGAGAAACTGATCGAACAGGCTTTGGGGAGGGCATTGGTGCAGCAATATGGCCAGATTGGCATATTGAATGCAGCGCGATTTGCCGCCGAACCCATGTCGCTCGTTATAGCGGCCGATGCCCGAACAGAAGAACTTGTTTCGATAGCGAATCAAAATCCCGACCCAAGGCGATTGGACAAATTCGTTTTCTTTGCGAAAGGTAATCCTGTTGCACTGCCGACAGGCGGCACCGTCAAAGCTGACAAGCCTTCAGCCTGGCTATGCAAAGGCCAGGTCTGCCTGCCACCAGTACAAAACGGCGATGCGCTACGTCTTCATCTGGCAAGTCCGCTTTTGAGTGAACCTTCTGAACCGCTCTAAGCCCTTGTTTTATCGCATTATAAATAAAAAAGCCGCGCTGGAAGATCAGCGCGGCTTTCTCATATTCATTGCATTTCGGAGAAATTACGTATTCATCGAATCGAAGAATTCGCCATTGCTCTTGGTCTGTTTGAGCTTGTCGATCAGGAATTCGATCGCATCGGTCGTGCCCATTGGCGCGAGGATACGACGCAGCACGAATATCTTCTGGAGATCCGCGCGCGGTACGAGCAGATCTTCCTTACGCGTACCGGACTTGAGAATATCCATGGCCGGGAAGATGCGCTTGTCGGCGACCTTGCGGTCGAGAACGATTTCGGAGTTGCCGGTGCCCTTGAATTCTTCGAAGATCACTTCGTCCATGCGGCTACCGGTATCGATCAGTGCCGTCGCGATAATGGTGAGCGAGCCACCTTCTTCGATGTTACGGGCGGCACCGAAGAAGCGCTTCGGACGCTGCAAAGCGTTTGCGTCCACACCACCGGTCAAAACCTTGCCGGATGACGGCACAACAGTGTTGTAGGCGCGGCCCAGACGGGTGATGGAATCGAGCAGAATAACGACATCGCGGCCATGCTCGACCAGACGTTTGGCCTTTTCGATGACCATTTCAGCAACCTGAACGTGGCGCGCAGCCGGTTCATCGAAGGTCGAAGAAATAACTTCGCCTTTCACCGAGCGCTGCATGTCGGTCACTTCTTCCGGACGTTCATCAATCAGAAGAACGATGAGATAACATTCCGGATGGTTTGCGGTAATCGAGTGGGCGATATTCTGGAGCAGAACTGTCTTACCGGTGCGCGGCGGCGCGACGATCAGACCACGCTGGCCTTTGCCGAGCGGCGCCACCAGATCGATGACGCGGGAAGACAGGTCCTTGGAGGTTGGAACCTCCAATTCCATCTTGAAACGCTCATTTGGATAGAGCGGCGTCAGATTGTCGAAGTGAACCTTGTGGCGGATTTTTTCCGGGTCTTCGAAATTGATCGAATTCACCTTGAGAAGGGCGAAATAACGTTCGCCTTCCTTTGGACCGCGGATAGGGCCTTCAACTGTGTCGCCAGTCTTGAGCGAGAAACGGCGCAATTGCGATGGAGAAATATAAATATCATCCGGGCCCGGCAGATAATTGGCATCGGCGGAGCGCAGGAAGCCAAAACCGTCCTGCAGCACTTCGACAACACCTTCGCCGATGATCTCGACGTCTTGCGAAGCCAGTTGCTTGAGGATCGCGAACATCAGTTCCTGCTTGCGCATGGCGCTCGCATTTTCGACCTCAAGCGTTTCGGCAAAAGCGAGAAGCTCAACCGGCGTCTTGTTTTTAAGTTCTTGTAGTTTCATTTCCTGCATGGGTGAGGAACTCTTTTAATGTATAGGAAAAATGCAGATGTTCGGAAAGGTGGCCACCTGGGTAGCGTGACCGGCATCGAAGGCCTGCTATTAGGAAGGGAAGAGAATTTCTACATACCGATTTACCGTATGAAGAGCAAGTCTCATGTAGGAGAGGGAAATTATTTCTGCAAGAGTAATCTGCTGTCAAATTTTTTAATTTGGTTTCGCATCAAAGCGGAAAAAACAAACTGGTAGAGCGGATCTGACGGTTTTTCTCTAAATCGAACATGCCCAAAAAAGTGGAAACCCGCTGATCGGGTTCCCTTTTTTCGTTCAAAACGGCTTCACGATCACCAGAATAACGATGATGATCATCAACACCGTCGGGATTTCGTTGACGATTCGCCAATGCTTGGCCGACTTCATATTGCGGTCTTCGGCGAAAAGGCGCGTGGATTTCGACAGATAACCGTGAAGACCGGACATCAGCACCACGAGCAGAAGCTTGGCGTGCAGCCAGCCGCCCTTGAAACCATAGATTTCCCAGGCCAACCACAGACCGGCGATCCAGGTTACTATCATGGCTGGGTTTATGATGAAGCGAAGCAAGCGCTTCTCCATAATCTTGAAAGTCTCCGATGTTTCCGAACCGGGCTTTGCCGCGCAGTGATACACGAAAAGACGCGGCAGATAGAGCATGCCCGCCATCCAGGCGATAACGGCAATAACGTGGAGCGACTTCACCCACAGATAGGCGTCGGCTGGATTCACGTGAAACAATGCCCAGACACCGACCGCCACCACGACGACAGCGATGATGGCGCGTTTCAACGCGGCCGAGCCGCGATTTTCGGGAGCTGCCTGGTTCATGATTGTCCTCCGCGAATCCTGTCGATCATACGCTGAACATTCTCGATGGGTGCTTGCGGCGTGATGCCATGCCCCAGATTGAAGATAAGCGGCCCCTGTCCCAGACGCTCCAGAATGATATTCACACCCTCATCGAGGGCTGCACCACCTGCCACAACACGTAGCGGGTCGAGATTGCCCTGAATTGCGCCTTCCTCCTGAAGTGCTGCGGCGAAGGAGAACGGCACCGACCAGTCAAGGCCCAGCACATCCACGCCGGTTTTCTCGCGATAGCCGGCATAAAGCATGCCCGCTCCCTTCGGGAAGCCGATGATGCGTGCTTCCGGATAGACCGCCCGTACCTTCTGGACAATCCGGGCAACGGGCTGGATGCAGAACCTCTCGAAGCAATCTTCATCCAGAACACCGGACCAGGAATCGAAGATCTGCACCGCATCTGCGCCTGCATCGAGCTGTTCAATCAGATATTCCGCGGAAACATCGGCAAGATCGTTCAAAAGCTTTTCGAAGGCTTCCGGGTAGCGATAGGCAAAAAGGCGGGCGGGAGCCTGATCCGGCGTGCCATGACCCGCGATCATATAGGTCGCAACGGTCCAGGGAGCGCCGCAGAAGCCTAGCAGTGTCGTTTCGTCGGGTAGCTGCTCCCGCAGGAGCCGAACTGTCTCGTAGACCGGTTCCAGCCGTTTGGCGACACCTTCAGTCTCAAGCCAGAATATCTCGTCCGGATCAATGGGCGTCATCAAGGGCCCCTTGCCTTCTTCAAAGCGAAGATCGCGTCCAAGTGCGTGAGGGATAACCAGAATGTCTGAAAACAGGATGGCTGCATCAAAGCCAAAACGGCGGATCGGCTGCAATGTCACTTCGACTGCCAGATCGGGCGAATAGCACAGATCGAGAAAGCTCCCGGCTTTTTTGCGTACTTCCCTGTATTCCGGAAGATAGCGTCCGGCCTGGCGCATCATCCAGATGGGTGGCGGAAAAACCGTTTCTCCATCGATCACTCTCAAGACTTTGCGCTTCATATGGTTGTCCTATTCCATCCAGATGGGTTGCCTTATCCGGTTTTTCTCTGAAAGTTTTCCAGTCCGGTTCTCATAAAGAAAGGATGATTCAGGAATCTTTTGATTCTTAGAGTCTGTTGGAATCGGGGATTAACATCTGTCCGGTTTTTTCCCACAGTTCCGATGCGGTCGTGTCATCCTGTGCAATCATTCGCTGATAGTCTGAACAAAAACAATGAAAACTCAATTCCCTCTTTTAATATAAGAGGTTACCAATTGCCGCAGTTTGTGCCTCTTTGTGGAAAAGCTGGGAGTTTCGCGGGGAATGTCCATCTTTGCGAGTCTTGTCCACATGCGCTGGGCGATATTTGCCACATGTTCGCTCGCTGTGGATGACTTGCCAAGTTTCCCACGGCCTGCCATGGCTTGTGGAAGAAGCTCAGGCTTTACGCACAGCCGTCAACAGGACCGGTAAAAAACTGTGACCAGACCGCTTTCCTACTTTCATCTTCATCTGATTTCTGATGCGACCGGAGAGACTCTCCTGGCGGCAGGGCGTGCTGCGGCGGCCCAATACGCCAATGCGCGCGCTATCGAACACATCTATCCGCTGATCCGTACCGAGAAGCAGCTACGCAAGGTTCTGGAAGATATCGACGCAGAACCGGGCATCGTTCTCTATACCATCGTCGATCAGAAACTTGCCGCGATCATCGATGATACCTGCGCTGAAATGGGCGTTCCCAGCGTCTCGGTGCTGGAACCGGTTCTCAACACGTTTCAGTCCTATCTCGGTGCCCCGGCGCATCGCCGCGCAAGTGCCCAGCATGTGCTGAATGCGGATTATTTTCGGCGCATAGATGCGCTTAACTTCACGATGGAGCACGATGACGGTCAACTGCCGCTCGATGTAGAAGAAGCAGATGTTATTCTCGTGGGCATTTCGCGCACGTCGAAGACCCCGACGAGCATCTATCTTGCCAATCGCGGCGTGAAGGCTTGCAATGTACCCATTGTCCTGGGCATTCCGCTGCCGGAAGTGCTTTTCACAGCACAAAGACCTTTGGTCGTGGGGCTGGTGGCGACTGCTGAACGTATATCGCAAATTCGTCAGAACCGCCCGCTTGGCAACCTACCCTCGTTCGACACCGGGCTTTATACCGACCGGATATCGATTTCCGAGGAATTGGCCTATGCGCGTAATGTATGCAACCGGCATGGCTGGCCGATTATCGATGTATCGCGCCGGTCCATAGAAGAAACGGCGGCGGCAATTCTGGCGCTGCTTAGAAGCGGAAAGCAGGAAGGACTTCAACCATGACGAACGCGCTTATTCTGGCCTCTAAAAGCCCCTTCCGTTCAGCATTGCTGAAAAATGCCGGCATCGAATTTTCAACCGCCAGCGCCGACATAGACGAGCGCGCGGTGGAAGCGCCGCTTTATGAAACCGGCGCGACGCCGGAGGATGTCGCGCAGGTTCTGGCCGAAGCCAAGGCTATCGACGTCAGCAGCAGGAATCCGGGCGCGGTGGTAATCGGCTGTGACCAGACGCTGTCGCTTGGTGACGAGATATTCCACAAGCCGGCCGATATGGAAGCGGCCCGCCGCCAGCTCTTGCGGTTTTCCGGGGAGACGCACCAGCTCAACAGTGCGGTGGTGCTGGTCAGGGACGGCGAAACGTTGTGGCGTCACGTTTCGGTGGCACGCATGACCATGCGCGATCTCGAGCCGGGTTTCGTCGGGCGCTATCTTGGCCGTGTCGGCGATATTGCGCTTTCAAGTGTTGGTGCCTATCAGGTCGAAGGTCCGGGCATCCAGCTGTTCGAAAAAATCGACGGCGATTATTTTACGATTGTGGGTCTGCCGCTGCTGCCGCTGCTGGCGGAACTGAGGAAGGAAAAGCTGATCGATGGCTGAAACAGCAACCGTCGCAGAACGAAAAGCGTTCGTAACCGGTTTTCCGGTCAAGCATTCGCGTTCGCCGCTGATTCACGGCTTCTGGCTGAGAGAGTTGGGGCTGGACGGTTCCTATGAAGCTATCGAAGTGAAGGCGGAAGATTTTGCATCCTTTGCCGCCACACTTGCGCAGAATGGTTTCGTGGGCGGGAATGTCACCATTCCCCACAAGGAGGCGGCCTTTGCCGCTTCCGAAAGTCTTGATGAGGCGGCGACCGCCATCGGCGCGGTCAACACACTGTGGTTCGAAAACGGCAAATTGCGCGGCGGCAATACCGATGCTTACGGCTTTGCCGCCAATCTCGATGCTTGTGCACCCGGTTGGGATAAGGCTGATACGGCCCTGGTACTTGGCGCGGGCGGTGCCAGTCGCGCTGTCGTTTATGCTCTGCTTTCACGCGGACTTTCGCGTGTTGCTATCGTCAATCGTACAGTCAACCGCGCCGCGGAACTGGCGCAGCACTTTGGAGAGCGGATTAGCGCCCATGGCTGGGACGAAGCGCAGGCGCTCGTTGCCGATGCGGGCCTGATCGTAAACACCACAGCGCTTGGCATGAGCGGGCACGGTGACGGAGAAGATTTTCCGCTTGATCTCGGTGCCGCTTCGAAGGCCGCGGTTGCGACGGACATCGTCTATGTGCCGTTGAAGACGCCTTTCCTGAAAAAGGCCGAAGAAGCAGGCCTGAAAACGGTCGACGGGCTTGGCATGCTATTGCATCAGGCTGTTCCTGGCTTCGAATGCTGGTTCGGCAAAAGGCCGCAAGTGACAGAAGCCCTCCGCAATCATATTCTGGACGATATGGCAAAGGCTGGCGCTCTATGATCATTCTCGGACTGACCGGTTCCATCGGGATGGGAAAAACCACGGCGGCGAAAATGTTCGCTGAAGCGGGGGTGCCGGTTTATAGCGCCGACGATGCCGTGCACCGTCTTTATTCGGGTCGTGCTGCGCCGCTGATCGAGGCGGCATTTCCTGGCACTGTGGAAAACGGGACTGTTGACCGGGAGAAGCTTTCCGCAGCGGTCATCGGGAAACCGGAAGCCCTGAAAAAACTGGAAGCCATCGTTCATCCGCTGGTGCGCGAGGATGAAGAGGGCTTTCTTCGCGAAGCAAAAAAAAATGGCGCCGCGATCGCGCTTGTCGATATCCCCCTACTTTTCGAAACTGACGGCGATGCACGTGTGGACCGGGTTGTCGTGGTTTCGGCCCCGGCGGATATCCAGCGCAGGCGCGTTCTGTCTCGTGCCGGCATGTCGGAAGAAAAACTCGACGCAATCCTGGCGCGCCAGACACCGGATGCGGAAAAACGGGCCCGCGCCGATTTCGTCATCGATACCAGCGGCAGTTTTGACGAATTGCGTCACCAGATTTCCGCCATCATCGCGAAATTGAGTGGAAAGCCTGTCGCCGCTGCCGAATAACGGGCAACGCCATGTTATATATAGTCTGGCGAAAATCATTGAGAGGTTCCTGGAATGCGTGAGATCGTTTTCGATACGGAAACTACCGGCCTTGAACGGTTGGAGGATCGGGTGATCGAAATCGGTGGCGTGGAACTGGTCAACAAGTTTCCCACAGGCCGCACATTTCACAAGTTCATCAATCCGCAAGGCCGTCAGGTCCATCCGGAAGCGCTTGCCGTCCATGGCATCAGCAATGAACAGTTGCTGGACAAGCCGACTTTTGCAGATGTTCTCGATGAGTTCATGGAATTTTTCGACGGTGCGAAACTTGTCGCACACAATGCCATGTTCGACCTTGGCTTCATCAATGCCGAACTGGATCGGCTGGGCAAACCGCCGATTGCCGATGAGCGTATTGTGGATACGCTGGCGCTGGCTCGCCGCAAGCATCCGATGGGGCCGAATTCGCTCGATGCGCTGTGCAAGCGCTATGGCATAGAAAATTCGCATCGCACACTGCACGGGGCGTTGCTCGATTCCGAAATTCTGGCGGAAGTCTATATCGAGCTTATCGGCGGCAAGCAGACTGCGCTGGGGCTGAGTGTGGACAGTGGATCAGGCCGGGACAGCCGGACCGTTTCGGGCGAAAGCATCGTCCTTGCGGTGCGCCCCGCCCCGCTTGCCCCTCGTATCAGCGAGGCTGAACGCGTAGCCCATGCCGCATTGGTCGAGAAAATGGGCGACAAGGCGATCTGGAAAAAATACCTGTCATGAAAAAAACCCGCCGGTTGGCGGGTTTTCTTTGTATATGCGCTGAGTATCAGCTTTTCACGGCAGCTTTGGCCTGTTCTTCGGCCATGCGGCTCTGGAACATCTGCGCGAAATCGATCGGGTCGATCATCAGCGGCGGATAGCCGCCATTGCGCGTTGCGTCGGCAATGATCTGGCGTGCGAACGGGAACAGAAGGCGCGGGCATTCGATGAACAGAAGCGGCAGAACGTGCTCTTGTGGAATGCCCTGAATGCGGAAAACGCCGCCATAGACGAGTTCGGTATTGAACAGGATATCTTTGCCATCGACAGCCTTGGCTTCCAGCGTCAGCACAACATCGAAATCCGTTTCGGAAAGCGGATTGGCGTTCACATTCACGTTGATGTTGATCGAAGGTGCCTTCTCACGCGGACGCAGCGACAGCGGCGCGCCCGGGCTTTCGAAGGAAAGATCCTTCACATATTGAGCCAGAATGTTGAGGGACGGCTCGGCAGTCGCGCCATTGCCGTTCTTCGTTTCGCCCGCAGCGGCCTTATCGCTCATTATCGGTATGCCTTCTTTTTGGTTATTAAACTCGTTGCCCCAAAAGGCTGGAATGCTTGGCTAGCATGTGCGCGGGCATGAGGCAAGAAAGGCTTTATTGGTTAGTATTTGCGTATTTATCGATCTTCGCGGTCGTTTTTCCAGGGTGAATTTTCATCTGGTCTTGATGTGAAGTCCTCGGGATCGAGATCTATGACACGATCTTCGCGCGGTTCCTGCGGGCGGTAGCCTTCCGAATAGCGGGCTGAAGTGGCCACCACCATGCGGCCGCGCAGGAGCCTGTCCCAGACGATGTCGCGGATGAAGGGTACGAACAGCAAAAGCCCGACGGCGCTTGTGACAAAGCCGGGAACGATCAGCATGATCGCGGCCAGAACCAGCATGGCGCCGTGCACCATTTCCCGGTCGGGAACACGCCCCGCCGCCGTTTCGGTGCGGATGCGCTGCAAAAGCCCGATGCCCTGTACACGCAACAGGAAAAAGCCGAGCATGGCGCTGAGCACGACAAGGCCGAGCGTCGCGAGTACGCCTATATGACTGCCAACGACGATAAAGCCGGCAATCTCGATGAATGGCATAGCCAATATGGCGAGAGGTGCAAGGGGAGAGGACACGTAAGTTACGACCTTTTGCTGCTTGTTTCAGGTTTGCATCCTAACCAAAGCCTGGCGGGAACGAAATTGAAACTGTCTATCTGCAATATCAAATAGGTACGCGCGATCGGGATTTGAATGATCGGTGAAGCCGATCTATATGTGTATGGAACAGAAAACCGGTATGGGAAGGGATTTTTCGCCTCTCCCGTCAATAAGTGGCAGGCGGCATGGAATTTTTTGATTTTGGCACCATCTTCTTCTTCATCGCAGCGGTGATCATTTTTCTCCAGCTGAGGAACGTTCTTGGCCGCCGCACGGGAAATGAAAAGCCGCCTTTCGATCCGTACACGTCGGCGCGCAGCGCCGATAACGCGCCGGCGGGTGCCGAGACGGACAATGTGGTTTCATTGCCGCGACGCGCCGGCGAAAAGGATTTCACGGCCATCGACAAGATCTCGCCTGCCGGAACGCCGCTGAATGATGGCCTTCGTGCAATTTCTGCCGCCGATCCGACATTCGAACCGGCCCGTTTTGTGGATGGTGTGAAGATCGCTTATGAAATGATCGTCATGTCTTTTGCCGACAGCGACCGCAAGGTTCTGAAAAACCTGCTTTCAAAGGAAGTCTATGAAGGGTTCGTAGCAGCCATAGACGAACGTGAAAAACGTGGTGAAAGCGTGCGTTCTTCTTTTGTCGGCATAGATAAGGCCGAGATTGCCAATGCCGAGATGAAAGGATCGGAATCGCACGTGACGGTCAATATCGTCAGCCAGATGATTTCTTCCACGCTGGACAAGGAAGGCAAACTGATCGACGGGGATCCGGAAAATGTGGTCGAGATCAGGGATCTCTGGACCTTTGCCCGCGATACGCGCTCGCGTGATCCGAACTGGAAACTTGTCGCGACCGAAGCGGAAGATTAGGGCTAATTGAATAAGACGGGCCGCAGCTCCAGCGGCCCTTTTCGTTTGTAAATCATGACGGATGCGGCTGTGAACAACTTGGCGAGGATTTTCCGCCCACCGGGTCTCTTTGGGGATTTTTCCGATTGTCCTGGCTGGGGAAGGGACAATCATGCTTTGGCGTTCGCCGCTTTTCGCCGCTCAGCGGACTATGCCGCGGAAAAAACCTACAGCAGTGGGGCACTCGGTATCGGCTTCGAAGCGCTTCAGCCGATTTTTGCCGCCGCTCGCACGGTTGACAATCCCGGTATAGCCCAGGCCCGCACTTTTTTTGAAGAGCACTTCGTGCCCTGCCGCATCCAGCCTGAAACCGGGCAAGGTCTGGTGACCGGCTTTTACGAACCGGAAATTGAAGCCTCCCGCACACCCGATGCGGTTTTCAATGTACCTTTTCTCCGTAAACCCGGCGATCTCGTGAAAGTGACGGACGCAAACCGGCCCCACGGATGGGATGGCTCTTTTGCCTTTGCCAGCGAAACCGATAGTGGTCTCATTGAATATGACGACCGCCGGGCTATCGAGCAGGGAAGCCTTTGCGGACGCGGGCTGGAGCTTGCGTTTGTCGCTGACCGGATCGATGCTTTCTTTGCCCATGTGCAGGGCGCGGCACGCCTGAAATTTGAAGATGGCAGTCTGATGCGCATCACCTACACGGCAAAGACCGGGCATCCTTTCACCGGCATAGGCCGTATTCTGGTGGCGGAAGGCGAAATCCCCGCCGCCGAAATCTCGATGCAGTCAATCCGGCGCTGGTTGAAGGACAATCCGGACAAGGCTGACGGGCTGATCTGGCGTAACCGTTCCTATATTTTCTTTCGCGAAGCGCCGGTTGATGATCTATCGGCAGGTCCGATTGCTGCGGCCAAGGTTCCACTGACCGCTGGCCGGTCCATGGCAATAGACAAGCATCTGCACACTTTCGGCACGCCATTTTATGTCAGCGCGCCGTCGCTGACAGCTTTTGACGATGTGCCTTTTGCCCGGCTCATGATTGCGCAAGATACCGGAACGGCAATTGTCGGGGCGGCGCGCGGCGATCTTTTTGCCGGGTCTGGTGATGCGGCTGGCGAAATCGCTGGCGCTATCCGGCACGGCGCCGATTTTTATGCGCTCGTTCCGCGCGCGCTGGCGGGGGCCTGATTCTCATGCCAGGCCCATCCAATAAAACCGGCAAGACGGAAACCGATTACTTGCGCCCCGAGGACCGCATCCTTTGGGAAACGGTCGCCAGGACGGCCAAGCCGCTTTCCGGAAAAAAGCTGCCGCTTGAAGATTTGCCCGACTTCAGGGCGCTGATGGCGGAAGAAGAAAAACAGCCGTCGGTGAAGATTGCACAACCGGCAGGGGAGCCGAAGAAACCGCGAAAGGGTCTTTCTTCGCTTGGTGATATGCCGGTCAATCCGCTCGACCGGCCAACCCATCGCAAGATTGCCAAGGGGCGTGTCGATATCGAAGCCCGCATCGATCTGCATGGCCTGACCCAGAATGAGGCGCATGGCCTGCTTTATGGTTTTCTGGTCAACGCCCATGCGCGCGGGCTTCGCCATGTGATGGTGATTACCGGCAAGGGGCGCTCGTTCGGCAGCGAAGGCATTTTGCGGCAGGCCGTGCCGCACTGGTTTTCCACACCCCTGTTCCGGCTTCTGGTCAGTGCCTATGAGGACGCCGCGCGTCATCACGGCGGGCATGGCGCACTTTATGTCAGGCTGCGCCGTCAGACGCAGCAAGGCCAGTTCGGCGGAGGGAAAGCGCGATGACCCCTTTCGGCAAACGATTGCGAGAATTACGTGAGGAACGCGGCGTTAGCCAAAAAGACATGGCTGCGGCATTGCGCGTTTCACCGGCCTATCTGTCCGCGCTGGAACATGGCCGTCGCGGCCAGCCGACCTGGGACCTTCTTCAGCGGATCATCACCTATTTCAACATCATCTGGGATGAGGCTGAGGATCTGCAAAACCTTGCTGCCCTGTCGCATCCGCGCGTGGTGATCGATACGTCGGGGCTGTCACCGCAGGCGACCGAACTGGCTAATCTTCTGGCGCGTAATATCCGCATCATCGACCGCGAAACGATCAGGCATTTATCCGAAGAGATAGAAGCAGCACGCAAGCGTCGCCGGGGAATCAGACCGGCGGGCTAAAAAATCGGATCAATGCAGGTTGGATGGCCCGTATAATGTGTAGGATTTGGGAACGCCCACGAACCATTCAGTCGAGAGTTTCGCGTTCGGCGCGTAACCCTGGAATTCCTTCAGGGTCAGAATCTGGATTTCGTTGAAGTAGTCCTTGATGTGTTCGTCTGTCGGTTTCGACATGAAACGCCAGGGCGAAATGCGCACCGCATGTCTGGCCACCGAGCGTGGAAGCCAATGCAATGCAGGGCAGAAGAAATGCGGCTCGATCGGAAAGACGAAGGCCGGCGTCTGGATGAAGAAATAGTTCGAGACGCGCTGTACCTCTTTCACAAGATTGGCGCGCAGATGCAGCGGCACATGCTCGATGACCGAATTGCAAACAGCGACATCGAACGACTTGTCCTCGAAAGGCAGGTGCTCGCCGTCATAAAGAACGACCTTCATATGCCCGAAATCACCGCTGAAGGACCTGGCTTGACCGTCATCCCGGATATTGACCAGCGTGACGTCTCTGGGCACGTTGACAGCATCCTGCTTTTCCCAGAAATGACGCGAGCCACCCACATCGCAAATCTTCAGCGAGGTGAAATCCGGCAAGGCCTCGCGGAAAAGCGCACCGCGCTTGCGTCGAAAATATTCCGATGATGAGTGAACGAGCCGGTCCCAGGCGGTTGATTTGACATTGCGTTCGACACGGCTCATTTGCAGCTCTTTTCTCAGCACCAATAGATTGTGGAAATAAACCTAGTTGGTTTCAGCTTTCGGGTCATCAGAAAATAAGACTCGTTGTTAAAAGAGTGTATCGCGGCCTTTTTATTAGGTTTACTTAAAATAGACTGCGCAGCTCGTCTATCTTGGTGTTGACCAGCCAGCCGTAATAGTTTTCCTGCGGCAGGGCCCGTTCCTGACCGGCGGCCTTGCGCTGTGCGTTCTCATTGGCAAGCGTGCGTGCGCGCACTTCGGCCCCGCCCGTATTGTAAAGCGTGGCGGTGATGCCGGGATTCTTCGAGATATCGAAATCCGCAATCTGACGATAACTGTTGATCGACTGCTTGAGCGTCGCCGCGATGTAGGGCAGCGTCAGGTCCGGATCCATGATAGTCTTGTAAACCGCATTGCCGTCGTCCGCGTCGAGCTTCGGCAGGCCCGAAACGCGATTGACCATGTCCGACATCTGAAGCGCTGTCAGCGGGTTGATCTGGCCGAGACCGAACGTCTGCCCGGCATAGAAGGGCTGGAAGAATACGGCGCTGAAACGGTTGTTGGGATAGGATTTCCCGCTCACCGTCTTGCCGCGAAAACTCTTGTTCCAGACGCTCTCGCGGCAGCTCCACAAGGAATAGCTGTCCTTGTGTTTCAGACAGCTGGCGAATTCGGACCGCTTGATGAACTTGCCGATGCTTTCGCCATTATAACCGAAGTTCACACCCTGGCTGACATAGGACATGGCCTTGACGTAATAGGTCTGGAGCCGGTCATAGACATCGACATTGTAGGTATGTTCGCCCACAACAGCACCGACGATATGGATAGGATCGATACCGTAAGCGGCGGCGGTCGAACGGATTTTCGAGCGCAGCGCAGCGTCCTTCTTCAGAAGGCTGTAGATCTTCTGGTACTTCTTTTCATAAGTGGTGCTGAGTTCCCGCGTGCGCTTGGCCGAAGCGCCTGGCACCGAAGGCTGTTCCACATTGCGGTTGCCGGGCGGCACGAGGACCGCCGCATAGGCGTTTTGACAGGTCAGGGCGACAGCCAGAGCAATCCCGGCGAACGTGGAAACCGGCTTTGCGTTCGGAATTGCGTGAAAACAAAAGCCCGCAAAGCGGTTCAGTCTGCTGGTCATTGTGTGGAAACAGCCTCAATAGGATAAACAGTCTGTAAAGTTGGGGGGAAAATAAAAAACCCCCCGACGCAAGTCGAGGGGTTTTTGAAGTTTTGCTGAAAGCGGCCGGTGGCAGTGGCTTTCCGGCCACTTTTCTTACCGGTTTACAGAATGAAACGCGACAAATCGGTATTCTTGGCCAGAGCGCCGATCTTTTCACGCACATAATCGGCGTCGATGGTGAAGCTCGCCCCGGTTTTGTCCGGCGCGGAGTAGGAAATTTCGTCCAGCACCTTTTCCATGACTGTTTGCAGGCGGCGAGCGCCGATATTCTCGACGGTCGCATTGAGATCGACGGCAATGTCGGCAAGCGCGTCGATGGCATCGTCGGTGAAGTCCAGCTTCACCTCCTCCGTTAGCATCAGCGCGATATACTGCTTGATGAGACTTGCCTCGGTTTCCGTCAGGATGCGGCGAAAATCCTCGCGGGTAAGCGCGGAGAGTTCCACACGGATCGGCAGGCGGCCCTGCAATTCCGGCAGGAGGTCGGACGGTTTGGACACATGGAATGCGCCGGACGCGATGAAGAGGATATGGTCCGTCTTGACCGGCCCGTATTTGGTCGCAACCGTTGTGCCTTCGACGAGCGGCAGCAGATCGCGCTGCACGCCTTCACGTGATACGCCTGCACCCATCCCCCCTTCTCTCGAAGCGATCTTGTCGATCTCGTCGATGAAAACGATGCCTTCATCTTCGGTCACATGCATGGCCTCCTGCACGATCTGGTCCTGATCGAGCAGCTTGTCGGATTCGTCGTTGATCAGAAGCGCATAGGACTCCTTCACCGAGGTCTTGCGCGTCTTGGTGCGCCCGCCCATGGCTTTGCCCAATATATCCGAAAGGTTCATGACGCCGATATTGGCGCCTGGCATTCCGGGAATCTCGAAATTGGGGCCCGATCCGGTATCGGCAACCTCGATTTCGATCTCCTTGTCGTCCATCTCGCCATTGCGCAGCTTCTTGCGGAAACTGTCGCGGGTGCCAGGGCTCGCCGTCTTGCCGACGAGAGCGTCGAGTACGCGCTCCTCGGCGTTGAGATGTGCCTTGGCCTTGACATCTTCGCGCTTCTTTTCGCGCACGAGGCCGATGGCGACCTCGACAAGATCGCGGATGATCTGTTCCACGTCGCGGCCGACATAGCCCACTTCCGTGAACTTGGTCGCTTCGACCTTGACGAAGGGCGCACCCGCAAGCTTGGCGAGACGGCGGGAAATCTCTGTCTTGCCGACGCCCGTCGGCCCGATCATGAGAATGTTCTTCGGCATCACTTCTTCGCGCATCTGCCCTTCGAGCTGCTGGCGGCGCCAGCGATTGCGCAATGCGATGGCTACGGCGCGCTTGGCGTCGTTCTGGCCGATGATGAAGCGATCGAGCTCCGAAACGATTTCACGGGGAGAAAAGTTACTCATTCTATTACAACCCACTTTGCCACTGCTTGATGAACTCGAACGGATGCAGCAGCATGATCACGTTGAGCGTAAGATTGTCGCGAATGACGATCAGCGCCAGAACTTCGAAGAACAGCGCGATGGCGACGGTGATTCTGGTCGGCAGTTTCGCCGCGAGCAGGAAGCCGATCAACGCCGCAACCGTATCGGCAACCGAATTCACGATGCTGTCGCCGAAATAGTCCACCGAGGACGTGTTGGCGCGATAGCGCTCGATGATGAAATTCGAGTTTTCGACCAGTTCCCATGCAGCTTCCATACCCACTGCGATAGCAAGCCTCAGGCCCAGCGGAGCCTTGGGCGCGATGATCGTCAGTAGCCAGTAGAACAGAAAGCCGTGGATGATATGCGACAGCGTATACCAGTCGGATATATGCTGCGAACTCTCCGATTTCAGCGAACCCGACCATAATTTTACGGTCCCGCATTCGCATATGGCGATCCGCCCGTCGAGATGCAGCCACAGGGCCTGTATCGCGAGGATGGCCAGAACGATCAGGGCGCCCAGGCCCCAGCGTTGCGCATTCGGTTTCGAGGCTTGCGCGACCGAACTCATTCTGCGTCGAGGCTTTCCACGAGAATGTTGTGATTGGTGTAGATGCAGATATCGGCGGCGATTTCCATCGCCTTGCGGGCAATGTCTTCCGCCGATTTATCCGTCTCGAGGAGCGCCTTGGCTGCGGCAAGCGCATAATTGCCGCCCGAGCCGATGGCCATCACGCCCTGTTCGGGTTCCAGTACATCGCCCGTGCCGGTCAGCGCCAGAGTAATCTTGCTGTCGGCGACCAGCATCATCGCTTCCAGTTTGCGCAGATAGCGATCGGTGCGCCAATCCTTGGCGAGTTCCACCGAGGCGCGCATGAGCTGGTCGGGATATTGTTCGAGCTTGGCTTCGAGGCGCTCCAGAAGGGTGAAGGCGTCGGCGGTTGCCCCGGCAAATCCGGCAATGACATTGCCCTTGCCGATGCGGCGAACCTTCCGCGCATTGCCTTTCATGACGGTATTGCCGAGCGAGACCTGCCCGTCACCGGCGATGACGACCTTGCCGCCCTTGCGAACTGTGACGATGGTCGTGCCGTAAATCGTTGTGGGACTATGTTCGATCATGGATGCTCCTTTGGCGGTCCATGCTATCCCGGACGGCGATTGCACAGACCCCTTCATCTGAGGGTGAAACAATATCAGCTCGCATGTCTGCAAAGTGAATCGTGTTTCGAATTGAATATTTAAGAACGGACCGTTGAAATGCAAATGCCGAATTGCTGAACGGCGACGGGCAAAAGCATTTGGCAAAGCGGGAAAGCTGTTCTAGAACGCCTCCAAGCTATGTAGTGAGGAAAGCTTATGACTGCTGAAGGCGCCCGCAAGGCAAGCATCGAACGTTCCACGAAAGAAACGAGCCTCGCTGTTTCCGTCGATCTGGACGGCGTCGGCAAATTCGACATCACCACCGGCGTCGGTTTCTTTGATCACATGCTGGAGCAGCTTTCGCGGCATTCGCTAATCGACATGCGGGTGATGGCCAAGGGTGATCTGCATATCGATGAACATCACACCGTCGAGGATACCGGCATTGCGCTCGGCCAGGCTGTCTCCAGGGCGCTTGGCGAACGCCGCGGCATTGTGCGCTATGCTTCACTCGACCTGGCCATGGACGATACGCTGACGGGCGCGGCGGTCGATGTGTCCGGCCGTGCGTTTCTGGTCTGGAACGTGAATTTCAGCGCTGCCAAGATCGGCACCTTCGATACCGAACTGGTGCGCGAATTCTTCCAGGCTTTCGCCATGAATGCGGGCATCACGCTGCATATCAACAACCACTATGGTGCCAACAACCACCATATTGCCGAGTCGATCTTCAAGGCCGTGGCCCGGGTTCTGCGCGCAGCGCTCGAAACTGACCCGCGCCAGAAGGACGCAATTCCCTCGACCAAGGGTTCGCTGAAGGGGTAAATCCCGAAAGGACAGGTTATGGCGCAATACGTCGTACTGGAACCGACCGGAACTCAGGCAATTTCAGGAAAAGTGGGAACTGGTTTTCCGTCCGTAATTGCGACTGAAGAAAACTCCGACAAAACTGTGTTCGTGCGCGACGGATTTTATGTGCTGGCGCTCATTCTGCCTTTCGTCTGGCTTCTCTTTCAACGTTTGTGGTTCGAGGCTTTCGCCGTTCTGGGCATCACGGTCCTGCTTGGCTTTGCAGGGGCTTATTTCGGCATAGCCGATGCAGTTCCTTTGCTGACAATTCTGGTTTCGCTTTTCGTCGCCTTCGAGGGCGCCAGCTGGAAAATCGCCAAGCTGAAGCGGCAGGGCTATACCGAGCGGGCGGCAATCGATGCGGTCGATCTCGAAGAAGCGGAAATCCGCTACTTTTACGGGCGCGACGTGCCGGAAACGGCGCGCGCGCAAACGCTTGCCCCCGCCTGGGAAAAGCAGGCGTCGCGTCCCGGCTATTCCTCTACTGGCTCGACCATTGGCTTCGTCGGCCATCGCGGAGAACACTGAAAATGCGGGTTGCAATTATCGATTATGGCTCTGGCAACCTTCGCTCGGCCACCAAGGCATTCGAGCGCGCCGCCCATGAAAGCGGCCTTAGCGCCGAAATCGAACTGACGGCGGATGCCGGCCGGGTGGCGTCTGCCGACCGGATCGTGCTGCCCGGGGTCGGGGCCTATGCCGATTGCCGCCGCGGCCTTAACGCTGTTCCGGGCATGGTCGAGGCGCTGGAAGACGCGGTGCTGAAAAAGGCCCGCCCCTTCCTCGGCATCTGCGTCGGCATGCAGCTCATGTCGGAGCGCGGTCTTGAAAAGGAAGTCACGACAGGCCTCGGCTGGATCGCGGGCGACGTGCGCGAAATGAAGCCATCCGATCCGGCGCTCAAGATCCCGCAGATCGGATGGAACAGGATTCACGTGAAACATTCGCATCTGGCGCATCCGATCTTTGACGGTATAGATACCGGCGATAACGGTTTGCATGCCTATTTCGTGCACTCCTACATGTTCGACGCGACGAATGACAGCGAGGTGCTTGCCGTCACCGATTATGGCGGCGACGTCACTGCCGCGGTCGGTCGCGATAACATGGTGGGCACGCAGTTCCATCCTGAAAAAAGCCAGTTGCTCGGCCTGTCGCTCATTGCCAATTTCCTGAAATGGAAGCCTTGAAGATATGATCCTTTTTCCCGCCATCGATTTGAAAGACGGTCAATGCGTGCGCCTGAAGCTGGGCGACATGGATCAGGCCACCGTCTACAACACCGATCCTGCCGCGCAGGCCAAGGCCTTCGAGGATCAGGGGTTTGAATGGCTGCACGTGGTCGATCTCAATGGCGCATTCGCGGGCGAAAGCATCAATGGCGCCGCTGTTGAGGCCATCTTGAGAGCCACCAGAAATCCGGTGCAGCTTGGCGGCGGCATTCGCACGCTCCAGCATATCGAGAGCTGGCTTTCCAAGGGGCTGCGCCGCGTCATTCTCGGTACCGTCGCCGTGCGCGACCCGGCTCTGGTGATCGAGGCCTGCAAGGCTTTTCCGGGACAGGTCGCCGTAGGCATCGACGCCAAGGGCGGCAAGGTCGCGGTCGAAGGCTGGGCGGAAGCGTCCGAACTTGGTGTCGTCGAACTTGCAAAGAAGTTCGAAGGGGCCGGTGTCGCGGCCATTATCTATACCGACATAGATCGTGACGGCGTGCTGGCAGGCATAAACTGGGATTCGACGCTCGGCCTGGCCGACGCCGTTTCCATTCCGGTCATCGCCTCGGGCGGTCTCGCCTCGATGGATGACATCAAGCGCCTCGCCGCCCCCGATGCCCGCAAACTCGAAGGCGCAATTTCCGGTCGCGCACTTTATGACGGGCGCATCGATCCGGTTGAAGCGCTGGCTGTTTTGAGAGCAGCAGCATTCAAAAAAGACGTGGCAGATCGAGGACAATCATGCTGAAAGCAAGAGTGATACCCTGTCTCGACGTAAAGGACGGTCGCGTCGTCAAAGGCGTGAACTTCGTCGATCTGATCGATGCGGGCGATCCGGTGGAAGCTGCCCGCGCCTATGATGCGGCAGGTGCTGACGAACTTTGTTTTCTCGACATCACTGCCTCATCCGACAATCGCGAAACGATCTTCGATGTCGTCGCCCGCACGTCAGAGCAATGCTTCATGCCGCTGACTGTTGGCGGCGGCGTGCGTCAGGTCGCCGATATCCGCAAGCTCCTGCTTGCCGGTGCCGACAAGGTGTCAATTAATACGGCTGCGGTGAAGAACCCGGAATTCGTCGCCGAGGCTGCGGACAAGTTCGGCAATCAATGCATCGTTGTCGCCATCGATGCCAAGAGGGTGTCGGGTGAAGGTGAAGTTGACCGCTGGGAGATTTTCACCCATGGCGGCCGCCAGACGACCGGCATCGATGCAGTGGAATTTGCGCGGAAAGTTGTCGACCTGGGAGCTGGTGAAATCCTGCTAACCTCGATGGACCGTGACGGCACCAAGGTCGGTTACGACGTGGCGCTGACGCGGGCTGTCGCCGACAGCGTGCGCGTGCCGGTGATCGCGTCGGGCGGTGTCGGCAATCTCGACCATCTGGTTGCCGGCATCCGCGACGGCCATGCCGCGGCGGTCCTTGCCGCGTCGATTTTCCACTTTGGCACCTATACGATCGGCGAGGCAAAACGCTATATGGCCGAAGCCGGTATTCCAATGCGGCTCGATCCGGTCGGTTGAACGAGAAGAATAAAACGGGAGGGACCCCGATGAGCCAGTTTACCCTTGCAGATCTGGAGCGCATTGTCGCCGAGCGGGCCAGCGTGACGGACGGATCGTCCTACACGGCAAGCCTTGTTGCAAAAGGCCAGGCCAAGGCATCGCAAAAACTTGGCGAGGAAGCTGTGGAAACGGTTATCGCCGCCATTTCCGGTGACCGCGCTGGTGTGATCTGCGAAAGCGCGGATCTGCTTTATCATCTGGCCGTCGTCTGGAAGATTGCCGGTATTCCGCTGGAAGATGTCCTCAACGAGCTTCAGCGCCGGACGGCTCAGACGGGACTTGAGGAAAAGGCCAACCGGCCAAAGGCGTAAAGGACGATTTCCGATGTGGGAAAAAGTGGATCAGCTCACGCCGTCCAGATATTCGCCTTATCGTTTCTTCTCATCGGAGGAATGGGCGGGATTTCGCGCGGATACTCCCCTCACCCTCTCTTATGACGAGGTCAAACGGTTGCGGTCGCTGGGCGATCCGATCGACCTGAACGAGGTGCGGCGCATCTATCTGTCCCTGTCGCGGCTTCTGTCAGCGCATGTGGAGGCGAGCCAGCTTCTGTTCCATCAGCGCAAGCAGTTCCTCAATATGGAGGATACGTTCAAGACGCCGTTCATCATCGGCATTGCCGGTTCGGTGGCCGTGGGAAAATCCACGACCGCACGCGTTCTGAAGGAATTGCTGGCCCGCTGGCCGTCGAGCCCCAAGGTCGATCTGGTGACGACCGACGGTTTTCTTTATCCCAATGCCGTTCTGCGCGAGCAGAACATGATGGAGCGCAAGGGCTTTCCCGAAAGCTATGATATTGGCGCTGTGCTTCGTTTCCTGTCGGCGATCAAGGCGGGTATGAGCCATGTGCGTGCCCCGCTCTACTCGCATTTGAGCTATGATGTGCTGCCGGGCGAATACCAGATCGTTGACAAGCCGGATATTCTGATTTTCGAGGGCATCAATGTGCTTCAGGTGCGTGATCTGCCGGAAGACGGCAAGATGGTGCCTTTCGTGTCGGATTTCTTCGACTTCTCGATCTATATCGATGCCGCTCCGGACCTGATCCACAAATGGTATATCGACCGTTTCATGCGCCTGCGGGAAACGGCTTTCCGCGATCCGCAATCATTCTTTCATCGCTATTCGCAGCTTTCGGAAGAGGCGGCGCGCTCCATCGGCGAAGGTCTGTGGCAAAACATCAATATGAAGAACCTGCGCGACAACATTCTGCCGACACGCCCGCGCGCCGATCTCATCTTGCGCAAGGGCAGCGATCATCTGATCGAGGAAGTGGCGCTCAGGAAGATATGAGACCGCCCCTGCGGCATTGCGGGGCGATCAGCCGATTGTCAGGCGGGAGTACAGACACGGATGAAGCGCGCCAGATGCGCCTCGAAGATTTCGGGCGTCTCGCGAAACGGCGCATGGCCCGCATTGTCGATGATGTGGGCTTGTCCTTCCCACAGATTGCCGAATTTCACCTTCGACACAAAATCGATTTCAACGAATGGCTCGTCGCGCCCGTTGACGACCGCGATAGGCAGTTTGGTGTCCGCAACAATATCACGCTGGTTGCCGCCGGTTCCGGCAGCGAATTTCTCGAACATGATGCGGCGTGCGCGCCCATCCGTGCGTGCCACGATATCGAGCAGCGACGCCTCGAACGGCTCGCCGCAGGTGCTTCGTGCATAAGCTTCCACGTCACGCGGGGAAAATTTTTCCTGTCCGGCAAGCGCTATGTCGGGACCGCTTTTGAAGCCCTGCCCCACCTCTTCGCGCGCAACCGGCGGCGTACCGGTTATCATCAGGCCGCGCATGCCGGGATAGCGCGAAATCATCTCGATTCCGATGTGACCGCCAAGCGACCAGCCAAAGATGACGGCATCTTGAACACCCAGCTTTTCCAGCACTTCTGTCATCGCATCCGCATAGCCTTCCATGGAATAGCTGCGGTTCGGATCGATCGCGTCGGCGGACTGACCATGCCCTGGCAGGTCGGGCGCGATGACGCGCCAGGTCCTGCCGATTTCGCCCTCAAGCTGGTTCCGGAAGATTGCGCCCGAACTCGAATTGCCGTGGATCATCACAAGCGGAGCACCTTCACCCGCGCTTTCACGAAGTGCGATCGTGCCATGGCTGGTTTCAAGTTCGTGGAGTTTGATCGTCATGCGTTTCCCCTGTTATGCGTCTTTCGGAGGCTCGATAGGTCATTCAGTCATACGAAACCTTGCCGCGCCCCTTCTTGATTTCCGAGCGCCCGGATTTGGCTTTCAGGCGGCGTTCAACAGATCCTTTTGTGGGTTTGGTTTTCTTGCGCGGCGGCGGTGGCGGCTCGGCAGCTTTGGCGATCAGGGCGATCAGGCGCTCGCGCGCATCCTCGCGGTTGCGCTCCTGGGTGCGAAAGCGGTTGGCTTCGATCAGAACATCGCCGTCCTTCGTGCCCTTCTGTCCGGCAAGCTTGAACAGGCGTGACAGAATATCGTCCGGCAAACCGGACGTGACTGCACGAAACCGCAGCTGCACCGCTGTCGAGACTTTATTGACATTCTGCCCGCCCGGGCCGGAGGAACGGATGAAGTTTTCCTCCAGATCATCCTCGCGGATGGTCAGGCGTTTCGTGATGCGGATGATGTTCCGGTTCTCTTCCATAAAGAGAACAGATACACCAGTTTGAAACGACCCGACAATTCTAGAGTAAAAGAAAACCCGGCACTATGGCCGGGCCTTCCCTCCTCCTCAGGATGAGCTTGTTATTCCGCGGCAATGCGGATCGCCGGGGCCGCGTCTTTCACCTCGTGATCGACATGGCTTTCGAACTTCTCGAAATTCATCACGAACATATCGACAAGTTTGCGGGCTTGCACGTCATAGGCGGCCTTGTCGGTCCAGGTCGAACGCGGATCGAGAATGGACTTGTCCACGCCGGGCACTTCCACCGGCACCGCAAAGCCGAAATTCGGATCGGTGCGGAATTCGGCATCATTCAGCGAACCGTCGAGCGCGGCAGCGAGAAGCGCGCGCGTTGCCTTGATCGGCATACGCTTGCCCACACCGTAGGCGCCGCCAGTCCAGCCGGTATTGACCAGCCAGCAGTCAACCTTGTGCTCGGCAATGAGCTTGCGCAGCAGGTTGCCGTATTCCGACGGATGGCGCGGCATGAACGGTGCGCCGAAGCAGGTGGAGAAGGTTGCTTCCGGCTCAGTCACGCCTTTTTCCGTGCCCGCGACTTTTGCTGTGTAGCCGGACAGGAAGTGGTACATGGCCTGCGCAGGCGTCAGCTTGGCGATTGGAGGCATCACGCCGAAAGCATCGGCAGTGAGCATGATGATGTTCTTCGGCTGGCCACCCTTTCCCGTTTTCGAAGCATTCGGGATGAAATCCAGTGGATAGGCGCAGCGCGTATTTTCGGTCAGCGAACCATCGTCGAAATCCGGCTGGCGGTGTTCGTCCAGCACGACATTTTCGAGAACCGTGCCGAAGCGCTGCGTGGTTGCGTAGATTTCCGGCTCCGCTTCGGCGGAAAGGCGGATGGTCTTGGCGTAGCAGCCGCCTTCGAAGTTGAACACGCCATGTTCACCCCAGCCATGCTCGTCATCGCCGATCAGCGTACGGGTCGGGTCGGCGGAAAGCGTGGTCTTGCCGGTGCCGGACAGGCCGAAGAAAACGGCGGTATCGCCGTTCGGACCTTCATTGGCCGAGCAATGCATGGGCATCACGCCCTTGGCGGGCAGCAGGTAGTTGAGTGCGGTGAAGACGGATTTCTTCATCTCGCCGGCGTAGGACGTGCCGCCGATCAGCACGATTTTGCGGGTCAGATCGACAGCGATCACCGTTTCGGTGCGCACGCCATAGCGTTCCGGATCGGCTTTGAAGGACGGCAGATCGATGATGGTCATCTCCGGCACGTAGGAGGCGAGCGCTTCTAATTCCGGGCGAATCAGAAGATTGCGGATGAACAGCGAATGCCAGGCATATTCGGTGATGATGCGGGCATTGATCTTGTTGTCTGCATCCGCGCCGCCGATCAGATCCTGAACGAAAAGCTCCTTGCCCTTCGCATGCTCGATGAAATCGGCATGGAGAAGCGCGAAGGCTTCCGGCGTCATCGGCTTGTTGTTGTCCCACCAGACATGGGCCTCGGTGTTCGCGTCGCGCACGACGAATTTGTCCTTCGGTGAACGGCCCGTATGCTGGCCGGTGCGGGCCACGACAGCGCCCTGGGCGGTCAGTTCGGCTTCACCGCGACGGATGGTTTCCTCGTAGAGCCGCGCCGGCCCGAGATTATAAAAGACTGCGGAGAGTTCCTTCAGTCCAGAAGTGGCAATGGAAGCGGCCGTATTGTGAATGCCGGTCTCTCTCATGGTGTCTCCGCGTGTCGGTTTGACAAATTGATCTGTCTCTTTTCACGAGCGTGAAAATGAGATTGGCAGTCAGAAACAGATTAATCGTGACAATTCAAATATTTAATCGATTTAAAAATTTTGAAATTTTTTTAAATCGTTTAATCTGGACGTTATGGGGTGCGCGATTTGAGGAATACAACCTGAGAGGGTGCTGGTCTGTTGATGATTCGCCGTGGGTTGGTTTTGCGCCTTCTTGCGCCGCCGCCACATTTTGTACCTAATTTGTACTGCAAAAGCGGGCTTACTATAATAGTATTGAAAGCAATCAGGCGTTTGATGCTCGAACAACCGGTATCTTCAACCGGTTCACATGGCGCCTCCACCGGACATGTCCGGCGGGTCAATTAAAAAGGAGAAGGTCCGCATGAAGGAAGCCTCGGCAACGCAGACGATTGCGCTGGTCGACGATGACCGCAACATTCTGACCTCCGTTTCCATTGCGCTGGAGTCGGAAGGCTACCGGGTGGAAACCTACACCGATGGCGCTTCCGCGCTTGACGGTCTGATGGCGCGTCCGCCCAATCTTGCGATCTTCGACATCAAGATGCCGCGCATGGATGGCATGGAGCTTTTGCGGCGCCTGCGCCAGAAGTCCGACTTGCCGGTCATCTTCCTGACCTCCAAGGATGATGAGATCGACGAATTGTTCGGCCTCAAGATGGGCGCTGACGATTTCATCACCAAGCCGTTCTCGCAGCGACTGCTCGTTGAACGTGTGAAGGCTGTTCTGCGCCGTGTCGCAGCGCGTGACGGCACGGCCAAGCCGACCGGCCAGCAGGCCAAGTCGCTTGAGCGCGGCCAGCTTGTCATGGATCAGGAACGCCATACCTGCACCTGGAAGGGCGAGCCGGTCACGCTGACGGTAACCGAATTTCTCATTCTGCATTCGCTGGCGCAGCGTCCTGGCGTCGTGAAAAGCCGTGACGCGCTGATGGATGCAGCCTATGATGAGCAAGTCTATGTGGATGACCGCACCATCGACAGTCACATCAAGCGCCTGCGCAAGAAGTTCAAGGCGGTTGACGACGATTTCGAGATGATCGAAACGCTCTATGGCGTCGGCTATCGTTTTCGCGAGGCTTGATTGATGGTATTTCATTACCGGGTCTGACGGCCCGGCAATGAGCGCATTCCGGGAAGCGTGAAACGATTGCCGGCTACGATGCGTGCGAAGACTGATGTTCAGAGCATTTCCAGCCAGCGCATCTGGGCTGGAAATGTACTGCCCCAAAAGAGAGCAAGACAGAGCGACATGGTCGCAGAGACCCGGAACGACGGCCTGTCAGGCCAGAAGGCGGATTTGCGAGAGCGCAGGGCACGGCGGCAACGCTCGGTGTTTCTGCGCCGTTTTGTTGTGCCTGTCCGCAAGTTTCTGGGGCAATATCTGTTCTCAAGCCTGACGCGCCGTATCTTGTTTCTCAATCTTGCGGCGCTGGCGGTTCTGGTTTCCGGCATCCTCTATATGAACCAGTTCCGCGAGGGGCTGATCGATGCCAAGATCGAAAGCCTTCTGACGCAGGGCAAGATCATTGCAGGCGCGATTTCCGCATCGGCCACCGTCGATACGAATTCCCTGATGATTGATCCCGAAAAGTTGCTGGAGCTTCAGGCCGGGCAAAGCCTTACCCCCTCGCCCGATTCGCCCGACAATTGGGAATTTCCGATCAATCCGGAAAAGGTTTCGCCTCTCCTCCGCCGTCTGATCTCGCCGACCAGCACCCGCGCGCGCATTTATGACCGCTACGCCAATATGCTGCTCGATTCCCGTGCGCTCTATTCGCCGAGTTTTCCGTCCAGCGGTCCGGTTCTTCGCTACGATCTTCCGCCTATCGAGGAAGATAAGCCTGGTCTATGGGAGCGCATCGGCAACTGGCTGTCGCGCTGGTTCTATGGCGGCGGCCTGCCGGTCTATCAGGAACAGCCGGGTGGTAACGGTCTGGCTTATCCGGAAATCGTCAAAGCCCTGAGCGGTTCGCCGCAGACCGCCCAGCGCCGTAATGAAAAAGGCGAACTGGTTGTATCGGTCGCCGTTCCGATCCAGCGTTCGCGCGCCATTCTCGGCGTTCTCCTGCTTTCGACCGAAGGTGACGACATCGACAAGATCGTGCAGGGCGAACGCATGGCGGTTTTCCGTGTTTTCGGCGTCGTCTCGCTTGTGATGGTAATTCTGTCGCTCTTCCTCGCCTCGACCATCGCAAGCCCGCTGCGCAAATTGTCGGCAGCTGCCGATCGTGTGCGCCATGGCGTGAAGAGCCGTGTCGAGATTCCCGATTTCTCCGACCGCCAGGATGAAGTCGGCCATCTTTCGACCTCGATCCGCGATATGACCGATTCTCTCTATACGCGGATCGAGGCCATCGAGAGCTTTGCCGCCGATGTCAGCCACGAGCTGAAAAATCCCCTCACCTCGCTGCGCAGCGCCGTCGAAACCTTGCCGCTCACAAAGACCGACGAATCGCGCAAGCGTCTGCTTGATGTCATCCAGCACGATGTGCGCCGCCTCGATCGCCTGATTACGGATATTTCGGACGCTTCGCGACTTGATGCCGAACTCGCGCGCGAACATATCGACCGGGTCGATATGAAGACGCTTCTGACGAACCTCGTGAATGCCGCCCGCGAAGTGCGCCGCAACAAGGTCGGTACCGAGATCGCCTTCGATATAGGCAAGCTTCCGGCTGGAAAAAAAGGTTTCGTCGTTGCCGGCCATGATCTGCGTCTCGGGCAGGTGGTCAGTAATCTCATTGAAAATGCGCGCTCCTTCGTTCCTGACGATACGGGCCGCATCGTGGTCACGCTGGTCGGTGAAGGCAGTCGTGTGCGCATCCTGGTCGAGGATAACGGCCCGGGTATTCCAATTGAAAATATCGAGCGTATCTTCGAACGTTTCTATACGGATCGTCCGGCATCGGAGGCTTTCGGCCAGAATTCCGGCCTCGGGCTTTCGATCAGTCGCCAGATTATCGAAGCCCATGGCGGCACGCTGACGGCGGAAAACATTCCCGATCCAGCCCACCCGGACCGGTTCAAGGGCGCCCGTTTCATCGTCGATCTTCCCGCAAGCGCATGACACCGGAAGAGGAAAAGAGCGGTGTCCACGCTACCACGCTGCAATTGCAGGGCCGCGGCGTCATGATCATGGGACGGTCTGGCACAGGCAAGACGGAACTGGCGCTCACCCTGATCGAGCGCGCTGCCGCGCGAGGTGAAGAAGCCTTTCTCGTTGCAGATGACCGAACGCTGTTGCACGTGGTGGACGACAGATTGGTTGCCAGTGTTCCGGCTGTGCTTGCAGGCGGCGTGGAGATTCGCGGCGCGGGCCTGTTTTCGGTGCCCTATGTCGCCTCGACTCCGCTCGATATGGTTGTGATGCTGGTGGATGCGTCTCAGGCGGAACGTTATCCGGGCGGCGGCATGTGGACCTTTGACGGTGTCAGCCTGCCCCGCCTTCTCCTGCCTGCCCTGTCGTCTAATGGTGATTCCAATGCGCTTTCGCGGGCTATAGAGGCGATGTTGTTCTACAAAAAATGGTCTCGCGAGAGCGGCTGAAGCCCACTTGTTTCGAATCGATTAAGTTTTCACAGCGCTGCGGCATTTTGCTTTTTTCAAGGCAGCGTGGATATTTTTCACTTGCTATCAAGATTTGCGCTGCCAAGATGCACAACTCGCCGGCGCGTTTCCGGTGGGTTTTAAGTGCCATCTGATCCTCTGGCGGGGTGATGCGGCGGGCACGCGACGGGAGCTTTTATAGTATGATCGGACTCGTGCTTGTTACGCACGGAAGGTTGGCCGAGGAGTTTTTGCATGCTGTTGAGCATGTCGTCGGCCCGCAAGATAATTTCGAGACTGTTTGTATCGGTGCTGAAGACGATATGGAGCAGCGTCGGCGCGATATCGTCGATGCGGTCGAGCGCGCTGATAACGGTAGCGGTGTCATCATTCTGACAGATATGTTTGGTGGAACCCCGTCCAATCTGGCGATTTCGGTCATGAAGGAAGGCAGGGTCGAGGTCATCGCGGGCGTCAATCTGCCGATGTTGATCAAGCTTTCCAGTGTCAGGATCGGAAGCGACATGAAGACGGCACTGCGCGAAGCGCAGGACGCCGGACGCAAATATATCAACGTCGCAAGCCAGGTCCTGACAGGAAAATAGTTCATGCATTCGAGCGTCACCGTCACCGGCGAATACGATCCGGAAGCAGCGCTTACCCGGTCTTTTGAAATCGTCAACAAGCGTGGGCTTCATGCGCGGGCTTCGGCGAAATTCGTCCAGCTCGTTGACAGTTATGATGCTCATGTCCGGGTCAGCAAGGACGGGATGACCGTTGGCGGCACATCCATTATGGGGCTGATGATGCTGGCCGCTTCACCGGGCTGCTGCATCGAGGTAAGCGCCTCCGGCGAACAGGCCGGTGCCGTGCTCGATGCCCTCCAGACCCTCATCGCCGACAAGTTTGGCGAAGAAGCCTGACACCGGTGGCTACCCCCTCTGTCGATCTTTCCACACCTATTGCCGTTTTCGACGCGGGCATCGGCAGCTATGCGCTCGTGGATCTGATACGGCGCTGCCAGCCTCGCAGAGACATCATCTATTTTGCCGATCGTGCCCGCTTTCCTTATGGAAGAAAATCGCGCGACGAATTGCTGTCGATCATGCGCGGCACGATAGAGTATCTGGTCGAACTGGGCGCGGAAGCGGTAGTACTTGCGTCCAATGCACCGTCGATCATGGTGCTGGACCAGCTGAAAGGCGCGTTCGAGGTGCCAGTTTACGGTGTCGCGCCGCCCGTCCGTGAAGCCATGTCGCTGAGCAAAAGCGGGAGTGTCGGTATAATGGGTGTCCACTCGATGATCGATAGTGTTGAGCTTGGGCAGTTCGTTCGCGCGCAGGTGTCCGACCCCGAACACGTCGCGCTCATCAATGGCTCGCCTATGGTGGAACTGGTGGAAAGCGGCGCTTTTCTTCTGGCGCCGGAAACCACCGCTGCGGCTGTGGTCGGCTTCTGCGACCGGATCGCCACCCGTCATCCGGTAATTGACGTCGTCACCTTGTCGAGCACGCATCTGCCATGGTTGCGGTCCTTTTTTGAAATTGCCCGTCCCGATTGGCAGTTCCTCGACCCCGCCGACGCCGTTGTAGCAGCCCTGCCCCAACCGCAAAGCGGTTCCGGGCGCACGGTCGCTCTGGTAACTGAAAGTGACGTCTATCCGGTTTCCGCGTTTCGCACGATGCTCGAAAAGCTGGGTGTTGATCTGCAACTCACCGTGGTCGATCCGGCCATCGGTTAACCTCTTTGATATGCACGTATAAAGATTTCTTTATATTGCGTTGTACTTGGACCGCTGATCTGCTAGTCAAAAGCGCAGCCGAAGCCCGTTTTCAAAACCACTTCTGTATTTTCCGGGCTTCAGACATCGTTTGATTGGAGCAGATAATGACCGCAAGCCAGGATTTTGTCGTCAAGGATCTGGGGTTGGCCGATTGGGGCCGCAAGGAACTCGACATCGCAGAAACCGAAATGCCGGGCCTGATGGCTGCGCGCGAGGAATTCGGCAAATCGCAGCCGCTGAAGGGCGCACGCATTTCCGGCTCGCTGCACATGACCATCCAGACCGCCGTACTGATCGAAACGCTGAAGGCGCTGGGCGCGGATGTTCGCTGGGCGTCCTGCAACATCTTTTCCACCCAGGATCACGCAGCTGCGGCGATCGCTGCAACCGGCACGCCGGTTTTCGCCATCAAGGGCGAAACGCTTGAAGAGTATTGGACTTATACCGACCAGATCTTCCAATGGCCAGATGGTGAACCATCCAACATGATCCTCGACGATGGCGGCGATGCCACCATGTATATCCTCATCGGCGCGCGCGCCGAGGCTGGCGAGGACGTGCTGTCCAATCCGGGCAGCGAGGAAGAAGAAGTTCTTTTCGCGCAGATCAAGAAGCGTATGGCCGCCACGCCGGGCTTTTTCACCAAACAGCGCGCCGCCATCAAGGGCGTGACGGAAGAAACCACCACGGGTGTCAACCGTCTCTACCAGTTGCAGAAGAAAGGCCTCCTGCCCTTCCCGGCCATCAACGTCAATGACAGCGTCACCAAGTCGAAGTTCGACAACAAATATGGCTGCAAGGAATCGCTCGTCGACGGCATCCGCCGCGGCACCGACGTCATGATGGCCGGCAAGGTCGCTGTCGTCTGTGGCTATGGTGACGTGGGCAAAGGCTCGGCGCAGTCGCTGGCCGGCGCTGGTGCGCGTGTGAAGGTGACGGAAGTCGATCCGATCTGTGCGCTTCAGGCCGCCATGGACGGTTTCGAGGTCGTCACGCTCAATGACGCTGCCGCGAGCGCGGATATCGTCATCACCACGACGGGCAACAAGGACGTCATCACGCTCGATCACATGCGCAAGATGAAGGATATGTGCATCGTCGGCAATATCGGCCACTTCGACAATGAAATTCAGGTTGCGGCGCTCAAGAACCTGAAGTGGACCAATGTGAAGCCGCAGGTCGATCTGATCGAATTCCCGGATGGTAAGCGCCTCATCCTTCTTTCCGAAGGTCGCTTGCTCAATCTCGGCAATGCGACGGGCCATCCAAGCTTCGTCATGTCGGCTTCCTTCACCAATCAGGTGCTGGCCCAGATCGAATTGTTCACACGCACCGACGCCTACAAGAATGAAGTCTATGTGCTGCCGAAGCACCTCGACGAGAAGGTCGCTCGCCTGCACCTAGACAAGCTTGGCGCAAGGCTGACTGTGCTTTCCGAGGAACAGGCCGCTTATATCGGCGTCACTCCACAGGGGCCGTTCAAGTCGGAGCACTACAGGTATTAACCATAGGTTAAGCATTCCACTACATGTTGAGGCCGGGCGGTTGACAAAACCCCCGGTCTTTCTTTTTGCGCGCGACACGCTTCACGTGGATTCGCCGGAAGGGTATTGTGAAAGCGAATCAAGGTGTTTCAGTGGGTGTACGGGTTGTGCGTTTTTTGCCGGTTGTGGCGGAAAACGGCGGGCCGATTCATCTTTGAAAGCACCTTAGGCATCCCGGCACTGTGGCGTTGCATGGAAGCCGGATTATCGATTTGTATGTAATATTCTTAATGCGGCATTGTCGTCCTTACGGATGACGGGCTGGGCGGCGGAGAAAAGGGAAACATGCGAGAGGTCGGCTCATCAGAGGGCTTCCGGAGCAATTCCGCGATCGGGGAGGGCAGGGGATTGGCAGCTATCGCCGCCCGTGCTGCAAAGCCGCTCTGGCGAATGGGCCTCGGGACCACCGTTTCATTGTCAGCATTGCTGGCTGCCGTGCCTGCTTTCGCACAAAGCGCGGAAAGTGTAGGGCGGATATATTTGCCTTTCGGCGGCAGCGTCGGCGCGATGGAAGTCATCCAGTTCTCGATGTTCGTTGGCGCCATGGGTGCCGCACTTCTGTCGGCAGGATGGCTTATCCGCGAGCGCAGCAAAATTGCCAATGAAAACAGCGAATTGCGCTCCAGGTTCACCGATCTGAGCTTGACGGCGCAGCGCAATGAGGCACTCCTCAATCTCAAGGACCAGCGTGTCGTGGTTTGGGACGGGCAGAATGCGCGGGCCGATATTGTCGGCTTGTTGCCGGATGATTGTGGTGCGCCGCAGGATCGCTCGGCATTTCTGGCCTTCGGACGCTGGCTGCGGCCGCAATCGGTGACGGAGCTGGAACGCGCGGTCATGGCGCTGCGTGAACATGCGCGAACATTCGACCTGACGGTAGAGACTGTCAACGGAACGCTTCTAGATGTTCATGGCCGCACATCGGGCGGCTTTGCTATTGCCCGTTTCTCAAGTCTTCAGGGCGTACAGGCGGAGCGCGCCGCATTACAGGCACAGAATCGCGAACTGTCGGATGCTCTGGCGCTTCTGCGCCGGCTTCTCGACCGCATCGACCAGCCGGCCTGGGTGCGCGATGGCAATGGACGCATCGAATGGGTCAACAGCGCTTATGCGCGTGCCGTGGACATGGCGGACGCCAGTCAGGCGGTTGCGCAGGGGCGTGAATTGTTTGGAGCGCAGGCGCGCCTGCGTCTGGATCGCGACCGGTTTGCAGAGCCGGATCTGCATGAACAATTGCCGACTGTCGTGCATGGCGATCGTCGCGTTTTCGACGTCACGGATGTCAGCGTCCAGACAGGGTCTGCCGGTCTCGGCCTCGACCTGAGCGAAATGGAGCAAATGCGCGAGGAATTGCAGCGCACATTGCAAAGCCATGCTGAAACGCTGGATCAGCTGTCCACGGCAGTCGCCATTTTCGATCCCGATATGAAGCTGCAATTCTTCAATCAGGCTTTCGTCACGCTCTGGTCGCTCGACACCGCCTGGCTGGAATCGCACCCAAGCAATGCGCTGATCTTCGATCGGTTGCGCAGTGACGGCAAGTTGCCCGAACAGCCCGAATGGCGCAAATGGAAGGATTCCATGCTCACAGCCTATCGGGCTGTGGAACCGCAGGAACATATGTGGCATCTCCCGGATACGCGCATCATGCGCGTGGTGGCCAATCCGCATCCAAAGGGCGGCGTGACATGGTTCTTCGAGAACATGACCGAGAAATTCGAACTTGAAGGTCGCTATAACACGCTCATCAAGGTGCAGGGCGAAACGCTGGATCATCTGGGCGAAGCGGTCGCGGTGTTCGGCTCCGATGGCCGTATGCGGCTTTCCAACCCGTCCTTCGCCGATCTCTGGTCGCTGCCGTCATCCATGGCGGTGGAAGGCACGCATATTTCAACAATTGCCAAGCTTTGCCGCCAGCGCGGCGGCGATGGCATCTGGGACGATTTCGTTTCTTCCGTCACCGGCTTCCTCGACAAGCGCGATGGTCGGATGGGACAGGTCGAACTTGACGATGGCGTCATACTGTCCTTTGCGGTGGTGCCGCTGCCGAAGGGGCAGACCATGCTCACCTTCATCGACGTGACCGATACGGTGCGCGTGGAGCGTGCGCTCAAGGAGAAGAACGAGGCGCTGGAACTGGCTGACCAGATCAAGAACGATTTCGTTCAGCATGTTTCCTACGAACTGCGTTCGCCGTTGACGAATATCATCGGATTCACGGAACTGCTCCAGACACCAGCATTTGGCTCACTGAACGAGCGTCAGGTCGAATATGTCGATCATATCAGCACCTCCTCGTCGGTTTTGCTGACGATCGTCAACGACATTCTCGATCTGGCGACGGTGGATGCGGGCATCATGGAACTCGATGTCGGCGAGGTTTCTGTGAAGGAGGCCGTTTCGGCTGCAGCTTTGCGGGTCAGTGAACGTCTGAATGAGCATGACATCGCGCTTGAAATCGATATTGCCGCAGATGCCGATGTCTTCAAGGCAGATGCCAACCGCGTGCGTCAGGTGCTGTTCAACCTGCTTTCCAATGCGGCCAATTATGCGCCGGAAGGCTCCGCTATCTCGCTTCAGGTTGCCCGTGAAGGCTCGAATGTTGTGTTCGCGGTTCATGATGACGGTCGCGGCATGCCGCGTGAGGTGCTGGATACGGTGTTCAAGCGTTTCCAGGCCTATCCGAATGGTGGACGCAGACGCGGCGCGGGTCTCGGGCTTGCCATTGTGAAAAGCTTCGTCGAATTGCATGGCGGCAAAGTCGATATCGAAACGGGCGACGGCAGGGGAACAACCGTCATCTGCCATTTTCCGTCTGAGACGCGCAGCTTCCGCGTTGCCGCTGAATAGGATAAACGGTGCTTATGAGCGCCATTCATTTTTTCTTGCCCGATGAAAATGCCACGCTTCGCTTCGGCGAGGATTTTGCCCTTGCCCTTGCGAGGGGGGATCTCGTCACGCTTTCCGGGGATCTGGGAGCCGGAAAGTCCTCGCTGGCGCGCGCCATCATTCGCTCGATTGCCGACGATGGCGGGCTGGACGTGCCAAGCCCGACTTTTACGCTGGTGCAAAGCTATGATGCATTGCGCATTCCAGTCGCCCATGCCGATCTTTATCGTATTTCGCATGGTGAGGAACTGGACGAGCTTGGCCTCGTGGAGTTTCTGGACGAGGGTGTTGTGCTGGCCGAATGGCCGGAACAGGCCGAAGGTTTCTTGCCGGAACCAGCCTTCACCGTCACGCTTTCGCATGAAGGGGCAGGGCGGCGCATAACCATCGAGGGGCCGGAAGACGCACTTCAACGTCTCGAGCGATCGCTTGCGATCCGCGCTTTTCTGGAACAGAACGGACGGGCCGACGCTGAACGCCGCTATCTGCAAGGCGATGCATCTCCACGCAAATACGAGACGATCCGGAGCGATCACGGCGTTGAAATCCTGATGAATGCGCCTGCGATGCCTTATGATCCGCCACTGCGCGGCGGAAAGACCTATCGGCAGATCGCACATCTGGCGGAAAATATTCTCGCCTTCGCGGCAATCGACGGTCTTCTTGCCGCGCACGGTTTCCGGGTGCCGGAAATGCGGGCCGCTGATCTGGATGCTGGATTTCTGATTCTCGAAAATCTGGGAACGGAAGGCGTGCGCGACGAAGCAGGCGAGCCCATACGGGAGCGTTATGAGGTGGCGGGCCGTTTTCTGGCGCACCTTCATGGCATTCAGTGGCCGGACCGGGTGCCTCTGGAAGGTCATCCCGACCATATCATCGCGGCTTTCGACCGTGATGCGATGATGATCGAGGTCAGCCTTGTCGGCCAGTGGTATGCACCGCGCATGATGGGGCGTCCGCTCAGCCATGCGGAAAGTCAGGCCTATGAAGCCGCATGGGATGCGGTGATCGCAGATATGGCAGGCGCGGAAAAGAGCCTGCTTCTGCGCGACTATCACTCCCCCAACCTGTTCTGGTTTCCCGATGGCGTCGGCAAGGACAAGATCGGCACGATCGATTTTCAGGATGCGATGATCGGCCCCGCCGCCTATGACGTCGCTGCGCTCGCGCTGGACGCACGCGTGACCATCAAGCCTGAACTGGAACAGGCTGTGATTGCGGCCTATTGCGACGAACGGCATCGTCTCGGCCATACGTTCAACGAAGATGCGTTCCGCAAAGCCTATGCCGCCATGGGCGCGCAGCGCAATGCCAAACTGCTCGGCCTTTTCGTGCGCCTCGACGAGCGCGACGGCAAGCCGCAATATCTCAACCATCTGCCGCGCATTCACGATTATCTGGGCCGTGTTCTGGTCCATCCGGTGATGGCGCCGGTAGCGAGCTGGTTCCGTGATCTCGATCTTTTGCAGGAAGAGGCGAAACGCGATGAAAATGCCTGAAACGGCGATGGTCCTTGCAGCCGGTCTGGGCAAGCGGATGCGCCCCGTCACTGAAACCATGCCGAAGCCGCTGGTGAGAGTTGCCGGCAAGCCGCTGATCGATTGGGGGCTGGATGCGCTTGAAGATGCAGGTGTGCCGAAGGCCGTGATCAATGTGCATTATTTGGCCGACCAACTGGATGCACATCTCGCGCAACGCCACCGTCCGAGAATCATCCTGTCAGATGAGCGCACTCTTTTGCTCGACTCCGCCGGCGGGATTATCAACGCACTGCGCGAACTGGGGCCTGTGCCGTTCTTCGTTCTCAACGCCGATACCTTCTGGATAGGGGACGCGACTAGGCCCAATCTCAATGCGCTTGCAGAAGTCTGGGATGAGAGCCGGATGGATATCCTCCTGATGACGGCAAGGCTGGATCAGGAAACGGGCTATGAAGGCAAGGGCGATTTCGTAGCCGATGAAGCCGGGCGACTGAGCCGCGCGCGCGATGTCGCCGGCGAGCCGATCATTTATGCCGGCGCGGGGATCATCCATCCGCGCATCTTTGCCGATGCCGAACCGGGTGTTGCCTCGCTCAACCGCTATTTCGATCAGGCCATTGCTCAAGGCCGTCTTTATGGTATGCCCATGACCGGACATTGGCTGACAGTGGGAACGCCGGAGGCTATAGGCGAGGCGGAGGCTGCACTTTCCGCTTTTGTATGAGAAGGAGGTGACAGCATGAGCAGAACAGGGCCAAGGCTGTTTTCCATCCCTTCCGGCACCGCTTTTCTTCCAGCTTTTGCGAAAGCATTGCTTGAAGGCAGGCTGGTTGAGGATTTTCCCGGTTGTCCGGGCGACCCGCTGGCGCTGGCAAGTGCGACCATTTATGTGCCGACACGCCGTGCGGCGCGTGCTCTGCGTTCCGTTCTTGTCGATTTCAATGCGGTTTCGGGGTCGGTCAAAAGCGCGATCCTGCCCGCGATCCGCCCGCTGGGCGATGTGGATGAGGACGCCGCCTTCTTCAACGCGAGTGGGGCTGGTGCATCCGGCATGTTCGACCTCAATCCGCCCATCGGCAATTCAGAGCGGTTGCTGCTGCTGGCCCGGCTCATCCGCCCATGGCGGGAATCGCTTCCTGCCCATGTGCGCGCCCTGTTCGGTGTGGATGATGTGTCTGTTCCGGCCACCACGGCGGATGCCATCTGGCTCGCCCGCGATTTGGCGGGGCTTATGGATCAGGTGGAAACTGACAACGCAAAATGGAGCGAGCTTGCAGGCATAGCGCCCGAGGACCTTGCCGACTGGTGGCAGGTGACACTCGGTTTCCTCAATATCGTAACAAAACTCTGGCCGGGAATTCTGGCTGAACGCAAGATGTCCAACCCGGCGGCACACCGCAACGATCTGATCTGGGGTGAGGTCGGGCGGTTGCGCGACAGGCCGCCGGCCGGACCTGTGATTGTCGCCGGTTCCACCGGTTCCATTCCTGCAACAGCCGAACTGATTTCAGCTATCGCCGGATTGCCGAATGGGGCCGTGGTGCTGCCCGGTCTCGACCGCGATCTTGATGAGGCCACCTGGCGCATGCTCGGCGCGGGGCAGGACAATCCGTCCACCTTCGGCCACCCGCAATATGGTTTGCACAAGCTGCTGCAAACCATCGGTGTGTCGCGCGGGGACGTCGAACATATCGAGGATATGCCGCGCGGTAAGCGCCTGCGCGAACGCGTCTTGAGCGAGGCGCTGCGTCCGGCGGAAACAACGGACGCCTGGGGCCGTTTGAGCAGCGATCCCGATATGCAGCCCGATGCATTGCGGGAAGCGGCACAAAAATTCGACCTGATCGAGACGGCAAATGAACGGGAAGAAGCGCTCGCCGTTGCTCTGGCCCTGCGCGATGCGATTGATCAGGAGGGCAAGACGGCGGCGCTGGTGACTGCCGATCGCAATCTGGCACGACGCGTGGTGGGAGAGCTTGCTCGGTTTGGTATTGATGCCGATGATTCCGGCGGACGGCACCTGCGCGATGTGGAAACGGCAACGCTGTTGCGTTTGGCTGTGGAAACAGTGTTCAACCCCGGCGATCCGGTGGCCCTGCTCGCGCTGGTCAAGCATCCGCTGCTGAGGCTTGGTGGTTTGCGCATCGACCGGCGATTGGCGGCTGAAACGCTGGAACTGGTGGCATTTCGCGGCGGCACGGGCCGCGCTTCGATCCTTGATCTACCGTCTTTCTTCGATGAGCGGCTGGAGGAGAGCGCACACCAGCCATGGCGTCCGGCATGGCACGATACGATTACGCCGGAGATGATTGCCGCGGCGCGCAGCCTGTGCGAAAGCCTGTCGCAAGCCGTAGCGCCGCTTGCCCCCTTTGCAACCATAAGCCGGCGAACGGAAATCGGCGAAATCACCCGTGCCACGGTTGCCGTACTGGAAAATATGGCGCGAGATGAGAATGGCAGCGTCGCTTCCTTCTATTCCGGCGAACGCGGCGAACAGTTGGCCTCCTTTCTGCGTGGACTGGTCGCCAGCGAAGCGGAACTCGATCTTGAAGCCAACGAATGGCCAGCCATTCTCGAGGCCCTGATGGCCGGCGAAACGGTGAAGCCTCATCCCGGCGGTCATCCCCGCGTCTTCATCTGGGGTGCGTTGGAAGCGCGCTTGCAGACGATGGATACGGTGGTCATAGGCGGCCTTAACGAAGGCAGCTGGCCTGCCAAGACCCGCAACGATCCGTTCATGTCGCGCCCGATGAAAGCGATGATCGCGCTCGATCCGCCGGAGCGCCGCACCGGCCTTGCAGCGCACGATTTCCAGATGGCGCTCGGCATGGATCATGTGGTTCTGTCCCGCTCGCAGCGTTCCGATAATGCGCCGACAGTGACGTCGCGCTGGTTGCAGCGGCTTGAAACAGTGCTGGGTGGGGAGGTCACGAATGAGATGCGCTGCCGTGGCGCGCGCTATATCCACTGGTCGCGGGAGATCGATCGCGCGCCCGATGTGCCTTTCGTGAAAAGACCGGAGCCCGCACCGCCCGTTTCGGCGCGCCCGAAGCATTTCTCGGTCACGGAAATCGAAACCTTGCGCCGCGACCCGTACGCGATCTTTGCCAAGCGTATTTTGAAGCTGCGTCCGCTGGAACCGTTGATCCGCGATCCGGCGGCAGCGGAGCGCGGCACGCTGTTTCACGATATTCTTGGACATTTCACGCAGGAAGGTGTCGATCCGCAGGCTCCAGAAGCCGCCGGGCGGCTGATGGAACTTGGTCGCGTTCTGTTTGCAGACATGGATTTGCCGACCGAGATCGAAGCGGTCTGGTGGCCGCGCTTTATAGCGATCATTCCGCAATTTCTCGAATGGGAGCGGGGGCGCGCACACGATGTGCAGGCTCGGTTCGCTGAAATCGCATCGGAAAAACGGGAGGTCGAAGGGCTTGGCGTCACGCTTTCGGGACGTGCTGACCGCATCGATCTGATGCGTGATGGCACGGCGCAGATCATCGACTACAAGACCGGTTCCACGCCGTCGCCGCGTCAGGCGCATGTGTTGCTCTCGCCGCAATTGGCGCTGGAGGCGGCACTTCTGGCGCGCGGCGGCTTTCAGGACGTGGGTTCCGTGCGTGCTTCTGATCTCACTTATGTCCGGTTGAAGGCAGGCGGCGAAGTGAAGCCGGAATCAATTCTGAAGATCAGCAGGCCGCCATCGGAAAAGACCGCGCCCGCGCTGGGCGAGGAAGCCTGGCAGCGGCTGGCGCAATTGCTTGCCGAATATCAAAAGCCGGATAAGGGTTACCTTTCACGCGCCCTGCCGTTTCGTGAAACCGACCTGACAGGCGATTACGACCATCTGGCCCGCGTGCTGGAATGGTCTGCCGGTGGGGATGCTGGCGGGGAGGGCGGCGAATGAAGAAGCAGCGTATCATTCCGCCGGAAACCATTGCGGCGCAGACCAGTGCCGCCAATCCGGAGGCTTCCGTCTGGGTGTCTGCCAATGCCGGTTCCGGCAAGACCCATGTTCTGACCGAACGGGTTATCCGGCTGTTGCTGGAAGGTACGGACCCGTCGAAAATCCTTTGCCTCACCTATACCAAGGCGGCAGCGGCGGTCATGCAGAATCGCGTCTTCGCACGTCTGTCCGAATGGGCTGTACTGCCGGATATCGAGTTGGCCGAACGCCTGAAATCCCTGGAAGGCCGCAGGCCTGGCGATGCCCGCCTTGCCGCCGCACGCCGCCTTTTCGCTCGCGCCCTGGAAACGCCGGGCGGGCTGAAAATCCAGACCATCCACGCTTTCTGCGAAGCGATCCTGCACCAGTTCCCGCTGGAGGCGAATATCGCCGGCCATTTCGAGATGATGGACGATCTGATGCAGGCTGCTCTCGTTGGCGAGGCCAGGCGCCTGCTTCTCGAAACGGCGCATGGTGGCGGCGATGCCGAACTCGCGGCGGCGTTTGCAGATGTCTTGCAGGCGTCGGGCGAGATGGGGCTGCAATCGCTGCTCGATGAGGCGGTGAACCGCCGCAACGGCTTGCAGCATTACATAAACGAACTGGGGGGCGCCGGACATCGCAGCGTGGCACTTCACCGCGCTTTCGGCTTCGATGCGGAGGATCGCGAAGAGGATATTCTCGACCAGCTCTGGCCGGGGCCTGAGTTTGCCGATGATACGCTGGATCTCATTCTGTCGATCCCGAAGGGGGCGTCGCGCGCGCAGGATTTTGCGCTGCAACTGAAGCAGTTCGAGAAGGTGAAGAATGTCGGCGACAGGCAAGCCGTCCTGCGCGCCGCTTTCCTGAAAACCACCGGCGAACCGAAAGCTGGTTCCTATGTCGGCTCGGCGGCGGTGAAAAAGCTTCTGCCGGACTTCGAAGAGGAATTCGATGCCGCCGCGGCGCGGATTGAAATGGGCCTCGACCGCCTGAAGGAATTGCGTCTCGTGCGGCTCAATCTCGCTGCACTCACGCTCATCGACAATCTTCTGCAGCGCTATCACGACCTGAAGCGCAAGCGCGGTCTGCTCGATTTCGAGGATCTTATCACGCGCACCGTCGCCCTTCTGGCCCGCAACGGGGCCGGGCAGTGGGTCCAGTACAAGCTCGACCGGGGTATCGACCACATTCTGGTCGATGAAGCGCAAGATACCAGTCCGGACCAGTGGCAGGTTATCCGCATGCTCTCGGAGGAATTTTTCTCCGGACTGGGCCAGCGCAATGTGCAGCGCACCCTCTTCGCCGTGGGCGACGAAAAACAGTCGATTTATTCGTTTCAGGGGGCGGTGCCGGAAGATTTCGCCGCGCAGGGGCGGCATGTCAGCCTGCGTGCTGGAGATGCGGACCTCACATTCGAGCGCGTCAGTCTCAATTTCTCCTTCCGTTCGGCACCGGATGTGCTGCAGGCGGTGGACGAGGTGTTTGCGCGCGAGGAGGCCAATCGCGGCGTTGGCGGGGCGACCGTTCATGATGCAATCCGTGCCAACGAGCCCGGCGAGGTGGAAATCTGGGACATGCTGACGCCGGAAGAGGCGCAGGAACCGGATGACTGGCGGGTGCCGGTGGATCACTTGCGTGCGCCTGCCGTGCGTCTTGCCGAACAGATCGCCGCAACCATCCGCCACTGGCTGGACAACGGCGAGCCCATCCCCGGCCAGAACCGCAAGGTCGCCCCGCGTGACATCATGGTTCTGGTGCGCAAGCGCGACCAGTTCATGCCTGCCCTGTCACGGGCGCTGAAGGATCTTCAGGTGCCGGTGGCCGGCGCCGACCGCTTGCGGCTCACCAGCCATATCGCCATTCAGGACCTGATGGCGCTGGGGCGCTTCGTTTTACAGCCATCTGATGATCTGTCGCTGGCGGCAGTGCTGAAAAGCCCACTGTTCGGGTGGGACGATGATCGGCTGTTTCAGCTTGCGCACCCGCGCGGTTCCGGTGAAACCCTTTCGGAAAGACTTTTCCATGCTTCGCAGGATGATGCGGGGCTGGCCGGGATACACAAGACGCTCAGCCGTTGGCGCGGCATGGCGGATACCATGCCTGTGTTTGAATTCTATGCTCGTGTTTTGAGTGCCGACGGCATGCGCCGGAAGCTTCTGGCGCGGCTTGGCCCTGAAGCGGGCGACATTATTGACGAATTCCAGAACTATGCCCTGTCCGCTGAGCGTGCCGGTCTGCCGGGATTGCAGGCGTTTCTGGAGACGCTGGACGCCGCTTCGCCGGAAATCAAGCGTGAGCTGGATCAGGGGCGCGACGAGGTGCGCATCATGACGGTGCACGCCGCCAAGGGGCTGGAGGGCGCAGTGGTGTTTCTGGTTGATCCGGGAAGTGCCGTCTGGACCGGCAGCCGTGCGCCGAAGCTCATTCCGTTTGATTTTCCGGGCGATGGTCCGGTGACGAAGGGCTTCCTCTGGCAGCCCAATGCAGGCTACCAGACCAGCTTTACGGCATCCCGTGTGGAGGAGTTGAAACGCCGTTCGGAAGAGGAGTATCGCCGCCTGCTCTATGTCGGGATGACGCGTGCGGAAGACCGGCTCATCATTTGCGGCTATCGCGGCGCGCGGGAAAATGGTGAAACATGGCATCGGCTGGTTGAGGATGCGCTTGCGGTGAAAGCGCAGGTCTTTTCCCACCCGGTCAAGGGCGTAATTGCCCGGCGCTACCGCAACACGCCGCACATGAAAGTCGAGATCGCCGAGGGGGGCGAAGCCGAAGTCAACCGGTTTCCGTCGATTCCCGACGCGTACAAGGAGTCTATGAAGCCGGAGACGGGTTTGCCGCGTCCGTTGGCGCCTTCAGGGGCTTCCGCCCTGATTGAAGCAGACGAGGAGCCTCCGCTCGATTCGATTTCGCCTGTGCTAGGCCCGGGCGACGGTGCGCCAGCCTTCGCGCTGCGTCGCGGAACGGCGATCCATATGTTGCTGCAATATCTGCCCGATATTGCGGAGGAACTGCGCGAAAGGCTGGCGGAAGATTATCTTGCCCGTGTCGCCGCCGATTGGCCCGAGGCTGAGCGGCGCACTGCCTGGAGCAGCGTGAAAGCCATTCTGAGCGATCCTCGCTTTGCCCCTGTCTTCGCGCAAGGCTCACGCGGGGAGGTCGCCATTATGGGCACGATCAATCTCGGCGGGCGCGACCATGCCGTGTCCGGTCAGATCGACCGCATCAGCGTGGAAGAAGACCGCGTTGTTATTGTCGATTACAAGACGAACCGCCCGCCGCCCAGGGCACTGGAAGCAGTTCCCTTCGCCTATCGCGCGCAGCTGGCGCTTTATCGGGAGTTGCTTGCGCCGCTCTATCCGGGGCGCGAGGTGGAAACGGTGCTGCTCTTCACCGAAGGGCCGTATCTCCTACCGGTGCCGGACGCAGCACTGGGTGAGGCGCTTCAGACGCTGAAGGACTCTCAAGGAAAGGTGAGCGGCGAGACCGGAACTAGAACTTGACGGATGGCAGCGGACACGCCACATGATATAGCCAAGAAAGAGCGGATCATGTGTGAGTCTGACAAGATGCCTGCCGTTCTTACCAGAAAAGAGGATGAGATTTATGGCAACCGTCAAGGTCGATAACAACAACTTTCAGTCGGATGTTCTTCAGTCGAGTGAACCGGTCGTGGTGGATTTCTGGGCTGAATGGTGCGGGCCATGCAAGATGATCGCTCCGGCTCTCGATGAGATCGCTGCGGAAATGGCTGGTCAGGTCAAGATCGCCAAGGTCAACATCGACGAGAATCCGGAACTGGCCGCCCAGTTCGGCGTACGTTCCATTCCGACGCTCCTGATGTTCAAGGACGGTGAACTTGCCGCCAACATGGTTGGTGCCGCGCCGAAGAGCCGCCTTGCGGACTGGATCAAGGCTTCCGCTGCCTGACCAGCAGCAGAAACGATATGAAAAACCCGGCCAAGGCCGGGTTTTTTTGTTTGGAGCGGTTCCTGTTTGAACAGAATCGATGGAACCGCAGGCACTTTTCAGGAAATTCTCTGGAGCGCGTTTTGATCTGATCGAATCAGATTTGCGCTTCACACTTTTCGGGATGCGCTCTAGCTTGGTGGCGTACCGTTGTCTCGTAGCACTTCGCCCGCCAGATAAAGCGAACCACCGATCAGGATGCGCGGCGGTGCTTCATCCGATGGCCATGTATCGCGCAAAAGCTTCAAGGCGTTGGCAACCGAATGAACCGGCTCCGCAGAAAGTCCCGCTTTCTGCGCTGAAAGCGCCAGTTCGTCGTTTGGAATACCTGCATCGCTGGATGGGATCGGCACGGTGAAGACGTGTCGCGCCATCCCCGTAAACGCTTCGAAATAGCCAACAGGATCTTTGGTGTTGATCATGCCGGTCACAAGGAATAGCGGTCGCGCATTGCGTTCTTCCAGATCGCCGAAGGCTTCGGCAATAACGGCACCCGCGCCGGGATTGTGCCCGCCATCAAGCCAGATTTCGGATGCCGCAGGCGCCAGGTCGGCCAGCAGGCCATGCGTCAGCCGCTGCATGCGCGCAGGCCAGTCCACGACCATCAACGCCTTTTCGACAGCCTTGTCGGGAATATTGAAACCGGCCATCTGAACGGCCTCGATGGCCGCTGCCGCATTGGCAATCTGGTGGCGTCCGGGCAATCGCGGCAAGGGAAGGTCGATCAGGCCGTCCTCATTCTGGAATACCATGCGCCCATGTTCTTCAAAGGCGAGGAAATCCTGCCCATAAACCGAAACAGGGCAGCCGAGACGGTCCGCAGTGGAAACAAGCACCTCGCGAGCGGCATCGAAAAGCTGGAAGCCAACCACAGCCGGGCAGTTTTTCTTGATGATGCCAGCCTTTTCCGTCGCGATCAGCTCCACGCGATCACCGAGAAATGCCTCATGGTCTATTGCAACCGGCATGATTAGCGAAACAGCGGGTTCGGAAATGACATTGGTGGCATCGAAGCGCCCGCCAAGCCCGACTTCCATGATGACGACATCTGCTGGGTGCTCGGAAAAAAGCACGAAGGCAACGGCGGTAAGAATCTCGAAGACGGTGATGTGCTGGCCGTCATTGGCGGCTGCGACACGTTCTATGGCTTCGGTCAGAACTTCGTCATCGACGAACTTGCCGCCGCCCGGTGCTGCTATCCGGTAGCGTTCATGCCAGTTGACAAGATGCGGCGACGTATGGACATGGACATCGAAGCCGCCCGCTTCCAGAAGTGCGCGGCAAAAGGCCGTTGCCGACCCCTTGCCATTGGTTCCCGCAATATGGATGACCGGCGGCAGTTTCAGATGCGGATTGCCGAGCTTTTTCAGAAGTGCGCGAATGCGATCCAGAGAAAGGTCGAAACCCTTTGGATGCAATTGCATGAGCCGCTCTATGGCAGCGTCCGCTTTTCCTGCCCCGACCTGACTGCCCATGATTAGGCTGCCTTGCTGTCAGCGTCCGCCTGCTTGGGTTCCGGCGCATCTGTCGCCGGCTGTTTGGTCATGATCTTGAGAAGGCGGGCAATCGTCGCTTTCAGCTCAAGGCGGGAAACGACCATATCGACCATGCCGTGGTCCATCAGATATTCCGCGCTCTGGAAGCCTTCCGGCAGCGTTTCGCGGATGGTCTGCGCAATGACGCGCGGACCGGCAAAGCCGATGAGCGCGCCCGGTTCAGCAATATGAATATCGCCCAGCATGGCATAGGAGGCCGTCACGCCGCCGGTGGTCGGGTTGGTGAGCACGACGATATAGGGCAGACCCGCTTCCTTGAGCATTTCCACGGCGACTGTGGTGCGCGGCAGCTGCATCAGTGACAGAATGCCTTCCTGCATGCGCGCGCCGCCGGAAGATGCAAACATGACCAGCGGACGCTTCAGTTCTATGGCCTTCTCGAAACCCTGAATGATGGCTTCGCCGGCACCCATGCCGAGCGAGCCGCCCATGAAGCCGAAATCCTGCACGGTTGCGACGATGGGCAGGCCCTCGATGGTGCCAAGACCGTTGAGAACCGCATCTTCCATACCGGTGCGGGCGCGGTAGTCCCTGAGACGATCAATATACTTCTTTTCGTCGCGGAATTTTAGCGGATCGACAGGAACTTTGGGCGCTTCAAGCGTCGTATACTCGCCATTATCGAAGAAGAAACGCAGACGATCCTTGGCCTTGATGCGCATGTGATGACCCGAGGACGGAATCACCCATTGATTGCTCTCAAGGTCCTTGTGGAACACCATTTCGCCGGTCGACGGATCCTTGATCCAGAGATTCTCCGGCATTTCGCGGCGTCCAAGCATCGAATTGATCTTGGGACGGACGTAGTTGGTGATCCAGTTCATGACGTTTGATTCCGTTTCTTTTTCTTCGCGCCTATAGGCTTAAGATGGATGACTTATTGGGCGGCTTCAAGGCGTGTGTCGCGTACGGCTTGTGCAAGCGCGCCAACGAGCTTGGTGACGGCTGCTGCCGGATCACCCTTTGCCGCGCCGTCGAGGCCGAGTTCGCCCGCCACCGCATTGACGATAGCCGTGCCGACCACGACGCCATCGGCATTGGCGCCGATGGCTGCGGCCTGTTCCGGCGTCTTGACGCCGAAGCCGACGCAGATCGGCAAGTCCGTGCTCTTCTTGATGTGGCGCACCGCTTCGCCAACGCGCGCCGTATCGGCGATGGCCGAGCCGGTGATGCCGTTCATGGAGACGTAATAGACGAAACCGGACGAATTGTGCAGCACTTTCGGCAGACGCTTGTCGTCGGTCGTCGGCGTGGTCAGGCGGATGAAGTTGATGCCGGCCTTCATGGCAGGAACGCAAAGTTCCTCATCCATTTCCGAAGGCAGATCGACGATAATCAGCCCGTCGATGCCGGATGCCTTGGCATCGGCCAGAAAACGCTCCACGCCATAGATATAGATCGGGTTGTAATAGCCCATCATGACGATCGGTGTCGTATTGTCTTCCTTGCGGAATTCGGCGGCCATGAACAGCGTCTTGGCGAGGGTCTGCCCGCCTTCCAGCGCACGCAGGCCAGCGGCCTGAATGGCTGGTCCGTCTGCCATCGGATCCGAGAAAGGCATGCCGAGCTCGATCACGTCGGCACCCGCCTTCGGCAGGGCCTTCATCACCGCAAGCGAGGTATCGAAGTCTGGATCGCCGCCCATGAAATAGGTGACCAGAGCCGGACGTCCCTCGGCCTTGAGTTCTGCGAATTTGGTGTCGATGCGTGTGGTCATACCGTGCCCCGTGGCAAAGTGCGCGCAAGATAATCGGCGATGGATTTGCCGGACATTGCCGTCTCCATCCATGCGCGCCGTTCAAAGTCAATAATTCCGAGTTCCCAGACACAGGCCATCAGCATGGGTTGCGCGGGCATGAACTCGACCTCTTCGTCAAGCTCCGACTGCCATAGAATCTCCGTTGCAATGCCGCCTTCAAGCCACCAGTGCAGAAGGAGCCAGAGCCCGTCTTCCCCCTGATGGAGAATGGCGAAGCCCGCATCGAGATGCGGTGTGCCGGCGAGTGCCTCCCGGGCGCTCGCAATCTGTCTGCGTGCGGTGCCGATGGTCGCCTGTGTTACCGGATTGGCTGGATCGGCTTCAATGATGCTGAGCTTGATCGTCACCGGGCCGCAATCCGCCAGTCCGTCGAACCATGCGGCTCGCGGTTTATAGGCGGAAATGCGGGGCGCGGCTTTGCTCATGGCTTCCTCAGATATCCATGCCGAGCAATTTACCGACCGTATGGACGTCCTTGTCGCCACGGCCCGACAGATTGACGATCATGATCTGGTCCTTGCCCATGGTCGGCGCCATCTTCACGGCTTGCGCGATGGCATGCGCCGATTCGAGCGCCGGAATGATTCCTTCGACACGCGTGCAAAGCTGGAAGGCGTCGAGCGCTTCGTCGTCGAGGATGGGCACATAGTCGACGCGGCCCGTATCCTTGAGCCAGGAATGCTCCGGACCGACGCCCGGATAATCGAGACCGGCAGAAACCGAATGGCCTTCGAGAATCTGCCCGTCTTCGTTCTGGAGCAGATAGGTGCGATTGCCGTGCAGAACACCCGGGCTACCCGCATTCATCGATGCGCAATGCTCATTGCTGTCAAGGCCGCGTCCGCCCGCTTCCACGCCGACAATCTTCACCGATGCCTCATCGAGGAAGGGGTGGAACAGGCCGATGGCATTGGAACCGCCGCCGACAGCCGCGACGATCACGTCGGGCAGGCGACCTTCCTGATCGAGAATCTGCTGGCGTGCTTCGGTACCGATCACCGACTGGAAGTCGCGCACCAGTTCCGGATAGGGATGCGGGCCAGCGGCGGTGCCGATGAGGTAATAGGTGTCTTCGACATTCGTCACCCAGTCGCGCAGCGCTTCGTTCATCGCGTCCTTGAGCGTGCCGTTTCCGGCGGAAACCGGCTTCACTTCCGCGCCGAGCAGCTTCATGCGGAATACATTCGGCTTCTGGCGCTCCACGTCGGTCGCGCCCATATAGACGACGCAAGGCAGGCCGAAGCGGGCGGCAACTGTGGCTGAGGCCACACCGTGCTGGCCAGCGCCGGTCTCGGCGATGATGCGTTTCTTGCCCATGCGCTTGGCAAGCAGGATCTGGCCAAGGCAATTGTTGATCTTGTGGCTGCCGGTATGATTCAGGTCTTCGCGCTTGAAGTAAATCTTCGCGCCGCCCAAATGTTTGGTCAGGCCTTCAGCGAAATAAAGTTTCGAAGGACGCCCGGCATAATAGGTCGACAGATTGGACAATTCGGCCTGAAATTCAGGATCGTTCTTTGCCGTTTCATAGGCTTCCTGCAATTCAAGGATCAGCGGCATCAATGTTTCGGCGACGAACCGGCCGCCAAAAATGCCGAACATGCCTTCTTCGTCAGGGCCTGTCTTGTAGGAATTGGGTTCAACCGGCTTGTTCAACGCTTGCCACTCCGTCATGTTCAGGCGCGCATGGCAGATGGCTTCGCATCCGCTTCCGCAACTGCCTGGAAAAAATCTTCGATCAGGCGCACATCCTTTTCGCCGGGTGCACGCTCCACGCCGGACGACACATCGATGCCCGGCGCGCGCGTTTTCAGCAGCGCCTCGGCGATGTTGCCTGTGTTCAATCCACCGGAAAGCATGTAATCGACATCCACGTCAAGCGCGGCAAGCAGGTTCCAGTCGAACGATACGCCATTGCCGCCCGGAAGATCGGAACCTTTTGGCGGTTTGGCATCGAAAAGAAACCGGTCGGCTATGCCTTTGTAAGGTGCAATCGCTTCAAGGTCCGCGGCTTCGCGGATCGCAAAGGCCTTCATGACCGGCAGACCGTAGCGCTCCTTCACGAGACGCACGCGCTCGGGCGTTTCTGCGCCATGCAATTGCAGCATGTCGGGTTTCACGGCGGCGACGATCTGGTCCAGTGTTTCATCGTTGGCATCGACGGTCACGGCAACGACCCTGGCGCGCCCGTCGGCGGCATGGCGCAGGGAAGCAGCCACGGCGGGAGCGACATCGCGCGGGCTTTTCGGAAAGAAAATGAACCCGATATGCGTCGCACCGCCGTCGAGAGCAGCGGCAACTGCTTCCGGCGTTTTCAGCCCGCATATTTTGATATCAAGAACCATGGATTTCCCGTCGCACAAATCGCTGTGCTACTCAAGCTATTCCCGAACTATTCTCAGGCGGCACGATCGTTAAAACCCTGCGCTACCAGGAAATCATACGCCTCCATCACCTCCATTGGAACAGCTTGCGCAATCTGGAAGCCTTTTGCCGGATATTCCAGAATACGTTCAAGGTCGCCAACCATCTCGTTGACAAGCATTTCGCTGGGATGAAGCGATGTCGGCTGATCGTCGAACGCCGTCAGCGGGGCAGTTATACGGGCGATCGCCTCGGGCCATTGCCGCGCCGCGGCTGCACGCACGCGGCGTTGCGTCTGCGGCTTGGTGACGAGGATGGCGCTGATCGCTCCGGGCGCCAGCTGCTCACGCGAGAACAGGATGTTCTCGCCGATATTCGTCGCATGCGGCTCTATGATGATCGCATCTTTCGGCACGCCGCGCTTGATGGCCGTCTCGGCAAAGGCTTCCGCTTCGCTTGCCGCATAAAGCTTTTCAGTCCAGTGGCCGCTTTTGCCGGTAAAGATCAACCAGGGAGCGAGACCGTCGAGATAGAGATCAGCTGCGCGTTCTGCGACGCGCAGATCGTAACTGCCAAATCCGACGATGACGTCGGCGACTTCGGGCGGGTCATAGATGCAGTGATAATCCCATAGCATCCTTGCGGCGGTCAGAATGTCTGAGTTCATGAAAAGTCTATTGCCTGTAATGCGCTGCCATTGCGTTTGAGCCACGCTTTGCAGCGTTCCGTATCAGGACAAAGCTCATGACAGAGTTTCCAGAATTTCGGCCCATGGTTCATCTCGATCAGATGGGCCACTTCATGGGCGACGAGGTAGTTTATGACGGGCGAAGGAGCCATGCCGATGCGCCATGAAAACGACAGAACGCCGTCCGCGGTGCAGGAACCCCAGCGGCTCCTTGTATCCTTGAAACGGACCGCCCTGGCTTTCCGGCCAATGGTTGCGGTGTGACGGATGACAAGCGCTTCGATATCGCGCTTCACCTCGCGTTTCAGATAGTTTGCCACTCGGCGCGGCAGGTGGGCGGGGTCGCCGTGAACAAGAAGCGTGTCGTCTTCGAGGCGTTCGACCGTGCCGCGTCCCGGTTGATGGACGATGAGATGCGGCACGCCGCGAATCGGTATCTTTATGCCCGCCCGAACTGCCGGCTGGTCGGGAAGCTTGGCAATGCGGCTTTCGATCCAGCTTTCGTGACGGTCGAGGAAGCTTAGTATGTCCCGTTCGGGAAGGCCGGGCGGAATGGTGATACGCAGGCCTCTGCCGCCCGCTTCTATACGCAGGGTCAGCCGCTTGGCGCGCGGGTTCTCAAACACGCGCAACGGAAGTTCACGCCCGGCGATCGCATGAATGCGCTCGCTTCGGACGGTTGCCGAACCGGCGGACGCCCCTTTACCGCCGAGTTGCCGAAAGAAGGATAGACCCATCGCTTAAGAATAGGTGATTCGCGGCAAAAGCCAGATATTTTTGACATTGAAAGCAAAACGGCGCGGATAATCCGCGCCGTTTTGGGAATTTTTGGTCGATTTTACCGATCAAATATCGGTGATGTCGTTTTTATCACCCTTGGTGCGCGAGGCAGGCGTCTTCTTCGAAGCGGCACGGCGCTCGGCCATGAAGCGGTCGAATTCTTCCTTGTCGCGGGCGCGGCGAAGTTCTGCGGCATAGGCCTCGAATTCGGCCCGTGCCTCTTCGAGCTTGCGGCGTTCTTCGGCAAGACGCTCCAGTTCCTGGCGGCGCCAGTCATCGAATGCGGCATTGCCGGTATTGGCGGCAAAGCCGAAATTCTCGCCCTTGCGACAGTTACGGAAAGAACCGAACATGGAATCGGTTTTTTCGTTCACGTCGCGCTTGAAGCCTTCCAGGCGGTCGCCCCAGATGATGTAGGCTAGCATTGCAAGGCCAAGCGGCCAGAAGAGAAAAAAGCCGAGCATCATCAGCGCAATTGTGGCTGGCGTCCATGCCGGGCGGATCAATGCGGAATTGGTCATGGTCTACTCCGTCAAATTAGAGCCGGCCCTGCTGCCTGCGCTATGCAGACATTTCGATCTGGTCAATCCGGCCGATTGAATTTGACGTGGTGAACCGTTTGCGTCTTTTCAAGAATGACGGGTTGCGATTTCTGCTAACTAACGTCTTTAGCGCGGAATTTTTTGTGGGCATGTTCGAGAAGCGCGACACCGAGACCGGCCACAAGGGCCCAGAAAGCCGACCCGACACCGAAAAACGACAGGCCGGAAGCAGTGACGGCGAAGGTGATCGTGGCTGCGAGCCGCTCGTGCTCGTCCTTGAGCGCGAGCGACATGGCGTTGATGAAGGGGCCGGTCAGGGCAAGGCCCGCCACGAGCGCGATGAGCGAGACCGGCAGCACTGCAAAGATCGCGACCAGCGAAGCGCCGAACACGGCGAAGACCACGTAGATGGCGGCATAGACCGGCCCTGTCTGCCAGCGCTTGCCGTGATCGGGATGGGCGTCGGGATTGGTGCAGAGCGCTGCCGAAATGGCGGCGAGATTGCTGGTGGACGCACCGAAGGGTGCGGTGAGCAGCGAGAAAAGGCCCGTGACGAACAGACAGGCGCTGGTCGGGGGCTCGTAGCCGGAAGCGCGGAGCACTGCAAAGCCCGGCAGGTTCTGTGATGCCATGGTGACGAGGTAAAGCGGAATCGCAATCCCGATGATGGCCCCCATGCTGAATTCGGGCCAGACGGTGGTGAGCGTCGAAAGCTCGGGCGTGGGCAATTGCGGCGAGCGGCCCGTGACAAGGGCGAACACCACGCCGATGGCAAGCACCGCAATGACGGCAAGCGAAGGGTTGAACAGGCGAATCAGGAAGAACAGGGCCACCAGAGGCAGGACGAAAACCGGATCGACGCCGACGGTTTTGGCAGCGGCTATGACGAAGCTCAACAAAACGCCCGCCAGCATCCCCGACGCCACGGAAGCGGGAATGCGCGAGACCAGCACCGAAAGCTGGCGAACAAGGCCGGTGGCGATCAGCGCGAGGGCTGTCACGATAAATGCGCCGACGGCTTCGGCCATTGTGAAGCCCGTGCTTGCGCCGATGAGTGCCAGGCCCGGCGTGGACCAGGCCGCGATGATCGGCATCTTGTAGCGGATGCTCAGCCAGGCGGAAGAGGCGGCAATAGCGAGACAGACTGTCGTTACCCAGCTTGCGGTCTCGGCCTGCGTTGCGCCCAGCGCCTGTGCGGCGGCGATGATGAGCGCCAGCGTACCGCCGAAACCGACGATGGCCGCAACCGCGGATGAGGCGAAGACCGAAAAGCGCATGAGTGGGGTTCCGATCAGGCTGTTGCGGTAACGCGTTCGGCCAGGCCGTTGACGGTGCGGACAAGCAGATCGAGATCCTGCGGGCGTGAGAGGCGATGATCGCCGTCGCGCACCAGTGTTAGCGTCACGTCATCGACGGGCAGGTGTTCCACCAGTGTCAGCGCATGCGTATAGGGAACATCTGGATCCTGCATCCCTTGCAGGATATGGACCGGGCACCCTGTTTCGATGATGCCCCTGAGCACGAGGTTGCGGCGTCCGTCTTCAAGCAGCGCGCGGGTATAGATATAAGGATTAGGCGCGTATTCCGAAGGCTCTTCGAAATAGCCCTTTTCGGCAAGATCGTTTTTCTGTGCGTCGGAAAGTCCCGGTTCGACGAGAAGGGCGGTAAAATCCGGCGCCGGTGCGATCAGCACGATCCCGGCGGGTGATTTGCCTTCCTTCTTCAGTTCCTGCGCCATGCGCAACGCGATCCAGCCGCCCATTGAGGAGCCTACCAGAATTTGCGGACCGTTGGCATAACGGCGATAGACGGCAAGGCTTTCCGCGAGCCAGCAGGATATGGTGCCCTGATTGAAATCGCCGCCGGATTCACCGTGACCGGAATAATCGTGACGCAACGCGCCGTGGCCGGTCTTTTCCGCCCATTCATCGAGCGAGATCGCCTTGGTGCCGAGCATGTCGGATCGATAGCCGCCAAGCCAGACAACGCCGGGTGCATTTTTCCCTGCTCTGTGACGCACGGCGATCTTCGTTCCGTCCACATCGATGAATTCCGGCCCCGCAACGCTCATTCTCGGTCTCCGCATTTTCCAGATAGGTCAAACACGTCTGGTTATTTGCCACGTCTTGCATGCCGGGGAAACCCGTCGGTGGCTCGGGCCTCTTGAAAATCAGAGAAATGTGACCGATATGCCTCTTATCGCTCCCGAAATAGTCGTTTATCACGTGGGGGTGATTTTTCCGGCCAAAGATGCTATTGACTTCGCCGCTTGCTTGACGACATTTCCGCTTTTAATCGCGATTTGAAGGGGGACATGTCGTTGCGGCAACAAACTTCTTATCGCATTAGACGCAATAGTTCAGGAGATAACGACCATTCGCCGACCGTTCAGAGCGGCGCCGGTCCAGAAAGACGGACCGCGCTCCAACCGTGACATCCGGGTTCCCCGGGTACAGCTTATTGACGCCGAAGGCCAGAACCATGGTGAGGTTTCCATTCAGGAAGCAATCGCCATGGCTGAGGAGGCAGGCCTCGATCTCGTAGAGATCGTGCCTAATGCCGAGCCGCCGGTTTGTAAGATCGTAGATCTGGGGAAGCTGAAGTATCAGAACCAGAAAAAAGCCGCCGAGGCGCGCAAGAAGCAGAAGACGGTCGAGATCAAGGAAATCAAGATGCGACCGAACATCGACATTCATGACTATGAAGTGAAGATGAAGGCCGCTCAGCGTTTCTTTGAGGAAGGCGACAAGGTAAAGGTTACCTTGCGTTTCCGTGGCCGTGAAATGGCGCACCAGGAGCTCGGTATGAAGCTGCTCCAGCGCGTCAAGGAAGACACTGTCGAAATCGCCAAAGTGGAATCCGAGCCGAAGCTCGAAGGACGCCAGATGATGATGGTGCTTGCTCCACGCTTATAAAAATTGAAGATTTGAATTACAGTCTTGGAAAAGCCGCCTTCGGGCGGTTTTTCTTTGCCCGAAATCAACACTGTCATTTGTGGAATGATCATGAAGACAATCGGGGAACTGGGTGAATATCAGCGGCGCCGGCGTATGGCGATTGGAATCGTCATCGTCCTTCTGGTGGTGACGCTGCTTTTCGTGCGGTCGCAGTCGACCGGGCACATGCACGAATATATCGAGGCTTTCGGCATAAGCCTCATTGTTGCGGCCATTATCGGGCGTATGTGGTGCACGCTTTACATCGGCGGGCGCAAGGGCGCGGAAATCGTGCGCAGTGGCCCCTATTCGGTGAGTCGCAACCCGCTCTATGTGTTCAGCGCGATTGGCGCCATGGGCATCGGCGCGCAGACCGGCAGTCTTGTCATCATGGTTGCATTCGGCGTTCTGTGCTATCTGGCTTTTGCGATGGTCATTCGCACTGAAGAAAAATTTCTGGCGCAGAATTTCGGCGAGCCCTACCGCCGCTATTGTCGTGAAGTTCCCCGTTTCTTTCCGAAGTTCTCGCTCTACAGCGACGATACGCAGCTGACGGTAAAGCCTGACCGCATCTACCGTACCCTTCTGGACGGCATGGTTTTCTTCGTCGCCTATCCGTTTTTCGAGTTCATAGAATATTTGCAGGATACTCACGTTCTGCCAGTGTTGTTGCGACTGTATTAGGAGCTGTGTTCATTCGATTGGATCGAAACGCGCTCCAGGTGTGACTTGCACGATTCAGCGGTTGCGTTTTGTGGGCTTTAAGCCTATAAGGCCGCGTTCGAACCGCCCGGCAGGGCATGCCGTGGCGGTTTCGTATGCTTTCTGGACTTGGTCGGTCCGGGAGTGAAAACAGGGTTTCGGTCGGTTGCCGGCGCCGGCGTCTTTAAAACAAGAGGCGTGGAGTGCCGAAGGCACGACGGGGACTAAACAAAGGAGTAGCAAAATGCCCAAGATGAAGACCAAATCGGCCGCGAAGAAGCGGTTCAAGATCACCGGCACCGGCAAAATCAAGGCCGCAGCTGCTGGTAAGCGTCATGGCATGATCAAGCGTTCGAACAAGTTCATTCGCGATGCACGCGGCACCATGGTTCTGGCCGATGCCGATGCAAAAATCGTGAAGCAGTTCCTGCCGAACGGCCTCTAAGCGTTAAGTCTGAGAAGGAGATCATATCATGGCACGTGTAAAACGCGGCGTTACTGGCCACGCAAAGCACAAGAAAGTTCTTGATCAGGCTGCCGGCTTCCGTGGCCGTCGCAAGAACACCATCCGTACCGCCAAGGCTGCGGTCGATCGTTCCAAGCAGTATGCTTACCGCGATCGCAAAAACCGCAAGCGTTCGTTCCGCGCTCTGTGGATCCAGCGCATCAATGCTGCTGTCCGCGAGCAGGGCTTGACCTATGGCCGTTTCATCGACGGTCTTGCCAAGGCTGGCATCGAAGTTGACCGCAAGGTCCTGTCCGATATCGCAATCCACGAACCGGAAGCATTCGGTGCGCTGGTTGCATCGGCAAAGAAGGCGCTCGAGTACCTCAAGAACACTTCGACGCCGAACGCTTTTGAAGGCGCTGTCCGCTAAGCCAGCCGCCTTCCCGAAGCGATATTGATAATTTTGGGGACCCGCGCTGGCTCGGCTGGCGCGGGTTTCTTTTTTTGGGCCGGATATGAAGGACGAAACGGGCAATTTGACAATGGAGTTGGATGCGGACGATCTCCGCAGCCTGTTGGCATTGCTTGCCCAAAGTCGAGGCCGACGTATTTCCAGCGCCGTCATCGGGGGCCGCCAGGTCTGGATAAAGCGGTTTGATGCTGAAAAGCGTCCCTGGCCCAAAAGATTGCATGGTCGGATATCGCCTTTCCTGGTTCATTCCTTTCTGCGCAGCCCGCAGAATCTGGACGAGACGGCAATGGCAGGTCGTGAGCAGCGCAAGATGAAGGCCTTTCTGGAGGCCGGGTTTCAGGTTCCGCGAGTTGTCTACCATCAGGGCCCGGTCATGGTGTTGAGCGACGTGGCGCCAATGATTCAGAATCGGCTGGACAGCTTGCGCAAGACCGATCCGGAAGAACACGACCGGCTTCTCGTCCATTGCGCGCGGTCGCTGGGTGAGGTTCATGCTGCGGGTCTTTGTCATGGCCGTCCGCATCCGCGGGATTTCTTCGAGAGGGGAGGCACCGCGGGCTTCCTCGATTTCGAGGAAGAGCCGGAAGCGGTGATGCCGCTTGCCGTGGCGCAGGCGCGGGACGTGTGGCTGCTGTTTTTCCAGATCACCTCACAGGCGAAACTGCGGGAAACCGCACAGAACGCATTCGCGATCTACCGTGCCTTGGCCCCTGCGCATGTCATATCGGAGCTGCGCAAGATTGTCGGTTTCTTCCGATTTACCATCGCGCCGCTCAGGTTGTTTCGCCGGATTTACCTTGGCGGTGACGGAGAACGGCTTTTGCAGGCGATGGAATTTTTCGACAGCTTCTTGATGTCCGGCTCCGATCCGGTCATTGAGAATGACAAAACATGAAGGTGCTGTCTGGAGTGTCGCAGGCATGACTGAGAATGAAAACAAGAGGCGTGGAGCGCCTTGGGCGCGACAGGGATTTAAATAATGAGCGATCTTGAACAACTCGAACAAACCATTCTGGGCGAAATCGCCTCGGCCAGTGATGAGCAGGCGATTGAAGCAGTGCGCGTGGCGGCCCTTGGCAAGAAGGGTACGGTTTCGGAAAAGCTGAAGACGCTGGGTTCCATGACCCCGGAAGAGCGGCAGGCGCAGGGGCCGGCAATCAACGGCTTGAAGAACCGTGTCACCGAGGCGCTGGCCGAGCGCAAGACGGAACTGCGTAAAGCGGCGGTCGCCGCCCGTCTTGAGCGCGAAAAGCTCGATGTGACGCTGCCGGTGCGCGAAAGCGCGGCTTCGCGTGGCCGTATCCATCCGATCTCCCAGGTGATCGATGAAATCACGGCCATCTTCGCCGATATGGGCTTCTCGATTGCCGAAGGCCCGGATGTAGAAACCGATTATTTCAATTTCACGGCGCTCAACTTCCCCGAAGGCCACCCGGCGCGCGAAATGCACGACACTTTCTTCTTCAATCCGGACGAGAAGGGCGAGCGCAAGCTTCTGCGCACGCACACCTCACCGGTGCAGGTGCACACGATGGAGAAGTTTGCCGCCATTCGTGACAAGGAAGGCCGTGACGAACCGATCCGCATCGTCATTCCGGGCAAGACCTACCGCATGGATTCCGACGCCACCCACTCGCCGATGTTCCATCAGGTCGAAGGGCTGGTCGTGGATAAGTCGGCCAATGTCGCCAACATGAAATGGGTGCTGGAAGAGTTCTGCAAGGCTTTCTTCGAAGTGCCTTCGGTGACAATGCGTATGCGTCCGAGCTTCTTCCCGTTCACCGAACCATCGGTTGAAGTCGATATTCAGTGCGACCGCTCCGGCCCCCATGTGAAGTTCGGTGAAGGCAATGACTGGCTCGAAATTCTGGGCTGCGGCATGGTGCATCCCAATGTGCTGCGCGCTTCCGGTTACGATCCGGACGTCTATCAGGGCTTCGCGTGGGGCATGGGTATCGACCGCATCGCCATGCTGAAATACGGCATGCCGGATCTGCGCGCCTTCTTCGACGCCGATGTGCGCTGGATCAGCCATTATGGTTTCCGTCCGCTTGATATTCCCACGCTTTTCGGCGGTTTGAGCGCTTAAGGATCGGATAAGGAATAAAGAAATGAAATTCACGCTTTCCTGGCTCAAGGATCACCTTGAAACCGATGCGACGCTCGACCAGATCGTCGAGAAACTGACCGATATCGGTCTGGAAGTGGAATCGGTCGATGACCGCGCTGCTTTCAAGGCCTTCAAGATCGCCAAGGTTGTGAGCGCTGTTCAGCATCCGGATGCAGACAAGTTGCGCGTTCTCTCCGTTGATACGGGCGAAGGTCAGCCGGTTCAGGTCGTTTGCGGCGCGCCAAACGCGCGCGCCGGTCTTGTCGGTGTTCTTGGCCGTCCGGGCGATTATGTACCGGGCCTTGATGTGACACTGTCGGTCGGCAAGATTCGTGGCGTTGAGAGCTTCGGCATGATGTGCTCCGAGCGCGAGCTTGAGCTTTCTGAAGAGCACGATGGCATTATCGACCTGCCCGACGATGTGCCGGTCGGCACGAGCTTTGCCGCCTATATGGGCCTCGACGATCCGATTATCGAAATCGGCCTCACGCCGAACCGCGCCGACTGCACCGGCATTCGCGGCATTGCCCGTGATCTTGCAGCGGCTGGTCTTGGCACACTTAAGAACCTCGATGCTGAACCAGTAAAGGGCGAGGGCGAAACCCCGGTTAAGGTCATTCTCGATCAGGATGCCGAGCATCCGTTCTGCACCGGCTTTGCCTTGCGCATGGTCAAGGGCGTGAAGAACGGCCCAAGCCCGAAGTGGATGCAGCAGCGCCTCAAGGCCATCGGCCTGCGCCCGATCAATGCATTGGTGGACATCACCAACTATGTGACATTCGATCAGGGCCGCCCGCTGCACGTCTTCGACGCGGCCAAGGTCAAGGGTAATCTGACAGTGCGCGCGGCGAAGGATGGAGAAACCATTCTCGGCCTCGACCAGCGTGAATATAAGTTCACGCCGGACATGTATGTGATCGCTGATGAAAACGGCCCCGAATCGATTGCCGGTATCATGGGCGGTGAACACTCAGGTTGCGACGAGAACACGGTCGATGTGCTGATCGAATCAGCTCTCTGGGATGCACGCAGCATCGCACGCACGGGCCGCGAACTGGGTATCGTTACTGACGCGCGCTATCGCTTTGAGCGTGGCGTGGACCCGGAAATGATGATCCCCGGTGCGGAAATTGCAACCAGGCTCGTTCTGGAACTTTGCGGCGGCACGCCGACCATTCTCGACGTGGTTGGTTACAAGCCTTATCAGGCACGCGTCATCGATTTCCCGGTTACGGAAGTCAAACGCCTGACCGGTATCGAAGTGCTGTATGATGCCTCTTTCGATATCCTGAAGCGTCTCGGCTTTGGCGTCGAGGGTGATGGCAAGGTCATCAAGGCGAGCGTGCCGAGCTGGCGTGGCGATGTCGAAGGCAAGGCTGACCTCGTGGAAGAAGTCATGCGTATTCATGGCATCAACCAGATCGCGCCACAGCCATTGCCAAGCCACGGTGCGGTCAATGGCCGTATTCTGACGACGCTTCAGATACGCACCCGCCATGCCCGCCGTATGCTTGCTTCGCGCGGCATGATGGAAGCTGTGACCTATTCCTTTATTTCGGACGCGCAGGCCAAGGCCTTTGGCGGCGGCAAGCCGGAACTCAAACTGGCCAATCCGATTGCAGCCGACATGTCGGATATGCGGCCCTCGCTGTTGCCGGGCCTGCTTGCAGCCGCGCAGCGCAATGCGGATCGCGGTTTTGGCGATATTGCCCTGTTCGAGGTTTCGGGCATTTATGAAGGCGACAGGCCAGAGCAGCAGCGGCGCGTGGCCGGTGGTATCCGCCGCGGCACGGCAGGCGTTGACGGTTCGGGCCGTTTCTGGGCGGGCAATGCCGCACCGGTTGGGGTGTTCGACGCCAAGGCCGATGCGCTTGCAGCACTCGAAGCCGCCGGTGCGCCGGTTGATCGCATCCAGATCGAAGCCGGTGGGCCTGAATGGTTCCATCCGGGCCGTTCCGGCACGCTCAAGCTCGGCCCCAAGGTCGTGCTGGGTACTTTCGGCGAGTTCCATCCGGACACGCTGGAGGCGCTCGACGTGTCGGGTGCGCTTTGCGGCTTCGAAGTCTTCATCGACGCGATCCCCGAGCCGAAGGCTAAGGCAACCCGCACCAAGCCAGCCCTGCATCTCTCGCAGTTCCAGAGCCTCAAGCGTGACTTTGCGTTTGTGGTGGATGCTGGCGTTGAGGCCGGCAGTGTGGTGAAGGCCGTTTCTTCCGCCGACAAGAAGCTGATCGCCGGCGTTCAGGTCTTTGACGTCTTCACGGGCGCTTCGCTTGGCGAAGGCAAGAAATCGATTGCCGTGGAAGTGCTCTTGCAGCCGCAGGACCGCACCCTGACCGATGAGGATCTCGACGCCTTGTCCCGCCAGGTCGTAGCGAATGTCGCCAAGCAGACCGGCGGCGTTCTGCGCGGATAAGCCAACTGGAAAGCCCGCCCGCCGGCGGGCTTTCGTTTGAGTGAACCGTTCTAAACCTTGTTTTATCGCATTATCTCACGCAAAACCGTTTCACACTTTTGCTGGAAATGCTTTGAAGGGGAATCTGCATGTTTCGTTGGGGTATTCTTTCGACCGCAAAGATCGGCGTTACACAGGTGATCCCGGCGCTTTGCGCGTCCGATAATGGCGTTGTCCATGCCATTGCCAGTCGCGATTCGGCGCGCGCTCGCGCGGTGGCGGATCGTTTCGGCGCGCCGCTGGCTTTCGGCTCCTATGAGGAACTGCTTGCCTGCGATGAAGTAGACGGCGTCTATATCCCGCTGCCGACCGCGCAGCATATCGAATGGAGCATGAAGGCAGCAAAGGCGGGCAAGCATGTGCTGTGCGAAAAGCCCATCGCGCTGAAAGCCGAAGACATCGATCAGGTTATCGCCGCCCGTGACAGGCACAGGGTGATGATCGCGGAAGCCTTCATGGTCTATTACCATCCGCAATGGATCAAACTGCGTTATTTGCTGGAGCAGGGCGCAATTGGCACACTGCGCCATGTGCAGGGCGCGTTCAGCTATTTCAATGTCGATCCCGGGAATATGCGCAATCAGCCGGAACTGGGCGGTGGCGCGCTGCCGGATATCGGCGTCTATCCGACGGTTGTCACGCGCATGGTGACGGGCAAGGAACCGCTGTCGGTGCAGGCTTCCGTGGAATTCGATCCGAAATTCGGAACGGATCGCTATGCCAGTGTTTCGGCGCGATTCGACGGGTTCGATCTCAGCTTCTACGTCGCCACGCAGCTTGCCGGACGCCAGACGATGGTTTTCCACGGGGACAAGGGCTTTATCGAGGTCCATGCGCCCTTCAACACCGGCAAATATGGTCATGGCCGCATCACGCTTCACGATGCAGGCCATACGCAAGCGAGCGAATGGACGTTCGGCGATGCGAACCATTATCAATTGCAGGCGGAGAACTTTGTGCGCGCCGCACGGGGTGAAGACGTGATGCTGTTCTCGCTGGAAAACTCGCGTGCTAATCAGAAATTCATCGACGCGATCTATCGCGCGGGCAAAAATGAGGGATTCGTAGATGTATGACAGGGCCTGTAAGCCTTGCCGGGCAGGAATCTTGCATTGTCCGACAGCTTGTAGCGTCTTGTGACTTGCAGTGAAAAACAGCCTTTCTTATATACGCCTCGCACGAGGCTTTGATGACAGGCCCGGCGGATGAGAAAACATCCCCCGGCTCCGCAACCTTGAAGCAAGCATTGTGAAACCGATAGGAGCCGCCTATGGAACGCTCGGTAGAGGTTCAGGCGGTTTGCTGAATGGAGAGAAATATGGCTAAAGTTATTGGTATCGATCTGGGAACGACCAACTCCTGCGTCGCCGTCATGGATGGCAAGAACGCGAAGGTCATCGAGAATGCCGAAGGTGCGCGTACGACGCCTTCGATCATCGCTTTCAGCGAAAGTGACGAGCGCCTCGCTGGTCAGCCTGCGAAGCGTCAGGCCGTCACCAACCCTGAAGGCACCCTGTTTGCCGTCAAGCGCCTGATTGGCCGCCGCTTTGACGACCCGATGGTCACCAAGGACAAGGATCTGGTTCCTTACAAGATCGTCAAGGGTGACAACGGCGACGCCTGGGTTGAAACCCACGGCAAGAAATATTCCCCGTCGCAGATTTCGGCCATGATTCTTCAGAAGATGAAGGAAACCGCTGAATCCTATCTTGGCGAGAAGGTCGAGCAGGCCGTTATTACGGTTCCGGCCTACTTCAACGACGCCCAGCGTCAGGCCACCAAGGATGCCGGCAAGATCGCCGGTCTGGAAGTTCTGCGCATCATCAACGAACCGACCGCTGCAGCGCTCGCTTATGGCCTCGACAAGAACGAAGGCAAGACGATCGCCGTCTATGATCTTGGCGGCGGTACCTTCGACGTGTCGATCCTCGAAATCGGCGATGGCGTGTTCGAAGTGAAGTCCACCAACGGCGACACGTTCCTCGGCGGTGAAGACTTCGACATGCGTCTGGTCGAATATCTGGTTGCCGAGTTCAAGAAGGAAAGCGGCATCGACCTCAAGAACGACAAGCTGGCTTTGCAGCGCCTCAAGGAAGCTGCTGAAAAGGCCAAGATTGAACTGTCGTCGGCCCAGCAGACCGAAATCAACCTGCCGTTTATCACGGCGGATCAGACCGGTCCGAAGCACCTTGCCATCAAGCTTTCGCGTGCCAAGTTCGAAAGCCTCGTGGACGATTTCGTTCAGCGCACCATCGAGCCGTGCAAGGCCGCGCTCAAGGATGCGGGCCTCAAGGCCGGTGAAATTGACGAAGTGGTTCTGGTCGGCGGCATGACCCGCATGCCGAAGATCCAGGAAGTTGTGAAGGCTTTCTTCGGCAAGGAACCGCATAAGGGCGTGAACCCGGACGAAGTCGTCGCCATGGGTGCAGCCATTCAGGGCGGCGTGTTGCAGGGCGACGTCAAGGACGTCTTGCTGCTCGACGTGACCCCGCTTTCGCTCGGCATCGAAACGCTCGGCGGCGTGTTCACTCGCCTGATCGAACGCAATACCACGATCCCGACCAAGAAGTCGCAGACCTTCTCGACCGCTGAAGACAATCAGTCGGCTGTGACGATCCGCGTCTTCCAGGGCGAGCGCGAAATGGCTGCCGACAACAAGATGCTCGGCCAGTTCGACCTCGTTGGCATTCCGCCCGCACCGCGCGGCGTGCCGCAGATCGAAGTGACCTTCGACATCGACGCCAACGGCATCGTCAATGTTTCGGCCAAGGACAAGGGCACCGGCAAGGAGCACCAGATCCGCATTCAGGCTTCGGGCGGTCTGTCCGATGCCGACATCGAAAAGATGGTCAAGGATGCTGAAGCCAACGCCGAGGCCGACAAGCAGCGCCGCGATGCGGTTGAAGCCAGGAACCAGGCCGAAAGCCTGATTCATTCGACGGACAAGTCGCTGAAGGATTACGGCGACAAGGTTTCCGCTGAAGACAAGCAGGCAATCGAAGACGCTCTTGCAGCTCTGCGGACTGCGGTTGAAGGCGACAACGCCGAAGACATCAAGGCGAAGACGCAGACCCTCGCCGAAGCTTCCATGAAGCTTGGCCAGGCCATGTACGAAGCGGCTCAGGCTTCCGAAGAAGCAGGCGCGCAGGGTGACGAACAGGCTTCGTCCAACGATGATGTTGTCGATGCCGATTACGAAGAAATCGACGATAACAAGAAATCGTCGTAATTCTTGTCCGAGAACGGAAAAGCCCGGCTGAAGCCGGGCTTTTGCCAGTTTCCGGGACGGTTGCGCCGGACAGGCAAATGAGAAGTTGGCTCAGCGGGCTTGCACAAGATGAGCTGCGCTGCAAGAAACGGAAATGTGGAGACGCAGGCCCCACGGCATGTCGCCCGAAATGGGAACCGGTATAAGGATAAAGATATGCAGAAGTACGGGGCGGGCGTTCCAGCCGCCGGGATAACGAACTGATGAAGATCGACTATTACGAAGCTCTGGGGGTCACGAAGACCGCAGACGACAAGACGCTGAAGACAGCGTTTCGCAAACTCGCCATGCAATATCATCCGGATCGCAATCCGGACAATCCGGAAGCTGAACGCAAGTTCAAGGAAATCGGCGAGGCTTACGAAACGCTGAAAGATCCGCAAAAGCGTGCGGCTTATGATCGCTTTGGTCATGCAGCTTTCGAAAATGGCGGCATGGGCGGCGGTTTTGGCCAGGGCGGTTTCGGTGGTGCCGGCGGCTTTGCCGATATTTTCGAAGATATTTTCGGCGAGATGATGGGCGGCGGTCGCCGCCGCTCCAACGGCGGTCGCGAACGCGGTGCCGATCTGCGCTACAATATGGAAGTTACGCTGGAAGAAGCCTATGCCGGCAAGACGGCGCAGATCCGCGTGCCGACGTCCATCACCTGCGATGAATGCTCCGGCTCCGGCGCCAAGGCGGGTTCGCAGCCGACCACTTGCACCATGTGCTCGGGCTCTGGTCGTGTCCGCGCCGCACAAGGCTTCTTTTCAGTGGAACGCACCTGCCCGACCTGTAATGGTCGCGGACAGATCATCCAGGATCCGTGCGGCAAGTGCCATGGCCAGGGCCGCATGACGCAGGAGCGTTCGCTCTCCGTCAATATCCCCGCCGGTATCGAGGATGGAACGCGTATCCGTCTTTCGGGCGAAGGTGAGGCGGGCCTGCGTGGCGGGCCGAGCGGCGATCTCTACATTTTCCTGTCGGTCAAGCCGCACGAATTTTTCCAACGTGATGGCGCTGATCTTTACTGTAAGGTGCCGATTTCCATGACTACGGCGGCGCTGGGCGGTGAATTTGAAGTTTCAACGCTCGACAGTACGCAAACGCGGGTAAAAATTCCTGAGGGCACGCAGAACGGCAAGCAGTTCCGCCTGAAGGGCAAGGGCATGCCGGTCTTGCGCCAGCATGCCATTGGCGACCTCTATATCCAGATCGATATCGAGACGCCGCAAAACCTGTCGAAGCGTCAGCGTGAACTGCTGGAAGAATTCGAGAAACTCTCCTCGCAGGAGAACAGTCCGAAATCGGCTGGTTTCTTCTCGCGGATGAAAGAATTCTTCGAAGGAATAGGTGAATAAAAAAGGGAGCCAATCGGCTCCCTTTTTTCTGATTTTCCTTATTACCGCCTTGCTTAGAGAATTCAAAGCGGCATAAACTTGTCCAATAACGACAATGGGAGCTTTGAGAATGGCAGGACAGCTCGGCAGGAAACTGGCCGCTAAGTTCGATGAGGAAATCCGTTTCTTCAAGGGTTGGATAGACGGGCCGAAGGCGGTCGGCGCTATTCTGCCGACGAGTTCCATCACAGCGCGGCGCATGGCGAGCGTCATCGACCCGCATTCAGGGCTTCCCGTCCTTGAGCTGGGGCCGGGTACCGGTGTCATCACCAAAGCCATTCTCAAGCACGGCGTAAAACCGTCTGACCTCTATTCGGTCGAATATTCACACGATTTCGTAGAGCATCTGAAAAGGGCCTTTCCAGAGGTGAACATCCTTCAGGGCGACGCATTCGATCTTGATGCGGCGCTTGGGCAACGGAAAGACCAAAAGTTCGATTGCATTATCTCCGCCGTGCCGATGCTCAATTTTTCGATGGAAGGCAGGGTGCGACTGGTGGAAGACCTGCTTTCGCGCATTCCGCGCGGGCGTCCGCTGATGCAGATCACCTATGGCCCCATGCCGCCGGTTCCGGCGGGGCGCGGCAATTACACAGTTCAGCATTATGATTTCGTGATGCGCAATGTCCCGCCCGCGCAGCTCTGGGTCTATCGCAGCCCGCTCGTCTGATTTCCCGGAGTTTTCATGACTGCTCGTATTCTGGTCTTTGCAGGCTCGATTCGTAAAGGGGCCTATTCTGGCCATATGGCCGACGCGGCCTCGAAGGAACTTGTTTCTCAGGGCGCGGAAGTTACACGCATAACGCTTGCCGATTTTCCGTTACCGATCATGGATGAGGATCTGGAAAAGGAGCATGGCATTCCGGAAAATGCTCTCCGGCTCGGGCGGCTCTTTGCTGCCCATGACGGGCTGATGATCTGCTCGCCGGAATATAATGCATCGATCCCGCCGCTGCTCAAGAACACCATTGACTGGGTCAGCCGTATTTCGCGCGATGGCGATAAGCCGTTCAAGCCCTATGCGGGGCTGACGGTGGGGCTATGCTCGACGTCCAACGGCAACTTCGCCGGTCTTCGCGGTCTGTATCATTTGCGTGCAGTGCTCATGAATGTCGGCACGCAGATCGTCACCGAACAATGTTCGGTGGCACGCGCTTCGGAAGCGTTCAACGATGATATGACGCTGAAGGACGAGCGCAGCGCCAGAATGCTTTCGACGGTTTGTCGCAGCCTCATCGAGCGTGTGGAAGCATCCAGGGGCTGATTTATCGCTTCGCTTGCATATTTCAGGGCGCGGTATCTTTCGTACCGCGCCCTGTTGTGCGAAGAGGATAAAAATCATCATGGAGAGATTTATGACGACGACGGATTTGCGTGAGCGCCTGATCGTGGGTCTTGATGTGCCGACTATCGCCGAGGCGGAAAAACTGGTCGAAGAACTTGGCGATGCGGTTTCCTTCTACAAGATCGGCTATCAGCTGGTTTTTGCGGGCGGTCTGGATTTCGCGAAGAGCCTGATTGCGGCGAAGAAAAAAGTCTTCCTCGATATGAAGCTGCTCGACATCGACAACACCATCGCCAAAGGCGTGGAGAATGTCGCGAAGATGGGTGTTTCCATGCTCACCCTGCACGCTTATCCCAAGGCCATGCGCGCCGCGGTGGAAGCGGCTGGCGGCTCGGACCTTTGCCTGCTCGGCGTGACGGTTCTCACCTCCATGGACGATGCCGATCTCAAGGAAGCAGGCTATTCGGATACGGCGGAAACGCTGGTGCTCAGGCGCGCGCGTCAGGCGCGCGACGCTGGCATGGGCGGCATTGTTGCATCGGCCGCGGAAGCTGCGGCCATCCGGCAGGCAATCGGGCCGGAAATGGCTATTGTAACACCCGGTATTCGTCCCGCCGGGGCGGAAAGGGGCGATCAGAAGCGCATCATGACGCCAGCCGATGCCTTGAGGGCAGGAGCCAGCCATCTTGTCGTGGCACGCCCGATTGTAGCCAGCCCGGATCGCAAGGCTTCGGCCCTTGCCATTCTGGAAGAAATGCGCTCGGTTGCATAATGCAATTGCGGAGGAGCAAAGAATGACCAAGGCCTATTGGATCGCCCGCGTGGATGTCCATGACCCGGAGCGTTACAAAGATTATGTTTCGACGGCCAAGCCCGCTTTCGAGCGTTATGGCGCGAAGTTTATCGCACGCGGCGGCAAGGCGGAGGCGGTCGAGGGAGCAGGCCGCGCGCGCAATGTCATCATAGAGTTCGAATCCATGCAGCACGCGCTCGATTGCTACAATTCGCCCGAATATCAGGCCGCGAAAGCCATCCGCCAGACCGTGGCGGATGGCGAGATCGTGATCGTCGAAGGCGTTTGAGCCAATAAGATGGGCCCGAGGCCTTTATTATAATGTCCCTTACAACCTCACGGGCGGGTCGTGCCGTCCGGCGAGGGTAAGATCGAGCAGCAGAACTCTGCCTGCATGCGGATCGGCGCTACGCGCATCGGCATCCATTCCTTCGTGCGCGCTTGTAACAATCATCACCGCCGCATCGGGGCCGACAAAAGCCGGGCATGAAGGCTGCGTTGCGGGAAGCTCTATGGAGCGAAGCAGTCTGCCATGCGGCGAATAGGCGTTGAGAGCGCTGCCGCCCCAGCAGGCATTCCACAGTGTGCCCTCGACGTCGACCACGGAACCGTCAACGCCACCTTCCTCGATGCGGTGATGGAACACGCTTTTCTCCGAAACCGGAAGGCCGGTTTCGGGATCAGTATCGACACGCCAGATGATGTTGCGCGCCGTGTCTGCAAAATAGGCAACCGTTCCGTCCGCTGAAAAACAGATGGAGTTGGTGATGGTGATGCCGGAAAACAGCTTCTTCACCTTACCTTCGCAATACCACCAGATCGACCCCGCATCCGCTTCGGCCTTTTTGCCCATGGTGCCAATCCAGAAAGCGCCGGACGGATGCACGCGCGCATCATTGGAGCGCGTAACGGCATTGTCGGCCTCCAGCGGGTGGTGCAGGGTCAGCCGTCCATTGGCGCGCTCGCGGACGAACAACCCGTGTTCGCTTACAATCAATTGCCGTTCGCGGTCGATCACGGCCAGCGCGCTCGCCTTCATGCCGAGATCGTGAACGCGGATTTCGCCGCTGCTCCAGTTCTTCACGATCAGCTTCTGTCCGAGAATATCGAACCACCACACGTCGCCGGTCAGTGGATCGTAGCCCGGTCCTTCGCCGAGTTCGGCAATATGGTCGGCAAAAATCGCGGTTTTGACGATAGTCACCTTTTCCTCCCGAAAAGCATTTTCATTCAAACATAGAGAAGCTGTAGGCGTCGATCCAGCTTCAAGTATGACGGAACGCCAGAAAGGGCTATATCGCGTGTTCATTCCGTTTTAGATTTCCTGCAATTTCGAATCGTGAGGAAACCATGGCTCTCAAAATCGCGGTCCAGATGGACCATATCAGCACGGTCAACATTACAGGCGACACTACATTCGCTCTCTCGCTTGAGGCACAGAAGCGCGGTCACGCGCTTTACCATTATACGCCGGACCGGCTTTCTCTGCGCGATGGCATGGTTTCCGCCCGTGTCGAGAAAATGGACGTGCGCGACGTCAAGGGCGACCATTATACGCTTGGCGAGCCAGAGCGCCGTGACCTGTCGGAAATGGATGTGGTGCTTCTGCGCCAGGACCCGCCTTTCGATATGAACTACATCACCACCACGCATATTCTGGAGCGTATTCATCCCGGGACGCTGGTGGTCAATGATCCCGCCTGGGTGCGCAACAGCCCGGAAAAGATTTTCGTTACCGAATTTCCCGATCTGATGCCGGAAACACTCATCACCAAGGACCCGCAGGAAGTGATGGATTTCCGCCGCGAGTTCGGTGACATCATCCTGAAACCGCTTTACGGCAATGGTGGCGCAGGCGTGTTCCATCTGGCCGACGGCGACCGCAATCTGACGTCGCTTTTGGAAATGTTCGGCCAGCTCTTCAGGGAGCCTTTCATTGCACAGCGTTATCTGAAGGATGTGCGCGCCGGCGACAAGCGCATAATCCTGATCGACGGCGAGCCGGTGGGCGCGATCAACCGCGTGCCTTCGGAAACCGATGCCCGCTCCAACATGCATGTCGGCGGACGCGCGGAGCAGAGCAAGCTTACGGCGCGTGAGCGCGAAATCTGCGAACGTATCGGCCCGTCGCTGAAGGAGCGCGGCTTCATCCTCGTCGGTATCGATGTGATCGGCGACTATATGACCGAGATCAACGTCACCTCGCCAACCGGCATTCGCGAAATAGAGCGTTTTGACGGTACCAACATAGCGGCGCTGTTCTGGGATGCCGTGGAAGCCAAACGCTAAATTTGTTCTACAATCGTTCTTGATTGATTCGGCGAGAGATGCTTAAATCCCCCGGTTGTATTTAAGCATATTCTCACTTTTGAGATGTGCTGCGTGGCAAGCGGGGGCTCATGGTCGCGCGCGTTGGAACTGTTGCCTTTCAGGGTATTGAGGCGGTGCCTGTCGATGTGCAGGTCATGGTCGCTCCGGGCAAAATGGGAATGTCCATCGTCGGATTGCCCGACAAGGCCGTGGCCGAAAGCCGTGAGCGCGTGCAGGCGGCTCTGCATGCTTCCGGGCTTTCCATGCCGACGAAGCGGGTGACGGTCAATCTCGCGCCTGCCGACTTGCCGAAGGAAGGTTCGCATTACGATCTTCCAATCGCCGTCGGGCTTATGGCGGCGATAGGTGCTATTCCGGCGGATGCTATCCAGTCCTACCTTGTGCTGGGTGAGTTGTCGCTCGATGGTTCGATTACTGCGGTCGCCGGCGTATTGCCTGCCGCGATCGGCGCAAACCGTGAGGATAAAGGGCTCATATGCCCTCATGCCTGCGGAGCAGAAGCGGCATGGGCGGGGGCGGATATCGATATTCTGGCACCGCGCAGCCTGATCGCGCTCGCCAACCATTTTCGCGGCACGCAGGTGCTGACGCCGCCTGAGCCTTCCATGCGCGTATCGAGCGAGGCGCAGCCCGATCTGGCCGACATCAAGGGGCAGGAAACGGCGAAACGCGCACTGGAGATAGCCGCTGCCGGAAACCACAATCTGCTGCTGGTCGGCCCGCCGGGTTCGGGTAAATCCATGCTGGCGCAGCGTCTGCCGTCAATACTTCCGCGCCTTTCGCCCCGCGAGTTGCTGGACGTATCGATGATCGCATCCATCGCAGGCGAGCTGGCGGGTGGAAAACTGTCGGATCGACGGCCTTTCCGCGCACCGCATCATTCGGCCTCCATGGCCGCAATGGTTGGTGGCGGGCTGCGCGCAAGGCCGGGAGAGGTGTCGCTTGCTCATAATGGCGTTCTGTTTCTGGACGAGTTTCCCGAATTTTCGCCGCAGGTGCTGGACTCGTTGCGACAGCCGCTTGAAACAGGCGAATGCATGATTGCCCGCGTCAACCATCGTACAAGCTATCCGGCCCGCTTTCAGCTGATCGCCGCAATGAATCCGTGCCGCTGCGGCATGGCGGGCGAACCGGGGCATACATGCGCACGCGGCCCGCGTTGCCAGAGCGATTATCAGGCACGTATTTCCGGACCGCTGCTGGACCGCATCGACCTGCGCGTGGACATGCCTGCGGTTTCCGCACTCGATCTCATCCAGCCATCGCAATCGGAGAAAAGCGAAACGGTTGCGAAGCGGGTGGCGCGGGCACGGGCCACACAGGCTGCGCGCTATGCGGCGCTCGGCCTCGAACCGTCGATGACCAACGCCTATTGCTCGGCAAATCTGATTGAGGAAGTCGCACAGCCCGACGCCGCCGGATTGAAGCTTCTGCGGGATGCAAGCGAGCAAATGCGGTTTTCCGCGCGGGCTTATCACCGCATTCTGAAAGTCGCCCGCACATTGGCCGATCTCGACGGCAGCGACGGCGTCAGCCGTATTCATCTGGCCGGAGCCATATCCTATCGCATGGGCGCGGAACGCCTGATATCGGCGGCATGAAGGCGCATTGCACGTCTTTACGGCTGTGCAGAAATTGATTTCCAGCGGTGCAGGATTGCACCGTTTTCCCGCGAGTAGCTCCAGTAATGACCCTGAAACGGCTGATCGTGATCGCGGTCGATCGGCAAACCGGCCAGACGGCACAGGAGAAGCGTGCCGACGCCCCCATGGCCGACAATGGCGATGTCGCCGGTCGGGTGCTGGCGTGCCACGGCTTCAAAGGCGCGAACCGCCCGCTCCTGTGCATCGACGGCTCGTTCCCAGCCGCGAATGCTTGTTTCGGGGAAGGCGAAGAATTGACCGGCTACCTCTTCATGCACGTTCGAAGGCAGGAAACCGGTGACGCTGCGGTCGATTTCATTGAAGCCTCGGTCCACGGAGAGGCCGATCCCCCCCGCTCTAGCCAGTATTCCTGCGGCCTCGATGGCTTTGGTTTCCCCGCTCGACCATATCGCCTGGATTGTGTTCAGTTCCGGGCCTTCGGAAAAAGCCCGCATACGGTCTATACCGTGCGGCGATAATCGCCAGTTTGGCACAGGCTTCTGCGGATCGATCAGCACTTCTGGATGCGAGATGAATAGAATTTTCGACATGGCTGCCCCCGTCATCAAAATCGCACACTGTCTCCCCGTTGCTGGGGAGCGCAGAAAGAGCTTCCCGGAGCGAATTTTACAACCCGAATGTCACCAGCCCGTTTTCATCGATCGTCCAGGCCGGGTTCCATGCGATCTCCCAAGCATGATCATCCGGATCGGTGACGTAACCGCGAAACCCGCCATGCAGCGGCGCATCGGCAGGGCGCAGTATTTTCCCGCCCGCCTGTACGAGCTTTTCCATAAGCGGTTCAACATCCTCCTTGTCCCCCACATTATGCGCCAGCGAAAATGCGCCCGGCTGCATATGGCCGAAGCGGTTCATATCGCTTTCGAGTGAGGATTTCAGGAAAGTGCCGAGAACGAAACCATTCATCTGGTAGAAGATGATTTCCTCATTCTGGAATATGGACGTCCACCCGAACCCCCCGACGTAGAAGTGGCGGGAGCGAGCAAGATCGGCAATGCCCAGTGTGACGACGGAGATTTGCTGTTTCATAATCAGGACCTCTTTTTTCTCTCAAACACGATTGCTTCAGAGCTGGAGGTCAAAGGACTCGACGCAGTCCCTATCTACTGACGTACCGAGCCAACCAGCAAATTGTCCGGTGCTTCGATGGTGACCCAGCGGCCGGTATTGTTCGTAGCCTGACGCTTGAGATAGGTGTAGTCCGTCTCGTTCCAGCGCATGACTTCGTCGGTCAGATTGTCGAGTACGAAATCGCCGCGGTCGGTGCGCACGGTCAATACAGCATGGCCTTCGCCGTCCGGCTTGCGCACGACTGTGATCAACAGATCGGAGAGGGGGATGCCGGCTTGCGCCAGTTCACGCTGCTTCAGGAGGACATAATCCTCGCAATCGCCGACGCTTGCCGGATAGGCCCAGTATTCTTCAACGCCGTAGATTTCCATATCCGTCATCGGCTTGATGCGTTCGTTGACGGAGAGATTGATCTCGACAATATTCTGCCAGTTGCTGTGGTTCAGCTGCACAGGACGCGCATCGCGACTGACGATGCCGCATTCCTTTGCCTCACGCTTGCAGAACTCATAATGTCCGATCGGCTGGGAAGTAAGCTTGCCAGTCTGCATGAAGTCATCGGAGGCAGCCTGAGCGCCAAAGCTGGCGAGCAGCATGGTGGTGGCCGCAGCGGCACCAACCGCCATCTTCTTGCAGGAACGAACAACGCAAAACATACTCAACGCCTTTGCCGAAGCTTCACTTATTAACGAAACGTTAAAATCTGAAACACTCCGGAGTCAATTCGGATTGCCGTACCATCGCCCAACATCTTAATTAATGGTTAATGCGTGTGGCGGCTAAAATATCAATCATAGGTAGAATTTTCTGCTGTGCCGTTCCTTTCGCCGGGATGAAAACCCACATAATTTTGCCACGGTCGGGGAGCTTGTCTTTTGCCTCGAATATGCCAATTGTTGACATGTTCAGCGGGCCATAGAGGTCCATTTGCAAAAGGCCACAAGATGACAGGCGCAACCACGCGCAAGGCCACGACAGACGATATCGATGCGTTATTGCGCATCGAAGATCGCTGTTTCGAGACAGACCGCATCTCCAGACGTTCCTTTCGCGCCTTGATCGCGCGCCCGACTGCGGAAACCATCGTCGCTGAGAGCGAGGGCAGGGTCATTGGCTACGCGATGATCCTGTTCCGGCACGGCACAGCACTGGCGCGGCTTTACTCCATCGCGGTCGATCCCGATGCGAATGTGAAGGGCGCGGGTTCGCTTCTGTTGCAGGCAGCGGAAACGGCGGCATTTGAGCATGAACGGCCGCTGTTGCGGCTGGAGGTGCGTGAGGACAATGCGCGCGCTATAGCGCTCTACAAGCGCCATGGCTATCGCCCTATCGGGCGTTATCTCGATTATTATGTCGATCATTCCGATGCGCTGCGCTTTGAGAAGACGGTGCGCGGAGGCATTGCCCCGGTGACGGCCTTTCCTTATTACGAGCAGACGACGGATTTCACCTGCGGTGCGGCCTGCCTGATGATGGTGCTTGCCCGGCATAGCCCCGAAACGAAGCTTGACCCGGTTCTGGAGGTTCGTCTGTGGCGCGATGCAACCACTATTTACATGATGTCGGGACCGGGCGGTTGCGAACCTTTCGGACTTGCGGTTGCGGCCCACGAGCGGGGTTTGAAAGCGTCGATCATCGTTTCGATCGAGGATACGCTATTTCTGCAGTCGGTGCGCTCGGAAGAAAAACGCAAGGTGATGCAGCTCGCCCAGACCGACTTCCGCCAGCGCGCGGAAGCTTACGGCATTCCGGTCGAGTATCGCGGCTTCGCGCTTTTCGATATTCTTGAGGCGCTCAGGCGTGGCGCAGCAGTAATCGTGCTCATCAGCGGCTACGTCATGTTCGGCAAGAAGGTGCCCCACTGGGTGCTCGCCCATGGCGAAGATGGCCGTCATATTCTCATTCACGACCCCTGGGTGGAAGAAGAGCAGGGCGAGACGATCGCCGATGCGGCCAATGTGCCGGTTCCTTTCCACATCTTCGACCGCATTGCGCGTTTCGGCAGGGATGGTCTCAGGGCAGCGGTGATTCTCGAAAAAGGGACAGACTGATGACGATCTGCGTCATTCTCGTAGGGCGCCTCTCGGATATCGACAATGGCGCAACCCCGCACAAGGTCATGACTACGCGCGATTATCTTGCACATCCGGCCCTTTTCAACGGCCAGCTGCACCCGCGCATTATCAATCTGTCGCGTTCCTATGCCTATCAGAGCCGCGGCTATTATGCGTCGCTTTTGGCCGAGGCCCGTGGACACCGCATCATTCCATCGGTCGAAACGATGATCGACCTGTCGGAGCGGCGGCTATATGAGAACGCCATTCCAGAACTTGAGGATATGCTGAACAAGGCACTTGGAAAACATCCGGAAAAAGCGCCTGAAACCGTTCATGTTCATTTTGGCCTCGCTGAAGCCCCGGAGTTCGAGCGCTTTGGAAGGCTCCTCTTCGACTGGTTTCGTGCGCCGTCGCTGGAAGTGAGCATCAAGCCTGGCGAATGGGCGCGTATCCAGAAGATCGGCTTCTCGAATATCGCGAAATTCTCCAGAATGCAGAAGGAGCGTTTCGAGGACGCGCTCGATCGTTATACGCAGCGCGAATGGCGCGCGGCCAAGCCTAAAGTTCCAGCGCGGTATTCTTTTGCAACGCTCTGCGACCCCAGGGAAGTCATGCCGCCTTCGTCTGTGTCATCTCTGAAGCATTGGGCGCGTATCGCGGCGCGTCTGGGCGTCGAAGTCGAACCCATCGGCAAGAAGGATCTTCCGCGCCTCGCCAATTATGACGCGTTGTTCATTCGTGAAACCACATCGATTTCCAATCACACCTATCGCTTTGCCCGCCGTGCGCAGCAGGAAAACATGCCGGTCATTGATGATCCGATCTCGATGATTCGCTGCACCAACAAGGTCTATTTGCACGAGCTGATGCAGGCCAGCGACGTGGCTGTGCCGCCCACTGTCATGATTGCAGGGCAAGAGGATCTGGAGCGCGCCGCGGACATGCTCGGCTTTCCACTGGTGATGAAAATCCCGGATTCCTCCTTTTCACGGGGCGTGAAAAAGGTGAAGGATTTTATCGAACTCAAGACGCTCGCCACGCTCTGGCTGGAAGACAGCGACTTGTTACTGGCCCAGAAATACATGCCGACCAAGTTCGACTGGCGTGTCGGAGTACTGGACGGCAAGCCGCTCTTCATCTGCCAGTATATGATGGCTAAGAACCATTGGCAGATCGTCAAGCACGACACTGGCGGTAAACCGCTGGAAGGTGGGTTTCGGTCCTATGCGCTGGACGATGCACCGCCAATGGTTCTGGAAACCGGCCTGCGCGCTGCGCGCTGTATAGGAGATGGGCTTTACGGCGTCGATTTGAAGGAAACAGACGATGGCGTGGTGGTCATCGAAGTCAACGACAACCCGAATCTGGAACACGGCATCGAGGATGCCGCAGAGAAAGACGAAGTCTGGATCAAGCTCACCAAGTGGTTCACGGACCGTCTGGACCGTAAATAGCTTGGCCGCTGTCGGCAGATTACAGTCGTGTAAAGCAGACCTTGGTGTGCCCGGCGCCGATAAAGCCGAGACGGCTCGCCGCGCCTTTGGAAAGATCCAGCACGCGCCCTTTGATGAACGGGCCGCGATCATTGATGCGCACGATCAGCGATTTGCCGTTCTTCTGATTGGTAACCTTGACCTTGCTGCCAAGGGGCAGTGTGCGATGTGCTGCCGTCATGCCTGCCGGGTTCATACGTTCGCCCGACGCTGTTCGGGAAGTCAACGCGTACCAGGAGGCACCGCCGCATTGCTGTGCTGAAGCCTCGATTGCAGTAACAGCGAGAAGGCCAGTTGTTGCAACGGCGAGCATAGCCATACGGGTCTTGAAGTTCATGCCGGTTCCACTAGTTGTTCAAGGAGTGTCTTCACAGTTGTAGCTGAGAAAGACCAATGCGAACTGGAATCGAAATGTGGCGGTGACGTGTTTCGAATGAGAATATTGTGGGATAAATGAATCTATATCCGGATCGGAATATGATCCTATACTGAGAGTTGTTTGCTTTTACCACCAAGAATAACCAAGGAATATTAGTTTGTTTCCTGTGGTTTCATTTGCGATTCATTGGGTGTGCACGATCTTCTGACCGAAGCTGCTTGTTTCCTGAGTGGACAGCAAGAAAAGCGGCTTGCCGATTGTACGTGGAGTGGGCGTTCGGGTACAGTTTTTATTTGTAGACGAAGTTTTCCTGACTGCCGCAAGAGTTGACGAATTGCGGCGCTTTAGCGGCGATCGTACAATCTGTGGCTGTTTTTCGGTCATCTCGAAATGAGAAGTCCCGTTATCCACAGGCTCGAATTGTCGTTCAATGACATTTCCTTGACCGTTCTTCAGGTGCGTGCATCCGGCTGTTTCCTGCTATAAGCAATCGGGTCAACCGACGGAAAGCCATGCAGGATCATCCTCAGAACGAAGAGACTGGCATAACCGCGCCCGCCATTTCAGCGGGCAGGCGGGCGCTATATCTTTGTCTGGGGTGCCTCATGCTGCTGCTCGGCATCATCGGCGCATTGCTGCCCGTCATGCCGACGACGATCTTCATAATTCTCGCGGCATGGTTCTTCGCACGGTCATCGCCGAAGCTCGAGGCGCGTCTTCTTGCCGATCCCCGCTTTGGTCCTCTCATTGTCAAATGGCGGGAGCGCGGCGCCATTCCGCCCCGGGCCAAATTCTTTGCCTGCCTCGGGATGGCGGTGGGCTACGGCCTTTTCTGGTGGGGTGCGCAGCCTGGACCGTTATTGGCCGTTCTGGTTACGATCTTCATGCTTGGTTCGGCAGCTTATGTACTCTCGCGTCCGAGCGAATGAGGTTGCGATAACAATCCTGTTTTCGTGCGGTAGATTTCGGGGATATACAGGTCGAAATCAATGAAGTGAGAGCCGCCGATGTCTTTGCCTGCCGTTAATCCGCTGATTGACCAACTGTCCGCTCCTCCCATTCCTGCGGTGCAGGCCTGGGCGCGCGACTATGACGGCAGCCATGGTCCGCTGATCGATCTTTCACAAGCCGTTCCCGGCTATCCGCCGCATCCCGACATGCTGCGTTTTCTGGGCGAGGCGGCGGGATCCGTCGCTTGTGCCGGATACGGTCCGATTGAGGGCGAGAGGATGTTACGCGATGCCTATGCCCGGCATATCGGTCTGCTTTACAATGCTGCCGTGGCGGCAGAAAACATTCATATCACGTCTGGCTGTAATCAGGCTTTCATCGCCGCCATCATGTGCGTGGCTGGCAGCGGCGATACCGTGCTGACAACCGATCCGTTTTATTTCAACCACCGTGCGTCGCTGGAGATGCTGGGCATTCATGCGGATACCATTGCGTGCCGTGCCGAAAACGGCTTTGTTCCGCGTGTTGAAGACGTGCGTGCCGCACTGCGCCCCGGCGTGAAAGCCATTGCACTCGTCTCGCCCAACAATCCGACCGGTGCGGTCTATCCGCCGCAATTGCTGGAGCAAATCTATGCGCTGTGCCGCGACAACGGCATCTGGCTCATACTGGACGAGACCTATCGCGATTTTCTGGGAGACCTGGCTCAGGCGCCGCACCGGCTTTTCAGCGAGGCCGACTGGCCGGCGCATCTGATCCAGCTTTATAGCTTTTCCAAGTCGTTCTGCATTCCCGGCCACAGGTTGGGGGCGATAACGGCAGGTGCAAAAATGGTCGCCAATATTGCCAAGGTCATGGACAATCTCCAGATCTGTGCTGCGCGTGCACCGCAGATCGCTGTAGCCCGCGCTCTCGAATCGCTGGAAGCATGGCGCAATGATAACCGCCGGGAAATCGCATATCGCGCAGCGGCCCTGCATGCGGCCATGGCAAAAATCGCTGGCTGGCGGATCGAAGCCGTCGGGGCCTATTTCGCTTTCGTGCGTCATCCCCTTCCGGGCGTGTCGTCGCTGAAGATTGCAGAGCGGTTAGCCAAGTCTCTGGGAATAGTCACATTGCCGGGCAGTTTCTTTGGTGAGGGACAGGAAGCATTCTTGCGCTTCGCCTTCGCCAATGCGGACAAGGCAGGCATCGAGGCAATGGGTGCGCGTTTGCCGCATTTTAAACTTTGAAATCATTTGCCGGTTCAAGAGTTCGTAACCTCCCGCAGAATAGGTGGCAAACGCTATTGATACAAACCTGTAACAATACTGTCATATGAATGTAATATACAGCGCGTAGAGGGCTACTGACGCCTAATCGTCATATGTCTTTTACAACAGGAGCCGCAGCTCATGAACAAGATGATTTCCTCGACCGCAGCGCTCGCCATCGCTGCCGTTTTGTCGGTTTCCGCCGCCCATGCGCGCGATCAGATTCAGGTTGCCGGTTCTTCGACCGTTCTGCCTTACGCCAAGATTGTTGCTGAAACTTTCGGTGAAACCTACCCGAATTTCAAGACGCCGGTTGTGGAATCGGGCGGTTCGGGCGCAGGCATCAAGGAATTCTGCAAGGGCGTCGGCGAAAACACCATCGATGTCGCCAATGCTTCGCGCGCCATGAAGGACTCGGAACTGAAGTCCTGCATCGACGCTGGCGTCAAGGACGTACAGGAAGTGCGTTTCGGTTATGATGGCATTGTCTTTGCGACCGATGCCAAGGGTCCGGATTGGAAGCTGAAGCCGGAAGACGTCTATAAGGCCCTCGCCGCCAAGCTCGTCGTCGAGGGCAAGCTGGTCGATAACCCGAACACCAAGTGGAACCAGGTCAACCCGGACCTGCCGGATTGGGACATTGCCGCCTATATCCCTGGTGAAAAGCACGGCACGCGCGAAGTGTTTGAAGAAAAGGTTCTTGCAGACGGCTGCAAGGAATCGGGCGCTCTCGATGAAATCAAGAAGGCTGGTCTGGACGACAAGGCTGCCGCATCCGCCTGTATCGCCGTGCGCAAGGACGGCAAGGCTGTCGATATCGACGGTGATTACAGCGAAACTCTGGCGCGCATCGACTCAAACAAGACCGGCGTTGGTATTTTCGGCCTCTATTTCTTCGAAAACAATGCCGACAAACTGAAAGTTGCAACCGTCAACGACATTACCCCATCGGCTGAAACCGTTGCTTCGGGTGAATATCCAGTGTCGCGTCCGCTATTCTTCTACGTGAAGAAGGCTCACCTCGGTGTCATTCCGGGCCTGAAGGAATATGTGGATTTCTTCCTGTCCGAACAGATGGTCGGCCCTGATGGTCCGCTTGCCGAATATGGCCTCGTTCCGGCACCGGATGCAGAACGTGAAGCCCAGCGCGCAGCCTTCGCGGAAGGCAAGACGCTGGCTGCCAAGTAAGTTTCGATCTGTGGATCGCGGGGAGAGGCTCTCCCCGCGGTCTTCTCCTTTCGCGCTCGCAGGATAAGACGGGCGCAATCGCGCGGAAATGACCGGACGCAATTGATTGGGTTCAGGGTCGGGCCGCATTTCAGGGCAACCGGGGAAATTGAATGTCCTTCTTTCTGGTTCTCGTCAGTATCGTTGCAGTCGGGCTGATAGGATTCTTCATTGGCCGTCAGCGCGCCATTGCGCTGGACAAGGCGCAGCCCGCCGCTGGCCGGGCGGCTTCTGCTGAGAAAATGCATTCCCGCCCGCATTATCATGGCTGGTGGGTTTTCCTCGTTTCGGCCCTTCCGGCCCTTCTGTTTCTGGCGGTCTGGGCTGTCGGCTCTTCCGTTTATCTCGACCACAGCGCAACCGCACAATTGCCGGATGCGATCGAGGACGGTTCCTATTCGAACCGCAGCCTTCAGCTTGGCATGGTGCACGGTCTCGCCAGGGGGCTCGACCGTCTGACGCCGGCAGAGCTGGAAAGTTTCCCTCCGACCTATGCGGATGCGCGGCAGGTTCTGGGAACCAAGGGCGTGGCGCTCGCCACCGAGGGCCAGGATTACATGGTCCCGATTGCACTTTACCTGAAAAAGGCGACAGCGCTGACGCACACTATCGGCGCCGCAGTGGCGCTGGTCATCGCCGTGGCGGGACTGGTGTTCGGCCTGTCCACGATCAGCCGTCGCAGGCGCGCCCGCAACAATGTCGAGCGCATCGTGCTGTGGGGGCTGATCGCTGCATCGGGCATCGCCATCCTCACGACAATCGGCATCATTTTCTCGATGCTGTTCCAGACCATCAGTTTTTTCCAATCGGTCTCGCCGATGGATTTTTTCTTCGGCACGGTCTGGGATCCGCGTTTCGCTGCCGCCGGTTCGAGCGGCGAGACGGGGCAGTTCGGACTCATTCCCCTTCTGGCCGGCACGCTTTATATCGCTCTCGTCGCCATGCTTTTTGCGGTGCCCGTGGGCCTCTTCTCTGCAATCTATATGGCCGAATACGCCTCGCCGCGCGTGCGTACCGTGGTCAAGCCGGTTCTGGAACTTCTGGCTGGCATTCCGACAATCGTTTACGGCTTCTTCGCACTGGTGACGGTCGGTCCGTTTCTGCGTGATATTTCAGCGGCGATTGCGGGCGGTCAGGGGTTCATCATGGCGCAGAGCGTTCTGACCGCCGGCCTTGTCATGGGCGTGATGCTGATCCCCTTCGTGTCCTCGCTCTCCGATGATATCATTACGGCCGTGCCGCGCTCTTTGCGCGACGGCTCGCTGGGACTGGGCGCGACGCGTTCGGAAACCATCAAGCGCGTGGTGCTTCCTGCAGCATTGCCGGGCATCGTCGGCGCCCTTTTGATGACCGCGTCGCGCGCTATTGGCGAAACGATGATCGTGGTACTTGCTGCCGGTGTCGCGGCGCGCCTGACCATCAATCCGTTCGAGGCGATGACCACCATCACGGTCAAGATCGTCAATCAGCTGACGGGCGACCTTGAGTTCAACTCACCGCAGACGCTGGTTGCATTCGCCCTGGGCATCACCCTTTTCGTTCTGACGCTGATCATGAATATCTTCGCGCTTTACATCGTGCGCAAGTACCGGGAGCAGTACGAATAATGACCGATATGTCCTTTAACACCGCTGGTGCGACCGCCGGTGTCAAGCGCCGCGATATCGGATTGAAACGCCGTTATGCCGCCGAACGCCGCTTCCGCCTTTATGGTATTGCCGCCATTGCCGTAGGCGTGTTCTTCCTCTGCGCGCTTTTGTTTTCGGTTTTCTCCAAAGGCTATACGGCCTTCTGGCAGACGACGCTCGATCTACCGGTCCTGCTCGACGCGCAGGTGATCGATCCGGGCAACAAGCGGGCAACCGATCCCAACGTACTGATCGCGGCCAATTATCCGCTGCTGGTGCGCAATGCACTGGCCGAAAAGCTGGGTGTCAGCAAGACCGATCGTCCGGCCATGCGGGATATCGGACGCTTTTACTCCGATGGCGTGCGGCTACAATTGCGCCGCATGGTAATGGAGAACCCGGTGCTGATCGGCACGACGCAGACCATCCCGGTTCTGGTGGGGGCTGACATCGATTCCGCCTTTAAAGGTCAGATCGACCTCAGCGTACCGGAAACCAGCCGCAAGGTGTCCGATCGTCAGGTGGGCTGGATGCAGACGCTTTCGGAAGAAGGTGTCATGCGCCAAGCCTTCAATACCGGACTTTTCACTTTCGGGGCATCCAGCAGGCCGGAAACCTCGGGCCTTGGCGTGGCGCTCGTTGGTTCATTCTATATGATGCTGATCGTTCTGGTGCTTTCGCTGCCCATCGGCGTTGCGGCCTCGATCTATCTGGAGGAGTTCGCCAAGAAGAACCGCTTCACCGATATGATTGAGGTAAACATCAACAATCTGGCCGCTGTTCCATCGATTGTGTTCGGTTTGCTCGGTCTGGCGGTCTTCGTCAACTTCTTCAACCTGCCGCGCTCGGCCTCGCTGGTTGGCGGTCTCGTGCTGACGCTGATGACGCTTCCGACCATCATCATCGCGACACGCGCGGCCCTTCGCGCCGTGCCGCCATCGATCCGCGCCGCGGCTTTGGGATTGGGCGCATCGAAGACCCAGATGGTTTTCCATCACGTTCTGCCGCTTGCCGCTCCTGGTATCCTGACCGGCACAATCATCGGGCTGGCGCACGCGCTCGGCGAAACCGCGCCGCTTCTTCTGATCGGTATGGTGGCTTTCGTGGCGGATGTGCCCACGACGCCGATGGACCCAGCCACCGCCCTGCCTGTGCAGATCTACATGTGGGCCAATGAAGCCGAACGCGCCTTTGTGGAACGCACGTCCGGCGCTATCATCGTCCTGCTTCTGTTCCTGGCCGCGATGAACATTGCAGCAATTATTTTGCGCCGCCGCTTCGAGCGTCGCTGGTAAACGGGAGTCGAAAACAATGAATCTGATGACAGAACGCACTCTCGAGAAAGCCGTAGGAGAAAAGATGAACGCCAACGCCAATTCCATAAAGATGCGCGGCGACAAGGTCTGCGTGTTTTATGGTGAGAAGCAGGCCCTGTTCGACGTCGATCTCGAGATTCGGGAAAAGATGGTCACGGCGCTTATCGGCCCGTCGGGTTGCGGCAAGTCAACCTTTTTGCGTTCGCTCAATCGGATGAACGATACGATTGAAAGCTGCCGCGTCGCTGGCAAGATCACGCTCGACAACGAGGATATCTACGATCCCAAGATCGACGTCGTGGAATTGCGTGCCCGCGTGGGCATGGTGTTCCAGAAGCCGAATCCGTTCCCCAAGACGATCTATGAGAACGTTGCCTACGGCCCGCGCATTCATGGTCTGGCCCGCACCCGCGCCGAGCTTGAGGAAATCGTCGTGACGAGCCTGCAGAAGGCAAGCCTTTTCGAAGAGGTCAAGGATCGTCTGCACGATGCCGGTACGGGCCTTTCAGGCGGTCAGCAGCAGCGCCTGTGCATCGCCCGCGCCATCGCCGTCAGCCCGGAAGTAATCCTGATGGACGAGCCGTGCTCGGCGCTTGATCCGATCGCGACGGCGAAGGTAGAGGAGCTGATCGACGAGCTGCGCCAGAATTACACCATCGTCATCGTCACCCACTCCATGCAGCAGGCGGCGCGCGTTTCGCAGCGCACGGCCATGTTCCATCTCGGCAATCTGGTGGAAGTGGGCGACACGGAAACCATGTTCACGGCGCCGACCGAAAAGCGCACACAGGACTACATCACCGGACGTTTCGGCTGAAAATCCGGAACTGCGCCTGACTAGATGAACAGCGCGGCTTCCCCGCAATTTATATTACGAGGTCTACCATGCCGTCCCAGCATACAGTTCGTTCCTACGATGAGGAACTGAAGTTCCTGACCCACAAGATCGCCGAGATGGGCGGTCATGCAGAACGTATGGTCGAACAGTCCGTTGCCGCAATCGTCAATGCAGACAATGCGCTCGCACAGCGCGTGATCTCCGACGATCTCATTCTCGATGCCGCGGAACGCGAGATTGATGACAAGGCTGTGATGATTATCGCCAAGCGCCAGCCGATGGCGGTGGATCTGCGCGAAATTATTGGAGCCATTCGTATTTCGGCGGATCTGGAGCGTGTTGGCGATCTTGGCAAGAACATTGCCAAACGTGTCGCTGCCGTCTCGGAATCGCGTCAGCCGGTCAAGCTTTATCGTGGACTGGAAACGCTCGCCGAACTGGCGCTAACCCAGCTCAAGGATGTGCTGGACGCCTACGCCTCGCGCTCGGTACATCAGATCAATATCGTCCGTGACCGCGATGATGAGATCGACGCTATGTACACCTCGCTTTTCCGCGAGTTGCTCACCTATATGATGGAAGATCCGCGCAATATCTCAGCCTGCACGCATCTTCTGTTCTGTGCCAAGAACATCGAGCGTATCGGCGATCACGCGACCAATGTGGCTGAGACTGTTTATTACATCGTGACCGGCCTGCAAATGCCGGCGGAACGGCCGAAAGAAGACCTGAGCCACGGCATCGTCGTGGATGAGGCGCATAAACCCTGAACCAGGCTGCTTCGGCGGCTGAGAACGAGTGAATGACGCGGCGGCACGCGGTCGATCGGGGGCTTGCATCCGCCCGCTGCCGGATTTTTGAATAGGGAAATACCGAATGTCACAAGCGCCCAGAATTGCTGTGGTTGAGGACGAAGAAGCGCTGAGCGTGCTTCTGCGCTATAATCTTGAAGCCGAAGGCTATCAGGTGGATACGATGCTACGCGGCGATGAAGCCGAAATCGCGTTGCGCGAAAATGTACCCGACCTTCTTATTCTGGACTGGATGCTGCCGGGCGTTTCCGGCATCGAGCTTTGCCGCCGTCTGCGCCAGTGGCCGGAAACGGAACGCCTGCCCGTCATCATGCTGACGGCGCGCGGCGAAGAAAGCGAGCGGGTTCGGGGCTTGAGCGTCGGTGCCGACGATTATGTCGTGAAGCCCTTCTCTACGCCGGAACTGCTGGCACGCGTCAAGGCGATGCTGCGCCGGGCCAATCCAAGCCTGCTTTCCCATGTTCTCAAGGTCGGCGATCTGGTGCTCGATCGCCAGCAGCACCGGGTCTTCCGCAAGGAAAAGGAAGTGCGTCTGGGGCCGACGGAGTTTCGCCTGCTCGAATATTTCATGATGTCGCCGGGTCGCGTTTTCTCGCGCAGCCAGCTTCTGGACGGTGTCTGGGGGCCGGATATTTATGTCGATGACCGCACGGTCGATGTGCATGTCGGGCGTCTGCGCAAGGCCATCAATGTCGGCCGCGCACTCGATCCGATCCGTACGGTACGCGGCGCCGGATACTCTTTCGGCTGATCGCCGTAACACAATATACCGTCGCAGGTAATTCTTTTCGGCCCGTCGCCAGTCTGGTGAGGGGCCGATTTTGTTTCCCCGATCCGGTCCATGATTCGTCGTATTGGATGGGAAATCCCGGCTTAAACAGGCATTTTCACGCAATGTTACACTTGTCGCGATAAAGTTGACGGACTGCAACGGAACCAACACAAACCAGAATTTCCGGAGATTATTTGAAGCCTGAAACCATGTTTCAATAAAATTCCGAAGCATAAGCCAATTAAGGCAGTGATGTGGCCTGTATTGAGTGAATTTGAATCGCGTCAAATCAATAGCTTATATGAATTCTAACGGGCCATTAGTAAATTATTAATATATTTAAATGGTTTGTGGCGACCATCAAGCTTGCGATTCGAGGTTTTCTTGCGGCTGTTTTGGCTGTTGCATCATTCTTGGGATTTGACCCTTCGCCTTTTTTTGGCCTAAAAATTCCAAAACCTTGAAGTTGACGAGCGTTAGCGGAGTGTCTGATTTTTGATCTTCGTCCGCTTTAACTTGCACCGCAGCCGGATATTCCGCGACATCCCTTAAGGGGCCTTCGTTGGAATATCGGGCTGGATCAGTTGAGGTACTAAAATGAGACTGAGCCATTGACGCGCCTGGTTAAGTGGAAATTGCCCGTTCTTGCCGGGTTGCTTGTGATGCCATTCGTAGTGGCCGGTTGCACGACGACCGGCAGCACGGGTAAGACCAAGAGTGACGCTACGGCGACGAGTCACGTCAAAACCGTCAATGGCGTAAAGACCTATACCTACACGGCACGAGACCGGGAATGTCTTGAGCGGGCCATGTTCTTCGAGTCCAACCGATCGAGTCCTGATGGCCTCGTGGCTGTCGGAACTGTCGTCATGAATCGCCTCGCTTCGGGCAAGTATCCCGATACGATCTGCGGCGTAGTCGGTCAGAAGAAACAGTTTGCGCCCGGTGTCCTTTCTCGCAAGATGAATTCCAAAGCACTTCCCGATGTTCAGGCCGCAGCCGATGCGGTACTGAAAGGCAAGCGCCATCCGAAACTGAAGAACTCCATGTTCTTCCATACGGCCGGTTTGAAGTTCCCGTACCGCAATATGCACTATGTGCTGGTTGCAGGCGGAAATTCCTTCTACGAAAAGCGCAATCGCGACGGTTCGCTCCAGAGCCCGGTTCCGCAAGAGCCGTACAATCTCGCTCTGGCTTATTCGCCGCAATCTCCTTCGGTTCCGCAGGATTCGTCTTACGATGTGACCCTGCCGCAGGCCGGCCCGGTTCCTGCCGCTGCTCCGACAGTGCAGGTTGCGCTTGCTCAAGCCGCCAAGGCTCCGGCCTTCGGGCAGAATAACGGCGAAGGGCCGCAGGCGCGCGGCGACCGTCTGTCTCATGATCGCGCTGTTCCGGCTCCCCAGCAGACGCCGACGCAGGTTGCCTCTTATCAGTCACAATTCGATACATCTGCACCCCAGCAGCAGACTACGTCGCTTGGCTACGCGGCCGTCGATCAGAAGCATGTCGATGCAATCGGCGCGCTCCTTCTGTCGCAGGATCGTCCCGAGACGCCGCTATAATCATCCTTTGACGAGTTTGTGGACGTTTGCCCCGTCATTTTATGACGGGTGCGGCGACCACACGATAGTCTGTTGCAGACTGAGTGTTGGCGCCAGCCTGATTTTGCCAGAAACGACGGTCTGCCCGCCGGTTGAGATCAAGCTGCAAGAGGCAGTTTGCGAAAGAATCTGAGCCTGATTTGAAGCCGTAGCCGCGGCAGGTCTGTTCGTCGATCCTTCGCTGCGTTGGCACGGTGGCGCAACCAGCCAGCAGGCCCGCTACGCTCAGAAAAATAAGCAGATTTTTATTCATTCTTGTCTTTTCCAGTTAAGCTTGATCTTGTTGTCATTATAGCGTTAACGGTGGCGACGAAGAGCGGCCAAATATTGCGGCCTATTAAATCCGCGTTAATTCCTATTTGCTTTTCAAGGGAAGTCAAAACAGCGTCATGACCAACACAACAGATAAACCCGTCATCGACCCGGTAAAGCTTGAGCGATTGGCTGAAGTGGCGATCCGCGTCGGGTTGCAACTGCGCGAAGGGCAGGATCTGGTGATTACGGCCCCGGTGGTCGCGCTGCCACTGGTACGCCTGATTGCCAAGCATGCTTATAAGGCGGGTGCCGGCCTGGTGATCCCGTTTTTCGCTGATGACCAGATAGCGCTTGCGCGTTATGAGAACGCGCCGGATGCAAGCTTTGACCGCGCCGCTAACTGGCTTTATGAAGGCATGGCCAAAGCCTATTCGGACGGCACCGCCCGCCTTGCAATTGCGGCTGACAATCCGATGCTCCTGTCCAGTCAGGATTCTTCTAGGGTTTCGCGCGCCAACCGCGCCAACTCGAAGGCTTATCAGCCTGCACTGGAAAAGATCGCCGGTTTCGACATCAACTGGAATATCATTTCCTATCCAAATCCGGCATGGGCGGCGCTGATGTTTCCGGGCGAGCCGGAAGATTTTGCAACGCGCAAGCTGGCGGATGCGATTTTCGCGGCCTCGCGCGTGGATGTCGACGATCCGGTCGACGCATGGGCCGCACACAATGTGGCACTTCGCACCCGCACGCGTTTCTTGAATGGAAAAGCCTTTAGCGCGCTTCACTTCAAGGGGCCGGGCACCGATCTGACAGTCGGTCTGGCGGACGGACATGAATGGCACGGCGGGGCATCGACCGCCAAGAATGGCATTACCTGCAATCCGAATATCCCGACGGAAGAAGTGTTCACCACGCCGCATGCGTTGCGCGTGGACGGCCACGTGACCAGCACCAAGCCGCTATCGCATCAGGGTACGCTGATCGATAATATCTCGGTGCGTTTTGAAGGCGGACGCATCGTCGAAGCCAGGGCAAGCCGCGGTGAGGAAGTTCTCAACAAGGTGCTGGATACGGACGAGGGCGCGCGCAGGCTCGGTGAAGTGGCTCTGGTGCCGCATTCTTCTCCGATCTCGCAAAGTGGGCTTTTGTTCTACAACACGCTTTTCGATGAAAATGCCGCCAGCCACATCGCGCTCGGCCAGTGCTATTCGAAGTGCTTCATCGATGGGGCAAAGCTTTCGCCGGAGGAGATCGCGGCGCAGGGCGGCAATTCGAGCCTCATCCATATCGACTGGATGATCGGGTCCGACAAAATCGATGTCGATGGCATCAATGCCGATGGTAGCCGCGAGCCTGTCATGCGCGGCGGTGAGTGGGCAAGCTGACTGGCATCATCGAATAATAAAAAAGCCGGGAGATTTCCCGGCTTTTTTATTGCCTTGGGATTATTCGATTGGGTGTTAAGTCAGTTCTTTTCCTGCACATGTGCTTCCAGGAACCACAGTGCCTTATCCAGACTGCGGGACGCCGCGGTAAAAATATCGGCCGTGTCGTCATCGCCAGCCTCGTCGGCATCCTTGATGGATTTGCGCACGAGGTTGGCCACATCGCCATAGCGCTCAATCAGTGCCAATAGATGGTCGTGGACCGCATATATATCGGTCGGATAGGGCTTGAGTTTCGTTTCCTTCGCAACGACCTGCGTCGTCCCCAGAGCTGTGCCGCCGATCTGTACAGCGCGCTCGGCAATCGTATCGACATGGTCGTCCAGATCAGCCCGGAACGTATCCAGCATCTCGTGCACGGCGATGAATTGCGGCCCTTTGAGATTCCAGTGCGCCTGCTTAGTGATAAGGGCGAGATCAATCGTCGCGGCCAGATTTTCATTCAGTAGCGCGATTATCGTCGTCTTGGTATTGGAGGGAAGATCGTTGCGGGTTGCATGTGTCGTCTTGGCCATGTCTACCTCATATCCGTTGGCACGATCCGGCTGGTGGCGACTGGAGGAAGATCGCCATTGATGGAGACGAGATGTCTCATGAGCAGGCGGCCCCGCCAGATCTTTGAAAAGCCCGCAGCCATCACGAAGAACGCTAAATACTCGTTTTGGTTCCGTCAGAAATGCTGAAAATCGGATACGATGATCGGTTTGACGAAGTGTTGGCTTGTCGCGGCGCGAATTCTGATTTACCCGGTTGCGCATGAAGATACTTGCCATCGATACCGCCGCGTCCTGGTGTGCTGCCGCTGTGTATGATTCCAGCCGCGATGCGGCGCTTGCGGAAGCGAGCCGGAACATCGGCAAGGGCCATGCCGAAGTGCTCATGGAATATGTCGGGCGCGCTCTGCTGGAGGCCGGTGCATCCATACGGGATATGGACCGGATAGCGGTGAATATCGGCCCGGGTTCATTCACTGGCGTTCGTATCGGTGTTTCGGCAGCACGCGGTTTTGCGTTGGCGCTCGGATGCCCGGCTATCGGCATAGCAGCATTTGAGGCTCTTGCCGTCCAAACAGGGACCATGTCGCCGGGAAATCCGGTTCTAGTCCTTCTCGATGCGCATCGCGGTGAAATCTACGCGCAAAGTTTCGATGCCGCCGGTGCAGCGCAATCGAAGGCACTGGTTCTCTCGCGTGAAGAAGCGGAAGCATTCGTCGTTTCCCAACCGCCGGCGACAGTGCTGGCAGGGTCGGCTGCGGCCTCTGTCAATGAAGCGACCGGCTGCAAGTTCATGCTGGGCGTTCTGGAGCCGACGGCGCGCATCGGCACGTATGCGCGTCTGGCGAGCCTGCGCGAACCGGGCGTAGCGCCGAAGCCGCTTTATATGCGCGGGCCGGATGCCAAGCCGCAGGTCGGTTTCGCGCTGGCGCGCAAGCAGTCTGGAGAGTAACGCAATGATGGGCTTGCCGTTCGGTCGTTTCGCTCGCAGGCAAATATCCATAGAACAGTTGAGCGCACAGGACAGTCATGCCATCCAGCGCATCCATGCCGTCGCCTTTCATCACGGCTGGAGCTCGGACGATTTCAGATCGCTGATCGCACAGGATACGGTCTTTGGCTTTGTTGCACGCCCGCACGGAAAGCCGAATGAGGCTTGCGGTTTCGTGCTGGCGCGGCTGGTTGCAGGCGAGGCTGAAATTCTCACCATTGCCGTTTCGCGCGATATGCAGCGTCAGGGGGTGGGGCGTTCGCTCATGGATGCGGTTTTGCGTCACCTCTATCAGGAGCGCGCTGAGACGCTGTTTCTGGAAGTGGATGAAGCCAATGTTGCCGCGCAGGCGCTCTATCGTCGCCTCGGCTTCGAGAAGGTCGGCCACCGTCCCGCCTATTATGAAATCGGCAATGGCCGATCAGCGGCATTGATCCTGCGCCGTGATTTCAAGAGGTCGCAATGATCGGTGCGATCCGGATATTTCTGGTTCTGGCGGCGTTTGCCGCCCTGAGCCTCTCGCTCATTCCGGTCCAGTATCTGTTTCTGAGGCTTGAAGGCGCATGGAAGCGCCGCCTGCCGAACTTTTTTCACCGTATTGTCGCACGCCTGTTTGGTTTTCGTATCGCGACCGTTGGCGATATGGAACAGGGCAGGCCCCTGCTGCTTGTCTCCAACCATATCTCGTGGAGCGACATCGTTGTTCTGTCATCGGTGGGGCAGGTGTCTTTCATCGCCAAGTCGGAAGTAAGAAACTGGCCGCTTTTTGGCATGTTCGCGGTGTTGCAACGCACCGTTTTCGTGGAGCGCGAGCGGCGCGGAAAAACGGCGCAACAGACATCCGAAATCGCAACCCGTTTGGTTAACGGCGATGTGATGGTGCTGTTTCCGGAGGGAACAACCTCGGACGGTAATCGGGTTTTGCCATTCAAGACGGCACTTTTCGGCGCGGCTCATGCGGCGATCAGGGAGGCGGGCGTTGCAGAGGTCATCGTGCAACCGGTCGCCATCGCCTATACGGGCGTTCACGGCATGGCGATGGGACGTTATTTCCGCCCCATCGCGTCGTGGCCTGGCGATGTCGAATTGCTGCCGCATCTTAAAGGCATTCTGCGCGAAGGAGCCATCGATGTGGAGGTGCGCTTTGGCGAGCCTGTGGTGGTAACCGCTGCGACCAACCGCAAAGGACTCGCCCGTACCATGGAAAGCAGGGTGCGGGCCCTTATGCAAAGCGCACTTATGGGACGCGAGATTACCGATGACCGGGATGACGCGGCGGTTTGATCGCCTGCATCAGGTTCCGGCTTCCAAAGCGGCGATAAAAACTGTAGATAGCCCGGCATGAGCGAGAACATCACCGACATCCAGCCCACGGCAGATACGAGCAGCACGCGCCCCAATGCGCGAAAAGTCTTTGTGAAGACCTATGGCTGCCAAATGAATGTGTACGACAGTCAGCGCATGGCCGACAGCCTTGCGGCGGAAGGCTATGTGACGACCGACACGCCAGACGATGCCGATCTGGTTTTGCTCAACACGTGTCATATTCGCGAAAAAGCATCGGAAAAACTTTATTCGGCGCTCGGTCGGCTTCGCAAGATGAAAGACCGGCGTGAAGCCGACGGCAAGGAGTTGACTATCGGCGTTGCCGGTTGCGTGGCGCAGGCGGAGGGACAGGAAATTCTGCGCCGTGCGCCCAGCGTCGATCTGGTCATCGGACCGCAGACCTATCATCGGTTGCCGAACGCGCTCGCACGCGTTCGCGGCGGCGAGAAGGTTGTCGAGACAGAGTATGCCATTGAGGACAAATTCGAGCACCTGCCTGCACCCAAGCGCGAGGAAGTGCGCAAGCGTGGCGTTTCGGCGTTTCTGACCGTACAGGAAGGCTGCGACAAGTTCTGCACCTTTTGCGTGGTGCCCTATACGCGCGGTTCGGAAGTTTCACGCAGTGTTGCGCAGATCGTGGCCGAAGCCGAACGCCTCGCCGATAGCGGCGTGCGCGAGCTCACGCTTCTGGGCCAGAACGTCAATGCATGGCACGGCGAGGGCGACGACGGCCGCGAATGGGGGCTGGGCGAACTTCTGTTCCGTCTGGCGCGCATTCCCGGCATTGCGCGCCTGCGCTATACCACCAGCCACCCGCGCGACATGGACGACACGCTGATCGCGGCCCACCGCGATCTGCACCAGCTGATGCCTTATCTGCATCTGCCGGTGCAATCGGGTTCCGATCGTATTCTCAAGGCGATGAACCGTCGCCACAAGGCTGACGAATATCTGCGTCTGATCGATCGTATTCGCGAGGCCCGCCCCGATCTGGCCCTTTCTGGCGATTTCATCGTCGGCTTTCCCGGCGAAACCGATCAGGACTTCGAGGACACGATGCGGCTGGTGCGTGAGGTCACTTACGCGCAGGCCTATTCGTTCAAATATTCCCCGCGCCCCGGTACGCCGGGGGCAGACCTGTCGGACCATGTGGCAGAAGCGGTAAAGGACGAGCGCCTCCAGCATCTTCAGGCGCTGCTGTCCGAGCAGCAATATGCATTTCAGGATTCGATGATTGGCCGCGAGATGGATGTGCTCCTTGAAAAACCGGGCCGGTTCGACGGCCAGATGGTGGGGCGCTCGCCATGGCTCCTGCCGGTTATCATCGACGACAACCGGGATGAGGTCGGCGATATCATTCATGTGAAAATCACGTCCACGGGTACCAACAGCCTTATTGCGCAAAAACTGGTGTGAAGGCATGATGCGGCAAGGCAGCAGATTTCGGCAGGTGAGTCTTTGCACAAAGACATGCCAGGCTGATAATCCTGTCGGAACTGCGATTGCAATGCGTGAACTCTTAAGGAGATACGGTTGAGCGCCACGGAAAAGCTGAAGCCTGCCAAGCCAACCACCCAAACGCAAAAAAAATCGTCTGCCGGGGCCTCGGATATGGCCCACATCGTGCTGACCTTCGACAATAACCGTCTCGCCAGCGCGCTTTACGGTCAATTCGATGAAAACCTTGCCCGGATCGAACAGAAGCTTGGGGTGGATGTCCGCTCCAAGGGCAACCAGCTTTCGATCCGCGGGGAGCCGACCGCGACGGAACAGGCGCGTCGCGCGCTCGACCAGCTCTATGAAAATCTTCAAAAGGGCCACGAGCTGACGGCATCGGATGTCGATGGCGCCTTGCGCATGGCGATTGCCGCCGACGATCAGCTGAGCCTCCCGACGCTGGAAAACAAGGGCAAGTTTTCCGCCGCGCAGATTTCGACGCGCAAGAAGACGATCTTTGCCCGCACGCCCACGCAGGACGCCTATATGCGGGCGCTGGACCGCTCGGAGCTCGTTTTCGGCGTCGGTCCTGCCGGTACGGGCAAGACCTATCTGGCCGTTGCGCATGCAGCGATGCTTCTGGAACGCGGTCTGGTCGAGCGGATCATCCTGTCGCGACCTGCTGTGGAAGCGGGCGAACGCCTCGGCTTTCTGCCGGGTGACATGAAGGAAAAGGTCGATCCCTATCTGCGCCCGCTTTATGATGCGCTTTACGACATGATGCCTGCCGAAAAGGTGGAGCGTGCCATCACCGCCGGTGTGATAGAAATCGCGCCGCTTGCCTTCATGCGCGGGCGCACGCTTGCCCATTCGGCTGTGATCCTCGACGAAGCGCAGAACACCACATCCATGCAGATGAAGATGTTCCTCACGCGCCTTGGCGAGGGCTCGCGCATGATCGTGACTGGCGATCCGAGCCAGATCGATCTTCCGCCTGGTCAAAAATCGGGTCTGGTGGAAGCCCTGCGCATCCTCGATTCCGTCGAGGGGGTCATCACGGTCCGCTTCACGGAAAAGGATGTCGTGCGCCATCCGCTTGTGGCTGCAATTGTCGGCGCCTATGACAGGGACGGCAAAAATCATTCGCGGTCCTGAGAAGAGGTTGGGCCGAGAAGAGGCTGATTGAACGGCGGCAGTCTTGCAATCGACTGCTGGAATGACGATTTAAAAAGAGCTGTGCGCTTTTTAGGCGTGCAATTTTCACACAACCGAAAGGACGAAGCGGCTTTGCCTGATGGGGAGCCGCTACAGAACGTGCCAAACAACACGATCCAGATCGATATACTTATCGAAGCCGGCAGCTGGCCGGATGAAACGGCCCTCGAAAGACTGGTGAGACAGGCGACCGAAGCGGCGTGGAGCAATCTTCGCCTCAAGGATGCCGACAGTGAACTGAGCGTGGTCTTCACCGATGACGCGTCCATCCGGACGCTGAACGCAGAATGGCGCGGCAAGGACAAGCCGACCAATGTGCTGTCTTTCCCGGCTTTCCCGGTCAAGGCCGGGGCTCAGCCCGGGCCGATGCTTGGCGATATCGTCATTGCGCGTGAAACCGTGGAACGGGAAGCGAAGGATGAGGGCAAGCCCCTCGACAACCACCTCACCCACCTTGTCATACATGGTTTTCTGCATCTTCTCGGCTACGATCACGAGACCGATGAGGAGGCGGAGGAGATGGAGCGCCGCGAGCGCGAAATTCTTCACGCTCTTGCCATCCCCGACCCTTATACTGTATCGCATTTAGACATTGAAACCGATTGATCATGGCTGACCAGACCTCTCATTCCTCGTCCGCAGGCGACAGCCGGGGCGAGATGTCACAAACGCCCGACGCCGAAGGGCAGAGTACGCCACGGCCTGTCGTGGCCGAGAAGCGCTCCCTTTTGTCCAATATTTTCCCATTCATGCGCTCGCGCCAGACGTCCTCGCTACGTGAGGATCTGGCGGACGCGCTGTCCAGCGCGGCAAGCGAGCAGGATTCCGCGTTTTCGCCGGAAGAAAAGGCAATGCTGCACAACATCCTGCGTCTGCGCGAGGTGCGTGTCGAGGATGTGATGATCCCACGCGCGGATGTCGAGGCGGTGGATGTCTCCACGCCGCTATGGGAGGTTCTTGAGCTTTTCGAGAAATCCGGCCATTCGCGCATGCCGGTCTATGCCGAGACGCTCGACGATCCGCGCGGTATGATCCATATCCGGGATGTGCTGAACTACATCACGCGACAGTCGCGACAGAAATCGGGTCGTCGTACATCCGCGCGCAAGACGGCGGAAGAAAAAGCCGCCAAATTCGACATTGGCCGCATCGATCTTTCCAAGACGATCGGCGAGCTCAATCTGATGCGCAAGGTGCTGTTCGTGCCGCCGTCCATGATGGCGAGCGGTTTGATGGCGCGTATGCAGGCCGCTCACATCCAGATGGCACTGGTCATCGATGAATATGGCGGCACCGACGGTCTCGTATCGCTGGAAGATATCGTTGAAATGGTCGTGGGCGACATCGAGGATGAGCACGACGACGAGGAAATCATGATCGCCGAAGAGGCCGATGGCGTGTTCGTCGTCGATGCCCGTGCCGATCTTGAAGAACTGGCCGAGAAGATCGGCCCTTCCTTCGAGGTGGGCGAACATGGCGAGGATGTGGATACGGTCGGCGGACTTATCTTCTCGGTGCTGGGGCGCATTCCGGTGCGCGGGGAAGTGGTGCAGGCAATTCCCGGTTATGAGTTCCACGTGCTGGAAGTTGATCCGCGTCGTGTGAAGAAAGTGCGCATCGTGCCGCTTTCGGCAGCAGACCGCCGCAGGCAGCAGCGCACAGTCACGCCCATTAAGACAAATGATCCCTCGGCCCAGGTAGCAGAGATCATTGAAAGCCCTAAAGAGGCCGGATGATTGAGCGGTTTGCAGGCAGAATCATTCTTTCAAGCGGCTGGCGGCGAGCGCTGGCCGCTTTTCTTAGCGGTGCTTTTACCACACTGACACAGCCGCCCTTCGATGTTTTCGTTGCGGGGTTTGTTTCGTTTCCCATTCTTGTCTGGTTGATCGACGGCGCGGTCGCCAACGCCAACGCCAATGCCGGTCCCGTCCGTCGCGTTCTGCCGGCGGCAATTGTCGGCTGGTGGTTCGGTTTTGGTTATTTCATATCCGGTTTGTGGTGGATCGGCGCAGCCCTGCTGGTGGATGCCGAGCAGTTTGCATGGGCCTTGCCGCTGGCAATCCTGGGATTGCCTGCCTTTCTCGCCATTTTTTATGCATTGGCTGCCACGGCCGCACGTATTTTCTGGTCGGCTGGTGTTGGCCGCATCTTCGCGCTTGCTTTCGGGTTTGCGCTTGCCGAGTGGCTGCGAACATTCATTCTCACCGGCTTTCCGTGGAATGCCATCGGCTATGCCGCGATGCCCGTGCCGCTTCTCATGCAGACGGTGGCCGTCATAGGGCTCGTCGGCATGAGCGCGCTTGCCGTTTTCGTTTTCTCCGCACCGGCCCTGCTTATCGGCGGAAAATTGGCGAAAACGGGGATCGTATTTGCGATCCTTCTGGCAATGGCCCATGTCGGCTACGGCGCATGGACGCTGATGCATGTACCCGCAGTAAGCGTTGAGAAGACCGCGCTTGCAGTTCGCATCGTACAGCCGTCCATCACGCAGACCATGAAATGGGACAATGCCGAGCGTCGCTCGATCTTCGATACCTTCATTGCCCTGACCGAGAAGAAACCGGACGATGGAAAGCCTAGGCCGGACGTGATCATCTGGCCTGAAACGGCGGTCCCCTATGTCCTGACCTCGACGCCGGAAGCGCTGGCGCGTATCGGCGAAGTCTTGCAGGACGGACAAGTGCTCCTGACAGGTGTCGTGCGTGAGGAAAAGACGCCCGGCGGCGAGCCGCGCTATTACAATTCGATCTATACGATCAATGATCACGGTGAAATCGTCGACGCCGCCGACAAAGTGCATCTGGTGCCCTTTGGCGAGTATCTGCCGTTTGAAGGTTTCCTGCGTGGTCTCGGCCTCCAGGAAGTCGTGGAAATGCCGGGGGGCTTTACCGCCGGTGCATCGCGCCGGTCGCTGAGTGTCAAAGACGGTCAGGCCTTTCTGCCGCTGATCTGTTACGAGGCAATCTTTCCTGACGAGCTGGATTATGCGGGCAGGAAGGTCAATGCGATTGTGAATGTGACGAACGATGCCTGGTATGGAGACACTCCTGGTCCGTACCAGCATTTCCGTCAGGCTCAGATTCGTGCCGTGGAGCAGGGACTGCCACTAGTCCGCGCCGCCAATAACGGGTTGTCGGGCGTCGTTGATTCCTATGGTCGAATCACTGACGGCCTCGCACTTGATGCCGTTGGCGTCATCGATGCTTACCTACCGTCAAGTCATGCCCCATTTTGGGGCAATCCTCCCGGGGTGAAGCATGGTCTTGCGACCCTGTTAACCTTACTGACGGTGAGCGCAGCTTTCAGATTGGTATCACGCAGACGTTTTCATTGACACGGCAATTCTGTTAAGTTGTTATGCCTCGATGGTGACGGTTTTTTTGCGCGAAACCGTTGGATTACCTTCCAAAACGTAATGTTATCGCTGTTCGAATGAACAGAGCATGAATGAAAGCTCGCAGCTGCGAGGAGTGACAGTTGTATGATTGAGAATAAAAAGAAGCCCAACCCTATTGATATTCATGTCGGTAGCCGCATTCGGCTTCGCCGCAACATGCTGGGCCTCAGTCAGGAAAAACTCGGCGAAAGTCTGGGCATTACGTTTCAGCAGATCCAGAAGTATGAAAAGGGCACCAACCGGGTCGGCGCTAGCCGGCTTCAGGCGATCTCCTCCATTCTCAATGTGCCCGTCTCCTTCTTTTTCGAAGATGCGCCCGGATCGGGAGTGTCGGGTCAGGACGGTTTTGCCGAGGATAATGAGGCAACCTATGTGGTTGATTTTCTGAATTCCAACGAGGGTGTCCAGCTTACCCGCGCTTTCACAAAAATCAGCGACCCCAAGGTACGCCGCAAGATTATCGATCTGGTGAAATCGCTCGCAGCTGATACCGAATAACCGACGATCGCGTGATTTCCGTCAGGCATCTCGCGAATAGGCCGGGAACGATGAGCTTCAGGCTGGACTGTTAACCGGCGGAACGAATTTTTCCGGCGGTCCGGTGCAGCAGTACAAATATGCATTGACGGTTTAATCCCAACTTGGCTAACACAATAATGCGCCCGGATAAGCCGGGCGCTACTGTGTTTCCGTGGCGGAGTAAGAACTCCGCTGGATTTTCAAGAGGGGTTACCCGTGCCGCGCAGTTCTTATCTCTTCACTAGTGAATCCGTGTCCGAGGGTCACCCGGACAAGGTTTGTGATCGCATTTCCGATGAAATCGTAGACATGATCTACAAGGAGGCGCGCCGAACCGGCGTGGATCCATGGTCCGTCCGTATTGCCTGTGAAACGCTTGCAACCACCAATCGCGTGGTTATCGCCGGTGAAGTGCGTGTACCGGAAACATTCCTGAAGAAGAATAAGGACGGTTCCATCGTCAAGGATGCCGCCGGTCACCCGGTCATCAATCCGGCACGGTTTCGTTCGGCTGCACGCAAGGCTATCCGCGAGATCGGTTATCAGCAGGACGGCTTCCATTGGAAGACGGTCAAGATCGACGTGCTTCTGCATCCGCAATCCGCGGATATCGCGCAGGGTGTGGATAACGCCGCCGACCGTCAGGGCGAAGAGGGTGCCGGCGATCAGGGTATCATGTTCGGCTATGCCTGCCGCGAGACCCCCGATCTCATGCCGGCCCCGATCTATTACTCTCACAAGATACTGGAAAAGCTGTCCGAAGCCCGTCACAAGGGCGAAGGCGATCCCGGCAAGCTCGGTCCTGACGCCAAGAGCCAGGTGACCGTGCGTTACGAGAACGGCCAGGCGGCCGAAGTCACACAGATCGTTCTTTCCACGCAGCATCTGGATGCAAGCTGGGATTCCAAGAAAGTCCGCTCGGTTGTCGAGCCTTACATTCGTGAAGCGCTCGGCGATCTTCCGATTGCTGCGAACTGCAACTGGTACATCAATCCGACCGGCAAGTTCGTGATCGGAGGACCGGACGGCGATGCAGGACTGACCGGCCGCAAGATCATCGTGGATACCTATGGTGGAGCTGCTCCGCATGGCGGTGGCGCTTTTTCCGGCAAGGACACGACGAAGGTCGACCGCTCTGCCGCCTATGCCGCGCGCTATCTCGCCAAGAATGTGGTCGCCGCCAATCTTGCGGACCGCTGCACGATCCAGCTCTCCTACGCCATCGGCGTCGCGCAGCCGCTTTCGGTCTATGTTGATCTCCACGGCACGGGAAAAGTTGCAGAGTCTGCCGTCGAGGATGCGCTGCGCAAGGTCATGGACCTGTCACCGACCGGTATCCGAAAGCATCTGGATCTCAATAAGCCGATCTACGCCAAGACGTCGTCTTACGGTCATTTCGGCCGCAAGCCGGGCCGTGACGGATCCTTCTCCTGGGAGAAGACCGATCTGACCAAGGCGCTGAAGGCGGCTGTTTCCGCCTGACAGGATAAGCATGATTGATGAAACCCACCCAGTACGCGCGGCCGGAAATTTTTTCGGCCGCCGTCACGGCAAACCGCTTCGTCCCCATCAGAGCAATCTGTTCGAGGACTTGTTGCCGCACTTGAAACTCGATCTTGACCGGCCTGCACCGGCAGAACTGAGCACATTGTTCGCTGTGCCCGTCGAGCATGTTCGCATGGAAATAGGCTTCGGCGGCGGCGAGCATCTCCACCACGAGACGGGTCGCTTTCCGCAGGCCGGTTTCATTGGCGTCGAACCTTTCGTCAATGGAATGGCCAAGATGCTGGCGGCTCTCGATAACGAGGAACGCCCAAATCTGCGCCTTTACGATGAAGATGCGACAGCGGTGCTCGACTGGCTACCCGACGCGTCGCTTTCGGGTATCGATCTTTTCTATCCCGATCCCTGGCACAAACGCCGACACTGGAAGCGCCGCTTTGTAAGCGACGCCAATCTGGACCGCTTTGCACGGGTGTTGAAGCCGGGCGCAAAATTCCGGTTTGCTTCGGATATCGAGCATTATGTCAATTGGACGCTTCAGCATTGCCGTCGACACGATGCGTTCGACTGGCAGGCGGAAGGGCCGTCTGACTGGAACCGCGCCTATGAAGGCTGGCCGGGCACGCGCTACGAAGCCAAGGCTTTCCGCGAGGGGCGCCGTGCGGCTTATCTGACTTTTATCCGGCGCTGAAAGCGCGGTGGACTGGCTGGAAAAACTTTGAAGCGCTTCTTCCGCTTGGAACGAAAGAAAGCCGGTAAAAGACGGGTTCTTCTGCAGATAAACCGGGAGAGCCTAGTTTCAGAAGTGGTCTTGAAAAAATCCGCTTCCGCGTGTATATAAGTCTCAAATTCTTGGTCGATTGAACAAGAGTGGGTCCGTCCGGTCCCGCTCTTTTTTGTTACCTGCGACCATTTTGGAGAGGTTTTATCGGGTTGACGGAACAGGTTCAGGCAAACGAAGCAGAGACGCCGACAGTGGATGCAAGCGAACGCATCATCCGCGAAACGGGCATCGACGCAAAAGTGGCAGGCATTGTGGAGCCGGTGATCAATACGCTGGGTTTCCGCTTGGTGCGTGTGCGCCTTTCCGGTCTGAATGGACAGACCTTGCAGATCATGGCCGAGCGCCCGGACGGCACGATGACGGTGGAGGACTGTGAAACGGTCAGCCGCACCGTTGCGCCGGTTCTCGACGTGGAAGACCCGATCAGCGGAAAGTATCATCTGGAAATTTCTTCTCCGGGCATCGATCGTCCGCTGGTGCGCAAGTCGGATTTTGCCGACTGGGCCGGGCATATCGCCAAGGTGGAAACCTCCATCGTGCATGAAAACCGCAAGAAATTCCGTGGGCGCATTGTCCTCGGCGATGAAGACTCGGTTGTGATCGAAAGCGATCAGATTTCTTACGGCAACGAGCCTGTCGTGCGTATTCCTTTTGATCTGATTTCGGATGCGCGCCTGATCCTGACCGACGACCTCATCCGTGATGCGCTGCGCAAGGACAAGGCGCTTCGGGAAGGCCGTATTCCCGGCGACGATCTGGGTAACGGCGCCGAGGAAACCGCGGTGTCGGAATCCGAAACGGAAAAGAAATAAGTTACAGGCGTCCGGTCGATTAGAGGAAAGCCGGACGCGCCACCAAGGAGAGACCAATGGCAGTCAGTGCAAACAGGCTGGAGCTTCTGCAGATCGCCGATGCGGTCGCACGCGAGAAGTCGATCGACCGTGAGATCGTTCTTGCGGCCATGGCCGATGCGATCCAGAAGGCGGCGCGTTCGCGCTACGGCCAGGAGAGCAATATCCGCGCCGATATCAACGCGAAGTCCGGCGAAATCAAGCTCCAGCGTCTGCTCGAAGTGGTCGAAAACGTCGAAGATTATTCGACGCAGATTTCACTGTTTACCGCACGCGAGCGCAATCCGGATGCGCAGGTAGGCGATTTCATCGCCGATCAGTTGCCGCCGATGGATTTTGGTCGCATCGCCGCCCAGTCGGCCAAGCAGGTCATCGTGCAGAAAGTGCGCGAAGCCGAGCGTGACCGTCAGTATGATGAATACAAGGATCGTGTTGGCGAGATTGTCAACGGTACGGTCAAGCGCGTGGAATACGGCAATGTGATCGTTGATCTGGGCCGTGGTGAAGCCATTGTACGCCGCGACGAATTGATCCCGCGCGAAGCTTTCCGCTATGGTGATCGCATCCGTGCTTACGTCTATGATGTGCGCCGCGAACAGCGTGGCCCGCAGATTTTCCTCTCGCGCACCCATCCGCAGTTCATGGCGAAGCTCTTCACCATGGAAGTGCCGGAAATCTATGACGGTATCATCGAGATCAAGTCGGTCGCCCGTGATCCGGGTTCCCGCGCCAAGATCGCCGTCGTATCGCGCGATGCGTCCATTGATCCTGTCGGTGCCTGCGTCGGTATGCGCGGCAGCCGGGTTCAGGCGGTTGTCGCCGAATTGCAGGGCGAAAAGATCGACATCATTCCCTGGTCGCCAGATGCGGCTTCCTTCATCGTCAATGCGCTTCAGCCTGCTGAAGTTGCCAAGGTTGTTCTCGATGAGGATGCCGAGCGTATTGAAGTTGTCGTTCCGAATGACCAACTATCACTTGCAATCGGTCGTCGCGGCCAGAACGTGCGCCTCGCGTCGCAGCTAACCGGCTGGGACATCGACATTTTGACGGAGGACGAAGAGTCCGAACGTCGTCAGAAGGAATTCACCGAGCGTTCGAACCTGTTCATGGAAGCGCTCGACGTCGATGAGATGGTCGGCCAGGTTCTCGCTTCCGAAGGCTTCGCTTCGATTGAAGAACTGGCTTATGTCGAGCCGGGCGAAATTGCATCCATCGATGGTTTCGACGAGGATACGGCTGGCGAAATCCAGCAGCGTTCTCGCGAATATCTGGAGCGTATCGAAGGCGAACAGGATGCCCGCCGCAAGGAGCTGGGTGTTGAAGACGAAGTGCGCGAGATCCCTGGTCTGACGACTGCGATGCTGGTGGCGATCGGTGAAGACGGGGTAAAAACCGTTGAAGACTTCGCTGGTTACGCGGTGGACGATCTGGTCGGATGGCGTGAACGCAAGGATGGCGACACGGTCGCCCATACCGGTGTTCTCTCGGCGTTCGATGTTTCGCGCGTCGATGCGGAACAGATGGTGCTTGCCGCTCGTTTGAAGGCAGGCTGGATCACGGAAGAGGAACTGGCGGCATCGGCTGTAGAAGAGGCTGAAGCCGAGGAAGAGACAGAGGCTGAAGCTGGAGAAGAGGCCGCATCGTAACGATAAGGGGCCGTATAGGTTCTTACACCTGATGCATTTCAGGAGTAAACTATACAGCCTCGGCGGTTCCGAATGTGGCGCCGGGTTGAGTATCGCGTGGGAGAAAGAGGCTTAGGGCCTCAATCTTGCGCGATTTCGGGCCTGTACTGCCGCCGCACTGTTGAAGTGCGGCGCAGGCTCTGCTAGGGCGCTGCCAGTTTCGAAGTTCAAGAGTAAGTCCGCGATGCGGCGAAGCGGAGGTTCCGCGTAAGGCAAGGTATGAACGACAGGACCTGTATCGTCACGCGTGAAAGCGGTTCTGCCGATGACATGATCCGTTTTGTGGCGGGACCCGATGGTTCGGTGGTGCCGGACCTGAAGCACGATCTGCCCGGTCGAGGCTGCTGGGTGAAGGCCGAGCGGCGGTTCGTGGAAGAAGCGGTGAAGCGCAAGCTTTTTGCACGGGCACTGAAGGAAGGCGTAACGCCGCAGGCGGATCTTGGCGCGCTGGTAGACCGGCTGCTGACGAAATCCGCGCTGGGCAGCCTCGCTCTGGCTCGCAAGGCGGGTGCCGTGGTGTCGGGCTCCACCAAGGTGGATCAGGCGATCCGCACGGGCGCTGCAGCCATGGTGCTTCATGCGCAGGAAGCCGCCGCCGACGGTGTTCGCAAGCTCGATCAGGCGCGTCGCGCAGTCGTGCATCTGGAAGGCCCCTCGATCCCGTCCTTCTCTCTTTTCACGGGAGAAGAAATGGATTTGGCATTTGGGGGGGGAAATGTGATACATGCAGCCGTGCTAAACGGAAAAGCGGCAGCCGGGTTCGTAAAGCGGGCGCAATTGCTGCATCGCTATCGTGGCGAGAGCGCAGCGGATTCGGATTAGAGCATAGTCCCGGAAGTTGGCAGACTTTTCGGATTTGGATTATGCGTGGAAGTGGATGACTAGAGCATTATCCAACCTGACGACGTCGCGTTGGATAATGCTCTAGAAGGCGGCTGAAGCCGCGAAGGAAACGGAACCTGATGAGCGATAAAACGAACGACGACAAGACCCTGAGCGTCAACACGAAGAAGACGCTGACCCTCAAGCGGCCAGGCGTCGAGCAGAGCACCGTGCGCCAGAATTTCAGCCACGGCCGCACGAAGGCTGTCGTCGTTGAAACGAAAAAGCGCAAGTTCTCGCGGCCTGACGAAAAGCCGGAAGTGGAAGCCGTTGCGCCAAAGCCGCAACCGCAGCCGCAGTCGAAGCCGACTCCTGTTGCTAAACCGCATGTCGCGCAGCAGCGCTCTGCTCAGCGGAGCGAGACGCCGCAACCGCCGCGTCCGCGTCCTGCCGACCGTTCGGGCATGGTGCTGAACACGCTGTCGCGTTCTGAAATGGACGCCCGCCGCCGCGCGCTTGAAGAAGCGCAGGTGCGTGAGGTGGAAGAGCGCGCTCGTGCTGTTGAAGAAGCCAAGCGTCGCGCTGAAGAAGATGCACGCCGTGCACGCGAACGCGAAGAATCCGAACGCCGTCAGGCTGAAGAGGAAGCACGTCTTAAGGCTGAGGCAGAAGCCAAGCGCCGCTCGGAACAGGAAGCTGCCAAACGCACACCGCCTGCTGCTGCGACGCCGTCTCCGGCCGCTGCTGCACCTGCGCCGCTCAAGCCCGTCACCGGCGTTCCGCCGCGTAAGGGGGCGAAGGACGACGACGATGATCGCCGTGGTCCAGGCCCACGCCGCAGCACCGGCAGCGCTCCCGCCAAGCCGGAAGTGCGCGCGCCCAAGGTCGTAAAGGGCGAGGAAGACCGCCGCCGCGGCAAGCTCACCCTGACGAGCAACCTTGATGAAGAAGGTGGCCGGTCGCGTTCGCTGTCAGCGATGCGTCGCCGTCAGGAAAAGTTCAAGCGTTCGCAGATGCAGGAAACCCGCGAAAAGATCTCGCGTGAGGTTACTGTTCCTGAAACCATCACCCTTCAGGAACTCGCACAGCGTATGGCTGAGCGTTCCGTCGACATTATCAAGTACCTGATGAAGCAGGGCCAGATGATGAAGCCGGGCGACGTTATCGATGCCGATACCGCGCAGCTTATCGCTGAAGAATTCGGCCACACCGTCAAGCGCGTTGCTGAATCGGACGTGGAAGAAGGCATCTTCAACGTTGAGGACAATCAGGAAGCGATGGTATCGCGTCCGCCGGTCGTCACCATCATGGGTCACGTCGATCATGGCAAGACCTCGCTGCTCGATGCCATTCGCCACGCCAATGTTGTCTCCGGTGAAGCCGGGGGCATCACGCAGCACATCGGTGCGTATCAGGTCGAACAGAACGGCCAGAAGATCACCTTCATCGATACGCCGGGCCACGCCGCCTTTACCGCGATGCGTGCACGCGGCGCGCAGGCGACCGACATCGCCATTCTGGTGGTGGCTGCGGATGACAGCGTCATGCCGCAGACGATCGAATCGATCAACCACGCCAAGGCGGCCGGAGTGCCGATCATCGTGGCGATCAACAAGATCGACAAGCCTGCGGCAGATGCACAGAAAGTGCGCACCGCGCTGCTTCAGCACGAAGTTTTCGTGGAAACCCTCGGTGGTGAAGTTCTGGACGTCGAGGTTTCGGCCAAGAATAAGATCAATATCGACAAACTGCTTGAAGCAGTTCTTCTGCAGGCTGAAATCCTAGACCTCAAGGCCGACCCGACGCGTACCGCGGAAGGTGTCGTCATTGAAGCCCAGCTCGATCGTGGCCGCGGGTCGGTTGCGACGGTTCTGGTCCAGAAGGGCACGCTGCATCCGGGCGACATCATTGCTGCCGGTAATGAATGGGGCCGTGTGCGCGCGCTGGTCAACGATCGTGGCGAGCATGTGAAGGAAGCTGGTCCTGCAATGCCGGTGGAAATCCTCGGACTTCAGGGCACGCCGCAGGCGGGTGACCGTTTCGCAGTGGTTGTCAATGAAGGCAAGGCGCGCGAGATCGCCGAATATCGCCAGCGTCTTGCCCGTGACAAGGCCGTGGCGCGCCAGACCGGTTCGCGCGGCTCGCTTGAGCACATGATGAGCCAGCTTCAGGTGTCCGGCACGAAGGAATTCCCGCTTGTCATCAAGGGTGACGTGCAGGGCTCCATCGAAGCGATTTCTTCGGCGCTCGAAAAGCTCGGCACTGATGAAGTCCGCGCTCGCCTCGTTCATACAGGTGCAGGCGGCATCACGGAAAGCGATGTGTCGCTGGCCGAAGCTTCCAATGCCGCGATCATCGGCTTCAACGTCCGCGCCAATAAGCAGGCACGTGACGCCGCTGAACAGCAGGGCATCGAAATTCGCTACTACAACATCATTTATGATCTGATCGATGATGTTAAGGCTGCGATGTCGGGTCTGCTGTCGCCGGAACGCCGCGAAACTTTCCTTGGCAATGCGGAGATCCTCGAAGTCTTCAACATCACCAAGGTGGGTAAGGTCGCCGGTTGCCGTGTCACCGAGGGCAAGGTGGAGCGTGGCGCAGGTGTGCGCCTCATCCGCGACAACGTGGTTATCCACGAAGGCAAGCTCAAGACGCTCAAGCGTTTCAAGGATGAAGTTGCCGAAGTGCCGTCGGGTCAGGAATGCGGTATGGCCTTTGAAAACTACGATGATATCCGCGCAGGCGATGTCATCGAAGCCTTCCGCGTCGAACACGTATCGCGTTCGCTTTAGGGCATTTTGCAGTCGGGTGGTAACATTTGACGCCGCATAAATGTTTTAAAAACAAAGATTTAGAGCAATTCCGACGTTTCCCTTTAAAAGGAACTGCTCTAAAGGCAGCAAACAAGCTATCTGAAGTGCCGCCGGCACGACAGGTATGTCCAAATCGGGCCGCCTTTGGGCGGCCCGGCTTTTCATTGCCCGGTTCCGAGGGTCTGACTCCCGTCTGAACTGTGGTAGAGCATGTCTCCCAGAAGCGGGTACCGGTTTTGGGCTGAAGACATGCGTATAAAAAATGAACTAAAGCACGGCGTATGAATGCAATCAAACGTGACGCGCTCTAGATCACGCTTTTCACTTCGCGGTTCCACGGTCCGAGGCCTTTGACGGCTTATCGGGCTTTTGATGCCGCACAGAGCGTGTCCGTCCAGAGGCGAAATGGCTTCGGGATAAGGATATGCATAAAAACAAAGAGATAAGGCAATGGCACGTTCTCATGATATGAAAGGCTCAGGTGGCCTTTCCCAACGCCAGCTTCGCGTCGGCGAACAGGTGCGTCACGCACTGGCACAAGTCCTTCAGCGCGGCGAAATTCGCGATGATCTTATCGAGCGCACGGTCATTTCCGTTTCGGAAGTGCGCATGTCGCCGGACCTGAAGATCGCGACCTGTTTCATCACGCCTCTGGGCAACGCCGATCCGCAGGCCGTGATTAAGGCGCTTGCCGCAAACGCCAAATTCATTCGTGGCCGCGTGGCACCCAGCCTGAACCAGATGAAGTATATGCCGGAGTTCCGTTTTCGCTCCGATACGAGTTTTGACAATTTTTCAAAGATCGACGCTCTGCTCCGCTCGCCGGAAGTGGCGCGTGATCTTTCGCATGATGAAGACGGGGAAGCGGACAGCACTTCCCGTAACGGAGACGAATAAAGCATGGCAAGACGGGGCAAGAAAAAAGGCCGTCCGGTTTCTGGCTGGGTCATTTTCGACAAGCCGAAGGGCATGGGATCGACGGAAGCGGTTTCCAAGATCAAATGGCTGTTCAATGCGGAAAAGGCCGGACATGCCGGCACGCTCGATCCGCTTGCTTCCGGCATGTTGCCCATTGCGCTCGGCGAAGCCACAAAGACTGTGCCTTATGTAATGGATGGAACCAAGGTCTACCGTTTTACGGTCACCTGGGGAGAAGAACGTTCCACGGACGATCTGGAAGGCGAACCGACCAAGACATCCGACAAACGCCCGTCGCGCGAGGACATTGAAGCGCTTCTGCCAAACTATACCGGTGTGATTTCGCAGGTGCCGCCGCAATTTTCCGCAATCAAGATTGCGGGCGAACGGGCTTACGATCTGGCACGCGAAGGTGAAACCGTGGAAATTCCGGCTCGCGAAGTCGAGATTGACCGGCTCGAAATCGTTGCCATTCCCGATGCGCACCGCACCGAATTCGAGGTCGAATGCTCCAAGGGCACCTATGTGCGTTCGCTCGCCCGCGATATGGGCCGCGATCTTGGCTGCTTCGGTCATATTTCGGATCTGCGCCGTATCGAGGTCGCTCCCTTCACGGAAGAGGATTTCGTAACTCTTGCAGAACTTGAAGAGGCCTGGCCGCCGCTGCCGCCGAAGAATGAAGATGGCGAAGCCGCCGAACCCGCACCGCGCCGCGATTTTTCGGCAATCGATGCCCTGGTGATCGATACGGGCGCAGCACTCGACTGTCTGCCGCAAGTGCCTCTTACCGATGAGCAGGCCCAGCGCGTGCGTCTCGGAAATCCGGTGATCCTGCGCGGACGCGATGCACCATTGGAAGCTGACGAAGCCTGCGTAACGACACGCGGCAAGTTGCTAGCAATCGGCTATATCGAGCGCGGACAGTTCAAGCCGAAGCGTGTTTTCACCGCAGGATGAGAAAGCCGCCGGAATATCGGGAAACATTTGAGGCTGGCATTATTGCCATTTTTGCACTATATGCCCCTCATCGATCGTGTGGAAACACGCGTCAGATCGTGTAAATGGCCCGCGCTGGACGACATCCCGGCCCGGGCGTCTGGTTTCCTCTCATCTAGAAAGGGTGTTACGATGTCGATTACTGCTGAGCGCAAGCAAGCACTTATCAAGGAATACGGCACCAAGGAAGGCGATACCGGTTCTCCTGAAGTACAGGTTGCCGTTCTTTCCGAGCGTATTGCCAACCTCACCGAACACTTCAAGGGCCACAAGAATGACAATCATTCGCGTCGCGGCCTTCTGAAGCTGGTTTCGCAGCGTCGTCGTCTTCTTGACTATGTCAAGGGCATCGACCAGGCACGTTACCAGGCGCTGATTTCCCGTCTGGGCCTGCGCCGCTAACGGTAAAATCGGGCGACGTTTCAAAACGTCGCCCGTTTGATTTAGAGCGTATCCCGAAAATATGAAACGATTTCGGACGAGATACGCGGCAAGTATCGGGCGAATGCCCGTCCGGCATGAGACGGCGCGCAGAGCGCATTCCGTCATGCCAATGAAGAGCCGTAAGGCTTATGACCTGGACCAGTCATGGGGCAGGATTGCAGGTGGTTCGTACCAGACAACGTCCAGAAGTGGACGTTCTGAGGTGTTGAACGAACTTCCCGTTGTCTTGCCCGTGGCCCGTCCGCCAACCGAGGTGATGCCTTCAGACGCTTTTGCGCGGCATCTCCACATGAGGACAAGATATGTTCAATACCCATAAAGTTGAAATCGAATGGGGCGGTCGTCCGCTCATTCTCGAAACCGGCAAGATCGCCCGTCAGGCTGACGGTGCGGTTCTGGCAACCTATGGCGAAACCGTCGTTCTTGCGACTGTTGTTTCTGCCAAGGAACCAAAGCCAGGCCAGGATTTCTTCCCGCTGACCGTCAACTATCAGGAAAAGACCTACGCAGCTGGTAAGATCCCAGGCGGTTTCTTCAAGCGTGAAGGTCGTCCAAGCGAAAACGAAACCCTCGTTTCGCGCCTGATCGATCGCCCGATCCGCCCGCTTTTCGTTGATGGCTACAAGAACGACACACAGGTTGTTCTGACCGTCATTCAGCACGACCTTGAAAACAATCCCGATGTTCTGTCGATGGTTGCAGCTTCTGCAGCATTGACCATTTCCGGCGTTCCTTTCATGGGCCCGATCGGCGGCGCACGCGTTGGTTATATCAACGGCGAATATGTGCTGAACCCGAATATCGACGAAATGCCGGAATCGAAGCTCGATCTGGTTGTTGCCGGTACTGCTGATGCTGTTCTGATGGTGGAATCGGAAGCGCAGGAACTTTCCGAAGAAGTCATGCTCGGTGCCGTTGTCTTCGGTCAGAAGGGCTTCCAGCCAGTTATCGACGCGATCATCAAGCTCGCTGAAGTGGCTGCAAAGGAACCACGTGACTTCCAGCCGGAAGATCTGTCGGACCTCGAAGCCAAGATGCTTGCAGTCGTCGAAAATGACCTGCGTGAAGCATACAAGATCACCGAAAAGCAGGCTCGTTACGTCGCTGTTGACGCTGCAAAGGCCAAGGCGAAGGCTCACTTCTTCCCCGAAGGCGCGGAAGAAACGGAATTCACGCCGGAACAGTTCGCAACCGTTTTCAAGCACCTGCAGGCGAAGATTGTTCGCTGGAACATTCTCGACACCGGCAACCGTATTGATGGCCGCGATTTGTCGACCGTTCGTGCAATTGTTTCGGAAGTCGGCCTTCTGCCGCGTACTCACGGCTCGGCCCTGTTTACCCGCGGTGAAACGCAGGCAATCGTTGTTGCCACGCTCGGCACCGGCGAAGACGAACAGATGATCGATTCTCTGACCGGTACGTACAAAGAATCCTTCATGCTGCATTACAACTTCCCGCCATACTCGGTCGGTGAAACCGGCCGTATGGGTTCGCCAGGTCGTCGTGAAGTTGGTCATGGAAAGCTTGCATGGCGTGCGATCCACCCAATGCTGCCAGCAGCTGAGCAGTTCCCTTACACGATCCGTACCGTTTCCGAGATCACGGAATCCAACGGTTCGTCGTCGATGGCAACCGTTTGCGGCACGTCGCTGGCGCTGATGGATGCAGGCGTTCCGATCACCCGCCCGGTGGCTGGTATTGCTATGGGCCTGATCAAGGAAGGCGAGCGCTTCGCAGTTCTTTCGGACATCCTCGGCGATGAAGATCACCTCGGCGACATGGACTTCAAGGTAGCCGGTACTGAAAACGGCATCACCGCGCTTCAGATGGACATCAAGATCGACGGTATTACCGAAGAGATCATGAAGGTCGCTCTGGAACAGGCCAAGGGCGGTCGCGTTCACATTCTCGGTGAAATGGGCAAGGCCATCTCCTCGTCGCGCGAGGAACTGGGCGAATTTGCCCCACGCATCGAAGTCATGAACATTCCTACCGACAAGATCCGTGATGTTATCGGTTCGGGTGGTAAGGTTATTCGTGAAATCGTCGAAAAGACCGGCGCGAAAATCAACATCGAAGACGATGGTACGGTCAAGATCGCTTCGTCGAACGGCAAGGAAATCGAAGCCGCCAAGAAGTGGATTCATTCCATCGTTGCTGAACCGGAAGTCGGTGAAATCTACGAAGGCACGGTCGTGAAGACCGCCGATTTCGGCGCCTTCGTAAACTTCTTCGGTCCGCGTGACGGTCTGGTTCACATCTCGCAGCTCGCCTCCGACCGCGTTGCCAAGACCACCGATGTGGTCAAGGAGGGTCAGAAGGTCTGGGTCAAGCTCATGGGCTTTGACGAACGCGGCAAGGTTCGCCTGTCGATGAAGGTCGTCGATCAGGAAACTGGCAAGGAAATTGTCCAGGAAAAGAAGAAGGAAGAAGTAGACGCTGAATAAGCGCTGCCTCTCTTCGCTAATCCGGAAAAGCGCGCCGTCAGGCGCGCTTTTTTGTTGCACGTGAATCATTTCGAGACCATGGATGGGCGATGATGAAACCGGCACAGAAGACACTTTTCCTGCCCTTCGAACAGGGCATTCTCGACATGCCCGAAGAAGGGCAATCCTTTCTCGCCTGCGGTCTTGCAGTTGATCGCCTTTTGGAACCGGAATGGAAAGCGGCGCTTACCTGCTTGCAGCCATGGCGCCCCGACTGGCTGGCGCTCAACAAGGAAGGCTTCCGCGTTGAGCCAAGGCTTGGCACTGACGCGCGTTATTCCGGCGGACTGCTGTTGCTTGGAAAACACCGCGGACGCAACGAGGCATGGTTCTCAGAGCTTCTGGCGCGCGTTGAGCCGGGCGGATGGATCGTCGTGTCTGGCGACAAGAAACTGGGCGTCGACAGTTTCCGCAAATGGGTCGGCAATATCGCTGAAATCAGCGACCGTGTGTCAAAGAACCATGCGGTGGCCTTCTGGCTGCGGCGCCCCGTCGATCTGGACAATGACTTTATAGCTGCGCTGAAGCCGCTTGCTGCGGATATCGACGATGTGTTCCGCACAGAACCCGGCATGTTCTCCCATGGCGCCATCGACAAGGGCTCTGCGCTCCTCGTACCGCATATGGAGAAGATCGTTTTCGGAAATGTCGCGGATCTTGGTGCGGGCTGGGGGTACCTCGCCGCGCAATGCCTGAAATTTGCCGACCGGATCAAGTCGATAGATCTCTACGAAGCCGACTACGAGGCACTGGAGGCGGCGCGCGGCAATATGGAGCGTCTGGGCGCTTCTGTGCCGCTTGCATTCAACTGGTTCGATGTCACCAGCGAAAAGATAGCCGGTATCTACGATACGATCATCATGAACCCACCTTTTCATGAAGGCCGTGTGACCGATGTTTCACTCGGCCAGAGTTTCATTGCCGCGGCTGCATCGCGCCTTAAGCCCGGCGGTCGCCTGCTGATGGTCGCAAACCGGCAGTTGCCTTATGAAACGACATTGAAGGGTCTGTTCAAGACAGTGACACTGCTCGAAGAAATCGATGGCTTCAAAATTTTCGATGCGAAGAAGTGAGAAACAAAAAGCCACCCAAAAGGCGGCTTTTAGAGCGCATCCCGAAAAGTGTGAAACGGTTTTCGGAAAAGATGCGCGTTAAAACAAAAGTTTAGAGCGCAGATCTGATTCAATCAGATCTGCGCTCTGGTTGGTTCAAGCAATAATGAGTTTATTCGCCGCGTTCGGCGTCCGAGCTTTTCAGCTCTTCCAGCGTCGGCATCGAGACGATGTTGTAGCCCGAATCCACATAATGGATTTCGCCGGTCACTCCACTCGAAAGATCTGAGAGCAGGTAGACGGCCGATTTGCCGACATCGTCGATATCGACTGTACGGCGAAGCGGCGAATTGCGGCGCTGATAGCTGAAGATCGCGCGTGCATCGCCAATACCGGCGCCGGCCAGCGTGCGCACCGGACCGGCCGAGATCGCATTGACGCGGATACCCTGCGGACCATAATCGGCTGCGAGATAACGAACCATCGCTTCAAGGGCTGCCTTGGCAACACCCATGACATTGTAGTTGGGGATCGTGCGGGTGGAGCCGCCATAGGTCAGCGTCAGGATGGAGCCGCCGTCCTTCATCAGCTTTTCGGCACGCTGTGCCATTTCGGTGAAGGAGTAGGCGGAAATCACCATTGTGCGGCTGAAATTATCGCGCGTGGTGACGTCTGCGTAGCGACCCTTCAATTCGGTCTTGTCGGAGAAACCGATAGCATGAACGATGAAGTCGAGCTTACCCCATTTCTTCTCGATTTCGGCAAAAACGGCATCGACTGTGGTAATGTCCTCGACGTCGCAAGGCAGTACCAGCTCCGAGCCGACCTGTTCCGCCAGGGGCTTCACGCGTTTGCCCAGCGCATCGCCCTGATAAGTGAAGGCAAGTTCGGCGCCTTGAGCCGCGAGTTGCTTTGCAATTCCCCAGGCAAGAGAGTGATTATTCGCGACCCCCATAATGAGGCCGCGTTTTCCCTTCATCAAACCGTCCATATTTCCCTCTCCCTCAGCCCTGGTAACGCTGGAACACCAGCGTGGCATTGGTGCCGCCAAACCCGAAGGAGTTGGAAAGCACGGTGTTGAGCTGAGCGTTGTCAATGCGCTTGCGAACGATGGGCATGTCCGCGAAGGCGGGATCCAGTTCTTCGATATGCGCGCTTTCGCAAATGAAATTATTCTGCATCATCAGAAGCGAGTAGATTGCTTCCTGCACGCCTGTCGCGCCGAGCGAATGGCCGGTCAGCGACTTGGTCGCGGCGATAGGCGGGCACGCATCGCCAGCGCCGAAAATCTGACGGATCGCGTCGATTTCCGGTGCGTCGCCGGCAGGCGTCGAGGTGGCATGCGGATTGATGTAGTCGATCTTGCCGTTGACGGTCGAAAGGGCCATCTTCATGCAGCGCAGCGCGCCTTCGCCCGATGGCGCAACCATGTCATAGCCATCGGACGTTGCGCCATAACCAACGATTTCGCCGTAAATCTTGGCGCCTCGTGCAAGGGCCGTTTCGAGGTCTTCCAGCACCAGAACGCCCGCGCCGCCGGCAATGACGAAACCGTCGCGGTTTTTGTCATACGCACGGGACGCTTTGGATGGTGTTTCGTTATATTTGGACGACATCGCGCCCATGGCGTCGAACAGCACCGAAAGGGTCCAGTCGAGGTCTTCACAGCCACCCGCGAAAACGCGGTCCTGCTTGCCGTACTGGATCATTTCATAGGCATTGCCGATACAGTGGTTCGACGTCGCACAAGCGGACGAAATCGAATAATTCACGCCCTTGATCTTGAAGAAGGTTGCAAGCGTTGCCGAAGCCGTGGAACTCATGGCTTTGGGCACGGCAAAGGGGCCGACCCGCTTGGGACCTTTTTCACGGGTGATGTCGGCAGAATCGACGATCGTGCGTGTCGAAGGACCGCCCGAACCCATGATGATGCCGGTACGATCATTGGAGACCTCGTCTTCCGAAAGTCCCGCATCGGCAATCGCCTGATCCATGGCGACATGGTTCCAAGCCGTGCCGCGGCCGTGGAAACGCATGGCGCGACGGTCGACAAGAGCTTCGACGTCGATCTTGGGTGCGCCATGCACCTGGCAGCGGAAGCCGAGTTCGGCATATTCTTCGGCGCGAGAAATACCGGACTTGGCCTCGCGCAATGAGGCCGTGACCTCTTCGGTATTGTTTCCAATCGAGGATACGATCCCCATACCCGTTACGACCACACGCCGCATCGCGTTCTCCTTTACACCTGTGCCGTGAAAGCAGCGCTCCTCACAGAGGCCGCTTTGTCTTCGCGGTTACATAGGTGCGATCTTCGCATGTTTTGAGCGCGGCCGCATAAAAACTCTTCATTTTATGCAGGTCGCGCCCGTGGATGTTAAGCGGTTCAGCGGCTTATTGCCCGCTGCCTTCCTTGGACAGGCCGACGCGCAGGTCCGACGCCTGATAGATGAGCTCGCCATCGGCCTTCAGCCAGCCGTCGGCGGTGCCGAGTACGAGGCGGCCGCGCATGACGCGCTTGAAGTCTATGCCATATTCAAGAAGCTTCGTGTTGGGGCGAACCATGCCCTTGAACTTCACCTCACCGGTCGAAAGCGCCATGCCGCGGCCCGGCTCGCCGAGCCAGCCGAGGAAGAAGCCGGTGAGCTGCCACATGCCATCAAGGCCGAGGCAGCCCGGCATGATCGGATTGCCCTGGAAGTGGCAGGGGAAATACCAGTCTTCGGGGCTCACGTCATATTCGGCGCGAACGTAGCCCTTGTCGAAGGCGCCGCCCGTTTCGGAAATATCGGTGATGCGATGGACCATCAGCATCGGAGGCAGAGGAAGCTGCGCATTGCCGGGTCCGAACAGCTCGCCGCGTGCGCAGCTGAGGAGTTCTTCATACCCGTAGCTCGATTTCTGTTCTGCCATTACGCCTCCCTTGAGGTTCATTCTGATGCGACCGGCAAGCCGGTCCGGTTGTCGTTTAGAGCATTTTGCGGCCAAATGCACATATCCGGCCTCCCATAAATGCGGCTAAAACAAATTACTAGAGCTATTGCTCGATTTCCAAGCGCACATTCTCTCCGGTGCATCCCTACCACAGACTGTTTCCGGCAGTAAAATCACGCAATGGCTTTGGCCGAAAAAGCCGGAGTTTGCCATAGCTATTGATACTTATTTCACAACGGCATATATCAATGTCAGTATGCAATGGGCAACAGCCCGTTCAATCTTTGACGAAATTGCTACGAGCTTGTGACGGATCCAACAGTGAATATGCAGTCTTTACATACCCACTCGACGGTCTCGATGGAAGAGCGGCTTCGCGGTGCGGGCCTGCGTCCGACGCGCCAGCGCGTTGCGCTTGCGAGCCTGATCTACGCTCAGGGTGATCGCCATCTTTCCGCTGAAGATCTTCATGAAGAAGCGGTTCTGGCCGATGTGCCCGTATCCCTTGCGACCGTTTACAACACGCTGCACCAGTTCACCGAAGCCGGGATGCTGCGCATAATCGCGGTCGAAGGTTCGAAAACCTATTTCGACACCAACATTTCGGACCACCAGCATTTTTTCCTCGAAGGGGAAAATGTCGTGTTCGACATTCCGCATGGCGAGCGCGGCCAGCCAACCGTTGCCAATATGCCGGATGCACCCGACGGCATGGAAATCGTGAATGTGGACATCATTGTCCGCCTGCGCCGCAAGACGCAGTAAACCGCGGTTTCCGGAATGAGAAAAGCGGCCTGAGGCCGCTTTTTTATTATGTCCGGTGCGGTTCTCCGATTTCATAAGCGCGCAGATCTCGATCACTAATTCCCAGCCCGGGCCACGCCGATCGCCAAGCCGCGATGTGCGCGGACGCAAAGTGCTCGTCCAGCACATCCTGATCGCGCCACATTTCCTTTACGTGAATGAGACCTGGCTCAAGTACGTCTTCCGCATAGCTATATTCTTCACAGCCGTCTTCGGCGCGGCTGGCCGCAATCATGCGTGCCATTGCCGGGCGAGCCTTGGGAAGATTTTCCGGAGGCAGACGAACTGTGCCGATGATCAGTAACACGCGAATGAGCCCTGTCGTTCAACCGAGAGAATGCGACCAATCAAAATCTGGAGCTGGCGCCAACATCAATCATAGCCCTGATTATGTACGGACTTTAGTCGAACACTTCGCCCGGATAGACGCCCCAAAGTTCCGACTGCTTGATCCATCCACGCACACCACTCATGTCGATCCGGCACCATTGGCCGTTGCATTCACGCACAGTGCCGATCACGCCGGGCTCGATTTTGGCAGCCGCGCCGGCCGTATCGCTGGCCTCGCGTCGCATGGTGATCATCGCGCCTTCGTCGTTTTTGAGCCAGGGGGCGGTAATTGCCATTCGCTTGCCGGACAGAAGCGACTGATAGACCCAGCCTTCCGTACCGTCCGCGTCGCGAATACGCCGCCAGTTGTCATATTCCTGAATGATTTCCACCGGCAGGCCAGCTTTCATGAACAGCCACGACACCGCGTAATCGCGCCCTGGCCCGATACGCAGGTTAACACGCGCGGGCTTGAGGCTAACGAAGCGCGGCACCGGCAACCCGCTTGCGCCCATGGTTGTTCCTGCCGGGGCGGCGGCATTTGCATTGTGTTTATGAGGGGCGCCAAGCGGCGCCAGAATGAGCAAAACTGCCAGACTGCCCAAAAGGGCAATCAGAAAACGTTGCGAAAGCACTCTATACAAACTGCGACCTCTCGCCGTCCTGTTTTTCAAGACGGTCATGCCTTCAGCAGTTGGATGAGCTGCAAAGCGCTTTGGCCGTCCTGTTTTACCGGTCCTGTTTTTCTTTGTCTTTGCCGCGCCGCCTTGATAGAGATGAGCAGCCGAAGCAATATCCCATATTGCACCTTCTTGGTTAAGGAGGTCTCAACATGAAGTTTTGGTTCGTGCATTTCCGGGGAAAGCGGGAGTCGGTTTTCCATTCGGCGATGCGTGAAAAAAGTATTCGTCACGACAGCCTGGAGCGGTTTCGCCATTAGGACCGAAACAGCTTTGGGAACGTTGCTCAAAAAATGGGGTGGAGATGTCGAACAAGAAAAAGCCGCTGGTCGTTCTTACCCGGAAACTGCCGGATCCGGTGGAAACCCGAATGCGGGAACTGTTCGATGCGCGTCTCAATATAGACGACCACCGTATGAGCCAGCCTGAAATCATTGCGGCGCTGAAAGAGGCTGATGTGCTTGTGCCCTGCATCACGGATGTTATCGACGCGGCGGCAATTGAACAGGCCGGACCCAATCTGAAACTCATCGCCAATTTCGGTAACGGTGTCGATAATATCGACGTGGCCGCTGCTGCCAAACGCGGCATTACCGTGACGAACACGCCGAATGTCCTGACGGAAGACACGGCCGATATGACGTTGGCGCTGCTTTTGTCCGTGCCGCGCCGTCTGGTCGAGGGCGCAAATGTTCTGAATGAGCGCGAGGGTAAGTGGCCGGGCTGGTCGCCAACCTGGATGCTCGGGCGACGCATCTGGGGCAAGCGCCTCGGCATTGTCGGTATGGGGCGTATCGGAACTGCGGTGGCGCGCCGTGCCAAGGCTTTCGGCCTTTCCATCCATTATCACAACCGCAATCGCGTCAACCCGCAGATCGAGGAAGAGCTGGAGGCAACCTATTGGGACAGTCTTGACCAGATGCTGGCGCGCATGGACATCATTTCGGTCAATTGCCCTTCTACGCCTGCAACCTTCCATCTGCTTTCTGCGCGTCGCATCGCGCTGATGCAGCCAACGGCCTATCTTGTGAATACGGCACGCGGTCAGATTATCGATGAAAACGCGCTGATCGAGCTGATAGAGCAGGGAAAGCTCGCCGGAGCCGGGCTGGACGTGTTCGAGCATGAACCGGCCGTTAATCCGCGCCTTCTGAGGCTTGCCGAAAAAGGCAAGGTGGTACTTCTGCCGCATATGGGGTCGGCCACGATGGAGGGCCGCATCGATATGGGCGACAAGGTCATCATAAACATCAAGGCATTCGTGGACGGTCACCGTCCGCCGGATCGGGTGTTGCCGAACCGGGTTTAGCTTCGTTTGCTTGCGATCCTTGCGTCATCCGGCTTCTTGCCGTCGATGAATTGCAGGACTGTATGAGCATAAAGACGGGGATTTTCCACTGGTACGCCGTGGCCTGAGTCGGGCAGAATGATCAGCTCAGCGCCGGGAATCCGGCTGGCGATGAATTCCGTATGCTCGCGGGTGATTGCCGTATCGTGGTCGCCGATGACGATGGCCGTCCGCACATTGATTTGCGACAGATCCTCTTCGGTATAGTTCGGCTCGTTCGCCCAAAGCGCATGGATCTCCTTGTCGATGCTTTCGTAATGACGCAGTTCCGGTATGGGCTTTCCTGCGGCACGCGCCTCGATATAGCCGGTACTGCCCTCGAGCGATGCATTGGCTGCCTGCGCAAAGAGGCTTGTCAGCCGTTCCGGATAGCGCATCGCGATATCCAGACCAATGATGCCGCCGTCGCTCCAGCCGACGAGATCGACCTTGTCGATATGCAGATAATCAAGTAGCGCCACATAATCGTCAGCCATCAATTTATAGGAAAGTGGCTCGTCGGTGCGTGACGAGCGTCCTTGACCCCGGCTGTCGGCCACGATGATGGTGTGATGGCGGGCAAGGATGGGCAGTTGCGCATCCCAGGCATGGCTGTCGGAAAGGCCGCCGGGAATCAGAAGGATCGGCGATCCCTTGCCGACGATCCGGTAATACATTTCGATCCCGTTGACCTGGGCGTAGGCGGCGGGCGATGCGGGAATGGTCACGCGCGCAAACCTTTCGAGCGACACGGCGGATGGGAAAAAGACGGCAGAGCTGAAGATCAGCCCCATAATCAAGAATGTGGCTTTTCCCTTCATCGGCGTGGCCTTTCATGGCCCTCTGGTTCTCAAGGTCTGCGGATCAGGGTCGGCAGGTCATAGAGATAGGCAATACGCCTGACGGCGTCGTGCAGCGGTTCCAGTGTTACGGTCATGGTGTGGCCGCTGGCATGAATCAGCAAATCGGGCGATGCGCAGATGGCGATATGACCTTTCCAGAAAACGAGGTCGCCGCGCCGCAGATTCGAATAATCGGCATCCGGTTCGATAATCTCGCCGAGCGTATTCTGCTGCATGTCGGAATCCCGCAGCACTGTGCGGCCTGCGGCCCACATGGCAAGCTGTACCAGCCCCGAACAATCAATGCCGAACCCGGATGTACCGCCCCACAGATAGGGTGTATGGAGCAACGTTTCGGCAACGGCGACGTAATCGGAAGCGTGTTCGCCCACGGGAGCAAGGTGACTTGTAATCAGCGCCTCTCCGCTTTCAAGCAGAGCGTATTTCGTGCCGCGTGTTTCTGCTGCGCCGGCGATGCGAACGCGCGAGCCGAGCGAAAGCGTCTGGGTATGCGGAAACCGGAGATCGGCGCCTGGATAGACGAAGGTGCGCGGCACAATGACCATATGGGTCGCTTCGCCGTGCGGTTTTTCAAGCGCGGCAGCGGAAACATATCCGGTATAGCCGTCGCGTTCGGCCTGCACCCAGCACCAGCCGTCCATTTCCTCGAAAATGCGCACCGCATCGCCAAAGATGATCTGTGTCTGCGGGCCGCTGTCCATGCGCGGCTCGGCGCGCAAATCGACGACGGGTGCGCAAACCTGCATCGGTGTCCCGGCGGTAAAACGGGAGGCGTCCACTTTGCCGTTCAGTCTTTCATCGGCGAGATCGGGGCGATAGGCATTGAGGCGGCGGTCAAGCATGGTCGTATTGATACTCATAGGGGCAACTCTCTGGCTTTGGCGATGACCAGATCGCCCAGTCTTTCAACATAAAGCGCACCGGCGACCGTCCTCTTTACTAGCACATTTCGCCGGTCTTTTTCATCACGATGCCGGGAGACAAGATCGAGCGCGCCCATCGTATCGAGCGCGCGCGTGATCACCGGTTTGGTGACATTCAGTTTGGCTGCAAGCCCCCGGACCGTGTGCGGCGGGGGCTCCAGATAGATGGTCAGAAGAATGGCTCCCTGCCGCGTAGTGAGATCGGGCATCTCGTCGCGCACCTGTTCCAGCGACAGGGTTCTCAGCAATGTCAGGGCCTGTAACGGCTTCAGCTCAATTGGCATCCGGTCCCCTCTTCCGATCCCATCCAATGAATGTAAGGATTGTTTCGGAGCCGTTTTATTCAATCTGCTTTCGGCTGCTCAGGCAAGTCCTTTCAGCGGGCCGGATATTGTTCTTTGAGCAGTTGGTAAAGTGCGCGGATTGCTTGTGCTTCACCGCCGACAGGAGAGGCAGGCTTTTCGACGGGCACCCAGCCGAAAATATCGAAATGCACATAAGCCTTCGCCTTTTCTACAAAACGACTGAGGAAGAGCGCGGCTGTTACCGATCCGGCAAAGCCATCGGTGGTGACGTTATTGATATCCGCAACGCGTGACGAGAGCTTCTGCGCATAGGGAAGCCACAGCGGCATCCGCCAAAGCGGATCGGCTGTCTCGTCGGCTTTTGCTGCGATCCGGCTCGCAAGCACCTCGTCATGGGTATAGAAAGGCGGAAGATCGGGGCCGAGCGCTACACGCGCCGCGCCTGTCAGCGTTGCCATGTCGATAAGGAGTTCCGGCTCTTCTTCATCGGCCAGCGTCAGCGCATCGGCTAGAACCAGTCGACCTTCCGCGTCCGTGTTGCCAATTTCGACCGTCAGGCCCTTGCGGCTTTGAAGAATATCACTGGGACGGAAGGCATTTCCGGCAATGGAGTTTTCGACCGCTGGAACCAGCACGCGCAACCGCACTGGAAGTTTTGCATCCATGATCATGGAGGCAAGGCCGAGCACATTGGCGGCGCCCCCCATATCTTTTTTCATGAGCAGCATGCCGCTTGCGGACTTGATGTCGAGCCCCCCTGTATCGAAGCAGACCCCCTTGCCGACCAGCGTGATTTTGGGGTCACTCTCCTTGCCCCAGATGAAATCAATGAGACGCGGCGCGATGGAGCCCGCCCGCCCGACAGCGTGGATCATCGGAAAGTTCTTTTCCAGGAGTGCATCACCCTCGGTGACGTCAACCCTGGCACCATGTTTGGTGGCCAGATCGCGCGCGGTTTTTTCAAGGGCATCCGGGCCCATATCGTTGGCAGGGGTGTTGATCAGATCGCGAACAAGCGTCACGGCTTCACCGATACGGCGTGTTTCGGCTTCATCGGCTCCTTGCGGCAGGGCGAGACGGATCGTCTTGCCATTTGCCTTGCGGTAGCGTGTAAAACCGTATCCGCCCATCACGAAAGCCAGTGCGACCAGTGCAGCGTTGTCTGGCCTGCCTTCAATGTGCCAGTCGCCTTCCGGCAGACTGCGTGCGAGCTTCCCGGCGAGAAGCTGTAATTGACCGTTCTTTTCCTTATCACCCGTTCCAAACAGCGCGCCGGCGATCGATCCATCCTTGCCTGGCAGAACGAGTACACGTCCCGCTTCACCGTCGAAACCATTTGCTCTCGCCCAGACAAGCATATCTGCTGGCAACGCCGCGTGATCGAGCCTGCCGCTGGCGACGAACCAGATGGGACGGCTTTGTTGCGAGGGTTGGGAAAGGATTTCGACAGGCATGGCACTCTCTTCCGGTTCAGTTTTTAACCAATCATTAGGGTTAACGGAATATTGATATAATGGAAATCGGGCTTGAGGGGGCTTGGGCAAAAATGCAGGCCTCACATGGCGGCGGATGCTGAACATTGGTGCAAAAGGCGGTGCATTTCCCCGTCTTGGTTACGCGTGCATTCTGTCCGCCCTTGTCCTATCCGGCTGCAACACTGTTGACCCACCACGACCGGTTCGGTGCGCCGCCCGGCAATGGCAGCGACTTTCGATCACATGAACGATGCGCAGCTATCCGCGATGGTCGGGCGCCTTGGCACCCAGTACCAGCGCAATCCGAAGGATCGCGGAACGGCGCTCAACTATGCCAGTGGGCTTACCCGCCTTGGACGCAACGATCAGGTACTTGCAGGCGGTGCGCCGCGCACAAAATCCGGCCTATCCGGACGAACGGCTTTTCTCGGCTGAAGAGGCTATCCTTGACCAGATGGGCAACAAGGAAGAAGCCCATGCAATGTACCGGAAAGCGCTGCAAATCCAGCCGAACGAATGGTCCCTCATGTCCAATATAGGCATGTCCTATCTGCTTTCCGTCGATCTGAAGACAGCCGAAAATTATTTCACGCAGGCCGCAGGCGCACCGGGAGCCGATAGGCATAGGCGGCCAGAATGCAGATGAAGCACCGAATGAAGAACGAGTGATTCGGCATGTTGCCGAGCGCAAAAATGTAGAAGGCTGCAATCGCCAGAACGCCGAACGGCAGGACGAATCGCAGAAAAAGAAAAACATTGAGCGGGTTCTGGCCGCAAAGTCGGCAGTCCGGAGCGCCGCGATGGTTTTTTCGTCGGCAAGTGTCCTTTTGAGATCGAGCTTCTCTACGAATTCGCGAATACCTTGGCCAGATTGTTGAGTGTTTCGGAAAGATTTCCACCCGCCTGCGCCTGTGTCTTGATCACGATGGCGAAAAATTCGCTTCCGGACAAGGCATGGTGTCCGGCATTTTGCCGACCGCTTCGGGGATTGAAAGCCCCATCTGCTGCGCCTCGACGATACGCTTGAATTCACTGCGCACCGGTTCGGCAGATTCGCTCGCGATAAGCCATAATCCGTCATTGAGCGGCAGTCCCGCCCGTGTGGCGCGGACGATCACATCGAGCGCGTTCGGAAATTCTTCGAGAAAGTTTCTTAGTCGACGCTTGCGTTTCTGCAATATGAACCAGCGCGGTAGGCCGAAAAAGGTGGCTATCGCGACGCCGGGCATAAACAGGAGTGGAATAGGGATAATGAGTGCCACAAAAGCGGCAATCCCTGAATAAATGTAAAACTGCCGCAGCGAAATCACCAGGCCGGCCTGCGGCAGCAGAATCCGCAGCGGCGGGTGTTTCTGGCTTTTTTCCCGCTGCTTCTGGCGCGCTTCAAGGTCTTTGATATTGTCCTGAAGCAGCTTGCGGCACTTCATTATATCGGCGCTGCGGTTTCGCTCCGTGCGCGAGGAGCTGTGTTGCGCCGCATTGGGCTATGACCGTATCCCGCTCATTTGTAGATATATCCGACGACGCATTGTAGCGACTGGGCGGCAGTCTGGTTTCCATCGTGCCGTAGACGCGGTTGACCTTGCCCAGAATATAACCGGCGCTGTCACTGGCCGGATTGAAGTTGTCGTCGGGCCGCGCAAGTTTCTGCCGCGCGCCAGCCTGGCCATGAAGGCATAGCGATCCGCCAGAAGCAGGCGCGGCGTCATGCGATAGAGGACGAGCATGAGTGTCAGCACGCCTCCGAGGATCGAGGCTTTCAAGAGATAGACTGCAAGTCCCGGATCAAAGCCGAACCAGAGCGCAGTCGCGGCAATAAGCTTGGCGTCTCCGTCTCCCATGGCGCGCAGGCAGAAGAGTGCGAACGTGATGACAAGAATGACGGCGTCAGCAACCAGATTCCAGCCATAGGTGGCGAGCGGCAAGCCGACGAGCGGCGCAAGAATGATGAAACTGGCAGCAAGACCGATGGTAACACGGTTGCGGATGGTCGTGGAGGTGAGGTCGGTGACCATGGCCGCAACGAAAATCGTCCCCAACAATGCTGATACGATCATCATGCCCCCATTTTCAGTGAACTATCGGTTGGTCGCCTGCTGGAATTGTGTTGCGGTATTGTCGAAGTGTTCACCCGCGCCATTTGCAAGCAAAGCGACACCGCTGACAATGGCGATGGAAACCAGCGAACCGATCAACGCATATTCGATGGCCGTCGCTCCGGCGCGGTTTTTCAGAAAACGCGTCATCAATGTCGGCATCGTTCGCTCCCTCGGCTTTTCCAGGGCAGTCACGGCATCCCTGGACCGTAGGAAGCATAGCGGGCATGAATTGTACCCTGCTTAATGAGCATGGTTAATCAATGGTTTTTGCGATTGCGCAGCACGGCCTGGTTAATGGATGGCAAGCTGGGGCGCAGGCGGGATGGCTTAATTCTTCCTTCACCGATCCCGATCAATGGTTGACCGGTGAAAACCGGGGGAAGCAAGGTGGTTCGCCAGACACGTCTTTTCCACCGTCACCTCGCAGAACGAGCCTTTCCCGCTATGACCTTCATGAAAAAGAAACTCCGCGCTTTCATCGATGATGAGAAAGCCGCAAGTGCGGTTGAATTCGCATTGATCGCGCCGCTTCTGCCTTACGGGCGCACGGGGCCGAAGATCAGGATCACCGGTATTGAGGTAAGCGGCACGGAGAAGGACAAAAAACTCTCGGCGCAGGTGGACTGGTCTCGGCCCAACTTGGCTGGTTTTGCAGGCAAGGCGGGCGGCTCCGCCGAACTGCCGAAAACGCTGATGACCGAGGGCGCCTATTACATCAGGGTTGACGTGGAGCTTGATTACAAGCCGCTCAATTCATGGGTGGCAAGCAGCATCCTCATGCGTGAAACCTATTTTCTGGCACAGCGCTACCAATATGATCCCCTGCAGCGGCTGCTGAAGCCTATCAAAGCAGTGTCGCAAGCGTGTTCTTCCAATGCGTTAAAATGCAACATGCCAGCGCGTGAACGATACGATATAGAATAGCCTCGATTGGGTTTTCTTCAGGGTGCGCGTTCAATGCCGGAATTGCCAGAGGTCGAAACGGTCCGTCGCGGGCTGCAGCCCTTCATGGAGGGGGCCACTGTTAAACAGGTCGAGCAAAACCGGCCTGATTTGCGCTTTCCCTTTCCGGAACGCTTTGGCGAGCGCCTGACCGGTCATCGCATCGAAGCGCTTGGCCGCCGCGCGAAATATCTCACGATACATCTCGATGACGGGCTTTCCGTGATCAGTCATCTGGGCATGTCGGGTTCATTTCGCATCGAGGCGGATGATGCGAGGGGCATACCCGGCGGGTTTCATCACGAAAAGTCGAAGAATAGCGTCCATGATCATGTCGTTTTTCATCTGGCGCGTCCGGATGGTGCATCGGCGCGCATAATCTATAACGACCCTCGCCGATTCGGTTTCATGCTGTTTGCCGAAAAGGGCACGCTTGATGACCATCCTCTCCTGAAAAATCTGGGTGTGGAGCCCACCGGAAACCGTCTTTCGGGAGATATTCTGGCCGGGCTGTTCGAAGGTCGCAGAACGCCGCTGAAGGCAGCGCTCCTCGATCAGAGGCTTATCGCCGGGCTGGGCAATATTTATGTCTGCGAAGCGCTGTGGCGCGCCGGCCTTTCGCCCATGCGCCCGTCGGGGTCCATTGCACGTGATATGGAAACGCTGGATCGTCTTGCGGAAACCATCCGCGCCGTGATCGCGGAGGCGATCGCGGCAGGCGGATCAAGCCTGCGGGATTATATCCAGGCCGACGGCGCGCTCGGCTATTTTCAGCATTCCTTCTCGGTTTACGGACGGGAAGCGGAGCCATGCCGAAATCCGCGATGCAGCGGCGCCGTGGAACGTGTTGTACAGGCAGGGCGCTCGACTTTTTTCTGTGCTTCCTGTCAATCCTGAACGCTTGTCCCGCTTGGACTCTTGCCAAAGCAGGACTGCCGGTCCACTTTGCGGCAAATCAGGTCCGTCTGATAAGGAGGAGCAGAATTCCCATGGCCTATGAAACGATCATTGTCGAGACGCGCGGCGGCGTCGGTCTTATCCGGCTCAATCGTCCGCAGGCGCTCAATGCGCTCAATCGGGCCGTTCTCGAAGAACTGACGGATGCGCTCGCCGCTTTCGATTCGGATGGGAAAATCGGCGCCGTCGTTCTCACCGGATCAGAAAAGGCCTTCGCCGCCGGTGCCGATATCAAGGAAATGCAGCCCATCGATTTTGTCGATGCATATCTTCAGGACATGTTCGCCGACTGGCAGAAAGTTGATCGCATCCGCAAGCCGGTGATCGCCGCAGTCGCGGGCTATGCTCTGGGCGGCGGCTGCGAGTTGGCCATGATGTGCGATTTCATCATTGCCGCCTCCAACGCCAAGTTCGGCCAGCCCGAAATTACGCTGGGTGTGATGCCGGGCATGGGGGGGTCTCAGCGTCTTACGCGGTATGTTGGCAAATCGAAGGCCATGGATATGTGTCTGACGGGCCGCATGATGGATGCAGCCGAAGCCGAAAGATGCGGGTTGGTTTCGCGCGTCGTCGCTCCGGAGGAGCTTCTGGAGGAAGCGTTGAAGGCCGCCGAGCGCATTGCATCCTTCTCGCGCCCATCGGTGCTTATGGTCAAGGAAGCCGTCAATCGTTCCTATGAAACGACCCTTGCTGAAGGCTTGCGTTTCGAACGCCGCCTCTTCCATTCGCTCTTTGCGCTGGAAGACCAGAAGGAAGGCATGTCTGCTTTTGTCGACAAGCGTACGCCGTCGTTCAAGAATCGCTGACGAAACGTTAGGGGTGGGGCGGTCGTCTTCACCCCTGAAATGACGATTTGAGGTAAAACCGCAGCGGCTGGCCCGCAATTCCGGCGTTTTGATCATCGCGCATGACAGAATCCACGTTGACGCCAGTCTCAAGCTGATCTATAAGCCCGCCACGGATCGGTGGCCCTAGGGATATGTGGCTGCCCTAGAGGTTTTGTGCCCGCGGTTTCAGTCCGCTGGCTAGCTGACAGAAAAAGAGAGGCATTTATGGCCAATACTCCTTCGGCCAAGAAGGCAGTGCGCAAGATCGCTGCCCGCACCGAGATTAACAAGTCGCGTCGCTCGCGCGTTCGCACTTTCGTTCGCAAGCTTGAAGATGCTCTCGTGAGCGGCGACAAGCAGGCGGCAGAAGTTGCATTCAAGGCTGCTGAGCCTGAACTGATGCGCGCCGCAACGAAGGGCGTCATGCACAAGAACACCGCTGCCCGCAAGGTATCTCGCCTTGCCAAGCGCGTGAAGGCATTGAACGCCTGATTGCAAGTCACTATTTATAAGTGAATTCTGAAACCCGGCTCATTGTTAGCCGGGTTTTCTTTTTTAGTCTTTTTTGAATGAATTGAAACGGGCCCTGTCGAGTTCGAATTCTGACGTTTTTTCAATGTCTAGCTCGATTTTACAGTAACTTCCGCACCCGAGTATGGATGATTTTATTTCATAATTTCAAATGCTTACGCAATATTATCCACGGTTATCCACAGGGGGGTGCGGGGACTCGGATGGGTCTTTGAGTCAAGCAATATTTTTAAATTTATTTTCATGCGGAACAGACCATGACCGGCAAAAAATTGGCTTCAGAAAACGTATTGAATCCAAAGGCGTTATTTCGCTGGCATCCGATTCTCCAGCATTGCAACGTGGCGGTGCAAGCCCCTGGCAGGCAAAAATATGCCGATCCGAGACTTGCTCTTTGCGGCGTGGCTTCGTTAAAGTCAGAGCATAAATGAGGGGTGGGCCGCTGGCCCGCAGTTTGCATCAAATTGCGCTGATTGTTGGCGTGGGCACCATTGTCCGCGGGTGTTATATTCTGGTCTTTAAGGACTGTTCGTATGGTTGATTGCTTACCGTTCATTAACCAGGAATGTTGGTTTCGCCTCGTACGAGGCAATTGAATGGTTGTCGCAAAGTTCTTTCCGGGCAATCAGCCTCTGGTAGATGGTGTCGTGAGTCGTAGACAGGTAACCGGAAAGGAGTAACCCGGTGCTGGTCCTGATGGGGCCGTTTTGAGTTTGTGTTTGGCCCTGAGGTTTGGGGCCGCTGTGTAGAGAGTACCCACTGTGGCCACCGGTCGAAAGATCGGGACTGGCCCAGGATAAAATGACAAGCGCCTCGATAATGGCGCGTACGAATGTGAAGGCAGGCGAGAGACGATGGCAACGATGAGTGGCAAAACGACGGCAACGATGGGTGATGATGCGCATGCGAACCGTATCCACGGATCTTCTGCTACCGGTGACAAGAAAAGCCTGATCGAGATGGATGGTGTGGTTAGCGAAGAGGTTTTCGAGCGCCTGACGGCCAAGCTCAAGGCCCGCGTAGGCAGTGAAATCTATTCCAGCTGGTTTGGTCGGCTGAAGCTCGATGACATTTCCAAGAGCATTGTGCGCCTGTCGGTGCCGACGGCATTCCTGCGCTCGTGGATCAATAATCATTATTCCGAACTCCTGACCGAGTTGTGGCAGGAAGAGAATCCGCAAATTCTGAAAGTGGAAGTGGTCGTGCGCGGCGTCAGCCGTGTCGTACGTAGCTCCACTCCGGTCGAGGTCAGCGATGCTGCCGAAACCAAGCCGAAGATCGCGCCGCGTGAGAAAATGGTTTTCCCGGTCGGCCAATCCATTGGCGAAAAGCGCGGTTCGGCCGTTGTCGCGGAGACCGCCGCAGCTTCCGGATCCGTTTTGGGCTCTCCACTCGATCCGCGCTATACATTCGACACTTTTGTCGACGGTGCATCGAACCGCGTGGCGCTTGCCGCCGCCCGCACGATCGCGGAAGCGAGCTCGAGCGCCGTTCGGTTCAACCCGCTGTTCATTCACGCCTCCGTGGGCCTTGGTAAGACCCATCTGCTTCAGGCGATTGCTGCGGCCGCTCTCCAGCGTCAGGAAAAAGCCCGCGTGGTTTATCTGACCGCTGAATATTTCATGTGGCGCTTTGCAACGGCCATTCGCGACAACAACGCGCTTTCTTTCAAGGAGCAGCTTCGGGATATCGATCTGCTTGTCATCGACGACATGCAGTTCCTGCAGGGCAAATCGATCCAGCACGAGTTCTGTCATCTGCTGAACACGCTGCTCGACAGTGCCAAGCAGGTCGTGGTCGCCGCTGATCGACCTCCGTCAGAGCTGGAATCGCTCGATGTTCGCGTTCGCTCCCGTCTGCAAGGCGGCGTAGCGCTGGAAGTCGCAGCTCCGGATTATGACATGCGCATGGAAATGCTGCGCCGTCGCCTGGCATCCGCGCAGACCGAAGATGCAAGCCTCGATATCAGCGAAGAAATTCTCGCCCATGTTGCGCGCACCGTCACCGGATCGGGCCGTGAACTGGAAGGCGCGTTCAATCAGCTTCTGTTCCGCCAGTCGTTCGAACCTAATCTTTCAATGGACCGTGTGGACGAACTGCTTGGCCACCTCACCCGTGCCGGTGAGCCGAAGCGCATCCGTATCGAGGAAATCCAGCGCATCGTGGCACGTCACTATAATGTGTCGAAGCAGGATCTCCTGTCGAACCGTCGCACGCGTACCATCGTGAAGCCGCGTCAGGTCGCGATGTATCTCGCCAAGATGATGACGCCGCGCTCGCTTCCGGAAATAGGCCGCCGCTTCGGTGGACGCGATCACACGACGGTGCTGCATGCGGTGCGCAAGATCGAGGATCTGGTCGGTGCCGACACCAAGCTGGCGCAGGAACTGGAGCTTCTCAAGCGTCTGATCAACGATCAGGCCGCCTGATAAGCGGGTCTTTCCCGTCGTCAAGTGCAGTTATCAACAAAAAGCCCGCGCCACGGCCATTTGCGACGCGGCGCGGGCTTGCATTTCTCCTTAAAAATCTGCCACTTTAGCGGACCTTCGGGCGCCCTGTGTGCCTTACCGACAAGGGCCGTCTGCCCCCTGTGCGCGGCTGCCCTGTCCCAGCGAGCGAGTGCGTTTCAAGATGCGTGTTACCCTAGAGCGATCAAACCTTCTAAAATCTCTCAACCACGTCCACCGTGTCGTGGAGCGACGCAACACGATTCCCATTTTGTCGAACGTGCTCCTGCAAGCCGAAGGCGCAAGCCTTGCCCTTAAAGCGACGGATCTTGATCTTGAGGTCAATGAAGCGACCGTCGCCATGGTCGAGCAGGCCGGTGCGACGACCGTTCCGGCACACCTGCTCTATGACATTGTGCGCAAGCTGCCGGATGGCGCGGAAGTCATGCTCTCCACCAATCCGGATGGCGGCTCCATGTCAGTTATTTCCGGCAAGTCTTCCTTCCGCCTTCAGTGCCTGCCGCAGACGGATTTTCCAGAACTGACGGCTGGTGCCTTCACCCACTCCTTCCGCATCGAAGCGCAGGCGCTGAAGCGTCTGATTGATCGCACGCAGTTTGCGATTTCGACGGAAGAAACCCGTTATTACCTGAACGGCATTTTCTTCCATGCTATTGAAAGCGATGGCGCTTTGAAGTTGCGCGCTGTGGCGACCGACGGACACCGTCTGGCGCGCGCCGAACTGGAAGCGCCATCCGGCACCGAAGGCATGCCCGGCATCATCATTCCGCGCAAGACGGTTGCCGAGCTGCAAAAGCTGGTCGATGCGCCAGACGTCATCGTGACGGTCGAACTGTCGGACGCCAAGATCCGTTTCACGGTGGGTTCGGTGGTCCTGACCTCCAAGCTGATCGACGGCACGTTCCCGGATTATCAGCGGGTCATCCCTGCCGGAAACGACAAGAAGCTCATCATCAGCCGTCAGGATTTCGCGGCTTCCGTAGATCGTGTTTCGACCATTTCCAGCGAACGCGGTCGTGCGGTAAAGCTTTCCATCGCCGATGGCCAGCTGACGCTGACGGTCAACAACCCTGATTCGGGTAGTGCAACCGACGAACTTGCGGCCGACTACGACGCCGATCCGCTCGATATCGGTTTCAATTCCAAGTATCTGCTCGACATCACCAGCCAGCTTTCGGGTTCCGATGCGGTCTTCATGCTGGCCGATGCGGGTTCACCGACACTGGTGCGGGATACGGGCGATGACGATGTGCTTTACGTCTTGATGCCGATGCGCGTCTAAAGAAACAGAACGTGAATACACCTGAGCCCAATCAAAGCCGCCCGGAACGAGTTTCGATCCGGCGGCTTAAACTTGTCAGTTTCCGCAATTATGCGGAACTGTCGCTGCCGCTCGGCCCCGGCCACGTGGTACTGACGGGCGAAAACGGCTCGGGCAAGACCAATCTGATCGAAGCCGTTTCTTTCCTGTCGCCGGGTAGAGGGCTTCGCCGCGCGTCATACGACGATGTGGCCCGGGCGGGCAGCGGGGATGGCTTTGCGATCCATGCCGCGCTCGATTGCATGATCTATGGCGAGGCCGAGATCGGCACCGGAACCGCAGGCTCACCTGAGGGCGGACGCAAGGTACGCATCAATGGAATTGCCGCTTCCGGCGATGAACTGCTCGACTATGCGCGCATTCTCTGGGTTGTGCCGTCCATGGATGGGCTTTTTACCGGCGGTGCCTCGGATCGGCGGCGTTTCCTCGACCGGATGGTGCTTGCCATTGATACGGCACATGGCAAGCGCGTGCTCGACTATGAGAAGGCGATGCGCAGCCGTAACCGTCTCCTGAATGATGGCAATACGGATAATCAATGGCTTGATGCCATTGAGAGTCAGATGGCGGAATTGGGCACGGCAATCGCCGCTGCACGGGCCGAAGCCATGCGGCTGATCGCGGCCATGATCGAACGGCTTCCCGCCGAGGGGCCGTTCCCGAAAGCTGATTGCTTTTTGGAGGGCACGCTCGAACAGCGTATCGGAGTTGAAGCCGCTCTCGATCTTGAAGAGGATTTTCGCCGCACGTTGCGCGATGGGCGCGCACGCGACCGGAGTGCCGGACGCACGCTGGACGGTCCGCACCGTACCGATCTCATTGTGCAGCATCGCCCCAAATCCATGCCTGCCGCCCTTTGCTCGACTGGCGAACAGAAGGCGCTGCTGATCGGTCTGGTGCTTGCCCATGCGCAGCTGACGGCGGAACTTTCCGGCATGGCACCCATACTCCTGCTTGACGAAATCGCCGCGCATCTCGACACGGGCCGCCGTGCAGCGCTGTTCGGCATTCTGGACGAGCTGGGTGGACAGGCTTTCATGACCGGCACGGACCGGGCGCTATTTGATGCGCTGGAGGGCGATGCGCAGTTTTTCAATGTATCAGCAGGCCATCTATCGACTATCTGATGCACGACCTTGATCCGAAAACCGGTTTTCCTTTTTCGAGATCATGCTGTGAGGCAAAATATCCGCTGACAGCAACGCACGGGCAGCATATGTTTGGCGGTATGAATGCATCTTCAAAGCCCTTTTCATCTGAAGAACTTGAACGCTATGCGCGCCATATCGTGCTGCCTGAAATTGGCGGTGCGGGTCAGCAGAAGCTGAAGGCGGCGCGAGTGCTGGTCCTCGGCGCGGGTGGCCTTGGCGCGCCCGTGCTGCAATATCTCGCAGCAGCGGGTATCGGCACGCTCGGCCTTGTCGATGACGACACGGTATCGCTATCCAACTTGCAACGTCAGGTGATCCACGACACGAGGAGCGTAGGTCAGCCGAAAGTTGAAAGCGCGCTTGGCGCAATCGCACGTATCAATCCGCACGTGAAGGTAGAAGGCCATCAGATCAGGCTCAATGCCGAAAATGCCGAAGCGATGATCTCCAATTACGATGTGGTGGTAGACGGCTCTGATAATTTCGCCACGCGTTATGTTCTGGCTGACGCTGCGGCAAAGGTGTGCCGACCGCTTGTGACTGGTGCAATGGGCCGTTTCGATGGCACGGTGACGGTGCTGATGCCTTATGCAACCGGCCCGGACGGCGCACCGAACCCGTCCTACCGCGATCTTTTTCCCGAACCGCCGCCGCCCGGAACGGTGCCGACCTGCGCTGAAGCTGGTGTTCTCGGCGTGTTGCCGGGCGTGATCGGCAGCTTGCAGGCGATGGAAGTCATCAAGCTTGTCACCGGCATTGGCGAGCCGCTGGTCGGTCGGCTACTGCTTTACAACGCGCTGAATGTCCGTTTCGAAACCATTCGCTACAAAGCCCGCAAATCCAAATGAAAAGGCCCTGTTATGGCGCTTCAACTGACCGATGAAGAACGGTCGATAGCCGCAGGCGCCCAAGGCGAGGGGGCTGCAATGGCTATGCGCATCGTAGCCGATACGGCGAAGCTGATGGGAGCATCACGCCTCATCCCGATCGCTTCGGCTCATATCGACGGGGCACTCTATCATGGCGACAGTGGAACGCTTTTCGCTGAGAAACTCGTTGAAGGCGGCGCGAAGGTCAAAGTCCGATCAACATTGAATGTCGGGTCCATTGACCTTACCGGATGTTCGCGCAATCTTTTGCCGGCTCATGAAGCCCATATGGCGAAACGGATGATGCGCGCCTATATCAAGCTCGGTTGCGAGCCGAGCTGGACTTGCGCGCCCTATCAGGCGGGCCATCGTCCAGAAAAAGGCAGCGATGTTGCCTGGGGTGAATCCAATGCGGTGGTCTTTTGCAATTCGGTTCTGGGTGCACGTACCAATCGCTACGGCGATTTTCTGGATATTGCCTGCGCCATTGCGGGATGTGCGCCAGACTATGGCCTGCATCGAACCGAAAACCGCCGCGCCACGGTAGTGCTCGATATTGCGGCAATCGATCCGGCGTTTCTTGGCTCCGAGGTGGCCTGGCCTATTCTCGGCAATTTGTTCGGACGCAGTGTCGGCACGAATGTCGGTGTGGTTGCAGGCAGTTCGGTCCATCCCGGCGAGGATGATTTGAAAGCCTTTGGTGCGGCGGCTGCATCGGTCGGCGCTGTCGGCCTGTTCCATGTCGCAGGTGTTACGCCGGAAGCGCCGGACCTTCGAACAGCGCTCCAGAATCAAGAGCCTGAAGATATCATCCGTGTCACGCAGGAGATGTTCGAGGCAACGCGCAAGCGTCTCTCTACCGTTGAGCATGTGGACCATATAGACGCGGTCGCCATCGGCAGTCCGCATCTGTCAATCGCTGAGTTCAACCGTCTGGAGCGCGCTATCGCCGAACGCAAACTCGCCGTGCCGCTTTATGCCTGCACTGGGCGTCATGCGCTGATCGAACTGGAAAAAGACGGGCGCAGGCAGGCGTTTGAAAGAGCCGGCGTTATTATCGTCGCTGATACCTGCGTGGTTGTGACACCTATTTTGCCAGCTAAGGATAGCGCGGTCCTGATGACCAATTCGGGCAAATTCGCGCATTATGCGCCCGGCAATACCGGTTACGGCGTACTTTATGGCTCTTTGGAAGAATGCGTGGAAAGCGCGGTTGCGGGGCGTCCTGTTTTCGGCGGGCAGACGGCATGAGTGTGACGAAAACCCCTGTTCTCGTAGCCGGACGAAGTGCTTTTGCAGAGGTGCTGGTTCTCTCCGCGCCCATCAGCTTCTGGGGCGGCGTCGATCCGAAGAGCGGACGCATCGCCGATGTGCGCCATCCCGAACATGGGATGAGCATCGCCGGTCGTGTGCTGTGCCTGCCCGGCACCATCGGCTCGTCGTCGGCAGCGGCTGTGCTTCTGGAACTGGTCCACGCCGGTCATGCCCCTGCGGCCATCGTCCTGCACGAGCCGGATGCTATCCTGCTGCTCGGTCTCATTGTTGCGCGTGAGATGGGCTATGACGTGCCGATTGCCGTCGAGCTTGACCGCGAGGCGCAAAAGAAACTCGCTGGCCATCGGGTGAGGGTCGGCGAGGACGGGATGATGACAGTCGCTGCTTGGAGCCTTCCCAACAAGAGTGTGTAGTAGTTCGGGCGATTCTGCTTAAATGGGATTCGCTCTAATATTGGGTGGAGCGGTCCACCACATGTTCCAGTGTGCCGTCGCGCTCGAACGCTTCGATCTGCCGGATGATCTGCGGCACCAGCGCTGTAGCCGACGAGCTTGCCGCCGCATGCGGTGTTATCGTTACCCTCGGATGGTCCCAGAGCGGGCTATCTGCGGGGAGTGGCTCCCGCTGAAACACATCGAGCGACGCTGCGGAAAGAAGGCCGCGATCGAGCGCGGCCAGAATGTCCGCCTCGTTCTGCAAGCCCCCGCGCCCGGCATTGATGAGCACAGGCGCGCCGAGCGGGCCGTCGCTCTTAAGCTGCGCGAACATCGACATGGACAGGATGCCCTTGGTGTCGGGTGTCAGCGGCAGCAGACAGACAAAAATGTCGGCGGTTTTCAGGAAGCCGGAGAAGCCTTCTTTGCCGTGCCAGGTTTTAACGCCGTCGATCTCCTGCGGACGGCGGCTCCATCCGGTGACATTGAAGCCGAGAACCTTCAGCTTTTCCGCCGCATCGCGGCCCAGCACGCCGAGGCCCATAATCCCGACCGTTACTTCATGAGCGGCAGGCTGGCGGCGATCCTCGTGCCAGACATGATTCTGCTGCTGCTTGCGATAACGGATTCCGAGACGGTGATGGTCCAACACCTGCCAGACCACATACTCAGTCATACGCATGGTGAGATCTTCGGAGATGATGCGTACCAGCGGTACATCGGGAATCTGATCGTCGCGGAAGACATGATCGACGCCCGCCCCGAGCGAGAAGATGACTTTCAGATTGGGCAAGTTTGCCAGCGAACCCGGCTTCTGCTTCCAGACCAGCGCATACTCGACCGACGGGCCGCTGTCGGCCCGTTCCGTAACGATTGTGCGTTCGGGCGCATGATCCCTGAATGTTTTCAGCCAGATCTCCGGATCCCAGTCGGTAATCGCCAGAAGGATACTGCCCTTATCGTTATTGGCCATTGCCTCACCCTCCCTTTCCTCAGTCTGTGGCCTCCATACGGAAAGCCGCCGCCATCAACGTTCTGGTATAGTCGGTTTGCGGATTGGCGAAAACATCTTTTGCCGCGCCATACTCGACCATCTTGCCGTTGCGCATCACCAGCACGTCGTTTGCCAGCGCCCGCACCACTTTCAGATCGTGGCTTATGAAGAGATAGGCGAGATCGTGCTTCTTCTGCAATGCACGCAAAAGATCGACCACCTGCGCCTGCACGCTCATGTCGAGCGCCGAGGTCGGCTCGTCCAGCATGACGAATTTCGGGTTCAGCACCATGGCGCGTGCAATGGCGATGCGCTGGCGCTGGCCGCCGGAAAATTCGTGCGGATAGCGAAAGCGGGTTTCGGGGTCGAGGTTCACTTCGTTGAGCGCTGCGACGACACGCTCATCGCGCTCATCGACGGAAAGCTTTGGTTCGTGCACCAGAAGCCCTTCGGCGATGATATCCGCAATCGTCATGCGTGGAGAAAGCGAGCCGAACGGGTCCTGAAACACGATCTGCATCTCGCGGCGCAGCGGGCGCATGTCGCTGAAGCTGAACCCGGCAATATCGCGTCCCTCGAACCTGATCTCACCCTTGGACGAAATCATACGCGAAAGCGCAAGGCCAAGTGTGGTCTTTCCAGAACCCGATTCGCCCACCACGCCCAGCGTCTGCCCGGCGCATAAGTTGACATCGATGCCGTCCACCGCCTTCACATGGTCGACGGTCTTGCGCATGAAGCCCTTTTTGATCGGAAACCAGACACGAATGTCCTTGCCTTCCATTACCGTCTTTGCCGCGGGGTTGGCAGCGGGCGGTTCGCCTTTCGGCTCGGCGGCAAGCAGATGCTTGGTATAGTCGTGTTGCGGGTTCTCGAAGATGTCCTGCGTCGGGCCGGTCTCGACGATTCGGCCTTTGCTCATCACGCAGACCTTGTCGGCGATCTTGCGCACGATGCCCAGATCGTGGGTGATGAACAGCATCGACATGCCCTGCGCGGCTTTCAACTCGGCCAGCAGCTGCAGAATCTGCGCCTGCACGGTGACGTCGAGTGCAGTCGTCGGCTCGTCGGCAATAAGCAGTTTCGGCTTATTGGCAAGCGCCATGGCGATCATCACGCGCTGGCGCTGACCGCCGGAAAGCTGGTGCGGGAAGGCGGAAAGTCGCTTTTCCGGCTCGCGAATGCCAACTTCGTGCAAAAGCTCCACTGTGCGTGCGCGGGCCTGCTGGTCTCCCATGCCCTGATGCATTTTCAGAATTTCGCCGATCTGCCGCTCAACCGAATGCAGCGGATTGAGCGAGGTCATGGGCTCCTGAAAGATCATGGTGATGTCATTGCCGCGCACGCGCCGCAATCCAGGCTCCGACGCTTTCATCAGGTCGGTGCCGTTGAACATGATCTCGCCGGATGGATGGCTGGCGGACGGATAGGGCAGGAGCTTCAGGATGGACAGAGCGGAGACGGATTTGCCGGATCCCGATTCGCCGACAAGGGCCACCGTTTCGCCTTCGGCAATGTTGAATGACACGTGATCGACCGAAATGCGCTCTTCGCCGTTCTGGCGGAAGGCAACCGAAAGATCGCGGACGGAAAGCAGAGGTTTGCTCATTGGAATGCCTTTCGCGGGTCGAAGGCATCGCGTGTGGCTTCACCGATGAAGATCAGGAGCGACAGCATCAGCGATATGACCATAAAGCCGGTAATGCCGAGCCATGGGGCCTGCAGATTGTTCTTGCCCTGGGCGAGAAGTTCGCCAAGCGAAGCCGAACCGGGCGGCAGGCCGAAGCCGAGAAAATCGAGCGAAGTGAGCGTCGTGATAGAACCGTTCAGGATGAAAGGCAGGAAAGTCAGCGTCGCCACCATGGCATTGGGCAGAAGATGTCGCCACATGATGGTGCCGTTCTTCACGCCGAGCGCGCGGGCCGCATTCACATATTCGAAGTTTCGCGCGCGCAGGAATTCGGCGCGCACGACGCCCACGAAGGCCACCCATGAAAACAGCAGCATGATGCCCAGAAGTACCCAGAAGCCCGGCGGCAATATGGCCGCTATGATGAGCAACAGATAGAGCACCGGGATCGAAGACCATATTTCGATGAAGCGCTGGAAGACGAGATCGACCCAGCCGCCGAAATAGCCTTGTACTGCGCCCGCCGTCACGCCGATGATGGCGGAGAAGAAGGTGAGAATCAGGCCGAACAGTACAGAAATGCGGAAGCCATAAAGCGCGCGCGCAAAGACATCGCGTGCCTGATCGTCGGTACCGAGCAGGTTGAAATTGCCGAATCGGCAATTGGGATCGCTCACGCCTTGCGGATAGCGCTGGCAGCGTTCTTCTGCCGAATAGAGCCAGAACGGTTTTGAAGGGGCCGCCTCCGGAATCTCGTTGTTCACGGTGTTGAAGGAATAACGGATAGGCGGCCAGATAGCCCAGCCATTATTGCTGATTTCTTCCTGTATCACCGGGTCGCGATAATCGGTGACGGCGTAGAACCCGCCGAATTTTTCTTCCGGATAATCCACGAAAACCGGCATCAGCAACTCGCCTTTATAGGAAACGAGTATCGGTCGGTCATTGGCGATGAACTCGGAGCCGAGAGCCGCAATGAGCAGGAACAGGAAAATCCACAGTGACCAGTAACCGCGCTTGTTGGCCTTGAAGTTCTGCCAGCGACGGCGGTTGAGCGGTGACAGCCATGGACGTTTGACCGGCTTGACGACGGGCACGAGAGTGGTGTCTGTCATCACACATCCCTCCGGTCGAAATCGATGCGCGGATCGATCCACGTATAGGTGAGATCGGAAAGAAGTCCCACCAGAAGGCCGATCAGCGAGAAGATGAAGAGATTGGCGAACACCACAGGATAATCGCGGTTGATGACGGACTGGTAGCCGAGCAGACCGAGCCCGTCGAGCGAGAAGATGGTTTCGATCAGCAGCGAGCCTGTGAAGAAGGCCGAGATGAAGGCACCGGGAAAACCGGCGATCACGATCAGCATCGCATTGCGGAAAACGTGGCGGTAGAGCACCTGATTCTCGGTCAGCCCCTTGGCGCGCGCTGTGGTCACATATTGCTTGCGAATCTCTTCCAGAAACGAATTCTTGGTCAGAAGTGTGGTGGTGGCGAAAGCGGAAAGCACCAGTGCGGTGACCGGCAGTACCATATGCCACAGATAATCGCCGATCTTTTCCCAGAACGACATCTGTGCGAAGTCGGGCGAGGTGAGACCGCGTAGCGGAAACCAGTCGAAGAACGAACCGCCCGCAAAAAGCACGATCAGCAGGATCGCGAACAGGAAGCTCGGAATGGCATAGCCGACGATGATGACGGCGCTGGTCCATGTGTCGAAACGCGAGCCATCCTTGATCGCCTTGCGGATGCCGAGCGGGATCGAGATCGCGTAGGACAGGAACGTCAGCCACAGACCGAGCGAGATCGAAACCGGCATCTTCTCCTTGATGAGATCGATCACGCTGATGTCTCGGAAATAGCTGCGTCCGAAATCGAAGCGGAGATAGTTCCACAGCATCTGGCCAAAGCGTTCCAGCGGCGGTTTGTCGAAACCGAATTGCTTTTCCAGATCGGCGATGAATTGCGGGTCCAGCCCCTGAGCGCCGCGATATTTGGAATTGACGGAGCCGCTGTCCATGCCGTTCTGGCCGAAATCGCCGCCACCGCCCGAGAGACGGTCAAGCGCATCGCCGCCCTGACCGGAAAGTTGTGCGATCACACGCTCGACCGGTCCCCCGGGAGCAAACTGAACGACAGCGAAGGAAATAGCCATGATGCCGAAAATAGTCGGGATCATCAAAAGCAGGCGGCGAAGAATATATGCGCCCATCAGCCTGTTTTGCTCCGGATGGTCGGGGTATTCTTATGGCTTTCCAACAGCTTTTGCCTTTTCTTCGTCGAGAGCATGATCTGTTCCAAGAACCGGGACCAGTTTTTCGTGATCATGCCTTAATCCACCACAGCGTCTCGACCGGGAAGCCATAATCGGGCTTTGGTTCCTTGAACTCGAAACGGTCCCAATAGGCGACCAAGTGATTCGCTACGTTCCAATTTGGAATCCAGTCGCGTCGGATACGCAAGTACCGATCGAGAACCCGCAAGGTCGCAACCAGCTCTCCGCGGGTGGATGCCTTGCCCGAATCATCGATCAGAGCGTCGATAACGGGATCGGCTGCGCCCGGCAAGTTATAGCTGCCCGGCGTCTTGGCCGATTCGGACCCAAATATGCCTGCAAGCGATTCCTTTGTCGGGGTGGCGTTGAATTGGAATGCAATGCCGACCATATCGAACTGAAAATCCTGCATCCGCGCCTGATATTGGCTCGCATCCACAAGCCGAAGGCTGGCGTCAATGCCGATAGCGCGCAATTTCTGCACGAAGGGATTGTAGACGCGCGTGAAACTTTCGGAATTGCTGAGAATTTCCAGCGCGAACTTCGATCCGTCCCTGTCGTGGAACTGACCGTTCCGACGCACGAAGCCGGATTCTTCCATCAGCTTGATGGCCTGCGAGAATTGCGCGCGGTCACGCCCGGTTCCGTCGGAGACCGGCATGAGTACTGCTTCGCCGAACACCGCATCCGGCAACTTGCCGCGATACCGTTCCAGAACCTTCAGCTCATCCGGCGTCGGCAGGCCGCTTGCCTGAAAATCCGATCCGTTGAAGCATGATTGCGAGCGAGTGTAGACATTGTAGAAAAGATTCTCGTTGGTCCATTCGAAGTCGAAGCACAGGCCGATTGCTTCGCGCACACGCGGATCACGGAAGCGTTCGCGGCGCTGGTTAAGTGCCCAGCCCTGCATGAGTGGGCGCTTTTCCCTAGGGAAGGTGCGTTTAATGACCTTGTTCTGCTTGACTGCCGGAAAATCATATCCGGTCGCCCAGTTCTTGGAAACATTCTCCTCGCGGAAATCGATGCTGCCCTTTTTGAAGGCCTCGAATTCCGGCTGGCGATCCCGGAAGAACTCGATGCGGATGCGGTCGAAATGGTTGGAACCGCGCTGGACCGGCAAGTCCCGCGCCCAGTAATCCTCGACGCGATCATATTCGATGAACTGTCCTGCCGCGACATTCCCGATCTTATAGGCGCCCGAGCCCAAGATGGGTTCCATGGAGGTCGCTTCGAAACTGCGTTCCTTGAACCATTTTTCCGACAGAATGGGCAGAACGATCGCATCGAGAATGGCGCTGGACCCGCGTTCGCCGGAAAAGTGCATGCGCAGTTCACGCTTGGCTGTTGCCTCCATCTTTTCGAGCCCGGCCAGAGACTGGCGCAGGATCGGATGGCCCTTTTCCTTGATTGTCGTGTAGGTGAAAAGCACGTCTTTTGCCTCGATGGGCGAGCCATCATGAAAACGAGCTTCCTTGCGCAGTTTGAACAGGCAGGTCTTGCGATCTTTGGAAAGCGTTACGCTTTCCGCGATGAGGCCATAGACGGAATCCGGCTCGTCAAGCGCCGGGGCCATCAGCGTATCGAAGGTCAGCTCCATGCGCGGCGGCGCATCGCCCTTGAAGATAAAGGTATTGAGCGTGTTGAAGGTCTGTACGTTCTGGTTCCAGAGCCATGTCGAGGGTGCGAGCTTGAAAGTGCCGCCCTTCGGCGCGTCCGGATTGGCATAGTCGAAATGGGTAAAGTCCGGTCCGTACTTCAGTTCGCCGAATGCTGAAAGTCCATGCAGTGCCTTGCCGGTCATGACGTCTGCAAAAGCAAGCTCCGGCAGGCAGGCGGTGAGTGCCGCACTGCCCGAAAACTCCAGAAAATGGCGGCGGTTCATGCGGAAGCCTGTCATTCTCACTCGATCCCAGCCTTGAGCTTCGCTTCCTTGGCAGGATCGATCCACCACGAGAACGGGTCAATCCCAAGATAATCCGGCTGCGTTTCAGGCATTCCGAACTTGTTCCAGTAGGCCACATTGATATGGTCGGAATACCACTGTGGAATGACGTAATAGTTCCACAGGAGCGCGCGATCGAGCGCGTGCGTTGCAGCCACCAGCTCTTCGCGATCCTTGGCATAGATCACCCGGTCAATCAGCTTGTCTATGGCCGGGCTCTTGATGCCTGCATAGTTACGGCTGCCTTTGAAATCGGCGGCCTTGGACCCCCACATATCACGCTGCTCGTTGCCGGGGGAGCCAGACTGAGGAAGGCTTGAAACGATGACATCGAAATCAAAATCATTCACCCGCGCCTGATACTGGGCTGGATCGACGGTGCGAATACGCGCATTGATGCCGATCTTTTTCAGGTTCTGGATGAAGAGGTTGTGCACACGCTCGAAATCGGCGCCGCTATTGAGGAATTCGATGGAAAAAACCGTTCCGCTGGCATTAACGAGCTGATTGTTCTTCAGGGTCCAGCCTGCTTCGCCAAAGAGTTTCAGCGCTGTGCGCAGGTTTTCGCGGGTGGCCTGTGGCGTGTCATAGACAGGCAGCTTGAATTCCTTGGTCAGCGCGTCGACGGGAAGCGAATCCTTCACGGTTTCGAGGATTGCTTGTTCTTCAGGCGTGGGTGGGCCGCTCAGCTCCAACTCATTACCGGCGAAATAACTTTCGATGCGCTTGTACTGGTCGAAGAACAGCAGGCGGTTCATGGATTCGAAGTCGAAGGCATAAGTCAGAGCTTGGCGAACCTTGGGGTCCTTGAACTTGTCACGCCGCATATTCAGGAAATAGCCCTGCATGCGACCGACGGCATGGAACGGAAAGGAAGCTTTCACGACATCGCCGCGTTGAACTGCCGGGAAGTTGTATTGCTCGGCCCAGCGCTGGGCGCGTGCTTCTTGCCGATAGTCATACTGACCGCCCTTCTTGAACGCTTCCCAGGCCGCATCTTCATTGAAGTAATATTCGTAGCGCACATGGTCGAAATTGTTGCGGCCAACGTTCACGGGCAGGTCCTTGCCCCAGTAATCCTCGACGCGTGTCCAGAGGATGGAGCGTCCAGGCGTTACTGTTTCGATCTTGTATGCGGAAGAACCAAGTGGAATTTCCAGCGTGGGGCGGGTTATGTCGCGCTGCTTACCCTGCACATCCTTGCCCGTCCACCAGTGCTTGGGCAAGACGACGAGCTGGCCCATGATCTGCGGCAGCTCGCGATTGCCCTTTTGCGAAAAGGTGAACGTAACCTCATGGTCGCCGGTCTTTTCCACTCTTTCCACGTCGCCATAATACTTGTTGTACATCGGCGACTGCTTCTTCAGCACGTCGAACGACCAGATCACGTCATCAACAGTGATCGGCTGGCCGTCATGCCACTTGGCGTTGGGATTGAGCTTGAATTTGACCCAGGAAAAATCGTCCGGATACTGCAAGGCTTCAGCGATCAGCGGATATTGCGTCGATCCCTGATCGAGCGAATCCGTCATCAGCGTATCGTAGAGCAGGCCGCCCCCGAATTCAGCAAGTCCAGCGGCCGCGACGCCCTGAATCACATAGGGATTAAGGCTGTCGAATGTGCCGACAGCGACTTGATTGAGCGTGCCGCCCTTGGGCGCTTGCGGATTCACATAATCATAATGCTTGAAATCAGCCGGATATTTTGGCTCTCCGATGAGGCTGGAGGAATATCGCCATTGGGGCTCGGCATCGTTGGCCAGGCTGCCTGAAACTACACTCGCGACTATGGAAATCGCCAGCGCACCCACCCAAAAAGCTCTCATCCAGCATCTCCGTCTCTGCTTCGGACTTATTGGGAGCAAAGCTTTAGGGTTTTTTGCGGAGGAAGAAAGGCATAAGCAGAAGAAAAGTCTTGCCGGCAATAAAAAAGCCGGGCTTTGGGCCCGGCTTTAATCGTTATTTCAGTTCGCTCAGTTGGCCGGAGCCGGTTCGGCAGGCTTTTCGCCCTCACCTGCAGGAGTCTGCTCGGCGGGCTTCTGTTCTCCGGCAGGAGCCGCTTCAGCCGGCTTGTCACCTTCCGGCTTGGCTTCGTCGCCTTCGGCAGGCGCAGCCGCGTCGGCTGTCGGAAGCGGTGCCGGATTGTCGGACAGCGTGCGCAGATAAGCGATCAGATCGGCGCGTTCGTTGTCTTTCTTATCGCCGGCAAAGCCCATGGCCGTACCCTTGATGAAGCCTTTCGGCGAGGTCAGGAACTTGTTGAGATGCTCAAAGTCCCACTTGTTGCCGCCAGCGCCGAATTCCTTCATAGCAGCTGAATAGCTGAAACCTTCGACGGAGGCAGCCGGGCGGTTCACGACATCCCAAAGATGCGGACCGACTTTGTTGGCGCCACCCTTTTCGGCAGTATGGCAGGCAGCACAGCGTTTGAACACCGTCTGGCCACGCGCCGGATCTGCCGATTGCAGCAGGGTTGCGATCGAAACTTCGGCTTTGGCTGGTGCGTCCCCTGCACCGCCTGTTGGGGCTTCTGCTGCCTCGATTGCAAAGCCGGGCTTTTCGGGTGCAGGCGCATGAAACAGCGAATCGGACAGAATGCCCGTCGTCATGACAACGAAGACCGTCGCCAGAAAAGCCATTATAAACTTGTTAGTCCGGGTTGAATTCATCGCCGGTCAGCGCTCCCTCTACCACCACGCTCTCCTTAGCCGGCCCGCAAAACCTTTTAAAAAAGGCCAGCAATTCTCTCTCCCGGCATCGGGCGGAAACTAGGTCTTTTGCCGAAGCGATGCAACACCTATAAGGGAGGCTAGACCCGTGACTTTTTGACACTTTTGTCTTCTTTGCGCTGGGGATAAAGCTCCCAAGCCAGTCCGGCGACCAAATGCAACACCAAGAGGCGAGCATGCTTCAAACAATGAAAACCTTGACGCTCATCCCCGCTCGGCTTGGCTCGACTCGCCTGCCGAACAAGCCTCTTGCCGATATTTGCGGCAAGCCGATGATCGTGCACGTTGCCGACAGGGCTGCTGCTGCAAAGCTTGGCCGCACTGTGGTCGCAACCGATAGTGATGAAATTTTTGCTGTCGTCACGGCGCATGGTCACGAGGCCATCATGACACGCAGCGATCACGAATCCGGGTCCGACCGCATCTATGAAGCGCTGCTGAAGGTTGATCCTTCAGGCGAAGTTGATGCCGTCGTCAATGTACAGGGTGATTTACCCACGATTGATCCCGAAACGATCCGCCGCGCCCTGCTTCCGCTTGAAGATGGCCCTGCCGATATCGCAACGCTCGGCGTGGAAATTGAAGTAGAAGCGGAAAAGACCAATCCAAACGTCGTGAAGATCGTCGGTTCGCCGCTTGCAGGTGATGTGCGCCTGCGCGCACTTTATTTCACCCGTGCCACCGCCCCTTACGGTGACGGCCCGCTCTATCACCACATTGGGCTTTATGCCTATCGCCGCGCGGCCCTTGAGCGTTTTGTGAAGCTCGGGCCGTCGCCGCTCGAAAAACGCGAAAAACTCGAGCAGCTGCGTGCGCTCGAAGCCGGAATGCGCATTGATGTGGAGCTCGTGAAAACGGTTCCGCTTGGCGTTGACACGCAAGCCGACCTTGACCGGGCGTGCCTTCTTGTAGCACAGGGTATTTGACGGGGCGCCGATGAGCGGCATTCGAGAAAGCATGGGGACGATGAAAACCAACAGGATTTCCTTTCAGGGTGAAGCGGGCGCCAATTCAGATACGGCTTGCCGCAACATGTTTCCCGATATGGAGCCTTTGCCGTGCCCGACTTTTGAAGACGCCTTCAATGCGGTCGAAAGCGGTGCTGCCGACCTGGCGATGATCCCGATCGAGAATACGCTTGCCGGTCGCGTAGCCGATATTCACTATCTGCTGCCGCTGGCCGACATGCATATTGTCGGCGAATATTTCCTGCCGATCCATTTTCAGCTGATGGTGCTTCCCGGCGTGAAGCATGAAGAGATCAAGACCGTTCACAGCCATATCCATGCGCTCGGCCAATGCCGCAAGGTCATCCGCCAGAACGGTTGGAAGGCGGTGATCGCGGGTGATACGGCAGGGGCTGCGCGTCTTGTCGCCGATATGAAGGACCGTTCGATGGCGGCGCTGGCACCGCGTCTCGCCGCAGGTCTTTATGGCCTCGATATTCTGGAAGAAAATGTCGAGGACGCGGAAGATAACGTTACCCGTTTCGTCGTGCTGTCGAAAGAGAAACAGTGGGCATCCCGTCCGTCAGACAACGAGCGCATCATTACGACTTTTGTCTTCCGCGTGCGCAACGTTCCGGCAGCGCTCTATAAGGCGATGGGCGGTTTTGCAACCAATGGCGTCAACATGACCAAGCTGGAAAGCTATCAGCTTGGCGGGCGTTTTGTCGCCACGCAGTTTTATGCCGACATTGAAGGTCATCCGGAAGATCGCAATGTGCAGCTTGCTTTGGAAGAACTCGAATTCTTCTCGAAGGAAGTGCGGATTCTGGGCGTTTATAAAGGCAGCAATGTCCGCGACACGCATTTGCTGGCGGCGGAATAATCGCATTAGCTGACAGGCGGTCAGGCTTCCGCCCATGCCTTGATGAGGTGGGTTGCGATGGCACCGGATGGCGGCACCCGCAGCCCGTTTTCATGTCTGCCCGCCAGCATGGCGCGCACTTCCGCCTTGCCGAACCAGCGCCCATCTTCGAGTTCCGAGCGGTCGATTGTGAAATCATCCGATAGCACTTCGGCGTGACAGCCGATCATCAGCGAATAGGGGAAGGGCCATGGCTGGCTGGCATGATAGGCGACGCGGCCTATCGCCAGTCCCATTTCCTCGAAGCTTTCGCGGCGCACTGCTGCCTCGATCGTTTCGCCATGCTCGATGAAACCGGCAAGGCAAGAATAGGAGCCCGCCACGAAATGCGGGCTGCGTGCCAGAATGCATTGATCGCCGCGCACCGGCAGCATGATCGCCACCGGGTCGGTGCGCGGAAAATGTTCCGCGCCGCAATTCGGGCACTGTCGCTTTGCTCCGCCCGCGCGCATGTCCGTCTTCGTACCGCAGCGACTGCAAAAACGATGATTGTTATGCCATGCCGTCAGCGCTGCCGCCTGAGCCAGCACACCGAGAAGATCGGCGGGCACAAGACCTTCCATATAGATGCTGCGATAATCCTGCGCTGCGAAGGGGGCTTCCAGCGTTTCCGGATCGAGCGGCGCCATCAGTGCTACGATCGACGCACCATCCTGACGGCCAAGCAACACCGGCTCATGAAGATCGGGGGAGAAAGCCGTTGCTTCATTCAGGCGAAACAGGGCGCGAGGGGCTTTCGTATCCGAACAGTCGAGCAGGAGCCTGTTACCACCCAGAAGCATGACCCGCGTTTCAGGGAGTTCCAGCGCGGTGAAAGCCGAATCATCCGGACGCTTTTCAGAAAGACGATCGATGCGATTGCCGGCAAAGCCGACAAGGCGGCTTGGTTCTGTTTCAGGCAGGTCATAGAGGCGAAAAGCCATGCTTGTCTCGGGAATGTTTTATCGGGATGTTTCAGGGGGAATCAGAGGGCGGCGCGGATGTGTTCGATCAGCTTGTGCGCGTCTTTTTCGTCATAGGCTTCGCGAGCGCCATGACCCCAGACAGGCCCCGGCCAGCCTGCGTCGCCTTCGTTGCGCGCAATCACGTGAAGATGCAGTTGACGTACGATATTGCCCAGAGCGCCGGTGTTGATCTTCTGGCAATCGGTCACTTTCTTTAGCGCTTGGGCAACAATTCCCGCCTCGAAGGTGAGAAGCGTCTGGTCGAGCGGTGTCAGATCGTGAATTTCAGCGAGGCCCGTGCGGCGCGGAACGAGGATCAGCCACGGCCAGCGGCGGTCGTTCATCAGCCGCAACTCGCAAAGGCCAAGCACAGCAACGGAAAAAGTATCGGCACTGAGCCGTTTGTCGAGTTCGAACTGTTCCATGCGCCGATTCTTATCAGTTTTTTTCGTTCAACGCTTGCTTTTTGCGTGGCGATTGACGATATGCAGCGTGGGAGGTTGGTGGTGGACGAGCCACTCGCCAACCGGGTCAGGTCCGGAAGGAAGCAGCCCTAACGAGCCCGGCACGGGTCACCGTGCCAGCCTCCCACCTTTTTCTCAATCGCCCCTTTTCCGCAATTGCATGGCGACTGTTGATTGGTTGCCTCTTTGGTTGACGGCGATCATAAGCCCGGTCCACACTGGTAAAAGAGAAAAAAGCGAATGGAGAACGGAAGGGTCGCTATGGACACAACATCCGCCGGCTTTGCTGCCGATGGGGCCTACCGCGTTCTCGCCCGCAAATATCGCCCGCAGAATTTCAACGATCTCATCGGCCAGGAGCCGATGGTGCGCACGCTGAAAAACGCGTTCGAGACGGGCCGCATCGCACAGGCCTGGATGCTCACTGGCGTGCGCGGCGTCGGCAAGACCACGACAGCGCGCATTCTGGCGCGTGCGCTCAATTACAAGACCGATACGATCGATCAGCCGACCATCGACCTTTCTGTGCCGGGCGAGCATTGTCAGGCGATCATGGAAGGCCGCCATGTCGATGTGATCGAGATGGACGCGGCTTCCCATACCGGCATCGACGACATTCGCGAAATCATCGAGCAGGTGCGCTATCGCCCGGTTTCGGCGCGTTACAAGGTCTACATCATTGACGAAGTGCATATGCTCTCGAATCAGGCCTTCAATGGCCTGCTGAAGACGCTCGAAGAGCCGCCGCCGCATGTGAAATTCATCTTCGCCACCACTGAAATCCGCAAAGTGCCGATCACGGTTCTGTCGCGCTGTCAGCGATTCGACTTGCGTCGGATCGAATCCGGCACGCTGGCGCAGCATCTGCGCCGCATTGCGGAAGCGGAAAAGATCGAGGTCGATGATACGTCCCTTGCCATGATCGCCCGTGCAGGCGAAGGCTCGGCGCGTGATTCGCTGTCGATCTTCGATCAGGCCATTGCGCATGGCGCTGGCAATGTGACGGCGGATGCCGTGCGTTCCATGTTGGGCCTTGCTGACCGCGCCCGGATTATCGACCTGTTCGAAATGCTGATGCGCGGCGACGTGGCGGGTGCGCTCACTGAATTTCGTGCGCAATATGATGTCGGAGCCGATCCGTCGGTGGTGCTGACCGATCTGGCTGATTTTAATCATCTGGTGACACGCCTGCGTTTCACGCCGGATGTGGCCGACGACGTTTCCCTGTCGGAAGACGAGCGCGTGCGCGGTCGTGAATTCGCGCAGAAGCTTTCTGTGCGTGTGCTGTCGCGAACCTGGCAGATGCTGCTCAAGGGTATTGCGGAAGTCGATACGGCGACGCGGCCGGTTCAGGCCGCTGAAATGCTGTTGATCCGTCTTGCTCACGCTGCCGATCTGCCGACGCTGGATGAAGCGCTGCGCGGGCTGGAGAATGGTTCTGTTTCCGGCTCCCGTCCACTACCTTCAGCTAGCCCGAGGTCTAATGGCGGCGGCGCCGCTGAAGCGCGCCTGACCGTCGATGCAGTCGGGTCATCTTCCATTGCATCCGCTTCCGGCGGTCCCGCTACGGCCATGCGTATCGTGGAAACGCCGCCGCAACCGGTGCCGTCGCCCGCACCGCGGCAATCTATCGACAGCGCGCCGCAGCCTGCCGTTCCGTTGAACAACCTGAACGACATCGTTGCGCTGGCCGACAAGCATCGCGATATGCAGTTCAAGATACTGGTCAAGAATTGCGTTCGCCTGGCATCGATTGCACCGGGGCGGCTTGAAATCGGCCTGACCGACGATGCGCCGAAATCATTGCCGAGCGACATCGCCCAGCATCTTTTGAACTGGACCGGCATTCGCTGGGTTGTAACGGTGGCACGCGATGTAGCGGGCCAGACCGTGGCGGAAACGGAAACCCAGCGCCGTGACAATCTGGTGACAGATGCTCGTGCGGACCCGGATGTGGCCGCAATTCTTGCGGCTTTTCCCGGTGCGAAGATAACCGACGTGCGCATTGCCGTCAGCGAACAGCAGGACGACGATCTCGATCTGGATGTCATGGAAGACATTCCAGAAGCGCCGCCCGAAGATGATTAAGACTTACGGATTGGAGTAAACCCATGCGCGATATGATGGGAATGATGAAACAGGCGAAGGAGTTGCAGGCCAAGATGAAGGCCATGCAGGACGAAATCGCCAGTATGGAAGCTTCAGCTTCTTCCGGCGGCGGTCTGGTCACGATCACTCTCGCCGGCAAGGGGACGCTCTCGGCCTTGAAAATCGATCCTTCGCTGATGAAGGAAGGCGAGGTGGAAATTCTCGAAGACCTGATCATCGCTGCACATAACGACGCTAAGGCCAAGCTTGAAGCAGCCATGGCCGAAAAGACGCAGTCGCTGACCGCAGGTCTGCCGATCCCGCCTGGCTTCAAACTGCCGTTTTAAGGGAGTAGGGAATAGGGCGGCAGGGGAGTATGTTTTGCTCATCTGCCCGCCGTTCCCCTACCTGCCTGTTTCTTCGCTTCGCTGCTGCCTTGGTGTCATGTCAAAACGTATAGCCGGTCCTGAAATCGAACGTCTGATCCAGCTTCTGGCCCGCGTGCCGGGGCTCGGGCCGCGTTCGGCACGCCGTGCGGCGCTGCATCTGATCAAGAAAAAGGAAGCACTGCTGGTACCCTTGGGCGGTGCGATGCAGGACGCTGCCGAGAAAGTGCGCATCTGCTCGTGTTGCGGCAATGTCGATACGTCCGACCCCTGCACCATTTGCACCGATGAGCGCCGCGATCCGGCGATGCTCATCGTGGTGGAGGACGTGTCCGATCTCTGGGCGCTGGAACGCGCCGGTACGATGAATGTCCGCTATCATGTTTTGGGAGGGCGCCTGTCGCCGCTCGACGGCATCGGCCCCGACGATCTCAATATAAAGGGACTCGTGGAACGTGTTGCGACCGGCGAGATCAAGGAAGTGATTCTCGCAGTCAACGCGACCGTCGAGGGGCAGACCACGGCACATTACATTACCGACCAGCTGTCGAGTTTCGAGGTGCGGGTCACGCGGCTAGCTCATGGCGTGCCGGTCGGGGGGGAGCTCGATTATCTGGATGAAGGCACGCTTGCGGCCGCTTTGCGGGCGAGAACTGCACTTTAGATCGGGGATGTGCATGACGGCAGGCCACTTGAAACGATGCACGAAAATGGCTTTCGCTCTGGCGGTCACATTGGCTGTTTCTCCCGCTGTCGCTGCGCCTACCAAAGCGCAGGTCGAAAGCCAGTATCGTAACTGGATCGAAAAAGACCTCTGGCCGGAAGCGAAAGAGGCGGGCGTTTCGCGCGCCGTCTTCGATCAGGCCTTTGCTGGTGTCTCGATCAACTGGAAACTGCCCGATCTCGTCATCCCCGGCGAAACGCCCTCGACGCCCAAAGCGCAGAAGCAGGCGGAATTCGGCGCGCCTGGCAAATATTTTAACGCCAGAACCGTCAGTGCTGTCACCAGCGGGGGACAGGCGCGTTACGGCCAGTACGCTAGCCTCTTGAAGCGCATAGAACGGAAATATGGCGTTCCCGGACAGATTCTACTTGCTGTCTGGGGCCGTGAATCCGGTTTCGGCACGGTCAAGATTCCCTACAATGTCTATGAGGTTCTGGGCACCAAGGCTTATCTGGCGACACGTAAGGACATGTTTCGCAAGGAACTGATCGCAGCACTCGAAATCGTCTCGAAGGGCTATATCGATGAAAGCGGTATGAAAAGCTCATGGGCCGGTGCGCTTGGCCAGCCGCAGTTCATGCCGACCTCCTATCTCAAGCACGCTGTCGATTTTGACGGCGACGGCAAGCGCGACATCTGGAATTCCGTGCCGGATACGCTGGGCTCCATCGCCAATTATCTGAAGCTGCATGGCTGGCAGAAGGGCCGCGACTGGGGCTTTGAGGTTAACGTGCCTCCCGCGATTTCCTGCTCGTTGGAAGGACCTGATCAGGGTAGGGCGATTGCCGAATGGGCGAAGCTTGGCATTACCCGCATCAGCGGCAAGCCATTTCCGGCCAATGAACTGCGTGGGGAGGGGTTTCTCCTGATGCCCGCTGGCCGATATGGCCCGGCCTTTATCGTCACGCCGAATTTCTATGTCCTCAAAGACTACAATATGAGCGATCTCTATGCGCTCTTCATCGGCCATGTCGGTGATCGCATTGCCTATGGCGCGGGTGATTTCCAGACCCGATGGGGCAATGTCGGTAGCATGTACCGCTCCGATATTCTTGCCATGCAGAAGCGCTTGCAGGCCCATGGCCATGATGTCGGCAAGGCCGATGGCCTGCCCGGCTTCAAGACACGCCGATCTATCGGCCTGTGGCAGACGCAGAACGGCACGGCGCCGACCTGCTTTCCGCAGCCGGAGCTTTTGAAGATTATTCGCTGAATTTGTGCCGGAAGCGGGCTGCTCCCGGCACAAATTCATTATGCAGCTTTCGATATGATACCGTGCGGATCAAGCACGAATTTCTTGGCAGCACCCTGATCGAAGCTTTCATAGCCCTGTGCCGCTTCTTCCAGAGAAATCACCTGCGCATTCACGATTTCAGCAATATTGAGCCGTCCATGCAGAATGGCCTGCATGAGTTGCCGGTTATATTTGAGCACCGGCGTCTGGCCGGTATGGAAGGATTGCGCCTTCGCCCAGCCAAGGCCGAAGCGCAAGGAAAGGCTTCCATGCTTTGCAGCCTGATCGACCGCGCCGGGATCTTCGGTCACATACAGGCCCGGAATGCCGATGGAGCCTGCTGGCCGGGTGATTTCCATCATCTGGTTGAGAACGATGGCAGGCTGTTCGCCGCCGCTATGCCCGCGGGCTTCGAAACCGACGGCATCGATCGCGCTATCCACCTCGTTGCTGCCCGTTACTTCGGCGATCATATCGCCAAGCCGGTCGCTGGCTGAAAGGTCGATAGGCTCGAAGCCGACTTTTCTGGCGTGTTCCAGCCGCTCCTTGTTGAAATCGCCGATCATCACGACCGCTGCACCCAGAATGCGCGCCGAGGCGGCCGCGGCAAGGCCGACCGGACCCGCACCTGCCACATAAACCACCGAACCGACGCCGACGCCCGCCTTGACCGCGCCGTGAAAGCCGGTCGGAAGAATGTCTGACAGCATGGTGAGATCACGGATTTTCTCCATGGCCTTGTCCCGGTCGGGAAATTTCAGCAGGTTGAAATCCGCATAGGGCACCATGACATAGCGCGCTTGCCCGCCAATCCAGCCGCCCATATCGACATAGCCGAACGCGCCGCCAGCACGTGACGGGTTGACGGTCAGGCAAACGCCTGTGTCCTGTGATTTGCAGCACTGGCAGCGACCGCACGCTACATTGAACGGGACGGAAACGATGTCGCCTACATCCAGCATTTCGACATCGCTGCCCTTTTCGATGATTTCACCGGTGATCTCGTGTCCAAGCACCAGACCCGGCATGGCGGTGGTGCGACCGCGCACCATGTGCTGGTCCGAGCCGCAAATATTGGTGGAAATCACTTTCAGAATGACGGCGTGATCCAGCTTGCGCCCGTCAGGGGCGCTTAACACCGGGTCCGCGATGTCACGAACTTCGACTTTGCCGGGGCGCATGTAAACCACGCCTCTGTTCCTGCTCATGCCTACCTCCTCCAGATCGAACGGCAGGACTTGAACTTGATCCGTGCCGTGGCTCGATATTTCCGGGCAGATGCCCGGTAAGGTAAGCGTACAGGCTTGTTCCGGCTTGTCGCCGTTCTGTGCGCGACATATGCGGTTCGGTTCAGGAACAGGAAATATGCCGGTGTGAATCCGAAAAACGGTTCAAGCCTTCTCCTGTTGCACAAGCATGGCCACGAAAGACTGCAGGGCTTTGGTCCGGTAGCGCTGATTGTGCAGCAGTATGAGGAACTGGCGCTTAGGGAGGGAGAACCTCGCCTCTACCAGCGTTCCAGCGGCAAGATGGGGAGCAGCCACCAGCTCGGATATGGCCGTGACATAATCGCCCGAACGCACGGCCGAGCAAATGGCTTCATTCGACGGCAACTCCAATGCGACATGCAGCCGTTCCGGGTCGTAGCCCGACGCCCGTACGGCATCCTCGAAGACGCTGCGCGTGCCCGATCCTTTTTCACGTAAAATCCATTTGCCTTCAAAAAGGCGGTCCCACGATAGCGGTTGTGCACCATTCCATGGATGATCCGGACGCATCACGAGAATGAGCCGATCGGTACCGACCTTGCTGATTGAAAGCGATGCCGCTTGTATCCCCCCTTCCACAAGGCCGATGTCGGCCAGGCCATCCTGCGTGGCTTCCGTCACGCTCTCCGTATTGCCCAGCGTGAGACGAACGTCGATCATGGGATGGGTTGTGTGAAAGCGGGCAAGATGGGGCGGCAGCCAGTAGCTGGCAATGGTCTGGCTGGCATGGATGGCGAGAATGCCGCGCTTGCCGCCGCCAAGTTCGGACAGCATCCGCTCGGTGGCCTGCGCATGGGCAAGCGTTGCGCGCGCTTCATCGAGAAACAGCCGCCCTTCGCCGGTCAGTTCAATACGCCGTCCAATGCGGTTGAACAAAGTGGCGCCGTAGCGCTCTTCAAGATTGCGGATCGCGGAACTGACGGCAGATGGCGTCAGATGCAGTATTTCCGACGCCCTTGTCAGATGCTCGCGTTCGGCGACTTCTATGAAAATACGCAGTTGTTCCAGTGTCATAGCTTTGACCATTCGATTTTAGTGAATGATTTGTGCCATATTATGCGATGGAATGAACAGAAGAAATCGGGCATCTCATAGAAAAATAATTCTCAATCCAGTTGAAATGCCGAATATGACCTACTCAAAAATCCAGAATATCATTCCCGGACTTGCACTTAGCGTTGGTGTCGCCGCTGTGGCCATGGGCCTCGAACGAATTGAGGAACATTATGCCGGGCGGGCCTGGCTCGAAGCGCTGGTCATCGCCATTTTGCTCGGTACGGCGGTGCGTACATTTGTACGGCCGGGTACGCATTTCAACAAGGGAATCGGCTTTTCGGCAAAACTGCTTCTGGAAATTGCCGTCGTACTGCTCGGCGCATCGATCAGTGCCAGCGCCGTCGTCGCAGCCGGTTCCGGTCTCATTTTCGGTATTGCGGGCGTCGTGGCGGTGGCCATTACGCTGAGCTACGGTATCGGGCGCCTGCTGAAACTGCCGCACCGTATGGCGGTGCTGGTCGCCTGCGGCAATTCCATTTGCGGCAATTCAGCAATCGCGGCGACAGCGCCGGTCATTGGCGCCAAAAGCGAGGACGTTGCGGCATCCATTGCATTCACGGCAATTCTGGGCGTGGTCGTGGTGCTGCTCCTGCCCTTGCTGGTGCCGCTCCTGGGGCTTTCGCATACGCAATATGGCGTTCTGGCCGGGCTGACCGTCTATGCCGTGCCGCAGGTTTTGGCCGCAACTGCACCGGTGGCGACCATCAGCGTCCAGCTCGGCACACTGGTCAAGCTGGTTCGCGTGTTGATGCTCGGCCCTGTGATACTGGCGCTTGCGCTTGTCGCCGGAAACAAGAGCGCTAATGCCAAGCCGGGCTTTTTTCAGCTCGTTCCCTGGTTCATCATCGGTTTTCTCGGCATGATGGCCCTGCATTCTCTGCATCTGATACCGGAAGCTGTTCTGCCCGGCATTCAGTATACCTCGACTTTGCTCACCATCATTTCCATGGCAGCACTTGGCCTCGGCGTCGATATCCGTTCCGTGGCGCAGGCAGGCGGACGGGTTACACTGACCGCCGTGCTCTCGCTGGTGGTGCTCGGTATCATCAGTCTCGGCCTGATCCTTATGCTTGGCGTAGTGTGATGTAAATGAGACACATGCGAAGTCGGCGGTGAGTTTCAGCCTTCCGCAGATACGAAAAAGCCCGGCGTGAGCCGGGCTTTTCCATGTTCGATTGAAGAGGAAAAGATCAGTTCTTTTCCTGCTTCTTCAGGGCAGCGCCGAGAATGTCGCCGAGCGAAGCGCCGGAGTCGGTCGAACCGTACTGCGCGACTGCTTCCTTTTCTTCGGCGATTTCGAGCGCCTTGATCGAGACCTGCAGCTTGCGAGTCTTCTTGTCGAAGGCGATGACGCGAGCGTCGACCTTCTGACCGACCGTGAAGCGCTCCGGACGCTGCTCGTCGCGGTCACGCGACAGATCCGAACGGCGGATGAAGCTGTCGAGGTCGTGATCGATCAGGCGCACTTCAAGGCCACCATCGGTAACGGCGGTCACTTCGCAGGTGACGACGGCGTTTTTGCGCAGTTCGCCGGAAGCGGCTGCTTCGCCGACCTTGTCGCCGGAAAGCTGCTTGATGCCGAGCGAGATGCGTTCCTTCTCGATATCGACATCGAGAACGACAGCCTTGACCACTTCGCCCTTGTTGTACTCTTCGATGACCTGTTCGCCTGGACGGTTCCAGTCGAGATCGGAGAGGTGAACCATGCCGTCAACGTCGCCATCGAGGCCGATGAACAGGCCGAATTCGGTCTTGTTCTTGACTTCACCTTCAACAACGGTGCCGGTCGGGTACTTCTGGGCGAACGTCGTCCACGGATTGTCGAGGGTCTGCTTGAGGCCGAGCGAGATACGGCGCTTGACCGGATCAACTTCGAGCACAACGACTTCGACTTCCTGCGTGGTAGAGAGAATCTTGCCCGGATGGACATTCTTCTTGGTCCACGACATTTCGGAAACGTGGATGAGGCCTTCGATGCCCGGCTCGATTTCGACGAACGCACCGTAGTCGGTGATGTTCGTGACGGTGCCGGTGATCTTTTTGCCGATCGGGTACTTTGCACCGATGCCATCCCAAGGATCGCTCTCGAGCTGCTTCATGCCGAGCGAGATACGATGGGTTTCCTGGTTGATGCGGATGATCTGCACCTTGACCGTCTGGCCGATGGTGAGGATTTCCGACGGATGGTTGACGCGGCGCCATGCCATGTCGGTCACGTGCAGGAGACCGTCGATGCCGCCGAGGTCAACGAACGCACCGTAATCGGTGATGTTCTTGACGACGCCTTCAACGACCTGGCCCTCTTCGAGGTTCTGGACGATTTCCGAACGCTGTTCCGCACGGCTTTCTTCAAGAACGGTACGGCGCGAGACAACAATGTTGCCGCGGCGCTTGTCCATCTTGAGGATTTCGAACGGCTGCGGGACGTGCATGAGCGGGGTGACGTCGCGGATCGGACGAATATCGACCTGGCTGCGCGGCAGGAAGGCAACAGCGCCGTCGAGATCGACGGTGAACCCACCCTTGACCTGGTTGAAGATGACGCCGTCGACGCGCTCGCCATTGGCGAACTTCTGCTCGAGCTTGACCCAGCTTTCTTCACGACGTGCTTTTTCGCGCGACAGGACAGCTTCGCCCAGAGCGTTTTCGATGCGCTCGACGTAAACTTCAACTTCGTCGCCCGGCTTCAGCGTGCCGTCTTTGCCCTTTGCGCCAAATTCCTTCAGCGGTACGCGGCCTTCGACCTTCAGACCGGCGTCGATGATTGCCATGTCTTTTTCGATGGCAACGATACGACCCTTGACGACATAACCTTCAGCAAGGTCGTTCGTTGCAAAGGATTCCGCCAGCAGGGACTCGAAATCTGCGAGGGATGGGTTGAATTCTGACATGAATACTCCTGGTGCATCCGGAATAACCATCGGATGCAGCGCCGGGGGTTAGCGTTGCGTTATGCCTGACCTCGGTCCCGTCCCTTGGGGACAACCGGCGCGTGGACGCGAAATCAGGCTTTTCAGTTAGAGAGCAGCCTATATAGTGCTGCTATCCGGATTATCCAGCATCGTGCTGCGCAAAAGCGTGATCAATCAGCTTTTTCGCAGCAAGAAATGCCGCTTCTATACTCATTTCGCTCGTATCTAGCAAGTGGGCGTCTTCTGCTGGCCTGAGCGGAGAATCTGTGCGGCTCATATCGCGATCGTCACGCTTTTTGATATCCGCGAAAATTGCGTCGAAATCCGCCAGACCGCCTTTGCCGATGATCTCTTCAAAGCGGCGTCGGGCGCGTACTTGCGGCGAGGCCGTGACGAAGAGCTTTATTTCAGCATCAGGGCAGACGACGGTGCCGATGTCACGCCCGTCGAGAACGCTTGCAGGAAGCGCGCTGGCAAAATTGCGTTGCGCCTCGACAAGCGCGCGCCGTACGGCCGGCATAATAGCAACTTTGGATGCAGCCTCGCCAATATCGTGTGCGGAAAGCTCATTCTTGTCCATCGCGGGCAAATCAAGATGCAGTGCAGCATTCGCCGCCACCGCCTCATCGTCGAGCGGCAATCCCTTGTCGAGGAGCGTCTTGGCGACTGCACGATAGGTCAGTCCGGTATCGAGGTGAGGAATGCCGTAATGGATGGCGATGCGTCGGGCAAGCGTTCCCTTGCCCGAAGCTGCCGGTCCGTCAATGGCGACGATGAACGGCTTCATTCGGCGTCGCTTCTTTCAATTCTGGCACCCAGCCCTCCCATCATGTCCATGAATTCGGGAAAGGAGGTAGCGATGATCTTGTAGTCGTCCACAGTGACCGGCTTTTCCGATGCGAGGCCCATGACCAGGAAGCTCATCGCGATACGGTGATCGAGATGGGTGGCGGCCGTGCCGCCTCCAATGCCCTTGCCGTCGGGGCGTCCGCGAACGGTGAGCGACATTGCGCCTTCCGTGCAATCAACGCCATTGGCTTCAAGCCCGCGTGCAACCGCAGCCAGACGATCCGATTCCTTGACGCGCAGCTCGTCGAGCCCGTCCATGACGGTTTCGCCTTCTGCGAAGGTTGCGGCAATGGCCAGAACCGGATACTCGTCGATCATCGACGGCGCGCGATCCGGCGGTACCACAATGCCCTTCAGCTTCGATGATTTCACGCGCAGATCGGCAACGTCTTCGCCCCCGGCAAGACGCGGATCGATAATTTCAATATCCGCGCCCATTTCCTGCAAGGTCAGGATGAGGCCGGTCCGCGTCGGGTTCATCAGCACGTTGCGGATGGTGACGTCCGAACCTTCGACAAGAAGTGCGGCCACCAGCGGAAATGCGGTCGAGGACGGATCGCCCGGCACGTCGATGGTCTGCCCTGTCAGCTTGCCCTGTCCGACGATGCGGATATGGCGCACGCCATCCCGGTCGGTTTCGACGGAAAGATCGGCGCCGAAGCCCTGCAGCATTTTTTCGGTATGGTCGCGCGTCATCACGGGTTCGATGACGGTGGAGATGCCGGGCGTATTGAGACCGGCGAGCAGGACAGCCGACTTGACCTGTGCAGACGCCATCGGCACACGGTAGGTGATCGGGTTCGCGGTCTTTGGGCCAATCAGCGTCAGCGGCATACGGTCGCCTTCGGCGGCCTTCACCTGAACGCCCATTTCGCGCAAGGGATTGAGCACGCGGCCCATCGGGCGCTTGGAAAGCGACGCATCGCCGATGAAGGTTGTCGTCATGTCATAGGTGCCGACAAGGCCCATCGTCAGGCGCGCGCCGGTCCCGGCATTGCCGAAATCGAGCGGTGCTTCGGGCTGCAGCAGGCAGCCATTCCCGACGCCATTGATGATCCAGGCGTGGCCTTCCTTGCGGATTTTCGCGCCCATGGCTTCCATGGCGCGCCCGGTATTGATGACGTCTTCGCCTTCGAGCAGGCCGGTAATGCGGGTTTCGCCTGATGCGAGACCGCCAAACATGAAGGAACGGTGGGAAATGGACTTGTCGCCCGGTATGCGTATGTCGCCCGAAAGCCCTTTCGAACGGTGGGCAGTTGCAGGTTTCGGGGAAAAGGAATGGGACATCGTTTTTCACTGTCTCATTTTTGGCGTATTCTACGCCGGGATTGAAGAAAGCGGAGCTTCCCTAGCACAGGAATAATGTGGGGTCATCCGCGAATGCGGGCGGAAGGGAGTCTTTGAAGGCAGGGAGTCTTCGGTTTGCGGCGTCTTTGTCTTTGACAAATGCGCCAAATTGCGTTTATGCACCGGACAACACCGTAAATGCGCGTCTAATGCCTGTTCCGGTTGCTTGCTTTGCGATGTAACTATACAGACAGCCCGCCGCTAGGGATCCTCCTCTCGCTGTGTGGTCCGCCTTGCACTATATTGGCGGTCTCAATATTGGTGATCTCAGGGCGTTGAAGATGAAGCGCGGCAGACGCGGTTTTGAATAACATTTGTGCCCCCGTATGAATAAACGAGGCTAGACGTGGCAAAATCTGAACTTGGTACCAAGCGCATAGACCCGGAAACGGGCAAGAAGTTTTACGATCTCAATCGTGATCCAATCATTTCGCCATATACCGGCATTTCCTATCCGCGGTCTTATTTTGAAGCGACCGTAGCGGAAAGCCGCGCAGCGGAAGAAGAAACCGAAGAGGAAGAACTGGATACGGCGCTCGAAAAGCCCGAATTCGTTTCTCTGGAAGAGGCTGACGACGAAGCCAAGGGTGGGGACGATCTGCCGGATATTGATGACGACGTCGATCTTGGCGACGACGATGAAGACACCTTCCTCGAGGAAGAAGAAGACGAGAATGACGACGTTTCGGGTATTCTCGGCGGTGGTGTCGGCAACGACGAAGAAGAAGTCTGATTCTCGAAAAGATTTAACGGTCAGGTTGCGGGGCGGCTCGATGAGCCGTCCCGTTTCTTTTTTGGTGTGGGAGCATCGGCCTGATCGCCAAATCTGTGGGGGGGGGGGAGCGAATTATTTTGCTGTCCTGTGAAAAGAGTTGCGATTTAGCTCTTGATCTTCTGCCAAACGCCATTTAATAAGCCGCCACATCGGGCAGCAAGTTCTGCCTGACCCACCTCGCAAGAGGTCTGATGGGGCCATAGCTCAGCTGGGAGAGCGCCTGCATGGCATGCAGGAGGTCAGCGGTTCGATCCCGCTTGGCTCCACCAAATTCCCCCAAGAATACAATAAAATCCGTCGTTTTATTCCGTTGTTCATGGCGCCAGCCTGCAATGCGGATGCGTGATTGTCGGAATAGGCTCTAGCTTGTGTTTTAACGCGCCTCTTTTCCGAAAACCGTTTCACACTTTTCGGATGCGCTCCAGGTTTCACTCGACTTTCTTGGAGAAGTTGTTAGGAGACAAAAAAACAATTTTGTGATGTTGATATGCAAAGACTCCCGGATTTCGACGGTTTACGCTTCGTTCTATGCTTGGGAATAGCGGCTTTTCATTATTCGTTCAGGGTGCCGGTCGGGAATGAAACAATAACATCTGTTATTTTACGGTTCTCTTATTTTACGGACATCTTTTTTATTGTGTCGGGGCTGTTTCTGGCGCGGCGTCGGAACCATGTGTGGAACTGGCGCTCCTACATCGCCTTTGTGGCCAAACGTCTGGCTCGTATCTATCCGTTGCATTTAATGGCGTTCTCGGGTTTCGCGCTGATATCCATCCTGACCGCTTACGGCCTGCTCCATCCGAATGTGTTGCCGGATATGAGTTTGAAAAATGCATTTACGCAGTTGTTTCTGATTCACAGCTGGGGGGTCGGAAAGACCTTTTCCTACAATTATGTGAGCTGGTCGCTAAGTGCTTTGTTTCTGATGTATCTGAGTTTTCCGTTATTTGACGTTCTGAGCAAACGCTTTGGTGGACGCATCCTCGCCGCCGTGATCGTTTCTTTGATAGGAGGGGAGCTTCTGGCTCAGTGGATGGGGGCGCCATCCATTACACGTGCGCAGTTTGCGGATATCGGTGTGGTGCGTGTGCTGCCGTCGTTTCTGTTTGGCATGTGGCTCGCCAGACAGAAGCACCGCATTCTGTCCCCGCAGTTGATCCAGTTCGGCCTTGTTGCGTGCACACTGGTTTTCGTATTTTACGAGCCGTCCCATTCCGCTGGGGATGCTCCGACCCTGGAAGGGCCGTCGAGACTGGCGTTTCTCTATCTTTTTACGTTTCTTTTTTATGTTGCCAGCGCGCAGTCGGTCTATACGCCGCTGCAATGGCCTGGCTTCGCACCGCTCTCGCGCTACAGTTTCGGCATATTCATTCTGCATCCCCTGGTCGGTCTTTTCTTTTTCAATGCATTACCGTCATCCTGGGGGCATGGCGTCGCCGGTGCATTGTTATTGATCGCGACAGGTGTTGCCGTGAGCGTTCTGGTAGCCGCCATTTCGTGGAAAGTTTTCGAGAGTCCCGTCAATCGCTGGCTTGTCGCCAGAATTGAGGCATGGCTCAAGCGCACGCACAATCCGGAAGTGCAGCCGGTCTCCTCCACCAATTCCGCCTGATGCGGCGCATTGTTCGATGCTGGCCGGGAAAAGCATGGACGTATTGGAAACTCTCTTCTAGAAAACCATGATGGTGCTGGCTGGGACAGGAACTGGCGCCAATTGATTCTGGGAGGAACGATGAATACCGAGGCAGTCTCCACGCAATCGCCGTATGGCCATCCGCTTTGGCAGCCCGATGCAAAGCGCATAGCGGCGAGCAATCTGGAGCAATTTCGTATCCGTGCGGAACAGCGTACCGGGTTGAGCCTGCCCGATTATCCGGCGCTGCACCGCTGGTCGGTGGAAGATCGCGCCGGTTTCTGGACGCTCATCTGGGATTTCTGCGATGTCATTGGCGATCATGGCGGCACGGTGCTCGTCGATGACGGTCACATGCGCGAGGCGAAATTCTTTCCCGAGGCACGGATCAATTTCGCGGAAAATCTTCTGCGCTGTAAAGGCGACGAGGCTGCCATTGTCTTTCGCGGTGAGGACAAGGTCGAACGCTGCCTGACTTGGGATGATCTTCATGCGCTGGTCTCGAAACTCCAGCAGTTCATGCTCTCGGAAGGCGTTCAGCCCGGTGATCGCATTGCGGGCATGATGCCAAACATGCCCGAGGCGGTGGCGTTATTGCTGGCTGCGTCGTCGATTGGCGCGGTCTGGTCCTCCTGCTCGCCGGATTTCGGCGCGCAGGGCGTGCTGGATCGTTTTGGCCAGATCGAGCCGAAGCTGTTTTTCGCCTGCGACGGCTACTGGTACAATGGCAAGCGCATCGAAGTTGCCGACAAGATCGCTGAAGTGACGGCAAACTTGCCGGGGTTGAAGCGCGCGGTCATCGTTACTTATCTTGGTGAGGCGGAAGTCGTTGCCGACAAGGCGGAAAAGGGCGTTGCGCTGGATGCCGCGCTGAAGCCATTTGGTACGAAGCCGGTGGAATTCACGCGCATGCCGTTCGACCATCCGCTTTGCATCCTGTTTTCTTCCGGCACAACGGGTATCCCCAAATGCATCGTACACCGGGCAGGCGGCGTGCTGTTGCAGCATCTGAAAGAGCATCGCCTGCATGCAGATTTGCGCGAGGGCGATCGCTTCTTCTATTTCACCACCTGCGGCTGGATGATGTGGAACTGGCTGGCTTCAGGACTGGCTTCGGGCGCAACGCTGCTGCTCTATGATGGCTCGCCGTTCTATCCCGATGGCAATGTGCTGTTCGATTATGCCGCCGCCGAAGGCATGACCTATTTCGGCACTTCGGCAAAATTCATCGATGCCGTGCTGAAAGCCGGTCTGAAGCCTGGCGAAACGCATGATCTGTCAGCGCTCCGCACGGTTTCTTCCACCGGCTCGCCGCTGTCTCCGGAAGGCTTTGCCTTCGTCTATGAGGCGATCAAGCCGGACGTGCATCTGGCTTCCATATCCGGCGGCACGGATATCGTCTCCTGTTTCGTGCTGGGCGTACCGACAGAGCCGGTCTGGCAAGGGGAGATACAGGGTGCGGGGCTTGGCATGGCCGTTGATGTCTGGGACGATGACGGCAAGCCGATCCGCGAAGAAAAGGGCGAGCTCGTTTGCACCAGGGCTTTCCCCTGCATGCCGCTGCAATTCTGGAACGATCCTCAAGACTTGAAGTATCAGGCGGCCTATTTCGAGCGCTTCGACAATATCTGGTGCCATGGCGATTTTGCCGAATGGACCGAACATAATGGCATCGTCATCCATGGCCGTTCGGATGCGACGCTCAATCCGGGCGGGGTGCGTATCGGCACGGCGGAAATCTACAATCAGGTGGAGCAGATGCCCGAAATCGCCGAGGCGCTATGCATCGGGCAGGACTGGGACCGCGACGTACGCGTCGTGCTGTTCGTACGGCTTGCCGAAGGGGTTGCGCTCGATGATGGCTTGAAATCGCGCATCAAGACGAAGATCCGCACCGGCGCGACTCCGCGTCATGTTCCGGCGAAGATCGTGGCGGTGGCGGACATTCCGCGCACCAAGTCTGGAAAGATCGTCGAGTTGGCGGTGCGTGACATCGTGCATGGGCGCGAGGTGAAGAACCGCGAGGCGCTGGCCAATCCGGAAGCGCTGGAGCTTTATTGCGACATTGCCGAACTCGCCCAGGATTGAGATCAAAATGCTGCGTAATAAAATTTCGTTATAGGGTAATAAATAGCCACAGAACGCCGCGTAAAGCCATTGCCTATTTGGCCGCCACGGGACACTCTGACCGGAATATAGCTGTCTTCAGGAAAGACAGCAGCCGGGCAGAACTTGTGGAGGACGAGTATGTTTGCTTCGGGCATGAATTTCGGTCTTGGCGAGGAGATCGAAGCCCTTCGCGATACGGTGCGCCGTTTTGCGGAAAGCCGCATTGCGCCGCTGGCCGCTGAAACCGACCGCAATAACGCATTTCCGATGCATCTTTGGCGTGAACTGGGTGAGCTTGGTGTACTCGGCATCACTGCGCCGGAAGACTATGGCGGCGCAGGCATGGGCTACCTTGCCCATTGCGTTGCTATGGAAGAAATCAGTCGCGCTTCCGCTTCTATCGGCTTGAGCTATGGGGCGCATTCCAATCTTTGCGTCAATCAGATCAAGCGAAATGGTTCGCCCGAACAGCGCGCAAAATATCTGCCGAAACTCATTTCTGGCGAGCATGTCGGCGCGCTGGCCATGTCGGAACCCGGCGCCGGCTCCGATGTGGTTTCGATGAAGCTTCACGCCGAAAAGCGGGGTGACGCTTATGTGCTGAACGGCAACAAGATGTGGATCACCAACGGCCCGGATGCCGACGTACTGGTGGTCTATGCCAAGACCGATCCGGTGGCAGGCCCGCGCGGCATCAGCGCCTTTATTGTAGAGAAGGGTTTCAAGGGGTTTTCCACTGCGCAAAAGCTGGACAAGCTTGGCATGCGCGGCTCCAATACCTGTGAACTGGTGTTCGAAGATTGCGAAGTGCCAGCCGAAAACCTGTTGGGTGAGGCGGGCAAGGGCGTCACCGTGTTGATGTCCGGTTTGGATTATGAGCGCGTCGTGCTGGCGGGCGGCCCGCTTGGCATCATGGCGGCTTGCCTCGATGTCGTGGTGCCTTATGTCCACGAGCGCAAGCAGTTCGACCAGCCCATTGGCGAGTTTCAGCTTATGCAGGGCAAGCTCGCGGATATGTATGTGCTGTTCAACGCCTCGCGGGCCTACGTTTATGCGGTGGCAGCGGCTTGCGACCGGGGCGAGACGACGCGCAAGGATGCGGCGGGCTGCATTCTTTACTCGGCGGAAAACGCCACACAGATGGCCTTGCAGGCGATCCAGGCGCTGGGCGGCAATGGCTATATCAATGATTATCCGACAGGCCGTCTGCTGCGCGATGCCAAGCTTTATGAAATTGGCGCTGGCACGTCGGAAATCCGGCGCATGCTGATCGGACGGGAACTCTTTCAGGAGACCCGCTGATGCCGGTTCTCAAATCTGAAATCTCGACCCGCAGCGCCACTTTTGAAGCCAATCGCAAGGCGATGCTCACGGCGATTGACGTGGTGGCGGAAGCATCGCGCATTGCCATTGACGGCGGCGGCGAGAAGGCACGCGAGCGCCATGTTTCACGCGGAAAGCTTCTGCCGCGCGAGCGTGTTGCGCAATTGCTCGATCCGGGTTCGCCCTTTCTGGAAGTAGGGCTGACGGCAGCCCATGGCATGTATGGCGGGGCGGCGCCTTCGGCTGGCATCATCACCGGCATCGGGCGGGTATCGGGACGCGACTGTATGATCGTCTGCAACGATGCAACGGTGAAGGGCGGTACCTATTATCCAGTTACGGTGAAAAAGCATCTGCGCGCGCAGCAGATCGCAGGCGAAAATCGTCTGCCCTGCATCTATCTGGTCGATTCCGGCGGCGCGAACCTGCCCAATCAGGACGAGGTTTTCCCGGATCGCGACCATTTCGGGCGCATCTTTTATAATCAGGCGCAGATGTCGGCGGCGTGCATTCCGCAAATTGCCGTGGTTATGGGGTCGTGTACCGCAGGCGGCGCTTATGTGCCTGCCATGAGCGATGAAACGGTGATTGTGCGCAATCAGGGTACGATCTTTCTGGCTGGACCGCCGCTGGTCAAAGCCGCAACCGGCGAAGTGGTGACGGCGGAAGATCTCGGCGGTGGCGATGTGCATACACGGCTTTCCGGCGTGGCCGATCATCTCGCTAATGACGATGCGCATGCATTGCAAATAGCACGCGCTATCGCCGCCAATCTCAACAGCGAGAAGCGCAGCTTCATCCCAAGGGGCGACGGCACTGCGCCGCTTTATGACCCGGAGGAAATTCTGGGCGTGGTTTCCGCCGATACACGCATCCCCTATGATGTGCGCGAGGTGATTGCGCGACTGGTCGACGGTTCGGAGTTCGACGAATTCAAGGCGCGTTTCGGCATCACCCTCGTGTGCGGTTTTGCCAGCCTTTACGGTATGCCGGTCGGGATCATTGCCAATAATGGCGTGCTGTTGTCGGACGCGGCGCTCAAGGGTGCGCATTTCATCGAGCTTTGCTGCCAGCGCAATATTCCGCTGGTCTTCTTGCAGAATATCACCGGCTTCATGGTCGGACGCAAATATGAGGCTGAAGGCATCGCCAAGCATGGTGCAAAGCTGGTGACAGCAGTGGCGACGGCCAATGTGCCGAAGATCACCATGCTGATCGGCGCATCCTATGGCGCTGGCAATTACGGCATGGCCGGGCGGGCCTATTCGCCACGTTTTCTGTGGACCTGGCCGAACAGCCGCATCGCGGTCATGGGCGGCGAACAGGCGGCGGGCGTGCTGGCAACCGTCAAGCGCGACGGGATCGAGCGAACCGGCGGCACATGGTCGGCGGATGAGGAAGCGGAGTTCAAGCGCCCGACGCTGGAAATGTTCGAGCGCCAGAGCCACCCGCTTTATGCGTCTGCGCGGCTTTGGGATGACGGTATCGTTGATCCGCGCAAGAGCCGCGAGGTGCTGGGTCTGTCACTTTCAGCCACGCTGAATGCGCCTGTCGAGCCGACGCGCTTTGGTTTGTTCCGGATGTAAGGGGCGATCAGATGTTCAAGAAGATACTGATTGCCAATCGCGGAGAAATTGCCTGCCGGGTCATTCGCACGGCGCGTAAATTGGGCATTGCCACCGTCGCGATCTATTCCGATGCCGACGCCCACGCGCTGCATGTGGAGATGGCCGACGAGGCGGTGCGCGTCGGCCCGGCAGCTTCCGCGCAAAGCTACCTCAATATCGAAGCGATCATCAAAGCCGCGCGCGATACGGGTGCACAAGCGATCCATCCGGGCTACGGCTTCCTGTCGGAAAATCCGGCTTTCGTGGATGCTGTCAAGAAAGCGGGCCTCACCTTCATTGGCCCGTCAGCCAAAGCCATCCGCGCCATGGGGCTGAAGGATGCCGCCAAGGCGCTGATGGAAAAGGCAGGCGTGCCAGTCGTGCCGGGCTATCATGGCGACAAGCAGGATGGCGCTTTTCTTCAAAGCAAGGCGGACGCAATTGGCTATCCCGTGCTGATCAAGGCGCGGGCTGGCGGTGGCGGCAAAGGCATGCGCCGTGTCGATCAAGCCGCTGATTTCGCGGCAGCATTGGACAGTGCGCGGCGCGAGGCGGAAGCCTCTTTCGGCGATGGCGCTGTGCTGATCGAAAAATACATGACCAAGCCGCGCCATATCGAGGTGCAGTTTTTTGGCGACAATCACGGCAATGCCGTGCATCTTTTTGAGCGCGATTGCTCGCTGCAACGCCGCCATCAGAAAGTGATCGAGGAAGCGCCTGCGCCGGGCATGACGCCGGACATGCGCGCAGCCATGGGCGAGGCGGCGGTCAAGGCCGCACAGGCGATTGGCTATTCTGGTGCGGGCACGGTGGAATTCATTGCCGATGTCTCGGAAGGGCTGCGGCCGGACCGCTTTTTCTTCATGGAAATGAACACGCGGTTGCAGGTGGAGCATCCGGTGACGGAAGCCATCACCGGCCTCGATCTGGTCGAATGGCAATTGCGTGTGGCTTCCGGCGAGGCGCTGCCGAAGCATCAGGACGAACTTTCCATAAATGGCTGGGCTTTCGAGGCGCGGCTTTATGCGGAAGACCCGGCGCGAGATTTTCTGCCTGCAACAGGCAAGCTTTCCCTGTTTGCGCCGCCTGAAAATGCGCGTGTCGATTCCGGCGTGCGCACCGGCGACACGATCACGCCGTTCTATGATCCGATGATCGCAAAGATCGTCGCCCATGGAACAACGCGCGATGAGGCGCTGAACCGGCTCGATGCGGCGCTCAATCAGACCCGTATTGCCGGGCTTGTCACCAATCGACAGTTCCTGTCGGCGCTCTGCAATCTCGAAGCTTTCCGCACAGGTGATGTCGATACCGGTCTGATTGCACGCGAGACGGCGGTGCTGTTCACGGATGAGCAGCCTTCAGACATCGCTTTTGCGCTGGCTGCGCTTGGGACGCTCGATCTTCTTGATGCGCCATTGAAGGATAGTCCCTGGACGAGCCTGCGCGGGTTCCGCCTGTGGGGTGAGGCTTCGCGCTCGGTTCTGCTCGATCATCACGGCGAGCGCCACACGGTAAGCTTCACGGCCAGGGGCGACTGGCATTTCGGCTTTGCTTTCGGCACCATCGAAATTCGTAGCCATAAGAACGGACTGGTTCGCTTTGCCGTTGAGGGCCGCGTGTCGCAAGCGTCTGTCTTGCGCATCGGGCATGACGTAACGGTGCAACTCGACGGTCGCGACACCATATTTCATCATGTGCAGTCGGTCGGTGCGGAAGAGGACACTTCGAACGAAAGCCGCATCCTGTCACCGATGCCAGGACTGGTGCGGCTGGTTTCCGTGGTGGAGGGCACCAGCGTGGCAAAGGGCGATCCTCTGGTGACGATGGAGGCCATGAAGATGGAGTTGTCTCTGACCGCGCCGCGCGACGGCAAGGTTGCGTCCGTAACCGTTGCGGCGGGCGATCAGGTCAATGAAGGCGCGCTGCTTGTTGAACTGGAGTATGATCCCGAAAAGTGGGAACCGGTTTTCGGAGAAGATCATACTCAAACAAAAAACAGAGCGGGATAATGAGTGGCTTGCGACATCCCGCTCGGGAGGAAGAACATGGCTGAACATGTCGAAATCGTCGAAATGGCTGCGCGTGACGGCCTGCAGAACGAAAAACGTTTTGTGCCGACAGCGGACAAGATCGCGCTGATCGACCGCCTGTCCGGTTGCGGTTATTCCCGCATCGAGGCGACGAGCTTCGTCAGCCCCAAATGGGTGCCGCAACTGGCAGACGCAACGGAAGTCATGGCCGGTATCCACCGCGCCAACAGCGTGCGCTATTCGGTGCTCGTGCCCAACATGAAGGGCTATGAAGCTGCCGCTGCCGCCAATGTCGATGAGATTGCGGTTTTCATTTCCGCCTCGGAAGGTTTTTCTAAGGCCAATATCAATTGCTCGATTGCCAAAAGCATCGAGCGGCTGTCACCGGTCATTGGCGCTGCCATCAATGACGGTCTGGCCATTCGCGGCTATGTGAGCTGCGTGGTCGAATGTCCCTATGACGGGCCGGTGGCGCCGCAAGCGGTTGCCGATGTGACAGAGCAACTCTTCTCGCTCGGCTGTCACGAAGTAAGCCTTGGCGACACGATCGGGCGCGGCACGCCGGACAAGGTGGCGGCCATGCTGGATGCCGTGCTGGCGATTGCGCCGGCCCACAGCCTTGCCGGGCACTATCACGATACTGGCGGGCGGGCGCTCGACAATATTCGTGTCAGTCTGGAGAAGGGGCTACGAGTGTTCGATGCGTCGGTCGGCGGGCTCGGCGGTTGTCCTTTTGCGCCGGGCGCCAAGGGCAATGTCGATACAGTTTCCGTTGTCGAAATGCTGCATGGGCTCGGCTTCGAAACGGGGCTTGATATCGACAGGCTCAGATCAGCTGCGCATTTTGCGCAGGCATTACGGCAGGATAAAGCGGCATGAACGCTTTCGAGACACTCCATATCGCCATCGATGCGCGCGGCGTGGCCACACTGACGCTCAATCGGCCAGAGCGGCATAATGCGCTCTCCGGCCTGATGATCGACGAACTGACGACGGCGGCGCTGCATCTGGCGGATAATCCTGGCATACGCATCGTGATTCTCACCGGTGTGGGTGTCAGTTTTTGCGCGGGCGGCGATCTTGGCTGGATGCAGGAACAGGTGAAGGCCACTCGGGCGCAGCGCATTGAGGAGGCGCGCAAGCTCGCCCTCATGCTGAAAGCGCTGCTCGACCTCCCAAAACCGCTGATCGGGCGCATCAACGGACAGGCCTATGGCGGTGGGGTTGGGCTTATCAGCATTTGCGATGCAGCCATTGCGGTTTCCGGCGCGCGCTTCGGGCTGACGGAAACAAAGCTGGGGCTGATACCCGCCACTATCAGCCCCTATGTGGTGGCGCGCATTGGACAGGCACATGCTCTGCGCACATTCACCTCGGCGCGGATTTTCGACGCTCATGAGGCAAGGCGTATCGGACTTCTGACGGCTGTCGTTGAGCCCGAAAATCTCGACGCGGCAATAGAAGCGGAGATAAAGCCTTATTTCTCCACCGCTCCCGCCGCCGTCGCTGCATCCAAACGGTTAGTGCATGCACTAGGCGCACCGATAGACGAGACAGTCATCGAAATGACGCTGACCCGTCTTGCCGATACATGGGAAACACCGGAGGCTGCGGAAGGGATCGCGGCATTTTTTGCGAAGCGGTTACCATCATGGAGGGGAGGGAACTGAGGAATTGGGAGGAGGCCGATTTTCGTTGTAGTTGCGGGCGCTTGGTCCTTGCAATCGGAAGCCGGAAATGCATTCTTATTACATCATGAAAGCCCGCTTTCATTCTGGAGCATGAAACCAAAAGAGCAGGTGCTGTTTTGGATAATATTATGGCTTCAGCCTCTCATTGGAGATGGTATGTGGCGTGCTTTTGGATCGACCCTTTGAGATCAGGGAATGACACAAAAGGGAGGGCCCGGCAGTCCGGCAGCGCAAGCCTGTTGGGACATGTCCGGCATGGGTTGTCTGAGGGGCTGTCCGCAGGGCAGGACCCGCCAAAGGAGAAAAAAGAATGAACCTGAAACTACTGTCCAGCGTAGCTTTCGCTGCTACCCTTAGCTTTGCCAGCGCCGCTTATGCTGACATCACCATCGGTGTCGTTGCACCGCTGACAGGCCCGGTTGCCGCTTTCGGCGATCAGGTCAAGAAGGGTGCGGAAGCAGCCGTGGAAGTCATCAACAAGGCGGGCGGCATCAAGGGCGAGAAAGTCGTTCTCAAATTTGCCGACGACGCCGGCGAACCGAAGCAGGGCGTTTCCGCTGCCAACCAGATCGTTGGCGACGGCATCAAGTTCGTCGTCGGCCCGGTCACGACCGGAGTTGCCATTCCGGTTTCCGACGTGTTCTCGGAGAACGGTGTTCTGATGGTCACCCCGACCGCCACGGGTCCGGACCTGACTGCGCGCAGCCTGGAAAACGTATTCCGCACCTGCGGTCGTGATGATCAGCAGGCAGAAGTCATGGCTGATTATGTCCTGAAGAACTTCAAGGACAAGAAGGTTGCCGTGATCCACGACAAGGGTGCATACGGCAAGGGGCTGGCAGACGCTTTCAAGGCGGCGATCAACAAGGACGGTATCACGGAAGTGCATTATGATTCCGTCACGCCCGGCGACAAGGATTTCAGTGCGCTTGTCACCAAGCTGAAAGCAGCTGGCACCGAAATCGTTTATTTCGGCGGTTATCATGCCGAGGGCGGCCTGCTTTCGCGCCAGCTTCACGACGCCGGCATGCAGGCTCTGGTATTGGGTGGTGAAGGTCTGTCCAATACCGAATATTGGGCGATCGGCGGCACCAACGCCCAGGGCACGCTCTTCACCAATGCCAAGGATGCCACCAAGAATCCGGCCTCCAAGGATGCGATCGAGGCTCTGAAGGCCAAGAACATTCCGGCTGAAGCCTTCACTATGAATGCCTACGCCGCAGTTGAGGTCATCAAGGCCGGTATTGAGCGCGCTGGTTCGGCAGAAGATTCGGCTGCCGTCGCTACGGCGCTTCATGACGGCAAGCCGATCGAAACTGCTATCGGTACGCTGACCTATGGTGAAACTGGTGACCTGAGCTCGCCAAGCTTCGACATCTTCAAGTGGGACGACGGCAAGATCGTCGGCGTCGAATAAGCTTGATGTCCGAAACATGAAAAACGCCGGGGCTTGCCCCGGCGTTTTGTATTATGAGTTCGGATATCCCAATTCCGGCTCCATGGCCTCGAATGTTTTTTCCATCGCGTAGGTCGGACTCAATGGAAAGCCGAAATGGCCGTAAGCGATGGACATCTGCCGTTCGGCCTGTCGTTCGCTGCCCTTGGCGACGGCTGCAATATAAAGCGCGGCTGCAAGACCGGTCCGGTCGGCTCCGGATTTGCAATGAATGAGAACCGGCTTTTCAGCATTCTGCATCAATGCGATGAGCTGCCGCGCTTCTTGCGGATTTAACTGTCGGCTTGAAGACATTTTGAAATCTTCGTGCCGAATGCCGAATTGTTTCGAGGCCGCTGTTTCAGCATCATACCACTTCTCGCCAGGTTCCGGCCCGCGAAGATTGATGATGGTCTTGATGCCGTAAAGCTTCTGCATGGCGGCGATGCGTGCCGGATCGGGCTGGTTGGAGCGATAGGCCTGACCGTCGATGACGGTGTGAACATTACCCTTATACTGAATCGTAAAAAGATACCCGCCCATACCGCTAGCGCCGATGAGTACTCCGAGACCAGCCAGTTTCAGGCAGCTGAAAGACCAGTCTGTATATCTTTTGAATAATTTCATGAGAGCCATATAAAAGTAAGAAATAAAATGAGTGTCCATGCGATTTTATGCTTGGATTTGATCTGAAATAGACTAGGATTCAGGCATATTCTTGTTCGGGCGGGAGTATATTTCCGAACACTGAAGATATTGAGGGCGTTTCTCTGGCGGCAATCAAGGGCCGTTCGGGGCGGCGGTCTGGGTCGGCCGTGTGGTGTCAGGTGTTGTCGCGTTGGTTTTTCCAGGATTTAAGCTTTGATTAACCATGACGGTTTAGCATGTAATCATGGAGTTGGGGCAGCTAGCGGAGCAGGTTTATGCAGCGCTACAGATTTGACAATAAACGAATCTTGATCGAGGCGATTGTTGAGCTTCTCAACAAGGGCGTAGAGCCCGACGAACTCGATCTTGTATTGAGCCGGATCGGTCCGGTGGATCTGGATTTGATGCGCCAGTGTCTGATCGAGGTCTGGAACTACAATCATCCTGAAGTGGCGGACACACCGATGGCCGCTTAAGGCAGGATGTCACAATCTTGAAACGAAGAACGGTTATGTCTGTCTTCGTATCGGGAATTCACTCGGCAACGCGACCACGGATGTACTGGCGCGGTTCCGGGCGAAAGCGGAAGGGTCGGGTTTATCCCGGCCTTTTTCGTTCAGACAGCTGGTTTCTGCTTTGGGAGCCATGCGCCAATCACGGAAGTCATTCATGATACGTCATATTGTCCTCGTTAAATTCAGGCCGGAATTAGAGCGCGCCGAAATCGATATCATGCTGAATTCAGTCATTGCTTTAAAAGACAGAATTGACGGCATCGTCGCTATCACTGCGGGCGAAAACAATAGCCCCGAGGGACTTGAAAAGGGGTTCAGTTACGGTTTCACCGTCGATTTTACGGATATGGTTGCCCGCGATGCCTATCTTCCGCATCCTGAACACGTGAAGGTGGGTAAAAGCCTTGTTGAGGCTACCGAGAGCGGTCCTGATGGAATCCTGGTTTTCGATTACGAAATTTAGGCTGTGGTGACAGATTAACGTGCGGTTCGGCGGTTTCGGCGCGCTTACAGGACAAGACCGCCGACGCCCATTTTCGAAAGGTCTGCCGCGTCAAGCTCGATGCCGGCCATCAGGCGGTCAAGCACCCAGTCGAGGCTGTTTTCCCGCGCGCTGCGTGCTGATCCTGGCGCGGCTATAATATATTTACCGTTGTGTCTGCCGAGTACGAGCAGGTTGCCGGGATCGACCGGAATGCCGATGCGCAGGATTTCACCTTTTGCAAGCCGGATCGAACGCGGCACGACATCCGCCGCATCCGCAACGGCAGATGCGCTGAAAATGACAATAATATCGCTGATCTCGCTGATCTCGGTGATCGCGCTCGCCAGTGCGTCCGCATCGTGAGGAACGCGCCGCTCGGATACGAGTTTGCCGTCGTTGCGATTGGCCCGCTTTGTCATCAGCGCGCAGGTCTTGTCGAGTACGGGCTCCCTGATGGATGGAAGGCGGGACTGGATCAGGCCGACACGCATCTTACGGAAACTTTTGACGTCGATCACAGGTCGCCCGTCCAGCATGAGGCCAATATCTTCGATGATCTGTTCGGGTATGGCAAAGGGAATGATCTTGACCGTAGCGACCATCTGCCCGGTTTCCACACGCGCATGGTTGCGAACCGTCGCCAGCGAAATGCAGGGATCGTGAATATTGATGGCGTCAATGCCCGCGGCATCGGCGCAAAAGACGCCTGCCACGCGCGCAAACAGATTGACGCGTCCTGTGGTTACTGCGCCGATTTGAATGCTGCCCGACAACAGCATGCCCCCGATCTTTCGTGCAGCCTCGTTTTCGCCGATATCGCCCGCCTCGAACCGCGCCGCCAGAACGGTCGACACACCGGACCGGCGTAATGCCATCAGTTGATCGCGGTTCAGCATCGTACCCTTGCGCAGGGTCTGTTCCTCCGCCATGACCGGATAGGCCAGAATGGCGCCTTCGGCCTCATCCAGCGACATTTCGGCGAAAATCATGTTAGCTCGTCCCCGATGCTTCGTCTGAATTGCCAGAATATCCCACCAGAAGTTACTACCTTTGGTCGATCACCGTAGCAATCCTGTTTATTTCACGCACGGCTATTGCAAGGCATGAGACAGATGCGTATTTCCCGGCGCTTCAGGCAAAGGTTTCCGTTGCAATCCACGCCGCTGTGATTGGCGGAATGGCGCACACACGTTCATTTCCATGCGAATTTTGCCCGCCCGAACCGCGACATTACGATCCAGCACATTTTTCGTCAGACAGGTGACAAACAGTTTTATTCGATATAACGGTATGTTTGGAATTTTCAGAATTTACCGAAAACTGGAAAATAACAATATGCCGGGGATGACGGCTCCGGTGTGGCGAAACTGAAATTCGCATCACTTGGAGCCGGGCAGAGGCCGAATTCGGGTCGAAGCACACCGGCAACTGAATAGTACCAGTGTGATGGATCTGCAGCTCCTGAACGCGAATGCTGCGCGGCGACAGGAACTTCAGATCCATCACACTGGTGCGCAGGATGGAAAGACAAATGAAACACGGCACCCCCCGGACGATTATTTCGTTCGCCGTATTGGCCCTCACAGTGTTTCTCGCCGGCTGCGAGAACCAGGTTCTGCTCTCTCCCAAGGGGCAGGTGGGCATGGACGAACGTGATCTCATCTTTTTTGCGACCGGCATCATGCTGCTCGTCGTGCTTCCCGTCATCTTCATGACGCTATTCTTCGCATGGAAGTACCGCTCGACGAATGAGAAGGCGGATTACGAGCCTGACTGGCATCACTCGACCAAGATCGAGCTGGCCGTCTGGCTCATTCCTCTGGCAATCATTGTGGTGCTCGGCACGGTGACCTGGATCAGCACCCATAAGCTCGATCCCTACCGCCCGCTGGAATCCAGCGTAAAGCCGATCAATGTGGAAGTGGTCGCACTCGACTGGAAGTGGCTTTTCATCTACCCCGATCAGGGCATCGCCACCGTCAACGAAATGGCAATGCCAGTGGATGTTCCGGTCAACTTCAAGCTGACCTCCAGCAACATTATGAACTCCTTCTTCATCCCGCAGCTTGGCAGCCAGGTTTACACCATGCCGAGCATGCAGACCAAGCTGCACCTGATCGCCAATCACGAAGGCGAGTTTGACGGCATTTCGGCCAATTACAGCGGCCAGGGCTTCGCCCAGATGCGTTTCAAGGCTCACGCCCTGGATCAGGCCGGGTTCGACAAGTGGGTTGCCGACGTGAAGGCCAAGGGTGAAGACCTCAGCCGCCAGCGTTATGCCTCGCTGGTTCAGCCAAGCGAAAAGCACCCGGTTCAGTATTTCGCATCCAGTGACAAGACGTTGTTCCACGACATCGTGAACCGCTGCTGGGACGGCAAGTCCGTCTGCCTTGACGACGAAATGCACCGTCAGCAGATGATCCGCGAAGCGCGCGCCAATCTGCGCAAGTCGTCGCCGGTCGATTTCAGCCAATGGGCGAACGACGTCATTTGTGCCGTGCAGCCGCAGCGCCTGTCGCAGCTGGCAACGCCGCAGCGCGAAAACTGATTTGCCGACGCCGCAGTGCTTTGACGCTGCGGCTGACCGCACTCCAATCAAAGCAAGAATAGAGATGTTCGGAAAACTTACGCTTGAAGCGATACCCTATCACGAGCCAATCATCATGGTCACTTTGGCCGCGGTGGCTGGTGGGGCACTCGCTCTTCTCGCCGCCATTACCTACTATCGCAAGTGGGGCGTTCTATGGACCGACTGGCTGACGTCAGTCGATCACAAACGCATTGGCGTCATGTATATCATTCTGGCACTGGTGATGCTGTTCCGCGGCTTCTCTGACGCCGTCATGATGCGCGCCCAGCAGGCGCTCGCCAGTGGGGCGAATGAAGGCTTCCTGCCGCCGCACCACTACGACCAGATATTCACCGCCCACGGCGTGATCATGATCTTCTTCGTGGCGATGCCGTTTATCGTCGGTCTGATGAACTTTGCTGTGCCGCTTCAGATCGGCGCGCGCGACGTTGCGTTCCCGTACCTTAACTCGCTGAGCTTCTGGCTCACGGTCGCAGGCGCCATTCTGGTCAATATCTCGCTCGGCGTTGGCGAGTTCGCCAAAACCGGCTGGCTGGCCTATCCGCCGCTTTCGGGCAAGGAATTCAGCCCGGATGTCGGTATGGACTATTATCTGTGGGCCTTGCAGATCTCGGGCATGGGTACGCTGCTTTCCGGCGTGAACCTGATCACCACGATCATCAAGATGCGCGCGCCCGGCATGGGCATGATGCAGGTTCCGGTTTTCACCTGGACTGCATTGTGTTCCAACGTGCTGATCGTCGCAGCCTTCCCGATTCTCACCGTTACCCTGTCGCTGCTTACCCTCGACCGTTATCTGGATTTCCACTTCTTCACCAATGATGGTGGTGGCAATGCGATGATGTATGTGAACCTGATCTGGATCTGGGGCCACCCGGAAGTCTATATTCTGGTTCTGCCATGCTTCGGCGTATTCTCGGAAATCATCGCGACCTTCTCCGGCAAGCGCCTCTTCGGCTATAAGTCGATGGTCTATGCCACGGTTGCGATCACGGTTCTGTCGTTCCTCGTCTGGGCGCACCACTTCTTCACCATGGGCGGCGGCGCGAGCGTGAACTCCTTCTTCGGCATCGCCACAATGATCATCTCGATCCCGACCGGCGCCAAGGTGTTCAACTGGCTCTTCACCATGTACAAGGGCCGCGTCCGCATGGAAACGCCGGTTCTCTGGACCATCGGCTTCATGTGCACCTTCGTCGTCGGCGGCATGACGGGTGTTCTGCTGGCCGTTCCGCCCGCAGACTTCGTGCTGCACAATTCGGTGTTCCTGATCGCCCACTTCCATAACGTGATCATCTCGGGCGTTCTTTTCGGCTGCTTTGCCGGCCTCGTTTACTGGTGGCCGAAGGCCTTCGGTTTCAAGCTCAATGAACGTCTTGGCAAGAGCGCCTTCTGGTGCTGGCTCACCGGCTTCATTCTGGCCTTCATGCCGCTTTATGTGTTGGGCCTGATGGGCATGACCCGCCGTCTCAATCACACCGAAAATCCGGCATGGCATATCTATCTGATCATTGCCGCCATTGGCGTGGCCATCATTCTCGCTGGCATTGTCTTCCAGGTTCTCCAGATCATGATTTCTATCCGTGATCGCGAAAAGCTGCGTGACACCAATGGCGATACCTGGGGAACGGGCCGCACCCTTGAATGGTCGATCGCTTCGCCGCCGCCCTTCTACAATTTTGCTGAAACTCCGGTCGTGCGTGATCACGACGGCTGGTGGGACATGAAGCAGAATGGCTATGTCCGTCGTACGAAGGATTTTGCACGCATCCACATGCCGAAGAACACCGGCACGGGCTTTATCATTGGCATGATCTCCATTCCGTTCGGCTTCGCCATGGTGTGGCACATCTGGTGGCTGGCCATTGCCTCCGCTCTGGCGATGTTCATCGTTGCCATCGCTCACTCCTTCAACAATGACAGGGACTTCTATGTCTCGGCCGAGGAAGTGCAGCGCATCGAAGATGCGCGTACCCGGCAACTGACTGCTCAGGAGGCCTGATTCCGATGAGCGTTACTGCTAACACTGCCGCGCCATATCTGGGCGGAAACGACCACCCGGCCCATGAGGACCATCACGATGCAGGATCGACCACGCTGGTCGGTTTCTGGATCTATCTCATGAGCGACTGTATCCTGTTCTCGGGATTGTTCGCGACCTACGCGGTTCTGGCCCATCAGTTCGCGGGCGGCCCAACCGGCCGTGAACTGTTCGACCTGCAATTCGTGCTGGTCGAAACCATGCTGCTTCTGGTGTCGAGCGTGACCTATGGTCTGGCAACGCTCGCCATGTACAAGAACAATCGTGCAGGTGTTTTGCGCTGGCTGGGCGTCACGTTCCTGCTTGGTGCGGCCTTCCTCGTGATGGAAATCTATGAATTCCATCATCTGATCGCTGAAGGCGCCGGGCCGGGCCGAAGCGCGTTTCTGTCCGCATTCTTCACGCTGGTGGGCACCCACGGCATTCATATCACCTCGGGTCTGATCTGGATCGTCGTGCTTTCGGCTCAGCTTCTGCGTGATGGTTTGACTGAGAAGAACCGGACGCGTGTGATGTGCCTGAGCCTCTTCTGGCACTTCCTCGACATCATCTGGATCGGTGTCTTTACCCTAGTCTATCTGTTGGGAGTTCTGTGATGAGCGCCGCACATGAAACGCAGGCCGCGCACGGCAGCCTGAAAACCTATCTCATCGGCTTCGCGCTGGCGATTGTCCTCACCGTCGTTCCCTTCGCCCTGGCGATGGGCGGTTACTTCACGCCAGCCACGACGGCTGCCATCGTTCTTGGCATCGCGGCTGTTCAGATCCTCGTGCATCTGATCTATTTCCTGCATATGGATCCGCGGTCGGAAGGTGGCTGGAACATGCTCGCCCTCGTCTTTACCGGGATTATTCTGGCGATTGTGCTGATCGGTTCGATCTGGATCATGCATCATCTCGATACCAACATGATGCCGATGTACATGACACCGGAAGATGTCCGTAATCTGCCATAACAAGCTTGTTTTACCGGATCTATTTTCCGCAGGTTCGTTGAAGCGGCACCGGCCTGCCTGTCAAGCAAGCAGCGCTGGAAACGAAGAACAGGCCTGACGGCCCGGCATCGCGGCTTTATCCTCCCTCTCTCCCCTCAAAGCCGCGTGGCGCCCCGGTTCACTCCGGGGCGCTTTTTTTATGGGCGTAAGCAACTTAAAACCAAAACAAAAATCATCAATATTTGAATCAAGTTTTATTTATTGCGTAGGTATTAGATCCAATAAATGTAAATCACAGTTAGGTCGTTATATGGTAATGAAACAAATAAATTTACCATTATATGAATTGTTGTTTGTGGATATTTCAATAAGATGTATTATTATTCTGTTTTGATTTTTTAATTAATGTATGCGTTTCGATTTTGGAGAAGGTTCTATGTTTTTAATTAAGAAAGTTCTTGTAAATGGATTTCTTTTCGGAGCGGCAACCTTCGCTTCCATTGTTTCTTTGCCCGCGGTTGCTTCCGCAGCGCCTGCTGTCGTTTCTGCGACGGTGAATGTCCGTGCGGGGCCGGGAGCCAACTATGCACGTCTGGCAACACTCCCGGCGTGGGCGCGTGTGAACGCCGGGCCGTGCCAGCGTGGTTGGTGTCAGATTCGCGGCCGCGGCTATAGTGGCTGGGTTTCGGGCCGTTATATCCGTTTCGGCGGCGGCTATATCAGGCAGCCCAGCAGAACGGTCATTATCGAGGGCGGTTGGGGTCGTAGCTGGGGTCCGGATTGGGGGCCCAGCTGGAGACGGGGATATTATCGCCCGTGCACCCGCAACGGCTGCATCTCGAGCCCAACCCCTCCGGTTCCGCGCTACGACCCGTCCGTTCCATACTATGACCCCTATCGGAACACGACCGGTAGCCGTGGCTGGAATCCTCTTTGGGGTATTGGGCCGCAAAGAGGTCCGGGTTGGGGACATGGCCCACGGCCCTTCCGCGACCAGGGCCACAATCGTGGCGGTATTGGCGGCGGCTTCCATATAGGCGAGGGTGCCCGACCAATGCATTCCGGACGCTGAACGGTTTAAGCCGGATATCTCTTGCAGATCATCCTTCCTCCTCCCGGTGATCTGATGCTGGCCCGCAGGATAAAAATCCTGCGGGCCTTTTGCGTTGTTGGTTTCTGTCCGGGGCTTCATCTTGAGTTTTAAAAGCTTTCAAGCTGTTAACCATGTTTTTTAACGGCGGATTGACTCAAATAATTCAGATTGACAGGCAGTTGATGTTGAGGATTGGGGCAGGGTTTCAGGCGGCATAGGGGAAACTTCGATTGACCTGCTTGCAGCTGAAATGTTGACCGCCCCTCGGCGTTGCTGCTTGGCCTTCCGCCATCCCTATGTTAATCCCTGAATGTCCTGGGACGGGGGAAATGACGGGGCGCGGCCAGAGCGACCGTATAGACAGGAACCGGACAAGCGCGCGTATGACATGGAGTAACAGGACGATACGGGGAAAAGGCATGGCCATGCTGTTGCTGGCGACGCAGTTTTCTTCTTTTGCGGTATCACCTGCATTGGCGTTCGAAATTTTTGGTATCCATCTTTGGGGCGAGAAGAAAACGGATGATGCCGATGTGGTTATTGATGATCCCAAGCATTATTCGGTCAATGTCGATACGATCGGAGCTCGCAAGAATGTCGACGGTACCGACACCGACCTGACATCGGTCATCGAAGGTGCGTCCGGTCTCGTTTCGGACGCGGAAAAGCCGGCATCCGGTTCTGCGGGACTACTTGCAAAGGCGCGGGGCGATTATCGCCGCATCCTATCGGCCTTATATGGCGAAGGCCGCTATGGCGGCACCATCTCGATCAAGATTGATGGGCGGGAAGCCAGCGACATCGCGCCCGATGCGGATATTCCGGATCATGCAAAGGTGGAAATCTCGGTTGATCCGGGACCGCAATTCCTGTTTGCCAGGACTGCCATTTCCAATATCGCGCCGCCACCGGTCGACCGGCACGACAAGGTGCAGTTGCCGGAAGAGGCAGGCTTTGCTCCCGGCGAGGTTGCCCGTTCCGGTACCATTCTGAGGGCCGAGCGTCTTGCCGTTGAGGCATGGCGCGAGCAAGGCTATCCGAAAGCCCGTGTCACAGGCGAGGATGTGGTCGCCGATCATGCCGGCAACACGCTTGATGCCGACATCTCCCTTGATCCTGGCCGCAAGGCGTATTACGGGCCGGTGAGTGTCGTCGGCACGGCGCGCATGGACCCGCAATTCGTGGCATGGATGACGGGGCTGGAACCGGGCCGGGAATATGACCCCGACGATATAGAAAAAGCCAAGAAGCGTCTTGGCCGCATGGAAGTGTTCCGTGCGATGAGTTTCGAGGAAGCCGAAAAGATCGAGGCGGACGGCAGTCTGCCGATGACGCTCAACGTGCAGGAGCGCAAGCCGCGCCGCTTCGGTTTTGGTGCGGAATATTCGACCATCGATGGCTTCGGCATCACCGGCTACTGGATGCACCGCAACCTGTTCGGCAGAGGGGAGCGCCTGCGCTTCGATGCCAAGATCAGCGGTATTGGCGGCTCGCAGGATAATTCCTTCGACCCGCAGAACTACACCTATCTGCTTGGAACAAGCTTTACCAAGCCTGGCGTTTATACGCCGGATACGGATTTTGTTGCAGCACTTGATGCCAGGCGCGAGGTGCTTGACGCCTATACTGAAACCTCGATCAACGCGAAGACAGGCTTCACGCAGATATTCAGCGATGAATTGTCTGCAAGCGTCTTTGCCAAAGCAAGCCATGCCCAGTTCGAGGATGATTATTTCGGCAAGCGCGATTTCACCACAGCTGGTCTTGAGGGCGGTGTCGTCTACGATACACGCAACAACAAGCCGGATCCAAGTTCGGGTTTTTATCTGGAAGGCAATGTCCAGCCTTTCTATGAGTTTCAGCGCGGCAACTTCGCGACCCGTTTCACTGCCGAAGGTCGGACCTATTACAGCTTTGACAAGAAGAACCGTGTCATTCTTGCCGGTCGCCTGAAGGTCGGTTCGATTGTTGGCGCCTCTATAGAAGACCTGCCGCCCAATCAACTCTTCCTGGCTGGCGGCGGTGGCTCGGTACGCGGTTACGCCTATCGTAATATTGGCGTCGTGACGGAAACCGGTGATACGATCGGCGGGCGCTCGCTTGTTGAGGCATCTGGTGAAGTGCGCACGCGCATTACCGATTCCATCGGCGCCGTTGCTTTTGTAGATGCCGGCTATGTCGGCGAGAAGTCCTTTCCGGATTTCTCGGAAGAGATGCGCGTCGGCGTCGGCGGCGGCTTACGCTATCTGACGGGCCTCGGCCCCATCCGTCTCGATGTCGCCGTTCCGATTAACCGCCGCTCGGGCGATCCGAGCTATGCATTTTATGTCGGCATAGGACAGGCGTTTTGACCAGGTTACTTGCAATACTCGCCTTCATTCTGTTCGCCGTTCCGGCCATCGCGCAGGAACAGGCACAGCCGCAGGCAGAAGAAGAAAAATCGTATTTCCTGTCCTTCGTGGAAAGCAAGCTTTCCGCGCCGAACCGCCGTATATCCATTTCCGGCATCAGCGGCCTTCTGTCGTCTGAAGCATCTGTCGGTTCGATCACGATCGCCGATCGCGAAGGCGTGTGGCTACGGATTGAAAATGCAAAGCTCAACTGGAGCCGCACGGCGCTTTTCACCGGGCGTCTCAGCATCCAGTCGCTGACGGCCGAGCGGATAGACATCATCCGCAAGCCCTTGCCGGATACCAGTTTGCCTTCGCCGGAATCGTCGAGCTTCAGCCTGCCTGATCTGCCGCTTTCCATCAATCTCGACCGTTTGGACGTGGCGCGCCTGCATTTCGGGCCGGAGATATTCGGACTCGAATCGGAAGTTTCGGCAACTGGCAGCCTTTCCCTTGCCGACGGGTCGCTCAATTCTGCCTTCGACATCAAGCGCCTTGACGGGCCGGGCGGCAATTTCGTCCTGCGGGCAGCCTATGCCAATGCCGATCAGAAGGTCGATCTCGATCTGAAAGTTTCCGAACCGGCAAACGGTATCGTCGCCAATGTGCTGAACATCGATGGTCGGCCGCCCGTCGATCTCACGCTGACCGGCGCCGGGCCGCTGGACGATCTCAAGGTGGACCTTGCACTCGACACCAATGGCAGCCGCACGCTGACGGGCGCGTTCACGCTCAAGCGTGAGGGCGAGGCTCCCGATGGCGGTCGGGTTTTCGCGGCTCGTTTCAATGGACCTATTGCTGTTCTCGTGCCACCGGTTTTCCGCGATTTCTTCGGTGCGCAAACCGTGTTGTCGGCGGATGGCCTTCTGAAAGACGCAGGCGGTTTCCGTCTCGACGATCTTGCGCTCACCAGTGCTGCGCTGAAGCTGAACGCGGCGGCGGAGGCCGGTAATGACGGCTTCCTTAAGAAGCTGCGTGTCGATGCCGCCATCGAGGATGAAAGCAAGGGCAGTGTACTCCTGCCGGTCAAGGGTGGCGAGACGTCGATTGCCAGCGCAAAGCTTCAGCTTGCCTATGGCGACCGGCCGACCAATGACTGGACGGGCATGCTGGCCGTTTCAGGTCTGAAAAATGCAACGATCTCCGCATCCGATATTGCGCTCGATATGGGCGGCGTGGCGGAGAATCTGGATGATGCCGCCAATCGTCATATCACCTTCCACGTGAATGGCGGCGTGAATGGCATTTCTTCACCCCGCGCGGAGATTGCAGAAGCTCTGGGCGACAAGATCGCCCTGGCGATTGCCGGCAGCTGGCGGGCCGGTACGCCCGTGGAGCTTGCCAAAGCCAATATCGAGGGCAACGGCCTGAGCCTTGCATTGCAGGGCAATATCGACGACTTCGCCTTTAACGGCGATATCGCCGCCAAGGTCGCGAGCCTTGCGCCTTTCGGTGCGCTGGCTGATCGCGATCTGGCCGGAAGCATCGATGTGAAGGCATCCGGCGTGGTTCGTCCGGTTAGCGGCGCTTTCCAGCTCGATCTGGATGGCACGGCGCAGAACATGCGCACCGGCACGCAAGCTGTTGATCGCATTCTTGATGGTGCGGTGCGTCTGGACGGGGCCTTGGGCCGCAGCGCGGAAGGTTTTTCGGCGCGTGATTTCCGCATCGGCAACGAGCTGAGCGAAATTACGGCCAACGGCTCGTTTGCCTCCGACAAGGCCAATTTCGATTTCGGCGTGATGCTGTCTGATCTGGGGCTGTTGTCCGACAAGGCTTCAGGCCGCATGACGGTTAAGGGCAGTGCGCGTGGCGATGACAAGCTGATTGCGCTGGCATTGCGCGCCGATGCGCCGCAAGGCACACTGTCTGGGCGCAAGCTTGCCAATGGCGGTCTTGATTTCAACGCCATTCTGGACGGCAATGCCCCGACCGGTGCTGCCCTTTCCGGCAAACTGGCAGGCAGTGCGTTCCTGAACGGCGAGCGTATCGACCTCGGCACGCTGATCGATATCGTCAATGACGAGAAGCGTCTGACCAATCTCGTTTTCAACGCGGGCGGTGCGCATCTTTCCGGTAATGTCACGCAGACAGCCAGGGGATTGCTGAACGGCGTGATCAATCTCGATGCCCCGGATATTTCGACGGCTGCGGCACTCTTTCTTGCGGAGGCAACGGGTGCGGCGACTGCGGATATCACTTTTGCCGCCGAAGGCGAGCAGCAGAACGCAACCGTTGCCGCCAAAGCGAAGGGCATCAAGGTCAACGGCAATCACATCGCCTCTGCCGATATCGCGTTTACCGCCAGCGACCTGTTCGGAATTCCGGTGATCGATGGCAACGCCGCCGCGCGCGATCTGATGGTCGGCACCCTGGGTATCGACAGTTTCGATGCGACGGCCAGTGCGACCGGTTCCAAAACCGATTTCACCGCCAATACAAAACTCAAGATCGGCACGGTTGCCAATGCTTCCGGTTCCCTGGAGCCGAAAGACGGCGGCTTCCTGCTGTCGCTCGGTTCTGCCGACGTGAAACAGGGGGCACTTGCCGCCAATCTTGCTGCACCGGCGACGGTTGCGATGAGGGGGAACGAGATTTCCTTCGGCGACATCGTTGTCAACACCGGCGACGGTCAGGTTAAGATCAATGGTTCGGTCAATGATCACCTTGATCTCTCGGTCGCGCTGACCAATCTGCCGCTGGCGCTCGCCAATACGTTCAAACCGGAACTGGGTCTTGGCGGCACGGTCAACGGCACGGCGCGCATCACCGGCACGCGTGATACGCCCAATGTCGGTTTCGATATGACAGTGCGAGGCGTGACTGCCGCTGAACTGAAGAAGCAGGGAATTGCAGCGCTCAATGCCGATGCCAAGGGGACCTCGGCGAACAATCGGCTCAATGTCGATGCGCATGTGACGGGCGGAGGCGGTATCGATCTGCGCGCCAATGGCGGTGTGCCGCTCGGAAAGGGCGATCTGGCTGTCGATGTCAATCTCGCCAATCTGCCGCTCGGTATCCTCAACAGCGCCGTCAAGGGGCAGGATCTGGCAGGCAATGTGACGGGTACAGCCCGAGTGACGGGGCCGCTGACCAATCCGGCGGCGACGTTCAACCTCAAGGGTTCCAGTCTTGCCGCAAAGCCCTTGCGTGAAAATGGACTGGCGCCTTTGAGCCTTCAGGCCGCGGGCAGTTATGCGGCCAAGTCCGTCGATATATCGTCGCTGACGGTCGAAGGTCCGCGCGGCCTCAACGTTACCGCGCATGGCAAGGTACCGTTCTCGGGCCAGGGGCTTGGCGTCAATGTCACCGGTAATATTCCGCTGGCGCTCGCCAATCGCTTCCTCGCGGACCGCGGCGCGCAGGCCAATGGCACCCTGTCGCTGACGGCAAGCGTTTCCGGCGGTTTCGACCGCCCGCAATTGCGCGGCATGTTCTCCACCAATGGAGCGACCTTTATCGATCCGGACACCAATGTTCGGCTCAACAACATCACCGTCATGGGCAGTATGGAAGGTGAAACGATCACGCTTCGTCAAGTCAATGCAGCGCTCGGCAGCGGTGGCTCGGTTTCGGCCAGCGGCACTATTTCGACGAATGCGGCAGCCAATTTCCCCGCCAATATCGAGATCAAGCTCAATCGTGCCCGCTACGCCGACGGCAAGCTTGTCGTGGCGACGGTGGATGGCGGTATCACCATAACCGGGCCGCTGATGCGCGATCCGCTGATTGCTGGCCGCATCGATGTGGATCGGGCGGAAATCTCGGTTCCCGAAAATCTTGGCGGTGGGGCAACCTATGTGCCGGTTCGCCACAAGAATACACCGAAGAATGTTCAGATAACGCTTGACCGCGCAAAGGTGGAAACGCGCCGGAGCCGGGTGCCGACGCCAACCGCCCGCCCGTCTGTACCGCGGCTTGACGTGGTGGTGAATGCGCCGAACCAGATATTCGTTCGGGGACGCGGTCTCGATACCGAACTCGGCGGACGGGTGCGCCTGACCGGACCGATCACCGGCATCAAGCCCGTCGGAGCTTTCGACATGATCCGTGGCCGCATCGGTATTCTCGGTCAGCGTATCACCTTTGACGAAGGCAATGTAACGCTGGTCGGCGACCTCAATCCGCAGCTCTACTTCGTTGCCCGCTCTGAAGGAAATGACATCACGGCCATAGTCACGGTCACCGGCACGGTCGATAATCTGAATATCGTCTTCTCATCCTCGCCGGAGCTGCCGCAGGACGAAGTGCTGGCACAGCTGATTTTCAAACGCTCCATCGGCGAGCTTTCCGCATTTCAGATCGCCCAGCTAGCCGCAGCTGCAGCTGAACTGGCGGGCGGATCGAACAATTCGCTCATGGGTAAACTGCGTCAGGGTGTCGGCCTCGACGATCTCGATGTCGTGACCGACAGCAAAGGCGAAACGGCTGTTCGTGCCGGACGCTATATCCGCGACAATATCTATCTGGGTGTTGAAGCAGGCTCCGGCGGATCGACCAAGGGAACAGTCAATCTCGATATCACCCGGAACCTTAAGGCAAAGGGCTCGCTTGGAGCCGAAGGCGATTCCAGCGGCGGTATCTTTTACGAAAAGGACTACTGATCGCTCATTCCAGGCCTGAACCGCTTGAAAGGCCGGTTTCCCGGCCTTTCGCAAGTCCGCATGCAGCGTCTTACAATTTGGTCCAGGCAGCGTCGGCTCTGGATGAAGTCACGCAGGCCTCTACAAAAGCCACACCGGCAACGCCGTCGGCAATCGTCGGATAGACGACCTCGGAAGAAACGGGCGCATTGTCCCGTGCGGCGCGAATTGCGCGCGCTGCCTCGGCATAGATCGTGGCAAACCCTTCCAGATAACCTTCAGGATGACCGGCGGGAACGCGTGTGATCCGCTGCGCATCGTGGTTTGCCTGCGGGCTGCCCCGCGTTATCAAGCGTTTTGCTTCCCCAAAGGGCGTGAACCAAAGCCTGTTGGGATCTTCCTGTGCCCATTCGAGGCCGCCCTTTTCACCGTAGATGCGCAGCTTCAGGGTATTTTCATTGCCGGGAGCGACCTGGCTTGCCCAGATCATACCTTTGGCTGTCGTGCCGTTCTTTTTCTTGAAGCGCAGCATGATGTGCGCGTTGTCGTCGAGCACGCGGCCCGGCACGAAGCTGGAGAGATCGGCGGCAAGCTGATCGGCTTCAAGTCCGGAAACGAAACAGGCGAGATTATACGCATGTGTGCCGATATCGCCGATTGCACCTCCCGCGCCGGAGCGTTTTGGGTCGGTGCGCCACTCCGCCTGTTTGGAGCCGGCAGCTTCGGCTTTCGTCGTGAGCCAGTCTTGGGCGTATTCGGCTTGTACTAGCCGAACAGGACCGAGCAGATCTTCGCCGATCATGGCCCGGGCCTGCCGCACCATCGGGTAGCCGGTATAATTATGCGTTAGCACGAAGAGCTTCCCGGATTGCGCGATGATTTTCTCAAGTGCTTTGGCTTCATCGAGGGAGGCTGTCACGGGCTTGTCGCAGATCACGTGGATGCCTGCTTCCAGAAAAGCTTTGGCCGCAGGAAAATGAACATGGTTCGGCGTGACGATGGAGACCGCTTCAATGCCATCGGCACGCGCTGCCTCTGCCTTGGCCATGGCTTCGAAAGATGCATAGGAGCGTTCGGAATCGAGGCCCAGTTCCACTGCTGACAGCCTTGCTCTCTCTGCATCGGAGGAAAGTGCACCAGCGACCAACTGATAATCCCCGTCGATCCGTGCGGCAATGCGGTGTACTGCACCGATGAATGCGCCCTGACCGCCGCCAACCATACCGAGGCGGATCGGCGACCGGTTGTTTGCTTCACTCATGGTTTTGTCTCCCCTTTAAGTCAGACCGAGCATCCGGTGTATCTGCTGCTTGTCATGCGTGCCGCCGGCAAAGTCGTCGAAAGCTTTTTCGGTTACGCGAATGATGTGATCGCGGATGAACGGAGCGCCTTCAGCGGCGCCATCTTCCGGGTGTTTCAAGCAACACTCCCATTCCAGCACGGCCCAGGAATCGTAGTCATAAGCGGCAAGTTTCGAGAAGATCGCGCTGAAATCCACCTGTCCGTCCCCCAGCGAACGAAAACGTCCGGCGCGCTTGATCCATGACTGATAACCGGAATAGACACCCTGGCGACCGTCCGGATTGAACTCCGCATCCTTGACGTGAAATGCCTTGATCCGTTCGTGGTAAATGTCGATGAAGGCGAGATAATCGAGCGCCATCAGAACGAAATGCGAAGGATCATAATTGATCGTGCAGCGCTTGTGGCCGTTCAGCGCCTCCAGAAACATTTCGAAAGTCGCTCCGTCGAATACGTCTTCGCCGGGATGCAGTTCATAGGCCAGGTCAACACCAACATCGTCATAGGCGTCGAGAATGGGGTACCATCGCCGCGCAAGTTCGTGAAATGCTTCCTCGATCAATCCTTCCGGCCGCTGCGGCCATGGATAGACGTAAGGCCAGGCGAGTGCGCCGGTGAAGGATACGGAAGTATCCAGCCCGAGATTGCGTGAAGCCTTGGCCGCCAACAGCATCTGCTTCACTGCCCATTCCTGCCGTGCCTGCGGCTTGCCGTGCACGGCTTCTGGCGCAAAGACGTCGAATGCCGCATCATAGGCGGGATTGACGGCTACAAGCTGGCCTTGAATATGCGTTGAAAGTTCGGTGATCGCGACGCCCGCTTCGGCGCAAACGCCGTTCACTTCATCGCAGTAGGTTTTGGACGTTGCAGCTTTTTCGAGATCGAAGAAACGGGCATCGCCCGACGGTATCTGGATTCCCCGATAGCCCAGTTCTGCGGCCCATTTTGCAATTGATGGCAGCGAATGAAATGGAGCTTTGTCTCCTGCGAACTGGGCTAGAAATATGCCCGGCCCTTTCATGGTTTTTGCCATGGGTTCCCTCCCTGATCAGAATTTCCTGCGTCGGACTGATGCAACCGTCCGCCATTTCGCCACCATCTGACTGCAATTTTAATCGTTATGCAATCGATTACATCGCGCTTTTGAGGCATTTTTTGTTTTTCGCCAATGGATTTCAGGGCCTTCTGCGCGAAGTACTTAACGCTTCTTCAACCATAAGATTGCAAATTGCAGTGGATATAAGCGGCGCTTTGCCGGCTGTTTGATTGGGCGATTTGCATGACGAAATTGAACGATGATCTGACCCGTCGGCGTTTTCTGCTGGGCGCTGGCACAATTGTATTGACCGGAGTAGCCGGCTGTTCGCAGACGATGGACATGTCGGCGTTTCAGATGAATGTCGATCCGATGTCTACCGGCGGTATCACGCCGATGCGTCCGCAGATCAGCGTCGACAGGGCGATTACCACGCCGGACGTCATGTATGCTTCCGTTCAGGAAGGTCCCTATGCGCTGCCGGAAATTCCTTATCAGAAAGTGCCGAAGCAATTCCGCCGCCAGATCGTGCCCGATCCAACGGGGCAGGCGCCAGGAACCATTGTCGTCAGCCTGAAGGATCATTTCCTTTACTACGTCCTGCCGGGCGGTGAGGCGCTGCGTTATGGCGTGGGGATCGGCAAGCAAGGTTTCGAATGGCAGGGGCAGGCCAATGTGCAGTACAAGAAACAGTGGCCGCGCTGGACGCCGCCGCCGGAAATGATACAGCGCAAGCCGGAACTGGAAAAATACCGCAATGGTCAGGAACCGGGACCGCAGAATCCGCTTGGTGCGCGCGCGCTCTATATTTTTCAGAATGGCCGCGACACCGGCTACCGCATCCACGGTTCGCCGGAATGGTGGTCGATCGGTCAGTCCATGTCATCGGGTTGTATCCGCCTGATGAACCAGGATATCATCGATCTTTACAATCGCGTTCAGGGAAAAGCGCCGATCATCGTCGGATGATAGGAGGTCGAAAAAAGAGAACGTGCCGCAGAACGGCAGCTCCCTCTAGCGGCGCAGCGATTTCGGCATGGCGTCGCCACGATTGACGAAATGGCGAAGCTCGGCGCGAAGGTTCTCGGCGGAAGCCAGATGAATCTGGGGCGCCTGTACGACGTCGTTTTGCGCGAACTGGGTGGAAACGCCGGGCATGACAAAAGCTGCGGCAGTCAGGCCGATGGCGGCAGCAAAGCCGAGACGGCGTTCTGTTCTGGCCTTCATGTTCTATCTCCTTGCGCCATAAGGGCGGCGTCTTAAACTCAAAATCGGGTTCTCGCAGCAACTGCAAGCATTTCAGATCAGTGAAACGTCGCGCGCTGCGTTCGATTCAAAGCGCTGTCGATGGCGTGAATCGGTATTGGCAACAAAGTCTGGCCGAAATCGGCCAGAGCATCGGCAAAATTACGGGCAGCAGCGGCCACATCGTCGCAGCGGCGTTGGCAGGCGATTGCCTCAAGACATGTATCGAGCAGCAGGGCATCCTGATTGTGGACCCCTGAAATCAGCCCCAAAGTCAGACATTCTTCCCTGCAGACATGGTGCGAATCAAAAGGGAAAGCCCGCAGCTGGCAGCTCGCGCAATGGCGTAGCACGCGGATGAAGTGTGAAAGCTCACCCACGGCGCGCTTTGCTTCCTGCGGTCCGAGCACTTCCGAATAGAGCCCCCAGGTCATTTCCCACGGGATGATCGAACCTGTCTCGAAACCGGCGGTCCAGCGACGGTAGCCTTCAAGCACCAGCTTCTCCGGCAGGCGTTCGAAATAACCTGCGCTATTGGCACCGGTCAGCTGTGAAATACGCATATTCATGCCCGCCTCCCTGCAACGGAGCAGACGGACATGCGGGCTTTACTCCGCTTCATGATGACGGAGCGTTCTGTTTCCCCCCGCATATTACAATATCCGGTCGGCAGGAGACGAAGCTGCCAGGGCAGGCCGTCTATACATGCGGACCGGCATTCGCCAAGACCAACCATCGGGTCCTCCAATCGAAAGGGTTCAAGGCCCAGACATCAAAGGTTGCGCAAGAATGCGCAGACCGTATAAAAGCTGCAAATTTAACTGGAGTCAATAACTCATATTTTAAAAAGGTGATATATTTCAATAGTTTGGAATTATTCTAGATTGTAGAATTCATATTTATATTGTTTGAGCGGTAACGCAACCGCTGCGGAGGAGCGGCGGTTGCGGCAAACGGGCGCAGAATGCGCGGAGGAGAGAGTCTCCGCGTCGGCGCCCGGTGTTCCCGGATTCAGTGGTGCGAATGGTTGTCTGAGTTGCCACCCGACTGGCCGCTCTGGGCAGTGACGGGGAAATCGATCTTGATCTTGCCAGCCTTTTCGAATTCCAGCGTGACAGGCACGGTATCGCCTTCCTTGTACGGCGTCTCCGGCTGGATGAACATGAGGTGATAGCCGCCGGATTTAAGCTGAACGGTTTTGCCTGCAGGCAAGTCCAGTCCGCTATCGAGCTTTCGCATCTTCATCACCTGATTTTCCATGGACATTTCATGGATTTCGGAACGTTTCACGCCTGTCGTGCTGATCGTTACCAGCTTGTCGGCGTTTTTGCCGTCATTGGCGATGGTGAGAAAGCCGCCAGCCACTTTCGCACCGGGAACCATGGCGCGCACGGATGGGCTGGTGATCACCAGATCGCCCACTTTGATCGGCATGGCCGTATGGTCCATCTGGTGGTCATGTTCGCCATGGCCTGCGTGTTCGTCGTTATCTGCTGCGGCCAGCACATGAAGCTGGGGAGCCGGGTGTTTCAGATCATGCGGATTCTGGCCGTCCTTGGGCGTTTCCGTCCATGCGACCGAAGCATCGTTTCCGCAATATTGCGTTACAGGAAAGGAGAGCGTGGCGTCCTTGTCGAGTTTGGCAAGCTGGCCCACGACGACGAACTCGTCGTAATAATCGCTTGGCAGATTGCCGTCGGTGAAGCGGACTTCCCTGACGCCGGATGTCACATCCTTGCCGTGCACCTTGTAGCTCTCGGCATAATCGCCCTTGACGGTTTCGATCTTCCAGCCGGCCTTGGCCTGTGGTTGGACGGAAATGAAACCCTCCGGCAATTCCACTTTCACTCCGGTCGTGGCCTTGCCGTCGCAGCCATGCGGCACTCGGAAGGTTGCCTTGTAGAAACTGCCTGCCTTGGCTTCGCTTACATCGAGCGAGGAGTGGGCACTTGCCGCGCCGGAAGAGGCACAAAGGGCTGCAAACGCGATTGCGGAGGCAAATAGACGATAGTTTTTCATTGTCATAAAACCTGAATAGTTAGGGTTGGCGCCCGGCTTCATGACGAGCGCGCTTGTTCTGAAGGATCGCTATTCAGGCAACAGGCGGCGCTTGAGGCGGCGCCGAAGGGGGAAAGATCGTGCGGCGCAGGACGGGCTGCGGTGGCGCCACACCGTCAGCCATTGCGACATGCGGCGCAGCACCGGTTGAATTCGCGGGCACCGGACAGAAGAAGGAAGAGGAAATCCGGCACGCATCGCAGTCAGTTCTGTGCAAATGCCGTTCCTGCCCATGCCCATCTTTGCCGTCTCCGTGATCGGTGACGCAGAGAACCGGGTAGCTGCCGTCAGGCAGCACATACCGGGAGAGCTGGAAATCGTCAGCAGGAGTGAGGTCAATCGGCTTATGCGCAAAAGCGACGAGCATCAGGGCCAATACGCTCATTATGCGTATTGCCAGCATCATTCGCCATTGAACTGCACGTTGTTGCAACCGTCGAACTCTCGTTCATCAGAAATCACAGTATTGATAACTAGTCCATGACGGCTATCTTTGCCAAGCGTCAAATCGTAGCTGGAACCGGGAGCGGGAGAACCGGGAAGCGAGTAGGCGAAAAACAACTCCGCTTCATTGTATCCGCTTCTTTTTTATTCCCCCTATCCCCTTCACCTACCGATAACGCCCGCCGCGCTGCAGAACCTCGATCTTGTAGCCATCGGGATCTTCGACGAAGAAGAAGCGTGCGATCTGTACGCCATCATTCTTGAAGTCCACCAGATTTCCGACTTTGAGACCGTGTTGCTTGAAGCGCGCATACTCCGCGTCGAGATCATCGACGGCAACTGCGAGGTGACCGTATCCGTCGCCGAGATTGTATGGTTCTGTCCGGCCTTTGTTGACGGTCAGCTCAACTTCGAAGTCGGCTTCGGTGTTGCGTAGATAGACCAGCGTAAACGTCTCGAAATCAATGCGCTCGGCAATGTCGAGACCAAAGGCCTGATTGTAAAAGGTTACGGACTTTTCCTCATCGAGGACACGGATCATGGAATGAATGGCTTTTGCCATCGGTTACTCCGTTGCTTGGAAGAAAGGGATTTATTGAGCCAGCTCTATTGGCCTTTTGATGGAAAGCTGATTATGTCAGGACAGGATATGATGCAACAATGAAGGGAGTAGGGGAGCCTGGGAATAAGGCGGCAGGGTCGTAAGGCAGACGGGCAACAGACTTTGCCCGAAGCGCTTTCCCCGCATCTTTTGTGCCCTTGCTTCCTTAATGACATGAAATGGCAAGCGTAACGCGGGAACAGGTGCTGGAGCGGCTGAAAGTTGTGACCGGACCGGATTTCGAAAGCGATGTCGTGTCGCTCGGGCTGGTGTCGGATATCTTCATTGCCGACGGCAAGGTTTTCTTTTCCATCACGGTTCCGGCGGAGCGCGCGGATGCGCTGGAGCCGATGCGGCTTGCCGCTGAAAAGGCCGTGAAGGAAATTCCGGGTGTTTCCGGTGCGTTGGTCACGCTGACGGCTGAAAAGAAGGGCGGTCGCACCAGCGATGACGCGCCGCCGCCTCGTCCGCAGCCGCGCCCTGCGGCGCCTGCCCAGCACCGCCACCCGCCACAGCCACAACGCCCGGCGGCGAAGCCCGGTATTCCGGGCGTCGGCGCAATTATCGCTGTCGCATCCGGCAAGGGCGGCGTCGGCAAATCCACCACTGCCGTCAATCTGGCGCTGGGCCTCGCTGCCAATGGTCTGAAGGTCGGCATTCTGGATGCCGATATTTACGGCCCGTCGATGCCGCGTCTGCTTGGCATCCATGGCCGCCCTGAAACGGTCGAAGGGCGCACGCTGAAGCCGATGGAAAACTACGGCATCAAGGTGATGTCCATGGGGTTCATGGTGGATGAGGAAACACCGATGATCTGGCGTGGACCGATGGTCATGTCGGCGCTGACGCAGATGCTGCGCGAGGTCGCCTGGGGTGAACTCGATGTGCTGGTTGTCGACATGCCGCCCGGCACCGGCGACGCGCAACTGACCATGGCGCAGCAAGTGCCGCTGGCCGGTGCCGTCGTGGTTTCAACACCGCAGGATCTGGCCTTGATCGATGCGCGCAAGGGCCTGTCCATGTTCCGCAAAGTGGACGTGCCGCTTTTGGGTATCGTTGAAAATATGAGTTACTTCATCGCGCCTGACACGGGCGCGCGTTACGATATTTTCGGCCATGGCGGAGCGAAGAGGGAAGCCGAACGGCTGAACGTTCCGTTCCTCGGCGAAGTGCCGCTGCATATGGATGTGCGCGCTTATTCGGATAGCGGCACGCCGATCACCGTCAAGGAACCAGATAGCCAGCATGCGAAAATCTATCGCGAGATCGCCCGAAAAGTTTGGGAAAGCATGAAGGCCAGCAAGGGCGCGGGGAAGCTCGCGCCGACAATTGTTTTCGATTAAGAGACGAAGGGGCGAGTGAGTAGAGGATAGCGAATAAGCTTAATAGCCTGTTCCCTATTCTCCTGATCACGTAATCACCGACGGTCCCGCCCGCCCGCTGCGTTTCTTCACCGTGGCGATCTGTTCTGCGGCATCGATCAGGTGGGCAAGCGTTTCCTGCGTATCGAGGTTATGCTTGGCGGTGTCCGCTTCATAGCGCTCGATATAGATGCGAATGGTTGCGCCCGATGTGCCGGTGCCTGACAGGCGCAGCACGACGCGCCCGCCTTCCGGGAAGTAGATGCGGATGCCTTGATGTTCGCTGACCGAATGATCGATCGGATCATGATAGGCGAAATCATCGGCTTTCTCGATCATCAGGCCGTTGACGGTGGTGCCGGGCAGGGTGGCGAGTTTGCCGCGCAAATCGGCCACCAGTTTCTTGGCGATGTCCGAATCGACCGCTTCATAGTCATGGCGGGTGTAATAGTTGCGGCCGAAGCGCGCCCAATGCTCTTCCACGATGGCCTTCACGCTTTCCTTGCGCACGGCCAGAATATTGAGCCAGAGCAGCACCGCCCATAGGCCGTCTTTCTCGCGCACGTGGTCGGAGCCCGTTCCAGAGCTTTCCTCGCCGCAGATCGTCACCTTGCCGTTGTCCAGAAGATTGCCGAAGAATTTCCAGCCGGTCGGCGTTTCATACATGCCGATGCCCAGTTTTTCCGCTACGCGGTCGGCGGCGGCACTCGTCGGCATGGAGCGGGCGATGCCCTTGATGCCATCTTTGTAGCCGGGCGCCAGATGCGCATTGGCGGCGAGTATGGCGAGAGAATCGGACGGTGTGACGAAGATGCCGCGCCCGATAATCAGATTGCGATCGCCGTCCCCGTCCGACGCCGCGCCGAAATCCGGGGCACTGTCCGACATCAGCAGGTCGTAGAGATCCTTGGCGTAGACGAGGTTCGGATCGGGATGATGCCCGCCAAAATCCGGCAGCGGCACGAAATTGACGACGCTGCCTTCCGGCGCGCCGAGACGCTGCTCGAAAATTTCCTTGGCATAAGGGCCTGTCACCGCATGCATCGCGTCGAACTTCATGCCGAAGCCGGCCTTGATCATGGCGCGGATGGCATCGAAATCGAACAGGCTTTCCATCAGCTCGGCATAGTCGGCTACCGGATCGAAGATGACGATTTCTGTATTGCCGATCCTGGTGGTGCCAACCGTGTCGATATCGATATCGGCAATGTCAGCGATTTTGTACTGGTCTATCACCTTGGAGCGCGCGAAGATCGCTTCGGTGATCTTCTCCGGCGCGGGCCCGCCATTGCCGATATTGTACTTGATGCCGAAATCTTCCTTGGGTCCGCCGGGATTGTGGCTCGCGGAAAGCACCAGGCCGCCGAAGGCCTTGTATTTGCGGATCATGTTAGAAGCGGCGGGCGTGGAGAGGATGCCGCCCTGGCCCACCATGATGCGACCGAAGCCGTTTGCGGCGGCGATCTTCATGACCTTCTGAATGACTTCGCGATTGTAGTATCGCCCATCACCACCGACCACGAGCGTCTTGCCCTCAAAACCTTCCAGGACATCGAAGACCGATTGGATGAAGTTCTCGGCGTAATTGGACTGCTGGAAAACCGGAACTTTTTTGCGCAGGCCCGAAGTGCCTGGCTGCTGGTCCTGATAGGGCGTGGTGGCAATCGTCTTGACGGTCATGTCTTTCCCGTTCGATTCAATGAGTTGGTACTATGCACCTTGTCGGCTTTTGTGCCCTTTGCAAGGCAGCATAAGCAGTTTCCGCAAAAGTGCGAAGCGGTTCCGTCCGAAACTGCGTCAAAACAAATAGGTAGAACGATTTCATAACCGTTCTATATCAAACTTGTTGTTTGAGAATAACAAAGCGTGTGTTTGCGTGGCGCTTACCCCGCATCCTTGAACAGCACGCTCTGGTCAAAGAGGTAGCGGTTTGAAAGGGGCAGACTGGCTGCTCCCATAGCTTTGGCATGAACGCCAACTCTGCCTTCTATGATTTCGGGCGCGTTCAAGCCTTGCAGATCGAGGCGCGAAAGTTCCACGCGTGTCGCTTCAACGATGCGGTGACGCACGCATTCCGGCAACCAGCCATCGATGATGGCGGCGGGGAAATCAATCACGGAGGCTGCAGCGACTGCCGCGTGCGCAAGTCCGCGTGCGGCTAGCACAATCCATTCGTCAAGCGGAGTGTCGAAATTGTGCCAGCTTTCCGGTGAAAGCCACAAGTCGTCGGTGGAAATGTCCTGCTTTTGCAACATGCGCTCCAGCACGAAAAGCGAAGCGGTGTCGATAAGCTGCAAGGTCGGCTGGCCGTCTTCCGCATCGCGCATCCGCATTGGCATGGAGCCGAGTGCGCCGGCATTGCCCGTGCGGCCCGGATAGAGCGTGTTGTTCAGCACCACGCCGCCGCCGATGAACGAGCCGATAAAGAAATAGACAAAATCCGTAAATTCCGGCCCGCGTCCAAAGGTCAGCTCGGCACCGCAGGCTGCCGTACCGTCATTTTGCAGAAAGACCGGAAAGGGAAGGGCCGCGCTGAAATCGCTAACCAGATCGGCGTCGAGCCAGGCATTCATGTCGCTGGCGGGCGCGCCGACTTCCTCGACCCAGTTCCAGAGTTCGAAGGGCAGGGCGATGCCAAGTCCGGCAATCCGTCCGCGCTTGTCTGCATCGAGAGCGTCGGTGAAAGCCGTAATGCTGTCAAAGGCAAAGCGGCGGATTTCGTCCGGTATCGGCCAGCGATAGGTTATGTGGCGCCGCTCGCGGATCGCACCCAGAAAATCCATCAGGATGATTTCAGCACTGCGTCGTCCGATTTTGAGGCCGAAGGAAAAGACGCCGTCGGCGGCAAGACGCATGGGCATGGAAGGCTGGCCGACGCGCCCGCGTACGCGCTCGCCCTGCGAGATGAGGCCATCTCTTTCCAGTTCGCGGATGATGACGGAAACGGTTTGTGCCGAAAGGCCGGTCAGGCGGGCAATATCCGCCCGCGCCAGTGCGCCATGCCTGCGAACAAGAGCCAGCACCAGCCGCTCATTATAGGCGCGCACGCCGATCTGGTTCGAACCGCGATTGATGCTGGCTGCGGTTTCGGCAAATTTCTGCGGGGCCGGACCGGGATATCCCGAAAGAGCCGTAGCACCATGCTCCTGCTTTTTCCGTACCATGTAATCTCCCAATCAGCAGTGCTGTTCCCGCTCTGGTACCTAACCTATCCGGCGAAGGAGAAAAAGCCCTCTTTCTGAGGGATATAAAATAAAAACAAAGGCTTAAATGACGCGTAACGTGCGCTTTCTTTTCCTTTGGTTTCCCTCATTGTGCCCGAAGAGTGGCATATATCATTAATAAATCAAGTGGATTTATTAATTGACTCTCCCCGTCAGCCGTGTTTTTCTTGATGCAGGCCGGGGGAAGAGGAACCGGTTTCACTCTGGGAGGAGTTCATGAAGAAGACCGTTCTGTCGGCAGCTTTTGCTGCCTTTGCGTTGAGCGCTGCAGCTATACCGGCGACCGCTGCCGATGTTGGCGCATGTCTCATCACCAAGACCGATACTAATCCTTTCTTCGTCAAGATGAAGGAAGGTGCGATTGCCAAGGCCAAGGAACTGGGCGTCAACCTCAAAACCTATGCAGGCAAGATCGATGGTGATTCCGAAAGTCAGGTCGCGGCCATAGAGACCTGCATCGCCGATGGCGCCAAGGGTATTCTGATCACCGCTTCCGATACCAAGGGTATCGTGCCGACGCTGCAAAAGGCGCGGGACGCGGGCCTTCTCATCATCGCACTGGATACCCCGCTTGAACCGGCTGACGCTGCCGATGCAACCTTCGCGACCGACAACTTCCTGGCGGGCGAACTGGTCGGCAAATGGGCCGCCGCAACGCTTGGCGACAATGCTAAGGATGCGCATGTAGCATTTTTGAACCTGACCGCATCGCAGCCGAGCGTGGACGTGCTGCGCGATCAGGGTTTCTCGGTCGGCTTCGGTATCGATCCGAAGGACAAGACCAAGCTTGGCGACGAGGACGATCCGCGCATAGCGGGCCGAGATCTTACCGACGGCAATGAGGAAGGTGGGCGCCGCGCCATGGAAAACCTTCTTCAGAAGGATCCGAACATCAATGTCGTGCATACGATCAATGAACCGGCCGCTGCCGGTGCCTATGAAGCGCTGAAGGCTGTGGGGCGCGAGAAGGATGTGCTGATCGTTTCCATCGACGGCGGCTGCCCCGGCGTGAAGAATGTCGAGGCGGGTGTGATCGGCGCGACCTCGCAGCAATATCCGTTGCAGATGGCGGCGCTCGGCATCGAGGCGATCAAGAAATTCGCCGATACGGGTGAAAAGCCGAAGCCGACCGAAGGCAAGACCTTCGTCGATACAGGCGTGGCTCTGGTTACCGACAAGCCTGTCGATGGCGTGCCGTCCATCGACACCAAAACCGCGCTCGACAAATGTTGGGGCTGATTTCCTTTTGAGCTTCGGGTCCGGCAAATTGTCAAATTTGCCGGATCGTTTCGCATGTGAAGGCAGGAGACAGGGATGAATGAGCCACAGGCGGCTTCTGCTGCGCCAGAATCATCGATCCAAGAATTCGAAAAGACGCTCTCGCAAAGCGCTTCGGATGTTGCCGCCTTCGATTTGGGGGATCGTTCCGCGCTCTATCGCGTGCGCCAGTTCCTGCACCATAATCCGGCGGCGGTGCCGCTGATCGTGCTGGTGCTGTCACTTCTGGTATTCGGCATCACACTAGGCGGAAAATTCTTCTCCGCTTTCGCACTCACGCTCATTCTCCAGCAGGTCGCCATTACCGGAATCGTGGCGACGGCGCAGACATTGGTGATCCTCACTGCCGGTATCGATCTTTCGGTCGGCGCCATCATGGTGCTGTCATCGGTGGTGATGGGTCAATTCACCTTCCGCTATGGCCTGCCCGCCGAGCTTTCCATTCTCTGCGGTTTTGCAACTGGCGCTCTTTGCGGGTTCATCAACGGTTTTCTGGTGGCCTATGTGCGCCTTCCACCCTTCATCGTCACGCTTGGCATGTGGCAGGTGGTTCTCGCAACCAATTTCCTTTATTCGGCGAATGAAACCATCCGCGCACAGGAAATCACGGCTGAAGCGCCGATCCTGCAATTCTTTGGCGAGAGCATTCGCGTCGGCGGCGCAGTCTTCACCTACGGCGTTATCTCCCTGGTGCTGCTGGTGCTGCTGCTCTGGTATGTGCTGAACCATACCGCATGGGGGCGTCACGTCTACGCCATCGGTGACGATCCGGAAGCGGCGCAGCTCTCGGGCGTTTCAGTGAAGCCGATCCTGATGTCGGTCTATATACTGGCGGGGATCATCTGTGCGCTGGCGGGCTGGGCGATGATCGGTCGTCTCGGTTCGGTGTCGCCGACCGCAGGCCAGTTCGCCAATATCGAATCCATCACGGCTGTGGTAATCGGCGGCATTTCGCTTTTCGGCGGACGCGGCTCCATTCTTGGCACCTTGTTCGGTGCGCTGATTGTCGGCGTGTTCTCCCTGGGATTGCGCCTGTGGGGCACCGACCCGCAATGGACCTATCTTCTGATCGGCGTTCTCATCATCGCCGCCGTTGCCATCGACCAGTGGATCAGAAAGGCTGCTGCATGAAAACCTCGGTTACTCCTGTCCTTTCTGCAACGGGGCTGGTCAAGCGTTACGGCCGCGTCACCGCGCTCGATCATGCCGATTTCGATCTCTATTCGGGCGAAATTCTTGCGGTCATCGGAGACAATGGAGCGGGCAAGTCCTCGCTCATCAAGGCGCTTTCCGGTGCGGTCAAACCAGACGAAGGCCAGATTCTGCTCGACGGCAAGCCGGTCGCCTTCCATTCACCGATGGAAGCGCGTCAGGCCGGTATCGAGACGGTCTATCAGAACCTTGCTCTTTCCCCCGCACTTTCCATTGCCGATAACCTGTTTCTGGGGCGGGAAATCCGGCGCAAGGGACCGCTCGGCTCGCTGCTGCGCATGCTCGACCGCGGCGCAATGGAAAAGATCGCGCGTGAAAAATTGTCCGAACTGGGGCTGATGACGATCCAGAACATCGGTCAGGCGGTAGAAACGCTGTCCGGTGGCCAGCGTCAGGGCGTTGCGGTGGCGCGGGCGGCGGCTTTCGGCTCCAAGGTCGTCATCATGGACGAGCCGACGGCGGCTTTGGGCGTGAAGGAATCGCGCCGGGTACTGGAGCTCATTCTCGATGTGAAGCGTCGCGGAATGCCCATCGTGCTCATCTCGCACAACATGCCGCATGTGTTCGAAGTCGCGGACCGCATTCATATTCACCGATTGGGGCGTCGCCTGACGGTCATCGACCCGAAGGAATATTCCATGTCGGATGCCGTGGCCCTGATGACGGGTGCAATGCGGCCCAAGGAAGCCGCTTGAACGGAGACTTTGTTATTCAGGTTGTAACGGCCCGCAAATGCCATTTTCGACATGTCACAACCTGAATCTCAATGCTCTGGTAAAGTGACAAGACGAATCACGGAAATCCCGCATGACGCCGATTGAGCGCGAAGCTTTGCCTTCGGAAATTCTTGCACGGCTGGCAGAGGCCGACGGTCGCCTGATGGTGGCCATCGCAGGCCCGCCGGGAGCAGGCAAGTCCACCCTGTCGGACGATTTGCGGACGGCCCTCAATCGGGGTGGCGAGGGACCAGCCGTGGTGGTCCCGATGGATGGTTTCCATTTCGACAATGTGATTCTAGACCAGCGTGGTCTTCGCAGTCGTAAAGGCTCGCCGCTCACCTTCGACTGTACCGGTTTCGCAGCACTTCTGGAGCGGCTGAGGGGCGTATCGGAAGATGTGGTGATTCCCGTCTTCGACCGTTCGCTCGATCTTGCGCGCGCGGGTGCATCCATCGTCCGCGCTGACCACCGCATTGTTCTGGTGGAGGGTAATTATCTATTGCTCGATCAGGAGCCGTGGTCGCGGTTGGCATCGTTTTTCGACATGACGATCTATCTGGATGTGCCGCTGGCCGAGCTGGAGCGCCGTCTTATGCAGCGCTGGCTCGATCATGGTCATGATGATCAGGCAGCCCGCAAGCGAGCGTTTTCCAACGATATTCCCAACGCGGAACTGGTGGTTTCGTCGTCGCGCAAGGCGGATTTCGTCATTGTTTTCGATGGTTCATGACGAACCAGATAATGGTGAATTGCACGATGAAGGCTTGCGACCGCGCTTTTGCGTCTGCATGATGGACAGAATTTCGCACTGCCCCGCAATCCCGACCGGAACAGCCTTTGATGACATCTTATGTTTTTGCGCCGTGCCCGCAGCCATTTCTGCCTGTGAAGGGAACGCAAGCGTGCTTTCCCGTGCACCGCATTTACTGCGTGGGCCAGAACTATGCTGATCATGCCATAGAAATGGGCGGCGACCCTACCCGCAACCCTCCCTTTTTCTTCCAGAAGAACCCCGATTGTCTGGTGATCGAAGGCCGCGATTTTCCTTATCCGTCGCAGACTGAGGACGTTCACCATGAAATCGAACTCGTTGTCGCGCTGAAAACTGGCGGCTGCGGCATTCCTGTCGTAAAGGCACTCGATCACGTTTACGGTTATGCTGTCGGCATCGACATGACGCGCCGCGACTTGCAGGCTTTCGCCAAGAAGGCGGGCCGTCCGTGGGAAGTGGCGAAGGCGTTCGAACACTCCGCCCCCTGCTCGGCCATTGTGATGGCAAGTGAGATCGGCCATCCGGAGACGGGAGCCATCACGTTGAAGATCAACGGTGAAACGCGCCAGTCCGGCGATCTCAACCAGATGATCTGGAAAGTGGCTGAAACGATTTCCTATTTGTCATCGCTCTTTGAGCTTCAGCCCGGCGATCTTATCTTTACAGGTACGCCCGCAGGTGTCGGCCCCGTGCAGCGCGGCGACCGGCTCGAGGGACAAGTGGACGGCGTTGGAATGCTGTCTGTGATCGTTGTGTAATTATCGGAGGAGAAAGCATGAGCACCTATCTTCCGGACGATGTGCATGATGCTCTGGAGCGTCTTATCGCCGAAAAGCATCCGGGTCTGAACCAGACCGAGGCAATTGCGCTTATTCTGCGCAAATGGCTGGTGCATGAGGGGTATCTGCCTGCCGTGCCTGAACACGGCACCCCTCCAGAGGAGCTGAATGCCACGAATGACGATTGACCGGGACGACGCTTGACAATGACCAAACAGCCGCCGGAAGGAGCGGGCCGCAAGACCACGCTCGGGCGACGCCTTTTGATTTTGATGATTTTGGCGATTTTGCTGGTGATCATGCTCGTCCTGGTAAGCGTTTATCTTTTTGATCCATATGGAGGCATCGGCCTTGATGATCTCGGCGTTTTTGTCTTGAATTTCAAAGCAGTAGAGTTTTCACCGACACACGCTTGCTGAGTGCGCTGATCCTTTTGTTACCATTTGAAATATTCATTTTGGCGCGCCGCTGGCGTTTAGCGCTTCCGTTTGCCGTCTTTTGCGTGGTACACGAGTGTTATCGACCGAAAGAATGTTGACTGACCGGGCTTCAAGACAGTCCGTTTAAGCCAAGAGGATCCGGATGGCATTCGAGGATATCAAGGCGGAAATTGCGCTGCTGTTCGAGCAAATGGTGAATCAGCCGCAAGATGCTCATGAAATCCGCGAAACGGTTCGCGAAAAGCTGAACACGTTGCGGGCGAGCGGCTTGCCGCTGCCTGAAGATCTGGTCGAACTTGAAAAGCGCATCGAAAAAGATTTCGATTCCTGAGAACGGATCCGGTCATGCGTTTCACGCTCTCTTCTTCTTCATCTGCGGGTCTGGTCCGCAAGGGCATTGTGCTCGTTGGTTGCGTCGTGTCGCTCAGTGCGTGCAACACCACCAATGATGGCAAACCCGTGAAAACGGCGCTGATCACGCAGACCGACACTGCATCTGGTCAATCCTCTGTCGCAACCGGCGGTGCAGCAGATGGTGCCGCCTCCAATGGCGCGGTGGCGAGCGCCGCGGTCGGTGGGGAAGCTCCCGGCACGGACACTATCGCTTCGCTTGCCAATCCGGTGCTGCCTTCCGTTGTTCCCATTCCCGGCATTCGTGGTCAGTCCGAGCCGATGATGGCTTATGCGGGTGCGCAGGCTGCTGCTTCACCAGCGTCTGTTGCTGCCAGCATGGCATTTGAAACGCCGGATCATGCGCCGGAGGGGTTGGATAATCTCATCACGAAATACTCGGTCGCCTATAATGTGCCGGAACGTCTGGTGCGCCGTGTCGTGCACCGTGAAAGTCGCTTCAACCCTGCAGCGCGTAACGGTCCCTATTGGGGCTTGATGCAGATCAGCCATCCGACCGCACGTGGCATGGGGTATACGGGCACGGCCAAGGGCCTGCTCGATGCGGAAACCAATCTGAAATATGCGGTTCGTTATCTGTCCGGTGCCTACAAGGTGGCCGGTGGCAATGAAAGTCAGGCGGTCCGATATTATGCGCGCGGCTATTATTACGACGCCAAGCGTAAGGGGCTGTTGCAGGAGACGGGGCTTGACGGTAGCTGGAAACGCAGCGGTCCGCTCCGGAATGTCGCAGCTTCGGTTGAACCGAGCCCCTTGCCGGACGGCGCTGCCGCACCGCTTCCAGGCGTCGCTCCTGTTCAGGCGTCCTACGTGCCCGCAGCGCAATAATACCGAAGCGGCTTGATTTTTCGGTTCGCCTCTCATCGACAAACTGTCATCTTGACGCTGCAAAGCCATGGCAGTTTCCTATCCTCGCCAGATGACAGGAAAAGCTCTATGAATGTGAGATTGCCGCATTCCATCAAATGGAAGTATGACCGGGCCGAATTGTGGGCCGATGGTATCATCCATGTTCTGGGTGTCGGGTTGGCGCTTGTCGGCGCCATTGCCATGCTGATCTATTTCCTCCCAAACATGCCTGCGGCCACGTCAATCTCGTCGGGTGTCTATCTTGCGAGCCTTCTGGCGGCGCTCGGAATTTCGGCAGTTTACAATATCTGGCCGGTATCGCCGACCAAATGGTTTCTGCGTCGTTTTGATCATTCCGCGATTTATCTTTTGATCGCCGGAACTTACACGCCCTTCGCCATGCATATGGGCGATCGCGCCCTGCCGCTGCTTTCCTTCGTGTGGAGCGTGGCTTTTGTCGGCATCATGCTCAAGCTTTTTCTGCCGGGTCGCTTCGACCGGCTGTCGATCCTGCTTTATCTGGCGCTCGGCTGGAGCGGCGTCATGGTCTATGACACGATGGTCCAGTCTCTGCCCTCAGCGGTTTTCTGGCTGATTGCGGCAGGTGGCATGGTCTATTCGCTGGGCGTGATTTTCCATGTCTGGGAGCGTCTGCGTTTCCAGAATGCCATCTGGCACAGCTTTGTCGTGGTTGGCGCGGCGCTGCATTATTGTGCGGTGTTTTTTGTCGGCGCGTGGAATTGAAGCCCGTTCATTTCGGCTCTGACGGCCTGCAATTGGCGCACTTCTGCGCTTCCGGTGCTCATGTACCCAAGAGCGCACCTCGAAAAGTGTGAAACGGTTTCCGGATAAGGTGCGCGTCATGAGGCTCTCTGCACTCCGCTCCGGTTCTCGAATTGTACCATTTTCATCACGTCATGCAAAAATGGCTAACGGGCTTCGGAGCGCGTGATTCCTTCAATGGAAATCGCGTGAGTTCGGCATGATTCTTACATTGCGAGGGTGACGCGCTGTCTGTGATGGGGCGCTGAGGCGCTGAGGTTCGCGTCCGCTCATCTCGATGAGCGCTGCTGAACGGTCTTGCAGCTTAGCCGCCACAAGATGCACGACTCCTTCGGGGCTACGCTGGATGCGGCCTTCGATATAGATCAGCCGAGCGCCCATCACTTCGCGGCGAAACGCCTTCATGATCTTCGGCCAGACGACGATATTGGCGATGCCTGTTTCATCCTCGATGGTGAGGAACACCACGCCCTTGGCGCTGCCGGGGCGCTGACGTACGGTGACGACGCCTGCCACTTTCATGCGACGTCCGTCGGCGCCTTCCTGCACGACGCGACAGGTTGAAACGTCTTCCGCCGCCAGCTCCTCGCGCAGATATTGCAGCGGATGCCCTTTCAGCGAAAGCCGCGTCGTCTCGTAATCGGCAATCACATGCTCGGATGCGGCCATTTCAGGAAGTTTCGTGCGCGATTCCTCCGCCAGTTCGCTGGTTGCGGCGGCGCGGAAAAGCGGCAGCGTTTCGTCGTTGGGCAGGCGGCGCACGGACCAAAGTGCGGCGCGGCGGTCGATATCGAGCGAGCCGAAAGCATCGGCATCGGCCAGAAGCGTGAAGGCGCGCCGGTCGAGCCGCAGCCGCCGATGCATGGCCTCGATGGTGCGGTAAGGCTCTTGCCGGTCGCCAATCAGAAGCTCGGCGTCCCGTTTGGAAAAACCATCGATCTGGCGGAAACCGAGCCGCAGCGCCGGTCGGATATCGAGCGTATCCTCCAGAATATTGTCCCATTCGCTGAAGTTCACATCGACGGGCAGAACGGTCACGCCATGTTCGCGGGCATCGCGCACGATCTGGGCGGGGGCGTAAAAACCCATGGGCTGGGAATTGAGAAGGGCTGCGGCGAACACTTCCGGGTGATGGCATTTGATCCACGCGGAAATATAGACCAGATGCGCGAAGCTTGCCGCATGACTTTCAGGGAAGCCATATTCGCCGAACCCCTTGATCTGGTTGAAGCAGTTTTCGGCAAAGGTCCGGTCGTAGCCACGATTGACCATGCCTTCGATCATCTTCTCGCCCATCGTATGGATGGTGCCCATCTTGCGGAAAGTGGCCATGGCGCGACGCAACTGATTGGCTTCTTCGGGCGTGAATTTTGCAGCCTCCATGGCAATGCGCATCGCCTGTTCCTGAAACAGCGGCACGCCTTTGGTCTTGCCGAGAATTTGTAGCAACTCGTCGGGAGGGCCATGTTCCGGTGAAGGCGACGGCAAGGTGCAGGGTTCCTGTCTGTTTCGCCGCCGCAGGTAAGGATGGACCATGTCACCCTGAATGGGACCGGGCCGCACGATGGCGACCTCAATGACGAGATCGTAAAACTTGCGCGGTTGCAAACGCGGCAGCATGTTCATTTGCGCCCGGCTTTCCACCTGAAAGACACCGAGCGAATCGCCCTTGCACAGCATGTCGTAGACGGCTTTGTCGCCCTGCTCCACGGTTGCCAGCGTCAGCTTCTGCCCGCCATATTTTTCAGGCTTGTGCTGGTGAATGAGATCAAAGGCCTTGCGGATGCAGGTGAGCATGCCGAGCGACAGCACATCGACCTTCATCAGCCCCACCTCGTCGATATCGTCCTTGTCCCATTCGATGAAGGAGCGGTCCTTCATCGCCGCAGGGCCGATGGGCACGGTTTCGTCCAGCCGGTCGCGGGTGAGCACGAAGCCGCCGACATGCTGTGACAGGTGGCGCGGAAAGCCGATCAGCGTGATGGCCAGTTCCACCGCACGTCGGATGATGGGGTTGTCGGGATCGAGACCCGCCTGCCGGATATGCTGCTTGTCGATGCCGCCGCCCGATATGCCCCACACCGTATTGGCGAGCGCCGCTGTCACGTCCTCAGTCAGGCCCAGCGCCTTACCGACATCGCGGATGGCGCTGCGCGAGCGATAGCTGATGACGGTCGCGACAATGGCCGCGCGGTCCCTGCTGTAGCGGTCATAGACATATTGCATCACCTGTTCGCGGCGCTCATGCTCGAAATCGACGTCGATATCTGGCGGTTCCTGGCGCTCGGCGGAAATGAAGCGCTCGAACAGGAGGTCCACTTCCGTCGGGTTCACGCCGGTAATGCCAAGGCAGAAACAGACGACGGAATTGGCCGCCGAACCGCGCCCCTGACACAGAATTTTTTCTCGGCGGGCATAGTTCACGATGTCATAGACGGTGAGAAAATAGGGCTCGTATTCAAGCTGGGCGATCAGCGCCAGTTCCTTGTTAATCAGGCTCTGCACCTTCTCCGGGATCGTGTCCGCGCCATAATGACGGATAGCACCTTCCCAGGTGAGATCGTGCAGATGCTGCCGTGCTGTCTTGCCGGGCGGGATGGGCTCATCGGGATAGGCATATTTCAGCTCATCAAGCTGGAAGGTGATGGGCGCGACGAAATCGGCGGTCGCCGTGATGGCTTCAGGATAATCGCGGAACAGCCGCAGCATTTCCTCTGGCGGTTTCAGGTGGCGCTCGGCATTCTTTTCGAGAAGCCGCCCGGTATCGAAAACGGTCGTGTGATGGCGCGTGGCCGTCAGCACGTCCTGAAGCGCGCGGCGGTCGGGGTGATGATAGAGCACGTCATTGGTGGCGAGCAGCGGCACATTGGCCTCGGCTGCAAAACGGGCGCTGCGTTCTGCGCGGCGTCCGTCCTGTCCCTGATGCGGCATGGAGAGCGCCAGCCAGACCGAGCCGGGGGCTGCTTGCGCGATCTCCGTCAGGCGTACGGCAAAATCCGGCTTGTCGTCGTCAGGCGGGAAGACCGCGATCTGGAACTGTCGCGCACGAAACAAGAGGTCGGCCCATAGCAGATGGCATTCGCCCTTGATGGCGGCGCGTGTCTTGCCTTCCGTCAGCAGGCGGCACAATTGCCCATAGGCCGGGCGATCACGCGGATAGACGACCATATCCGGCGTGTCGTCGATGAAGGACAGGCGGCAGCCGATGAAGAGACGGAAATCGCTTTTCTTGCGAATATCCTTCCATTGCGCATGGGCCCGCACCACACCGGCAAGCGTGTTGCGGTCGGCAATGCCGATGCCGGACAGGCCAAGCTCCTGCGCGCGCGCGACCAGCTCCTGCGGATGCGATGCACCGCAAAGGAAGGAAAAATTGCTGGCAGCAGCCATTTCGAAATAATGAGCCATCACGCGAACAACCCATGCAGAAACCAGCGCGGAGAATTGGCGCCGTCATAAAGTCCCTCGCGAAAAATCCAGAAGCGCTGGCCGTTCTCGTCTTCCACCCGGTAATAATCGCGCAGCTCCGGAACCTCGTGACCGATGGCGAGCCACCATTCCGGTTCGATCCGTTCCGGCCCTTCGGCAAGGCGTACATGATGGCGCACGCGTCGCCACACGAAAAACGAAGGCGGGCTGTCGGGAACTTCCGCTACGCTTTCGATTGGCTGCGGCGGGCGAAACAGTTTTATGGGGCGCGCCGGCGGATCGCCGGGAAGTGTCGACGTATTTTCATAACCGCCCTCGTTGTTGCGATCTCTCTGCAGGGCAGATCGAAGACCGAAAGCGCGTTCGGGAATATGTGTGTTTCGCGAAAAGGATACGAGAACGCGCCCCGGCCCGAGCCGTGCCGAAAGCCGATCGACAAGCTGGCTGAAGCCTGCTCCGTCCTCCTCATGCTGGTCCAGTCCTGTCTGGCGCTGGACGATTGCGGCACTGCGCAGTGCCGCAAGCCGGATCATGTCGAAGCCAAAACCGGCATCGAGCGGATCGGCGAGCGCATTGAGCCTTTCGCGCACAAGACGCAGAAAAACCTTGTCCTGGCGCAAAGGTTGGCCGGTTTCGATATGGATATGACGTACCTCGCCATCGACACGGAAGAAGGAGGCTTCAATCAGAAGCGCGCCTTTGCTTTCTGTTTCCAGCTTGGAAAACAGTTCTTTCGCCAGTTCCTGCAAGATGCGTTCGACCAGTTCCATCACTGTCACCGGCTCTGACAGGCGGCGTTCGGCGATGCTGAGGGGCATGATGCGCAGCGGCGAAATCGGCGCACGCTCATGCCGTGCCAGCCTGTCGAGTCTGGTGGAAAGATCGGTGCCGAAACGGGCGACGAGGGCTGAACGGGGAAGCCCCATCACATCGCCGATGCACTTCAATCCGGCGCGTTTGAGGCCAGTCTCGGCAGTCTCCGACAGCTCAAGCGCGGCAAGCGGCAGACGCGGAACCACCCGGTCGGTTTCAGTCTTGCTGAAAGCGCCGCCTTTGGTTTCACGCGCCAGAAGCCGTGCGGCAAAGCTGTTATCGGCGATCGCTGCCTGTACACTAAGCCCGGCCCGCTCAATTCGCAGAATCGCGTCCGCGCGTATGGCAGCAAGTCCCCCAAAAAGGTGGGAGCAGCCGGTTATGTCGAGCATCAGCCCATGCGGTTGATCGAAAGCGACAAGCGGCGTGTAGCGTTCGCACCAATGGGCAAGTCGCTTGAGCAAGGCTGCGTCGCGTTCCGGCGCGGCTGTTGTCACTTCAAGCCTTTCCACGCGTGCGCGTGCGTCTGTCAGCGCCATGCCAGGGAAAAGGCCGAGCCTTGCTGCTTCGGCATCCACCGCCGTCAGACGCAGCGCATTGGCCGTGCGTTCTGCCACGACAAGTGGTGCCACGGACTCTAAGCGCGATTTACCGTCATGCCGAGCGGCGCGACGAAGCCGATCGGTCGGCAGAAACGGAAACCAGAGGGCGAGGAACAAGCGTTCTGCCGTCCCGTTCTCTTGTACCAAATTCGTGGGTTTCATTGTTCCATTCCATGATCCATCGTCCGCATGTGCCGTGCCGGTTGCGCTCCAGTGTGGCGGAAAAGGCGGGCTTTCCGGGTGCATTCACTCCGCTTGAACGGGACGGCGCAGGCGCAATTCGCCAGCGGCTGACGGCAGCGCTCTGCACGCCCATCCGATGGCTCCTGAGCAGGATGACGGGCAATTGCGCGGTTTCTGTTGCCAGAAGCAGGCGGCGCGAGGCGGTCAGGTCGAGACATTTCGGCTGGCCGGACACCGAGGCGACGACGCTGGAAACGAGGTGCGAGACCTTGCTGCCGCTTCCGGCATCAAGAGCATCGTTCGCCGCTTTCAGGACATCCTGTGCCGTAGGGCAGCGCACGATCAGAAGCCGGGAGGGATTGATCCCGAAGGCATGAAGCCCTGGCGGATAAAGCCCGCCATATTCATTCGATGCCGACTCTTCCTCAATCCAGATGATCGACCTGTGTGACGGGGAGGCCCGCAAAGCCAGCGCCAGCGCAAAGCCGGTCGCGGCCATATGGGCTCCGGGGTTTTCCGCGAAGACCTCATGCAACGCACCACCTGCCAGACCATGCGGAAAAGCATCATCCGCTCCGGCGAGGCCGAGCGTGAAACTGCGTGCGCGCCCAAAGCCCGCACTTGCCTCGTTTCCTGTTCCATTGGCCAAACTGCCTTGCGGGTCATTGCCTTCAATGGCCGTGACCATGCGCCGCAACGCCGCGATGTCGATGCCGCTCACGTCAAAAATCTCACCGTTTGTTCACTTTATGTTCTAGTATTGAATCGAGTCAGGCAAGAGTCAAGCGGAAGAAGCGTTTGCAATATGGAGGCAGGAGATTGTCTGTGAAACATAGTCGTTTCGTCTATTAATAGATCAGGCTATGCCTTGCGACCGGGCGGGGAACTGCTTGCGTTCAGTCTAAACAAAAAAAGCCCCCTGCGCAGCAGAGGGCTTTTCGTCTGGAATAACGAACCGCTTATTTGCGGTTGCGTGCCGCCAGCGTGCGCAGGCGCAGCGCGTTGAGCTTGATGAAGCCTGCCGCATCCTTCTGGTTATACGCGCCCTGATCGTCTTCAAATGTGACGAGCTTGTCGGAATAAAGCGACTTGTCCGATTCGCGGCCGATCACCATCACATTGCCCTTATAGAGCTTGAGTGTGACTTCGCCTTCGACGTGACGCTGGCTCAGATCAATGGCGGCCTGCAGCATTTCGCGCTCCGGCGAGAACCAGAAGCCGTAATAGATCAGCTCCGCATAGCGCGGCATCAGCTCGTCCTTGAGGTGCGCTGCACCACGATCGAGCGTGATCGATTCGATGGCGCGATGTGCTGTCAGCAGGATCGTGCCGCCTGGCGTTTCATAAACACCGCGCGACTTCATGCCGACGAAACGGTTTTCAACGAGGTCGAGACGGCCGATGCCGTTGTCGCGGCCATAATCGTTGAGCTTGGCAAGCAGGGTCGCAGGCGACAGGCGTTCGCCATTGATCGATACAGCATCGCCCTTTTCAAAGCCGATCTTGATGATCGTGGCCTTGTCCGGGGCGGTTTCCGGAGAAATGGTGCGCATATGCACATATTCCGGAGCTTCGACAGCCGGATCTTCCAGAACCTTGCCCTCGGACGAGGAGTGCAGCAGGTTAGCGTCGACGGAGAACGGTGCTTCACCCTTCTTGTCCTTGGCGACCGGGATCTGGTGCTGTTCGGCGAATTCGAGCAGATGCGTGCGGCTCTTGAACGACCAGTCGCGCCATGGCGCGATGATCTTGATATCCGGGTTGAGCGCATAGGCCGAAAGCTCGAAACGGACCTGATCGTTGCCCTTGCCAGTTGCGCCGTGCGCGATGGCGTCGGCGCCGGTCTTTTCGGCGATCTCGATCAGATGCTTGGAAATGAGCGGACGGGCAATCGAGGTGCCGAGCAGGTAGACGCCTTCATAGACGGCATTGGCGCGGAACATCGGGAAGACGAAATCGCGCACGAACTCTTCGCGTACGTCTTCGACGAAGATTTCCTTGATTCCCAGCATTTCCGCTTTCTTGCGGGCAGGCTCAAGCTCTTCGCCCTGACCGAGATCGGCCGTGAAAGTCACGACTTCCGCGTTCAGCTCCGTCTGAAGCCATTTCAGGATGATCGAGGTATCGAGACCGCCCGAATAGGCCAGCACGACTTTTTTGACGTCTTTCAGCTTGCTCATAATCAACTTCCGTCTGATGCGATAATGCCCCGGCAAGGGACTGAAGATTAGATGTTGCAGTTCTTTTATCAGTTGGCGGAGATGGCGCAAGTCGCATGGTGAGGGCTCGAAGGGCGGGCGCAAATTTTGCCAGAAAGAAAATGATGGTGCGGTCATGGAATTCGCGTTAGCTTGCCGCGAATTTTCGGAGCTCTTTCGATGTCATTCCTGACAAATCTGACCTTTATTCCCGAATGGACGATCTTTGCCCAGTTCATGATCGCAACCGCGATCCTTTCCATCACGCCCGGCCCGGATATGACGCTGTTCGTCGGTCGCGCCCTTTCTGAAGGAAAGGCCGCAGGCTTTGCCTGCATGGCGGGTGCCAGTACGGGCATCATCATCCATACGAGCATGGTGGCGCTGGGTCTGTCGGCGCTGGTTCTGGCTTCACCGGCAGCCTTTACGGTTTTGAAAGTAGTGGGTGCGGTCTATCTCGTCTGGCTGGCCGTGCAGGCCATTCGCAAGGGATCGGCCTTCTCGCCGGAAAAGAACGGCGGCAAGAAGCACACCCTGTTCCAGAACTGGGCAACCGGGCTTGGCATCAATCTGCTCAATCCGAAGATCATTCTGTTCAACATGACCTTCCTGCCACAGTTCGTTTCCGCACATGATCCCCATGCCATGGGAAAACTGTTCTTCCTTGGCTTGTCGTTCATACCTCTGGCGCTGCCTTTCACCATTCCTATGGTGGTTGCAGCGGACAAATTCGCCGGACTTCTGAAAAAGAACCCGACGGTTACGCGCCTTGTAGATTGGCTTTTTGCGGGTGTCTTCTCGGCCTTCGCGCTGAAGATTCTGACAGCACAGGCGAAGTGAGTCGCTTATTCCGTCGGGCGCGTAAAGAGGCGCCCGGCATTGCGACCGGCAATCAGCCAGTAGACGAACCCGCCAACGACACCTGCTCCGGCTGTTGCCGCTATCCATAGCGACATTTCCGGCAAGCCTTTGCCGGTACTGAACGGTACCGCAGCACCTGCCGCGGCAAGCCCTATCAAAACACCCGCTACGCAGTAGAACAGCGATGCTCGATAGCTGCGCGCTTCAGCAAGGATGATGACAATCGTCGCTGGAAGAAAACTGAAGCCGCCCGCCATGACAGCCAGCACGAAACCGCCGACGAAGACGCTGCTCCAGAAACTCGTCATCGCCCACAAGGAACCCGCGTCCGTGTCATTTGCGATCATGACGAAATCGTTCATCAGCGAATCAACGCCGAGGGTACGGAACATGATGGCGGCCAGAAACCAGCCCGCCGTCAGAACACCGCAGCAATAGCCGATAACGACGATGACGAAGCGCGTTATATAGTCGAAAGTATCGTTCAAGCGCGCGTATCCATCCGTTTGCTTTGATTACTCGCCGTGACCGGCAATCATCATGGCTTCGAGCGCCAGACGTTCACTCTTGCGCATACGCTCCGATTCCGATTTCAGCTGACCGCAGGCAGCGAGAATGTCGCGGCCGCGTGGTGTGCGGATCGGTGAAGCATAGCCTGCCGCATTCACGTAATCGGCAAAGCGTTCGATGTGCTCCCAGTCCGAGCACTGGTAGTTGGTGCCGGGCCACGGGTTGAACGGGATCAGGTTGATCTTGGCGGGAATGCCGCGCAAAAGCTTCACCAGAAGCTTCGCGTCTTCCATGCTGTCGTTGATATCCTTGAGCATCACATATTCAAAGGTGATGCGCTTGGCGTTGGACAGGCCCGGATATTCACGGCAGGCCTTGATAAGCTGCTCCAGCGGATATTTTTTGTTGATCGGGACGAGAATATCGCGCAATTCGTCACGCACAGCGTGAAGCGAGATGGCGAGCATCACGCCGATTTCCTCACCGGTGCGATAAATTTCCGGCACGACGCCGGAGGTCGAAAGCGTGATGCGTCTTTTCGACAGGGAAAGCCCGTCGCCATCGGACGCGATCAGCAGGGCTTTCTTCACTTCCTCGAAATTGTAGAGCGGCTCACCCATGCCCATCATCACGATGTTGGTGACCTTGCGGCCTTCGGCAGGTACCATGGCGCCGTCGGGTGTATCCTTGTCCGGGAAATCGCCAAGCCGATCACGGGCAGTCATCAACTGCGCCAGAATTTCTTCTGAGGTGAGATTACGCACCAGTTTTTGTGTGCCGGTATGGCAGAAGGAGCAGGTAAGGGTGCAGCCAACCTGTGAAGAAATGCAAAGCGTACCGCGGCCTTCTTCAGGAATATAAACGCATTCGATTTCGACCGGGCGACCCGCGCCGCGCGGCGGAAAGCGGAACAGCCATTTGCGGGTGCCGTCCTGCGAGATTTGTTCTTCAACCACTTCCGGACGCGCAATGGTGAAATGCTCCGCCAGAAGGCTGCGCAGATCCTTGGAGATATTGCGCATATCGGCGAAGTCGGAAACGCCGCGTACATAAAGCCAGTGCCAGAGCTGGCTGATGCGCATCTTGACCTGCTTTTGCGTCACGCCGACCTTGATCAGCGCTTCGGCCATTTCCTCGCGCGACATGCCGATGAGCGACGGCTTCTGCTCCATATTTGCGCGCGCATGGCGGGCAAGCTGGTCGCGCGTATCATCAATGGTAAGGTCGAACGAAATGGACATCTGTTTTCAACTGTTAAGGGGCGACCACCACAAGGCGCCGGTAAAACTTCCAGATTATCTGGGCCAATTGCATGGATATGCGGGTCCGTTCATCTGCTTCGATGGACCCTGTTGCGCGCGCTCATAGCATAGAATATGGCATCCGTCATCCTGCACTATATGGCGGCAGCTATGCAGGACGGCAAGTCTCGTTGGCATAAAACAAAAGCCGGGCTTTGGGCCCGGCTTTGATAATCATTCAGCCACCTTGGCTTATTTGCACTTCTGAATCGCGGCCAATGCAGCAGAAATGCCCTTCAGCGAATAGGTGTAATTGGTCTTGGTGCCGCGCTTGGACTGTGCCTGCACCTTCATGTCCGCACCGCCGCGCATGGCGGCGATGAGCTGCGGTTCCTCGGCTGCATTTTCCATCCAGCCGGATTTGCCGTTGACGAACATGGTGAAATTGCGGTTGCCGATGGTGACGATAACCTTGGCATTCGTATTCAGGTCATAGCCGGCCATGAACTGCGGCTCGAAGCTGATGTTCTGGCCGGGCTTCTGGCTCACGAGGAAGAAGTTATCGCCGTGATCGACATTGGACGGAGCCTTCTGGGTCGGAACGGACAGCACATAACAGACCTTGCCATTGCCCGACTGGTAGCTATAGGCGCCCCACGCGTCGAACTGTTTTATCTGGCTCGGTGTCTGGGCGAGTGCCGAGCCCGCCATCGCAATCATGAACACCGAAGCTGCGACGATCGATTTTCCAAGCATGGTTTCTACCGGTTCTCTTTCGTTTGCTTCAAACTCCAGAGCGCCAGCCACACCGGTTCCACCGGCGCGTGCCGCGCTCTGCTTTTTTCTCCTGGCGCATTTCCGGATGCAAAACCGGTTTCCACTTTTGCTGGAAATGCTTTCATCGGGATACCGCCGTTCAACACGCTGCCCCGCTCAGTGACCCTTAACTTGCCTTAATCTGGGTTACCAAACGGTGAAGTTTTGAAAGAAAACTCAAACGAGCAAGCATGTGGCCCCGCGATCCGTGTCCAAGTTGAATGAAAAGAAAGCGGCAAGAGTTTGTCGGCATGGGAAGGGAATAGGGTAGGAACTCGGAGCCTAAAAAATTTGCTGCGCGTATCAATCAGGAATTGCCGTCGCCGATAAGCGTCTGCGGTCTACTCACTCCCTTACTTCGTCATCACTCAACGCCTGCCTTGCTGCCAACCGATGCGCAGGCGTGATATGGGTGCGAACGGCGGTAAGGGCCGCCATCAGGACAGCAATGTCATCGGTAAAACCGATGCCGGCCAGAATGTCGGGGACAGCATCAAAGGGCAGAACGAAATAGGCGAGCGCTGCCATCAGCGTCATGCGCACGCGTGTCGGCGTCTTCTGATCGAGCGCGCAATAATAGGCGGCCACGACTTCGTCCATGAATGGAACCATGCGACCGGCGCGGCGCGTGGCTTTCCAAAAGCCTTCCTTCACCCGCTCGCTGCGCTTCTTGAATTCACTTTCGCTGCCGGGTTCGAGGATTTCACCGATTTTGACGTCATCCATCTTTGCTCAACTCCTGTCGTGCGGTTTCTGGTTCAACCGCACACCGCACAAGAAATGGGGATGGTTGGGTCTCTTCGCAAGTTTTCAGAGAGCCAAGGCGTTCATCTTGCGCGCCATCTTGATGTCCAGTTCAGTGACACCGTTTTCGCTGTGAGTCGCAAGCGTGACGTCAATACGGTTATAGACATTGAACCACTCGGGATGATGATCGAGCTTTTCCGCATAAAGCGCGACCTGCGCCATGAAGCCGAACGCGGCATTGAAATCCTTGAACCGAAAGCTCTTTGCGATGGCCTCGCGGCCTTCGCTCTTCTGCCAACCATCCAGTCCCGCGAGCGCCTGTTTCAGTTCGTCTTCCGTCAGCCGGTTGCGTGCCATCGTCTTTCGCCTATGTTGCATTTCGGATTTTAACGTATCATAGCCGCGAGAGTTCCGTGACCGTAACAGCCCCGATCAGCATCCTTTTTGTCTGTGCAGGCAATATCTGTCGTTCGCCGCTTGCCGAAGGCGTGATGCGAGACGTACTGGAAAAGCGCAGAATCGGGCACGTGTTGATCGATTCGGCTGGTACCAACGGCTATCACACCGGCGAAGAGCCGGATGGGCATTCCATCCGCGTCGCATCGCGCCACGGTCTCGATATTTCACAGCAGCGTTGCCGCCAGTTGAACGGTGCGGACTTCCGCCGCTTCGACCTCATTCTTGGTATGGACCACTACAATATGCGGATGATCGCGCAGCGCGAACCGGGCAATTCGACAAGCCGCATCGGGCTGTTTACGGAAATCGCCGCAGGAAATCCGGTTGAAATCCCCGATCCCTATTATGGAGATATCGGGGATTTCGAACTGGTTTATCGCATGGTCCTGGCAGCTTCCATGGCGCTGGCCGACCAGTTCTGGCGGGCTGACGCGACCAAAGGCCAGGCTTCCTCGACGATGTAGGGTCCGCCGCCCACGGAATCGCGCGATGACATCAGCACGAAGCGGCCCACCTTGAATGGCAGCGTCGCGAAGTTGCCGCGTGAGGACAGATAGTGCACCACATCGTCGATGCGGGCGTTCTTCAGCCGCGCCAGCGTCACATGGGGGGTGAACTTGCGCGGATCTGCGGGAATGCGGAGCCTCTGGCAGATGCGTTCGATTTCCGCCTGCAATGCGTTGAGTTCAGGCGAAGGGGATACACCCGCATAGATGCTGTGCGGCTTCTTGGAGCCGAAGGCATCGACACCCGACAGGTTGAGCATGAATTCAGGCCGCCGCACGCGATCAAGCGCATGGGCAATTTCGTCGGCCACATGGCCTTCCACATCTCCAATAAAACGCAGGGTTATGTGGTAGTTTTCGACATCAATCCAGCGTGCGCCGGGGAGACCGCCTCGCAGCAGCGAGAGCGAAAGCGCGGCGTCACGCGGGATTTCGAGGGCAGTGAAAAGACGCGGCATAAGGCATCCTCCTCGAATCGTTCTACGGTTCCTAGCGAATCATTGATTGAGCGCGGGGACAAGTTGTTTATGTCCCCGAACACTCTCAGCCTCCCGATGTCCCCTTGTTTTGCATCTCCTTCAGGCTTTTTTCGATTGTGGGCATGAAATTGGACACCATCGTTTCGACGCCCTTTTCATTGGGGTGCATTCCGTCCTCCAGCAGAAGCTCCTTTTTCGCGGCCACACCGTCGAGGAAGAACGGGTAGAGCGGCACATCATATTTTTGTGCCAGCTTCGTATAGATGGGGTTGAACTTGTCGGCGTAGTCCTTGCCCATATTGGGCGGTGCCATCATACCGGTGAGGATAACGGAAATGCCGCGCTGCTTGAGGCGCGCCAGCATTTCGTCGAGATTCTTTTCCGTGATGTCGGGCTGGATGCCGCGCAAGGCGTCATTGGCGCCGAGCTCCAGAATCACCAGGTCGGTGCCATCCGGTACGGACCAGTCGATGCGCGAAAGCCCGCCGGTCGTCGTATCGCCGGATACGCCCGCATTTTCGATCACAACCTCAAAGCCTTTGTCATTGAGGCCCTTTTCGAGCTGCTGTGGAAAGGCGGCATCGGAAGGCAGAAGATAGCCAGCCATCAGGCTGTCTCCGAAGCCGATGATCTTCACCTGCGAAAGCTGCTCGGTCGGCAGCGCGTCTTCGAGACCGGTCGGGTCTTCGGCGCGTGCTCCGACAGTTACGGCAAAAAGTGCAAACAGGGACACAAGAAGCGTCTTGATCGTAACGGGTGAGGGGATTGGGAGTTTGAAACGCATCGTTGAAAACCCATATTTGAGGGGCTGCGGGCAAATCGCCCACCGAACTCTCACTGATAATCAGCGCAAAACAAGTTCATTTTTGTGGCGTGGTCTGTGGTCTTGTAACTCATATAGGAAGAAAAGCGCGTGACGGAACAGGTTGTTGGCCCGATTATCGAACTTGAGAACGTTCATCTGACGCTCGGCCACGCCGCCTCATCGGTGCATGTGCTGAAGGGGGTTTCCCTTCATATTGCGCGAGGCCAGTCGGTTGGCATCGTCGGTCCGTCCGGTTCGGGCAAGTCCACGCTTCTGATGGTTTTGGCCGGACTGGAGCATATCGATAACGGAATCGTGAAGATCGCGGGCGAAGCGATCAGCGCCATGAGCGAGGATCAGGCCGCCGCTTTCCGTGGGGCGAATATCGGCATCGTGTTCCAGTCTTTCCATCTCATTCCCAACATGACCGCGCTGGAAAATGTCGCCGTGCCGCTGGAACTGGCCGGGCGCAAGGATGCGTTTGAAGTGGCGGAACGCGAATTGCGCGCTGTTGGCCTTGCCGAGCGTCTCACCCATTATCCGTCCGAACTATCCGGCGGTGAGCAGCAGCGTGTCGCAATTGCCCGCGCGCTTGCGCCGTCGCCGAAAATCCTGATCGCGGATGAGCCGACCGGCAATCTCGACACGGCAACGGGTCGCCAGATTGCTGATCTTTTGTTCGCCAAACAACGCGAGAACGGCCTGACGATGGTGCTCGTCACACATGATCCGTCGCTTGCTGCGCGCTGCGATCTTGAAATCCCGGTGCGCTCGGGCCGTATCGAGGAGCCTGCGCAGGGTGGTGCTGTTTTCGAAACAATGGCGGCAGGCGCATGAGTGCGGCAAATGCGTTTTCGCTTGCTCTCCGTTTTGCCTTGCGTGAAATGCGCGGCGGCTTGTCCGGTTTCTATATTTTCCTCGCCTGTATCGCGCTCGGCGTTGCCGCCATCGGCGGCGTCAATTCGGTGGCCCGTTCGGTGAGCACCGGCATCGCCTCGGAAGGTCAGAGCATCCTTGGCGGCGATATCAGTTTTGCCCTCAACCAGCGTGAGGTCACGGCAGACGAGCGCGCTTTCATCGAGAAGCAGGGCAGGATGGCGCAAAGCGCCACCATGCGTTCCATGGCGCGCATGCCTGACGGTTCCGACCAGTCGCTGGTCGAGGTGAAGGCGGTGGACGCCGCCTATCCGCTTTATGGTGCGTTGAAGGTCGAGCCTCGGCAGACGCTGGCTAATATGACCGGTGAGAAGCAGGGCGTCTATGGCGCTGCCGTCAGCCAGGATTTCCTTAATCGCATGGGGCTTTCAGTTGGTGCGAAAGTGCTGCTCGGTTCGCAGACGTTCGAATTGCGCGGGTTAATCGAGAGCGAACCGGATCTGCTTTCGTCCGGCTTCAACTTTGCGCCACGTTTTCTGGATTCGCTGGATGGCCTGCGCGCTTCCGGCCTGATTCAGCCCGGAAGTCTTGTCGATCATATCTACAAAGTCGCTCTTCCCGATGGCACGCCGGATTCTGCGATTGCTGCAGTTCGGCGGCAGGCTGCCGCCGATTTCCCGGATGCAGGTTGGAACATTCGTTCGCGCGCCAATGCCGCCCCGGCCTTGAGCGCCAATATCGAGCGCTTTTCGCAGTTTCTGACATTGGTGGGCCTGACGGCCCTGATTGTCGGCGGCGTCGGTGTCGCCAATGCGGTGCGCGCCTATCTCGACGGCAAGCGCGGGGTGATCGCGACGTTCAAATCTCTCGGTGCGCCTGCCCGTTTCGCGGTTCTGGTCTATCTGGTGCAGATCATGGTGATCGGCCTGATAGGCATTGTCGTGGGTCTTGCATTTGCTGCGATCATTCCTTTTGCCGCCGCGTTGCTGCTCGCCAACTACTTGCCGGTTGCCGGTGGCGGCGGTTTTTTCCCCGATGCGCTTGGGCTCGCGGCAATCTTCGGACTCATCACCACACTGGCTTTCGCCATCATTCCGCTTGGCCGCGCCCGCAACATTCCTGCAACGGCGCTCTTCCGGGAGCAGGGCTTCGAGCAGCGTGGCTATCCGCCGTTTCTCTATCTCTCCCTTGCGGTTTTGCTGATTGCCGCATTGGCCGGACTGGCCCTCTATGTCGCCTATGACCGGCGCATTGCGGCAATCTTCATTGTCTCGGCGATAGCTGCTTTCGGCGTGCTGCGCCTCGTGGCAGACGGTATACGCTGGCTTGCCCGTCGCGCGCCGCGCGTGCGTTCGACTGCGCTGCGCCTCGCCATCGGCAATATCCATCGCCCCGGCGCACTGACGCCTTCTGTGGTGCTTTCGCTTGGGCTTGGCCTGACGCTGATGGTGGCGATTGCGCTGATCGACGGCAATCTGCGCCGCCAGGTGACGGAAAACATTCCGGCACAGGCGCCCGATTTCTTCTTCGTGGATATCCAGAACCGCGATATCGGTGATTTTACCAATCTCGTCCGCGACATCGTACCCGACGGGAAACTCACGTCTGGTCCCATGCTGCGGGGGCGCATCATTGCCTTCAACGGCACCAATGTGCGTGGCATGACCATTCCGCCGGAAGCGGCCTGGGTGTTGCGCGGCGACCGCGGCATAACCTTTTCCGATACCGTTCCCGAAAACTCGACCCTCACGGAAGGCGAATGGTGGCCGACAGATTATGGCGGTGAACCGCTGGTGTCCTTCGCGGAGCGCGAGGGCAAGGAGCTGGGGCTGAAGCTCGGCGACACGGTAACGGTCAATGTGCTTGGCCGCAACATCACCGCGAAGATCGCAAGCTTCCGGCAGGTGCAATGGGAAACGCTGGCGATGAATTTCGTCATGGTGTTTTCGCCCAACACTTTTGCCGGTGCACCAGCCACATGGCTCGCTACGCTGGTCATTCCCGACAATCAGAAGAACCTCGCGCCGGACGTGCTCAGACAGGTCACGAAGACATGGCCCGCCGTCACGACCGTGAGCGTGACCGATGCACTCAATGTCGCCAACGATCTCATCAGCCAGCTTGCGACCGCCATCCGCGCTGCGGCTTCCATCGCGCTTGCGGCTTCGATTCTGGTGCTGGGCGGAGCCCTCGCCGCAGGAAATCGCGCCCGTGTGCATGATGCGGTGGTGTTGAAGACGCTCGGCGCCACGCGCGGCACGCTGATCGCGGCCTATGTGCTGGAATATATGCTGCTCGGGCTTGCGACCGCGATCTTTGCGCTGGTCGCGGGCAGCACTGCCGGCTGGTATGTTGTGGTGGAAATCATGAAGTTGAAAGCGAGCTTCCTGCCCGACGTGGCGCTGATTACAATTGCAATTTCGCTGGTGCTCACCGTGGGCTTTGGTCTGGCAGGGACGTGGCGCGTTCTCGGACAAAAACCTGCACTGGTTTTAAGGACCATATGAGGATTTGTAATCAATTGCGGTACAATCCGGTTAAACCATTGGATCGCATGGGGAATGTGAGTTGGATTTCAACCCTTTGCATCACGATTTTTTACAAGTGGTACTTGTACGGGATAGGTAAAATCCCCATAATGTTTGTCAGGCATGCTGGGGTCCCGCCAGCGGCGCCTGGCGGCGGCTCGTCCTATTGAGCGCCCCGACACCGGACGGGACAAGGCAAAAGGATTTAAGTCATGGCTGACTTTCGCAACATTCAGGCTCAGCAGAGGCCGGTAGGCGGTGCCCGCGCGGATGCGGGCATCGATCAGGGCCTGCGCAGCTACATGCTGGGCGTCTACAACATGATGGCTATCGGCTTGGCCGTTACCGGCCTTGCCGCATTTGGTACCGCGGCTCTCGCTCAGTCCAACCCGGCTTTCCAGCAGCTTCTTTTCGCAAGCCCGCTGCGCTGGGTCATTATGCTTGCCCCGCTGGCGGCAGTATTCTTCCTGAGCTTCCGCATTGAGCGCATGTCGGTTGCCGCCGCGCAGCTGACCTTCTGGGTCTATGCCGGACTGGTGGGCCTGTCGCTGTCGTCGATCTTCATCGTCTTCACCGGCCAGAGCATCGTGCGCACCTTCTTCGTGACAGCCGCGTCCTTCGGCGCTCTGTCACTTTACGGTTACACGACCAAGCGTGATCTGTCCGCAATGGGCTCATTCCTGATGATGGGGCTGTTCGGCCTTATCATCGCTTCGGTTGTCAACATCTTCCTCGGCTCCACCGCGCTGCAGTTTGCTGTGTCGGTAATGGGCGTTCTGATCTTTGCGGGCCTCACGGCTTACGACACGCAGTCGATCAAGGAAATGTACTACGAAGGCGATGCCTCGGACACGCAGGGCCGCAAGATCGTGATGGGCGCGCTGCGTCTCTATCTCGACTTCATCAACATGTTCATGTTCCTGCTTCAGTTCATGGGCAATCGTGAATAGCCAGGCCGGAATTGGATCAAGTGAAAGGGCAGCGGAAACGCTGCCCTTTTTGCTTTCGCACAGATGATTCCTGATGCATGTTGAAATGTCTGCTGCAACACTTCCGGTTTCCCATGCCTGTCATTCGCAAGTTTCTCCCTGCCGATATAGATACCATCACCACCATCTATACGGAGGCCGTGCTGAATGGCGCGGGATCCTATGAGATCGAGCCGCCAACAGTCGATGAGATGAGGCATCGTTTCGACAATCTGCTGGAGCAAGGGTTTCCGATTCTGGTGGCCGAGGAGGGCGGTACGGTTCTGGGCTATGCCTATGCCAGCTATTTTCGCTTGAGGCCCGCCTATCGTTGGCTTGCGGAAGATTCGATCTATGTTGCACCCGAAGCGAAAGGCAGGGGGATCGGAAAGGTTCTGCTGTCGGAACTGATTGTCAGGCTCTCTGCACAGGGGTTTCGGCAAATATTAGCCGTCATCGGCGATGGCGAATATAATATAGCTTCGGTGAAGCTGCACGAGAGCCTCGGCTTCAGCCACTGCGGACGTATTGCGGGTTCGGGCTTCAAACACGAGCGCTGGCTCGATACCGTGCTGATGCAGTTGCCGCTCAACGGCGGCCGCTTAACCGCGCCGGAAAAGCCGCCTCTATCTTCATGACACAGCGCGTTCTTTCACCAGAACCGGGATGCACCGCTTCTGGGCGAATCAGCTGTCCACGAGCTTGAGGCTCTTGTCGAACACGCGAAGCACGCGTTCTAGTTCATGGCCGCGCTTCATGATGAGACCGCTGGCCGCGATTACCGAATAAGCGCCCTGTTTTTGTGACAGTTTCGGATTTTTTTCCACGCGGAACAACGGCACCTCGCTTGCTCTGCGGAAGATGGAAAACACCGCACGGTCGTTCAGATGATCGATCGCGTAATCGCGCCATGCACCCGCAGCAACCATGCGGCCATAAATATTGAGAATTTTGCCGAGTTCATGTCGGTTGAAACTGACTGTCGTGGGCGTCGGCCTTGCCCGGTCGAGCGGGACGACCTTTGGCGAAGCAGTCGAGGGTGAAGGGGATGACAAATCCTCATTCGCTGCGCTTGAAGTATCCATTTCCTTCCTTTCAGCCGTTGTTTGGGCGAAGCGGCAGGCGCATCAGCTGAAGCCGATGCATGACAACAGGGTGATGCTTTTATGAAACAAATTCAAGTGTAACCGGGTTCTGGCTGTCCAATTGCCGGACAGGCGGGATTCATTGCAATAAATTGGGGGCTAAAACTTGCATATTAGTTATTCACGAAAAGAGAATAGCTGTTGGCAATGGTGATTGGCGGCCACATTTTTGCCTTGTCAGCTTCGCATTCCAGCCTGATTGTGGCTTCAGCATCCGTATGTTGCCTGAGACGGTTCGGTTCGGGTATGTCCGACCCCAAGCCCCCCGCCCAAAGGACTGCCCGAGCCGAACCAACCTTCTTCGTCCGACCGAGCTGCAACAATCACAAAGCCTCGGCGCAGGCACTCCCCCGCTCACGATCGAAACATATCAAGCCGCATAATTTTATTCACGGCACAGACGCGTTTGGCGAGTAAAGCTTTTAGAGTCCAAGAGGAGTCTTCTGCTTGAATATGGCCGCGCCATGCATCGGCCCTAGCGAGTTATCGCTACGCGTTTCCTGAAGCACGACAGCGCAGCCTGTAACATCCTTGCGTGCCAGTTCCGATGCCGGGAGTTCTATCTTGAGCGATTGACCATCCCACATGCCGATCGTGTTGATATCGCTGACCGTATTGCGATAGGTGATCGCTTCACCGGCATTCTCACCCTCGGTGATCGGAATCGTTACCGAATCGCGGAAATAAAAGAGAACCACATGCACGGGCTCTTTCGGCTTCTGGCCTGCGCCGATGTCGATGGAGAGGCGTCCGTCGCCAAGCTGTTTGATGGAAACCGGAACACTGAGTTTGTTTGCCGCAATCTTTTCATCGATAGCAGCACTATCGCGTCCGTTCGCTTCCACCATGCCGTTGACGACTACCTGTGGGGTATAGATCATCTTGGCATTGAAGGAATTGCGATAGGCATTCTGCCTATCCGTATTGTCCTGCGTGGCGAGCGTATCGCGCCAACCCATATAATCCCAATAATTGACATGGAACGATAGCGCCAGAATGTTTGGGTCATCGGCATACTGGGCGAAATTCGCGTCAGCCTTCGGGCAGGACTTGCAGCCCTGGCTCGTATACAGCTCAAGCACAGTGGTTTTCTGGTCGCTGTCCTGCGCTTTCGCAAGGCCCTGCATCGAGATGCAGCCGGTAAACGCCAGTCCCAGAACAGCACAGACATTACGCCAGCCGGGCAGATGTTTGCCGCTAAGCCACGGGCCTGTCCCATAAAATGGGGCTTGGAGTATCACTTCGTTTCATCCCACAATTATTGATGCTGACATCTATTATTTAGGAACTGGAGCGATCAATAGGAATTCACGTTGCGGTGAGATTCAAAACCGATTGTGCCCTAATTGTATCATAGCCTGTGCAAGTCTTTGAAGTCACATGCATATCGGCATCGGTAATTTTGTGCCCCTCGTCTTTCGCCACGAAAAAAGCCGCCGGAGCGATCCGGCGGCTTTTTCATGTTGTCGGTTGCTGTGATTAGGCGGCGAGGTCGCGCAGAACGGTCTGCAGAATACCGCCGTTCTTCATGTAGTCGAGCTCGTCCAGTGTATCGATACGGCAGATGAGCGGAACCTTCTTTACCGTGCCGTCGGCATAGGTGATGGAAGCTTCGACCTTCTGGCGCGGACGCACATTGGCAAGACCTTCGATGGTGACCATTTCGTCGCCCTTGAGGCCCAGTGTCTGCCAGCTGGTGCCTTCCTCGAAGACGAAGGGCACAATGCCCATGCCGACGAGGTTGGAGCGGTGGATGCGCTCGAACGACTGCGCGATCACGGCCTTGACCCCGAGCAGGTTGGTGCCCTTCGCAGCCCAGTCGCGCGACGAACCGTTACCGTATTCGACGCCTGCGAAGACGACAAGCGGAACACCCTCGGCCTTGTACTGCATGGCAGCATCGTAGATCGAGGTTTCTTCCTTCGATGGATAGTGGATGGTGTAGCCGCCTTCACGTCCGTTTTCGCCCAGCATGTGGTTGCGGATACGGATGTTGGCGAAGGTGCCGCGCATCATCACTTCATGGTTGCCGCGACGCGTACCATACTGGTTGAAGTCGGCAACGCCGACGCCATGGTCGAGCAGGTATTTGCCGGCAGGCGACTGCGCCTTGATGGAGCCGGCAGGCGAGATGTGGTCGGTGGTGATCTTGTCACCGAAGAGACCCAGAATGCGAGCGCCCTTGACGTCGCCGATCGTACCGGGAGTCTTGCCCATGCCGACGAAATAAGGCGGGTTCTGCACATAGGTCGAGTTGTCGTCCCATGCATAGGTCTGTCCGGCAGGAACCTGCACGGCCTGCCAGTTTTCATCGCCCTTGAACACGTCCGCATATTTTTCGGAGAAGATCTTGCGGGTAACGTTCTTGGCGATAAATTCCTGGATTTCCTGCGAGGAAGGCCAGATATCACGCAGGAATACCGGATTGCCGTTCTGATCTTCGCCAAGCGGCTCTTTAGTCAGGTCCTTGGTGACCGTACCGGCAAGAGCGTGGGCGACGACGAGCGGTGGCGAAGCCAGGTAGTTTGCCTGAACGTCCGGCGAAACACGGCCTTCGAAGTTACGGTTACCGGACAGAACGGCAGCCGCAATCAGCCCCTTTTCGTTGATCACCTTGGAGATCGGTGCGGGCAGCGGACCGGAGTTGCCGATACAGGTTGTGCAACCGAAACCAACGAGGTTGAAGCCGAGTGCGTCGAGATCCTTCTGGAGACCAGCGGATTCGAGGTAAGCCGCAACCACCTGCGAGCCGGGAGCGAGCGAGGTTTTGACCCATGGCTTGGACTTGAGGCCCTTGGCAACCGCATTACGGGCCAGAAGACCGGCGGCAATCAACACGCTCGGGTTCGAGGTGTTGGTGCACGACGTGATGGCGGCAATGGCCACATCGCCATGGCCGAGATCGTAGTCTTCGCCTTCAACGGCATAACGCGTGGTCTGACCGGTGGTCTTCTTGTATTCCGTTTCAAGCGAGGTGGCGAAACCGGACCCGATGTTTTCCAGCGCGATGCGACCTTCGGGACGCTTCGGACCAGCCATCGACGGAACCACGTCACCCATGTCGAGTTCGAGCACATCGGTGAAGACCGGATCGGCTGCACCCTTTTCGCGCCACATGCCCTGCGCACGGCAATAAGCCTCAACCAGTTCGAGACGATGTTCGTCACGACCGGTAGTGTTCATGTAGTTGAGCGTTTCACGGTCAACCGGGAAGAAGCCGCAGGTTGCGCCATATTCTGGACCCATATTTGCAATGGTCGCGCGGTCGGCCAGCGTCATGTTTTCGAGGCCTTCGCCGAAGAATTCGACGAACTTGCCGACAACGCCCTTCTTGCGTAGCATCTGCGTGACGGTGAGAACGAGGTCGGTCGCGGTCACGCCTTCCTTGATCTTGCCGGTCAGGCGGAAGCCGATGACTTCTGGCAGAAGCATGGAAACCGGTTGGCCGAGCATGGCCGCTTCAGCCTCGATGCCGCCAACGCCCCAGCCCAGTACGCCAAGGCCGTTGACCATGGTGGTGTGGCTGTCGGTGCCGACACAGGTGTCGGGATAGGCGACGGTTTCGCCGTTCTCTTCCTTGGTCCAGACGGCCTGCGCCAGATATTCAAGGTTGACCTGATGGCAGATGCCGGTGCCGGGCGGAACGACGCGGAAGTTCTTGAACGCCTGCTGGCCCCACTTCAGGAAGCGATAGCGCTCGCCGTTGCGCTCATATTCGAGATCAACGTTACGCTTGAATGCATTCGGATTTCCGAATTCGTCGACGATGACCGAGTGGTCAATGACGAGATCAACCGGGACAAGCGGGTTGATCTTCTCGGGATCGCCGCCCAGTGCCTTGAGGCCGTCGCGCATGGCAGCCAAATCAACAACGGCGGGAACGCCGGTGAAGTCCTGCATCAGCACACGGGCCGGGCGATAAGCGATTTCTGCGCCTGCGCTGCCGCGGTCGTTCAACCATTTGGCGACAGCTTCGATATCCGACTTCTTGACGGAGCGGTCGTCCTCGAAGCGGAGCAGGTTCTCAAGCAGAACCTTCATGGAGAATGGAAGTTTGGAAACGCCTTCAAGGCCGTTCTTTTCGGCTTCGGTCAGGCTGTAATAAACATAATCCTTACCGCCGACGGTAAGGGTTTTGCGGCATTTAAAGCTGTCGATGTGCGACACTGCGTTCGTCCTTCATGCTGCTGGCCGGAAAACCAGGACGAACGCCTCTGCTGCGTTTCAAGGACGCGCCAAGGTGCGGGTGCAGTCATTTCCGCTGTCCGTCCCGAAGCTCAGGGCTCTTGAGGGCGCCCAAGTGTTTGAGATCGGCCAAAAATGGTTTCCACGCCGACCGCTGGCGTGGTAGCTCTCATATAGAGAGTTTTCTAAAACGATTCCAGACTGAATCTCATGAAATTCCCCCTTGCGGCGAAATGTTGCGATAGCTTCGTTCGGCCTTTGCCGGATGTGGTCTAAGGAGAGAATATGCGGCTGAAGGCCGAAAATCTGGCGGGTGAACGGGGCGGGGAAACGATCTTCGCAAACCTGTCTTTGGCGGTTGAAACGGGCGAGACGCTGGTCGTAACCGGCTCGAATGGTTCAGGAAAATCCACCTTGCTGCGAATCATCTGCGGCCTGCTTCAGCCAGAAGCAGGGAGAGTGGAGCTTGACGATGACAGCGAAGTTTTGCCGGTGCGCGCCGCGTGCCATTATCTGGGCCACCAGAACGCGATGAAGCCAGCCTTGAGCGTGCGCGAAAACTTGTCTTTCTGGCAGAAATTCAACGGCGCAACGGCGTTCGACATCGATGAAGCACTGGATGCCGTCGATCTGCCGGGCGTGGAATATCTGCCTTTCGGCTATCTTTCCACCGGGCAGAAGCGCCGCGTGTCCATCGCCAAGCTGCTGGTGAGCCATCGTCCGCTCTGGATTGTCGATGAACCCACCGCCGGTCTCGACAAAGCGTCAGAAGCGCGTTTCGCCGAACTGATGCGCAAGCATATGCAGCAAGGCGGGATGATCGTCGCCGCCACGCATATTCCGCTGGGGCTGGACGGCGTCAAGACACTGGATATGGCTGCATATTCGCTTGAGGCTGCGTGATGCTGGCGCTTTTCCTCAGAGATCTGCGCCTGAGCTTCCGCGCCGGTGGCGGCGCGCTGATCGGCATATTGTTCTTTCTCGCCGTGATTTCCGTGATGCCGTTCGGCGTCGGCCCTGATCTCAATCTTTTGTCGCGTATCGGTCCGGCCATGCTTTGGATCGGTGCTTTGCTGGCGACACTTCTTGGTCTGGACCGCCTGTTTCAGGCCGATCGCGAGGACGGTTCGCTCGATCTCCTGTTGATCGGCGCCGACAGCCACATGCTAGCCTTTACCGTTTTCGTGAAATGCATCGCCCATTGGGTGGCGAGCGTTTTGCCGCTGGTCGTTGCCTCGCCGATGCTCGGCCTGTTCATGAACATGGATGCGGTAGCCATCGGCGCCACAGCCCTGACGCTCCTGGTCGGGACACCGGCAATCGCCTTTATCGGTGCGGTGGGTGCAGGGCTTGCCGTCGCATTGCCGCGCGGCGGACTGCTTGTGTCGGTGATTGTGCTGCCGCTCACCGTTCCAGTGCTCATTTTCGGTGTATCAGCTTCATACGGAGCAACGGTAGACAGCGCACCTTTTCTGGCCCCATTTCTTATTCTTGCCGCTCTCACTTTGTTTTTCGCGGTTCTGGGCCCGCTTGCAGCGACCGCGGCGCTTAAAACATCCGCGGATTGAGCATGGTCTTGTATGAAAACCGGCTCTGCTTCTCGGAAACATGCTCGACGGATTGACGCAGTTGATTACGGTCAATTGAACGGCATGCGGGGTGAAGGTAAGTATAAGGCATGATGAAAGACACCGTGAAAACCACAAGCTGGCTTGATCTGGCCAACCCAACGCGCTTCCTTGGCCTTGCAGGCAGGATGCTGCCGTGGCTGGCAGGGCTGTCGGCCTTGTTTCTGGCCGCTGGCCTTTATATGGTTTTCCTTTCGCCGGAAGATTACCAGCAAGGCATTACCGTGCGCATCATGTATATCCATGTGCCTTTCGCATGGCTTTCGATGATGTGCTACTCGATCATGGCGGTGTCGTCACTCGGTACGTTGGTCTGGCGCCACCCTCTGGCCGATGTTTCGGTGCGTGCCGCCGCACCGCTGGGCGCCGTCTTCACCGCGCTTGCACTTGCCACCGGCTCGCTTTGGGGCAAGCCGATGTGGGGCACGTGGTGGGTATGGGATGCGCGGCTGACCTCGGTTTTCGTGCTATTCCTGATGTATCTCGGCATCATCGCGCTGTCGCGTGCCATGGACGATCCGGCCAAAAGCGCCAAGCCCGTGGCGGTGCTGACGTTGGTCGGCTTCATCAATATTCCGATCATCAAATTCTCGGTCGACTGGTGGAATACGCTGCACCAGCCAGCTTCGGTGTTCCGCATGGACGGGCCGACCATCGACGGTTCCATGCTGCGTCCGCTTTTCGTGATGGCTATCGGCTTCACGCTTCTGTTTTTTACACTGCACATGATGGCGATGCGCAATGAAATCTGGCGTCGCCGCGTGGCCTCGATGAAGAAACTTGCCGCCCGCAATGTCGACCGCAACCGCGCAAAGCTTGCGCAGGAGGAGGGTGCGGCATGAACCATTTTGGCTTTGTTTTCGCCTCATATGGCATCACCATCATAGCGCTCGCTGTTACCGTCGGCTGGATATTGATTGATCAGCGCATCCAGAAGAACGAGCTGAAGCGGCTTGAAGCGCAGGGCGTGCGCCGCCGCTCGGCAAAGACATCCGGTAAAGCACGATGACCGAAATACCCGAAAAGCCCGCCGCGCAGAAAAAGCGCTCCACCTGGGTTGCCCTGCTGCCGCTGGCGATTTTCGTCGGACTGGCGGCCGTATTTGCTGTTCAGCTTCTATCGGGCAGAGACAATACGACCATACCATCCGCTCTGATCGGCAAGGATGCGCCGCAGACGAGCCTTCAGCCTGTCGAAGGACTGGTGCGCGACGGCGTGCCTGTTCCCGGCCTCAACAGCGAGGACTTCAAAACGGGTCCGGGAGGCAAACTCACCTTGGTCAATGTCTGGGGATCGTGGTGTGTACCGTGTCGTCAGGAGCATCCGCTGCTGATGGAAATCGCCAAGGACGAGCGCATCCGCGTGGTTGGCCTCAATTACAAGGACCAGCCGGAAAACGCCCGCCGCTTCCTCGGTGATCTCGGCAATCCTTATGCGACGGTCGGTGCCGACCGCGCCGGGCGCTCAGCCATTGAATGGGGTGTCTATGGCGTGCCCGAAACCTTTCTCGTCGATCAGAATGGCAAGATCGTCTACAAGCATGTCGGGCCGTTTACGCCGGAGTCGGTGAAGAACGATCTGATGCCTGCGGTGAAAAAAGTTCTTCAGTAACAATCGTCTTTAAAATGAAAAAGCCCCGCACATGCGGGGCTTTTTCTTTTCTTGGTATCAATCAATCCGGCAATTTCCGGACTGCACCTTTGGCAGCACTGGTCGTCATCAAAGCATAAGCCTTCAGCGCGGTGGAAATCTTGCGCTTGCGTGTCTCTGCGGGTTTCCAGCCGGCTGCTTCCTGCTCGGCGCGGCGTTCGGCCAGTGTCGCATCGTCAACGGCGAGGTGGATCTTGCGGTTCGGAATGTCGATATCGATGATATCGCCTTCGCGCACCAGACCAATCGTGCCGCCTTCGGCGGCTTCCGGCGAAACGTGGCCGATGGAAAGGCCCGAAGAGCCACCCGAGAAACGTCCGTCGGTGATGAGCGCGCAGGCTTTGCCCAGACCCTTCGACTTCAGATAGCTGGTTGGATAGAGCATTTCCTGCATGCCGGGGCCGCCGCGCGGACCTTCATAGCGGATCAGCACGATGTCGCCTGGCTTGATCTTGCCGTTCAAAATGCCGAGCACGGCGGAATCCTGGCTTTCAAAAATGCGGGCAGGGCCGGAGAATTTCAGGATGGAATCGTCCACGCCCGCCGTCTTCACGATGCAGCCATCCTCGGCCAGATTGCCGTAAAGCACAGCCAGACCGCCATCCTGACTGAAAGCATGCTCCTTGGAACGGATGACGCCCTTTTCGCGGTCGGAATCGACACTATCGAAGCGGCGCTCCTGAGAGAAGGCAACCTGCGTCGGCACACCGCCAGGCGCTGCACTGAAAAACTTATGGACCATTTCGCTCTTGGAACGGGTGACGTCCCACTGGTCGAGCGCATGGCCCAGCGTTTTGGAATGGACCGTCGGACGCGAAGTATCGAGCAGGCCCGCCTTATCGAGCTGGCCGAGAATGCCCATGATACCGCCCGCGCGATGCACGTCTTCCATATGAACATTGGCGATGGCAGGCGCGACCTTGCAAAGCACCGGCACACGGCGCGACAGGTGATCGATATCGGCCATGGTGAAATCGACTTCCGCTTCCTGCGCGGCGGCAAGCAGATGCAGCACTGTATTGGTCGAACCGCCCATGGCGATATCGAGCGTCATGGCATTCTCGAAAGTCTCGAAAGTAACGATGGAACGCGGCAGCACATCTGGATCGTCCTGCTCGTAATAACGGCGGGCGAGATCAACGATCAGATGACCGGCCTCGACGAACAAACGCTTGCGGTCAGCATGTGTTGCCAGCGTCGAGCCATTGCCCGGCAGCGACAGGCCAAGCGCTTCGGTGAGGCAGTTCATCGAGTTTGCCGTGAACATGCCCGAACACGAGCCGCAGGTCGGGCAAGCGGAGCGCTCGATAGCCTTGACCTGTTCGTCGCTATAGTGATCGTCGGCGGCGGCGACCATTGCGTCCACGAGATCAAGCTTCTTGACCTGATCGTCCCAGACGACCTTGCCTGCTTCCATCGGACCGCCCGAAACAAAGACGACCGGGATATTGAGGCGCATGGCGGCCATCAGCATGCCGGGCGTGATCTTGTCGCAATTGGAAATGCAGACCATGGCGTCGGCGCAATGGGCATTGACCATATATTCGACCGAGTCGGCAATGAGTTCACGCGACGGCAGCGAATAGAGCATGCCGTCGTGGCCCATGGCGATGCCGTCATCGACCGCGATGGTGTTGAATTCCTTGGCAACGCCGCCAGCGCTTTCAATCTCGCGCGCGACGAGCTGACCGAGGTCCTTCAGGTGCACGTGGCCGGGCACGAACTGGGTAAACGAGTTCACCACGGCAATAATCGGTTTGCCGAAATCCTCATCTTTCATGCCGGTGGCGCGCCATAGGCCGCGCGCGCCCGCCATATTGCGACCGTGGGTGGTTGTTCGCGAACGATAAGGAGGCATTTTCAAACCTTTTAGGAACTATTTTAACTTCGCTGATATGACAGAACCAAAACCGTTGAGCAAAGCGCAAATTGCCCCATATTGCAGAACGAGGAGCAGCTTTACGAGGTTGCGGACAACGGAAAGGGTTCCGGCGTGCGACAGCTTTCGCAGGCACAGACAAGCCAACCTAGCATGTTCTTGTTATAATGCAAAAGAGTTTGCTCTCAAAACGCAATGAAATTACTTCAGCTTGGTGCTTTGGCCAAAGCTTTATCCAGCAGCGCATTTGCAGTCTTCATGCGCTGTTCTGCCAGCAGGCGAAACTCTTCCGGCAGCCGGTCAGGATGGTTGCGCGCAGCAAAACTGCGGCGGAGGCGCTGAAGTTCGGCGCGCTTCAGGTCGGGGCGAAGGTCGAGTTCGCGGCTGATGGCCTCAGGCGACTGTCTTTCCATTCGCTCCGCAATTTCACGTCTTTCGCGCTCGGCTGCGCCTTCTCCTTCTGGTTCGGCATCTTGAATGTCGAACAAGGGAGCAAGATTGTCAGGAGGGCGGGTTGGATTCGAAACGTCGCGAAAACCTGCTGAAAAGACGGCTGCGGCAAGGTTGACATGCGGACGATGCAGCGCTTCCTCTGTGGCGGAGGCCGCTTCTGTTTCTTTTAGAACGGTCGCGAAATCCGGAAAACCCTGCCGCATCAAGCCCGCTGCACCACACATGGCGAAAGAGCGGATGCGAGCGTGCGCGTCAGAACGGATGGCGGGATTGGCTTCTGAAAGACCGGCATTTCCGGATAGCGGTCGGCAAGACGTGCAGGCAATCCGCCGCCGGTATGGATGACGACAAAGACATTGCGGCTTTTCAGTCTGTCCAGAACAGGCTCCACATCGCCATCGATGAGGTTGACATCCAGAATAGCAGCGTCAACGTCATGCTTGTTGATAAGATCTATCGCCTGCCGCACGGTGCCGACGGGACCGATGACAGTGCCGTTTGCGTCCTCGACAGTCGCGGCAACATCGAGAGCGACGAAAATTTCGTCCTCCACGACCAGTATTCGCCGATGTTCAAGATCATTCATCACTTTCTGCCGTTACCTCTGTCGGTCCGAACCTTCACGCAGAGAATGCGCGAAGGCAGGCAGAGGTTCCCTTCGACGGGCATGATAATTCACATATAGTGAATCAATCCTTTACCGGCTGGAGCGATCATATCAGAAAGCGGTGAACGTCAGCGTGGTCAGCGAACGCACTATATTGGGAATATCCAGCACATTCTCGTTGATGAATTTTCCGATATCATCACCCTCGGCAATATAGATCTTGGCCAGAAGATCGAATTCTCCGCTTGTGGAATAGAGCTCCGACACGATTTCGCGCTGAAAGAGAGCATCGGCGACTTCATAGGTTTTGCCGGGTGCGCACTGCAATTGCAGGAAAACGGGTTTCATGTCTCATCCTTTCGCGACGGGTCGCCTGATTGTCACCTGTTGGCTGCCTCGCAGGGCTTTGCCTGAAAGGTTCAAACACGGTCGAGCCATTGAAATCAAGAGCGTTTCCTATGACGATTGCTCGGTTGCGCTGGCGGCTCTAATATACTGAATTGTAATTTCCTCCGAGGAAGGCGATAAGACGCTTCCCAAGAAATCGTGCCTTCGTAGCTGTTTTTGATGAAATTCGTACTACCAGCCGTTCTGCTTTTATTTTCTATGGCCTTCGCGATCACATGGATTTCTGATCGCGGGCGTCATTTTCTTGTCTGGTGCAGCCTTTGTTTTCTGTTCATTGGCTCCGCCATGCTGGCTCAGCTCGCCCATTTTCCGGGTGAACCGGGCTTGAACGCGCTTGTTTCCACGGTTCTCTATGTGGCGGGCACTCTGGCCGGGGGACGCGGCCTGCTTCTGCGTTCCGGCCTGTATATTTCCTGGCAGTTCGCTGCGATCAGTTTTGCGCTGGTTGTCGGCGGTGTCGTGTATTTCTTCTATATCGACCGCGATCTTCTGGCGCGCGTTTATATCCTGAATTTTGGCATGGCGGTCATGATACTGGTCTTCGCCTGGCGTCTGCGCGGTCTGGCCAGGGGAGCTCCGATCGACCGTCTTCTACTCGCCATACTCGTTCTCGTTGCGTTGCAATTCATCCCGCGCATGCTGCTGACGGCGCGTTCATTGTCCGCTGATGACAATGCGGTGAGTTTCGCTGTTACAGCCTTTTGGCAATGGACCGTATTTTCAACAGCCGTTGCTGCAGTGATCGCCGGTTTTGCCTTTTTTGCCATTGCGGGAGCGGACCGTATCGGCGAACTTACGCGCGAACGCGATACGGACCCGCTGACGGGGCTGTGGAATCGCCGCGGGCTGGAGGCGCAGTTCCAGAAGCTTTATGCGGGAAAATCCAACGTCAAGGGCTGGATCGCCGTTTGCGATATCGATTATTTCAAACACGTCAATGACGCCTATGGCCATGCAACCGGCGATGCGGTTTTGCGAGAATTCGCCGGCATTTTGCGAGGCCGGATCGGTAGTCGTTTGCCGATTGCCCGTATTGGCGGGGAGGAATTTGTAATCTATCTCGATGACATGACGCCGGAAAATGTGCACCAGCTTCTCGAGAGCGTTCGGCGAAGCATAGAAGGATATCGCTTCTTCAGGCTTTCCAAGGACGCCGGTGTCACATGCAGTATCGGCTGTGTGCGGCTGAACGGGGAAAGCGACCTCTGGTATGCGGTCGATCGGGCCGATAAAGTGCTTTATGCGGCCAAAAAAGAAGGCCGCAACCGTGTTTACGTCGAGGGCGTCGTTACATCGTTCGTCCGGTTGAAACTGGTGGATCGTCACATTTCAGGTTTGTAATGGAGAAATTTCCGGTGATGATCGGCATCATGCCGTAATAATCGTTTAAATCACTCGGCAATGCCATTCCAGAGGAGTTCCTGAAGGTCCGATGAAATTCATGTCAGTTTTGTTCCCGGTTTCCGCCGTCGCGTTCCTTGTATCCGTATTTTCGATGGCGACACCGTCTCTTGCCATGAATGCTTCCGAGAAGGCACAGCTTGAAAAATTGGACCCGGACACGCGTCTCGAACAGCGCTGCGACGTCGAGGCAATGGAGCGAATAAGTCGGGAGCAGGACCGGTTTTCAGTCGATAAAGTTCTTGCCTATGCTTTTTCCGATCCGGTCGCGAAGAAAAATTCCATCCGCGCCGATGGTGCCGCTTTCCGTAGTCGCGAGCATTGGTACAAACTGGCCTTTGTCTGCAAAACGGATGACGAGCACATCAATATCCTGTCTTTCCGCTATGATATCGGCGATGAAGTGCCGCACGATCAGTGGGACCGGCATTACCTCGTCCCGTGAGCCGGATCATTCTTCCGTGTCGTCGGCCCGGCAGGCTGAAAGCAGCGTGACTTCCTTGGCCGTATGATCCGCTTCAAGATGCGTCAGTGTGGCCTGGCCGTTCTCTTCTATCCAGCGGTAGCTGTCCTGTTCGTCGATAGCGATATATCTCTTGAGGCTATCGTGCCATTGCAGGGCGATCATTTTGCCTTCGGCACTGAGTACGGCAACTGACGGCACCTCAACATTGCGGATATAGGTGACCGGAATGACGATCCCGCGCTCGCAGATATAGTCGATCCGCTCGATAATGCTTTGCTCTGTCTGTGCCTGGGCGAACGACGGCAGAGCTGACGGAAGTGCGGCTCCCAATAAGGTGAACAGACGAAAGACCTTGTTCCGGCGCGTCAGTGTCATTTCATATCCTCTGGTTCGATCTCTTGGCCAGGCTGCGGTGGTTTAGAGGCGAGCCGTTGGCCTATAGTGCAATACCCTGAAATTTTGGTCTGCAGAAGATGGACTGCAACGTTTTTCCACCCCAGGCGTTCCTTTCCTGCTGGTCGCAAGACTGGCAGAGGCCCGGATAAAACTTGCCCCCGCAACTCCAGTCCGGGTCTCACTTCTTGTGGGTTTTCCTGTTTAAATTTTGCCATTATAGTAGAGATACTTATCGCTTCTTTGCAATTTGTATTAAGCAAATGTATTTTCATCTAATTACGATTGGTTTTGAATTATGGTTATAAATATCATTATCGCTCTCATCATTATTGGTGGGGTTCTATGGCTCTTGAAGTGGTGGAAGACGGGGCTTGTACTGATTGGTATGGGAGTCGTTCTTTATGGAGCGATTGTTTCTGCTATCCTGCCAGAATTTCTTATGAACCGCCTGCAATCGCCCTATAGCTCGCAGATGCAGTCGCAGCTTGAAGACAATGTGGTCTTCGTGGTGTTCGGCATGGGCACGCAAACCGTCAATGAACAAGGGAAGAAAGTGGCGGAGCCGCTTGTCTTTTCATACGGAACGATTTTCGATGCCGCGAGCATGTATCATCAATGCAAGTCGAAGGGGGTGAGCTGCAAATTCATTACCAGCGGTGCCGATGTAGCGGGAACCGGTGTTTCTGAAGCTGCTTCAATCGCCAAGGAGTTGGAGAAGGCTGGCGTCGATCCAGCTGTGATCATTAAAGATGAGGACAGCCGCAACTCGTGGATGAACGCAAAGAACACGGCCGCGATCTTGCGCGATCTCAAGCCGTCGAAAGTGGTGCTTTTGCAGTCAGCGCCCCTTATCAAGCGTGATCTTCTGTATCTGGCGCACTTTGGTGTGCATCCCGAGCCTGTCGCTGCGGCCTATCTCACAGTGGCTCATACGAACCTGTCGTCTGCGGGGCTCTACTTCCTTGCAACCGATCTGGCGCTGCACGAAGAAATCGGGGTCTGGCGCTATGCAGTCTACGAGTTCATGGGCTGGAACGAACCCAGGCAGCCTCCGCTGCAACTCGGTCAGGGCGGAGAAGAACAGTCTCCGGGGGCAATATCAGCGCCGACCCAATGAATTCATAATAATTGCTGCTGGCGCGTTTATCGCCGCCAGCAGCAAATTTTTCTCCTCTATCCCTCTCAAACTGCGCAGAAATTTCGAACCTGTTTCAAATAACGGTTACCTTGTGGCATCCTGTGCGCGACGACCTCTGATACTGTTTTGGCCAATGGCAACGTGGAGACGGTCATGAGGATATCGGGATTTTCTTTCGCACTTGCAGCACTGGTGGCTGTGGCGCCGCTGTTCGGAACCGTTGAGGCAAGCCATGCGGACCAGACACTCTTGAACGTGTCCTATGATCCGACGCGCGAGCTTTACAAGGACTACAATGCCGCCTTCGCTGCTCACTGGAAGACCGAAACCGGCGAGACGGTAACGATTCGCGTCTCGCATGGCGGGTCAGGCAAGCAGGCCCGGTCGGTGATCGACGGCGTCAAGGCAGACGTGGTCACGCTGGCGCTTGAAAGCGATATTGATGCCATTGCAGCACTTTCCGGCAAAATCGACAAGGGCTGGCGCAAGCGCCTTCCCAACAATTCATCGCCCTACACATCCACCATCGTTTTTCTCGTGCGCAAGGGCAATCCCAAGGGAATCAGGGACTGGGGCGATCTGGTGAAGGATGGCGTCGAGATCATCACGCCGAACCCGAAAACATCCGGCGGTGCGCGCTGGAACTATCTCGCTGCCTGGGCTTGGGCAAACAAGCAGTACGGCGGTGACGAGCAGAAGATCAAGGATTATATCGCCGAACTTTTCCGCCATGTGCCTGTGCTGGACACTGGCGCGCGCGGCGCTACGACGACTTTCGTGCAGCGTCAGCTGGGCGATGTGCTGTTGGCTTGGGAAAATGAAGCTTATCTCTCGGTCGCGGAATTTGGCGAGGATGCATTCGACATCGTCGTTCCGCCGCAATCCATTCTGGCTGAACCGCCGGTCACAGTCGTGGACGGGAATGCCGAGGCAAATGGCACAACCAAGTTGGCGCAGGCCTATCTCGAATATCTCTATTCGCCCGAAGGTCAGGCAATTGCCGCCAGGCATTTCTACCGTCCGTCGAAGCCGGACGTCATTCCGGCTGATAAGCAGCGCAAGTTTCCTGAACTGACGCTGGTGACGATCGATGACCCGATTTTCGGCGGATGGGCCAGGGCGCAGCCCTATCATTTCGGCGACGGAGGAACGTTCGACCAGATCTACAAGCCCGGCAGGTGACCGCAAGGGAAGCCAACCGGCGGGACAGATTAAACCAACCCGTTTCAGAGCCGGGCGCCGATCAGTAATCGTTTGCTGACAAGAGGGAACAAACACACAATGTCTTCGCTCCCTGCACAGGCCAGGGCAGGGTGGCACTTCAGAAAGCCGAACGTCATTCCGGGTTTCCGGCTGACGTTCGGTTTCAGTGTTGCCTACCTGACTCTTCTCATCCTCATTCCGCTCGCGGCACTCGTGCTGCGCTCCACAGAGGTCGGTTTTTCCGGCTTCTGGCGGCTCATCATCGACGAGCGCACCTTGAAAGCACTGGAAACGAGTTTCGGAACCGCTTTCATTGCGGCCTTTGTCAATGTCATATTTGGTGTCATTCTGGCATGGGTTCTGGTGCGATATCGCTTTCCGGGCCGTCGTTTCGTCGATGCGATCGTCGATATTCCGTTCGCGCTGCCAACGGCGGTCGCCGGTATTGCGCTTGCGGCGATCTATGCACCCAATGGCTGGATAGGCAGCCTGCTTGCGCCGTTCAATATCCGCATTGCCTTTACGCGAGCCGGTATCGTTGTTGCGCTGATCTTCATCGGCTTGCCATTCGTGGTGCGCACGGTCCAGCCGATCATCGAAGAAATCAGCCGCGAGGTGGAGGAAGCCGCAGCAACCCTGGGCGCATCGCGTTTCCAGACCATCTGGCGCGTGCTCCTGCCAAGCTTGCAGCCTGCCATACTCACCGGTTTTGCGCTCGCCTTTGCGCGTGGCGTCGGCGAATATGGTTCGGTGATCTTCATTGCGGGCAATACGCCTTATGTGTCGGAGATTGCGCCGCTTCTCATTGTGATCAAGCTTGAAGAATATGACTATGCAGGCGCGACTGCGCTTGCCACCGTCATGCTGGCGCTCTCTTTCGCAATGCTGCTTTTCATCAATCTCGTTCAGGCGTGGACCAGAAGGAAATACGGTTATGGCGAATGAAGCCGTCATCTCCACACGCAGCGCGGTGACGGAAAGCCTGACCACACGTGTCACGCTGCTGGCGCTGGCGCTGGGCTTTCTGGCCTTGTTCCTCATCCTGCCGGTTGTCGCGGTCTTCGTGGAAGCGTTCCGCAAGGGGCCTGGAGAGTATCTGGCGGCGCTGGTCGAGCCTGACGCCTGGGCGGCGATCCGGCTGACATTGATGGTCGCGGCCATCGCCGTACCGCTCAATATCGTCTTTGGCGTTGCAGCCGCCTGGGCCATCGCCAAGTTCGAGTTCAAGGGGAAAGCGCTTCTGACGACGCTGATCGACCTGCCGTTCTCGGTTTCGCCGGTCATTTCGGGGCTGGTCTTTGTGCTGCTTTTCTCAAGCCACAGCTGGGCCGGTCCGTGGCTGTCGCGTCATGGCATCGAGATTCTTTTCGCGGTGCCGGGCATTGTCCTGGCCACGGTGTTCGTCACTTTTCCATTTGTCGCGCGCGAACTGATTCCGCTGATGCAGGAACAGGGAACGGGCGATGAGGAAGCCGCGATTTCACTTGGCGCCAATGGCTGGCAGACATTCCGTTACGTGACCCTGCCGAACATCAAATGGGGCCTTCTCTATGGTGTGCTGCTTTGCAATGCGCGTGCGATGGGTGAATTCGGGGCGGTTTCGGTGGTGTCGGGCCATATACGCGGCCTCACGAATACGATGCCACTGCATGTGGAAATTCTCTATAATGAATATAACTTTGTTGCCGCATTCGCGGTGGCGTCCCTGCTGGCTTTTCTTGCGCTTCTGACGTTGGCCGTCAAAACGGTACTGGAGTTGCGCTACGGAGGCGAGCTGGCAGGCAGCAATGGTCATTAGGGCGTTTCCGGCAAAAGTGCGGAGCGGTTTTGCGTTGGAGGCAAAGGAAGGATTGGGAATGGAAGTTCGTGTTGCCGGGGTGCGTAAGGAGTTTGCTCGCTTTCCGGCTCTGCATAATGTGTCGCTGGATATCCGTTCCGGTGAATTGATTGCACTGCTCGGTCCTTCCGGGTCGGGGAAAACAACGCTGTTGCGTCTGATCGCCGGTCTGGAAACGCCGACGGAGGGTACGATTTTTTTTGGCGAAGAGGATGCTTCGCAAAAGAGCGTGCAGGAGCGCAATGTCGGTTTCGTCTTCCAGCATTACGCTCTGTTCCGTCATATGACTGTGGCGGACAATATCGGTTTCGGCCTCAAGGTGCGCCCGGGTGCGACGCGGCCTGCCGCCGCCGATATTCGCCATCGCGCATTGGAATTGCTCGATCTGGTACAGTTGCAGGGACTGGAAAAGCGTTATCCTGCACAGCTTTCCGGTGGCCAGCGCCAGCGGGTTGCACTTGCCCGCGCCATGGCCATCGAACCGAAAGTGCTGCTTCTGGATGAGCCGTTCGGTGCTCTCGACGCGCAGGTGCGAAAAGAATTGCGCCGCTGGTTGCGTGAAATTCATGACAAGACAGGTCATACCACGGTTTTCGTGACGCATGACCAGGATGAGGCGCTGGAACTGGCTGATCGTGTGGTGGTGATGAGCCAGGGCCGTATCGAGCAGATCGGCACGCCGGACGAAGTCTATGACAATCCGAATTCGCCGTTCGTCTACGGTTTCATTGGCGAGTCGAGTACGTTGCCGGTGCGCGTTGAAAATGGCGAGGTCTGGCTGACCGATCGCAACATAGGGCTTGCTGCGGAAGGCGCGTCAGACGGTGAGGCGCAGCTTTTCTTCCGCCCGCACGATGTCGAATTGCTCGACGGTTGCGGCGGCTGTATCGCGGGCACCGTGGTGGCTAGCCGCCGCTCCGGCGGTAAGCGGCGCGTGGAGCTGGAAATCGGCGGCTCGCGCGAGCGGATCGAAATCGAGATACCAGCCGAGCATCCGGCGGGGGAGAAGAGCCGCATCGCTTTCCGTCCGCGGTACTGGCGGCTTTTTCCAGCTGGAGAAATGGAACAGGCACCCGTGAAAACAGACGCTTGAATAGTACAGGCTGACGTGGAATCGAGCAAAGCCCGGCCTTGCGCGGTGATTCCGGTGCTGTTGCCGGGCTTCTGCCGGAGGACGGCGGGAAAGCGGCCTCGCGCAAATTTTTCAAAGCTTTGCGCGGGGGAGTATTATTTTTATTTTCAATATGTTAGGGTTTCAAAATCCGGAGTGTTTCATAACGCAACATTAATGCGCGGAAAGAATTGTGCGTTGCGATTTAAATGGTTTGAATATCAGCACATTCCGTCGTCGCATTTTGGCCAAATGCGCCCGACATTCAGGGAACCGATTGCGGATGCTGCCGTTTCTCTGGAACGAAAGTTCAGTATCCACCCGCCGCATATAACTCATTTTCTTGGGAAAGGCTGTTAAGGCAGATGCCGGAATTGTCTTCTTCGCTGTCCAGTTCGACCTCTACCGAGCCCAAATCGCCCAACTCGTTTGAGCCTAATCCGTCCAAGCCGAATATCTCGGATCAGATTCCGCCTGAGCAGCCTTCTCCTATCCGTGCTCACTACAAGACGGAAGAGGAGCTGGGTGTACTTGCTGCCGCTGTTGCGCGCGGTGAGCATATTCCGCTGCCCGGCTATCTGCATTTTCCGTTCGATCAGCGGCTGTCTGAAAATGGCAAGCTGATCCTGCACGCCTATCGTGCCTCCGATGCCGCTTCGCGCGCGGGCGAAACCATCACACCTGCCGCGCAGTGGCTGCTCGACAATCATTATCAGATCGACAAGAACGTCCAGCAGACCCGACGCGATCTGCCGCGCCGTTTCATTCGCCAGCTGCCGCTGTACGATGCTGTCGAGGGTATGCCACGCATCTTTGCGCTCGCCTGGCTTTACGTCGCTCACACGGACAGCAATTTTTCGCTGAAGACGCTGACCGCCATCGTCAAAGGCTTTCAGACCGTCGAGCCGCTGAAGATCGGCGAACTTTGGGCGCTGCCTTCGGCGGTGCGCTATTTCCTGATCGAGAATGCACGCCGTCTGGCCATGCGCGTCGATCGTGCGCGGGAAATGCGCATTCTCGCCAATACGGCGGCTGACCGCATTGTGGTCGCCGCCGACGGCGCCGAACTGGAAACTGTTCTCGCCGGATATGCGCAGGCGGCGCGCGACAGCACCTTTGCCACCCATCTACTTTATCGCCTGCGTTCGGCCTCCACCGATACGACTGCGGCTGCAAGCTGGCTGGAACGTATTCTGGAGCAGGAAGGCAGCAACCCCGAAGACGCCATCGTCGAGGAACATGCCCGCCAATCCACCGGCGGCGTCACGATGGGTAACGTCATCCGCAGCCTGAAATCCATCGATGATGTCGATTGGGAAACATGGTTCGAAACCGTCAACGAGGTTGATGCGATCCTGCGCGATCACAGTGATTTCGAATTGCTCGATTTCCGTTCCCGCAATGCTTATCGCGTGACCATCGAAAAGCTTGCCCGCTTTTCGGATATGAGCGAAATCGACATCACCTGGGCAGCCCTGAAGCTGGCCGAAGATGGCAGCCGCGCAGAAAAGGCAGGCCACCCCGAAGCCGAAGGCAAGGGGGCAATTGCCTATTATCTGTCAGGTGACGGTCGCACCGAACTGGAAAAGGTCTGCGGCTACAAGGCGCCGTTTGGTGTCCGGGCACTGCGCTTTTATCGCGGTCTGGGACTGTTCGGTCTTTTCATTCCGACGGCCATCTTCACGATCCTGATACTGGCTCTCGTCAATTATTGCATGATACGCGCAGGCCTTTCGACGGATCTGCGCACGCTCTTCACGCTTCTCGCCATTTTCCCGGCAATGGACGCCTCCTATTCGCTGTTCAATGCGCTGGTGCCGTGGTTCGTCCAGCCCACGCGCCTGATCGGCTTCGAATATAAGGAAGGACTGCCGCCGGAAGCATGCACACTCGTTGCTGTGCCGACCTTCATCACATCGCGCGATTCCATCGATGAGCAGATCCGCAATATGGAGGTTCATTATCTGACCAACCCGCGCGGCGAAATCTATTTCGCTCTGGTCAGCGACTGGGTGGATGCCGAGCAGGAAATCACCCCTGCGGACATGGAAATCTACGAATATGCGCACGATGAAATCGCCAAGCTCAACGAGCACTATACCGGTGACGACCAGCCGCGTTTCTTCCTGCTTCACCGCCGCCGTCTCTATAACGAGAAACAGAATTGCTGGATGGGTTGGGAGCGCAAGCGCGGAAAGCTGCACGAGCTGAATCTGCTGCTGCGCGGCGATCAGGATACGAGTTTCTTCCCGCCGGACGAGCGCCTGCCGAAAGAAATCAAATATGTGATGACGCTCGATGCCGATACGCGTCTGACGCCGGAAGCGGTCACGCATCTGGCAGGCAAGCTCAGCCACCCGCTGAATCGCCCGGTCATCGATGAAAAGACAGGCAATATTGTCCGCGGCTACGGCATCCTCCAGCCGCGAGTAACGCCGTCGCTGACCACCGGGGATGAAGCTTCATTCCTGCAGCGGGTCTTTTCGGTCAATCGCGGCATCGACCCTTACGTCTTTGCGGTTTCCGACACCTATCAGGATCTCTTGGGCGAAGGCACCTTCACCGGCAAGGGTCTTTACGACATTGATGCTTTTGAAGCGGCCTTGAAGGCTCGTGTGCCGGAAAATACGCTCCTCAGCCATGATCTTCTGGAAGGTGGTTATGCCCGTGCCGCTCTGGTGAGCGACGTTGAAGTGGTGGAGGATTATCCGACCGGCTACAATGTCGACGTGTCGCGCCACCATCGCTGGGCGCGTGGCGACTGGCAGCTTCTGCCGTGGCTCTTTTCCACCAAGCGCGGAGTCAGTGCCGTTACGCGCTGGAAGATGGTCGATAATCTGCGTCGTTCGCTTAATCCCATCCTCTGGCTGCTGGCAGCCATCGTCGGCTGGAGTGTTCTGCCGCTCGGGCCTGCCGCTGTCTGGCAGGGTTTCCTGATCCTCTCGATGTTCGTCGCCCCGACCTTCGGCATTGTGACGAACCTAATCCCGGTAAGCATGGATTATTCGCTGAAGGGCCACGCGCAATCCTTGCTGACCGACATTGCGCTGGGCACGGCGGATGTGGCGCTGCGCACCACTTTCATTGCGCATTCGGCCTTCCTGATGGCCGATGCGATTGCCCGCACCGTCTATCGTCTGTTCGTCTCGCGCCGCAATCTTCTGGAGTGGCGCACCGCCGCGCAGGCAAAGACCTCGCCGGATACGCTGCTCTTCTATTTCCAGCTCATGTGGCCTGCAATGGCCATTGCCGGGCTGGCGATCTTCTTCCCACTGGCCGCCCGCAGCCACGCCGCACTGATTGCTGCGCCGTTTGTGGTAATCTGGTTCGCTTCGCCGCTGATCGCCTGGCTCGTCAGCCGCTCGGCCAAGCCGCAGGATACGCTTGAAGTTCTGTCCTCCGACAAGGCGGATCTGCGCCGTTATGCGCGCCGCACCTGGCGCTACTTCGCCGAATTCACCAACGAGGAAAACAACCATCTGCCGCCGGACAATTTTCAGGAAGACCCGGCTCCGATCGTTGCGCAACGCACCTCGCCAACCAATATCGGCGTCTATTTTCTCTCGGTCGTTGCCGCCCGGGACTTCGGCTGGATCGGCTTCGATGAAACGCTGGACCGGGTCGAGGCGACCATTGGCACGCTGGAGAAGATGGAGAAGTATCAGGGCCATCTCTACAACTGGTACGAAACCAATACTCTGACGCCGATGCGCCCGCTTTATGTATCGGCGGTGGACAGCGGCAATCTTGCCGGTCATCTGGTCACCTTGTCCTCGGCTCTCGAAGAATGGGCGGAGGCCCCGTCCGTCTATATCCAGGGTGATCTCGACGGCATCCTCGACGTCAATGATATTCTTGAGGAAACCATCGCGAGAATCCCGGACGACCGCCGCATCCTGCGTCCGCTACGCCGCCGCCTGGAAGAGCGCATCGCCAACTTCCGCCGCGCGGTGCTGTCCATCAAGGAAGAGCCGGAAACGGCATCTTTCCGCACCATCAACCTGTCGCTGTTCGCTTCCGATATCGTGCGCCTGATGGACGAGCTCGATAGCGAAGTCGAGACAATCGCCAGCGCCGAAGCCCGGGAATGGGCGCGCATTCTGGTCGATACGTGCAAGGCGCATACGGATGACGCCATTGGCGAGCACGATACCGACCAGTTGCGCGAGCGCCTGCGCGATATGGCAACTCGCGCCCGCCAGCTGGCTTTCGACATGCAGTTCGGCTTCCTTGAGCGCCAGGAACGCCGCCTTCTGTCCATCGGTTTCCGCGTGCAGGAAAACGAACTGGACGAAAGCTGCTACGACCTTCTGGCCTCCGAAGCGCGTCTGGCGAGCCTCTTTGCCATCGCCAAGGGCGACGTGCCGGTCGAACACTGGTTCAAGCTGGGCCGTCTTCTGGTGCCGGTGGGCTGGAAGGGCGCACTGCTCTCCTGGTCCGGTTCGATGTTCGAATATCTGATGCCGCCGCTGGTCATGTCCGAGCCGCTCGGCTCGCTTCTCGACCAGACCAACAAGCTCGTCGTGCAGCGCCAGATCGATTATGCCACCTCGCGCGGTCTGCCGTGGGGCATTTCGGAAGCGGCGTTCAATGCGCGCGATGCGCATATGAACTACCAGTATTCGAATTTCGGCGTGCCTAATCTCGGTCTTCAGCGCGGCCTGTCGCGAAATGCCGTGATCGCGCCCTATGCAAGCCTGCTTGCCGCGCAATATCAGCCGGCCGCAGCGGTCGCCAATCTCAAGCGACTGGAAAAGCTAGGCGCGCTCGGCCGCTACGGCTTCCACGATTCGGTGGACTTTACGCCGTCCCGCGTGCGTGAGGGCGAGACCTGTGCGGTGGTGAAGAACTACTACGCCCACCATCATGGCATGGCGATCATCGCGGTCAACAACGTGATCTTCGAAGGCCGGATGCGCGAGCGTTTCCACTCCGATCCGGTGATCGAGGCGGCCGAACTTCTGCTGCAGGAAAAGGCGCCACGCGAAATCCCGATGATCTACGCCAAGACGGAAAATCCGATGCGCGTGGATTCCGGCGGCTTCGACGACGCGCCGATGCGCATCATCGACAAGCCGTTCAGGGCGCCGCGCACCACGCATATGATGTCGAACGGCCAATATGCGCTGATGGTGACGGCGAACGGTTCCGGCTACAGCCGCTGGCACAACTGGGATATCACCCGCTTCCATGCCGATGCCTCGGAAGATCTTCAGGGCACCTTCCTGTTCCTGCGCGACATGGAAAGCGGCTATTCGTGGTCGGCGACCGGCGAGCCGGTGCGCAATCCGGAAGAGGAAACCAAGACCGTCTTCACGGAAGACAAGGCGGAATTCTACAAGACCGCCGGTGACATCAAGACGGTTATGGAGGTGATCGTTTCATCGGAATCCGACGGTGAGGGTCGCAGGCTCGACATCATCAACACCAGCCCGCGCGATCGCATGATCGAGATTACGTCCTATGCCGAACTGGTGTTGAACGACAGTGACAGCGATGCCGCCCATCCGGCCTTTGCCAAGATGTTCGTCGAAACCGAAATAGCCGATAACGGTTCGACCATCTATGCGAATCGCCGCAAGCGCGCGCCGTCCGATCCGGATATTCACGTCGCGCATTTTGTGACCGATCTTTCGGGCTCGATCCGCGAAACGGAAGTCGAAACCGATCGCCGCGCCTTCATCGGCCGCGGTCGTTCGCTGCGTGATGCGGCGGCTTTCGATCCGGGGGCGAAATTCACCGGCAGTCAGGGCTGTGTGCTCGATCCCATCGCTTCGGTGCGCACGCGCGTCCGCGTTCCGGCGCACAAGAAGGTGAGCCTCGTCTTCTGGACATTTGCAGGCGGCAGCCGTGATGCGGTGGAGCATGCCGTGGCGATGCATCGTCATCCGGAAACCTTCGCCCGCGAATACTCGCTCTCCTGGACGAGTTCGCAGGTGCAGCTCTATCATATCGGCATCAAGCCGGCGGAAGCCGCCGACTATCAGAAGGTTGCGGCCTATCTTCTCTATCCGGAGCGCGCGCTGCGCCAGCCGCCGGAAGTGATAGCGAGCGGTCTCGGCAAACAGTCCGATCTCTGGCCGATGTCGATTTCGGGCGACTATCCGATCTTTGCGCTGCGCATCGACAACGAAGCCGATCTCGATGTTCTGCGCGGTGTACTGCGTGCGCAGGAATACTGGCGCAGCAAGGGCCTTACCGTCGATGTGGTGGTGGTCAACGAACGCGCTTTCTCCTATGCTCAGGATACGCAGCGCGCCATCGACTGGATCGTGGAGGGCTTCCGCGCCCGTGGCGGCGGTCAGCCGCATCTCTTCGCGGTGCGCCGTGACCAGATGAGCGACGAAAGCTACAACACGCTGCTCGCCTCGGCCCGCATCGTCATGCACGCGCAGAACGGCTCGTTGGCCGAGCAATTACGCCGCAGTGAGGAAATAACGGTCGATCTTGCAGCGCGCAGCGACGCGAAGACGGCTGTCGGCGGTCAGGCTTCCGTTCAGGGCCTGGGCGCTGCCGGTCTTGCGCCTGCCGTTATCGAACGCGGCACCGAAGAGCGCCGCCTTGCGATCAAGCCGCAGGTGCCGGATCGTCCGCGACCATCGGGCAATGACCTGCAGTTCTGGAACGGCTATGGCGGTTTTGCCGAGGATGGCAGCTATGTCGTGCGGCTCAACGGTCTTACGGCCACGCCGCATCCCTGGATCAACGTCATTGCCAATCCGTCCTTCGGCTTCCATGTCTCGGCGGAGGGTTCAGCTTTCACCTGGGCTGGCAACAGCCGTGACTATCAGCTCACACCATGGGCAAACGATCCGGTCATCAACCGTCCGGGTGAGGCGATCTATATTCTCGATCGCGAGACGGGACGCAGCTTTGCGCCGACTGCCAGCGTGCTGCGCGACGAGGCGGTGACCTATGAGGCCCGGCACGGGCATGGGCTTTCCAGTTTCTCGGCGCAGCATGGCGAGCTGGCGCTCGATCTCACCCATATCGTAGATACGGAAAAGCCTGTGCGCTTCTCGCGCCTGACGGTCACCAACGAGGGACGTTCCAAGCGCAAACTGCGTGTTTATGGCTATGTCGAATGGGTGCTGGGCAATGCTCGCACGAAGAATGTACCATTCATCGTGCCGTCGCAGGATGAGGAATTGGGCGCGCTGTTTGCGGCCAACCCCTATCATCCCGACAAGTCCGGCCAGGTGGCCTTCTTCGCCGCAACGGAGAAGCCGCAATCGGTGACCGTCGACCGCAGCGAGTTCATCGGCACTACCGGTTCGGTGGAAAGACCGGAAATCGTGCTTGCCGGTAGGGCGCTGTCAAATACGGTGGAAGCAGGCCGCGATCCGTGCGCAGCACTCGCACTCGATATCGAGGTTGCTCCGGGCGAAGCGCGCGAGCTGGTCTTCCTCATCGGTAATGCCGCCGATCAAACGCAGGCCAGGGCACTGGTGTCCGAAGCCCAGGCGTCGTCCTTCGATGACAGGCTTGCGGCTGCAAGGAACCAGTGGGATGCCTTCTTCAATCGCGTGCAGGTGAAAACGCCGGATCCGGCCTTTGATCTGATGATCAATGGCTGGTTGCCTTATCAGGCAGTGGCCTGCCGGATCTGGGCGCGCGCCGCCTTCTACCAGGCCAGTGGCGCTTTCGGCTTCCGTGACCAGTTGCAGGATACGCTCTCGCTTCTGCTCATGGATTCCTCGCTCGCTCGCGCACAGATCATCAATGCGGCTTCGCGCCAGTTCCGCGAAGGTGACGTGCAGCATTGGTGGTTACCCGCAACGGGTGCTGGCGTGCGTACGCTGATCTCCGATGATGTGGTCTGGCTTGGCTATGGTACGTCGCTTTATGTCGAGACAACGGGCGACCGCTCGATCCTCGATGAAAAACTGCCCTTCCTCGAAGGCCGCAAGCTGGAAGAGGGCGAGCACGACGCTTTCTATGAGCCGGAAATCTCCAAGGATACCGCAAGTCTCTACGAGCATTGCGCGCTGGCGCTGGATCTCGCTGTCCAGCGTACCGGCAAGCATGGCCTGCCGCTCATTCTTGGCGGCGACTGGAACGACGGGATGAACCTTGTCGGTGTGAAGGGCGAGGGCGAAAGCGTATGGCTTGGCTGGTTCCTGGCCTATACGCTGAAACAGTTCATTCCGATCGCCGAAGCCCGCAAGGACAAGAAGCGCGCCGACCTCTGGAAGGCGCACGTGGAAAGCCTGACCGAAGCGCTCGACCGCGATGGCTGGGATGGCGAATGGTATCGTCGGGGGTTCTACGACAACGGCGCGCCGCTCGGCTCCAAGGATAGTGATGAGTGCCAGATCGACGCCATCGCACAGTCATGGAGCGTTCTTTCCGGAGTTGCAGACCCGAAACGCGCCGAGAAGGCGATGGCCTCGCTCGAAAAGCGTCTCTTGGATGACGAGGGCGAATTGTTGCGCCTCTTCACGCCACCATTCGACAAGACGGTGCAGGAGCCAGGCTATATCAAGGGCTACCCGCCGGGCGTCCGCGAAAATGGCGGCCAGTATACCCATGGTGCGACATGGGCCATTCTGGCGCTGGCCCGCATGGGTAAGGCGGCAGAGGCCTGGCATCTGTTTTCGCTCATCAGCCCGGTCAGCCATGGCCGCAACCCGGACATCTACCGTGTCGAGCCATACGTGATCGCCGCTGACATCTATTCCGTCGAGCCGCGTCGCGGGCAGGGCGGCTGGACGTGGTATACGGGTTCGGCGGGCTGGTTCTACCGCGTGGCGACGGAAGGTATCCTTGGCGTAACCCGGCGCGGCGACCGCTTGCATTTCGATCCGGCGCTGCCGCCGGAATGGGAAGGTTATGAAGCGGAACTTCGCTTCGGCGATGCGCTCTACCGCGTCAAGGTGGTGACGGGAGCCAAAGCCAGAACGCTCAAGCTCGATGGCCGCAAGATCACCAAGCTTGAAGAAGGTGTGCCGATCAAGCCGGACGGTGAATACGAAATCGTCGTAGAGCTTCCCAAACAGAAATGAACCGATTAAAAAGGCGGGTGAAAACCCGCCTTTTGCACGAATCTTCCAGTAAAAACGGGAAGTTGTGCCGTCGGAAACTTGTTTTTTCCTGGAGGCCGTCATGGCCAAGACTGATATTGCGCGCCGCGTCTATAACCATGCATGGAAGCTCGACCCAATCGTTCGCAGCCTGCTGGATACGGACTTTTACAAGCTTCTGATGCTCCAGATGATCTGGGGGCTTTATCCCAAGGTGGATGCGACCTTCTCGCTCATCAATCGCACGACTTCCGTGCGCCTTGCCGATGAGATCGACGAGGGCGAATTGCGCGCACAGCTCGACCATGCGCGTACGCTGCGTTTCTCCAAGAAAGAGATGATCTGGCTTGCTGGTAACACCTTCTATGGCCGCAAGCAGATTTTCCAGCCGGAGTTTCTCAACTGGCTGCATGATTTTCAGCTGCCGGAATATGAACTGCGGCGCAAGGACGGTCAGTACGAGTTGCATTTCCACGGGGCCTGGACGCATACGACCATGTGGGAAATTCCAGCCCTCGCCATCATCAATGAATTGCGATCGCGCGCGGCGATGAAGAATCTGGGACCGTTCTCGCTTGATGTGCTCTATGCCCGCGCCAAGGCCAAGATGTGGAGCAAGGTGGAGCGGCTCCGCCAGTTGCCCGATCTGCGCATCTCGGATTTCGGCACTCGTCGCCGCCATTCTTTCCTGTGGCAGCGCTGGTGCGTGGAAGCGCTGAAGGAAGGCATCGGCGATGCCTTCACTGGCACGTCCAATGTGCTGCTTGCCATGGATACTGATCTGGAAGCGCTCGGCACCAATGCTCACGAACTGCCGATGGTTCTGGCAGCGCTGGCGAAGACCGACGACGAACTGCGCTCGGCGCCCTATCGCGTGTTGCAGGACTGGAACCGCTATTACGGTGGCAACCTGCTGATCGTTTTGCCGGATGCTTTCGGCACGGCGGCTTTCCTGCGCAGCGCGCCGGACTGGGTTGCCGACTGGACGGGTTTCCGCCCCGACAGCGCCCCGCCGATAGAGGGCGGCGAACGTATCATCGAGTGGTGGAAGTCGAGGGGCAAAGACCCGCGCGAGAAACTCCTCATTTTCTCAGACGCGCTCGATGTCGATACGATCGAGGAAACCTACCGCCATTTCGAAGGCCGCGTGCGCATGAGCTTCGGCTGGGGCACAAACCTCACCAACGACTTTGCCGACTGCGCGCCGAAGGACATCGAGGGGCTGAACGCGATTTCACTGGTCTGCAAGGTCATCGACGCCAACGGCCACCCGGCGGTCAAGCTTTCGGACAATCCGCAGAAAGCTACTGGCGACCCGAAGGAAGTGGCGCGTTATCTCAAATTCTTCGGCAACGAAGAAAGAGTGGAGCAGTTCGTCCGGGTATAACGAAATTGGGGATGCTAATCCATCAGCCGTGCCGTGCCGGCAACGCGGATGGAACCGCCGCGCACATTGCCGATTTCGGCTCGCAGATGGGATGGGCTTCCCATATCCTCGCCCTGGATTACCTCTATCGAGCCGCCATGCGGCCAGCCGATATCGCGTAAGTAGGCCGCGAAGGCGGCCGTTGCGGCACCCGTCGCGGGGTCTTCATAGACACCGCCGGAAGCAAACGGATTGCGGCTGTGGAAACGGCGTGGCGTTTCTGAATGGATGAGCAGGATCGTCGTCCATCCCTGCCGGTTCATCGTGACGCGACCGCGCGAAAGATCGTAATGCATGGCAGCGAGCTTCTCGCGGGAGCGCAATGGCAGCAGGATGTGGTCAGCGCCGCCATGAATCACCGCAGGCGGAATACCGGGATCAAGATCGTCCAATTCGTAATTGAAAAGCGAAAGCGCCTGTTCCACTTCCACGTCGGTCGCGGCGCGATTGCGTGTCGCCGGCGACTGTAATGCAGCGGCAAAAAGGTCGCCTTCCTTGCGACCTTCCACGCTGATAGTGTCATTGTTGAGCTTCAACGTAAAACGCCCATCACCTTCGCGCATGGCAAGTACGGCGCCGAGCGCAATAGTGGCGTGACCGCAAAACGGTACTTCCATTTCCGGCGCGAAATAGCGCACCCGCCAGCTGCCGCCTTCCGGCATGGCGAAAGCCGTTTCCGAAAAGCCTACATCCCTGGCGATTTTCTGCATTTCCTCAGGCGAGGGCAGTCGTTCCGCAACCAATACACCAGCCGGGTTTCCACCCTTGTTGCCCTGCGAAAAGGCTGCAATGCGCACCACGTCCAATGGTCTCTCCTCACCAGTCTGATTCGTGCTCCGCCCACATCTATAAAGATCGGGAATTGTGGCTGGTCAAGCCGTCTGACGGCTTGCCGAAACTATCAACAGCATTGGCCGTTCCATTTCTTCCAGGAGCGCGGGCCAAGCCTCGATCTGTTCAGGCGTGGGGCGCCATTCCTCCAGACCGTTGATGATGAACCCGGCCCCGATCAGTGCATTGACGGTCGTGCTGAGGCGGCGGTGATACTTGATCACGCCTTCGGCAAGCCAGTCCGTTTGCCGTTCGCCTTCAACGGCATAATGATCGACGGGCCAGCGTTTTTGCCCGTCTTTGTCCTCTATCCAGCTGGGTTTGAGCGGGGCCATGAAAATCGGATGTTCGACAGTGAAGACAAAGCGTCCACCGGGCCGCAGCGAAGGATGGATCGTATTCAGCAAGCGGGAAAAATCGCGAATGTAATGGAATGCAAGCGAGCTGTAGACAAGATCGAAACCGGTCTCTGGCAGTTCAAGCTCTTCCATGTTCGCCTGGATATATTGAACTGCTTTATCAGGCGTGTCGCGACGGGCACGCTCCAGCATGTTTTCCGAGAGATCGTAGCCGATGACGGACGCTGCCCCCTGTTCCCGCGCAAAACGCGCGAACCAGCCGAAGCCGCAACCGAGATCGGCGACATCCTTTCCCGAAAGGTCGGGCAGGAGTGAACGGACGCATGGCCATTCCGGAGCGCCTTCGAGGCCGTGAACCGAGCGCGGCAACTGGCTATAGGCGGTAAAGAAATCCTGTTGGTCGTAAATATTCTGGGCCATCGGTCTGCCTTTCTGTCTTGCTTTCCAGAAATGGCACGATCTGATGAGAAATCAATCTTTCATCTCGCTCGCCCAGGGTGGATTGGCGCCTGCGCGAGAAACGGTAACGGCGGCGGCTCTCACACCAAGAGCGACGGCAGAATGAATCTGGTCCTCGCTGAGATTGGCAATCGCAGATTTGTCGAGCAGTCCCTGATTATGCAGGCTGGCCAGAATCCCTGCATTCACAGTATCGCCTGCGCCGACTGTATCCACCACATCCACCTTGACGCCCGGAACATGCACGGTTGCTCCGTCCGTGTAGGCGTCAGCGCCATGCGCGCCCTTGGTAATGACGATAAGCTTCGGGCCGAGCTTCAGCCATTCTGCGGCAATTTCATCGTGACTGCCCTTCTCACCGAACCAGGCAAGATCCTCGTCGGACAGCTTCACGATATCGGCAAGCGCGATCATACGTTTCATGCGGGCGAGATGTTTCTCGCGGTCGGTGATAAAGCTTGTACGGATATTCGGGTCAAGAAACACGACGCGCTTCGGCGCCTCACGAACCATTAGTGCTTCATAGACGCTGCCGCAAGGCTCGGAAATCAGGCTTATGCAGCCGAACAGCATGGCATCGATACTGTCATCGACGAAAGGCATGTCGCCCTCTGACAGCATGCGGCCCGCCGTATTCTCGTCATAGAACGCATAGCGGGCCTGACCATCGACCAGACGCACGAAGGCAAGGGTCGTGGGGCGGTCGGAAATGGCGGCAAAGGAATAATCGACATTCGAACGCGCCAGCGTGTCGCGCAAAACCTCGCCAAAAAAGTCGGAGGAAATACCGGAAAAGAATCCGGTCGGAACACCGAGCCTTCCAAGTGAGATCGCCGTATTGAAGACGGAACCGCCCGCAAAGGGAAGAAAGGCTGTCTCCCCCGTCGCGGTTTCGCGCGGCAGCATGTCGATCAGGGCTTCACCGCAACATAAGATCATGAAAGCTCAACTCGGTTGCTAAGTAAGTCGGCGGTTAAATCGATTAAAACGAGATAAGCATAAAAGCACGGTGGTTTTCAATGTCCGTGCTTTCAATGTTTGTATCAAACGTGCTGACCGCCATTGATATGGATTTCTGATCCGGTGACATAGGACGAAGCTTCGGTGCACAGGAAGTAGATGGTTTCAGCCACTTCCGATGTCTTGCCGAGTCGACGCATCGGCAATTGTTCTACCAGCTTTTCCGTGCCTGGAGACAGGATTGCTGTGTCAATTTCGCCCGGTGCGATGGCGTTGACACGAATACCGTAGGGGCCGAAATCCGATGCCATTTCACGGGTCAGGGCCGCGAGCGCTGCTTTTGACGTTGCATAGGCCGTTCCTGCGAACGGGTGCACACGGCTTCCGGCGATGGATGTAACGTTGACGACCGATCCCTGTGCCTTTTCCAGTTCCTTGAAGAGGCCGCGTGCCAGCATGATCGGCGCCATGAAATTGACCTGGAACACATCGCGCCAGACCGCCATCGGCGTTTCGATGGAGTTCATGCGGCGTCCGCCCTCGGCTTTCGGCGAAATGCCCGCATTATTAACGAGCGCATGCAGCTTGCTGCCATCGGCTTCGAGCCGGCGGCGAATTTCGGCAATCGCCTTGCCGATGTCTTCCGGATCGGCAAGGTCCACTTTGATATGATCTTCCGGCCCTGCAGGCCATGGGCAATTGTCGGAAAAATCTTGCCGAGAACATGTGATGACGCGCCATCCGGCGCGCGAAAAACGCTTCACCGTCGCATGGCCGATACCCCGGCTGGCGCCGGTCAGGACCAGAGTTCTACGTTCGGTATCCGTCTTGGGAGTGTCGGACCCGGAAATATCAGTCTTGGCAACTTGGGACATAGAAACCTCGCTCTCAAATCTTGAATAGACTAAGCCGCTCAAGATTTCGAGGGGAATTAGAGCGCACCCCAAAAAGTGTGAAACGGTTTTCGGACAAGAGGTGCGTTAAAATAAAAAGCTGGAGCGCCGATCTGTTTCAATCAGATCGAAACGCGTTCTGGCATTCAGTTGCAAGGCCGGCTTCATTTAACCGGCTTCGATAGCATTTACTGCGAATTGCCCATGATGATATCGAGCAATGTCGTGGATTTAGGTTGAGGCTGGCCGCCGACATCAGCCGTCGGCATGGGCCGGTTATCGGCATTCGCCGGATATGTGGCGACGCCGGACTGTTCGGCAATCGGGCGTCCGGTCCGACCCGACTGCTGGATGCCGCTGCGCACAGGTGAATCCGGCGCAGGTGGCCAGTAACCGTCGTCTCCATTGCCCGCCATCGGCTGGTTGCCATAGGGATCCTGCGGGATCAGGCCCGGATCGAAAGGCGCGTTGGGGTCAATGCCGTCGCTGCCGCCGGGCAGGACATTCTGGATGTCATAGTGACCGGGCAGTTCGGCGATGGGCACACCCTTGTGCGCCTCCTTCATGAAGCTCTTCCAGGCTGCAACAGGCAAGGTTGAACCGAAGACACGTTTCATCGCCTTGCCATCATCGTTGCCGAACCAGACGCCGGTGGTGAGATTGGCTGTGTAACCGACGAACCAGGCGTCGCGGAAATTTTGGCTGGTGCCGGTCTTGCCTGCCGCGGGCCAACCGAAGGCCGCACGCTTGGCGGTGCCATCTTCCACCGTGCGGCGCAACATGGCGTTCATCATGCCGAGATTGCGATCGTCAAGCACGCGCGGACCGACGCCCTCTTCCTTCTGATAAAGCACATTGCCGTCGGAATCTGTTACCTTGGTGATAAAGTAGACCGGCGCGCGATAGCCGCCATTGGCGAAGGGCACATAGGCATCCGTCAGTTCGAGAAGCGTGACTTCGGAAGTGCCCAGCGCCAGCGAAGCATTGGGTTCGAGCTTCGATTGTACGCCGAGACGGTGCGCCGTGTCGATTACGGCCTGCGGGCCGACTTCCATGACGAGTTGCGCCGCAACCGAATTCAGCGAGTGGGACAGGGCGGTAGCAAGCGTCACCTGTCCCATATATTTGCCGTTGTCGTTGCTCGGCGTCCATTTGCCGATCCGCACCGGGGCGTCGTTGCGCACGGAATCCGGCGTACGTCCCTGTTCGAGGGCGGAGAGATAGACGAATGGCTTGAACGAGGAGGCCGGCTGGCGATGCGCATCGGTCACACGGTCGAACTGGCTGGCCGCGTAGTCCACGCCGCCAACCATGGCACGCACGGCGCCGGTATTGTCAATCGAGACGAGCGCGGCCTGGCTTGCATTCATTTTCTTCCCGTTCTGGGATATCTGATCCTTGACGGCCTCTTCGCCAGCCTTCTGCAGATTAAGATCGATGGTGGTCTGGACTGTGATGTCGTCCTTGGTTTCGCCGATGAGGTCGGGTAGTTCCGCGACAACCTTGTCCGCTACATAGTTCTCGGAGCCTTGCCAGAAAGATGGTGCGCGGGTTGGCGGTTCACTTTCGGCAATTGCCATTTCCTTGTCATCGATCATGCCTTCCTCGCGCATGGCCCCCAGCACGAGTTTGGCGCGCGCAGCCGCAGCCTCCGGATCGCGGGCCGGCGACAGGCGCGATGGCGCTTTCAGGAGACCGGCCAGCGTCGCCGCTTCCATCAGGTTTACGTCTTTGGCGGATTTGTTGAAATAGCGACGCGATGCGGCATCCACGCCATAGGCGCCGGAACCGAGATAGACCCGGTTCAAGTACATTTCCAGAATCTGGTCCTTGGTATATTTGTGCTCAAGCCACAGGGCGAGCATGACTTCCTGAACCTTGCGTTCCAGCGTGCGGTCCGGCGACAGGAACAGGTTTTTGGCGAGCTGCTGAGTGAGCGTCGATCCGCCCTGAACTGCGCGACCGGACATAAGGTTGGTGACCACCGCGCGGGCCAGGCCGATGGGGTCTATGCCGAAATGCGAATAGAAGCGCCGGTCCTCAATGGCAATGACAGCCTGCGGGATATAGGCCGACATCTCATGCAGGCCGACCGCCTCGCCTCCCGTGGTGCCGCGATTGGCGATAAGATTGCCGTTCACATCGACAATGCGCACATTGGGCGGGCGATCGGGAATAGCCCAGTCGGTCGTCGGCGGCATCTTGGCCGCGAAATATACCAGCATACCTGCAAATGCGATGCCGCCCCAAAGGCCGAGCACAAGGCACCAATAGACGGAACGGCGAAGAAAACCTAGGATACCGCGCGGCCTGGCATTGCCGCGGCGGGAACCGCGGGACGCGCGCGCGCTGGACGGCTTCTGTCTACGCTGCTGCGTGCGAGCCATGCGCTCCTCCTCATCGACGCGAAAAACCTCGTCATCTTTTTTCTCTTCGCCACCGAAGGAAGGTTCGATGCGTTGGTTCCTGTCGTCTCGTGATGCCATATCTGCCTGGATCCGCCCACCCGATTGCCGGTTTGAACTCAAGGCAACCCGGTCATTTTCATTGCTGTATGTTGCTTTACGGGATTTTGCGCCGCAAAAGCAAACAAGGGCCTAACCCGGTGGAGGGTAAATGCGGCAGTTTAAAGGGGCGTAAATCGTCCATGCACAAAAAAACCCCGCCGGAGCGGGGCTTTTATTTCGTTGAAGCCGTTAAGCTCGATCAGAACTTGTAGGCAACGCCGAGGCGAATTTCGTTGGTCCGGAAGTCGTCATTGACGGTGGCGCCGCCAAAGTCGAAGTCCTTGTCGCCGTAATCGGTATAACGATATTCAAGACGAACGATTACATTGTCCGTTGCGGCATAGTCCACGCCGCCGCCGATGGTCCAGCCGGTGAGCGTATTGCTGTCGGAGAAGCCTACCCCGGCAACGTCGCCGCTGTTCTTCACGCTGCCGAATGCCACACCGCCAGCGATGTAAGGCAGGAAGCGGTCAACCGCATAACCGGCACGTGCACGGACGGCGCCCGACCAGCGCAGTTTGCTTTCAAGCGAGCCGCCAGCGCCGTTGAAGTCGTCCTTCAGGTTGTTGTAGGTGATGTCGCCGTCGATACCGAGAACGACATTGTTGCCGAGGTCGAAGTTATAACCGGCATAAACGCCGCCAAGGAAGCCGTCCGGCTTCAAGCGCAACGTGTCGATACCGTCGTCGAAATCAGACCGGCCCCAGCCATAACCGATCTGGCCGCCGATATAGGCGCCATTCCAGGTGAAGGTCGGAGCAACGATGACTGGTACGGGCTCTTGTTCGATGACAGCATCAGCAGCCTTTGCCCCGGTAGCGGCAACGAGTGCGACAGTCGATGCGAGAAGAAGTGCCTTGAGCTTCATGATAAACCTCCTGAAGGAAAGTTTTAGAACCAAATGTTGATCCTAATATAAGCGAATGCTGTAAAAAGTCTGTAGCAACAAGGACACAGTAAGGGAAATGTCGTTCAAGCCGTACACGTTCTTGTGAATGCCATTTGAAGGGAAATTCTTCGCCCGAAGAATCTTAATCGGGCACAGGTCAGGGATATAAATCTCCCCCGAGACAAGCTATAGAAAGCGTTGCGTGCGCGGGGGAGATAGACATGAATACAACGCAAAATGCCGGTGGGCGTGCTGGACGGATCGACTGGGTCGATATCGCTAAGGGCATCTGCATCATCTTTGTGGTTATGATGCACTCCACGCTTGGCGTGGAAAAAGCGGCTGGGGCTCAGGGCTGGATGCATTATGTCGTCGCCTTCGCCAAGCCTTTCCGTATGCCGGATTTCTTTTTGATCTCAGGCCTGTTTCTCAGCCTCGTCATCGACAGGCCGTGGCGGCGCTATCTCGATCGCAAGGTCGTGCATTTTCTTTATTTCTATATTCTCTGGCTGACGATCCAGTTTGCCTTCAAGGCGCCAGGCATTGCCAGTGAAGCAGGCATCTCCGGCGTCGTGAATGCTTATCTCATGGCCTTCATAGAGCCGTTTGGAACGCTCTGGTTCATCTATATCCTTCCTGTTTTCTTCATTGCGACGCGGCTTTTGAAGCGGGTGCCGGTGGGGATTACTTTCGCTGCGCTGGCTTTTCTGGAAATCCTGCCGATCCATACAGGCTGGGTCATGGTGGATGAGTTCTGCTCGCGCTTCGTCTACTTTTTTGCGGGCTATGCCTTTGCGCCTGCGATCTTCCGCATTGCCGACTGGCTGCGCCAGCGGCCACTGATCGGGATTGCCGGTCTGCTTGTCTGGAGTGTCGTCGAGGTGAAGCTTGTCTTCACGCCAGTGCCGGAGAGCCTCGCTTTCCTCATTCCACCTGCTGCCGATTTTCTGGATGGGCGCGGAGCGGTGAGCGATCTGCCGATCATGTCGCTTCTGCTAGGAATTGTTGGTGCATTGGCGATTATTTCGGTCTCGTCCCTGCTTGGTCTGCTTGCGGAAAAAAACTGGCTGCACAGGGGGCTGAGCTGGCTCGGAGCGCATTCGATTGTCGTCTATCTCGCCTTCTTCCTGCCGATGGCCATTGCCCGGACAGTCCTGTTGAAACTCGGTATCGGCGATATAGGCACGGTCTCTCTGCTGACGACAGCCAGCGGCGTGATAGGCCCGGTCATTCTTTATGGTCTCATCCAGTGGACCGGCTACGGGCAGTTTCTGTTCCGTCGACCGGCCTGGGCTTATATTGACGCGATGCCGCAAAAGAAAACGGCGGCCACTGCCGCCGTTTAAACTGTTAACTATGGGAGAATATGTCGGTTTCCGGCCAGCCCATGAGATCGAGTTCCGAACGGGTTGGCAGGAACTTGAAGCAGGCTTCGGCCTGCTTTGTGCGGCCATCGCGCTCAAGACGCTGTTCCAGGACAGCTTTCAGACGATGCAGATAGAGCACGTCGGAAGCGGCATATTCGAGCTGCGCCGGCGATAGTGTTTCCGCCGCCCAGTCGGAGGACTGCTGCTGCTTGGAAATGGAAACGTCCAGAAGCTCACCGCAAATTTCCTTGAGACCGTGCCGGTCCGTATAGGTTCGGGTGAGCTTCGATGCGATCTTGGTGCAGAACACCGGCTGCGGCATGGTACCGAAGGCATGCGCCAGTACCGCCAGGTCGAAACGGCCGAAATGAAAAATCTTGGTGATCGAACGGTCTTTCAGAAGCTTCACCAGATTGGGAGCTTTCTTCTGTCCAGCCTCGATCTGGATTACGTCCGCCGTGCCGTCACCGGGCGAAATCTGCACCACGCAAAGCCGGTCGCGATGGGGGTTGAGACCCAGCGTTTCGGTATCGATGGCAACCGCATCCACCTGATAATTGTCGAGGTTCGGCAGGTCGTTCTTGTGAAAACGGATAGTCATTTATTCTTCCTTGTTTGGCCGCGATAGCGACCATGATATGCGCCCTACCTGGCAGCGATAGCCGCCATAATTCGGGCCCATGAGCGCTGCCCCTTATGAAAGGAGTTCAGTTCGTATTTTTCGTTTGGCGAATGGATGCGGTCATCTTCCAGGCCGAAACCGACCAGCAGCGATTCCATGCCGAGGAACGTGTCGAAATCGCCGACGATCGGGATCGAGCCGCCCATGGCGATCAGCACGGCAGGCTTCGGCCATTCGTCTGAAAGCGCGTCCTTGGCCTTCGAAACGAGCGGTGAGTCGTAAGGCAGCTGGATGGCAGGCGAACCACCATGCGGATGGAATTCCACCGAGCAGTCAGCCGGAATCCGTTCCTGCACGAAAGCGCGGAAGGCTTCGCGGATTTTTACCGGATCCTGTTTATGCACGAGGCGGAACGAAACCTTGGCGGAAGCCTCCGCCGCAATGACGGTCTTGAAGCCTTCGCCGGTGTAGCCGCCGGTGATGCCGTTCACTTCCGCCGTCGGGCGTGCCCATGTCAGTTCAAGGACGCTGCGGCCCTTCTCGCCGGACGGAATCGACAGGCCGATCGGGCCGAGGAAATTTTCCGCTGTGCGACCGAGACCTTCCCATGATTTGAGAATCTGAGTCGGCGTTTCTTCCACGCCTTCGTAGAAACCCGGAACTGTCACGCGTCCGGTTTCGTCGTGAAGATCGGCCAGAATCTTGCTTAGAATGTGGATCGGATTTGCTGCAGCGCCACCGAAGAAGCCCGAATGCAGGTCGCGGTCGGCTGCCTTGATGACGATTTCCTCGCCGACGAGGCCGCGCAGGCCAACGCTGATGGCAGGCGTTTCAGCATCCCACATGGCGGTGTCGCAGACAAGCGCCACATCGGCTTTTAACTCTGCCTTGTTGGCATCGAGGAAAGGCTTCAGCGATGGTGAGCCGGATTCTTCCTCACCTTCGAACAGGAGCGTCACCTTGACCGGCAGCGTGCCGTTGACGGCCTTATAGGCGCGGCAGGCCTCTACGAAGGTCATGAGCTGGCCCTTGTCGTCGGACGTGCCGCGTCCGGTCAGAATCTTGCGGCCGCTGCCCATGTCCTTGATCGCCGGATCGAATGGATCGTTTTCCCACAGGTTCAGCGGATCGACCGGCTGCACGTCATAATGACCGTAGAACAGCACATGCGGCGCGTCCGGTGTGGCACCTTCATGATGGGCAACCACCATCGGATGACCGGGCGTATCGCGCACGCTGGCGTCGAAACCGATCGAGTTCAGGTCCTCTACCAGCCATTCTGCTGCCTTGCGGCAATCAGCCTTGAAGGCCGGATCGGTGGAAATTGACTTGATCCGCAGGAGGTCGAACAGGCGGTCGAGGCTTTTATCGAGATTGGAGTCAAGGTGGGTGAGAACCTTGTCGAGCGATTGCGTAGACATAGATGCTTCCTGACGAGTCGTAACTTTATGAATCCAGTGGATTTTTCGAATTTGACTTTTGAAACGAGATTTATGTCAGGCGGATATCAAACGTCAAATTCAATCCACTGGCGGCACAGTACAACCAGCACCGTCAAGAAGAAACCCGGTTTGAAAGAAGAATGTCATTCGGGAAATGAATTGGCCGTTACGGTGAGGGGGATACCGCAACGGCCATGTCACTACACTCAAAGCGGCAGCCCGGAGAGGGGAATGAGGCTGCCGCAACATCCGGTATCCAACGGGGGACGGGTCAGAAACCGGCGACCGACGAACTGTCGATGACTAAGATTTGGCCCTTGAAAAGTGGCTATTCAAGGGCACGGAAGATTACAAATCTGTAACAAAAACGTTATTGGCGTGATTGGGTTGATTTCGTTTGTTCGGACGAACCGCAGCTTTCACGTGGATGGACGTTTCTCCTGACAACACGCTGGTTTCCTTTGCATTCGCTTTCCTTTAATTCTAGGCCATGAAAAAAGGCGATCATCTCTTTCTCGTTGACGGCTCGGGTTATATTTTCCGCGCTTATCATGCCCTGCCACCACTGACCCGCAAGTCGGATGGCCTGCCGGTGGGCGCGGTCGCAGGTTTCTGCAACATGCTCTGGAAGCTCCTCAAGGATGCCCGTGATACGGATGTGGGTGTGGTTCCGACCCATTTCGCGGTTATTTTCGATTATTCGTCGAAGACGTTCCGCAACGAGATTTACCCGGAATACAAGGCCAACCGCACTGCGCCGCCGGAAGACCTGATTCCGCAGTTCGGCCTGATTCGTCAGGCGACGCGCGCGTTCAACCTGCCCTGCATCGAGAAGGAAGGCTTCGAGGCCGACGACCTGATCGCCACCTATGCCCGCATCGCCGAGCAGACAGGCGGCGATGTCACCATCGTTTCATCCGACAAGGACCTCATGCAACTCGTGACGCCAAGCGTGTCCATGTATGACAGCATGAAGGACAAGCAGATTTCCGTTCCCGAGGTGATCGAGAAATGGGGGGTTCCGCCGGAAAAAATGATCGACCTGCAATCGCTCACCGGCGATAGCACGGACAACGTACCGGGCATTCCCGGCATCGGCCCGAAGACGGCGGCGCAACTGCTGGAGGAGTTCGGCGATCTTGACACGCTTTTGGCCCGCGCTACCGAAATCAAGCAGAACAAACGCCGCGAAAACATTCTGGCCTTTGCCGACCAGACCAAGATTTCGCGCGAACTCGTGACGCTCAAGACCGACGTGCCGCTGGATGTCGATCTGGATGGGCTGGTTCTGGAGCCGCAGAACGGCCCGAAACTGATCGGCTTTCTGAAGGCGATGGAATTCACCTCGCTGACCCGCCGTGTGGCCGAGGCAACCGATACGGATGCATCTGCCGTCGAGCCATGCCATGTCGAGACCGACTGGGGTGCGGATGCGCATGGTCCCGATCTGGATGTTCCAGCCAAGGCGGCAGGCGGAGAAGTCGCGGCAACGTCCGTTATCGCCGCCGCATCCGCAGCGGAAGGCTATACGCCGCAGGGACTCGCGGAAAAGCGTGCTGCGGAGGCGACTGCGCAGAAAATCGACACCGGCAATTACACCTGCATCCGCGATATTGCGACGTTGAAGCTCTGGCTGGCCGATGCGGTCGAAAATGGCCTTGTCGCTTTCGATACGGAAACGAACTCGCTCGATCCGATGCAGGCGGAACTGATCGGTTTTTCGCTGGCGCTTGCTCCGGGCAAGGCGGCCTATATCCCGCTTCAGCATAAGTCCGGTGCTGGCGACCTGCTTGGCGGCGGGATGGTCGAGGGGCAGATTCCGCTTGGTGAAGCGCTTGCTGCCCTGAAGCCGGTGCTTGAGGATCCGTCTGTCCTCAAGATCGCGCAAAACATGAAGTATGACTGGCTGGTCATGCGCTGCCACGGCATCAATGCCGTTGCTTTTGACGATACGATGCTGATCTCCTATGTGCTGGACGCAGGTGTTGGCGGGCACGGCATGGACCCGCTGGCAGAGCGCTGGCTCGGACATACAACAATTCCCTACAAGGACGTGGCGGGTAGCGGCAGAAGTGCCGTGACCTTCGATATGGTCGATATCGACCGCGCTACAGCCTATGCGGCGGAAGATGCGGATGTCACCCTTCGTCTCTGGCAGGTACTCAAGCCGCGTCTGGCGGCAGAAGGACTGATGTCGGTCTATGAACGGCTCGAACGCCCACTGGTCGATGTGCTGGCGCGCATGGAAGAGCGCGGCATCTCGGTTGACCGACAGGTTCTCTCGCGTCTTTCCGGTGATCTGGCGCAGGCCGCAGCAGCTTTCGAGGACGAAATTTACGAGCTGGCGGGCGAGAAATTCACCATCGGTTCGCCCAAGCAACTCGGGGATATTCTGTTCGGCAAGATGGGATTGCCGGGGGCTTCCAAGACCAAGACCGGCCAATGGTCCACCTCCGCGCAGGTACTGGAAGACCTTGCCGCCGCAGGCCATCCGCTGCCGCGCAAGATTGTTGACTGGCGTCAGCTTACAAAGCTGAAATCCACCTACACCGACGCGCTGCCGGGTTTCATCAACCCGCAAACCAAGCGCGTTCACACGTCCTATGCGATGGCGTCGACCTCGACCGGTCGGTTGTCGTCATCCGATCCAAATTTGCAGAATATTCCGGTGCGCACCGCCGAAGGCCGCAAGATCAGGACCGCTTTCATTGCCGAACCAGGCAATAAGCTGATTTCTGCCGACTATAGTCAGATCGAACTGCGCGTATTGGCTCATGTGGCGGATATTGCGCAATTGAAACAGGCTTTTGCCGACGGCGTCGATATTCACGCCATGACGGCATCGGAAATGTTCGGCGTGCCGGTGGAAGGGATGCCGTCCGAGGTGCGCCGTCGTGCCAAGGCGATCAATTTCGGCATCATCTATGGTATTTCCGCCTTCGGTCTTGCCAATCAGCTTTCGATTCCGCGCGAGGAGGCGGGTCAATATATACGCACCTATTTCGAGCGCTTCCCCGGCATCAAGGATTATATGGAAGCGACCAAGGCTTTCGCCCGCGAGCATGGTTATGTCGAAACCATCTTCGGTCGCCGTGCTCATTATCCCGACATCAAGGCATCCAATCCGCAGGTCCGCGCTTTCAACGAACGCGCGGCCATCAATGCGCCTATTCAGGGCTCTGCAGCCGACATCATCCGTCGGGCCATGATCCGCATGGAGGACGCGCTGGCGAAGGAAAATCTTGCCGCGCGCATGCTCTTGCAGGTGCATGACGAACTGATCTTCGAAGTGCCTGATAATGAAGTCGAAAAGACCATTCCTGTGGTGCGCCACGTTATGGAGAGCGCGGCGATGCCAGCGGTCGCGCTTGCCGTGCCGCTGCATGTCGACGCAAGGGCGGCGCATAACTGGGACGAGGCTCACTAAAGGCTTAGGCGGTTGACGTTGCAGGCCCAACCCTATAGGGAAAGCATCAATTCTGTTGCTTCGGTGGTCGTCAGGGGAGTCGTGGACAAGTGGTTCGCGACCGATGGGTATACGACTTGAGAAGCTTTTTTCGTGAAAGTGGTTCATGTCTTTGCCCGAAACCATCGCTCCGGCTCTGTCCGGAGCATTAGCCGCTCGCGGTTATAATACGCTCACTGCCGTTCAAAACGCTGTTCTGGCCCCCGAAACGCTCGATGCTGATCTGCTTGTTTCCGCGCAGACCGGTTCCGGCAAGACCGTTGCTTTCGGCCTTGCCATGGCCAACACCATTCTGGAAGACGAACTGCGTTTCGGTGATGCCGGCGCGCCGCTTGCCATGATCATTGCGCCGACGCGCGAACTGGCGCTTCAGGTACGTCGCGAACTGGAATGGCTTTATGCCGATACCGGCGCGCGCATCGCTTCTTGCGTTGGCGGCATGGATATCCGCACCGAGCGCCGTGCGCTGGAGCGCGGTTCGCATATCGTCGTCGGCACGCCGGGGCGTCTGCGCGACCATATAACCCGTAATGCCCTCGACATGTCGGAACTGCGTACCGTGGTGCTCGACGAAGCCGACGAAATGCTCGACATGGGCTTTCGCGAGGATCTTGAATTCATCCTCGGCGAAGCTCCGGCAGAACGCCGCACGCTGATGTTCTCGGCAACTGTGCCGAAGCCGATCGCCCAGCTCGCCAAGCGTTTCCAGAACGATGCGCTGCGCATTACCGTCCAGAGCGAAACCAGCCAGCACGCCGACATCGATTACGTCGCCATGCCGGTGCCGCCGCATGAGCGCGACCATGCGATCATCAACACGCTGCTCTATTACGATTCACAGAACTCGATCATCTTCTGCTCCACCCGCGAAGCGGTGAAGCATATGGCAAGCCGTCTTTCCAATCGCGGTTTTGCAGTAGTCGCCCTGTCGGGTGAACTGAGCCAGGCCGAGCGCAACAATGCACTTCAGGCCATGCGTGACGGGCGCGCCCGCGTCTGTGTGGCGACCGATGTTGCCGCACGTGGCATTGATCTGCCAAATCTCGATCTGGTGATCCACGCCGATCTGCCCAACAATCCTGACACGATGTTGCATCGTTCGGGACGTACGGGCCGCGCAGGCCGCAAGGGCACCTGCGTGCTGGTCGTGCCGTTCTCGCGTCGCCGCATCGCAGAACGCCTTTTGCATATGGCGAAGCTTGATGCGCAGACCATTTCTGCACCGAGCATTGCTGCCGTGCAGGCGAAGACCAACGAGCGCATTCTCAATGCCGAAATCTTCAATCAACCGGTCGAAGACGAATATCAGGACCTGTTGAAGGCACTGACCGAACGTTATACGCCGGAACAGATTGCAGCCGCATTCCTGAACCGCGAAGTTGCCTCCTATCCGGCGGCAGAAGAAGTTTCCGATGCTCCGGTTCATCCGGTTGGCGGCAAAAAGCCCAGAGACCGCTTTGAAAGGAATGATCGTTTCGACCGCGGCGAGCGCCACGAGCGTGGTGAGCCGGGCGAACGTTTCGACCGCAATACGCGTTTCGATGGCGTTTGGTTCTCGGTTTCCGCCGGTCGCAAGCACCGTGCCGATCCAAAGTGGCTGCTGCCGTTGATCTGCAAGGCTGGCGACGTGTCCAAGCGCGATGTCGGTTCGATCAAGATTTTCGACAATGAAACCCGTTTTGAAATTTCTTCCTCGAAGGCTGATGAGTTCCGTCGCTCGGTCGAAGAGCGCGGCACCGGCGAAAAGGGTCTTGTGATCCGCTCAGCCGTTGCAGGAGCAGGCGGGGACGCTGCGCCGCGTGAAGGCAAGGGCGGTTTCAAGCCGCGTGGCGACAAGTTCAAGGGCGACTTCCGCGACGGCCCGAAAGGCGGCAAGTGGGATAAGCCGAGAGACGATTTCCGCAAGGGCGACAAGGGCGACTTCAAGAAACCTGTCAAGAAGCGTCGCGGCGAGTAAGTCCAGAAACAAAAAAGCCCCGGATTTCCGGGGCTTTTTCGTATCAAGTATCAGATTGATCAAACGTCCAGATTGGCGACGCTGAGCGCGTTTTCCTGGATGAACTCGCGGCGTGGTTCCACCTCGTCGCCCATGAGGCGTGAGAACAGGGAATCGGCGTCGGTCGCATCATTGATCTTGACCTGCAGCAGCGAACGCACATTCGGGTCCAGCGTGGTTTCCCAAAGCTGTTCGGCGTTCATCTCGCCAAGGCCTTTGTAACGTTGCAGCGTCAGACCCTTTCGGCCCGTTGCGAAGATGGCATCGAGCAGGGCCTCCGGACCCGAGAGCGTGTCAGCCTTGTCCTTGCGGCGCAGCACCGGCGGTTCGGCGAAAACTTCAGCCATGCGACCTGCGACGCGGTCGATCTGCCGGGCATCGGCGGAGCCGAGCAGCGCCATGTCGAGAATGGCCGTATCCTTCACGCCGCGCACCATGCGTTCAAAACGATAACCGCCATCTTCCATCACATGGCTGGTCCAGCCGCGTTCGGTCTCCTCGGAAATCATGTCGAGACGCTTTGCCACGATATCGGCGGAACGCTGTGCCGTGGCATCGTCCACCGATGCATCAGCATGAAGAAGTCCAGCAATTGCGGCCTGCTCCACGACACTGCGATCGTAACGCGTGTGCAGGCCGGAGAGAAGCTGGCGCAACATGCGCGCATCCTCCACGACGACACGAAGGTCCGGCCCGGCGCGAACTTCGCCACTCGCCATTTCAAGCGTGGCTTCTTCAAGCCCCGTTTCGATGAGGAAGTCTTCGAAGGCTGCCTCGTTCTTGATATATTGCGAGGACTTGCCGCGCGATACTTTGTAGAGTGGGGGCTGGGCGATATAAATATGGCCGCGTTCGATCAGCTCCGGCATCTGCCGGAAGAAGAACGTCAGCAACAATGTGCGAATATGCGCACCGTCGACGTCGGCGTCGGTCATGATGATGATCTTGTGATAGCGCAGCTTGTCCGGATTAAAGCCATAGGCTTCATCCTTGCCGATGGACGTGCCGAGCGCGGTAATCAGCGTACCAACCTGATCTGACGAAATCATGCGGTCGAAGCGCACGCGTTCCACATTGAGGATTTTACCGCGCAGCGGCAGGATAGCCTGGTTCTGGCGTGAGCGGCCGCTCTTGGCGGAACCGCCTGCGGAGTCACCCTCGACGATGAAGATTTCAGACTTTGCCGGATCGCGTTCCTGGCAGTCGGCAAGCTTGCCAGGCAGCGAGGTGACGCTGAGATTGCTCTTGCGGGTAATGTCACGCGCCTTGCGTGCCGCTTCACGAGCGGCTGCGGCCTGGATGACCTTTTCGACAATGGTCTTGCCGCCTGACGGGTGTTCTTCAAGCCATGTCGAAAGCGCTTCGTTGACGAGGCTTTCCACGACCGGGCGGACCTCGGAGGAAACCAGCTTGTCCTTGGTCTGTGACGAGAACTTCGGATCAGGTACCTTGACCGACAGAACGGCGGTCAGACCCTCGCGGCAATCGTCGCCGGTAAGCTGAACCTTTTCCTTCTTGGTCATGCCGGAGGAATCCGCATAGCCCGTTACCTGGCGGGTGAGCGCACCGCGAAAACCAGCCAGATGCGTGCCGCCATCGCGCTGCGGAATATTGTTGGTGAAGCACAGCACCTTCTCATGGTAGCTATCGTTCCACCACATGGCGACTTCAACGGTCATGCCGTCTTTTTCGCTGCGAATATAGATAGGCTCTTCCAGAAGCGGCTTCTTGCTCTGGTCGATATATTTCACGAATTCGACAAGACCGCCATCATAGTGCAGTTCATGTTCTTTCGCATCCGCATGGCGATGGTCGGCCAGCTTGATGCGCACGCCGGAATTGAGGAAGGCAAGCTCACGCAGGCGACGTTCCAGCGTTTCAAAGTCGAACTCGACCATGCTGAAAGTGTCGGGTGAAGGCAGGAAGCTGACTTCGGTGCCCGTCTCGCTGCCTGCATCGCCGGTTACTGCCAGCGGTGCGTCGGCAACGCCGTGCGTAAACGAAATCTCGTGAATTTTTCCGCTGCGACGGATTTTGAGGCGAAGCCAGACGGAAAGCGCATTCACGACCGATACGCCCACGCCATGAAGGCCGCCGGAAACCTTATAGGAATTCTGGTCGAATTTGCCGCCAGCATGGAGCTGGGTCATGATGACTTCGGCAGCCGATACGCCTTCTTCCTTGTGGATGTCGGTCGGGATACCTCGTCCGTTATCGGTCACAGTGCACGAACCGTCGGCATTCAGCGTTACGGTAACAAGTGTGGCGTGGCCTGCCAGTGCTTCGTCGATCGCATTATCGACCGTTTCGTAGACCATGTGATGCAGGCCGGAGCCGTCGTCCGTATCGCCGATATACATGCCGGGACGCTTGCGAACAGCATCCAGACCTTTCAGGACACGAATGGAATCCGCGCCGTATTCGGCCGGGGCTTCGGAATTCATCTCGGGAGTCTCGCTCATGAAAATCTTTCGAAAATGTGCCGCGAACACGGCCTCAAAGAAAGCGTCGAATCACACGACAAAGATGGCTTTAATATAGGTGCTAACGGCGGTTTTTCCAAATTTTCGGGACTAATTTGCCGGGGATTCTGACGGTTTGACCGCTAATCTGTTGCACAGGGCAAAATTGCGCTGATGTGCAATTTCTGGAACCGTCACAATTGGCGCTTATATCCTGTTTGACGGGGGCGTTCTCGACCTGATCTTATCCTGCGAGGAACGCTTGATGGGAACTGTGACTTCTATGAACGAACAACCGAAGCCCTTCGTACCGCCTGCGCCACGACCGCGTGACAAGCCTGTCGGGCGCTTCGAAATGATGCGCGTCGTCTATCGTAATCCGCTCGAACTCTGGGGCGAGCCTTCCTATAATGAACCATGGGTCAAGGTAAGCTGGTTCGGCATGAGGACAATCATCGCCAACGATCCGGGGCTTATCCGCCACGTTCTGGTGGACAATGCCGCCAATTATCCGATGTCCGCCATCCGCCAGCGTGTGCTGCGCCCGCTTCTGCGAGACGGTCTCCTGACAGCTGAAGGGCAAGTCTGGAAGCGCTCGCGCAAGGCCATGGCTCCGGTCTTTACCCCGCGCCATATCAACGGTTTCGCGCAAACCATGCGCGACCGCTCGCGCCTTTTTGTCGAACGTTACAAGACGTCGGGCACGATTACCGATGTCGCGCATGACATGACGCTTTTGACATACGACATTCTGGCCGAAACGCTGTTCTCGGGCGAGATTGCAGGTGATCCGAACGATTTCGCGCGTCAGATCGACAAATTGTTCGAAACCATGGGGCGCGTCGATCCGTTCGACCTTCTGGGCCTGCCGGACTGGTTGCCGCGCTTCACGCGGCTGCGCGGCCAGCAATCGCTGGGCTTCTTTCGCGAGCTTGTTTCGGAAACCATCGCTCTGCGCAAGGCACGCATGGACAAGGGCGAGGACGTGCCGAACGATTTTCTGACGCTGCTCTTGCGCGCCGAAGGGCCTGAAGGCTTGAGCCGGGCCGAGATCGAGGACAACATCATCACTTTTATTGGTGCGGGTCATGAAACCACCGCCCGCGCACTTGGCTGGACGCTCTATCTGCTCGCCAAGGCACCTCATGAGCGCGAACAGGTCGAGGTGGAAATCGATGGATTTTTCGCACAGGGCGGACGTGATGTGCCATCGCACGAATGGCTGGCGAAATTACCCTTCACCCGCGCGGCCTTCGAGGAGGCGATGCGGCTTTACCCACCCGCGCCTTCGATCAACCGCGAAGCTGCGACCGACGACAGCTATGGCGATCTGAAAATCGAGAAGGGCACCACCATTCTGGTGATGCCCTGGGTCATCCATCGCCACCGGCTTTATTGGGACCAGCCGGATGCCTTCATGCCGGATCGCTTTTGGCCGGAAAACCGCGAGCGGCTCGACCGTTTTCAGTATCTGCCCTTTGGCGCAGGCCCGCGCGTCTGTATCGGCGCGAGCTTCGCATTGCAGGAGGCTGTCATCGCATTGGCTACGCTGCTTGACGGTCGCCGCTTCGACGTACTGGAAACCACAAAGCCATGGCCGGTGCAGAAGCTGACGACGCAGCCGCAGGGCGGCTTGCCGATGAAGGTGATCAGGCGCTGATGAGCCTCTCGGAGTGCCAGCGGATGTGGTCCTCCATAAAGGTCGAGATGAAGAAATAGGAATGGTCATAGCCCTGGCGCATGTTCAGCGTGAGTGGAATACCGGCTTTCTTGCACGCCTCTTCCAGAAGCCATGGGCGCAGTCCCTCATCGAGAAAACCGTCCGCCGTACCCTGATCCACCAGAATTTCCGGGAACCGATACCCGTCCTCGATCAGAAGCGTCGCATCATAGGAATGCCATGCGCGTTGTTCCGGCCCCAGATATTTCTCCAGCGCGGGCTTTGACCAACCGGCGGTCGATGGCTGCACGATGGGGGCGAAGGCTGAAACCGATTTGAAGCGGTCCGGGTTTTTCAGCGCGATGGTCAATGCGCCATGCCCGCCCATCGAATGGCCGGTAATCGCCTGCCGCGACATGTCGAGCGGAAATTTTTCCGCCACAAGATCAGTCAGTTCTTGCGTGATATAGCTGTACATCTGGTAGTTTTTTGCAAACGGCGCTTGCGTCGCATCGACGTAAAAACCCGCGCCCTTGCCGAATTGCCAGTTGTCCGGCTCGTCCGGAACATCATCACCGCGTGGACTTGTATCGGGGCAAATAACGGCAATTCCCAGTTCCGCGGCCATTTGGCGATATTCGCCCTTGTCCATCACGTTCTGATGTGTGCAGGTGAGGCCGGAAAGATACCACAGAACCGGCACCGGACCGTCGGCGGCCTGCGGCGGCAGGAAGACGGAAAAGGTCATATCGCACTGGCAGCTTTCGCTCTTGTGGCGATAGACGCCTTGCGTTCCGCCAAAGCATTTTGCGGTCGAAATCGTTTCCATGGACATTTTCTAGCTCCCGAGTGCGACCGCGACATTGACCGATGCGGCGACGAGGACGGTGTTGAAGAAGAACGATACGATGCTATGCAGCAATGTGATTTTTCGCATCGCGGTAGTTGTGACATTCGTGTCAGAAGTCTGGGCCGTCATGCCTAGGACATAGGCATAATAGGCGAAATCCCAGCCCGAAGGCTCGGGCGTGCCGGGAAATTCGAAGCCGCCGCGGTGACGGCTCGCATGGCTTGAATCATCGCCCGCGGGCTCTTCCGGCTGCCAGTAGACATGGGCATAGTGAATGGCCGTCATCATGTGAATCATGCACCAGCCGAGCGGCACCGAGGCAAGCGTCATGACCAGTGCGAAGATGTCGGCCTTCGGTTGCTGGTTTATGAGGATGAACAGCGAAACAATCGCGACAATGACAGTCGCAAATGTCACCAGAAAGATAATCCAGACCGGCTCGTCGGTGCTGGCCGCGTGCTTTTTCAGATAGGCCGCGGTGAGCTTCGGCAAGGCCGTCATCGCCAGGACCAGATATAGCACGAAAAAGCAGTTTGCCCCGATGACGGGCGCAAGCGGGCTTTTTAGAATCCAGGCAATGATGAAGGCCGCTGCGCCGCCGGCTGCCGCGAGATAAAACGACACATGACGGTGCAGGAGATACATCAGGCTTCTGCTCCCTGCGGTTCGAGCCGCATATCGACGTGCGGAATACCATCTTCCAGATATTCGTCAGAAATCGCAACGAAGCCGAATGAGCCATAGAATTTTTGCAAATGGCTTTGCCCGCCAAGTTCGGCTGGAAGGCCGGGAAAATGCGTCCGCACGAATTCTACTGCTTCTTTCATGAGCCGCTGGCCAAGCTTGTCGCCGCGATAATCGGGCGCCACGACGACGCGCCCGATCTTCACCGGCTTATTTCCTTCCGGCGGCAGAACCCGCAGACTTGCTGCGAGTTCATCACCATCCAGAATACGCAGGTGAAAAGCGCCGATATCCCTGCCGTCGATTTCCGGATAGGGGCATTTCTGTTCGACCACGAAGACATCCATACGCAGCTTCAGCAGAGCGTAAAGCGCACGGGGGGACATGTCATCGAGCACGTCCCACCGGGATATGAGTGCCTTTTCCTGCATCAATATACCACGACAGAACGGATGGATTTGCCTTCATGCATGAGGTCAAAGGCGGTGTTGATTTCGTCGAGCGGCATGGTGTGGGTGATAAGATCATCAATGTTGATCTTGCCTTCCATGTACCAGTCAACGATCTTCGGAACGTCCGTGCGTCCGCGCGCGCCGCCAAAGGCCGTACCCTTCCAGACGCGCCCGGTGACGAGTTGGAACGGACGCGTGGCGATTTCCTTGCCCGCTTCCGCCACACCGATGATGATCGATTCACCCCAGCCGCGATGGCAGCATTCCAGTGCCTGACGCATGACGTCGGTATTGCCGGTGGCATCGAAGGAATAGTCCGCACCGCCATCGGTTAGGTCTTGAATGGCCTGCACCACCTTGTCGTTGCCAATCTCGCGCGGGTTGATGAAGTCGGTCATGCCGAACTTCTTCGCCATTTCCACCTTGGCCGGATTGATGTCCACGCCGATGATCTTGTCCGCGCCGACCATGCGCGCACCCTGAATGACATTGAGACCGATGCCGCCGAGGCCGAACACAACGACATTGGAACCCGGACGAACCTTCGCCGTGTAAATCACTGCACCGATGCCCGTCGTAACACCGCAGCCGATATAACAAATCTTGTCGAAAGGCGCATCTTCGCGCACCTTGGCGACGGCGATTTCCGGCAAAACGGTAAAGTTCGAGAAGGTCGAGCAGCCCATATAATGGAACACTTCACCGCCATCGCAGGAGAAGCGAGTGGTGCGGTCCGGCATCAGACCCTGCCCCTGCGTTGCGCGGATCGAGGTGCAGAGGTTCGAACGCTGGGACAGGCAGGTTTTGCACTGGCGGCATTCGGGCGTGTAAAGCGGAATGACGTGATCGCCCGGCTTGACCGAGGTCACGCCTGCGCCCACTTCGCGTACGATACCCGCACCTTCATGGCCGAGGATCGCCGGGAATTTTCCTTCCGAATCGAGGCCGGAGAGCGTATAGGCGTCGGTATGGCAAATGCCCGTCGCCATGATTTCGACCAGCACCTCGCCAGCGCGGGGTCCCCCGATCTCGACTGTTTCAATGGTGAGTGGCTTTTTTGCCTCCCACGCGACAGCTGCGCGTGACTTCATGACGATGTTTCTCCCTTTCAGTCTATCTTAGTTCAACGCACTCATTTGAGGTAGGTGCGCAGAATCCGCATGATTTCGTCGATTTGCGTATCGGGGTCGGCTTTCGTTTCCTGCGCGAATGTTTCGCGAAAATGACTCTCCAGTACTTCTGTCATCAATCCGTTGGCTGCGCCACGCAGGGCCGCGATCTGCTGTAACAGGGCCGCGCATTCCGTGCCTGCTTCCACAGCGCGCTCCAGCGCTTCGGCTTGACCGCGAATGCGACGCAGGCGCATTAGGGCACGCTTCTTGTCTTCCGGTGAATGCGGCATGGAAACTCCCGATTTCCGCAAAATCTATATACTATGGGGGAGTATGTCAAATCTGGACAAGAGCGCCTCGCTCATGCAAACCGCCAAAGCATGTAATCGAAACGGTGAACACTTTTGTCACATCTGCCCGATCTTCCCGTCACCCGCATTCTGCCGCAGCTCGACGCCGCGCTTGCCGCACATGCAAGCGCGGTGCTGGTCGCACCTCCCGGCGCTGGTAAAACGACGCTGGTGCCGCTGCATTTCCTAAATGCAAACTGGCGCGGGGACGGGGTGATTGTGCTGCTGGAGCCTCGCCGTCTGGCGGCGCGCGCCGCAGCGCGACGCATGGCATCGCTCCTTGGCGAAGAACCGGGTGAGACGGTCGGCTACCGCATGCGCCTTGAAAGCCGGGTCTCCGCACGCACGAAAATCCTCGTCGTGACCGAAGGCGTCTTTGCGCGCATGATTCTCGATGACCCGGACCTCAGGGGCGTCGCCGCAGTCCTCTTCGATGAGTTCCACGAACGCAGTCTCGATGCGGATTTCGGACTGGCGCTGGCACTGGATGTACAGGCAGCACTGCGCGACGACCTGAAAATTCTCGTCATGTCGGCAACGCTCGACGGTGCGCGCGTCTCATCGCTTCTGGGAGACGCGCCGGTGATCGAGAGTGAGGGGCGTGCTTATCCGGTCGATATCCGTTATCGCGACCGCAGGGCGGATGAGCGCATCGAGGATGGCATGTCCCGTGCGATCCGTGAGGCCCTGGCGGACGAGGCAGGCAGCATTCTGGCGTTTTTACCCGGACAAGGCGAGATTGAGCGGACAGTGCGGCTTCTGGAAGGTCGTTTGCCGGCAAATGTCCATCTCGCACCTCTTTATGGCGCGATGGAAGGCCGGGATCAGGACGCGGCGATCAAGCCTGCACCCGCAGGGTACCGCAAAGTGGTGCTGGCAACATCGATAGCTGAAACCTCCATTACTATTGATGGCGTGCGCGTGGTGATTGACTCAGGGCTTGCCCGCCTGCCGAAATACGAACCCGCGACCGGACTGACCCGACTTGAAACGGTGCGCGCATCGCGCGCGGCGGTTGATCAGCGGGCAGGCCGAGCCGGGCGAACCGAGTCGGGTATCGCCATTCGCCTCTGGCATCAGGGACAGACGGCATCTCTCCCCGCATTCTCCCCGCCTGAAATTCTGGAAGCCGATTTGTCTGGCCTTGTTCTTGATGCGGCCGCATGGGGCGTGATCGATCCGGCAACGCTTTCGCTGCTCGATAAACCACCGCTACCTGCCTTAAGGGAAGCCAAAGCGCTGCTTACGCGGCTTAGCGCACTGGATGAGACAGGGCGTCTGACTGCGGACGGCGAAGCGATGCGTTCGCTAGCTCTGCCTGCACGCCTTGCGCATATGGTGGCAGAAGCGGGTAAACGCGGCGAGGCATTGCGGGCCGCAGAACTCGCCATGCTTCTGACCGAGCGTGGCCTTGGTGGTAACGAAACCGACCTCGACACCCGCATGTCGCGTTTTCGCAATGATCGTTCCGACCGTGCGCAGCGCGCCAAAGGACTGGCAAAACGCCTTGCCGCCAATGTGCCGAACAATGGCGAGCCTGCCGGTTCCGGCACTGGTCGGATGTTGATCGATGCTTATCCGGATCGTATCGCCAAAGCACGTGGCCAGATCGGGCAATTTTTGCTGGCCAACGGGCGTGGTGGCGAAGTCGATCCCGGCATTAGCCTCAGCCGCGCATCATGGCTGGTGGTGGCCGATATGTCCGGCAGAGCAGGACGCGCGCGTGTCTTATCTGCTGCTGAAACATCGGAAGCCGAAATCCGCGCCGCGCTTGGCAACAAGATCGAAAGCGGACGACAGGTCGTCTATGACGCGGAAAAGAATGCACTTCGTGCTCGCGAGGCTGTGCGCATCGGTGCCATTGCCCTGTCAGAAAAGCCACTGGCGGCACCGTCCGGCATCGCTGCCGATGAGGGGGTGATTGCCGCCGTGCGTGAACATGGTCTTGATATTCTGCCATGGAGCAAGGAGGCCAATATTCTGCGCCGCCGTCTCGGCTGGCTCAAACGGGGCCTCGGCGACCCATGGCCATCCATGGACGACGAGCATCTTCAGGAGAAGCTTGAAGACTGGTTATTGCCGTTTCTGACCGGCGAAGCGCAGTTGGACCACATTCCTGGCCATGTCTTGAAAAGCGGTCTGATGAGCCTTGTTCCTTTCGATCTGCAACGCAGTGTCGATCGGCTTGCGCCGACCCATTTCGAGGTGCCGACCGGATCGAACATTCCGATTCGCTATGACGCTGAGGAGCCGGTGATTGCCGTGCGCGTGCAGGAGCTGTTCGGTCTTGACGTTCACCCGGCAATCGCCAATGGCAAGGTGCCGCTGCTTCTTGAGCTATTGTCTCCGGCGCATCGTCCTATCCAGATCACGCGTGATCTGCCCGGCTTCTGGAAAGGATCATGGGCCGATGTGCGCACCGACATGCGCGGGCGATATCCGCGGCACGTCTGGCCGGAAGATCCCGCAAATGCGCAACCCACACGCCGCGCCAAGCCACGCGGGACGTGATCTCCAGCCTGCGACCGGATAACGCAGTTTCCCTTGCACGACTATCTGCCTTGCCGCATAAGGGGCAGACCTTTGGGGGAACCATGCACGCTGAGTTCAACAATCGCGCTTCCAATCTTTCGCGTCGCCCGCGTCTTACCACGCTCGTTCGCGTGCGCTGGCTTGCCGTTGCCGGTCAGACGGCGGCGGTCATGCTGGTGGCCCTTTATCTCCAGTTTCCGTTTGCTGTTGGAATCTGTTTCGCACTGATTGCCTGTTCGGCCTGGCTCAACCTCTATCTGGCCTTTCGTTTCCCGACCAATCACCGGCTCAATCCGGCAGCGGCCAGTCTCGTGCTGGCATTCGATATTCTACAGCTCGCAGGACTTCTTTATCTCACCGGCGGATTGCAGAATCCATTCATCATCCTGATGATTGTGCCGGTTATCATTTCGGCCACGTCGCTTTCCGCGCGGCACACGCTTGTATTGGCGCTGCTGGTCGTCGCTTGCACATCCGTGCTGACCATAGAACACGAGCCGCTACCGTGGTATCCCGGCGAAACGCTGAACCTGCCCTTTCTTTTCGTCGTCGGTATCTGGTGTGCCATCATTTCCGCGCTGGGTTTCACCGGGGTCTATGCCTATCGCATCGCGGAAGAGGCGCGCCAGCTCGGCGATGCGTTGAGCGCCGCCGAACTGATTCTTCAGCGTGAACACCACCTGACGGCGCTGGACGGTCTGGCCGCGGCGGCAGCGCATGAACTTGGCACGCCTCTGGCGACAATCGCCCTCGTGGTGAAGGAAATGCAGCGTTCGCATGCCAACGATCCCGGCCTTGCGGAAGACATCGCGCTCCTGCACTCGCAGACGCAACGCTGCCGCGAAATCCTTCTGCGCCTCACCAGTCTTTCCTCCGAAAACGAAGAGCATATGTCGCGTCTTCCGCTATCTTCACTGATCGAGGAAGTGATCGCGCCGCACCGTAATTTTGGTATCGCTATCGACGTGCAGCGGATGGAGGGGCCAAAGCCGGAACCAGTGACACGGCGTAATCCGGGGCTTCTCTATGGCCTCGGCAATCTGGTGGAAAATGCCGTCGATTTTGCGCGCAGCAATGTCAATGTGACGTGGGGCTGGACAGACGCCAGTGTCAGTGTGACCATTCAGGACGATGGCGAAGGGTTCAAACCGGAAATCCTCGACCGCATCGGCGAGCCTTATATGACCAGCCGTGATGCCACCAGAAACGGGGGCGGGCTGGGGCTTGGCCTGTTCATAGCCAAGACCCTGCTGGAACGATCCGGTGCGCAAATCACCTTCCGCAATCGCAATAATCCGGGGCAGGGTGCCGAAGTAAAGGTGATATGGCCCCGCTCTGCCTTTACATCGGTTTGACGGAGACGTTCGCATGACCATACCGCTGGAAATCCAGAGAGCGACCGAGGAGTTCGACAGGTTCCTCGCCACAGCGCGGGACGAAGCGGGACTTGCAACCCGCAACCAGACTTATACGATGGTGGAAGGCGTTCTCGTCACTTTCCGCCGCAGGCTCGACTTTGCTGAAGCGATTCGCTTCGCCGGCATCCTGCCGCCGGTCCTGCGTGCGATCTTTGTTGCGAACTGGGATCTGGACGAAGCGAAGCAACCATTTCTCAGTCGGCAAGTTTTGACAGAAGAAGTGCAGTCTTTACGTAAGGATCATAATTTTGCGCCTGATTCGGCTATTTCAGACGTAACAAAGGCATTGCGCGCGCATATGGACCAAAAGGAACTCGATGCCGTTCTGGCGCAGTTGCCGCCGCAGGCAGGCGATTACTGGGGTATCTCAAGCAACTGAAACAGAACCTGTATCAAATTCTTGTGTTTGGTGCGGGAAATATCCTGAAAATACAAGAACTTGCGTTGGAGGGGCTAATGAACATCTGTTCAAATTGCTTCAAGAATTCAATGGCTATTTGACTTTTTGACGCAGGGGTATCAATAAGGAAAGAAAAATACAGGCAGGAAGCACCCGATGGACGACTTGAAGCAGGAAGACACCGAAGCCATAGGCAACGATCCCACCCTTCTTCTGGTTGATGACGACAAACCCTTCTTGCAGCGCCTTGCCCGCGCCATGGAAAGCCGGGGTTTTCAGGTGACGACTGCAGAATCGGTTGAAGAAGGCATCGCCGCCGCCAGAGTCGCCGCTCCGGCCTATGCGGTCGTGGATATGCGGCTCGGCGATGGTAATGGACTCGATGTCATCGAGGCGATTCGTTCACGCCGTCCCGATACGCGGGCTATCGTTCTCACCGGTTACGGCAATATCGCAACCGCCGTGAATGCCGTGAAGCTCGGGGCGATCGACTATCTCTCCAAACCTGCCGACGCGGACGAGGTTTTTGCGGCACTCACCCGCAAGCCAGGCGAAAAGGTTGCGCCGCCGGAAAACCCGATGTCTGCCGACCGGGTTCGTTGGGAGCATATCCAGCGTGTCTATGAAATGTGTGAGCGCAATGTTTCCGAAACGGCCCGCCGCCTCAACATGCACCGGCGTACATTGCAGCGCATCCTTGCCAAGCGCGCTCCCCGCTAATCTATTTCGGTCTCGGGCATATCGAGACCGGCAAGCTCCGCGATTGTTAACCGGGCAGCACCTGCTCGTGCAAAACGCAGCATCAGTGCCTTGCGCGTCGCGCCGGCAAGCCTGTGTTCCGGAGCATCGCGCAGAATTTCAGCGCCATAACCATCCGATAGAATAAAGCCGCACTCCTCTGGGAATATCTCGCGGGGGACTGCCGGATGAGTGGCGAAGAACAGTCTGTCGCAATAGGCGCGATATTCGGGCCACTTGCGGTCGGCCTTCCAGTCTTCAACGGATGATTTTATCTCGACAATCCAGATTTCACCCTTCCGGTTGACCGCGATAAGGTCTGCGCGTCGGCCCGATGCGAGCGAAAGTTCCGGCAGTGTAGCGAGACCCATCTCCAGAAAAAGACGTTGCACGCCGCGTCGCACAAGCAGCGCGTTCTCCGATTGCCTTCCGTCGGAAAGAGGGTGTGTCTGGTTGGGAATCACGATCGGCATTGCCACATTTTGCGCATAATTGGCCATCGAAACAACCGGATAATCGCTGATTTGTGTCCCAAACCGACGGTTGAATTCTGGCGAAAGCCCGGCGCAGAATGGCGAAAACCCGGCACAACAAGGCAAAAAAATGGCTAAAGAAAGGATTTTTCAATTTACGGTTAACGGCTGGTTAACAATACTACCCCATCGTCGGACGCGAATGAGCGATTCGCTCCTGTTGACGGCATGTATCAATTTTGGGGGAATGCATGAATTCTCGCGTCTTGCAACTGACGGCGGCACTGTTTTTGGGAGGCGCGCTCGCGGGCTGTTCCACGGTCGGTGGCACCTTTCACACTGCTTCCTATTCTTCGGTCAGTGACGCTGGCTATACGATCCCGGCAATTCCGAGTGGAAAGATACCGGCGCAATATCGCCGCCAGATCGTGAAGTATCAGACGGATGAAAAGCCCGGCACGATCATTGTCGATACCCGGGCAAAGTACCTCTATCATGTCATGCCGGACGGCAAGGCGATGCGCTATGGCATCGGCGTCGGCCGTCAAGGTTTCGAATGGTCGGGTTCGGCCCGCGTTGCGATGAAGCGCGAATGGCCGACCTGGACCCCCCCAGCCGCAATGATCAAGCGCCAGCCGGAACTTGCGAAATATCGTAACGGCATGGACCCGGGCCTGAAAAATCCACTCGGCGCACGTGCGCTCTACCTCTACAACAAAGGGGGCGATACAGGCTATCGGCTGCACGGAACGCCGGAATGGTGGTCTATTGGAAAAGCCATGTCCTCCGGCTGTATCCGTCTGATGAATCAGGACATCCTCGACCTCTACGAGCGCACGGAACAGGGCGCAAAGGTGGTTGTGAAGCAATAACTGACACGCTGTTCATGCAAAAATACGCAATAACCTGAAGGCCATTGCGTATTCATCGTTTGGAGCGGTTCCGATGTTTCAAGTCAAAAGGGCGTCGGCCTGGAATGCCGACTTGAATTATTCAGACCGCAGTACACTCTAAAATGGCATGAATAGGGTTCCGGGAAGATAATAAGAAAGTTCTCCCAAAACGCCCACGAAGGATGAAATAAACCCTTCAGTTCCATCGGATGTTGGTAGATGTATCATACTGGTTCCCTTACTACTTGTACAATTATGAAGTTAGGGACGTTTACGGTGCACGCAATTCCCATTTATTGGGAAGGCCTTCTATAGAAAACAAAAGCCGCCCCTGATTTTAGATTAAGGGCGGCTTCATTGTTGCTTGTGAAATTTTAGATCTGCTCGACCTGCTGCACTTCCGGCACGAAGTGGCGCAGAAGATTCTGGATGCCATGTTTCAGCGTCGCGGTTGACGACGGACAGCCGGAGCAGGCGCCCTTCATGTGAAGGAAGACCGTACCGTTCTCGAAACCACGGAAAGTAATGTCGCCGCCGTCCTGCGCCACAGCGGGACGTACGCGGGTTTCGAGCAGTTCCTTGATGGTTTCGACAATTTCCGTGTCGGCTTCATCGAAGAATTCTTCATCGCTATGAGCGGTTGCATCGGCATTGGCATTGCCAGCCATGGCAGGCGCGCCCGACATGAAATGTTCCATGATGGTGCCGAGGATGGCAGGCTTCAGGTGCTGCCATTCGCCATCTTCCTTGGTGACCGTGATGAAATCATAGCCGAAGAAAACACCGGTCACGCCGGGAACGGCGAAAAGTTTGGCTGCCAGCGGCGACGTGTTGCCGGCGGCTGTCGCATCGCGGAAATCTGCCGTGCCTTCTGGCATCACGACCTTGCCGGGAAGGAACTTCAGGGTCGCCGGATTGGGCGTGGTTTCAGTCTGGATGAACATGCACGTTCTCCCGCTTTCAAACTCTGGAATGGTTCTAATAAGCGCCAACCCGTGTTGAAGCAAGGCCTGCTGCGAGCGGGAGCGTTTCAGTTACGATCAATATAGGGTGATTAGGTCACTGCATCAATGTCGTCGTCGCTCAATCCTGCGGGGACGACCGTGACGGGGATGGGAAACTGCGCGCGACCGGCAAGCGACTGTACCAATGGCCCGGGGCCTTCCTTGCCTGAACCGGCGGCGAGAACCAGAATGGCGATATCCTGATCGTCCTCGATAAGGCTGAGCAGCTCTTCCGCCGTACGGCCTTCACGAACGCTCAATTCAGGTTCTATGCCCTGTTCCTCACGAACGACCGCGGCAAACTTTTCCAGTGCCGAACGCGCGCGATCCTGCGCTTCCGAACGCATGATCTCACCGACGCCGAGAATCTGCTGGAAATCGGAATTATCGACAACGAAAAGAAGCACGAGCGAGCCGCCTGTGTTCTTGGCGCGGCGCGCGGCATAGGCAACGGCCCGCCCGCATTCGGGCGTCTCGTCAACAACGGCAAGAAATTTGCGGCGGTGACCGGCTTCCCGGCTAAGTCGTTTGGATACCATGGGAGCAATGTGCCATCGTGAATGGCCGCCCGCAAGCGGGCGGCCGTATTTTCGATCAGTTTTGCAGCCAGCCGACAATGTCGCGCACATGGCGCATAGTTTGCTCGGCAATCACACCCGCCCGCTCGCCGCCTTCGCGCAGCACGCTGTCGATATAGGCCGGATCGGCCACCAGACGGCGCATTTCATGAGTAATCGGCGAGAGGCGTTCCACCGCCAGATCGGCCAGCGAAGCTTTGAACTCGGAGAACTGGCGTCCACCGAATTCGCCGAGTATGTCTTTTTTGGTCTGCGATGCAAAGGCAGCATAAATGCCGACGAGATTATCGGCTTCAGGCCGCCCGGCAAGCCCTTCAACTTCCGAAGGCAGGCCTTCCGAGTCGGTCTTGGCTTTGCGGATCTTCTTGGTGATCGTGTCTTCGTTATCGATTAGGTTGATGCGCGACAGGTCTGACGGATCGGACTTCGACATCTTCTTGGTGCCGTCGCGCAGCGACATGATGCGCATGGCAGGCCCGGAAATCATCGGCTCGGTCAGCGGAAAGAAGCCCGAAACTTCCTCGTCGCCCACAGCCATTCCCACGCCGATGCCGAGCGATGCGATGCGGTCGGAATAGTCGTTGTTGAACTTCTGGGCGATGTCGCGGGTCAGCTCCAGATGCTGCTTCTGGTCTTCGCCCACCGGCACATGCGTGGCGCGATAAAGCAGAATGTCGGCGGCCATGAGGCTGGGATAGGCGAACAGGCCGAGCGATGCATTCTCGCGATCCTTGCCTGCCTTGTCCTTGAACTGGGTCATGCGGCTCATCCAGCCGATGCGCGCAACGCAGTTGAACACCCAGGCAAGCTCTGCATGCTGCATGACGCGGCTCTGGTTGAAGACGATGCTTTTCTTCGGGTCAACACCTGCGGCCAGATAGGCGGCAGTCACCTCGCGGGTGGAATTGGTCAGCTCCACCGGATCGGGCGATATGGTGAGGGCATGCATGTCCACGACGCAATAGATGCATTCGTGAGTCTTCTGAACCTCTACCCACCGCTTGATGGCACCCAGATAATTGCCGAGGTGAAGATTTCCGGTCGGTTGGGCGCCGGAGAAGACAAGCGGTTTGAACGTGCTCATAACTCTATCCTGAGAATAAACCATCCGCCGATGGAGAGCGGAGGGGTGACAATGATGCCGCGTGTTTTCGCAGACGCGTGCCAGGCTTTCAAGGGCAAATTACGCGTCGTTCTCCGTCTGCTTTTTCACCGCGCCGCGTTTGATGTTGCGGCGGATCATGGCGGTATTGGCGCCGCCAAGCCCGAAAGCGAGAGCGAAATAGACGATCATCGCGGCAATCACGATCGCTGCGACTGTCCCGGCCCGAACGACGAAAGGCGCTGCCGACGAAAGCTCATGGGCGAAATAGCCGATTGTGTAGTGAATTCCAGCGGCCATGATGCCCGCAGCGATCAGCAGGCGGGGTATGCGGGTGAGAAGCGGAATGTCCCGCCCCCAATGCCCGCGCTTGACGAGGGTTGCGAAGAGCAGGACCGCATTGACCCAGCCCGCGACGATTTCAGCCGTTGCGATACCGGTTGGCCCGAGGCGCGGGAAGAGGGTGACCGCGAGTGTGACGTTCACGGCAACGGAAATGGCCGCAAAGATCATCGGCGTACGGGTGTCCTCGCGGGCGAAGAACCCCGGAATGAACGCCTTGATCAGGACGAAAGCGGGCAGGCCGAGGCCGTAGATCGCAAGGATATTCGAAACCACGAGCGTGGAACCGGAACTGAACTGTCCGCGTTCGAACAGAAGCCGCACGATGGGTTCCGACATGACGAGAAGGGCTGCGGCGGCGGGCAGTGTGAGAAACAAGGTGAACTCGACCGAGCGGTTTTGCAGGTTCGAGGCTTCCTTTACGTGTCCACTACGAAGCGCGCGCGACAATTCCGGCAGAAGCACGGTCGCAACAGCGATGCCCACCACGCCGAGTGGAAGCTGATAGATGCGGTCGGCATAGACAAGCGACGAGACCGCGCCTTCCATGCCCGATGCGATGTTGGTGTTGATGAGCAGGTTGATCTGTGTGATCCCGCCGGTGATCGCAGCGGGCAGCGCCAGAACCAGCAGGCGTTTGACATTGGCTGTCAGGCGTGGACGGCGGAAGCCGATCTTGATGCCGGCATTGCGCACGGCAAGCCAGACGATTGCCAGCTGCACCAGACCCGCGGCCATGACGCCCCATGACAGGCCATAGCCGACGGAAAGCGCATCATACCCCTGCCACCAGGCGAGTGCCAGCACGATGATCAGGATGATATTGAGAAAAACCGGGGCTATGGCCGCTGCAAAATAGCGGTGTAGCGAATTGAGCATGCCGCCCATCATGGCCGCAAGCGACATGCAGGCCAGATAGGGAAACATGATCGTCGCAAGGCGAACCGTATTGTCGAATTTTACCGGATCGTCGGTGAAGCCGGGCGCAATCACGGTGCGCACGATGAAGGGCATCGACAATTCCATGGCGATGGTGATGAACAGCAGCACGGTGAAAAGCACACCGAACACTTCTTCCGAGAAGCGCCGCGCGCCGTCCATGCCGTTTTTCTCGATTTCCTTGGCGAAGAGCGGCACGAATGCGGAGTTGAAGGCTCCTTCGGCGAAAAGCCTGCGAAATGTGTTTGGAAAACGGAACGCTGCATTGAAGGCGTCGGCAACCGGGCCGGTGCCGAGCGCTGCGGCCATGAACATTTCGCGCGTGAAACCGAAAATACGGCTCATCAGCGTGCCAGACGCAACCGTGGCGAACTTTTTGACCAAACTCATTTGCTTGAAATACCTATGCTGCTGCGCGCCCGTTTGTCTTTCCGCTGTTCTCGCCGCCGAGAACCGCAAGAAGCTTGCGCTTGATATTGCTCTGACGGGTGGCATTTGAAATTTTGTGGCCCACCAGATCCGTCACATAAAAACTGTCGATGACCTTCTCGCCGAAGGTGGTGATATGTGCCGAAGCAATATCCAGTGAAAGGTCGGAAATAAGGCCGGTCAGTTCCGACAAAAGACCAGGCCGGTCAAGTCCTTCCACTTCGATGACCGTGAATTTGTTGGAAAGCGCATTGTTGATTTCGACACGCGGTTCCACCTTGAAGGCCTTGGCGGATTTCTTCGGTCGGGTTCGACGGGCAAGCACATCCGGCAGATGAGCCTTGCCGGAGAGCATGTCCTCGATCACCTTGCCGACACGCTCGGCCCGCCTGCGTTCGTCTTCATCGGTGTCGAATTCGCGGCTGATCAGGATTGTGTCGAGCGCGCGTCCGTCTCCGGTGGTGAAAATCTGCGCGTCCACGATATTGCCGCCCGCCGCAGCACATGCGCCGGTGATGATTGATAGCAGGCGCGGATGATCGGGTGCCAGAACAGTGATTTCCGTCACCGCCTCGAACGTATGTGGCTTGGCCATGGTGGCAAGCGCGCGACCGTCTCGGTCGGCGGCGCGGATGAAATGTGCATGGCGCACCTGATCGTCGAGGCTGACCGTGAAAAGATAGTTCTGATAGTGAAGGCCGAGATAGGCCTCGCGCTCGTCTTGCGGCCAGTCGGAAAGCTTGTCGGCCAATGCGTCGCGGGCTTGCCGGTCGCGATCGGCGCGCGACAATTCGGAAAAGCCGCCGGTCAGCACCAGTTCGGTTTCGTAGAAAAGCGTGCGCAGAAGCTGGCCTTTCCAGCCATTCCAGACACCGGGACCGACCGCCTTGATATCGCAGACCGTCAGGATCAAAAGCAGCTTCAGCCGCTCCATGGTCTGCACGGTGTCGGCGAAATCGATGATCGTCTTGCGGTCGTTGAGATCGCGGGATTGCGCCACCATGCTCATGGTCAGATGTTCGCGCACAAGCCACTCGACGATGTCGGTCTCGGAAGGCGTGAGGCCGAAGCGCGGGCCGAGCCTGCGGGCAATACGGGCTCCGGCAACCGAATGATCTTCCGGGCGTCCCTTGGCGATATCGTGGAGAAGCAGCGCGACGTAAAGCAGATTACGGTCGCGTTTGGTCGTCGTTATGAGGTGGTTTGAGAGCGGATGCTCGTTTTCAAGCTCGCCGTGTTCGATTTCCGACAATACCGCGATGCAGCGCAACAGATGTTCGTCCACTGTATAGTGATGGTACATGTTGAACTGCATCATAGCGACGATCTTGCCGAAGTCGGGGATGAATTTACCCAGTACGCCGGATTCGTTCATGCGGCGCAGGATCAATTCGGGGTCACGCGGCGAAGTCAGGATTTCGAGGAAAAGCCGGTTTGCCTCGGGATTTTCCCGCACCTCCGCATTGATGAGTTTCAGCGACCGGGTAAGCTGTTGCATCGCCTCGGGATGAAACTCCAGTCCGTGCTTGTCGGCCAGATGGAATATGCGGATGATGTTGACCGGATCCTGCCTGAAAACATCGGGATGAGCGATATTGATGCGGTGGTTTTCCGAAACGAAATCGCCGTCGGACGACAGCTTGCGCTTGCGACGCGAGAAGGTAAGGAAGATGCGATTGAAGCCCGGCACGTGCTTTGCCTGCTGCTCCTCGAGGGCTGCGCAGATGATGCGGGTGAGGTCGCCCACATCCTTCGCTACGAGGAAATAGTGCTTCATGAAGCGTTCGACATAATTCTGGCCGGGGTGGGCCGTATAGCCCAGTCGCTCTGCTATCTCTGGCTGGATGTCGAAGGACAGGCGCTCTTCCGCTTTCAGCGTCGCAAAATGCATATGGCAGCGCACCGCCCAGAGAAAATCCTCCGCCTTGTTGAAGAGACGCAATTCGCTACGCGACAGCACGCCGAGCTTGACCAGTTCTTCCTTGGTTTTGACGCGATAGAAATATTTGGCGATCCAGTAAAGGGTATGGAGGTCGCGTTGCCCACCTTTGCCTTCCTTGACATTCGGTTCCACCAGATAGCGGGTTTCGCCAGCCTTGCGGTGGCGCGCATCGCGTTCGGCAAGCTTGGCTTGGATAAATTCCGGGCCGGTATTCTTGACCACTTCCTCGTCAAAACGGCTGACCAGCACCTGAAACAATTCCTTGTTACCGATGATGAAACGCGCATCCAACATAGCGGTGCGGATTGTCATGTCTTCTCGCGACAGGCGGACGCATTCATCCACGCTGCGGGTGGAATGGCCGACTTTCAGCCCCATGTCCCAAAGCATGTAGAGCATATATTCAACGACCTGCTCCCCCCATGGCGTCTGCTTGTAGGGGAGCAGAAACAGAAGGTCGATGTCGGAACCCGGGGCCAGGCCGCCCCGCCCATAGCCGCCTACCGCCACGATGACCATATTCTCCGCCTTGGACGGATTGACCATCGGATAAGCCTTTGTGGTCGCGAAATCGAACAGAACCCCGATGATGGTATCCATGAGATAGGAAAGACGCGTGGCGCAGAGCGTGCCGCCGCCATCTTTCATCAGCATGCCTTCCGCATTGGTGCGTCCGCGTATCAGTGCGTCCTTCAGGGCATGCAGCACGACTTTGCGCACCGGCGCGCTCGTATAGCTTTCATCCGTAGCATCGGCAAGTTCATGCAGCTTTCGGCGCAGCGCCTCTGCATTGACGATCTCATCCAGCTTCAGCTCATGTGCGCTCATACAGCTTGCAGGTCCGGTTGGTGGGGCAGGAAATCGACCTTATAGCCGCTTTTGCCTGCCATGAACATGCAAAAGGCCGGGCAATGCCCGGCCTCCCTGTCCGACAATCGGAGAAGATCAGTTCGTGGCGTTATAGGCCGTGATCGCCGCCATATTGACGATATCGGAATCCTTCGCGCCGATGGTGACGATCTGCGCCGGCTTGTCGAGGCCGACGAGCAGCGGGCCGATGATGGTCGCGCCGCCCAGTTCCTGAAGCATGTCGGCAGCAATTGAGGCCGAATGATTGTCAGGTGTGACGATCACATTGGCCGGACCCGAAAGACGAATGAACGGATATTGTTCCATCAGCTTCGGATTGAGAGCCACATCTGCGCTCATTTCGCCGTCGAACTCGAAATCGACATGACGCGTGCTCAGGATGCGAACGGCTTCCTGAATTCGTGCCGAGCGTTCGCCGCCCATGTGGCCGAATGTGGAGAAGGCGGTGAGCGCCACGCGCGGCACATAGCCCATGCGTCGCGCCATGCCTGCGGCTTCCACGGCGATATCGGCCAGTTCTTCGGCCGTCGGCATTTCATGCACGGCTGTATCCGCGACGAAAACCGTGCGGCCGCGGCAAAGCGCAATCGACACGCCGACCACGCGATGGCCAGGCTTGGAATCGATGACCCGGCGCACGTCGTCGAGGCCGGTTGCATAGTTGCGGGTCACGCCCGTCACCATGCCGTCCGCATCGCCGAGCGCCACCATGCAGGACGCGAAATGATTGCGGTCATTGTTGATGAGGCGATGGCAGTCGCGAGCCAGATAGCCCTTGCGCTGAAGCTTCTCGTAAAGATAGTCGGCATAGGCCGCATTGCGGCTGGAAAGGCGCGCGTTGATGATCTCGATGCCGGGGCGCGAAAGATCGACACCCGCAGCTTCGGCTGTCTCCTTCACGCGCTCCTCGCGACCGACGAGGATGGCCGTCCCAAGCCCCTGATTGACGTAGGAAACGGCGGCGCGCATCACCTGCTCTTCTTCACCTTCGGCGAAGACGATACGCTTTGGCTGACGGCGCACGCGCTCATAGATGCCGCGCAGCGTCGAAGCGATGGGGTCGCGGCGGGCCGATAGTTCACGCTTGTAGCCTTCAATGTCATCGATTACCCGTCCGGCAACGCCCGTCTCGATAGCGGCCTTGGCGACGGCTGCCGAAACGGAAGCAAGCAGACGCGGGTCGAAGGGCACCGGAATGATGTAATTCGGGCCGAAGCGCGGGCGGCTGCCCTGATAGGCGGCGACCACATCGTCCGGCACGTCTTCACGCGCAAGCTCGGCGAGAGCATTGACGGCGGCGATCTTCATCGCATCGTTGATCATGGTTGCGCGCACGTCGAGCGCACCGCGGAAGATATAGGGAAAGCCCAGAACGTTGTTGACCTGATTCGGATAATCCGAACGGCCCGTTGCAACAATCGCGTCATCGCGCACTTCCGCAACATCTTCCGGCGTGACTTCCGGGTCGGGATTGGCCATGGCGAAAATGATCGGATTGGGTGCCATGGAGCGCACCATTTCCTTGGTCAGCGCGCCCTTGGCCGAAACGCCGAAGAAAATATCAGCATCCTGCATGGCGTCGGCCAGCGAGCGCTTATCGGTCTTGATCGCATGGGCCGACTTCCACTGGTTCATGCCCTCTTCACGCCCCTGATAGACCACACCCTTGGTGTCGCACAGCGTGACGTTTTCGGTGGGGAAACCCATCGCTTTGACGAGTTCGATACAGGCAATGCCCGCCGAGCCTGCACCATTGCAGACCAGCTTGGTCGTCTTGATATCGCGGCCCGTCAGATGCAGCGCATTGATCATGCCCGCGGCGGCGATGATTGCTGTGCCATGCTGGTCATCGTGGAAAACCGGAATGTCCATCAGTTCGCGCAGACGCTGCTCGATGATGAAGCAATCCGGCGCCTTGATATCTTCCAGATTGATGCCACCGAAAGATGGGCCGAGATAGCGCACGGCGTTGATGAAGGCATCGATATCGGTCGTATCGACTTCAAGATCGATGGAATCGACATCCGCAAAGCGCTTGAAGAGCACGGCCTTGCCTTCCATGACCGGCTTGGAAGCAAGCGCCCCCAGATTGCCCAGGCCGAGGATGGCGGTACCATTGGAGATGACGGCGACGAGGTTGCCTTTGGCGGTGTAATCATAGGCGCGCGCGGGATCTTCCGCGATTGCCTTCACGGGCACGGCTACGCCCGGCGAATAGGCAAGCGACAGGTCGCGCTGCGTCGTCATGGGCTTGGTGGGGTTGATCTCCAGCTTGCCCGGGCGGCCATTAGCGTGAAAGTCGAGAGCTTCCTTCTCACTGGCTGTGGGTGTGCGTTCTGATGTGTTGCCCTTCGGCGTTGAGGCTGGCATGTTCCCTCCGGTTTCATCTGCGGAAGAACTTCGATAGCGCTCGCGCAGCACTGTGTAAACAGCGCTTCAGGGAATAGATATTCATCCAAAAACGATGGAATACGAAATTTAATGACTTTGGCTGCGACAAGCGCGCAACAAATGAAGGTTTTATGGCATGGAAGCGAAGGTCGAGGACGGTATGCCGAAGGCGGAAGAAAGCACCGCGCAGGAGACGGTCGTACGCCTGACGCCCATGATGGAGCAATATATCGAGATCAAGGCGGCGAATGTTGATTCGCTGCTTTTCTACCGCATGGGCGATTTTTATGAATTGTTTTTCGACGATGCGGTGGAGGCTTCCAAGGCGCTGGGCATCGCGCTGACAAAGCGCGGCAAGCATCTTGGCGAAGATATTCCCATGTGCGGCGTGCCGGTCCATGCCGCCGACGATTACCTGCAAAAACTGATCGCCAAAGGCTATCGCGTCGCCGTCTGCGAGCAGATGGAAGATCCCGCAGAGGCAAAGAAGCGCGGTTCCAAATCGGTCGTTCGGCGCGATGTCATTCGCCTGGTGACACCAGGCACCATCACTGAAGAAAAGCTGCTGGACCCCTCCGAGGCCAATTATCTGATGGCGCTCGGCCGCACCAAGGGCGACGGCGCGCTGGCGCTTGCCTGGATCGATATTTCGACAGGCACGTTTCGTGTGGTGGAAACCACGGAAGACCGGCTTTTTGCCGATATTATGAGGATCGATCCAAGCGAACTGATCGTGGCCGATACCGCGTTTCATGATGCCGCATTGCGCCCGGTTTTCGACATGATAGGCAAGGCGGTGATGCCGCAGCCCGCGACCCTGTTCGATAGCGCCGCTGCCGAAAATCGCATCCAGCGTTATTTCAATGTCGCCACGCTCGACGGTTTTGGCCAGTTCAGCCGGGCTGAGCTGTCGGCCATTTCGGGTGCTATCGCCTATATCGAGAAGACGCAGATTTCCGAGCGCCCGCCGCTGATGCGGCCCGAACGTGAGCATGAAGGCGGGACGATCTTCATCGATCCGGCGACGCGCGCCAGCCTGGAGCTTGTGCGCACCATGTCGGGCAGTCGGGACGGCAGTCTCCTGAAGGCCATCGACCGCACCGTGACGGGCGGCGGTGCGCGGCTTCTGGCCGAGCGCCTGAAAGCGCCGCTGACCGCCCCGAAGGCGATTGCGCAGCGCCATGATTCCGTTTCCTGGTTCCTGAGCGAACAGCCGCTTGGCGACGGCATGCGGTTGGAGCTGAAGGGCGTGCCGGATATGCCGCGTGCGCTTTCGCGCCTTGCGGTCGGTCGCGGGGGGCCGCGTGATCTTGGTGCGCTGGCGCGGGGATTTGAAGCTGCTGGAGCCATCGCGTCGCTTCTGGAAGGCGCGCTTCTGCCGGATGAGCTTGCTGCGGCATGCGAAGCCATCGAGAAAATGCCGGCAAGCTTTGCCGCGCATCTCGATCGTGCGCTGGCCGATGAAATGCCGCTTCTGAAGCGTGACGGCGGTTTCGTGCGCGAGGGCTATAATACCGAACTCGACGAGATGCGTGCGCTACGCGACCAGTCGCGCCGGGTGATTGCCGGTTTGCAGGCCGACTATATCGAGGAAACCGGCATCAAAACGCTGAAGATCAAGCACAACAATGTGCTTGGCTATTTCATCGAGGTGACGGCGAACAATTCTGGCGCGATGACCGGGACGGATGAAGCCAAGAGCCGCTTCATCCATCGCCAGACCATGGCCAACGCCATGCGTTTCACGACCACGGAACTGGCCGAGCTTGAAAGCAGGATTGCAAACGCTGCCGATCGTGCGCTGTCCATCGAGCTTGCGATCTTCGAGGAGCTGACGGCGGAAGCTGTTTCCCACGCAGACAGCATTCGCGCCGCGGCGGCAGCGCTTTCCGTCTTTGACGTGTCGGCGTCGCTGGCGGTGCTGGCCGATGAGCAGGGCTATTGCCGTCCGCTGGTCGATGACAGCCTTTCCTTCAACATCATTGCCGGGCGTCATCCGGTGGTTGAGCAGGCGCTGCGCCGTCAGGCAGCCAATCCGTTCGTGGCGAATGATTGCGATCTCTCGCCGCAAAAAGACGGTGGCAATGGTGCAATCTGGCTTCTGACCGGTCCGAATATGGGTGGTAAATCCACCTTCCTGCGCCAGAACGCGCTGATCGCCATTCTCGCCCAGATGGGCTCTTTCGTGCCAGCCGGTTCGGCTGAAATCGGTGTGGTGGACCGCCTGTTCAGTCGCGTCGGCGCGTCCGACGATCTGGCGCGCGGACGCTCTACCTTTATGGTCGAAATGGTGGAAACGGCAGCGATCCTCAATCAGGCAGGCGAGCGCTCGCTGGTGATCCTTGATGAGATCGGGCGCGGCACCGCCACTTTCGACGGGCTTTCCATCGCCTGGGCAGCGGTTGAATATCTGCATGAGAAGAACTGTTGCCGTGCGCTTTTCGCCACCCATTTTCACGAAATGACGGCGCTTTCAGAAAAGCTGGAACGGCTTTCAAATGTCACCATGCGGGTCAAGGAATGGGACAATGATGTCGTCTTCCTGCATGAAGTGGCAAAGGGCGCTGCCGATCGTTCCTACGGCGTGCAGGTGGCGCGGCTGGCCGGTTTGCCGGAAGCGGTCGTTAATCGCGCCCGCGATGTGCTGCATCAGTTGGAAGCGGGCGAAACGTCCGGCAAGGCCGATAAGCTGATCGATGATCTGCCGCTTTTCTCTGTTGTCTTGCAGCAGGAGAAGCCAAAAGCCCAGGCGACGGTACAGGATAGCGAACTGGTGAAGGCGGTCGCCGCCATCAGCCCGGACGAACTTACCCCGCGCGAGGCGCTGGAGCTGGTTTACAGGCTGAAGGAACTGGTTGGCAGGACATAAAACAAAAAGGCGAAACATATGTTTCGCCTTTTCTTTACACGAACCGGTTCGCCTCTGCTCCGTAATAGGTAATGTAACGGCTGGAGATGCGTTCGATCGGCAGGATGATGAAGACATCCGTCGTGCCGAAGGCTTCATCGATGACCGCGCCGTCACCGATCATCGCGCCGAGACGCAGATAACCCTTTACCAGAGGCGGCATGGAGAAGAGGGCAACCTTGTTGTTGATCGCCTCCGTCGGCATCAGATCCATCGGCTGATATCGGTGCGGCAGAGCCCGTACGTCCCAGTCCGCAGTGGCGCGGCAATTGTGATGCAGGAAGGAAAGCCCGAGCGCATGCGCGGCGGGTACGGCCCCGTGAAACGAGGCGCAGCCGAACATCACGTCAATCGAGTGGCGGCGGCAATAGGCCCATGCTCCCTGCCACAGCAGCTCCACCGTGCGCTTGGAACGGTATTCCGCCTGCACGCAGGAGCGGCCCAGCTCCAGTAGCCGGAGGTTGGGACGCGATAGCGCCAGACGCTGCACGTCATATTCATCCGCCGAATAGAAGCCGAGCGCTTTGTCCGCCTGTTCGCTGCGCATCAGGCGATAGGTGCCGACGATCTGGCGGTGTTCAGGCACGGGCAGGGCAGTATCATAGACGAGGAGATGATCGCAGATCGCATCGAAACGGTCGGAGTCACGTTGTTCCGCAGCTTCGATGGTTTCCTTGCGGGCGCCCATTTCTTCGAAGAACACGCGAAAACGCAGTTCCTGCGCGGCCTCGATAGCCTCGCGGGAGTTTGCAAGCCGTACTTCCAGCGAGCCGATGCGCCCCAGAACGATGGGGTCTCCATTGGACGCAAACAGCGCCTGTTGTGCTTCTAAGCCTGACATGACCGTATCATCAATGATTTGCTGGCCCATTCCAAGCAGTACTGTCATGATGATGGCTCCTGATTTGTCTATTCACGTATTCTGAGCGGCTTTCCCACTGATATTTCAGCATGGTGCAGCCATTTCCAATCTTCATGCATTTGATCGTTCGGACATGGTGTCCATCTCAACCGAAGCAGTACAGATTCAGTGCTACGCGAGGATGACAGAAGCGTGTCACCAATGTGTCAATTCGAGTGCCTGGGCCTTATCCCCTTCAAAAACATTGTAAATTTTCAGCTTCAAATTATGCGAAAGGCTGAAAGCGATCAAGCCGCGCTATAGGGAGACGAAAATCAGGAGCAAATTCATCGTGCTGCGCGCTCGCGCCGCCAGCCGAGAAACTCCTCCCAAATAATGAGCGCCGCTCCGATGGTAATGAAGGCGTCGGCGAGATTGAAGATCGCGAACGACCATGCTGGCAGGTGAAACAGAACATAATCCACCACATAGCCATGCATGCTGCGGTCGATCAGATTGCCGATAGCGCCACCGACCACCAGTGCGAAACCATAGCGCGCAAAGACGCGTTCGGGCGCATTGGTCCACCACAGATAAAGCACGAAGGCGATGACGGCGATAGTGATGGCGATCAGGCCCCCGTCATGCAGCCAGGCAAGCATGGAAAAGGCGATGCCCTCATTATGTACGCGCAGCAAGGCAAGGAAAGGCAGCAGATCGATCTGCTCGCCATAGCCCATGCCGGTTTCGACCTGAAATTTGACAAACTGATCGAGCGCGACCGCGAGGATGACGACAAGAAGCGAAGACAGAACCGCATGGCGTTTCATCGCTCTTCCCTTTCATCGAGAGCGAGCGCGTCGCGCCGGATCTCATAAAGCATGACGCCGGTTGCGATCGCCAGATTGAGCGAGTCGGCGCGGCCGGCCTGCGGGATGCGGGCAAGGTTGTCGCAAGCCGCAGCCAGATTGTCCGGCAGGCCCTGTTGCTCATTGCCCATGATCAGCACCACAGGCTTATTCTTGTAGGGGATGGTCCGGTAGTCGACCGCACCCTTGAGATGTGTGCCGACGACAAGCCCCGAAAAGCCCTTGCGCCAGTGGAGGAAATCGGATTCGCTTATCTTGTAGAGCGGCACGGAGAAAACTGAACCCATCGTGGCGCGTACGGTTTCGAGTGAATAGGGATCGGTTGTATCACCGATAAGGATCACGCCCTTCGCGCCAACGGCATCGGCGGTGCGGATGACCGTACCCAGATTTCCTGGGTCACGCACGCGGTCGAGCGCGATATAGACATCGCCGCCTTTCGGCTTGAGGCTTGCCAGCGGCTGATACTGCTGCTCGAAAACGCCGACCACCGCTTGCGGGTTGTCGCGGCGTGTAATCGCGGAAATGATTTTCTCGGTGACCTCAAGAACCAGTCCGCCTTTGGCGAAGGTGCGGGCTGCGACCTGCTCCACCGTTTTGTTGCCTTTGCCGGATTTCGCAAAAACCAGCGTCTTGATGCGCCAGTCCTGCTCCAGTGCGTCGATGACAAGCTTGAGTCCTTCGGCCAGAAACACGCCCTGCTGGTCGCGGAATTTCTTCAGGCTGAGCGAACGCAGGTCCTTGACAATCGGATTGGCGAGGCTGGTGACTTCCTTCACCTGTCCCACCTTCGAATATTCTCTGCGAACAGTGCCGCCTTTGGAAAAATCGTCGTTTCGGCTCATTTTGCTACCCAGCGGCTGAACATGGATGTCGATAGCGCGCGCCCTGCCGAGCGTTCACGCAGGATGAGTTCGCCTGATTCGACCGTACCGCCAAGACCAGTGAACCGGTCACGCATCAGTTCATGAATAGCGAAGAAAGAGGCACGGATTGAGTAGGCCGTCAATATGACAGCAAGCGGCTTCGGCGTCAGGATCGAACGGCAGGTATCGACCATGGCGGGCAGATGTTCGAACAATTGCCAGACTTCACCGCTCGGGCCGCGCCCATAGGCGGGCGGATCGAGCAGGATGATGTCGTAGAAACTGCCGCGCCGTTCCTCGCGCTGCACGAATTTCATCGCGTCTTCGCAGATCCAGCGGATAGGCTTGTTGGAAAGCCCCGCCATTTCCTGATTCTCGCGCGCCCACAGGATGGCTTTCTTGGAGGCATCCACATGAGTTACTTCCGCACCGGCGCGCGCGGCAACCAGTGAGGCCAAGCCGGTATAACCGAAAAGATTGAGCACTTTCACGCTGCGTCCGGCCTTTGTGGCTTCGCGGACAAGTCCGTCCATGAACGACCAGTGCGCCGCCTGTTCAGGGAAAACACCGACATGACGGAACGAGGTGAAACGGCCATTGAATGAAATGCCGTCATGCTGCATCGGCCATGTTTCACCGAGTGGCACATGCGGAAAAGCCCACCGGCCCATGCCTTCCTCATCGGTATTGCCCGTGAAAACGGCGTCGGCTTCGTCCCATTCCTTTTGCGGTAGGCTCGGTAGCCAGATTGCCTGCCCTTCCGGGCGCACGATCCGATAGGGACCGTATTGTTCGAGTTTCAGCCCGTTGCCGCTGTCGAGGAGCGCATAATCGTCCGATGGTTCGGTTTCTAGAATAAGCGGCAATCGTTCGCCCGGACGCGCGCCCGAATAGGGCTTGATCTCGCGAAGCGGAGCGGGCGATCTGTCTTCCACAGGTTTGGGAGCTGACTTGGCGAATTGCGGGCGCGGCTTTTTGAAAGACGAACCTCGACCTTCAAATTTGCCCTCGAATTTGCCTTCCGGGCGCGGCGCATCCTGTTTCGCACGCTCGAAAGCGCGTTCTTGCTTGCCGCCCGATGGCTTTTTGCCTTTTCCTTTTGGCGTCTTCACCCGAAACTCCAATCATGCTGATTGAGGTCTAGGTAGGATAAAGCGCGCCTGCGTGGAAGGGGAAAACGTCGATTTTCGTCCGGCAATCGACGTTTCGGCCAGAAGAAACCCGGAGTTTGTCTCCGGGGTCGGCCAAATGAGGCATTTCAGGAATGAACGAGAGACGTGCTGCGCTTTTCTGCTGCTTCCGCCCGTTCAAGCAGACGCGCGGCTTCCAGCTTGCTGTGGCGCGCCATGCGGCGATACTTGCCCTGGGTGAGCCATGTTACCGCAGAGCCGATGACGACGCCGAGCAGCAGCGCGCCGAACAGCCAGATAAACAGGGGCGCGCTGTAAGAAAGTGCAGGGTTGCCGGGATTGAACGGATCGATCGTCAAAAGCACGGATGACCGGTTGGCAACCGACAATGCGATCAGAATGACCGCAAGCGGCACCAGAATGACGATGGTTATGACACGTTTTGCCAGCATGGTCAGCTATCAGACGGCGCCGTTGAGACGGTCGCGCAGTTCCTTGCCAGTCTTGAAGAAAGGCACCCACTTTTCTTCGACATCGACTGTTTCGCCGGTGCGCGGATTGCGGCCGCTCCGGGCCGGACGATTTTTAACCGAGAATGCGCCAAAGCCGCGCAGTTCAACGCGATTGCCTTCCGCGAGAGCGTTGGTGATCTCGTCGAAGACCGCTCCAACGATGTTTTCGACATCGCGCTGAAAAAGATGCGGATTTCGGCTGGCGATAATCTGAACGAGTTCCGATTTGATCACGGCGTTTGACCCCTGTTTCTGTTCTGTCCGCTTGTCCTGTCCGATGAGAGGACGTTATTGGTTTGCCGGGTTGCTTCCGGACGTTCCGTCAACGTGCCAAACCGAGAGAAGTCCGTCAAGAAAGATACGATCCCTGGCGATCTCCTTCAGCATGCTGTCGGCCTCTTGCGGGATGCCGAGCAGGCGCGCACCGGCATGAATGACAAGGTCGCGCAGTGAAAAACCTGTTTCGCTACTGACCGGTTTCCATTCAAGGCGCGGCAGATCCTTGGAAATGCCCTTGGTACCAAGCCACGTAATGGCTTCTTCTTCACCGCCAAGACCGTCGATCAGCTTCTTTTCCAGCGCCTGACGCCCGGTGAATATGGCGCCATTGGCCAGAGCCAGCGCCTGTTCATGCGTGAACGAGCGGCGTTTTTCCACAATCCCCACGAACCAGTCATAGGAATCGAGGATCATGCTGCGGATCATGCCCTTGGCTTCTTCGCTCGCAGGACTGAAATAGTTGGGTTCCGCCTTGAGCGGCGAGGATTTGATCGTCTCGACCTTCACGCCGATCGTATCGAGCAGTTTCGACAGGTCCGGATACTGGAACAGCACACCGATTGAGCCGACGATGGATGTCTGCCGCGCCACGATATGGTCGGACGCGCTGGCAATCATGTAGCCGGCTGATGCGGCAAGGGTTCCGACCTGTGTGACGACCGGCTTTTTCTCCGCGAGCTTTCTCACGGCTTCATAGATCGCTTCGCCGCCGACGGTCGTGCCGCCCGGCGAATCGAGAATCAGGATGACACCTTTCACTGCGTCGTCCTTGGTGATCTTGTCCAGGCGTTTCAGAAGCTCTTCATTTTCGAAGATCGTGCCTTCAATCCGCACTTTGGCAATATGTGGCTGGCTGAAATTCGCGCCTCGCATGGTGTAGGAGGCGAATGCAGCGATCAAAGCGGCTACGAGAAGCAGGAAGGCAATGCGCCAGACCGTAAGCTTTCGGCGCAATCTGCGTCTTTCGATTATCGCTTCGGCGTCCTGAGCCATTCTCACCGTCCGTTTGTTCGAAATGAAATACGATCTCAAATATGCCGCTCTCCTTTTGCCCGGAATGAGGACAGGCGGCAAGCGTCTTCGAGAGACATTTTGCTGAGAGATAGCGCAGGAACAGCCAAAATGTAATGTCGCGGGGCAGAGAATCCGGATTTTACGAACTGACGAAGAAAAGCATTCGCAGCGCGCAGGGCTGACGCTATAATTTCAGGCATCTTCGTGCTATCTTGCCTGATATCGAAGAGTTGATCGACGTTCTGCTATATTGGCGGAACGCCAATTGGGTTGAATTATCAGATACTTATGCCGTTTCTGTCCTTGCGTGCGAGGTCGGCGCGGTGTTTTGTGTCGAATAATGCTATTGAGCGACGTGCCATTTCACCCCAAATAAACCTTATTGAAATGAAAAAGCGCCAGATAAATGCGCCTGCCCATTAATTATATGAAGGCAGTTGAATAATCGAAGGAAACCATGACGGCCGACACCTCTCATATCCATGCCCCGCAGAACGCACCCCCGTCGGGGCGCGGCAAGGGGGGGATGCGTTTTGGTGCGTCGGAGAAGGCCGAGTCGCTTTTCCATGCCGCGCAGCGTCATTCGATTCGTGTGCGCGTTCTGAAGACGGCGCTGCCGGTTGCAGCCATTGCCGTGGCAGCGGTTTTCTCATGGTACACTTTCCTTGCAACACCGGCTGCTCCCGTCAAAGTGGAAATGAACACGGGCGGTGAGGGTGGCAAACTCGTTATGACGAGCCCGCAGCTCAATGGCTATACGAAGGATAATCGCCCCTATTCGATGACCGCCGCCAAGGCGACGCAGGATGTCAAGAACAGCGGAGCCATTGCGCTCGAGGGCATCTCCGCCGAATTGCCGGTGGGCGAAAGCGGAATCGCCAAGGTCGAAGCCGCGTCCGGCGTCTACGACAATGCGAACGGTCGTTTGCAACTTGATAAGGACTTTACTGTTACGACAGATCAAGGTTTACGTGCCGTGCTGCATTCGGCGGATGTGAATCTCAAGAGCGGGCAGATCACGACGGAAAAGCCTGTCGACATTCGCAATGGCAGCACGCATATTCTAGCCGACAGCATGCAGGTCAAGGACAACGGTAAAGTTCTGATTTTCGAGAACAAGGTCCGTATGACGATTGACGGAGATGTCGTTTCGGCAAATAAGGCACCCTGACGGGGCCCGATTGTTGATTTTGAAGCGTTCGATGGGGCCTGCCTCCGCGCGAACGCTTTAACTGGTTGTTTGATGCATTCATGTGGGTCAAATATTCCCATTTGACCGGAGAATGCTTAAGGTTGCATCCGACCGCATTGCGGATTAGGGGAGCTCTGGATTTATGGAACGCGAGACGGGCAGTATGAATAAGAACACAATGGCCTGCGCTTTGCGGATGGGATTTGCCGTTCTGGCGCTTGGCATTGTTGCTGCGCCCGTGGCTGCTTCGGCGCAGGAAGCGACGGGTGGGGCCGTGAGCGGACTCAAGCTCTCCAATAGCAAGGCGCCGGTCAAGATAGATGCCGACAAGCTGGAAATGCGCGACAAGGAAGGCGTGGCCATCTTCACAGGCAATGTTTCCGTTGCGCAGGGCGACGCCTTGCTGAAGGCAGGCCAGATGACCGTCTATTACAACAAGGCGGATAAAGGCGGCGAGAACGAGAAAGCCGAGCCGGCGAGTGCCGGTGTTGGCGGACTTGATTCATCCAGCATCGATCACATCGATATCGTCGGCAAGGTTTACCTGAAATCCGGTACGCAGGTCGCAACCGGGGATACCGGCAGATATGACGCGAAGAAGCAGCTGATGATTCTTGAAGGCCAGAAGGTTGTCCTGACGGATGGCGACAATGTCGTGACCGGCTGCAAGCTGACGGCGCATCTCGATACTGGTCGGGCCAATGTCGAAAGCTGCAAAGGGCAAAGCAAGGGCCGCGTATCGATCATCATGGCGCCGAAGGATCAACAGCAGGGCGGTGCTGCGCCCAAGAAGAACTGACCGGAGCATCCGTGGCCTTGTTCGGAAACAAAAACGCGGGGGAACGGCAGGTCGTGGCCGAGAAAGCCGTACCAGCATCTGAACCTTCGGGACAGATGCCCGCTCAGCCCGGTAAGATGGCTCGTCTTAAGGGAACACTGGTCGCGCGCGGCCTGTGCAAGAGCTATCGTGGTCGGCAGGTCGTCAACGGTGTTTCTTTCGGTGTGCGTGCTGGCGAGGCGGTTGGTATTCTGGGGCCGAACGGCGCGGGCAAGACGACCTGTTTCTATATGGTGACAGGGCTTGTTCCCGCCGACAGCGGCTCTATCGAGATCGATGGTTTTGACGTCACCGCGATGCCGATGTATCGCCGTTCGCGTTTGGGAATAGGCTATCTTCCGCAGGAGGCGTCGATTTTCCGCGGCCTCTCAGTGGAAAACAACATCAAGGCCGTGCTGGAAGTCGTAGAAAAGGATCGCAAGAAGCGCGCTTCCGAACTTGACGCGCTTTTGGAAGAGTTCCACATCGCGCATCTGCGCAAGGCGCCCGCTATCTCGCTGTCGGGTGGCGAACGCCGCCGTCTGGAGATCGCCCGGGCACTCGCCTCGCGACCCAATTTCATGCTGCTTGACGAGCCTTTCGCCGGTGTCGACCCGATTGCGGTTTCGGATATTCAGCAGCTCGTGCGTCATCTGACGAGCCGCGGCATCGGTGTTCTCATCACCGATCATAATGTGCGTGAAACGCTGGGTCTGATCGATCGCGCTTATATTATCCACGCCGGTCAGGTACTGACTCATGGCCGTCCGGCTGAGATCGTCGCCAATCCCGATGTGCGCAGGCTGTATCTGGGTGACCAGTTCACCCTTTAAAGCAGTTCTGGTTTTGGTGGAATCGTCGGAACCGCACAGCCATTCCTGTCTGCAGGGAGTTCTGTCTTTCCCACCTCTTACGGTCGGGAGCGGGTTCGAACTGCGACTATTTCCTTATTTCTTCTGAAAATGCACATTCTGAATTGACAAGCAAGGTTCATACCAGTTTTCATCCGGTGCATAAATTCAGTTCCGATCTTCCTGTGTGGCGGGTGATGCACGCTCCTTCGTTAGCGGGTGGACAGTAAATCGGGGAAACAAGGCGGCGCATGGCTCTTTCGCCCAAGCTCGATTTTCGTCAGTCACAGTCACTGGTGATGACGCCCCAGTTGATGCAGTCGATAAAACTGCTGCAAATGACGCATATGGAGCTGGAACAGTTTCTCGATCTGGAAATCGAGAAGAATCCGCTTCTCGACAGAATCGAAGCAGCGAATGATGATTTTTCGGGCGAAGAACCGGTTCATGACGGTGAGGGAACGTCGCTTGTAGGCGATCAGCCGGAAGGTGACTGGTTCAAGACCATCGCGACCGATGACGCGGAAAGTCTCTCTGCCACTTTCGATAGTTCGCTGGAAAACCTGTTTCCCGATGATCCGGGCCGTTTTGACGAGATAAGTCCGGATCTTGCCGCCCAATGGAAATCGTCTACCGGTGACGGCTACGTGTCCGGCAGCGGCTACGATATTGATCAGGTAACTGCGCATCACACATCGCTCAGCGACCATGTCGCCGAGCAGATATTGCTTACTTTTCGGCAGGCGGCTGATCGTATTATCGCAGCGGCTCTGGCAGATGCGCTGGATGAAATGGGCTACCTGCGCACGGATATGCTGGCACTGGCGCAAAATCTGGGGGTGGAGACAAAAGAGGTCGAGCGCGTCCTGGAAGAACTGCAAACATTTGATCCGCCAGGGCTTTTTGGGCGTGATTTGCGTGAGTGCCTGGCAATACAGTTGCGGCTCAAGGATCGCTTCGATCCGGCCATGGAAGCGCTGGTGAATAATCTGGACCTGCTTGCGCGTCGCGACTTTGCCGCGCTGAAAAAACTTTGCGGAGTGGAGCAGCCGGACATTTTCGACATGCTGGCCGAGATCAGGATGCTTGATCCGAAACCTGGCACATTGTTCGAAGTGACCGTCGCGGATGCGATTGTCCCTGATGTCGTTGTTACGCAGACGCGGAGTGGCGGGTGGGCGATTGAACTTAACTCGGCGGCGATGCCGCGCCTGATTGTGAACAATGACTATTATGCCGAGGTCAGCCCATCGGTCAGGGAGGAGGAAAAGGCTTTCCTTTCGGACTGTATGCAGACGGCAAGCTGGCTTGTGCGCAGTCTCGATCAGCGCGCCAGAACGATCCTCAAAGTGACGCAGGAGATTGTGCGCCAGCAGGATGGCTTTCTCCGTCATGGCGTGACCCGTCTGAAACCGCTTAACCTGCGTACCGTTGCCGATGCCGTCGGCATGCACGAATCGACGATCAGCCGTGTGACGGCCAATAAATTCATGGCCACCCCGCGCGGTGTCTTCGAATTGCGTTACTTTTTCACCGCCTCCATCGCCTCTTCCGAGGGCGGGGATGCGCATTCTTCGGAAAGCGTGCGTCACCGCATTCGCCAGATGGTCGATGCTGAAACAGCCGACGAGGTGCTTTCCGACGACGCAATCATGGATGCCCTGAAGAAGGACGGTGTGGATATTGCGCGAAGGACGGTCGCAAAATACCGGGAATCAATGAATATTGCTTCATCGGTTCAGCGCAGGCGTGAGAAGAAAGCGAAGCGCCCGGCCTCTTGAGAAACACGATTTAAGCTTCAGATTGTACTTTTAAGGCGCTTTATCGCTCTCTGGTATACATTGGGAATGCTCTAAAATTTTGGATCTCGGCATAGTTCTTTCAAAAAAAATGGATCTAGATCTGTGGAAAGAAGATCAATGCAGGACAGGCAACTGGCAGGAGGACCAATTGACAAGCACCGTTTCAGCCAATAGAAGCCCGGCTCGCGTTACAACGCTTGGACCAAAACGAGGGATTTCCTGGTTTTCGGAGCAACGCTGTGAACTCTCGGACGTTATCTGAAGGAATGAGGTGCGGCCGCTATCCCGAAAATGGGCGGTAGCGGATCAGCCAGGATTTCAAGGGGGTGATCAGGTGTTTTATCGTGCGGCGGGCAATTGTGAAGAAAGGCTGGAAACCACACGGAATGAAAAGCATCTTTGATGCTGGTTCGCTTTGCGCTTCGCTCGCCATGTGATTAGACTGGTCTTGTGGTGTAACGCAAATGAGGTGTGCCAAATGACTCTGCGTGTATCTGGAAAGCATATGGACGTCGGCGAAGCTTTCAGAACCCGGATTGTTGACCGGGTGAATGAGGCCGTCGGCAAATATTTCGATCATGGCTTTTCCGGGCAGGTTACAGTCACCAAGTCCGGGTCGCGTTTCGGTGCGGATTGCACATTGCACCTCGATAGTGGTGCAACCCTGCAAAGCACAGGCGAAGCACAGGATCCGCAACTCGCCTTCGATGCAGCGGCGGACAAGATCGAAACCCGTCTTCGGCGATACAAGCGTCGACTGAAATCGCGACCGGCAACTGCGCCAAATGCGATCTATGACGACGTAGCATATCGTGTTATGGCACCGCTGTCGGAAGAGGAGGAGCTTCCGGCTGACTATGCACCGACGATCGTTGCGGAATCGTCCGTCGCTCTGCGCACCATGTCGGTGGCATCGGCGGTCGTGGAACTGGATTTGATCGAGAATCCGGTTCTCGTGTTCCGCAACGCGGGCAATGATGAAGTGAATATCGTCTATCGTCGCGCAGACGGCAATATTGGCTGGGTTGACCCGTCTACGGTTACCCGCCAGACCGTGCCTCGCGTGTGACGGCAAACCTGAAGCGCACGCACGGATCGTTGACGTGCGCTTCCCAAACCGGGTCCAGAGGGCCTGACTGAAGAAGGAACGGAGAGAATGGATCTTAGCGATCTGATTCAGCCTGGGGCGATTATCCCGGCGCTGAAAGCCAGCTCCAAGAAGCAGCTTTTACAGATACTTTCCGAGAAAGCTGCGGAATTGACCGGTCTCCCTGAGCGCGAAGTTTTCGAAACAATTCTCCAGCGTGAACGCCTCGGTTCTACCGGGGTGGGCAATGGCGTTGCGATTCCGCACGGCAAGCTTGGCAGTATAAGCAAAATAGCCGGAATTTTCGCGCGCCTTGAAACGCCGGTCGATTTTGAAGCACTGGACGATCAGCCTGTTGATCTCGTTTTTCTGCTTTTGGCTCCGGAAAACGCCGGCGCTGATCATCTCAAGGCCTTGTCGCGCATTGCGCGTATGCTGCGCGATGCGGATACGGTCGCCAAGCTGCGCGGCACCCACGACGCGCAGGCACTGTATTCCTTTTTGACCACTCAGCCGGCATCCAACGCTGCTTGAGTTGGCAGGCGGTTTTCCGCCTCTGTTTTCATAGCAAAGCCGCCGTTCCAGATGGAACGGCGGCTTTGCTGATTCAATTTCCTGGTGTTGTTCAGAGCATTTTCAGCAAAAGAGCGTAGCGATTTTGTGCCGGATAATGCGACCAGTCAAACTCCAAGCCATGCGACAAGCTAATTCCAGTGCGAAACCAGCCGTAATTATTGCAGCATGACCGTGCGCAATTCGTGATCATGCGCGCCTTGCAGCGCCGTGGCGCGAACATCAGACAGCACAATCGGCTCACCGCTGGCACCAAAGAGCGCCCAGAGCTCAAGACCCGGCTCTATCGGCGGAAGGGCAGGAAAGCTGCGGGCAAGGTCATCAGAACGGATCTTGCGCACATAGGCAAGTTCACCTTCGCCGAGATGAGCGAATTCATTTTCGGTGAATATCTGTCTGTTCATGGTCTTAGCCTCCATTCAAGCGGCACATCATTTGCGATCATACCGCATCAGAGCTTAATATCTTCACTATAGCAGTGCGCGGCTGAACTCAGTGTGAATGAGATCAGTCCTTCACCGCAATATTGATCTTCTTGATCAATCGTTCCGGTTCAGGGCGATCGAGGTCGATCGCGAGAAGACCGTTTTTGAGCTCGCAGCTCACCACTCGCATACCGTCTGCCAGAACAAAAACGCGCTGAAACTGTCGCGCTGCTATGCCCCGATGCAGATATTCGCGTTCTGTGTCGTCGGTCTGGCGTCCTCGGATGACAAGTTGATTGTCTTCCGTCACAACCTCAAGATCATCGCTGGCAAAGCCTGCGACCGCCAGAGTAATGCGCAAACGTTCCGATCCGGCTTCGCCGCGCAGGCGTTCGATGTTGTAAGGTGGATAACCGTCTCCGGATTTGGCAATCCGCTCCAGTGTCTTTTCCATCGTATCGAATCCGAGCAGCAAAGGGCTCGAAAACGGTGTCATTCTTGTCATTTTATCAGTCCTTGTCGAAGCGACCGTCATGGAAAGTACCCTTTCGGCATATCTTTCCGACTCCTGATATGGCTTGTGAAAAGTCTGACTTCAAGGGTCGAAATCCGTTTCTGGCCTTACCATGCTAAAATCGGACGCATGCGGGCGACAGCCAGAAATATTAGCAGGTTTGGATTAAGTGAGGTTCAGCGCCGTACTTCAGCCAGCGCCGCGCCGAAGGCCATGGCGAAGCTTTCGCGGTCGTCGGGGCTGAGAAAGCTGCCGATGGTAACGCGACTTTCGCGGCTTTCCACGCTCATCAGTGTGATACCGATGTCGGCTTTTCTGGCCACTTTGAACCTTGCCCAGAAAGGATTGAAGCGGTGCGCTGTCACCTTGCCGGAGGCTGCAAACTGGCGAATATGCAGCGCGGAACGGGAAACCGTGATTTCTTCGCGCGCCCGGGCCGAGCGGTAATTCCAGCGGAAGGCCAGATAGATCAGCAGGACGTCGAGGCCGAAAAAGCCGAAAATGGGCCATGCGCCAATGGACCAGAAGAGGATGCCGACAAACATCCAGCACCCGATCAGCGCGCCCATGAGAATATGGAAGCCTGTTCGTCCCAGCGAGCGGTAGGGTGTTAACAGGGCTTCAAAAATCGGAGTGTCGAACCGGTCGGGTTCAGCGCCATCTGGGTGATGCATCGAATTCAAGCCCTTCCGGGCCGCCTTAACCTAGGGGCTGCGTCAAGCTGCTGATTGTCTTTCGAGGACGGACATGAGTATAGAGGCAAAATGCAAAAGGCCAAAATCAAATCACCCGTGAGTGCCTCGCCGTCCGTCTCGCCGCCTGCGCGCCGACCGCGCCGTGTCGCCGGAACGCTCTATACGACTGATGAGATTCACGAGATTTTTCGGCGTTTTTCCGTGCTGCGGCCCGAGCCGAAGGGCGAGCTGGAGCATGTGAACGCCTTCACGCTTCTGGTTGCGGTCGTCCTGTCCGCACAGGCGACTGACGCCGGTGTCAACAAGGCGACGCGCCGCCTTTTTGCGGTGGCCGATACGCCTCAAAAGATGCTGGCGCTCGGCGAGGAAAAGGTTGCCGACTATATCCGCACCATTGGCTTGTGGCGCAACAAGGCGAAAAACGTCATTCTTCTGTCGGAGGCGCTGATCCGTGACCATGGCGGTGAGGTGCCCGATGATCGTGACGAACTGGTGAAATTGCCCGGCGTGGGCCGCAAGACCGCCAATGTCGTGCTGAACATGTCTTTCGGCCAGCCGACCATGGCGGTCGATACCCATATTCTGCGTATCGGTAACCGGATCGGTCTCGCTCCCGGCAAGACGCCGGAGGCGGTGGAAGCGATACTCGTTCGGATCATTCCGGCGGAGTATATGCTGCATGCCCATCATTGGCTGATCCTGCACGGTCGCTATGTGTGCAAGGCGCGCAAGCCGGAATGCGAAAAATGCGTGATCGCCGATATTTGCAAATATCCCGGGAAGACATGCGATGTGCCAGCTGCTCTCGTCCCGCTGCCGCCTCAGTTCTGAAGCGCGTCGCGTCGTGAGATGGCTTTGTGCAGATGCACCATCATGGTCGCTGCGAAAAGCGGGGTGAGCAGGTTGACGATGGGGATTGCCATGAAGCCGGCAATCAGCAGGCCCGCCAGAAAAACGGTCACTCCATAATGCGAGCGCAGCGCCTTGGCTTCGGTTTCCGTGCGATGGCGCATGGCGGCAAACTCGAAAAATTCCCGGCCAAGCAGATAGGCGTTGATGACGAAGAAGGCGATGAGATTGATCCCCGGCACGAACAGCAGAAACAGCGCCACGATATTGCCGAGAATTACGACGCCGAGAAACTTGAGCGAGACAAAAACGGAGCGTGCAAGCGGCAAAGGTGTTCCTGCCGGTTCGCCGGGATAGTCTTCGCGTTCGATGATTTCCGCAACGTCATCGAGAAACAGACCGGCGACGAGCGCGGTTATGGGGGCGATCATCAGCGCGAGAACCAGAGCCAGCCCAAGCCCCGCCGCAATCGCTGCAACGATGCCGAGCCATCCTGCCCAGTCCGGTAATCCCGGCAAAAGCTGTTCCAGCCATGGCCAGGCGAAGGTAAAAAAGATTTGACGGACGGACACCCAGAGACCAACGAGCAGCAGAAGCGTCAGGCCGAATGTTTTCCAGAAGACCGAACGAAATTCCGGCGTCAGCAAGCGTTTCAGTGCATTCAAAGCCGCATCAATAATCATTTTGGGTCCATGGCTGGCTGTCAATGGAGGAGAAAATAGGTGCGGGTTCTGCTCTGCGCAAGATGCGCTGCCCACAAGCTGGAACCTTGGTAGGGTAGTCAAAACGGTTGCAAAAGGCTAAACCGGCACGCACATGACTGAAGCAGCGCCCCGGTAAACGAGGGCGCTGCTTCGGCGGTAATCGCATACGCATCAACGAATAGATAGGGCAGCTCTTTCTTTCAGTAAAATCGAAAGCTGCTCTGAAGGGGAGCTTCAGACGCGTTCATGGCTACATTCGACGTTCTTTGCATTGGCAATGCTATTGTTGATATTCTTTCGCGCACCGATGATTCATTTCTGGAAACGAATGGCATCGTCAAAGGCGCGATGAACCTGATCGATGCGGAACGCGCGGAACTGCTCTATAGCCGCATGGGTCCGGCCACCGAAATGTCGGGTGGCAGCGCTGGCAATACCGCCGCAGGTGTCGCAAGTCTTGGTGGACGTTCGGCCTATTTCGGCAAGGTCGCCACCGACCACCTTGGTCGTGTTTTCGCCCACGATATCCGTGCGCAAGGCGTGGCCTTCGATACGCGTCCGCTGGAAAAGGGATCGCCGACCGCCCGCTCGATGATTTTTGTAACGCCCGATGGCGAACGCTCGATGAACACCTATCTTGGCGCTTGCGTGGAACTGGGACCGGAGGATGTCGAAACCTCCAAGGTCTCCGACGCCAGGGTCACCTATTTCGAGGGCTATCTCTGGGATCCGCCGCGCGCCAAGGAGGCTATTGTCATGGCTTCGAAGATTGCGCATGAAAGCGGACACCAGATGGCGATGACATTGTCCGATCCTTTCTGCGTGGACCGCTATCGGGAAGAGTTCCTCGATCTGATGCGCGGTCGTACAGTCGATATTGTTTTCGCCAATGAGGAAGAAGCAAAATCGCTTTACCAGACGAAGTCACTCGAAACGGCTGTGGCCGCGATGCGCAAGGATTGTGCGCTTTCGATCGTCACGCGGTCTGAAAAGGGCGCCATCGTCGTTACACCCGATCAGACTATATCGGTCCCGGCCATCGAGATCGATGAACTGCTGGATACGACTGGTGCGGGTGATCTTTATGCGGCGGGTTTCCTTTATGGATACACCAGGGACCGTTCGCTGGAGGATTGTGCGCGGCTAGGTTCGCTCGCCGCAGGTCTGATCATCCAGCAGATGGGACCGCGCCCGCAAGTGAGCCTTGAATCCGCTGCGAGCCAGGTCGGACTGATCTAAGCCGGATTGGGCTGGAGATTAATCGCGTCGCACGATCCGGTCGCGCTGGAGTTCTTCTTCAGTGCGTCCCGGGCGGCTTTTGTAAACCGGCAGTGTCCAGCCGAAATAAAGTGCGCCGCCGCGAATGAAAAAAGCGGCGGCAAACGCGGCCGTAGCGGCGATAAATGGTTCGATGCCAAGCCGGTCCAGCAAAGCATAGAGTCCAGCTCCCGCTAGCGCTGCCGTGACATAGATCTCTCGGCGCATGAGCACAGATGGCTCTCCAGCCACCATATCGCGCAATATTCCACCGAGCGTGGCGGTGAAAATGCCGGTCACAATCGCCACTGATGGGCCGAAACCGTAATCCAGTCCCTTGGCGGCTCCCATGACGGTATAAGCGGACATACCGACAGCATCGAGCCAGAGCAGAACGCGATAACGCGATTCCACCCGGTGTGCCGTGAAATAGAAGAAGATTGCGGCGAGCGTGCCCGCGAGCAGATAGATAGGCTCGACGACCCAGAAAACCGGGGCCCCAAGAACCAGATCACGCAGCGTTCCACCGCCAATGCCGGTGATGTTTGCAAGAAAGATAAAGCCGATAATGTCAAGCTGGCGCCGTGAGGCGGCAAGGGCCCCCGTGGCGGCGAAAACGAAAACACCTGCGAAATTCAGGAACAGTATGGTCGTCACGCCGCAAATCTCCCACTTGATCCCCTCCGAATTTCCTCCGGATGCCAGCGAAGCGCAACGGGAAAAACCGGATATGACCGGATATGAAAAGAGCGGCGGTCAGGACCGCCGCTCTTCAGCTTGTTCAGTCAGTTAGGATCAGGCGTCGCCTTCGGGGGCGGCGGCTCCATTATCGGCAGCCACTTTGGGGCCGCCCTTGGAAACGCCGACCATTGCGGGGCGCAGCACGCGGTCGCTGATGGCGAAGCCCGCCTGCACGACTTGCACGACGGTGTTGTTCGGAAGATCGGGATTCGGCACTTCGAACATGGCCTGATGGAAATTCGGGTCGAATTTCTGGCCTTCCGGGTCGAGCTGCGTCACGCCGTGCCGCTCCAGGGCTTGCAGCATGCCGCGTTCCGTCATTTCAACGCCTTCAGCCAGCGATTTCAGGCTTGCGTCGGTTTCCAGCGCTTCCGCCGGAATGGCGTCGAGAGCGCGGCGCAGATTGTCCAGAACGGACAGCATGTCGCGCGCGAAATTGGTCACCGCATAGGCGCGTGCGTCCTGCACGTCGCGTTGCGTGCGCTTGCGCAGGTTTTCCATATCGGCGGCCATGCGCAGCATCTGATCCCGGAGACCGGCATTCTCTGTTTCGAGCACGGCGACAACATCCTCGGATGTGGTTGCTTCCGCTTCGTCCTCGGCGGCTTCCGCCTGTGCTTCGGCCTTGCGGCTCTTCAGAAAATCGTCGGCAGCCCGGCTCAGCGCTTCACGATCGCGGGGATTGTTGATGTCGCGCTGTTCAAGATCGGGGTTTTCAGGTTTGTTCTTCTCGTTGGCCATAATGCTCTTCCGTCTTGATTATCGTTTGGGCGGATATCGAGTTTCGTGTCTTTAAAATCAAGGTCTATTTTTCAGTGGTCTGGCAAGACTGACACCTATCGCAGCAGTCTGGATACAATTTGCGCCGTATAATCGACCATTGGGACGATACGCGCATAATTGAGTCGCGTCGGGCCGATAACGCCGAGCGCACCAATAACGCGCTGTTCGGAATCGCGATAGGGGGCCACCACCAGCGAGGAACCGGAGAGCGAAAACAGCTTGTTTTCCGAACCGATGAAGATGCGCACGCCGGAACCGGATTCAGCCAGATCGAGAAGCTGAATCATGCCGTCCTTGGTTTCCAGGTCGTCGAAGAGATGTCGCAGGCGTTCGATGTCTTCCTGTGCGTGGATATTTTCGAGAAGATTGGCGCGCCCCCGCACGATAAGCCGCGTCGGCTGATCGACGCCGGTGCCACTCCACACTGCAAGCCCCTGCGCCACCAGTTCCTGTGAAAGCTGGTCCAGTTCCAGCCTTGTTTCATCCGAGAGTTTTTGCAGCTCATTGCGCGCTTCCGACAATGTTTGCCCGTGTATATGTGCGTTGAGGAAATTCGACGCTTCGATCAACTGCGACGCGGTTATTCCGGCAGGCAGCGTGATGACCCGGTTTTCCACATCGCCATTCTGCATCACGAGAACGGCCAGCGCCCTTGTCGGCTCCAGCCGCACAAACTCGATATGCTTCAGGGCGCCTTCTGCTTTGGCGGCGAGCACAAGCCCTGCGCCGCGCGAGAGGCCGGACAGGACCTGACTGGCTTCTGTCAGAACGCTTTCGACTGAATTGGCGCCGCCAGCGGCACGCACCTGCGCTTCGATGGAGGAGCGTTCATCTGGCGGCAGGTCGCCCACTTCCAGAAAGGCATCGACAAAGAAGCGCAGCCCTATTTGCGTTGGCAGACGCCCTGCCGAGATATGCGGCGCATAGACAAGGCCCAGATGTTCCAGATCGCTCATCACATTGCGGATGGTAGCGGGGGAAAGCGCATGGGGCAAAAGGCGCGACAGGTTGCGCGAGCCAACCGGATCGCCATCGTTGAGATAGCTTTCGACGATCAGCCGGAAGATTTCGCGTGACCGCTGGTCAAGCGAGCTTAGAAGCTGGTGTTCTGGCGGTTTCATCATGATGCGGTGGCGAACCCTGTCAATTGCACAGGATAGATATAAGGCTGGTGGGGGCGGCGTCAAAGAGTTTAGGGCAAGTCTGTCAGGCCTCTCGACGGTTATGGGGTGTTTCTTGCCCGTCCGAGCGAAATTCCTTTCTATTTGCGCGGCTCCGGCATAAAAAGCCGCAACGGAATTTGAATCGAGCCCGCTAGCGGCTTTGAACGAGCTTTGAAACGAGGAATAATATGCGTCCATCCAAGCGTGCTGCCGACGAAATGCGCGCCGTCTCCTTCGAACGCGGCGTCTCCAAACACGCGGAAGGCTCCTGCCTCGTCAAGTTTGGCGACACGCATGTACTTTGCACTGCCAGCCTTGAGGAAAAAGTGCCGGGCTGGATGCGCAACACGGGCAAGGGCTGGGTGACGGCGGAATACGGCATGCTGCCGCGCTCGACCGGCGATCGCATGCGCCGCGAAGCTGCCACCGGCAAGCAGGGCGGGCGCACGCAGGAGATCCAGCGTCTGATCGGACGCTCCCTGCGCGCTGTCGTCGATCTTCAGGCGCTCGGCGAAATGCAGATCACGGTGGACTGTGACGTCATTCAGGCCGATGGCGGCACGCGCACGGCGGCGATCACTGGCGGCTGGGTCGCGCTCCACGAGTGCCTGAGCTGGATGGAAGCCCGCCAGATGGTGAAGGTTGACAAGGTGCTTAAGGACCATGTTGCCGCCATTTCCTGCGGAATTTATGAAGGCGCGCCGGTTCTCGATCTCGATTACGCCGAGGATTCGGTCGCGCAGACGGACTCCAATTTCGTGATGACGGGCAATGGCGGCATCGTGGAAATTCAGGGCACGGCGGAAGGCGTTCCCTTCTCGGAAGAAGAGTTTGCGAACCTGATGCAGCTGGCGCGTACGGGTATCAACCGTCTCGTATCCTTGCAGAAGATGGCTGTTGCCTGATAGGACTGAAGCATTTCCAGCGAAACTGCCTAGCGGTTTCGTGTCGGACAATGCGACAAAACAAGGCTTAGAGCGGTTCCGGCGATTCCGTAAATGGAAACTGCTCCAGGTCTGCTCCAGCAAGGAAGCCTGAACCATGCGCGCTGCCCGTATCCTTGAAACTGCGCTCTATGTCCGCGATGTCGCCGAGGCGATTGAATTCTATCGCGATATCATAGGGCTGGAGCCGGTCGGCAAGGTCAGCGCGCGCAATGCATTTTTCCGCTGCGGCGAGGGCGTTCTGCTTCTCTTTAAGGCGGAAGACACGTTAGAACCGCCTTTGCCTGGTCATCTGCCTGTGCCGTCCCATGGCACTACGGGACCGGGCCATGTATGTTTCGCCGGAAGCCGGACGGAGATTGATCGCTGGCGGACACATCTGGAGCAGCACGAAGTGCTGATCGAGGCCGATTTCGATTGGCCCAACGGTGCGCGCTCGATTTATTTCCGCGATCCGTCCGGTAACTCGCTGGAGATTGCCGAACCGAGACTTTGGGATGCATGAAATGAGAAGACTGGAAAAGGGCAAACTGATTGTCGCTTCGCACAATGCGGGCAAGTTGAAGGAATTCGACGGGCTGATCGGCCCATTCGGGTTTGAGGTCAGCTCTGTTGCCGCGCTTGGCCTGCCGGAACCGGACGAAACCGGCACAACGTTTGAAGAGAACGCGTATATAAAGGCTTTCGCGGCTGCCGAGGCTACAGGTCTGCCATCGCTTTCCGACGATTCCGGCCTGATGGTCGATGCGCTGGACGGCGAGCCCGGCGTCTACACTGCCGACTGGGCCGAAACAGAAGATGGCACACGCGATTTCAATATGGCGATGCGCAAGGTTGAAGACCTGTTGCAGGAAAAGAGCGCCGTGGCACCGGACAAGCGCAAGGCGCGCTTCGTTTCCGTCATCTGCCTTGCATGGCCGAATGGAGAAGCGGAATATTTTCGCGGCGAAGTGGAGGGCACGTTGATCTGGCCGCCGCGCGGCGATATCGGCTTTGACTATGACCCCGTATTCTTACCGAATGGTTACCAGAAAACCTTTGGTGAAATGACAGCCGACGAGAAACATGGCTGGAAGCCCGGCGATGCTTCGGCCTTGTCGCATCGCGCCCGCGCGTTCAAGCTTTTTGCTGAAAAGGCTCTCGACGTTGTATCGGACCCGGTCGAATGAACAAGCTCTTTTCCCCTCCACAGGCGATACCCGTCTCGCGCACGGATGGGGAAAGTGCGTTCGGCGTTTACCTGCATTGGCCGTTCTGTCTGGCCAAATGCCCCTATTGCGATTTCAATAGTCATGTTCGCCACAAGCCGGTGGACCAGCAGCGGTTTGCGGAAGCATTTAAGCGCGAAATGGAAACGCTGCGTGAGCGCACAGGCCCGCGTACGGTGACCAGTATTTTTCTGGGCGGCGGCACGCCCTCACTCATGAAGCCCGAAACCGTGGGTGCAGTTTTGGACGGCATCACTTCCTTTTGGTCTGTAGCGCCTGATATTGAAGTGACGCTGGAAGCCAATCCGACAAGCGTGGAAGCTGACCGTTTTCGCGGCTACCGCGCGGCGGGCGTCAACCGGGTCTCGCTTGGTGTCCAGGCGCTGAACGATCCCGATCTGCGCCGTCTCGGTCGTATGCATTCGGTCGAGGAAGCCAAGGCCGCCATCGGTCTGGCGCGCGAGATTTTTCCGCGCCTTTCGTTCGATCTGATCTATGCGCGGCCCGATCAGAGCATCGAAGCCTGGCGCGAGGAGCTGAAGGAGGCCATCGGCCTTGCCGCCGATCATCTCTCGCTCTACCAGCTCACGATTGAGGAAGGTACGCAGTTTTATAATCTCTGGAAGGCTGGCAAGCTCACCACGCCAGATCCCGATCACGCCGCCGCTCTCTATGAAGAAACCCAACGCGTGACCGCCGAACACGGTCTTCCGGCTTATGAGATTTCCAATCATGCCGTTCCGGGGCGGGAATCGCAGCATAATCTCGTCTACTGGCGTTACGGGCAATATGTGGGCATTGGACCTGGTGCGCATGGGCGCTTTGTCGAAAACGATGTGCGCACCGTCACCATGACGGAAAAGCATCCTGAAACATGGCTCGATAAGGTCGAGCGGCGCGGCCACGGCATTATTGAAGAAGAGTATCTTGATGGCGGACAGGAAGGCGACGAGTTTCTGATGATGGGCCTGCGTCTGCGCGAGGGTATCGACCTTGATCGCTACAAGAAACTCGCGGGGCATGCAGTCGACCAGAAGCGTCTGGCGAAGCTTATTGCCGAGGGCATGATAGAGCCGATGAGCGGCAGCACGATCCGCGCGACGCCCGATGGCGCGCTGGTGCTGGATGCGCTTGTCGCCGATCTGGCTGCTTGAGGAATGACAATGAGCGAAGCAGTAGGCGACGAACGGCGCGAATATGTGGTGGGCGGCGTGACGATGCGTGCCCGTCCTCTGGAGCCGGCGCTCTATATCGTCTCGACGCCCATCGGCAATCTTGGTGACATGACCTTGCGCGGCATCGAAACGCTCGCTGCCGTCGATGTGCTTGCCTGCGAGGATACGCGGGTGACCCGCGTTTTACTGGACCGCTATGGCATTGCCCGCCGTCCTGTCAGCTATCACGAGCATAACGCCGCTGAAGCCGGCCCGAAGCTGATCGCTGCGCTTGCATCGGGAAAAAGCGTCGCTCTGGTTTCGGATGCCGGAACGCCGCTGGTATCCGATCCGGGGTTCCGTCTGGTCGGCGAAGCGCGTGAGGCCGGCATCCGCGTCGTGCCGGTGCCGGGTGCTTCTGCTGTGTTGGCGGCGCTGGCCGCTTCCGGCCTGCCAACCGACGCCTTCATGTTCTGCGGTTTTCTGCCTGCCAAGCATGGGCAAAAGACCTCGAAGCTCGAAAGCCTCAAAGGCATCGATGCGACGCTTGTCTTTTATGAATCGCCCAACCGTGCCGCGGCCACTCTGGCCGATATGGCGGAAGTTTTTGGGCCCGGCCGTCAGGGCGCGCTCTGCCGTGAACTGACAAAGGCTTATGAAACCATCGTCACCGCGCCTTTGGGCGAACTGGTGAAACAATTCGACGGCGAAGATCGCATTCGCGGCGAGGTGGTGTTGCTGCTCGGCCCGCCGTCTGGTGAGGCGATACCGCAAAGCGAGGCAGACATCGACAAGCTGCTCTTGTCGCTGGCGCAGGAACTGCCGCCGTCGAAAGCCGCGGGTGAAGCGGCGCGTATGATCGGTGGGCAGAAAGCGGTTCTCTATCAGCGTCTCATGCAACTCAAGTCGGCAGACTGATGGCAGACCTCCGCGAGAAAAGGCGCATGGCTTTCTTTCGCGGACACAGCGCCGAACGTATTGCCGCCTTCACGCTCATCCTCAAAGGCTTTCGGATCGTCGCGCGGCGCTATCGCACACGGTTGGGCGAGATCGATCTGATCGCCCGGCGCGGCAATCTGGTGCTGATTGTCGAGGTCAAGGCCCGTACCAGCATCGAAGCCGCGCAACTGGCCGTCACGCCGCAGGCCATGCGCCGCATTGAGGCGGCAGCCGATCTCTGGCTGCAACGTCAGCCGGACTATGCCGTCCTCTCGCTGCGCTTCGATCTGATCGCAGTGCTTCCACGCCGTTTGCCGAAGCATATGCCTGCCTTCTTCACGGCGGGAACCTATGCGTAAGCTTATGGAAACCCTATAAAAATAGTGGAATATATTCCGGCCTGCTGCGGAATGAAAATCCAGCAAACGGCAATCTTGAGAAAAAGTGATGCTCGCCGCTATTTTCGCGCGCAAGCCCGTTTCTTATAACATCCCGCAATCCACGGAATAATGGCGCTGTCTGAAAAAGGATAGTGCCGTGGCTTTTGCATCCAAACCCCTTCTGGCTGATTTCCCCGCCTTCTTCCGTGTTTCGGAAGAAGTGGTGGCTATTGTCGGTGGCGGTGAGGAGGCGCTGAACAAGGCGCGTCTCGTGGCTCAGACATCGGCGCGCTTGCGCATCATTGCACAGGAAACCGAGCCACATCTGACTGATTTCATCGCAAGCCACGGCGCAGAGCATATTGCCGCGCCTTTTACAGCGGAGCATCTTGAGGGTGCAAAGCTGGCCTTTGTGGCGACCGGCGATGAGGTGGAGGACCGCGTCATTGCGGTGGCGGCCAAGGCGCTCAGAATTCCGGTCAATGTCGTGGATCGCCCCGCGCTTTGCGATTTTCTCACACCCGCCATTGTGAACCGGGCTCCGGTTGCCATTGCTATCGGTTCTGAAGGCACGGCTCCGGTGCTGGCGCAGATGGTCCGCGCGCGTATTGATGCGGCTTTCTCGCCGCGCCTTGGCGAGCTTGCGCATTTTGCGCAGGGCTGGCGTCCGCTGGTTGAACGGGTTCTGCCCAAGGGGATAGCCCGCCGCAGCTTCTGGCGCAGCTTTTTTTCAGGAGCGGTTTCCCTTGCCGTCGAAAACGGTGACCGTGAGGAAGCCTGGCGCGCCGCCAGCAAGCTGCTTGAAAAGCCGCTGGATGCGTCCGGCTATGTCTGGCTGGTCGGAGCCGGTCCGGGCGCGGAAGACCTCCTCACCCTGCGCGCGCACCGGGCGCTGATGGAGGCCGATGTCATTGTGCATGACGCGCTGGTGCCGGAAGCTGTAATTGCCATGGGACGCCGTGATGCGGAACGTCTTGCCGTTGGCAAGCGCAAAGGCTGCCACTCCAAGAGCCAGGAGGAAATCAACCGCCTGCTGGTGACACTGGGACGGGAAGGCAAGCGTGTGGTGCGCCTGAAATCCGGCGATCCACTGGTGTTCGGGCGCGCGGGCGAGGAAATGGCCGCGTTGCGTGCCGCCGGTATCGATTTCGAGATCGTGCCGGGAATAACCTCCGCTTTTGCTGCCGCAGCCGATATGGAACTGCCGCTGACGCTGCGCGGCGTTGCCTCGTCGCTGGTCTTTACCACCGGTCATGATATGGCGGGCGATGTGTTGCCAGGCTGGGCAAAGCTTGCCGTCTCCGGCGCGACGATTGCCGTCTATATGGGATCGAGCGTTGCCGCTTCCGTGGCCTCACGCCTGATCGGAGCTGGCTTGCATGAATATACCGCCGTCGCCGTTGTGGAAAATGCGAGCCGACAGGACAAGCGTCTGTTTCATGGCACGCTGAAGGATTTGCCCGCGCTGGAGGAGAAGAAACTTGTCGGCCCGGTCATGGTGATCATTGGGGATGCAGTTGCAGGGAGCGCCATCGACAAGGCGGAAGCACTGGCTCTCGAGCCGGTTTCCGTTGCAGCCTGACCCGCAGAAAGCGCTGTCAACGAATGTTCGGAGTTTGGAAATGGTCGTAAAAGTTCTTACTGCAAACCGGCTGATCGACGGACAGGCTGTCTGGCTCGGTGCGGACGGTTCCTGGCGGGAAACCATCGATGGCGCATTGATCGCCCGTCACGCCGAAGCCGTTGAAGCGCTGGAAGGCGCGGGCAAGGTCGCAGCCCGGGCCAATCTCGTGGTCGATGTGAATGTGATCGACGTCGAGGAGCGCGACGAGGGGCTCTGTCCCGTTCGCCTACGCGAGCGCATCCGCCTTTCCGGACCCTCTATTGTCACGTTTGGACACGCACCGTTGAAGCACGCCTCCTGATCTCGTTGTTGGAATAGCTCATGTATCGTTACGATGAATTCGACCGCGACTTCGTTGCGGCCCGTGTTGCCCAGTTCAAGGATCAGGTCGAGCGCCGCCTTTCAGGTGAACTGACCGAAGACCAGTTCAAGCCGTTGCGGCTAATGAATGGTCTCTATCTGCAGCTGCATGCCTATATGCTGCGCGTGGCGATCCCTTATGGCACGCTATCGAGCCGCCAGTTGCGCAGGTTGGGGCATATCGCCCGCACCTATGATCGCGGTTTCGGCCATTTCACCACGCGCCAGAACATCCAGTACAACTGGCCGGCGCTGAAGGATGTGCCGCGCATTCTCGAAGAGCTGGCGGATGTGGAAATGCATTCCATCCAGACTTCCGGCAATTGCATCCGCAATGTGACTGCTGATCATTTTGCCGATGCTGCCAGCGACGAAGTGGCCGACCCGCGTCCCTACGCCGAAATCCTGCGTCAGTGGTCGTCGCTGCATCCGGAGTTTTCCTATCTGCCGCGCAAGTTCAAGATTGCGATTGTCGGGTCCGAGCATGATCGCGCGGCCATTCAGGTACATGATATCGGTCTGCAACTGAAGAAGAACGAGGCGGGTGCGTTTGGTCTTGCGGTCTATGTCGGCGGGGGGCAGGGACGCACGCCGATGCTCGCCAAGAAAATCCGGGATTTCCTGCCCATAGAGGACATGCTGACCTATGTGACGGCGATCGTCCGCGTTTATAATCTCTACGGGCGGCGCGACAATAAGTTCAAAGCCCGCATCAAGATACTGGTTCACGAAACCGGTGTGGAACAGCTGACCCGCGAGATCGATGCTGAATGGGAGAAAATCCGCCATGGCGAGCTGAAGCTGCCGCAACGCGACATCGACGCCATTGAGCGCTATTTCCGTATGCCCGATCTGCCGCAGCGCCCGGAGGGCTGGGAAGTTCTGGCGGTCACGCAGAAGGCTGATCCGCAATTTGCAAGTTGGGTGGCGCGCAATGTCGCGCCGCACAAGAACCCGGACTATGCCGTCGTCACGATTTCTCTGAAGCCCATTGGCGGTATTCCGGGTGATGCGAGCGCGGAACAGATGGAACTGGTGGCCGATATTGCGGAAACCTATTCCTTCGATGAAATCCGTGTCAGTCATGAGCAGAATCTGGTTCTGCCGCATGTCGCCAAGGCCGACCTGGCGGCGGTCTATGACCTCCTGCAATCCGATGGGCTGGTCACGGCCAATGCCGGCCTCATCACCGACATCATCGCTTGCCCGGGTCTCGATTATTGCGCGCTTGCCAATGCCCGCTCCATTCCGGTGGCGCAGCGCATTTCCGAACGCTTTGGCGATCTGGAGCGCCAGCTCGAAATCGGCGATCTCAAGATCAAGATTTCAGGCTGCATTAATGCCTGCGGTCATCATCATGTCGGCCATATTGGTATTCTGGGCGTCGAGAAAAAAGGCGAAGAGCTTTATCAGATCACGCTGGGCGGCTCGGCCGATGAGCATTCGGCCATCGGTGAAATCACCGGGCGCGGCTTCTCCTCGGAAGAGGTGGTGGACGCCATCGAAACCATTGTGGACACCTATCTGGACCTGCGTGAAAGCTCGGAGGAAACCTTTCTCGAAGCTTATCGCCGCGTTGGAATGGACCCCTTCAAGCGGGCCCTTTATGGAGAATTGAGCCGTGCGGCCTGATGCTGAACAACGCGCCGGCGCCGAAGCCCGCCTTCTGGAGGCAAGCCACGGCGCATCAGCGCCGCAGGAGGTGATTGCGCTGGCAGCGCATGAACTTTTCGAGGGACAGATTGCGGTCGTGTCGTCCTTCGGTGCGGAATCGGCCGTACTTCTGCATATGATCGCGCAAATCGATTCGGCAATGCCGGTACTGTTTCTCGATACGGGCAAGCATTTTCGTGCCACGCTCGATTACCGCCGCGACCTCGTGGACCGGCTGGGGCTCACGGATGTGCAGGATATTCTGCCTGTCGAGACAAGCCTCAAAAAAGAAGATCCTTTCGGCGCCTTGTCCATGACTGACAAGGACCGTTGTTGCTTCGTTCGCAAGGTCGAGCCAATGGCACGTGCCGTTGCGCCTTATCGCGCCTGGATGACGGGACGCAAACAGTTTCAGGCATCGACGCGGGAAAGCCTTCCGGTGTTTGAATCCGTAGGGCCGCGTATCCGCATCAATCCGCTCGCGCGCTGGCAGGCGTCCGACCTGAAAGCCTATGTGCAAAGGCACGATTTGCCGCCCCATCCACTAGCTGCACAAGGCTATCGTTCCATCGGCTGCATGCCCTGTACGCGGCCTGTGACCGAGGGCGAGGATCAGCGCGCGGGACGCTGGGCGGGATCGGAAAAGACCGAATGCGGCATACACCTTTCCGGTCTTGCCGACAATTTGCAGACTTTGAGAGCGACGGATCGGGAATGAGCGACAACACTGAAACCAGACTCTGGTCGACCGAAGGCTTTCGGGAAGACGAGTATATTTTCGCCGACGATTTTGATGCGGCAGGCGATGCTCCCGCTGTCATCATTCCGCTTGCCGTCTGGGTTGGGCTGGATGAGGAGCATCGGCGTTCATCGAACCGCCGCATCGGCGTTTTGGTGGCGCCCGGCGAAAAGATAGATCCATTGCTTGGCCTTCTCGATAGTCTGCCGGTTATTGCCTTGCAATTTCCGGCTTTCAACGATGGACGTTCCTATTCCAAGGCGGAAATCCTGCGTCGTGAAGGTTTCGAAGGCGAATTGCGGGCAGTCGGAGATGTGCTGATCGATCAGGCCGTGCTGATGCTGCGCGCGGGGTTTGACACATTACAGGTAACGAACAAAGTCGCGCTGGCGCGTCTTGGTGAACACCGCCTGGTCGATACGCCCGGTTATTACCAGCCGGGGCGCGGCTCCGTGCCGGAAAAGGGCGCTTTCGCGTGGCGTCGCGTCAAGGTCGGTTAGGGCCAATCGATCTTCAGGATTTGAAGCGTGATTCAATCAGATCGAAATGCGTTCTATCCGTTCGCTCAACTTTGCCATTTTTCTGCGCGCTTTGATGCGCTAGATACGCTTCGTCAGTTTTAAGGAGTTGAGGCGTGATCCGGCACATCGTTTTCTTCAGCGTCAAGGACGGTCACGACATCGAGATGGTCAGGAAGGGGCTGGAGCAACTGGCGGCCATTCCGCATTCCGATGTGTTCGAGGTTCTGCCAAATTCCAAGGTTGACCCGATGTGCGACAGTATCGATCTCGTGGTCTATGCCGAGTTCAAGGATGAGGAAGCGTTCTTCGCCTTCAAAAAGCATCCAACGTATGATGCCACGACGCAACTCGTGCGTCCGATGCGCGAATTGCGCTTCTCTGCCGATGTCGTGACGGACGAGCGCTGACGAGAATAGACCTCCTTACCAGTCTGCCTGCGGGCGCTCTTGCAGCGGCAACCCGCCGAAAAGATCAGGCTCGGCTGATGTTCTTGCACGCTCGATATTGAGAAGGCGGAGTTTGGTTGCAGTGCCGCCTGCAGCCGAAAAGCCACCGATCTTGCCGTTGGAACCCAGAACCCGATGGCAGGGCACGATGATCGGAAACGGATTCTTGCCAAGCGCATAGCCGACCGCCTGCGAAAGGCTGACATCGCCAATTCGCCTTGCAATTGCGCCATAGGTGGTTGTTTCGCCAGCCTTGAGCTCAAGAATGATTTCGTAAACCTGTCGGTTCAGCGCCGGTACGGCATCGAACGCGAGCGGTGTTTTCGAAAAATCGGGCGATGCGCCATCAAGCAGCGCCAGCACTTTCTCGACAACGTCGGCGACGAAAGCAGGCGGGCTGGCTGTAGCCGCGCCACCGAACCGCTCGCTGAGCCGGTAGCGGGTTTCTTTTTCATCTGCATCGCCGATTTCGACGCCAATGATCTTCCCTTCGCGCCAGGCAATGCCGCACGGCCCGATAGGCGTTTCGAAAATAGTGATGCCGGATGAGTCCATAAGCTGCAATATAGCACGGATTTGCTGTCTCGCTGGTATTGGAGGCTAAAAAAGTCGTTACAATTGCGGCGGGTGGCGCTGTGAAATGGTTGAAGAACGTTATAAATAATGATTGTGTGAGGCTGACGGTCGAGTCCACGGAGCAAGAGATTCCGTGCCTTCAAATGACCAAACAGATCGATGAAAGTTTTCGGCGCATCTTGGCGCGATCGGAACCGAGGAATTTAAATGGACGACTATGAGCGTTATGCCACGGGGTTAATGATCGTTTTCGGCGCGCTGATCATCGGCGGGCTCATGGCGGCAAACCTTTATCACGGTGATAAGCCCGGCTTTCTTTTTGCGCTTGGCGCGGCAGTTGTCGGCTGGTTTTCAGCTTTTGCCGTTCTGTTCGATAAGCCTCGCGTCTATGGTGTCATGATCGCTGTTGCGATTGGGCTGGTTGCAGCCTCTATCGGTGCCTACGTCACCTGATTCGCCGATGGTTGACGGAAACAAAAAGCCCCGGATTAATCCGGGGCTTTTTGTTTCAGAGATACGGTGAATAGCACTGGCGCCTCGGCCCATAATTGGGCTGGAACGTATTGTCGTAAGCGCGATACGAGCGGTACCGGTTGTAGCACCACCGCACATGCGGATTGCCGCCGCGATAGATCGGTGCCCGGCGATGGCGATAGACGGGTGGAGGTCCCCAGTAACGGCGGTCATGGCGATAATATGGACGACGGTGCGGGCGATGGTGCCGCCAATCGCGATGATGGCGTCGCCAGTGGCGGCGATCGCCTCGATAATCGTAATATTGCACAGTCTGAGCCGGGCCTTGCGCGGCTGGCTGGGCTGACGGCGCCATCGTCAGCGACGGTTGTGCCGCATTCGCAGGGCCGGAAATGGCAGACAGGCCCATGCCCAGCGAAAGACATGCGGCAAACAGGGTATAGCCATACTTTTTCATCGGTCTCTCCTTAAAGCATTTCCAGCAAAAGTACGAAGTGGTTTTGCGTCGGATAATGCGACAAAACAAAGACTTAGAGCGATCTCAACGACTCCGTTTAAACGGAAACCGCTCCAGAACATAAGAACATAATCCGACCGGAGCGAAACGCGTCTTGCTCTCGTCGACATGCATGTGACCCGTATTGTACGGTTCGCTTTACTTGAAACCCCGGTTCCAAAACAAAATCTGCCGGCGTTCGATCATCCTGCCTCAATTCTTGCTGGATCATTGTGGCGGGGCGGTGTCTTCCGGCGGTAACGATTTCTTCGATTCAGCAATAGAATGGTGATGCTGCGCCGGATCTCTGGAATAAGGGGTTGTGAATTGACATAAAGATATGTTTATGTCATTAAACGGCCTTCTGCGATTGTGCATATCTGAATACAGGCGGTATCCCTTATGACGTCTTCCCTCGATGGCCTTTTCGGTGCAACGGCTGCAAAGCCAGACGGTTCGGAAGTGCTTGCAGCGCTCACCAAAGCAGCGCGCGAGCGTATCCTTATTCTCGACGGGGCGATGGGAACGCAGATTCAGGGGCTTGGATTTCACGAAGAACATTTCCGTGGCGAGCGTTTCGGTGCCTGTGATTGCCAGCTTCAGGGCAACAATGATCTGCTGACGCTGACCCAGCCGAAAGCCATTGAGGAAATCCATTTCTCCTATGCCATGGCGGGCGCGGATATTCTGGAAACCAACACCTTTTCCTCCACGACGATCGCTCAGGCCGATTACGGCATGGAAGAAATGGTCTATGAGCTGAACCGCGATGGCGCACGCCTCGCCCGCCGCGCCGCGCAACGCGCCCAACAGAAGGATGGCCGCCGTCGCTTCGTCGCCGGTGCTCTCGGACCGACGAACCGTACCGCATCGCTGTCGCCGGATGTCAATAATCCGGGTTTTCGTGCTGTCACTTTCGACGATCTGCGCATCGCCTATGCCGAGCAACTCCGGGGCCTGATCGATGGCGGCTCCGACATCGTGCTGATCGAAACCATTTTTGATACGCTGAACGCAAAAGCGGCGGTTTTCGCCGCAGAGGAAGTCTTCGCCGAAAAAGGCGTGCGCCTGCCGGTGATGATTTCCGGTACGATCACCGACCTTTCCGGACGGACGCTTTCCGGCCAGACGCCGACCGCCTTCTGGCATTCGCTGCGCCACGCCAGGCCGTTTACCATCGGGTTGAATTGTGCCTTGGGCGCCAATGCCATGCGCGCGCATCTGGATGAGTTGTCGTCGATCGCCGATACGTTTGTCTGTGCCTATCCGAACGCGGGTCTGCCCAATGAGTTTGGCCGGTACGATGAAACGCCGGAAGTCATGGCTGCCCAGATCGAGGACTTTGCCCGTGATAGTCTGGTCAACGTTGTCGGCGGTTGTTGCGGTTCAACACCGGAACATATCCGCGCTATTGCCGATGCCGTCAAACGTCACGCACCGCGCAAGCCTGCAAAGGTTGCGCCCTTGATGCGCCTTTCCGGCCTTGAGCCATTCACGCTGACCAAGGATATTCCTTTCGTCAATGTCGGTGAACGCACCAACGTGACCGGGTCGGCACGCTTCCGCAAGCTCATCAAGGCGAATGACTTTGCGGCGGCTCTCGATGTCGCGCGCGATCAGGTTATCAACGGTGCGCAGATCATCGACATCAACATGGACGAGGGCCTGATCGATTCTGAAAAAGCGATAGTCGAATTTCTCAACCTGATTGCCGCCGAGCCGGATATCGCCCGTGTTCCTATCATGATCGACAGTTCCAAATGGGAAGTGATCGAGGCTGGGCTGAAATGCGTGCAGGGCAAGGCGGTCGTCAACTCCATTTCGCTGAAGGAGGGTGAGGAAGCCTTCCTGCATCATGCCAATCTCGTGCGTGCCTATGGCGCTGCCGTCGTCATCATGGCTTTCGACGAGACCGGACAGGCGGATACGCAAGCACGCAAGATCGAAATCTGTACGCGGGCCTACAAGATATTGACCGAACAGGTCGGGTTTCCGCCGGAAGACATCATCTTCGATCCGAATATCTTTGCAGTCGCAACCGGCATCGAAGAACACAATAATTACGGCGTCGATTTTATCGAAGCGACCCGGGAAATCGTGCGCACGCTGCCGCATGTCCATATCTCCGGCGGCGTGTCGAACCTATCATTCTCGTTCCGCGGCAATGAGCCGGTACGCGAGGCCATGCACGCGGTGTTTCTCTATCACGCCATTCAAGCAGGCATGGACATGGGCATTGTCAATGCCGGCCAGCTTGCCGTCTATGACACCATCGACCCGGAACTGCGCGAGGCTTGCGAAGACGTTGTTTTGAACCGCCAGCCGCAGTCGGGCGTGACGGCGACCGAACGGCTTCTGGAAATCGCCGAGCGGTTTCGCGATGCCGGCTCGAGAGAAGCCAAGGTGCAGGATCTTACCTGGCGCGAATGGACTGTCGAGAAACGCCTTGCACATGCCTTGGTCAATGGCATCACCGAATATATTGAGGCGGACACCGAAGAAGCGCGGCTTGCCGCCGAGCGTCCGCTACATGTCATCGAGGGCCCTCTCATGGCTGGCATGAACGTGGTTGGCGACCTGTTCGGCGCGGGCAAGATGTTCCTGCCGCAGGTGGTGAAATCAGCCCGCGTGATGAAGCAGGCAGTCGCCGTTCTCCTTCCTTTCATGGAAGAGGAAAAACGTCTTAATGGCGGCGAAGGGCGCCAGAGTGCGGGCAAGGTACTGATGGCTACCGTGAAGGGGGACGTGCACGATATCGGCAAGAACATTGTCGGTGTGGTTCTGGCCTGTAACAATTACGAGATTATCGACCTCGGTGTCATGGTGCCGTCGCAGAAGATTCTCCAGGTGGCGCGTGACGAGCAGGTGGACATTATCGGTCTGTCGGGCCTCATCACCCCGTCGCTGGATGAAATGGCGCATGTTGCGGCGGAAATGGAACGCGAAGGTTTCGATATTCCGCTTCTGATCGGCGGGGCCACCACCAGTCGAGTCCATACTGCAGTGAAAATCCACCCGCGTTACGAGCGTGGCCAGTCGGTCTACGTGATCGATGCAAGCCGTGCCGTGGGCGTCGTTTCCAGCCTGTTGTCACCGGAAGGCAAGCGGGGCTATATCGATGGCGTGCGCGCCGAATATGCCAAGGTTGCCGCGGCTCATGCACGCAGCGAGGCGGAAAAGAAACGTCTTCCGCTCGTCCGCGCCCGTGCCAATGCGCACAAGCTTGATTGGGATAGCTTTGAGCCCGTGAAGCCGAGCTTCACGGGTACCAAAGTGTTCGATGACTACGATCTCGCCGAGATTGCCAAGTATATCGACTGGACCCCGTTCTTCCAGACCTGGGAGCTGAAGGGGCGCTATCCGGCCATCCTGCAAGATGAGAAGCAGGGTGAGGCGGCGCGTCAGCTTTGGGCCGACGCACAGGCAATGCTGAAAAAGATCATCGACGAGAAGTGGTTCGCACCGAAAGCTGTCGTCGGTTTCTGGCCCGCCAACGCGGTGGGTGACGATATTCGTCTGTTCACAGATGAAAACCGGCAGGACGAGCTTGCGACATTCTTTACGCTCCGACAGCAGCTTTCGAAGCGCGATGGTCGCCCGAATGTGGCAATGTCGGATTTTGTTGCGCCGGTGGAAAGCGGCAAGCAGGACTATGTCGGCGGTTTCGTGGTGACGGCGGGAATCGGCGAGGTGGCCATTGCAGAGCGTTTCGAACGTGCGAATGACGATTATTCTTCCATCCTCGTGAAAGCATTGGCCGACCGTTTTGCGGAAGCCTTCGCGGAACTGATGCATGAGCGCGTCCGCAAAGAGTTCTGGGCCTATGCGCCGGATGAGTCCTATTCACCGGAAGAGTTGATCGGCGAGCCTTACAAGGGCATTCGTCCGGCGCCCGGTTACCCGGCCCAGCCGGATCACACCGAAAAAACCACGCTCTTCCGTCTACTCGATGCCACGACAGCTGCGGGTGTCGAACTGACCGAAAGCTATGCCATGTGGCCGGGTTCCTCTGTGTCCGGCCTCTATATCGGTCACCCGGAAAGCTATTATTTCGGCGTTGCCAAGGTCGAGCGCGATCAGGTCGAGGACTATGCCCGACGCAAGGGGATGGATGTTGTGGAGGTTGAACGCTGGCTCGCCTCGATCCTCAACTACATTCCGGGCGCTGTAACCGACGAAGCGGCCTGAACGAGAACGACGGTTCCGTTAAAGTGCATCCCGAAAAGTATGAAACGGTTTTCGGAAAAGATGCGCGTTAAAACAAGAGCTCAAAGCGCCGATCCGCTTCAATCAGATCGAAACGCGCTCAAGCGGAAGCGTTCCAGCCGCTGCAGACTGTTCCGGATATTGCAAAGGCTTCGCGTATCGCGGAGCCTTTGTTGTTTCAGGGAGGGAAAGTCGGGCTTATATTTCAATTTTACTTAAATTAGTAAATATTTTTATAGAATAAAGTATGAGTATTTTGCAATGCTCTAATGATGATGAAAGCAATGCGCGTAGAGGGTAGCTGAAAAATATGATAGGTATAGTTTAGTGATTCATATTATTAATGATCGCTAAAATTGTAAGCATTCATATTCTATTAGAAACAATACTGGGATGTCAGCAATGAAATGGGAAGAATTTTATGATGCCATGCACTCCGCCGACAATGCCGAACAGTTGTTTGAACAAGTAAAGTGTTATGCCCGTGATTTGGGCTTTCAGTATGTTGCATATATCATGTCTGTTCCGTCGCTGAACGGGGCTGCAAAATGGGTGCGTTTCGAAGAATTGCCGGATGGCTGGAACAGTCTTTATGTGCAGCAGAAATATTCGGACGTCGATCCCCTCATCCGGCGCGGGCTGAAGAGCATCGAGCCTTTGATCTGGTCACAGAAACTGTTTGTCGAAGCACCGCAATTATGGGCCGACGCACAGAAGTTTGGCCTGAAGGTCGGTATTTCGCAGCCCTGCTGGGCTGCGCAGGGCGTTTTCGGAATGCTCACTTTCCTGAGGGCCGGTCCGGCACTGACACCTGGCGAGATTTCGATGCTGCGCCGTCAGATGCAGATGGTTTCCAATCTTCTGCATCTTTCGATGTATGAATTCGTGGATGTGCCGAGTATCAGCTGTGCAGGCGATGTTAATCTGACCATGCGCGAGCGTGAAATTCTTCGCTGGACGAGCGAGGGCAAGACCGCTGAAATCATTGGAACGATCCTCAATATTTCGACCCGCACAGTCAATTTCCATATCAGCAACGTGCTCACCAAGCTGGTTGCTGTAAATAAAGTCCAGGCCGTTGCAAAGGCCAGAACATTCGGTCTTCTCTGATCGTTATTGAAGTCCCTCGGCGGTTTGTTCCGAAGGGCATTTTCAGCGGTTTTCCAGTTTGCGCTTTTTCTGAAACGGGCTACACATTCATTATCGTTCCCGGAGGATGAATGAATGACTGCCCAGCCGAACTCTCTTGAAGCCCGCGATATCCGCTATCATCTCCATTCCTACACTGATGCTGTCCGCCTTGAGGAAGAAGGTCCGCTTGTGATCGAGCGCGGCGACGGTATCTATGTCGAAGACATAACAGGCAAGCGCTATATCGAAGCGATGTCGGGTTTGTGGAGCGTCGGTGTTGGGTTTGCCGAACCGCGCCTTGTGGAGGCGGCTGCAAGGCAGATGGCCAAGCTTCCCTATTACCACACATTCTCCTACCGCTCGCACGGCCCGGCGATCGATCTGGCCGAAAAGCTCGTTTCCATGGCGCCTGTGCCGATGAGCAAGGCCTATTTCACCAATTCCGGATCGGAAGCCAATGACTCGGTTTTGAAGCTCATCTGGTATCGCTCCAATGCGCTGGGCGAGCCGGAGCGAAAGAAGGTCATTTCCCGCAAGCGCGGCTATCACGGCGTCACCATCGCGTCGGCAAGCCTGACCGGACTGCCGAATAATCATCGCTCTTTTGATCTGCCGATCGACCGCGTGCTACACACCGCCTGTCCGCATTATTGGCGTGAAGGCCAGCCGGACGAAAGCGAGGAACAGTTTGCAACCCGTCTCGCCGATGAGTTGGAGCAGCTGATTTTAGCAGAAGGTCCTCACACCATCGCAGCCTTCATCGGCGAGCCGGTCATGGGTGCGGGCGGAGTGGTCGTGCCGCCCAGGACTTATTGGGAAAAAGTGCAGGCCGTCCTTAACCGTTATGACGTTCTGCTGGTTGCGGATGAAGTCATCTGCGGTTTTGGACGCACGGGCAACCTTTTCGGCAGCCAGACCTTCGATATCAAGCCGGATATTCTGGTTATGTCGAAGCAGCTTTCCTCTTCCTATCTGCCAATCTCGGCCTTCCTGATCAATGAACGCGTTTATGCGCCGATTGCCGAAGAAAGTCACAAGATCGGTACGCTTGGCACGGGCTTCACCGCCTCCGGCCATCCGGTAGCAGCGGCTGTTGCCCTGGAAAATCTCGCCATCATCGAAGAGCGGGATCTGGTTGCCAATGCACGCGAGCGCGGCATCCATATGCAAAAGCGTTTGCGTGAGCTACAGGACCATCCGCTGGTCGGCGAAGTGCGAGGTGTTGGCCTCATCGCGGGTGTCGAACTCGTTATCGACAAGCAGGCAAAGACCGGGCTTGAACAGGCGGGCAGTCTCGGTGCGAAGGCCAACGCCGCCTTGCAGGAAAAAGGGGTGATTTCCCGCGCTATGGGCGACACACTTGCCTTCTGCCCCCCGCTCATCATCAATGATCAGCAGATCGATACGATGGTGTCCACGCTTGAGGCGGCTTTGAACGAGGTTCACGCAGGCCTCGGCAAGTAACGGATGCACTTTCGGACTGCCCCGGTTGGGCAGTCCGAAAGTAAAAATGCGTTAAATACGATGAATTCTATAGGATTTTCCTTCGCTTGCCGGAAAATCCGCCTTTTGTTCCCGGCGCAAGTTTGTTCTGGTCCGAGGTCGAACCAAGCAAGTTTTTCACGCAAGCTATCTGCAATACGCGATAGCATACTTTCACTTCCACGCTTTCTTTCACGACAATGCGCGCAACGTGGTCTTCGCCATGTCTGCGCCGGATGAAGGCATTTGCCAACTCTCCCGCCAGTATCGAGTTCCATCCGGTTCCCGGGAGAAAATGTCGTGCATCATGCCTCTTTGACCAAAAACCTGACGCATCTTCAGCGTTTGGAAGCAGAAGCGATCCATATATTCCGTGAAGTGGCGGCAAGTTTTTCCAATCCGGTGGTGCTCTATTCGGTAGGCAAGGACTCATCGGTGATGCTGCATCTGGCGATGAAGGCGTTCTATCCGGCACCGCCGCCTTTCCCCTTTCTTCATGTCGATACGACATGGAAGTTCCGTGAGATGATCGAGTTTCGCGACGCACAGGCACGCGAAAAAGGGTTTGAACTTCTGGTACACATCAACGAGGATGGTGTGCGCGATGGCGTCGGCCCCTTCACCCATGGCTCGAATGTACACACGCACATCATGAAAACAGTCGGACTTCGTCAGGCTTTGGACAAGTACAGGTTCGATGCGGCTTTTGGTGGCGCGCGGCGTGACGAGGAAAAATCCCGCGCCAAGGAGCGAATTTTCTCCTTCCGCAATGCACAGCATAGCTGGGATCCGAAAAACCAGCGGCCGGAAATGTGGAGGGTCTATAATACGCGCATTTCGCAAGGGGAATCGATCCGTGTCTTTCCGCTTTCAAACTGGACCGAACTCGATATCTGGCAGTATATACTGCAGGAAAATATCCCCATCGTGCCGCTTTATTTTGCGGCCAGCCGCCGAGTCGTCGAGCGTGATGGCATGCTGATCAAGGTCGATGACGACCGAATGAAGCTGAGGCCTGGCGAGAAGATCAAGGAGCGGCAGGTGCGGTTTCGCACACTCGGTTGCTATCCGCTGACCGGCGCGATTGAATCGAGTGCCGCCAATCTCTCGGATATTGTCGAGGAAATGCTCATAGCCCGCACGTCCGAGCGCCAGGGTCGCGCCATCGATCGCGATGAAGCAGGTTCGATGGAAAGGAAGAAGCGCGAGGGCTATTTCTGATGAATGTCGCGATTGAACTTTTGGACAAACTTTCCATGCCAAGCGCAGCTGTCAGCGAATTTCTGGCTGATCAGGAGCGCAAGACGCTGCTGCGTTTTCTCACCTGCGGTTCCGTGGATGATGGCAAGTCTACGCTGATCGGTCGTCTGCTCTACGACACCAAGCTGATCTTCGAGGATCAGCTTGCCGCACTGAAGAACGACAGTCGCAAGTTCGGCACGACGGATGACGATTTCGATTTTGCGCTGCTGGTGGACGGGCTGGAAGCCGAACGCGAGCAGGGCATCACCATCGATGTGGCCTATCGCTTCTTTTCCACGCCGCGGCGCAAATTCATTGTCGCCGACACACCTGGCCATGCGCAATATACACGCAACATGGCGACGGGCGCCTCCACCGCCGATCTTGCGGTTGTGCTGGTCGATGCGCGGCAGGGCGTGCTGACCCAGACGCGCCGCCATTCCTTCATCGCCTCGCTACTCGGCATTCGCCACATCGTGTTGGCGGTCAACAAGATCGACCTGGTCGATTTTTCGCAAGTAGCTTTTGATCGCATCGTTTCCGACTATATGCGTTTTGCCAAGGATCTGGGCTTTGCCAGCATTCAGGCAATTCCTCTCTCGGCGCGTTTTGGGGATAATGTTACTTCGCCGTCGCCGCGCATCGGCTGGTACAAGGGGCCATATCTGCTCGAACATCTGGAAACGGTTCGCATCGATACGGAGGTCGCAGCCAAACCGTTTCGTTTTCCGGTGCAATATGTAAACCGGCCCGATCTCGATTTTCGCGGTTTTTCCGGAACGGTCGCTTCTGGGTCGATTGCGACCGGAGATACGATTGTCGTTGCGAAATCGGGTAAGCCATCGAAAGTAAAGCGCATTGCAAGTTACGATGGCGATTTGTCGCGTGCTTCGGAAGGGCAGGCGGTAACGCTGGTGCTGGAAGATGAAATCGAGGTTTCGCGCGGCAATATGCTGGTCGGGGCAGAAACGCGGCCTGAAGTGGCGGATCGTTTTGCAGCCAGCATCGTCTGGTTCGGCGAGGAGGCGTTGCAGCCGGGCCGTTCCTATCTGCTGCGCACTGAAACCGATAAAACACCGGTGACGGTAAGCGAGATCAAATATCGCACTGACGTCAATACATTCGCGCGCACGGAGGCCGCGCGTCTGGACCTCAATGAAGTCGGATTCTGCTATCTCCAGACGGTGGAGCAGATCGTCTTCGATCCCTATTCCGACAATCGTGTAACGGGTGCCTTCGTGTTGATCGATCGGCTGACTAATGCGACTGTTGGCGCGGGCATGATCGATAGCGCCCTGCGCCAGGCCACCAATGTGCATTTGCAGGCTTTCGATCTCGATAAGCAGGCGCGTGCGGCACAGAAATTCCAGAAACCGGCGGTGCTCTGGTTTACCGGCCTGTCCGCCTCGGGCAAGTCGACCATCGCCAACCAGCTGGAACGGCGGCTTCACGCGCTGGGCAAGCACACCTACTTGCTCGACGGTGATAATGTCCGCCATGGCCTCAACAGCGACCTCGGCTTCTCGGAGGAGGACAGGGTAGAGAATATCCGTCGCGTAGGCGAAGTGGCCCGGCTTATGACCGATGCTGGTTTGATTACGCTTGTATCCTTCATCTCGCCGTTTCGTTCCGAGCGTGACCGCGTGCGGTCGCGGTTGCCGGACGGTGAATTCATCGAAGTATTTGTCGATACGCCGCTTGAGGAATGCATGGCGCGCGATCCGAAAGGACTTTACGCACAGGCGCTTCGCGGCGAGATCAAGGCTTTCACCGGCATCGATTCTCCTTATGAACCGCCGGTTTCACCGGAATTGCATCTGCATACTGCGGGGCGGCACGTTGACGAAATCATCGCCGAGGTAGAGAAATATCTTGCTGGTCGCGGTATCATCGGCAGTTATGGCAGTGATTCCTGGTCAATTTGAAAAATGAAAACATCCGCTTCCCCGAAAGCCGAATTCAACGGCAGTATCTTGCTTGCTCCCTTGCGGGAAGCCGCGCTCGAAGCGGGACGCGTGATCATGAAGCACTATGCCAACGGCTGTGCGGTATACAGCAAGAAGGATTCCTCGCCGGTTACCGAAGCCGATCATGCTGCCGAAGCAGTCATTTTGTCCGCTCTGGCCGCAGCGGCTCCCGATATTCCAGTGGTCGCCGAAGAAGAAGTCGCCGCTGGCCGCTTGCCAGCGCACTTGGGCCGGAGGTTCTTGCTGGTCGATCCTTTGGATGGCACGCGGGAATTCCTGCTGCGCAATGGCGATTTCACTGTGAATATCGCGTTGATCGAAGATGGCGCACCCGTCCTTGGCGTGGTCTATGCGCCAGCGCGCAATCTTCTCTATGTTGGCAGCCGTGAAGGCGCTCTGGAAGTGATGACGACAGCCGATCACGCGACCAAACATCAGCGCATCATCGCAGCCCGCATCGCGCCAGCAGAGCGGGTCGCTGTTTGCAGCCGCTCCCATGCGACGCCGGAAACTGATCGGTTTCTCAAGGATAATCGGATCGGTGACTGTATTTCGGTCGGGTCGTCACTGAAGTTTTGTATGATCGCACGCGGTGAAGCCGATATTTATCCGCGGTTCGGCCCGACAATGGAGTGGGATACGGCGGCGGGCGACGCGGTGTTGCGCGCAGCCGGTGGAATGACGGCACGTTATGACGGCAAGCCGATGGTTTACGGCCAGCTGCGGGAAGATAGGCGAGTGAACTTCGCCAACCCGCATTTTGTTGCTTATGGCGCAGGCGCAGCTCCGGTTTTTTCTATTGCTGGCTAGCAGTGTAGCGACGTGGATTCATGCCTTGTCGCGGCATTCTAATATTGCAGCAAAAAAATGAGCTGCTTGCTCTTGCGGCTTGAAAATTGGAGCGCTATAAGCCGCCACATTGGTCACGGCCACAAAGGTCACGGAGTGTAGCGCAGCCTGGTAGCGCACCTCGTTCGGGACGAGGGGGTCGGAGGTTCGAATCCTCTCACTCCGACCATTTCAACCGCTGGAACACGCTGGTTGCTTTCCCGAAACCCATGATAAGCGAAGCACTGGTTATTGTTCGTCATTTGTTCATTCCGAACACTGACATTTTCATGAATTCACCGTCATAGTCGGCGATTGAAATCAAACGCTTTCGATCCAGAATTTCCACACGATTGGAGCGGAACAGGACCAGTTCCTCTTCACGCAATTCGCGCAGCATCCTGTTGAGATGAATGGGGGTAAGCCCGAGAGCATCCGCAAGCTGATACTGCGTCAGTGGACAGTAAAAGGAGTTAGCAGTACCCATTCCGCAGGATTGCACCCGGTCTGACAGTTCAAGGAAAAGATGCGCTGTGCGCACCAGCGCGCTCCGACATCCCACATTGGTGAGATGCTCAATCAGCATCGAGCGCTGCCGGGAGAGAAGCTCTATCAGTATCATACTGAGTTTGGGGGCCCGCTTGATAGCATTTTCCAACGATACGAGGGTGATTTCGAAGATCACCATCGGCGTAATGGTGGCGATTGTGTTGTAGCTGTAGCCGTCGGCGGTTCTCAGCCCGACAAAGTCGCAACGTATGGGGAAATCGATGATCTGCCGCTCCCCGCTGGAAAGGTCACGATAAACACACCCCCAGCCCGAGCGCACCAGATGAATGCTTCGGACCCTTTGGCCCTGCTCGATAATCGTGGTGTCGGCGGCGAACTCGTTTTCCGTGATTGCGAGAGCGTCGATGGCATTGATTTCTAGCGTTTCCAGCTTGGCCAGTATCGGAGCGGACTCCAATAAGCCAATCAGTGCTTCAACCAGTGGATCTGTGGTTCGCCTGCCACTGTGCATCGTTCATTCGCCCCCCATGAAAGATATGGATATTATCTTTCTATGCGTTAAGCCCGTTTGTCTGGTGGATCGAATTTGACGTTTGAGCTGGCGTCCAGGTCAGGCGGAATTTCAAACGTCACATTCGAAGAATCCACTGATTGTCAGGTTTCTGGCGGTCTTTCCGATTTCAGCATCGGCTCGGCACTTCTGTCGCCGGAAAACAAATGTTGAAGCGGGGCCACAAGAGACCTCAAAGCGTTATCATAAATTAATGACACGGTTGTTTCGGTATGGCAATGTTTTGTTTCATCAATATTGCGAGTGATGACTCATTCTGAGTTGAGTCTTTTTCTCCGCCATGAGTATATTTTGAACGTTAGCTTAAGCGTGTTAATTAATACTATTAATTTTATTCTTTGACATGAATTCTGAGAGGTCTGTCATTCCTTATAAGGCACAGGACAGTACCCATCAGTGAACGTCAATGCAGGAAATTCCGCTGGCTGAATCATGCCGAGTTTCATGCAATAGCTGGAGAAGTGGTTGCTTTCTCTACGAAAACAGAGAAATTACCAAATCGCAGTCAGAACAATTCCAGCGCTGGGCACACAATGCAGCTTACCCCTCGCCACAATGCAATTCTGGAACTCGCCCGCAAGCAGGGGCAGGTTCTGGTGGACGACCTCGCAACGGTCTTCGACGTAACGCCGCAAACTGTGCGCAAGGACCTGAATGATCTGTGTCGCGCGCGGCTGCTGCGCCGTATCCATGGCGGCGCGCTCTATCCTTCGGGCGTTGAGAACATGGAATATGAGGCGCGCCGGAGGATTGCGGCATACGAAAAGGAATCGATCGGTCGCGCCGCAGCCGAAATTATCCCCGATGGCGCATCCTTGTTCATCAATATAGGCACCACGACCGAAGCCGTCAGCCATGCTTTGATTGATCACAGCCAGTTGATGGTCATAACGAACAACATCAATGTCGCGAACACATTGCGTGTGCATCCCACGATAGAGGTGGTGATCGCCGGCGGTGTCGTGCGCGCTTCCGATGGCGGTATTGTGGGGGAGGCGGCAGTCGACTTCATTCGCCAGTTCAAGGTTGATTATGCGATTATCGGCGCTTCTGCGATGGACGAGGATGGCGCGCTGCTCGATTTCGATTTCCGTGAAGTGAAAGTGGCGCAGGCCATCATCGCCAATGCACGCCATGTGATTCTGGTAACCGATTCCACCAAGCTGGAACGCACAGCGCCGGTCCGTATCGGGCATATTGCACAGATAGACACGTTCATCACCGATCGATGCCCATCGCAGCAATTGCGTGATCTGTGTGTCGAACATGAAGTCGAACTGATCGAAACCCTGACGGGCGAGGGCGAAAGAAACAAAGAAATCTAGTTTCGTTTCATTTTCGATTTGCTTTCACATGAAATGAATTATATTCGCTTTGGTCGTCCGAGACAGGTCTTCGGGGTATGCCATGGCGCAGGAAAACATATTCGACATTTTCATCATCGGCGGCGGTATCAATGGCTGCGGCATCGCACGTGATGCGGCTGGCCGCGGTTATTCCGTCGGACTGGCCGAGATGAACGATCTGGCAAGCGGCACTTCGTCGCGCGCCACCAAGCTCATTCATGGCGGATTGCGCTATCTCGAACACTACGAGTTTCGTCTGGTTCGCGAAGCCCTGATGGAGCGCGAGGTGCTTTGGGCCGTTGCGCCGCATATCATCCACCCGATGCGCTTTGTCCTGCCTTATCATAAGGGTGGTGTGCGTCCTGCATGGCTGCTGCGGCTTGGACTGTTTCTTTACGATCATCTTGGCGGGCGCAGGAAGCTGCCTGCAACACGCACGCTCGATATGCGCACCGATCCATCGGCGGCACCTTTGAAACCGCTTTTCACCAAAGCTTTCGAATATTCTGACTGCTGGGTCGATGATGCGCGGTTTGTGGCACTGACGGCGCGTGACGCAGCTGAGCGCGGCGCGATGATCCGCACGCGCACCAAAGTTGTCGCCGCTCGCCGGGATCATGAAGCCTGGACCGTGACGCTTGAAGATACAGGCACCGGCGCTCGGGAGGAAGTTCGTGCCCGCTTGCTTGTTAACGCGGCTGGCCCTTGGGTGGACAGGGTGCTGCAAAGCGTGGAAGGGGACCGCCAGTGGCACAATGTTCGACTGGTGCAAGGCAGTCATATCGTGGTGCGCAGGAAATTCTCCGACCTGCGTTCCTATTTCTTCCAGAACAATGATGGACGCATCATTTTCGCCATTCCCTACGAGGATGATTTCACTCTGATCGGCACGACCGATCGGGATTATAAGGGCGATCCGGCAAAGGTGGCGATCAGCGACAGCGAAACCGATTATCTTTGCGCTGCTGCAAGCGAATACTTCAGGGAGCCGGTGCGCCGCGAGGATATCGTATGGACTTATTCCGGCGTGCGCCCGCTTTATGATGATGGCGCAAGCAAGGCGCAGGAAGCAACCCGCGACTACGTGCTGAAGGACGATGCGCCGGCGGGTCTAGCGCCGCTCATCAATGTTTTCGGAGGCAAACTGACGACGGCCCGCAAACTCGCCGAGCATATGCTGGAAAAGATCGGGCTGCATCTCGGCAGGAAAGGCGCGCCATGGACGCATGCGGCACCGTTGCCCGGCGGCGATTTCGAGGACATTGCTTTCGAGCAGGAGCTGGAAAAGCTTAAGTCCGCCTATCCTTTCCTCGATCCGCGTCATGCCCGCCGCCTGTTCCGCCTCTACGGCACACGGACCCATGCGCTTCTCGACGGGGCGGCGTCGCTCGATGATCTCGGACATTTCTTCGGCGCAGATCTCTACGCGGCGGAAGTGCGGTATCTCGTGGAAAACGAGTGGGCGCGCACCGCGGAGGATGTGCTGTGGCGGCGCACGAAGCTCGGACTTCGCGTGAGCGCTGCGGAAGCCGCCGCCCTGCAAGCCTTTCTGGAACCCGCGCACGCCTCCTGAATGACACCGGGCATATTCGCCCTCGCTTGCCAGTTTTATTTTAAACAGTCATTATCCATCCAGGCAGCGGGTTCCAGCCTTCCTGGGAGGAAAAGATGGGCACGCCACAAAATCGGGTACATGCAGCTCGCATTCATTCTGCGATAGAGGCCGGCGAAGCAGCGCGGTCGGCTCTGGTTGCCTCTTGGCGCCGCTCCGCGCGGCTGCATGGGCTCGACCCAGCGGAACCGGGTTCCGTGCGTACGCTTTCCGACAATGAGTTTCGCACCGCACACGAACGGCTGGACCGTCTGGTCCACATTGCACAGGCGAGCATGGATCGCCTCTACCTGGCGGTTGGTGGTGTCGGTTGCTGCGTGCTTCTGGCCGATAGCAAAGGTGTTCCGGTGGAACGGCGGGGCGCTGTGGGCGACGACGAGACGTTCCATCGCTGGGGCCTGTGGACAGGGGCCGTCTGGAGCGAGGAAAGCGAAGGCACCAACGGTATCGGCACCTGCATTGTCGAACAGCGGGCACTGACGATTCATCGCGATCAGCATTTTCATACCCGCAATACCGGGCTTTCCTGTTCGGTAGCGCCGATACATGACCATCAGGGAAGGCTGATGGCCGCCCTTGATGTCTCATCCTGCCGGGCCGATCTGACGGAAGGCTTTGCGCAACTCATCTCCGTGGCGGTGATCGATGCGGCGCGACGCATCGAGGCTGAGAATTTCCGTCAGGCTTTCCCGGATGCGCGCATCGTTCTGGCCCCCAGCGCAGACCGGGCGGGAGGCTCTCTGATCGCCGTGGACAAGGACGATCTTGTGGTCGGTGCCACACGTGCTGCCCGCCTTGCGCTGGAACTGGATGATGCTGCGCTTGCAGCGCCGTTGCCCGCTGCCGATCTTCTCGGCTGGTCTGCTGACCCGCGTGAGGATATGGCGGAATCGGAACGCAGCGTCATCCTGCGTGCGTTGGCTCGTGTCGACGGCAACATTTCCGCGGCGGCTCAGCTTTTGGGCATCAGCCGAGCAACGCTGCACCGCAAGTTGAACAGGCTCAGGATCATCCGTTCTCACTGAGACGGCGTCTTTGAAAATGTCTGAGGCAACTGTCGCAATATTGCGACACATAAACTTGCCAGCTGCAATACGCGGGATGACTCTTCATCGTCGTCGCGCCATCCTGAAGGTCTGAACGTTGTAGGAGCAGCGTTGTCTTTGGGAGGAATGTCATGAATAAGGTTGAATTCAGCCGAACCGTAAAACCGGCTTTTGCCAAGCGTTATGGCAATTTCATCGGCGGCAAATGGGTGGAGCCCAAGTCCGGCCGCTATTTCGAAAACACGTCCCCGGTCAATGGACAGGTGCTCTGCGAAGTCGCTCGCTCGGAAGCAGCCGACGTCGAGGCGGCGCTTGACGCAGCACACGCAGCCAGGGAAGCGTGGGGAAGGACTAGCGTTGCCGAACGTGCATTGATCCTCAATCGCATCGCGGACCGTATCGAGGAAAATCTTCCGGCGCTGGCGGCGGCGGAAACCTGGGATAACGGCAAGCCGATCCGCGAAACTACCAATGCCGATCTGCCGTTGGCCGTCGATCATTTCCGATATTTCGCGGGCGTCATCCGCGCGCAGGAAGGCAGCATTTCCGAGATCGATCACGACACGGTCGCTTACCATTTCCACGAACCGCTTGGCGTGGTTGGCCAGATCATCCCGTGGAATTTCCCCATCCTCATGGCGACATGGAAACTCGCGCCGGCTCTTGCCGCTGGCAACTGCGTGGTGCTGAAGCCTGCGGAGCAGACGCCTGCATCGATCCTCGTTCTGATGGAGCTGATTGCCGATCTGCTGCCGCCGGGCGTGATCAACATCGTCAACGGCTTCGGCCTTGAAGCGGGCAAGCCGCTGGCTTCCAGCCCCCGCATCGCCAAGATCGCTTTCACGGGCGAAACGACGACCGGCCGTCTCATCATGCAATATGCCAGCCAGAACCTCATCCCGGTCACGCTGGAACTCGGCGGCAAGTCGCCCAACATCTTCTTCAAGGATGTGACGGCTGAGGATGACGACTTCCTCGACAAGGCGATTGAAGGCTTCGTGATGTTCGCCCTCAATCAGGGCGAGGTCTGCACCTGCCCGAGCCGGGCGCTGGTTCATGAAGCAATCTATGACAAGTTCATGGAACGGGCCATCAAGCGGGTGGAGGCCATCGTGCAGGGCGATCCGCTCGATCCGGCGACGATGATCGGCGCGCAGGCGTCCAGCGAACAGCTCGAAAAGATTCTGAGCTATCTCGACATCGGCAAACAGGAAGGCGCGGAAGTGCTGACCGGCGGCGAGCGAAATGTCTTGTCGGGTGATCTTGCCGGCGGTTACTACGTCAAGCCGACGGTGTTCAAGGGCAACAACAAAATGCGCATCTTCCAGGAGGAAATCTTCGGGCCGGTCGTATCGGTTGCGACCTTCAAGGACGATGCCGAGGCGCTCTCCATCGCCAATGATACGCTCTATGGTCTCGGCGCAGGCATATGGACACGTGACGGAACCAGAGCCTATCGCTTCGGACGTGCCATTCAGGCTGGCCGCGTCTGGACCAACTGCTACCATGCTTATCCGGCCCACGCGGCATTTGGCGGTTACAAGCAGTCGGGTATCGGGCGTGAAAACCACCTCAAGATGCTGGACCACTATCAGAACACCAAGAACATGCTGGTGAGCTATAGCCCGAAGAAACTCGGTTTCTTCTAAGGCAGGTAAAGGCAATGCGGAGCGCCCCTCTCCGCATTGCGCTCATTCAAGGATCAGCTGTTTTCGATGTGAGCATCATATGGATACGAGGGCGCAGTTTATCCCTCCCAAGGGGCCCGGGCGAAAATGCCCGGGCGATCTTCGCTCACGGGGGGCGAGCAGTCAGAATGCAAGAGCTCTTCAGGCCCACAGGAAACATTTCAGAACGAAAGGAGAGAACTTCATGGTCAAGACAATGAAGGCCGCAGTAGTGCGCGCATTTGGTAAACCGCTGACGATCGATGAAGTGCCGATACCTGAACCGGGTGCTGGGCAGATTCAGGTTGCCATTCAGGCGTCCGGCGTGTGTCACACAGACCTTCATGCCTCCGAAGGCGATTGGCCGGTCAAGCCCAATCCCCCCTTCATTCCAGGACATGAAGGGGTCGGTTTCGTTTCGGCGGTCGGCAGCGGTGTCAAGCATGTCAAGGAAGGTGATCGCGTCGGTATTCCATGGCTCTATACCGCTTGCGGCCATTGCCGTCACTGTCTCGGCGGTTGGGAAACGCTCTGCGAAGAGCAGCTCAATACCGGCTATTCTGTCAATGGCGGCTTTGCCGAATATGTCGTGGCGGACCCGAACTTCGTCGGCCATCTGCCGAAAAACATCGGGTTCAACGAGATTGCCCCCGTGCTCTGTGCGGGCGTTACCGTCTATAAGGGACTCAAGGTTACCGATACGAAGCCGGGTGACTGGGTGGTCATTTCCGGTATTGGCGGGCTTGGCCATATGGCTGTGCAATATGCCAAGGCGATGGGCCTCAACGTGGCTGCCGTCGATATCGATGACAAGAAACTTGATCTTGCGCGCAGGCTCGGTGCAACGGTTACCGTCAATGCCAAGACCGAGGCCGATCCGGCAGCCTATATCCGGAAGCAAACCGATGGCGGCGCGCAGGGCGTGCTGGTGACAGCCGTTTCGCCCAAAGCTTTCGAACAGGCGCTGGGCATGGTGTCGAGGGGCGGTACCGTTTCACTCAACGGTCTGCCGCCGGGCGATTTCCCGCTTTCGATTTTCAATATGGTGCTAAATGGGGTTACCGTGCGCGGCTCCATCGTCGGCACGCGGCTTGATTTGCAGGAGTCGCTCGATTTCGCCGGTGATGGAAAAGTCAAGGCGACGATCAGCACGGCCAGGCTGGAGGATGTCAATTCCATCTTCGATGACATGCGGCAAGGCAAGATTGAGGGCCGCATCGTGATGGATCTGGCGCAGTAGAAACCCTGCGCAAAGATACGGGCCGGCAAGCATTCTGTCCGGCCCTGAAAACCCGGGAGAATCAGATGGCAGAAGAAGGTCTGGGGCAAGTCAGCGCCACACCGGCAGCGCTCGACCTCATCCGTGAGTTGCAGGCGGAATACGGGCCGATCATGTTTCACCAGTCGGGCGGCTGTTGCGACGGCTCATCGCCCATGTGCTATCCGCAAGGCGATTTCATTGTCGGCGATACGGATGTGAAGCTTGGGGAAATCGGCGGTGCGCCGGTTTATATCAGCGGCCCGCAATATGAGGCGTGGAAGCATACCGAGCTTATCATTGATGTGGTGCCGGGACGCGGCGGCATGTTCTCGCTCGACAATGGGCGTGAGGTGCGCTTTCTTACGCGTTCGCGCATCTGTTCGGCTCCCTGATTTCTTTACCCTTTTCGTTTCGCAGCAAACAAGCTAGTTAGGTCGTCAAAGGGAGGTGGACGATCGGACATGGCTGCTGCAGGTAAAAGAGCAACGATTCATGATGTGGCGCGCCTTGCGGGCGTGTCGATCAAGACTGTCTCACGCGTTTACAACGATGAACCGAACGTCCGTGAAGCCATCCGCGAAAAGGTCAGGCAGGCGGGCACGGAACTGCGCTATCGCCCCAATGCGGCGGCGCGCAACCTGGTTGAACGCCGCTCTCACCTGATAGGACTTTTCTTTGAGAATCCCAGTTCCAGCTATGTGACGGAATTGCAGATGGGCGCGCTGGAGCGTTTGCGCGGCACACGCTATCGGCTTTTGATCTTTCCCGTGGAAAATCGTGCGGATATTCGCGGAGCGCTTATCGAAACCGCCCATGCGTCGGGACTGGACGGCATCATCGTCACCCCCCCTATGTCGGACGATCCCGATATATTGCAGGAATTGACCGCTTCGGCCATGCCGTTTGCGCGCGTCGCCGGTGATGTGAATGTGCACCCCACCGACAGCGTTACGATTGACGATGCGGTAGCAACCATCGACTTGATGCAGTATCTCTTGAAATTGGGGCATCGCAAGATCGCTATCATTGTCGGCGATCCCACGCACCGTTCTGCAGAACTGCGTCTTGAAGGCTATCGTGAGGCGCTTGAAAAGGCAGGAATCGAGCGTGATCCGGAATATGAAGCGCAGGGCGGCTTCAGCTTTGCCAGCGGGCTTGACGCAGGTCGGAAGCTGCTTTCGCTGGAAGACCGGCCGACTGCCATTTTTGCATCGAACGACGATATGGCGGCTGCCGTCATACAGGTCGCCTATGACAGCAACATTGCCGTACCGGACGATCTGACGGTCGTCGGCTTCGATGACAGTGCTGTTGCAAGCATGGTGTCGCCGCAGATAACCACAGTACGCCAGCCGATCTTCGAAATGACGCGTGACGCAGCCGACATGCTTTTGAACCAGATCGAAACCGGCGAGACATCGCCGTCGCGCCGGATCGATTACAAGCTGGTCATCCGCCAGTCTTCGGGAAAGGCACCGGCCTGATTCAGCTCTGCGTCTGGTTCGGGAAGAAGCGGTCGCGGGCATAGTTGCGACCGAAAATCATGTCATACTGCAACATCTGGTAGTCGCGCAGCATCGGCGGAAATGGTGGTCGCTGCTGCCAGCCTTCGATGGCCTTCTCGTCCGTATCGAAGACCGTATGGGCATCGACGATACGATAGCGTTCATGCAGCTGGCGCAGGAAGCCGGTGTAATAAGGATGGTGCATTCCAGCCATTTCAAGGATTTGCATCGGCAGGAAAGCGGGGCTGATGGTGCCCGTGCCGATTTGGGCTCCACGCTTGTTCGACCATAATACCAGCGGCGTTTCATGCTGCATCAGCATATCGGATGCCGGTGCGATGCGGCTGGCGACACGGGTGTCCATGAAGCCCGTTTCGACATAGGCAGGACCGAGTGGCGGCAGGTGATCGCCGAAGAAGACGAGAATGGTTTCACGTTCGCGCTTCGACGCCCAGTCCATCAGACGGGCAAGGCTTGCATCGGCATCCATCGCCCCTTGCGCAAAGGTGCGGATCGACTGGCGCGTATGCTCGCTGGCATCGGTCTGCACATCCAGTTTGGAATCCGGATAACGATTGGCCGCATAGGGGCCGTGGCCTTGCAGGGAAACGGCAAAGAAGAAGAAGGGCGCATCCATGCTATCCGCCTCGCGAATAATCTCGGTGGTCAACGCGTCGTCGGAGGCAAGCGTGCCGCGCTTTTCAAGTTGAGGCATGTTCTCTTCCGACATGAACTTGTCGAAGCCCATGTTTTCATAGACAGAACCGCGGTTCCAGAACCACTGGCGATAAGGGTGGATGGCCCTCGTTGCATAGCCCTGATCCTTGAAGAAGGTGGCCAGCGAGGGCAGGGGTCGACGGATATATTGCTGATAGGGAATGCTGCCGGAGGGCAGGAATGCCTTGGAGAAGCCGGTCAATGCCTCGAACTCGACATTGGCCGTCATGCCACCGAATTCCGGCGAGAAGATATGGCCCGACTGCTTCGCGCGAACAGTCGGGATCGGGTCGGCGCTGAATGCCACGCCAGGCAATCGCGTCGGATCCCAGAAGGATTCACTCATCACCATGATCACATCGGGCCTGGTCGCGTCGAACGCGGCGGGAATGAGCTGCACAGGTGGTTCAATGGCGGCAATCGCTTCGGCTGAATAGCCTTCAGGAGCAAAGACGGTTGCCATCGGCACATTCAGGATGAAGGCCATGGTGAAGCCGTTATGCGCATAGTTTTCCTTCTGATCCCACATGATGGGCAGAATGCGCAGACGATCACGGGCCAGCGAGAAGCTGGCGTAATCGGAAATGACGGCAAACCAGGCCAGAAGCGGTAGCGCAAAAGCGAGACGCAGCGCACGACCCTTCCATGGGATGGGGTCGAAGCGCCGCCACCAGAAAAGCGTGACCGTGACCATTAGTGCGGTACAGGCCATCAGCAGCAGCGCAATGCCGACTGCGCTCCATGGCCGGTCGCGGACCAGCAACGGCAGGAGATCGACGATCTGGCGCGCATAGAGGAAATCGCTCGGATAAAGCGGGTCACCGAGATAGAGGCTTTTCTCGCGTGCCGTGGCCGCAGCAACAAGCGCGACCGGACCGATGATAAAGAACCCGTAATGGATGCGTCCGAAAATGGCGTCGCTTGCAGTCAGCACCAGGATAAACAAGGCGACCGTTGTCCAGGCAGGCCGGTGCGGCGCGCGGAAAAACTGCATCGTTTCACTGAACGATCCGCGCACGATCCATTCTATGGAAAAAACCAGCAGTACCGAAAGAACGATCGAGGCCAGCGCAATGGCTGCAAACCGCACAGGCCAGGCCACATGGGATGGCCCGAAAATAGCGGCATCGCTCCAGCGACGCTCCCCGGCGTTTTCCATCACTCCTGGCATTTCTACTCACCAACTTCACAAGAACTGCAGAAAATGCGTGTCACATTTTTGTCATGAAAATGTCAAGCCACGCTTGGGGTGCGAGTGATACGCACCGTGATCTGAATGAATGATGAACGGGAAAAGATAAATAAAAACAGGGCCGGGAATGGTCCCGGCCCTGCGGTTGTAATATTGGTGGCGTTTTCACATCCCGATCTTACAGAACGTCTTCCAGCCCTTTGGTCAGTTCCAGCGCCTGCCGTTCGAACAAGCGGCGATAGATGCCGCTGGACTTGCGGATGAGTGCATCGTGATCGCCTTCCTCAAGGATCTTGCCCTTGTCGAAAACGAGCAGCCGGTCAAGCGCACGCACTGTCGAAAGCCGATGCGCGATGACCAGCGTGGTGCGGCCGATCATCAGCCGTTCCATCGCCTGCTGGATCAGCACTTCCGATTCCGAATCGAGGCTCGATGTTGCCTCGTCAAGAATCAGGATCGGGGCATCGGCCAGAAACGCCCGGGCAATGGCGACTCGCTGGCGCTCACCGCCGGAAAGCTTCACACCGCGTTCGCCCACCAGTGTTGCATAGCCCTTTGGCAGCCGGGTGATGAAGTCATGCGCGCTTGCAAGGCGTGCCGCTTCCTCGATCTCGGCCTGCGTCGCACCGGGGCGGGCATAGGCGATATTCTCGGCCAGCGTGCGATGGAACAGGATCGGCTCCTGCTGCACGATGGCGATCTGCGAACGAAGCGATGCCTGGGTGACGTCGGCAATATTCTGGCCGTCGATCAGGATCGCGCCGCCATTGACGTCATAAAGCCGCTGGATCAGCTTGACGAAGGTCGTCTTGCCCGAACCCGAATGACCGACCAGGCCGACACGCTCACCCGCTTCGATCCGCACCGAGAAGTCGCGATAGAGCGCAGCTTCATGGTGGCCATAGTGGAAGGTCACGTGATCAAAGATGATCTCGCCATTTCCGATTCTGATCGGTGCCGCATTGGACTTGTCGGCAATGCCGAAAGGCTGGGCCTCGATATCGACCAGTTCTTCCATGTCGTTGATCGAGCGTTGCAGGTTGCGGATATGCATGCCGACATCGCGCAGATAACCCTGCAGCATGAAAAAGGCCGTGAGCACAAAGGTAATGTCGCCAGCCGTGGCCATTCCCTCGCTCCACAGATAGAGCGCGAAGGCGATGATGAAGCCGCGCATCACCAGAAGATTGAAGCCTTGAATGAAGCCGTTCAGCGTACCGATCAGCCAGGTGCGCCGCGTGCGACCGCGCCACTTGTTCACGACCTTTGCCAGCCGTCCGTCTTCACGCACTTCCGCACCGAAAGCCTTGACGACGGCATTACACGAGATTGCGTCAGCCAGCGCGCCGCCCATGCGCGTATCCCAGCTATTGGCGAGCGTTGCCGCAGGAGCAACGAAACCGAGCGAAATCACGATGGTGCAGACGATGTACAGCGCAGAACCGATGGCCACGATCAGGCCCATCATAGGCCAGAACCATGCAAGCAGGACAACGGATCCCGCCAGCATCAGCAGTGATGGCAGAAGCGCGATGATGAGCGTATCGTTCAGAAGATCGAGCGCCCACATGCCGCGCGATACCTTGCGCACCGTCGAGCCGGCAAAGGCATTGGCATGCCAGTCGGTCGAGAAGCGTTGCAGCTTGCGAAATGCGCTTGCCGCCATGTCGCTCATGATCTTCAAGGTGAAGTCGGTGAGAACATAAAAAGTCAGCTGACGCGAAACCAGCGCCAGGCCGCCAAGGGCGAGCAGGGCGATGAGTGCGCTGATGCCTGCATCCCATCCCGCATTGCCGCCAAGCGAAAGGGCATCGACCAGTCGCCCGGAATAGAGCGGCGTCAGAACGTCGGCGGCAGTTGCAAGCAGCATGCCGATAATCATCAGCGACAGCCGCAAGGGTTGCATTTGCCAATGACGGAAAGTGTAGCCGAGGACGTTGCGGAATGCAGGCCCACGGAAGTCTATACGAAACCGGGTCATATCAATAACACCGGCCCACGCGAATGCGGCTGCCGGTCCTTTGTAAGAAAACGAGTTTATTGGCCCTCGGAAGGGCCACGATAAGCGGAGATTTATGAAATACGCCCTTAAGGGGCGGGCAGGTCTCAGCCTGCTGGGCGGGCCGCGGACCTAGTGCTTAGAGGCACCCGCGCGAACACTGGGCACCATCGGAAATGGGTAATAGACACGCATCTCATACCTCTTGCCAGTGTTTCAGATGAGTGCACAATAAATGAGCAATATTTTCTCGCCAAGACACAAAATGCAAATTTTTCCTGTCTGGCTTCAGGTGTGACAAATTTACAAGAGTGTGATTGCCCGCCCTTGAATGATCATTCTTATTCAGATTTTCTGATACAAGCACACGGCGCCCTTGCAATTCGCCCTTCCATGGGCGAATGAAGAACAGATATATCAGAGTCGAGAGCATGGTTCGGCCACCGCCGCAGATGTTCCAGAGATTGATACCGGGAGAGTTTACATGACAATTCATCAGAATCTGATCGGCGGCGAATGGGTCGGCGGTGAAGGCATCGCCAACATTAATCCGTCGGACACCAACGACGTTGTCGGCACTTATGCGCGTGCGACGGCGGACGATACGAAAGCGGCGATCGCTGCAGCCAAGGCTGCTTTCCCGGCCTGGTCACGCTCCGGCATTCTGGAGCGCCATGCGATCCTGCGCAAGACGGCTGAAGAAATCCTGGCGCGCAAGGACGAGCTCGGTCGCCTGCTGTCGCGCGAAGAAGGCAAGACGCTCGCCGAAGGTATCGGCGAGACGATCCGCGCGAGCCAGATTTTCGATTTCTTCGCGGGCGAGTGCCTGCGTCTGGCGGGCGAGGTTCTGCCATCCGCCCGTCCGGGCATCGGCGTGGAAGTCACGCGTGAGCCGGTTGGCGTCGTGGGTATCATCACGCCGTGGAACTTCCCGATTGCCATTCCCGCATGGAAAATCGCTCCGGCACTTTGCTATGGCAACACGATCGTCTTCAAGCCTGCCGATCTGGTGCCGGGCTGTTCCTGGGCTATCGTCGATATCCTTCATCGCGCAGGTCTGCCGAAGGGGGTTCTGAATCTGGTCATGGGCAAGGGATCGGTCGTCGGTCAGGCGATCCTCGACAGCGCGGATGTGAACGCCGTAACCTTCACCGGCTCTACCGGCACCGGTAAACGCGTCGCTGCGGCCTCAATCGAGCATAACCGGCGCTTTCAGCTTGAAATGGGCGGCAAGAACCCGGTCGTGGTTCTGGACGATGCTGACCTGGATGTGGCTGTGGAATCGGTCGTCAACTCGGCGTTCTTCTCCACTGGTCAGCGCTGCACGGCATCCTCGCGCATCATCGTGACGGAAGGCATTCACGACAAGTTCGTGTCGGCTGCCATCGAAAAGCTGAAGACGGTCACGGTCGACAATGCTTTGAAGCAGGGAACGCATATCGGCCCTGTGGTCGATGAAACCCAGCTCAAGCAGGACATGGATTATATCGAAATCGGCCGTCAGGAAGGTGCTAATCTTGCTTTTGGCGGCGAGCGTCTCAACCGCGAAACGCCGGGCTTCTATCTTCAGCCTGCGCTCTTCACCGAAGCCACCAACCAGATGCGTATTTCCCGCGAGGAAATCTTCGGGCCGGTCGCATCGGTCATTCGCGTGAAGGATTATGAGGAAGCGCTGGCCACCGCCAATGATACGAGCTTCGGCCTGTCGTCGGGCATTTGCACGACCAGCCTCAAGCACGCAACCCACTTCAAGCGCAATTCCGAAGCGGGCATGGTCATGGTCAATCTGCCGACGGCAGGTGTCGATTTCCACGTGCCGTTCGGTGGGCGCAAGGGATCGAGCTTCGGTCCGCGCGAACAGGGCCGTTATGCGGCTGAATTCTACACCACGGTGAAGACAGCCTATACACTGGCCTGATCGATCCGAAATCTGAAATGATAAAAACCGGCGGGTAACCGCCGGTTTTTCTTTATGCGACTTTACGCGGCCATGCTGCGAGCTTGCGTGCGAAATAGGAAACGCCCCCGTGCAGGACCATGGTGAAGGCTGCCAGCACAAACAAACAGGCGAACATCAGGTCTACTTTGGCGCGGCCGTTGGCGAGTAGCATCAGATAGCCGAGACCTCTGGACGCGCCTACCCATTCGCCGACCACCGCACCGATGGGCGCATAGACGGCGGCGAGGCTCAAGCCCGATGCAAGCGACGGAAAGGCGCAAGGGATGCGGATGCGAAACAGGATCGCCTGTTGCTTCGCCCCGAGAATTTCGGCGGCATCGATCAGGCTTGGATCGGTTCGCCGCATCCCGTCGAAAAAGGTTGAAACGACCGGGAAAAAGATCATCAGGACGGTGACGGCAATCTTCGACGCCGGACCGTATCCCAGCCAGAGCGTGAGGATCGGGGCCAGAGCGAAGATCGGTATTGCCTGACTGAACACCATCACCGGCATGACAAGTCTTTGTGCCAGCGGTGACATCATCAGCCCGATGGCGGTGAGAATGCCGACGGCACTGCCGAGAAACAGTCCGCCCAACACCTCACCGAAAGTCACGACGGCATTATCCGCGATCAGCCCCGCATTGCTGGCAAGCGAACGCACGACATCAAGTGGACCGGGCAGGATAAACCGAGGCATCTGCCCGATGCTGACCACGGCCTGCCAGAGAGTCAGGGCAGCACCCGCCGACAGAAATCCGTCGGCGATGCGCCTTTTGCGGGACCGGTTTGAAACTGCGCCGTCCAACTAGGCCGCCTTCAAGCCCATTTGCCAGAATGCGGCTTCAAGCCTACTGGCGGTAGCGAAGATGCGGCAAAGCTGCGGCCAGCGCGGGCTTTTCTCGAAATCCTCGCCAATGCGGTCCTTGGCGGCCTGATCGAAGAGCTTGCCGACCGTGTGACACATTTTCTGATAATCGGAACCGGCGTAAGTGTCGATCCATTCCTGATAGGGATTTCCCGGTGTTGCGGTAGCCGCGAGGTTGAGGCCGATCTCACCATAGCCGTGCGCGCAGGGTACGAGCGCAGTCAGAAGATCGAGAAAGTCGCCCGCCTGCCCGCAGTCAAGCACATAGCGGGTATAAGCGAGGTTTTCCGGTTCCTCGCATGTGTTGTAGAGATCGTCTTCGCTGATCCCCTCGCGCGCGCAAACCCGGACATGCAGCGGCAGTTCCAGATGAGCGAGGCCGTGCATGATATCGGCGCATAGCCGTGTTTCCTGCAAGCTTCCGGCCTTCACCACACCAAGCGCAAAGGCGCGTGCATAGTGGTGCAAATAGACATAATCCTGTTTCAGATAATGCAGGAAAGCGGCTTTCGGCAATGTGCCGTCGCCAAGCCGGCGCACGAATTCGTGGTGGATATAGGGCTTCCAGTCGTCAAGCGTTGCGGCGCGCAGACGTGCGAAGAACTCCGACGAAAAATGCGGTTTCTGCTGGCTCATGACTTGTCTCCTTCAGCGTTCACGTCGATTGCAAATTTTTCGACAGGCAGGATGGAGGGAACGAGACCATGGTCTTTCAGATAAGTCTCGTAACGACTCCAGCGGCCATAATCGAGGCTGGCTGGCGCGCGAGAGAAGCGGGCGATCGTGTCCTTCCACGCACGCTGATTCAGCTCGTCCTTCAGTTCAGTGCTGTAAGAGGCGAAGATGTCGTAACTCTTCTCGGGATGATTGACGATGTATTGCGCGGCCTTTTCCGTGGCAGCCAGGAACCGCGAAACCTTATCCTTGTCGATCTGGCTGGTATTGGCCACATAGACCAGTTCGTCATAGGTCGGCACGCCCTCTTCTTCGACAAAGAAGCACTTGCCGGCGACACCCTCGACGGCCATCTGGTTCAGCTCGACATTGCGATAAGCGCCCATCACGGCATCGACCTGCTTCGACATCAGGGAAGGCGCGAGTGAGAAATTGACATTGATGAGTTCGACATCGGACAGTTTCACGCCGTGTTGCCCGAGAATAGTGCCGAGCAGGCTCTCTTCGACGCCCGCCACGGAAAAGCCGATCTTCTTGCCCTTGAGATCGGCGATCTTGTCCACCGATCCATCATCACGGGTCATCAGGCAGTTGAGCGGGGAATCGATCAGCGTGCCGACGCGAATGATCGGCAGACCCTCATGGACTTGCAGATGCACCTGCTGTTGATATGACACGGCAAGATCAGCCTGCCCTGCGGCCACCATCTTGGTCGGTGTCGATGCGTCGGCGGGCGCAATGATTTCCACATCAAGCCCTGCTTCCTTGAAAAGCCCAAGCTTGTCGGCGACGATGATCGGGCCATGATCGGGGTTTACGTACCAGTCGAGGATCAGCTTTAATTTGTCATTGGCGTGTGCTGCCGAAGCGACGGTCAGGGCAGCGCTGAAAAGCGCGGCAAAAGCTAGTTTCTTCATCTTCATAACTCCGTAGATCAGGCAGTGTGGCTGTAATGCGCATGAGGGCGGGTGATCTTGATCCATTCCCGCACGCGGGCTTCAGGGTCGGTGTTGAGCGTTATGTCCGTCACGACCGAAACAATATCCGCGCCTGCCTCGAATACGCCCGATGCACGCTCCACGCTCATGCCGCCAATGCCGACGAGCGGAATGTTGCCCATCTGCGCTTTCCATTCACCAAGGCGCGGCAATCCCTGCTGCTCCCATTTCATCTTTTTGAGAATGGTCGGATAGATCGGGCCGAGCGCGATGTAGTCGGGCCTGAGCGCGAGGGCGCGGTCAAGCTCGGCTTCGTCGTGGCTGGAGACACCGAGTTTCAGGCCTCCGGCGCGAATGGCGTCGAGATCGGTATCATCAAGATCTTCCTGTCCCAGATGAATGAAGTCGCAGCCTTCCTCCAGCGCCAGCTTCCAGTAATCGTTGACGATCAGCTGGCAATCATGGGCTGCGCAAAGGTCGCGCGCTGCTCGAATTTCCGTGCGTAGTTCCGCCTCGCTATTGTCCTTGATACGCAGCTGCACAAGTTTGATACCCAGCGGCACCAGCCGTTCAAGCCAGCGGGCGCTGTCGAAAATCGGATAAAACGGATCAAGAACCATCACAGAAAAGCCTTTCCGATGAGAGGAGTGGAGGGCGCGGCCATGTCGCGTGCGTCGATAGGGTCCGCCTCATAGGCGTTGCGCCCGGCCTCGATGGCGAGCGCAAAGGCCTTGGCCATGGATTTCGGGTTGCCTGCCTTGGCCACGGCGGTGTTTAACAGCACGGCATCGAAACCGAGTTCCATTGCCGCCGCCGCATGAGACGGCACGCCGATTCCGGCATCGACGACCAGCGGAGTGTCGGGAAAATGCGCGCGCATCGTTTTCAGCGCATAGGGATTGTTCAATCCGCGCCCGGAGCCGATGGGCGCGCCCCATGGCATCAGAACCTTGCATCCTGCTTCAAGCAGTTTCTCGGCCACGACGAGATCGTCATTCATGTAGGGAAAGACCTCAAATCCGTCGTCGCAGAGTGTGCGTGCGGCTTCGACAAGCCCGAACGGGTCGGGCTGTAGCGTGTCCTGATCGCCGATGACTTCCAGTTTGATCCATGCCGTGCCGAACACTTCGCGCGCCATGTGGGCGGTGGTGACAGCCTCGCGCGCCGTGTGGCAACCCGCCGTATTGGGCAGAACCTGGACGCCGAGCTCCTTGATGAGCGACCAGAAATCCTGACCGGCGCGCATGTCTCCGCTTTCGCGGCGCAGCGACACCGTGACGATCTGACTGCGGGAGGCGCGCACTGCGTCGGCGAGAATGGCAGGCGAGGGATATTGCGCTGTGCCAAGCAGCAGGCGGCTTTCAAATGTTTTGCCGTAAAATTCAACCATCTTAACCTCCTTGCATCGGGGCGAGCACTTCTATGCGGTCGCCCTCATGAATGGTGGTTGTTGCGCGCTCGTCGCTCGCGATGAATTCGCCATTGAGCGCGGTTGCGACTACGGCTTCATCAAGTTCGATTTCAGCCAGCAGTGCCGCGAGATTGGACGAGACAGTTTCCTGAACCTCGCCATTCAAAACGATGTTCATGCATAATCCTCCATGAATTCAGGGTGGGCTTCCGGATCGGTCGCTGCCGCAACCGCCATGCGGGCGACCGCTGGCGAAAGCAGGAAACCGTGCCGGTAAAGTCCGTTGACATAGATCGTGTTGCCGCGGCGGCGTACGCGCGGCAGGTTATCGGGAAAGGCGGGGCGGGCATCGACGCCGGTTTCGAGGATATCGGCTTCGCCGAACGCCGGATGCAGCGCATAGGCCGCGCTCAGCAGTTCCAGCGTCGCGCGTACGCTGATGCCCGTGCGCTGGTCGCTCTCGATCATGGTTGCACCGACCATATGCACCCCATCGCCGCGCGGCACGATGTAGAGCGGTATGCGCGGATGCAGGAGGCGCACGGGCCGGGTGAGATTGATGTCACGGGATCGCACCACGAGCATTTCGCCCTTCACGCCCCGCAGATCGGGCAGTTCGTCGCGGGCGGCAAGCCCGCGTGCATCCACAACGATGTCGGCATTGATTGCCGTTTCTTTCGCGTCCACGCCCAGTTGGAAAACCACCCCCCTTCGCTGCAAGCGCTCCGCAAGTCCGATCAGCGTCTTGCGCGGATCGAGGTGGCCTTCGCGGGCAAAGTACAGGGCCTGGCGGAACCGCCCGGCAAGGTCCGGCTCCAGCTCGTCGATACGTTCCTGATCGATCATGTCGAAAGCTTCGGTGCGGCGGGCAAACCGGCGCAGCTCGTTCGTGTCGCGCGTATGGGAAAGCACAAGCGTGCCCTCACGCCTGACCGTGGAAACATGCCGTTCCCACCAGCCGATGGCGTCCTGTCCAAGGCGCACGACGGATTCTTCAGCGCTTTCACCTTCACACCACGGTGCGAGCATGCCCCCTGCAAGCCATGAGCAGCAGTCGGCCCCTATATGCGGGCTGCGTGCGATGACGGTGACGGCATGGCCTTGGTCGGTAAATTCAGCGGCTGTGGCAAGTCCGGCCACGCCGGCGCCGATGATCGTGACGCGCATCACACCGTCTCCCACAGGGCATGGAAATGATGCACCGGGCCGTGACCGCTGCCGACCCGGAGTTGGCCTGCCGCGCGGATTGCGCCTTGCAGATATCGGTGTGCTTCTACGAGCGCCTTTTCGAGCGCCAGATTCTTGGCCAGTTCTGCTGCAATTGCCGAGGAAAGGGTGCAGCCGGTGCCATGCGTGTTGCCTGTGAGGACGCGCGGCGCTTCCAGACGAAAAGTGGGTCTGTCATGGCGGATCAGGAGATCGGTGCAGAGCGAGCCTTCCGCGTGGCCACCTTTCATCAGGACGGCCTTCGCGCCAAGCTTGAGCAAGGCGTGGCCCTGCGCTTCGGCTTCGTCGTCATTGCGTGCGACGTTGGTATCGAGCAAACAGGCGGCTTCCGGCCTGTTGGGTGTCAATACGGTCGCGAGCGGGATCAGTTTCTCACGCAAGACCGAGATTGCCGCCTCGCTCAAAAGCCTGTCGCCGGATTTTGCGACCATCACCGGATCAAGGACGAGAGGTCCGGAAAAGTGCGCAAGCCCGCGCGCAATGGCCTCGATGGTTTTCGGTGCTGAAACCATGCCGATCTTGACCGCTGCCACATCGAGATCGCTGAATACGGCATCGATCTGGGCCGAGACGATGTTTGCCGGCACGTCATGCACGGCTGTAACCGTATGGGTGTTCTGCGCGGTAATGGCGGCAATCACGCTCGCACCATAGACGCCGAGCGCCGAGAAGGTCTTGAGATCGGCCTGAATGCCCGCACCGCCGCCGCTGTCGGAACCGGCAATGGTCACGCATATCGGCACAGGGGCCGCATTGCCTTTGAGTGTATTGGTTCGGGAGAAACTTTGTCTCTGGTTCATAGTTACGTCTCTCATTCCGAACGGAAAGTGAGACGTCATGAACTGGTTTGGAGCATGAGCTCCATTGAGGGATTGCCCCTCATCCGCGACGCGTCAAACTCCGTTCCCTACGCAGGTATTACCCGGATCAGGTTCAATGGGTTAACGTGGCGAACACGTCTCTCAGCCTCGAAAGGCACCCCAACGAATATTTGCGACACTAGGCATAGGACGGAATATCGGGCGGGTCAAGCGACGGAAAAATCAGTGTATCGGCATAAATCCTGTCACGGTCCCCGCAATGTATATGGTTTGTTAAAATTCTGAGCTTTAATCTAGGTTTAGGAAATGATTTCCGCGTGTTATGCGTTGTGTTGTGGGTGGTGGAGAAGTTTCCTGCGGGGAACAGTCTGATAAGGGGTTTACCATGACGAAGCGGAAAGCCGACCCGGCTTCTGAGCGGGGCAGTGTTGCGCGTGCGTCTGAACCGGATTTCCGCATTCTTTTCAGCACCCATCCGACCCCGATGTGGGTCTATGACCCTGACACGCTGCACTTCATCGTGATGAATAACGCCGCTTATGAACTTTACGGCTATACACCCGATGAAGTTCCCGGCATGACCGTGCTCGACATCCGCCCGCAAACCGAGCGCGACCGCATGCTGAACGCCATCCGAGACCGGAGTGATCTTGAGCGACCGGAGCGTTGGCAGCATTTGCGGTCCAATGGCGAGATCATCGATGTTCTGACCTACGGGCGGCTGGTCCTGTTCGATGGCAAGGAAGCCATTCTCGCCATCGTGCAGGACAGGACGGAACTGGCCGAAGCCAACCGTCAGGCCAGTCATGCGCAATCCTTGCTCGATAGCCTGGTCAGCAACCTGCCGCTGGGCGTTTTCATCAAGGATATGCATGATGAGGGCCGTTATGTGCTTTACAACCAGGCGGCTTCCGCCGCGAGCGGCCTCGCGATAGACAAAGTTATCGGTGGCCGGGACGCCGATCTCTTCTCGGAGCGTGAAACCAGAACTCACATGCAGCAGGATCGCATGGCGATGAGCCGTCGCGACGTGCTGAGCATCGAACGCAATATACAGCATGCAGACGGATCCTCCCGTACAGTGCGGGTGGTGAAATGCTCCATCCCGCCGGTCGGCACGGACGAGCCGCGCTATCTTATCGGGCTCATCGAGGACATTACGGAGCGCCGCGCGATAGAGGAACGCATGGCTCATATCGCCATGCATGACAGCCTCACCAGTCTGCCCAACAGGGCTTATTTCTCTCATCATGTGGACGAGCTTCTGAAAAAGGGCGCCGATGCGGAGCCTTTCGCTCTTTTCTATCTGGATATAGATCACTTCAAGAATATCAACGACAGCATAGGTCATCAGGCAGGCGATCAACTGCTGCAGGAGGTGGCCCAACGTCTGCGGCAGATCACGACAGCGGATCAATTCATCGCACGGCTTGGCGGTGATGAATTTGCGATGATCTATCGCAGCGGCACCCTGGCGCAGATTGCCATGTTTGCCGACCGTATTCTGTCGGCATTTCAGGATCCGTTTCCGCTTGGCGATCGCTCCGAATTCGTCACCTGCAGCATGGGCATCGCGCAGGCGCCTTTGCACGGCGACAACTCCGATGTGCTGATGCGCAACGCCGATCTCGCGCTTTACGCCTCAAAGTCCGGGGGGCGTCGCACCTTCCGCTTTTATCAGCATTCGCTGCGGCTTGCCGCCGAGAAGCGCTATGTCATGACGAACGAGCTGCGTCAGGCATTGCTGGAAGAACAGTTCGAACTCTACTACCAGCCGATCTTCAACCTTGAAAGCGGACGTATTTCCGGGTTTGAGGCGCTCATCCGCTGGCTACATCCAGAACGCGGCATGATTTCCCCGGCGGAATTCATTCCGCTTTCCGAAGAAACCGGACTGATTGGGCCGATCGGGGATTGGGTGCTTGGGGCAGCCTGCCGGGAGGCGACCTTCTGGCCGGAAGACATCAAGGTTTCAGTCAACCTTTCGCCGGTGCAGTTCAGCCAGACCGCGCTTTTACGTTCAGTGACTGACGCGCTGGAAGCCGCGCATCTTTCGCCTGATAGGCTGGAACTGGAAATTACCGAATCGCTGTTTCTGTCGAACAGCAAGAACAATATCGAGCTTCTGTTCGAACTGCGACGACTTGGTGTCCGCATCGCCATGGACGATTTCGGCACGGGCTATTCCTCGCTGAGCTATCTACGCTCTTTCCCCTTCGACAAAATCAAGATCGACCGGAGCTTCATTTCGGGCATTGAAGCCGATAGCCGGGACCTTGCAATCATTCAGGCAGTGGCGACATTGGGTGCAGGTTTCAATATCGTCACGACCGCGGAAGGTGTTGAAACGACCCAGCAGCTGGAACGCCTCAGGAACGAGCGTTTCGGCGAAGTTCAGGGGTTTCTGACCGGCAGGCCTATGCCCGCGGGCGATGTACAGTCGTTCATCCAGAACAAGAACAATGCGGGCTTGGGCATGGCCCCTGCATCCAATCGGCTCCCTATCTGAAAGATATGTTTAAAGGGGTTGACCTTCCAACGGTGGGAAGCCCTACTTAAATAGCAATTCTTGATTTTTGCCTCTTTTGAGGCCCGAAAGGATTGCCATGAACAAGCCGATCAAAGTGGAAGTTGCCAGTTTTCCTGTTCCAGTCGAAGGAATGAGCTGCGCTTCCTGTGTGTCATCCGTTGAAAAAGCTGTTTCCAAAGTTCCCGGCGTCGGCAAGGTTTCAGTAAACCTCGCGACCGAGCGTGCGGATGTGACGTTCAAGGGAACACCTGACATTCCTGCTGTGATCGATGCCATTCGCAAGGCCGGTTACGATGTTCCAGCCGGTAGCATCGATCTGGCCATCGAAGGCATGAGCTGCGCTTCCTGCGTCAGCAAGGTCGAAAAGGCGTTGAATGCCGTGCCGGGCGTGACGCGAGCCAGCGTCAATCTGGCGACGGAGCGGGCGCATGTCGAACTGGCTGGCCATGTGCCGGCTGCGGAACTCATCAAGGCTGTCGGGCAGGCGGGCTATGAAGCGCGCTCGCTTGAAGAGGCACAGGGCGATGCCGGGCAGGAAACGCAGTCTGAAAAGCGTGATGCCGAGGCGGCGGAGCTGAAGAAGAGCGTTATCCTCGCCGCAGTGCTGACCTTGCCGGTTTTTGTGATGGAGATGGGCTCGCATCTCATTCCGGTCGTCCATATGTTCGTCATGGACCACATCGGCATGCAGAACAGCTGGTATCTGCAACTGGTGCTCACAACTCTCGTTCTGTTTGGCCCGGGTCTGCGTTTCTTCAAAAAGGGCGTGCCGACGCTTTTGCGCGGGACGCCCGACATGAACTCGCTGGTTGTGGTCGGCACGCTGGCCGCCTGGGGCTTTTCGGTCGTTGCAACCTTCGTGCCCGGCATATTGCCGGAAGGCACCGTGAACGTCTATTTCGAGGCAGCGGCGGTCATCGTTACATTGATCCTCATTGGCCGCTATCTGGAAGCGCGCGCCAAGGGCCGCACCAGCGCTGCAATCAGCCGCCTGGTTGGCTTGCAGGCGAAATCCGCGCGGGTGGTGCGTGACGGCGAGGCGCGTGACGTACCGCTGGAAGATGTGCGTGCTGGCGACATCGTGCAGGTGCGGCCCGGTGAGAAGATTCCGGTCGATGGCGAGGTGGTCGAGGGGTCATCCTATGTCGATGAATCGATGATTACGGGCGAGCCTGTGCCTGTCGCCAAGGAAAAGGGTGCGGAAGTGGTCGGCGGCACGATCAACAAGACCGGCGCCTTCACTTTCCGCGCCACCAAGGTGGGCCGTGACATGGTGATCTCGCAGATCATCCGCATGGTCGAGGATGCACAGGCTGACAAGCTGCCCATCCAGGCCATGGTCGATAGGGTGACCGGCTGGTTCGTCCCGGCCGTCATGGCCGCTGCCGCGCTGACTTTCATGGTCTGGCTGGTTATCGGCGGCACGGGCATGCTGGGCTACGCCCTGGTCAACGCCATCGCGGTTCTCATCATTGCTTGCCCATGCGCCATGGGGCTCGCAACGCCTACTTCCATCATGGTCGGAACCGGCCGCGCTGCTGAATTCGGTGTTCTCTTCCGCCGTGGCGACGCGCTGCAAACCTTGCGTGATGCGTCTGTCATCGCCGTCGACAAGACCGGAACGCTGACACAGGGCAAGCCCGCACTGGCCCATTTCGCCACGGTTGACGGGTTCGACAAGGATGAATTGCTGGCGCTGGTTGCCGCTGTTGAAGCACGCTCCGAACACCCGATTGCCGACGCCATTGTGGCTGCTGCAAAAGATAAGGGATTGAAGCTGGCGGAAGTTTCGGCGTTCGAGGCAGTGCCCGGTTTCGGCCTCAAGGCGCAGGTTTCCGGCCACGAGGTCGCCATCGGCGCAGATCGCTACATGGCGCAGCTGGGGCATGATGTTGCAGCTTTCGCTGATGACGCCAGACGCCTTGGCGATGAAGGCCAGTCGCCGCTTTATGCAGCGCTTGACGGCAAGCTGGCGGCGATCCTGACGGTGGCCGATCCGATGAAGGAAACAACGCCTGCCGCTATTGCGACTCTCCATGAGCAGGGGCTGAAAGTGGCAATGATCACCGGCGACAACCGTCGCACGGCAGAGGCGATCGCCAAGCGTCTCGGCATTGACGAGGTGGTGGCGGAAGTGCTGCCTGACGGCAAGGTGGAGGCGCTGAAACGCCTTTCGGCAGGCGGCAAGCGGATCGCCTTTGTCGGCGACGGCATTAATGATGCGCCTGCTTTGGCTGCTGCCGATGTCGGCATTGCGATTGGCACCGGCACGGACATTGCCATTGAAAGTGCGGATGTGGTGCTGATGTCCGGCGATCTGCGCGGTGTAGTCAATGCCATCGCCATTTCGAAGGCGACGATCCGCAATATCGGGGAAAACCTGTTCTGGGCCTTCGCTTATAACGTGGCGCTGATCCCGGTCGCAGCCGGTATCCTCTATCCGTTCACCGGCACCCTGCTGTCACCGGTGCTGGCGGCGGGAGCCATGGCATTCTCAAGCATCTTCGTGCTCAGCAATGCTCTGCGGCTCAAGGCTTTCAAAAGCCCGATCGAAGTATAACCAAACGAAAAGGCGCGGTCATAACCGCGCCTTTTCTCTTTAGTGAGTTCCCACGGCCTTGCCATAAGTCCGCACGACATTGCGCACCGCCTCCACCATCAGCGCATGCGGTGTGGCTTCGACTTTACCTGCGGCAACAGCCGGGTAAAGCGTTCCCAGATACTGGCTGATAAGCGTTTCGGGGATCTTGCGTCCTTCCAGACGCTTCAGAAGCGCATCGACGGCGGCGGATGCTTGCGGATGCGGCCAGTAGTAACGGATACGGTCGCTATAGGAGAAATGGCGCTGAAGGTGCAGTTCTTCTGCATCGCCGTGATAGTATTTTTCCCAGTTCTTCGGCTCTGCCAGCAACAGCTTTTCCATCTTGCCGCGAAGTGTTTCTTCCTCCGGCAGCTTGTCGAGGAAAGCCGCAATCTGGTCGAGACCGTACAGCGCCTCGCGCAGCGCAAAGGTCAGGCCGGGGCCCACTTTCAGAATGGCAAAACCATCGTGGACGAGGTCGGAAAGCGCCTCCACCGGCTGATAATCGGTCGAATGGGCCTCGAAGACGAATTGCGGCATTTCATTGAGAATACCGCTTAGCGCCGTCGCTTTGTCGCTGTTGTAATAGACGACATTCTCATTGCCGAATTCCACGCCCGGCTGCACCACCACACCGATGGCACGGGCAAAGGCGTCTTCGAGACCGAGCGCCGCAAAAGCCTTGCGATGGATGGCGACAGTTTCCAGTGCGGCCTCGGGCCTGGTCAGTTCCAGTTCCTCGATTTCTTCCATCGCACCGCCGGGAATCGGAACTTCCGTGCCGATGATATAGACCGGTAGATCGAAACCAGCTTCGCTGGCAGCTTTTTCCGAGACTTTTGCCAGACGTGCCGCGCGTTCCGCGGTGACGGCATCAGGCAGGGCAACCGGTTCGCCAGCGCAGCCCATCGACGTGTCGAGGTGGATCTTGGTAAAGCCGGCGCGCACGAAAGCGTCCATCATCACGTCGGATTTCTGCATCGCTTCTTCGGCGGGCAGATGTTTCCACGGATTGGGGCCGAGATGATCGCCGCCAAGCACGAGCCGCTTGGTGTCGAAGCCGACACGGGCCGCGATATCTTCCACGAAGCGGCGGAAATCGGCTGGCGTCATGCCGGTATAGCCGCCATCCTGATTGACCTGATTGCAGGTGGCCTCAATCAGCACGTCTGTATTGGTCGCAACGCCCTCGAGCAGGGCCGCTTCGATCACCAGCGGATGAGCCGAGCAGATGGAGGTGATGCCGCCGCGTGCGCCGCTTGCAAAATGTGCGGGAAGGGCGCCGAGGGTTTTGGTGCTGCTGCTCATGCCGTTACTCCATGCTTTTCGAGGAAGGCTTCGATTTCGGCCATGGTGGAAGTGCCTTCCATCGGGCCTTTCACGCCGACGGCGCGTGCGCCGGTCGCATTAGCAATGGCAAGCGCTTCTGCGGGCGCCATGCCGCGCAGCCAGCAGGTGACGAAGGCCGCGCCGAAGCTGTCGCCTGCTCCGGTCGGATCAATTTCCTCGACCTTGAAAGCAGGCGATGACACGCCACCTGACCGGTCGAAATAGCTGGCGCCTTCCGCGCCGCGCTTGACGACAACGGCCTTGATGCCGCGCGCCAGCAGTTCCTCGATGGCCGCCTTTTCGTCTGTCGCCTTGGTGAAGAGGAAAATCTCCGGGCCGCTTGGCATGAACAGATCGGTATTCTCAAGGGCATGGGCGAGTGCCTGACGCATGCCCGGCAGCTCCAGCATTTCCTTGCGGATGTTCGGATCGAAGGAGACCGTGCCGCCGTTCGCCTTGATGCGGATGGTCGCCTCATGGATAGCCGAAACGATGCCTTCGGAGAACAGTGCCGATCCCATGATGTGCAGATGGTCAGCCGTCTTGATCAACGCTTCAGCCTCTGGCGTCAGGCCGATGGCGCTGCATGCGCTGTGCTTGATGTTGAAGATGAAATCGCGATTTCCGTCAGGGCGATAGCGCACAAAGGCGCTGCCGGTAGCCGCTGTTGGATGCATGCCGATAGCCGAAACATCCACGCCGTCTTTTTGCAGCCGCTCGACATTGAGTGCGCCGAAGTCGTCATTGCCGACCGCGCTGACAAGTCCGCAGGGCTGGCCCATCTTGGCCACCTGATCGATGAAGATTGCAGGAGCGCCCGATGCAAAAGGCCCGATGAGCGGAATGGTGGTCTTGAAGCCGCTGCCGGTCTCCACGGCCATGATTTCCACGACGATTTCGCCGATGGTGATGATCTTCTTCATGTGTTGCACCGCGATTATGTCCGCACCGATTTGGAACGCACGTCAAGCCAGACGGCAACCAGAATGACGACGCCCTTGACGATGAGCTGATAGAAATAGGGCACCGACAGCATGTTCATGCCGTTATTGATGACGCCGATGATCAGTGCGCCGAGAATGGTGCCGACCATGGTGCCAACACCACCTGCAAGCGAGGTGCCGCCAAGCACGACTGCGGCGATGGCGTCAAGTTCATAGCCCATGCCCGCATTGGTTTGCGCGGAGGAGAGGCGTGACGAAAGCAGAATGCCGCTGATTGCCGCCATAATGCCCGACAGCATGAAAACGATGATCTTGATGCGGTCGACCCGGATGCCGGAATAGATCGCCGCTTCCTTGTTGCCGCCCGCCAGATAGATGCGGCGACCGAACACGGTCTTCGACAGCAGGATGTAGTTGAAGATGAACAGGACGCCGACAATCCAGATGATGATCGGCAGGCCAAGCCAGTTTTCCGAACCGATTGCAAGCCAGGTGTCGTTTTCGATGATTTCAGGCGCGCCATTGGTCGGCAGGCTGACAACACCACGATAAATGCCCATCGTCGCGACCGTCACGATGAAGGAGGGGAGCATCAGCTTGGCCGACAGAACACCGTTCAGTCCGCCCATGATGGCGCCTGCAGCAAGGGTGAACACCACCGTCGGCACGAAGCCGAAACCCATGGCGAAGGCTTGAGCTGCCACCATGCCCGATACGGCGATGATCGAGCCAATGGAAAGGTCGATTTCGCCGAGCAGGATCACATAGGTCATGCCATAGGCTGCGACCGCAATCACGGCGACCTGCTGCATGATGTTCATGAAGTTGTTGAAAGCGAGGAAGCGCGGGTTCAAGACCGCAAAGACCATGCAGAGTACGGCCAGCGAAATGACGATGCCGCCATATTGACGGATCATCGGAGAGGCGAACAGCGACCGGCGGACTTCGGCGTCTGCGGCTTTCTTTTGAATGTTTTGTACATTGCTCATTTGTGCATTCCTGCTGCGTAGCTCATGACGGTTTCGGGCGCGAGGCCATCGGCATCGAGCACGGTGGCGACATGCTTGTTATGCATGACGACCACACGGTCGCTGAGACCCAGCACTTCCGGCAGTTCCGAGGAAACCATCAGGATCGCCGCGCCATTGGCGGCAAGTTCACGGATGATGCGATAGATTTCAAATTTCGCGCCCACATCGACACCGCGTGTCGGCTCGTCGAGAATGAGGATACGTGGCTTCATCTGAAGCCATTTCGCCAGCACGATCTTCTGCTGGTTGCCGCCGCTAAGCGAGCCAGCCACTGTGTCCAGCGACGCCGTCTTGATAAGCAGGCGCAAAACTTCGGCTTTGGCAGCGGTACGCTCTGAGGATGAGGACGTGAAGCCGAATGGACCGGCAAGCTGGCCGAGTGCAACCATATTGATGTTACGCTCCACGCTATGCGGGAGGACCAGGCCCTCTTCCTTGCGGTTTTCTGTCACGAAAGCGATGCCGTTTCGAATGGCGTCGCTGGGTGATGCCAGTGTGATTACCTTGCCGCCGAGCTTGATTTTTCCCGTTGGCTGCAGCATCCCGAACAGGGTTTTCATCACATCGGAACGGCCGGAACCGACGAGGCCGAACAGGCCAAGTACTTCGCCCGGCTTCACATCGATGGCGACATCGTAGAACTTGCCCGATACGGTGAGGTTCTCCGTAGCCAGAATGGGTGGCACGCTTGCATCAGGTCGTGGGGCTTCGCGCGGCGGGTAGATATCGCTCATTTCGCGGCCGACCATCAGCGCGATCAGTTTGTCGATATTTGTGCTGCTTTTTTCGGTGGTCGTTACATATTCACCATCGCGAACGACGGTAATATCGTCGGAAAGCCGCATGATTTCTTCCATGCGGTGAGAAATATAGATAATGGCTGTGCCGCGCGCCTTGAGCCGCTCGATAATCGAGAACAGGATTTCCGCCTCGCTGTCGGAAAGTGACGAGGTTGGTTCATCGAGGATGACCACATCGGCAGGCTGGCTTAACCCCTTGGCGATTTCAACGAGCTGGCGCTGGGCAATCGAAAGGTCGCCGACCTTTGCGCGGGCATCGACAGGGAGGCCGAGATCGGCGATCAGCTTGTCCGCAGCCGCATTCAGCTCGCGCTCGCGGATGAAACCGAAGCGGCTCGGCTCGTGGTTTGCGAATATGTTTTCGGCAACGGTGAGATTGCGCGAGAGGCTCAGCTCCTGAAAGACAATGGCGATGCCGTTCGCACGTGCGTCACGCGGGTTTTTTGGCGCATAGGCTGTGCCTTTGAGCAGGATCGTGCCAGATGTCGGCTTGAAGACGCCAGCGAGAATTTTCATCAGCGTGGATTTGCCGGCGCCATTTTCGCCAAGCAGCGTGTGCACGCGTCCGCGACGCACAGCCAGGTTCATGCGCTTCAGGGCGGCCACGGGACCGAAGGACTTTGCGACATCGCGAATTTCGAGCACGGTATCGGTAGCTGCTTGGTGCCCGGAAGGGGGCGCTGTTGTCACAGATGCTGTCACTTTTGAGGCCTCCGCTCTCCGTTTGCTTCAGTCTGCCGCAAGCGGGATCTAGATCCGCTGCTTGCGAAGTCTGCTGTCCAAAAGGGAAGCGGCGGCGGCTCAGGCGTGTGGTGTTCGCCGAACCGCCGCGCGCTGAATGGAAACAGCGGCTGGGAGGAGTGCCGCCATTTCACGCGGTGTTACTTGGTTTCGCCGTCCTTGGTGACGACGCCAGGCACGATCGGCTGCGTTGCGGGTACGCTTTCGCCCTTGATCACCTTGACGGCGGTTTCAACGGCAACTTTGCCCATCTGGTCCGGATACTGGGCGATAACACCAACCATGACCGGATCGTTCTTCACAGCGTTGCGTGCTTCTTCCATGCCGTCGAAGCCGATCACCTTGACTTGTTTTTCGAGCTTCGCGGCCTTCACGGCAGAGGCGGCTGCGAGGGCTGCGTCATCGCCGAAGCCGAAGATGCCGACGATGTCGGGATTGGCCTGGATGATGTTTTGTGCTGCCGAAAGCGCTTCAGAGCGGGTGATGCCCGGCTGGACTGATACGATCTTGACGTCAGGATAGTTGGCGATGGTCTTCTTGAAACCTTCGACACGATCCACGACAGACTGCACGGTCGGGTATTCGATGACAGCGACATTGCCTTTCTCTCCGATGGATTTTGCCATCAGTTCGCCCGCCTTTTCGCCACCTGCGAAGTTGTCGGTGCCGACGAAGGAGGTCACGTCCACATTATTGGCCGGAACGTCGACAGTGATAACCTTGATGCCGGCCTTTTGTGCCTTGTTGATGGCCGAGCGTACACCCTTGCTGTCAACCGGCGAGATGATGATGACATCGACGCCCTTGGTGATGAAGTCTTCGACATCGGCGAGCTGCTTGCTCAGATCCTGATTGGCGATGGAAACTTCAAGCGGCACATTCTGGGCCTTCGCTTCATTCTTCATCGCGTCAGCGAGGGAGATGTAGAAAGGGTGCTGCTGGGTGAGAAGCGATGCGCCGATGCCTTCGGCTGAGGCAGCGCCTGCCATCATGGCCATGGCTACACCGGAAAAGAGAATGCGGCTGAGCGATTTGCGAAACATGATTTCCTCCGAATGAACCGGCTCCCGCCGGGCGTCCTTCTAATGGGGACATAAGAATGATTTCCCAGTTGCTCCAACGCTGTTGCTAGCCTTGAAAGCCACACGGGAGGCAGAACCTTTTGCCGTGACCGGGCTTCTCCTAGACATGATAGAGCTTATTCATCGTGTCAATATATAAATTTCCACGTGTAAAAATTATAACGATTTAAACTGTGAGAATATGCCTTTCCAAAGTGAGCATTATCGAATCTTTGCCACGGCATATGCGGATCGAAAGCCAGAATCGGGTTGCGTCTGCCAAAAAATAATTTTACGCATGAAAAGAAATTTGGCTTGGGCGGAAAACTGAGCAAGCCAACACCGGGAAGAGTATGGAATGGCCGATAATAAGATCAGGACGATGGAGGAGTTCGCGGCGGCAAGCGGCCTGTCGCGTCCAACGGTCTCGAAATATTTCGATAATCCTGAAAGCGTCAAACCTTCGACTCGTGCGCGTATCGAGAAGGCTCTGAAGGATTACAATTATCAGCCCAATATTTTTGCCGTCAGCCTGAACCGCAAGAAACCAAAGAATATCGGTGTTATCGTTCCGCACATTTCGGATCCGTTTTATGCGGAAATCATTCGCCAGATCGAAATGCGCTGTCTGACGGAAGGCTATTGGACCATCGTTCTTTCCTCCCATGGCGACCGCAAGCTGGAAGCGCGCGCCATGCGTACTCTGATGTCGCTCAAGATCGCTGGCGTTCTCATGGCGCCGCTGGGCTTCGACACGGATGCTAAGCTGTTGGCGAGCCTTTCGGATGCCATGCCGGCTGTCTTTCTCGATAGCCGCATCAGCGACGATCAGCCTTTCGTCGGCACGGATAATCGCCAGAGCATTGGCAATATCACCGAATATCTCTGCCGCACGGGCGAGCATCCCTGTTTCCTCGAAATGCCCGCCGTGAACCAGAACGCACTGGAGCGACGCGCTTCCTATATTGCAACCATGGAGCGGCTGGGCATCGAGCCGATCATATTGCCTGTAACAGCGCAGAACTGGAACTTCGAAGAGCTGGGCTATCAGGAAGCGGGGCGCATATTCGACGGTGGTGGTTTTCCGACACGCACGGTTCTCTGCGCCAATGATCGCCTGGCTTTCGGCGTGATTTCCGCCGCTTTCGAACGCCGGCGGCATGTCGGGCGCGAGGAAGGCTGCGATCTGCGTGTGGCGGGGCACGATGATCATCCGCTGAGCCGCTTCACTTGCCCACCGCTGACCACCGTTGCGCAGGATTATCGGCAGATCGCGCAACTGGGTCTCGACATGCTGTTCTCGCGCATCAATGCGCAGGAAAGCGGTGCGGCTGTTGACAAGGAGATACGCCGTCTCGGCAGCCATCTCATCATGCGCGGTTCCGCCTGAAAAAACTTTCCTTCCATCTGGACTTTTTTCCTGCTCGCCTATGTGGATGAAGAGGCAGCAGTAAGTTATGTGGCGAATATACCGCTGCGACATCCGCGACCCACTCAGGAATACCTTGATATCGGTTCTTTGGTTCGACTGTACAGGGCTTCCGCCGAAAGCATGTGCCGATGCAAGGCGTAAGCGCTGCCATGCTTGAAGGGGTAAAGCATTGCTTATTCTTCTGACATCTGTCGTTCTCTTGCTGATCGGGCTTGCGCTCGGTGCGGGAGGCATCTGGCTCGCTGTTCTTGGCGGTAGCTGGTATTATATTCTGGTGGCGGCCGGCTTCCTGCTGACCGCCGTTCTGTTGTTCAGGCGGAGCGCGACGGCGCTCTGGGTCTACGCGCTCGTCATCCTGGGCTCGCTGGGGTGGGCGGTTTATGAGGTTGGCTTCGACTGGTGGCAGCTTGGCGCGCGCGGTGGCATCATCGTGCTGCTCGGCTTCTGGATGCTCACACCATGGATAAGAAGACCACTGAATAACGGGGTGGGTGATAGTGGGTTGCCGCTGGCTGCCGCGTCGGTGATCGCGCTTGTCGTCGCCGGTTACGCCATGACGCAGGATCCGTACGACATCGCGGGTAATCTGCCCGCGGACAAGGTAGCAGCGACGCCGGATCTGGGCGGCAGCATTCCCGATGGCGAATGGCATCAGTATGGGCGTACGCCTTACGGCCAGCGTTATTCGCCGCTGACGCAGATCACACCGGCAAATGTCTCCAAATTGCAGGTTGCCTGGCAATATCAGACCGGCGATGTAAAGCAGCCGCAGGATGTCGGCGAAACCACCTATCAGGTTACGCCGCTCAAGATCGGCGATTCGCTCTATCTCTGCACCCCGCACAACTGGGCCATCGCGCTCGACGCGGCGACAGGCAAGGAAAAGTGGAAATTCGATCCTAAAGTCGGTTTCAACACGGATCGCCAGCATCAGACCTGCCGGGGCGTCAGCTACTGGAAGGACGCGACCGCCGTGGCTGGCGAAAAATGCGCGGAGCGCGTCTATCTGCCGACATCGGATGCACGCCTGATCGCACTTGATACGGCAAGCGGTGAAATCTGCACCGATTTTGCCGATGGCGGCACGCTTGATCTCAGCCATGGCATGAAATACAACCCGGCTGGTTATTATTACTCGACCTCGCCGCCTGCGGTGGTGGGCGACAAGATCATCGTCGGTGGCGCCGTCAACGACAATTATTCGACCGAAGAACAGTCGGGCGTTATCCGCGCTTTCGATATCCGCACGGGCCAGCTTCTCTGGAACTGGGATTCCGGCAATCCGGATGTCACGACGCCGCTGCCGGAAGGCGAGCATTACACCACCAATTCCCCGAACAGCTGGTCCGTCATGAGCGTCGACGACAAGCTTGGGCTGATCTATGTGCCGCTCGGCAACAAGGTGCCGGACCAGCTCGGCATGGATCGCAGCGAGAATGTGGAGAAATATTCCTCATCCATCGTTGCGCTTGATGTGAATACGGGACAGGTGCGCTGGGTGCGCCAGACGGTTCACCACGATCTCTGGGACATGGATGTGCCGGCCCAGCCGGTTCTTCTTGACATCAACGGTGTTCCAGCACTTGTCGGGCCCACCAAGCAGGGCGACCTATATGTGCTGGATCGCCGCACCGGAGAGCCGATCATTCCGATACGTGAAATTCCGGCTCCCACCGGCGCAATTCCGGAAGATCATACAGCGCCGACGCAGCCGATCTCGGACCTGACCTTCAGTCCGCCGCCGCTTCGCGAGAGCGACATGTGGGGTGTGACGATGTTCGACCAGCTCGCCTGCCGCATCAAGTTCCACCAGCTTTTCTATGAAGGCCGCTATACGCCACCTTCCTTGCGGGGAACAATAGTCTATCCCGGTAATTTCGGTGTCTTCAACTGGGGCAGTGTGGCAGTCGATCCCGTCCGTCAGGTCATGTTCGGTATGCCGACATATCTTGCCTTCACGTCGCGACTTGTTCCGCGTGCGGATATTCCGCCGAAGGGCCAGGATGAAAAAGGCAGTGAACAGGGACTGAACCGCAATGACGGCGCGCCTTATGGCGTTTTCATGGGGCCGTTCCTGGGGCCGCTCGGCATTCCGTGCCAGACGCCGCCCTGGGGCTATGTCGCTGGCGTCGATCTGCGGACCGGCAAGATTGCCTATAAGCATCGCAATGGCACCGTCCGTGACATGTCACCAGTTCCGCTTCCGCTGAAGGTGGGTGTTCCCGGTATTGGTGGGCCGATGATTACCGCTGGCGGCGTTGCCTTCCTGGGTGCTGCGGTGGACGATTATCTGCGTGCTTATGATCTGACTTCAGGTAAACAGCTGTGGGAAGCGCGCCTTCCTGCGGGCGGTCAATCGACGCCCATGAGCTATACGGTCGGCGATCAGCAGTTCGTGCTGATGGTTGCAGGAGGCCATGGTTCGGTCGGCACGAAGCCGGGCGATTATGTGATCGCCTATACACTGCCAAAGAGCTGACCGCGAAGCGGAAACAAAAAACGCCGGGAGAAATCCCGGCGTTCTTTATATTTTCCCGTGCAGCAACTCGCCTTTTCGCGGCGAGGGGCGTTTGTGCTTTTCCGGGCCGGTATCGGCGAGCTGGTGGATGATCGGGCAATCCGGGCGATTATCGCCATGGCAGTTCTGGGCAAGATGGCGAAGCGTGTCGGCCATCTCCTGAAGCTGGCGCATCTTGGCTTCCAGTTCCTCGACATGACCAAGCGCGACTTTCTTGACATCGGCGGAAGCACGATTGCGGTCACGCCAAAGCGTCAGTAATGCTTTGATCTGTTCAACCTGAAAGCCGAGATCGCGGCTTGAGCGGATGAAGCGCAGGGTCTCGACATCTTTCTGCGTATAGACGCGATAGCCCGAACCGGTCCGTTCGGCGGCTTCGATAAGTCCGATGGTTTCATAATGGCGGATCATTTTCGCCGATATGCCCGATGCAATTGCAGCCTGCCCGATGTTCATCCGGTTCCTCGCTGGCCTATCTGTTCGTTTCTAAGCTTTGCGGAGAATATAGGAACGCGGCACGTCGATTCAAAGGGGCCCTGGAGGCGTCACGCAGCTCGGCCAGTGCGCTTCATCAAATAATATTCGACGGCCTGAAAGGCATCGAAGATAAGAATGGCGAGACCGGCTACCACAAGGCCACCTTGCAGCACGAAGGCGAGATTGTTGGAAATCAGCCCGGCGATAATCACCTCGCCCAGCGTTCTTGCGGCGACGGTGGAGCCGATGGTGGCCGTTGCAAGGCCAATGACAGCCGATAGTCTGACACCGGCAAGGATCACTGGCATGGCGAGCGGCATCTCGACTTTTACAAGCCGCTGCATGCCTGTCATACCCATCCCGCGTGCTGCTTCCACGATAGGCGGCGGCAGCGTGGTTAATCCGGTAAGCGTGTTTTCGAAGATCGGCAGCATGCCATAGAGAAACAGCGCGATTAGCGTCGGTTTGTCGCCGAAGCCGAAAACAGGTACGGCAAGTGCCAATACGGCGACAGGCGGGAAGGTTTGGCCGATATTCACGAGGCTGCGCGACAATGGCAGAAATTCGGTACCATGCCGCCTGGTGACCGCGACTGCCATCGCCACCGCGACGAGTGCCGAGGCGAGCGTGGCCGCGGCGACCAGGCTCAGGTGCTGCAGGGTGAGTGTCATCAGGTTCGCGCGGTCATAGATAACCGGCGCACCTTCATTTACGAGAGGTCGAAAGACCGGCTCGAACAGATGCGGCTGCAACAGGAAAAGCAGCAGAATAGCCAGCAGCAACAGCCGTGGAGCAACGGAAAAGAGCCTCATGCCGGGCGCTCTGCCTGATGAAGGAGCTTGTCCAGTGTGACGCGGCCCAAGGGTCTGCCGTCAGCATCCAGAACCGGCAGTGACTGACGCCCCGACCACAAAAGTTCGGCCAGTGCATCGCGCTGCGAGGCGGTTACTTGCATCGTGCCGCCGTTGGCGTCGCCCGGTTGGAGCACTGTTTTCAGATCGTTGAGCGACAGCAACCGGAAGGGGCGTTCGCTCGTACCGACCAGCCTATCCACGAATTCCGTCGCCGGATGTGCGAGAATCTCGACCGGTCGGCCATATTGCAGCAGCTTTCCCTCATCCATGACAGCGATGCTGTCACCAAGCGAAATCGCTTCTTCCATATCGTGTGTGACGAGCAGGATGGTGGTGCCAAACCGTTTCTGAATGGCTTTCAGGTCTTCTTGCGCCTTGGCGCGAATGACCGGGTCAAGTGCGCCGAACGGTTCGTCCATCAGCAGAATGTTCGGCTCGGCGGCAAGGGCGCGAGCCACGCCGACGCGTTGCTGCTGTCCGCCGGAAAGCTCGTGCGGATAGCGGTCGCGATAGTCCTGCGGCTCAAGCTGGAACAGATCGAGCAGTTCGTCCACGCGTGCGTCGATACGTTTCTTGTTCCAGCTGAGCAACAGCGGAACGGTGGCAATGTTTTCAGCAACGGTGCGATGGGGAAATAGCCCATGCTGCTGGATCACATAGCCGATACGCCGCCGCAATTCATGGCCGGGTTCATCGCGGTTGCTTTTTCCATCGATGCGGATTTCCCCTTCCGTGGGTTCCTCCAGCCGGTTGACCATGCGCAGCAATGTCGTTTTGCCAGAGCCCGACGTGCCGACAATGGCTGTGATGCTGTGTGGCTCGACCGTGAAACTGACTGCGTCGACGGCCGCGCGCCCATTATAATTCTTGGTGATATGGTCGAACTCTATCATGACGTTTTGCTCCGGTCGGAGATTTCAATTGCAGCGTCGAGGATGACGGCGGCAGCAAAGGCAAGCAAAACAGTCGGGAGTGCCCCCAGCAGCACGAGATCCATTGCAGTCTGGCCGATGCCTTGAAAGACGAATGTGCCGAAACCGCCGCCGCCGATGAGCGCGGCAATGGTGGTCAGGCCGATATTCTGCACCATGACAATGCGAATGCCAGTCAGGATGACCGGGAACGCTAGCGGAAATTCCGTCTTGACGAGGCGTTGCAGCCGCGTCATGCCCATGCCGCGGGCAGCGTCGGTTACAGGATCCGGCACATTCGCAAGTCCCGCAACGGTATTGGCGACAATCGGCAGAAGCGAATAGAGAAACAGCGCAACGAACGCGGGCGCAGCACCGATCCCGCGTATTCCGAGGCTCGCCGCCCATGGAAATTGTGTGGTCAGCCAGCTGAGCGGTGCAATCAGTATGCCGAACAGCGCCATGGACGGGATGGTCTGGACGATGTTGAGGCTGTTGAGCACGAATGCACGCAGGCGTGGCAAGCGATGGCAGACAAGGCCAAGTGGAATTGCGGCGATGGTCGCTGCTGCCAGCGATCCTAGCGCAAGCTCCACATGACGTTGGGCTTCATTCCAGAAACTGCCGGAGCGGCTTTGATATTCCTTCATGAAGGAAATGCTGTCCCATAGCCCGGAAGTGAGCAGCAATGCGAGGAGCAGCGCTGCCACAATGAGCAATCCCACCCGCACCAGCGGGCGCACATGCATGCGCACCAGACCGTCTGCCACATAAAGACTGACCGCGAAAAGCAGCAGCCAGAAGCCCGAAGCGGGCGAAATGCGAGCGTAAGAGTTTCCGTCCGGTGAAAGATGTGATGCGGCAAGCCCGATCGCCACCATAAGCACGGCCAGACCGGCCAGACTGGCCAGAAGGCGCAGGAACCGCCCGTTACCGAACAAAGCTATCAGCAGGCTCACTGCCATGACAATAACGAACGCCGTTGCAGGAGCGATCGGCAGCGCCTCGAAGAGAAAGCGCGGCTCGCCCTGCACGATACGGTTGGCTCGGAACGTGGCAAACGGCAATAACAGGCCGATGAGCCCCAGAACCGTTATCGCAAAACCCAGCTTGTCAATGCGATGGAGCAAGACTCCCAAACCGTTTGGCAATGCCTTTTGCGTCGCGGGTCTATGTGCTGCGATTATATCCGGCAAGAATCCGCCTTCCGGGTTACTTGAGGAAGCCGTTCTTTTTCAGGAAATCTTCCGCGACTGCCTTGGCAGGTTCGCCGCCCAGCTGCACGCGACCGTTCAGATCCTGCAATGTCGTGAGGTCGAGCTTCTCAAAGACGGGTTTCAGCAGCTCTTCGATGCGCGGATTCTGCTTCAGCACGTCTTCGCGGATGATCGGTGCGGGCTGATAGACCGGCTGCACATGCTTGTCATCTTCAAGCACGACCAGGCCGGACGGGGCAATGCCGCCATCCGTTCCATAGACCATGGCGGCATTGGCGCCATTGGTCTGGTTGGCTGCGGCTGCGATGGTCGCCGCCGTATCGCCGCCCGAAAGCGTGATGAGCTGGTCCTGCTTCAGCGTGAAGCCATAGGTGGTCTGGAACGCGGGGAGGGCGGCTGCAGAATTCACGAATTCCGACGAAGCGGCCAGAACCACCGTGCCGCCGCCGGAAACATATTTGCCGAAATCGCTTAACGTCGCCAGCTTGTTTTCGTCAGTGACATCCTTGCGCACGGCAATGCCCCAGGTGTTGTTGGCGGGCGAAGGCGAAAGCCAGACGATCTTGTTGGCGTCGTAATCGAGCTTCTTGGCCATTTCATAGGCCTTGGCCGGATCTTTCCAGAGCGGGTCTTCGGCCTTGTTGAAGAAAAAGGCGGCGTTACCCGTGTATTCAGGATAGATGTCGATCTCGCCTACGGTAATCGCTTTGCGAACCACGGGCGTGGCGCCAAGCTGAATGCGATCTGTGGTCTTGATGCCGTTGGCGTTGAGAACAGAGAGGATGATATTGCCGAGAACGCCGCCTTCAGTGTCGATCTTCGATGAAACGACGACCTGTGCTTGTGCCGTTGTGGCGAACGGGGTTGCGCCGACAAAAAGTGCAACCGCGACAGCCGTCCCCTTCAGAAGGCTTTTATAAGACATGTTTCTTTTCCCATTACGCTGGTTTCGCCTTGGAAGAATAAACTATAGCGTGAGCGGGAAAAAGAAACCTTGAATTGACATTCCTCCTGACAGCGGGCTGACAGGAGGATGGCTTTCAGGAAAAATCGGAAAACCTGATATGTTTTTCCGAAATTATCGTGCTTCGGTTGAAGCTGATATGGTCAGTGGATGGCCCCGAAGACGGGATCATCCATGTCTTTCAGCCTTTCAGGCCGCAAAGTCGTTCTGGGTGCCGTGCGCTTCGATGGCCTGTGCAAGGCGCTCCAGCGCATGCACATAGGCGGCGGTACGCAAGGTGACGCCATGCTCCTTGGCATGATTCCAGATTGCTCGTCCCTCGCGTTCCATGATCGTCTTGAGACGGTCGTGAATTTCTTCCAGCGTCCAGTAATAGCCTTGGCGGTTCTGAACCCATTCGAAGTAGGAAACAGTCACGCCGCCAGCATTGGCAAGAATGTCTGGCAGGACTATCGCGCCCTTTTCGGCAAGGATCTTGTCTGCTTCCGCCGTGACCGGACCGTTGGCAAGCTCGACGATCAGCTTGGCTTTGATCGAAGCGGCATTGTCTTCATGGATCATGTTTTCCATGGCGCTTGGCACGAGAACATCGCAATCTGCGGCGACCAGTTCATCAGCTGTAATCGCTTCGTGGCCATTTTGGCCTGCCGTGGAAATAACAGACTTGCCCTGGCTTTTGGCTTCCAGCAGCAAGTCGAGGTCCAGACCATCGGCACAATGAACGGCGCCGGATGAATCCGATACAGCGACGACCTTATGACCATCGTCTGCCATGAGCTTGGCGATGAACTGACCGGCATTGCCAAAGCCCTGAACGGCAACGCGAAGCTGTGCAGCAAGACCGAGATCCCTGGATAGGTGGCACACCAGATAGAAGCCGCCGCGTGCCGTGGCATCGTTACGTCCGAGCGAACCGCCAAGCGCCAGCGGCTTGCCGGTGATGACGGCAGGCGATGACTGGCCGACGATCTGCGCATATTCGTCTGCCATCCAGCCCATGATCATGGAGTTGGTGTAGACGTCCGGGGCCGGAATATCGCGGTCAGGGCCGAGAATGCTGGAGAAGGCCTGGATGTATGCGCGCGACAGGCGCTCCAGTTCAGCCTTGGAAAGCTGGCGCGGATCGACCTGAATGGCGCCCTTGCCGCCGCCGTAAGGCAGGTTCATCACAGCACATTTGAAGGTCATCCAGAAGGCGAGGGTTTCGACTTCTTCCATGGTCGCCTCAGGGTGGTAGCGAATACCGCCCTTTGTCGGTCCACGCGTGTCGTCATAACGGCAACGCCAGGCAAGAAAGGATTTACGCGAGCCATCATCCATACGGATCATGAGCCGCACTTTCGTGGTTTCGCGCGCGTATTTCAGCTTTTCAATAACATCCGCATCGATATTGATGTGGCTTGCAGCCTCATCAAGACGAACGAGCGCGCTTTCAAGTATGTTCTCCTTGGACACGAAATCACCTTTCTTGCGTTTATTTTTTTAAAATGGGCTTTTGTGAATGATTTCGTAGTCTGTTACGCAACAAAAGAAAAGAGAAAAGGACAATAATGTTGTCCTATTTATACAGGGAATTTAAGAAACCGCTATTGCGTGGTGAAACGGTGACACTGTGTGGGCCGATGGCGAGCCGTGATGTCGCGAAATGGTGGGCATGTCGTATTTGTGGCGTCTTTTGACGCAAGCCTGCTGTCGAGATTCTGCGGGAGACAATAGAACTACCAATAAAGGCTTCGCACGGGCCGTGACGGCATGTGCAAGCGCGAAACTGGTGCCCCAACTGGTAGTTGTTCATGTCTCGCTTCTCTCTTGCTTCAGTCGTTAAAAACGCGCTTTCGGGCAATAAAAACTGGGAGCCGCAATGGCCCGACGCCGAACCGAAAGCCGAATATGATGTCATTATCGTTGGTGCTGGTGGGCATGGCCTCGGCACGGCCTATTATCTTGCCAAGGAACACGGCATCACCAATGTCGCGGTGATCGAAAAAGGGTGGCTCGGCGGCGGCAATACCGGGCGCAACACAACCATCATCCGCTCCAACTATCTCTATGATGAAAGCGCGCATCTTTACGATCACGCCGTCAAGCTCTGGGAAGGGCTGAGCCAGGAACTCAATTACAACGTTATGTTCTCGCAACGCGGCGTGATGATGCTCGCGCATACGCAGCATGACAGGCAGAGCTTCCAGCGGCACATTCATGCCAACCGCCTCAACGGTGTTGATAATGAATGGCTGACGAAAGAACAGGCGAAGGAATATTGCCCGCCGCTCGATATTTCCCCAAATGCCCGTTATCCGGTCATCGGCGCCACCTTGCAGCGGCGCGGCGGCGTTGCCCGTCACGATGCGGTGGCCTGGGGCTATGCGCGCGGCGCTTCGCAGCGCGGTGTCGACATCATCCAGAACTGCCCGGTGCTGGCGGTCCGCCGGGATGCGTCGGGCCGTGTTTCGGGTGTCGAAACCCCGCGCGGCTTCATCAAGGCAAAAAAGGTCGCCGTGGTGGCTGCGGGCAATACTTCGGTGATCATGGACACGGCGGGTGTGCGTATGCCGCTCGAAAGTTTTCCGCTTCAGGCGCTGGTGTCGGAACCTGTCAAGCCGATCTTCCCCTGCGTGGTCATGTCCAACACGGCCCATGCCTATATCAGCCAGTCCGACAAGGGCGAGCTGGTGATCGGATCGGGCACGGACCAATATGTCTCCTACAGCCAGCGCGGCGGCCTGCCGCTCATTGAGCATACGCTGGCTGCGATCTGCGAAGTCTTTCCGATTTTCACCCGTATGAGGATGCTGCGCAAATGGGGCGGCATCGTTGATGTCACGCCTGACCGCTCGCCGATCATCGGCAAGACGCCGGTGCCCGGTCTTTATGTCAATTGCGGCTGGGGCACGGGCGGTTTCAAGGCGACGCCGGGCTCGGCCAATGTCTTTGCGCATACGGTTGCGCGCGACGAGCCGCACTGGATCAACGCGCCGTTTACACTTGAACGTTTCACCACCGGCAGGCTCATAGATGAAGCAGCCGCTGCCGCTGTGGCTCACTAAGGAATAGGGGAAACCTCATGCTTTTGATCCGCTGTCCCTATTGCGAAATGGAACGCCCGGAACTGGAATTTTCCTATGCCGGCGAAGCGCATATTGCGCGCCCTTCCGATCCTTCCGCGCTTTCCGATGATGAATGGCGCGATTTTCTGTTCACGCGCGCCAATCCGCGCGGCACCCATTATGAACGCTGGCGGCATATCAATGGCTGCGGCCGCTTCTTCAATGCCGTGCGCGATACGGTGAGCGACAAGTTTGTCAAGACTTACGAGGCGGGGGAACCGCGTCCGGTGCAGGTCGAAACTGCGGCTGCGGAGACGAAATAATGACCGATATGCGTATTCAGAACAAAGGCCGCGTCAACCGCTCGAAGCCGGTGCGCTTCACTTTCAACGGCCAGAATTATAATGGTTTCGAGGGCGATACGCTTGCTTCCGCCCTGCTTGGCCATGGCGAGCATCTGGCGGGTCGCTCGTTCAAATATCACCGTCCGCGCGGCATTCTTTCCGCAGGCTCGGAAGAACCAAATGCGTTGATGGGCGTCTCGCGCGGGGGCGGACGCTATGAACCGAACACGCGCGCAACCGTGCTTGAGCTTTATGACGGGCTGAAAGCGGAAAGCCAGAACCACTGGCCGTCGCTCAAACGTGATGTCGGCGCGGTCAATGATGCGCTCTACATGTTCTTCTCGGCAGGCTTCTACTACAAGACCTTCATGTGGCCCAAGAGCTTCTGGAACAAGGTCTATGAGCCTTTCATCCGTGGCGCTGCGGGTCTGGGAAAATCGCCCGTCGAACCCGATCCCGATAGCTATGCCAGCCGCTATGCCCATTGCGACGTGCTGGTGGTGGGGGCGGGGCCTGCCGGTCTTGCGGCAGCACTTGAAGCCGCAAAAAGCGGCGCCAGGGTCATGCTGGTCGATGAGCAGGCGGAAATGGGCGGCTCGCTGCTTTCCGAGCCGGAGCCGGTCATCAATGGCCGTGCAAGCTGGGACTGGCTGCATGAAACGCTGGCGGCACTCGGCTCCATGCCCAATGTCACGCTGCTGCCGCGTACCACGGCCATCGGCTATTATCACCAGAATATGCTGGGCCTTTGCCAGCGCCTGACCGATCACCAGTCGAAACCCGCGACCAACGCCCCGCGCGAGCGCATGTGGCGTGTGCGCGCAAAGCAGGTGGTGCTGGCGCAGGGTGCCATCGAAAAGCCGCTGGTCTTTGCTGGCAATGACCGGCCCGGTGTCATGCTGGCTTCCGCCGCGCGCACCTATCTCAACCGCTATGGCGTCAAGGTCGGCAACAAGGCGGTTGTCGTCACCTCGCATGATTCCGCATGGCTTGCGGCCTTCGATCTGGCGGTCGCAGGCGTCAGCGTTCCCGCCATCATCGACATACGCGAACAAGTCGCCGATAGCCTTCTCAACCGCGCCAAGATGCTGGGCATCGAAACGCTGACCGGCTGGACCGTGACCGACACATCGGGCCGTCTTCGCGTCTCGTCGGTGCGCGCTAACCCGGTCAAGGGCGGCGCGGTCGGGGGCGCGCGCACGATTGCCTGCGATGTGGTGCTGATGTCGGGCGGATGGAATCCGAGCGTGCATCTCTTCTCGCATACCAAGGGCCAGCTTGTCTGGGATGAGGAGCGCCAGATTTACCTGCCGGGCCAGCGCACCGAAGAAAGCCGCTGTGCGGGTGCGGGAAATGGTAACTTCGATCTTCAGGCGGCATTGCGCGAAGGCGCGGAAAGCGGCGCTGCCGCTGCGACCGATGCAGGCCGCAAGACGCGGGCTTCCGAATATGCAGTCGCTGGCGATTTCGTCTGCACTGGCGTCAATTGCCGCGAATTGCCCACCGATCGCGATCCGGGCAAGGCCAAGGCGTTCATCGATTTCCAGAACGATGTGACCGCCAAGGATATCCGGCTGGCCGTGCGCGAGGGCTTTCGCTCCATCGAACATATCAAGCGCTATACTACCACCGGCATGGCGACCGATCAGGGCAAGACCTCCAATATCAACGGATTGGCGGTTGCCTCCGATGCGCTCAGCCGTTCTGCTCCGCAGGTGGGCCTGACGACTTTCCGCCCGCCCTATACGCCGACGACTTTCGGCACCTTCTGCGGTTACAATCGGGGCAAGCTGTTCGATGTGACGCGCAAGACGCCTATCGACGCCTGGGCGGAACAGCATGGCGCGGCCTTCGAGCCGGTCTCGCTGTGGCGTCGCGCCTGGTATTTCCCCAGGCCCGGCGAGGATATACAGCAGGCGGTTGCGCGCGAATGCAAGGCGACGCGCCAATCACTGGGCATGTTCGATGCCTCGACCCTTGGCAAGATCGAAGTGGTCGGGCCGGATGCGGCAGAATTCATGAACCGCATGTATACCAATCCGTGGATCAAGCTGGGCGTCGGTCGCTGTCGCTACGGCCTGCTTCTGGGGGAAGATGGCTATATCCGCGATGACGGCGTGGTGGGCAGGCTCTCGCAGGATCGTTTCCACGTCACCACCACGACCGGCGGTGCGGCCAGCGTGCTCAATATGATGGAGGATTATCTCCAGACGGAATGGCCGGACCTCAAGGTCTCGCTCACCTCGACCACCGAGCAATGGGCCGTGGTGGCGATCAACGGCCCGAATGCGCGCAAGCTCATCGAGCCGATGGTCGAGGGCGCCGATATTTCTGATGAAGCCTTCCCGCATATGTCGGTGACAGAATGTAAGTTCCTCGGTGTGCCCGCGCGTCTGTTCCGCATGAGTTTCACCGGCGAACTGGGCTTTGAAATCAATGTCCCGGCGCGTTACGGGCTGGCGCTGTGGAAAGCTCTTTATGAAGCCGGCCAGCAATATGACGTCACGCCCTATGGTACCGAAACCATGCACGTTCTGCGCGCTGAAAAGGGCTATATCATCGTCGGTCAGGACACGGATGGCACCGTGACGCCCGATGACGCCAGCCTTGGCTGGGCCATTGGCAAGCAGAAAGCTGATTTCGTCGGCAAGCGTTCGCTGTCCCGCCCTGATATTTTGAAGAAGGACCGCAAGCATCTTGTCGGCCTTCTGACCAAGGACCCGAAAATCGTGCTGGAAGAGGGCGCGCAGATCGTCGCTGATCCGAAGCAGGCGCTGCCGATGACCATGCTTGGCCATGTCACCTCGTCCTACTGGAGCGAGGCACTGGACCGATCCATCGCCATAGCACTAGTCGCGGGCGGCAAGGATCGAATGGGTGAGACACTCTATATGCCAACGACCGATGGCCGGGTGCTTGAAGCCATCGTCACTGGAACGGTCTTCTATGACCCCGAAGGCAAGAAGCTGAACGGATAAGGATTACATCATGCTCGAACAGACCAACCCTTATTCGAACCGGCGTATCGTCATTTCCGGTCGTCTTGAAGTGCACTCGGCACCGGATGCAGCGCGTTTTATCCTGCGTATTGCGCCGGAAAAGCTTGCGCTGGCTGAAAAAGCGCTTGGCGCAAAAATTCCGGCGAAGATCGGTGATCTGGTGAAAACCGGCGAAACGGCGGTCGCCTGTATCGGCCCCGATGAGTGGTATATCTGGGCCGGGGAAGCGGAAGCGGGCGCAGTTGTCGAAGCTTTCGGCAAGCTTTATGAGAGCGAGCCGCATAGTCTGGTTGAGGTCAGCCATCGTGAGACGGGCATAGACCTTACCGGGCCGCAGGCGGAATGGCTGCTTAATGCCGCTTCTCCGCTCGAACTGGCGCAGATGAAAGCGCCGGGTGCTGCGCGCACGATCTTTGATCACGCGCAGATCATCCTCCTCAAGTGGGATGCCGCGCATTACCGGATCGAGGTGTGGAATTCTTTCGCCGATCACGTCTGGACCCTGCTGGAAGCCGCAAGCCACGAGGTCGAACTTTCTGTTTGATCGTGCTTCGATAGTTCAACAAAAACGCCGCTCATTCAGGGCGGCGTTTTTGTTTTTGCATCTTAGAGCGATTCCTGCATCAGAACCGTTCTAAGTCTTTGTTTCGTTGCATTATCTTCCACGAAACCCGCTATGCACTTTTTCTGGAAATGCTCTAGTAGTGCAATTTCCGCCTTGTCTTGATTGAATCCATATGTGAAGACTATATTCAGATAAGAAATTCAAGGAGGAGAGTTTCCCTATGTCGGAAAACGGACTGCCGCTGAGCGGGCTCGTGGTCGTTGATATGAGCCAGTTTCTGTCAGGGCCCTATTGTTCCTTGCGCCTGATGGATCTGGGCGCGCGTGTTATCAAGATCGAGCGACCTGACGGTGGTGACCTTTCGCGTCGGCTTTATCTGAGCGATACGGAAATTGGCGGCGATTCTACAATTTTCCATGCCATCAACCGGTCAAAGGAGAGCCTTGCGCTCGATCTGAAAAATCCGGATGACCTCGCTGCGCTGAAGAAACTTGTCGCCAAGGCGGACGTACTGATCCAGAACTTTCGTCCCGGTGTTATTTCGCGGCTTGGCCTCGACTATGAGGCAGCGAAGCAGCTCAATCCGGGGCTCGTCTATGCATCGATCAGTGGTTACGGCGAAGAGGGGCCATGGGTCGCACGACCGGGGCAGGATTTGCTGGCCCAGGCACGCTCTGGTCTGATGTGGCTCAACGGTGACGAGGGGCAGGGGCCGGTGCCGTTTGGCTTGGCCGTGGCCGACATGCTGGCAGGTGCTGCTGCGGCGCAGGGCATTCTCGCTGCGCTGGTCCGGCGCGGCATTTCCGGCAAGGGCGCGCATGTGGAAACCAGTCTCCTCGAAGCGCTGGTCGATTTTCAGTTCGAAGTGCTGACAACCCATCTCAACGATGGCCGCCGCTTGCCGAAGCGTTCGGAATTCCGCAGCGCGCACGCTTATCTCTCAGCGCCTTACGGTGTTTATCAGGCAAGCGACGGCTATCTGGCAATTGCCATGATGCCGATTCCGAAACTGGCTGCGCATCTGGAGACCGATACGCTTGCGCCTTATGCCGACGATCCATCGAGCTGGTTTACGAAGCGCGACGAGATCAAGCGCCTGATCGCGGCCCGCATTGCCGAAAAGACGGTCGATGAGTGGCTGGCCATTCTTGAGCCCGCCGACATCTGGTGTTCAAGAGTGCTGAACTGGGAAGAGCTGCTCGCAAGCGATGGCTTCTCGGTGCTTGATATGCTGCAGACTGTGACGCGTGAGGACGCTGTTTCGATTACCACGACACGCTCGCCGCTGCGTATCGACGGCATTCGCGCCAAGGCCGACCGTGCGGCGCCGCGCATCGGTGAAAACAGTCAGAAAATTCGGGAGGAGTTTGGCTTATGAGCAGCATCAAGCTGAAAGGCATGACCTGGAGTCATCCGCGCGGTTACGATCCTATGGTTGCCTGTGCGCAGGTTTGGGCGAAGGAAAAGGACGTTTCCATCGAATGGGAAAAGCGTTCGCTTCAGGATTTCGAGACTTTTCCCGTCGAGGAACTGGCGCGCAGCTTTGATATGATCGTCATCGACCATCCGCATGTCGGCCAGATCACCAAGGAGGGCTGTCTGCTGCCACTGGATGTGGCGAGTCGTGAAGAGGAGCTGAAAGCGCTTGCCGATGGCTCCGTCGGACAATCTTTCCCAAGCTATAACTGGCAGGGGCGGCAATGGGCCTTTCCGCTCGACGCGGCGACGCAGGTTCAGGCATGGCGGCCTGACCTGATGCCGGATGCGGCAACATCCTGGGTGGACGTGCTGCGTCTGGCGCGCGACGGCAATGTGCTGGTGCCATTGCGCTCCCCGCATTCGTTGATGAGTTTCTACACACTTGCCGCCAATGCAGGAACGCCATGCGCGGTCGAAGGCGAGCTGATCGGACTGGAAGCAGGCGTCAGGGCGTTTGAACAATTGCGTGAGCTTGCGGCGCTGGTGAAGCCGGAATGTTTCGACATGGATCCGATTGCCGTTTTTGAAGAAATGGCGAAGCGGGATTCGCAGATTGCCTGTTCGCCCCTGATCTATGGCTATGTCAACTATGCGATGCCTGACTTCCGCGAAAACCTTGTTCGCTTTGCCGACATTCCGTCTGGTGCGGCGGGCGTTGCCGGTTCCGCTCTGGGCGGCACAGGCATTGCGGTTTCCGCTTTCACGAAACACCCAGATGCGGCCATCGATTTCGCTTACTGGGTGGCCAGCGGGAATGTGCAGAAGGGGCTTTATGCGGCTTCCAACGGCCAGCCGGGTCACTCTGCGGCATGGGAAGATAATGTGGTAAACAATGCCGCGTCCGACTTTTATCGCGACACCCGCCCAACGCTGGAAGGCGCATGGGTGCGCCCGCGCCATGACGGCTACATGCCCTTTCAGGAAGCGGCCTCGGAACGCATCAACAAGGGCTTGCGGAGAAATGAAGCGGCGCAACAGGTTGTTGCCGATCTCAACCGGCTTTTCCGCGCAAGCTTCTCTTAACACGACAGTTGCAAATTCGTAGGGCCTTGGTGAAAAGAGTAATTTTGAGCACCGGAGCGCAGAAAATCGCTTTTTGCAGACCGGCATCACGAAGAGTGCAACTGTCGTGCTAAACGACGAGCTGGCGGTTCCCTCGCCAGCCTGTTTCGTCACAGCTTCCAGATGCGGCGCGCATTTTCGGACAGAAGACGCGCTTTGTCGTCATTGCTGCATCCTTCAAGCAGCGCATGGGTTGCAGCAACCCACGTTGCCAGCCCGGCATCAATTGAGCTGGCTAGGGTGCAGACAGGCCAGTCGCTGCCCCAGATGACGCGATTCCAGCCGAAAGACCGAATGACATACTCCACATAGGGACGCAGCGTTGTGACAGTCCAGCTCTCCGCGCTTGCATAAGCGACAACGCCTGAAATCTTGGCGACGACATTATCGCGCTGCGAAATCTCTGCAATCCCCTGTTGCCAGCTCTCCAGCGCACCGGATTTGATGTCAGGCACACCGCAATGATCCAGTATGAACTGTGTCCCCGGCACCAGATCGACAAGCGCTATGGCCTTATCGATCTGGTGCGGCAGCACGCAAAGATCGAAGGTGAGGTCGGTGCCTTCAAGGCGCTTGATGTTTTCGCGGAATAGTGCGCCAGCCGACAGGTCGTCCGGCATGACATGCAGCACGCGCCGGAAACCCTTCACAAAAGGATTGACCTGCTGTTGCTCCAGATAGCTGGCAAAACCGCACTCCTCCGGGCGGCACGAGACGATCGCGCCCTTGATAAAACCATCGGATTGAGACGAAATTTCCTTGATGTGGTCGGTTTCAGCCTGAATCGCCTCAGGTGCTACATCCACCTCCATGTGCAACGCTGCCGCGATCCCGCACCGCTCTGCCTGCTGCCGATAGGCCGCAAACAAAAAGTCGCGGTCCAACGCCGGAACATCCGCAAGCCATGGATAGCTGAGCGCGTCTTTGTCGATGAGATGCAGATGGGTATCGATAATCATGAAAACTCCTCCGTGGTGTCAATCTTTCAAAAAAGAAGAGAGTTTTCAAATAAGAATTTCAGCTGTTGCCCCCGACATCGGCCCCGACCAGCTTGGAGAGGTCTTGTACGGTCTTCTGGAGCAGGGTGATCGTCTGGGTGATGTCCGGCGCGGACGATGGATTGACGAGCGTGACATAGGGGCATGTCAGTGCGGCAATGCAGGTTCCGTCGGGGCCGAGAATAGGCGCGGAAAGATTGTAGACGCCCGCCATCTGGGCACTTGGCATCATTTCATAGCCGCGCTCGCGAATCTGGTCGAGACGTTGGTAGAAATCTGCGTCGAGTTTCACTTGGTCTCGGTTTTTCACATGCGCCGCAATCATCATCTCCCGCTCTTCTTCCGAGCGGAAGGCGAGCAGAACGTGGCCCGATCCCGTATCGAACAGGCTGATGTGCGAGCCAACGCGAATTGAGATACCCCAATAATCAGGCGCTTCCTGCTGTGCGATCACCACCACCGATCCGCGGTCGAAGACGGCCAGCTGATTGGCCTGTTTGGAACGATCGGCAAGTTCGCGCATGAAGGGGGTGGCGAAGGATGCGAGGCGGCGAACGGGCGCATGAAGATGAGCAAGGCCGAACAGCTTCAACGTCAGCGAATAACGGTCGCCATCAAGCTTGGTGACGTAACCGCGCTTCACCAGGCGGTCGAGCATGCGGTAGAATTCGTTGGGGCTGCGGTCGAGATGCTTGGCAATCTCGGCCTGTGTCAACCCGCCATCGACGCTTGCCAGAAGTTCCAGAATATCCAGCCCCTTGTCGAGCGCGGGCGCGCGGTAGCGATCATCCGTTTCCAAATCTGTCCCCTTCATGAATATCCTTCTTCATATGCGAGTAATTCATTTCGCGAAAGTGGGAATGCATCGGAAACCGCCTTGACCGTGTTTGAATATTATGTTTGCATATAAATACATAATTCGCAATTGGGGTCGCGAACGGGGGAGCGTTCGCCATAAGGAGGAGAAGCATGCAGCATTTTAAATCTCGCATTCTGGCGGGCGTTGCCCTGCTGGGTATGGGCGTCGTCTCTGCCGGGGCGGCTGATCTGCCGGGCAAGTTCGAAGGTGTCACGGTCAATGCCAAGCTCATCGGCGGTCAGCAATATGAAGCGCTTTATTCGCGCATCGCCGATTGGGAAAAGGCCACGGGCGCCAAGGTCAACATTCTTTCCAAGAAGAACCATTTCGAACTCGACAAGGAAATCAAGTCGGATATCGCCTCAGGTTCGATCAACTGGTGCGTCGGTTCCAATCATTCGTCCTTTGCGCCGCAATATCCTACCCTTTATGCCGATCTGAACGGCTTGCTTCCAAAGGAAGAAATCGAAGGCTTCGTGTCGTCGGTCATCAAGGCTTCCACGCTCAACGACAAGCTGATCATGCTGCCGCGTGCACAGTTCGATGTCTCGGCGCTTTACTATCAGAAGAGCCTCTACGAGGATGACGCCAAGAAGACGGCATTCAAGGAGAAATACGGCTACGATCTGGCACCGCCGAAGACATGGAAAGAAGTTTCTGATCAGGCTGTGTTCTTCGCCGACCCGCCGAACTTCTACGGCACGCAATTCGCTGGCAAGGAAGAGGCGATCAATGGTCGCTTCTATGAAATGCTGGTCGCTGAAGGTGGCGAATATCTCGATGGTGAAGGCAAGCCTGCTTTCAATTCCGAGGCCGGTGTCCGCGCCCTTGACTGGTTCGTTAATCTCTACAAGGCCAAGGCCGTTCCGGTCGGAACCACCAACTATCTCTGGGACGAGCTTGGTGCGGGGTTTGCGTCCGGCACTATTGCTCTCAATCTGGACTGGCCGGGCTGGGCGACCTATTTCAACGATCCAAAGTCGTCGAAAGTCGCAGGCAATGTCGGTATCGTTCCTCCACCTGCAGGTTCATCGGGCAAGCGCACTGGCTGGTCGGGTCATCATGGCTTCTCGGTCACCGAATCCTGCGCCACCAAGGAAGCCGCCGCTTCGCTCGTCTGGTTCCTGACGAACGAAGATTCGCAAAAGCTTGAATCTGCTGCCGGCACTTTGCCAACGCGCACAGCTGTCTGGGATTACGTCATCGAACAGGCTGCTTCCGATCCATACAAGAAGGAAGTGCTCTCGGTATTCCAGGAAACGGCAAAGACTGCATTCCCGGTTCCGCAGACACCATCCTGGATCGAAATTTCAAACGCTGTCTATCCTGAGCTTCAGGCCGCCATCCTCGGCGACAAGACCTCCAAGGAGGCGCTTGACGCTGCTGCTGAAAAGGCGACCCGGATTCTCGAAGACGCTGGCGAACTCTGACCGGCACGGCTCTTAACGTCGATCCGCACCCTTTTGGGTGCGGGTCATTCTTTCAGCCCATCCGCATGGACCGATAATGTTCAAGAGACTTTCCCCGCCGGTTCTATTGTTGTTGCCGGCCTTCATCATCCTCGCGGCGGTGGTGCTTTTTCCTCTCGCGCTTTCGCTTTATTCAAGCTTCACGCCATTCCGCCTGACGCGCCCCGACACCTTGTTCCGGTTTGTCGGCTTCCGCAATTACGAGCGCATCCTGACCGACTGGGTCTTCTGGGCGGCATTCATCCGCACGGTGATTTTCCTTACCATCGCACTCAATCTGGAAATGCTTTTGGGGCTTGGGCTGGCACTGCTCATCAACAAGGCCACTTATGGCAAGCGCACGCTGCGTACGCTCATGATGTTCCCGATGATGTTTTCACCGGTGCTTGTGGGCTTCCAGTTCAAATTCATGTTCAACGACAATATTGGTCTTGTGAACAATGCCCTTCAGTCGCTTGGATTGACCGATACGGCTATTCCCTGGCTCATCGATGGAAATTTGGCGCTCATTGCCATTCTCTCGGCTGAAGTTTGGTCGTCCACCGCTGTCTTTGCGATCCTCATTCTGGCCGGTCTTCTGGCCATGCCGCAGGATCCAGTCGAAGCAGCGCGGGTTGACGGGTGTACGCCATGGCAGACCTTCCGCTATGTCATCTGGCCCTATCTGATGCCATTCGCCTTTATCGCTATGACCATCCGCTCGCTCGATGTCGCGCGAGCCTATGACATTGTGAAGATCATGACCGATGGCGGTCCGGCGCGGCGCACCGAGCTTATCTGGACGCTGGTGGGGCGAACTGCCTATTCGGACGCACAGATGGGTATGGCCAATGCAATGGCCTATGTGGCGATCCTGCTGTCGATCGTCTTCACCGTCATTTTCTTCCGTAAGCTCGCTGCCGCGCGCACGCAGATCGGAGCGGAGTGGTAATCATGGCTCAACCTCTTAGCAACGCTCAACACAGATTGCGCCGCCGCATTAACAAGGTTGCCTATCTGGTCGGCCTGTTTCTGGCGATGATGCTCATCTGTCTGCCGGGTTTCTGGATTGTGCTCTCGTCGCTGCGTCCGCCGGTTGAGATCATGGCCAAACCGCCTGTCTGGATACCGCAGGAATTGTCGCTTGATGCCTATCGCGCCATGTTCTCCGGTGCGGGTGCGGGCGGCGTTCCGGTATGGGACTATTTCCGCAACTCGCTGATCATCTCGATCACCTCCACGGTGATCGCACTCATCATCGGCATGTCCGGCGGTTATGCTTTCGCGCGTTTCCGGTTTCGCGGAAAGTCGGCGACTTTCCTCGGCTTCATGCTGACGCGTTCGGTGCCGGGCATCGCGCTGTCGCTGCCGCTTTTCATGGTCTATTCGCGCATCGGCATCATCGATACGCATTTCGGCCTGATCCTGACCTATGTGGCGCTGAACATCCCGTTCACGATCTGGCTGATCGACAGCTTCTTCCGGCAGGTGCCGAAGGATCTGGCCGAAGCGGCCCAGATCGACGGCTGCACGCGCTGGCAGGCCTTCTGGCAGGTGGAATTTCCGCTGGCCGGTCCTGGCATTGCGTCGGCTGGCATCTTCGCCTTTCTCACCTGCTGGAATGAGTATGCGCTGGCTTCCCAGCTTACCCGCTCCGTCAATTCCAAGACATTGCCGGTCGGTCTTCTCGATTACACCGCCGAGTTCACCATCGACTGGCGCGGCATGTGCGCGCTCGCAGTGGTGATGATTGTCCCGGCACTGGCGCTTACCTTCGTCATCCAGAAACACCTTGTCTCCGGCCTGACGTTCGGCGCTGTTAAAGGTTGAAATTTAAAATGGCACAGCTTTCCATCAAAAATCTCGTCAAGCGTTACGGTAACGTCGAAGTGGTGCATGGCATCAACCTCGAAATCGCCGACAAGGAATTTGTTGCGCTCGTAGGCCCATCGGGCTGCGGAAAATCCACTACGCTGCGCATGGTCGCCGGTCTGGAAACCATCTCCGGCGGCGCACTCGAGATTGGCGGAAAAATCGTCAACGACTTGCCCCCGCGTGACCGCAACATCTCGATGGTATTCCAGTCCTATGCGCTTTATCCGCATATGTCGGTGCGTGAGAACATGGGCTTTTCGCTGAAAATCGCCAAGCAGCCGCGAGCGGAAATCGACCGCCGCGTCAATGAAGCGTCAGCCATTCTTGGTCTTGAAGCACTGATGGAACGCCGTCCGGCACAGCTTTCTGGCGGTCAGCGCCAGCGCGTCGCCATGGGTCGTGCTATCGTGCGCAATCCGGAAGTGTTCCTGTTCGACGAACCGCTTTCCAATCTCGACGCCAAGCTGCGCACGCAGATGCGTACCGAGATCAAGAAGCTTCATGCCAAGGTGCAGTCGACGGTCGTTTACGTAACGCATGATCAGGTCGAGGCCATGACGCTGGCTGATCGTATTGTCATCATGCGCGACGGTCATATCGAGCAGGTCGGAACGCCTGATGAAGTGTTCAAGCGTCCGGCAACCCAGTTCGTAGCGGGCTTCATCGGTTCACCGCCAATGAATATGGCGGAGGCGACAGTACAGGGGGCGGAACTGGTCTTCGCTAATGGTGACCGTCTGCCTTTGCCGCAGCAATTCAAGGCGCAGGTGAGTGAAGGAACAAAAGTCACGTTTGGCCTGCGCCCCGATGATCTTTTCCCGAAAGGGCACGGACTTTTCTCCGGCAATGCCATTCACGAAAGCGATTTGCGCGTTTCGATCACCGAGCCGCTCGGCAATGAAACTTTGGTTTTCACAGAGTTTGCAGGCAAGGAGTGGGTCGCGCGTATGCTCAACCCACGTCAATTGCAATCCGGCGAAACCATTCCAGTACAGTTCGATCTGTCGCAGGCGCATCTTTTCGATGCGGCAAGCGGCAAGACGCTGGCGGTGTAATCATGGCACGTATTGAAAAAGTCGAGCTGCGCATGGTTGACCTTAAGCCGAAGGTCAAGCGTACCGATGCGATCCAGAGCTTTGTCAGTCAGGAAACGCCCATCGTAACCATCACCGACAGCGATGGGGCTGTTGGCACCGGCTATAGCTATACGATCGGAACCGGCGGTTCGTCGGTGATGCGGCTGCTGAACGATCATCTGGTGCCATTGATCATCGGGGATGATGCGGATTGCATCGAAGCGATCTGGCGCAAGCTCGAATTTGCAACCCATGCCACAACCATCGGCGCGATTACGGCGCTTGCGCTTGCTGCCATCGATACGGCTCTTTGGGACTTGCGTGCGAAAAAGCAGAAGCTGCCACTTTGGAAACTCGCAGGCGGTGCCAAGGATCGTTGTCCGCTTTACACGACCGAAGGCGGCTGGCTGCATATCGAAAAAGAAGCACTCGTTGAGGACGCACTGCAAGCCAAGGCCAAAGGTTTCTCCGGCTCCAAGGTGAAGATCGGCAAGCCGCATGGCTCGGAAGATTATGCGCGTCTTTCGGCTGTTCGTGCAGCCGTTGGTGACGGCTTTGAGATCATGACTGATTGCAATCAGGGCTTTACGGTGGATGAAGCGATCCGCCGTGCGGAGCGTCTGAAAGAGCTTGATCTGGCATGGATCGAAGAACCGCTTCCGGCTGATGATCTTGACGGTCATATACGCCTGACGCGCTCGACCGCGACGCCAATTGCAGTGGGTGAATCGATCTATTCGATCCGTCATTTCCGTGAATATATGCAGAAGGGCGCATGCTCGATCGTGCAGGTCGATGTGGCGCGCATCGGCGGCATCACGCCATGGCTGAAAGTGGCACATGCAGCGGAAGCCTTCGATATTCCGGTTTGCCCGCACTTCCTGATGGAACTGCATGTGAGCCTCACCTGCGCGGTGCAGAATGGCCGTTATGTCGAATATATCCCGCAGCTCGATGAGCTGACCACCAAGGGCATGGAAATCCGTGATGGCCATGCCATCGCGCCGTCCGAGCCGGGCATTGGTATCGAGTGGGATTGGGATGCCGTCCGCAGCCGTTCTGTTGCTGAGTTCACCCGTGAGATCGTGAGCGCGACATGAGTACACGTATGGGCATGATGATCGGGCTCAAGCCTGAAAAGATCGCAGAATATAAGAAGCTGCATGCGAGCGTATGGCCGGAAATTCTGGCACTCATTTCCGAGTGCAACATCACCAATTATACGATCTTTCTCAAAGAGCCCGAGAACCTGTTGTTCGGCACATGGGAATATGTCGGCACCGACTTTGAGGCCGACATGAAGAAGATGGCCGATAACCCGAAAAATCAGGAATGGTGGTCGGTCTGTATGCCATGCCAGAAGCCGCTTGAAACCCGCAAGGAGGGCGAGTGGTGGGCAATGATGGAGGAGGTTTTCCATCATGACTGAGATCTTCGATCCCAAAACCCTGCGCCAATGGTGGGCCAAGCCGTCTCAACCAAAGCCTATCGTGATTTTCGGTGCAGGCAGCATTGTCGGCGACGCGCATCTGCCCGCCTACAAGAAGGGCGGCTTTCCTGTCGCGGGAATTTTCGACCCCAATCTGGATAAGGCCAAAACTTTGGCCGACACATGGGGCGTGAAGGTCTTTGCGAGCATTGAAGAAGCATTGGCTATCGAAGGCGCGATCTTCGATCTGGCGACGCCGCCTTCAGCCCATGCCTCGATCCTTTCGCAATTGCCGGAAGGCGCAGCCGTTCTGATCCAGAAGCCGATGGGTAGTGATCTTGATGCAGCCACAGAAATTCTGAAGGTCTGCCGCGCGCGCAATCTCAAAGCGGCAGTGAATTTCCAACTGCGTTTTGCGCCAATGATGTTGGCACTTTACGATGCCGTCGATAAGGGTTTGCTTGGCGAAGTCGTGGATTTCGACGCATGGCTGGCGCTTGCCACCCCTTGGGGTCTGTGGCCTTTCCTCAAAGGCCTGCCGCGTATCGAGATCGCTATGCATTCGATCCATTATCTGGATTTTGTGCGCGGTCTGCTTGGCAATCCGCTAGGTGTTCACGCCAAGACCATCGGCCATCCGAACCACGACGTTGCCCAGACGCGCACGGCTGCGATCCTTGATTATGGCGACCGCGTGCGTTGCGCGCTGTCGATCAATCACGATCATGATTTTGGTCGCAAGTTTCAGGCCTGCGAGTTCCGCATCTGCGGGACTGAAGGTGCCGCCTATGTGAAACTCGGCGTCAATCTCGACTATCCGCGCGGCGAGCCGGACGAGCTTTGGATCAGGCCGAAGGGCGGTGACGACTGGGTGCAGGTCGCGCTTGAAGGCGCGTGGTTCCCGGATGCATTTCTCAATCGCATGGCGCAGTTGCAGCGCTTCGCGACGGGCGAGGATGCTGAACTGGTCGGCTCGGTCGAGGATGCCTGGCACACCATGGCGCTGGTCGAGGCTGCCTATCAGTCGAGCGCTGCGCCCGCTACGCCGCTTGCTGCCAAACCGGAGTTTTGACCATGGCCGAACAGAAAATCTATTACGAAGATTATGAGCTTGGGTCTGAGCGCATGACCTATGGCCGCTCGATCACCGAAACCGATTTCGTGGTTCACGCCGGACATACGGGCGATTTTTTCCCGCACCATATGGATGCAGAGTTCGCAAAAACTTTGCCGGGCGGTCAGCGCATTGCCCATGGCACGATGATCTTTGCTATCGGCGTTGGATTGACTGCGACGCTTATTAACCCGGTTGCATTTTCTTATGGGTATGACCGGCTGCGTTTCGTGCGCCCCGTGCACATCGGCGATACGATCCGCACGCGTGTGACGATCAGCGCCAAAGACGATGACCCAAAACGCGCGCATTTGGGCCGCGTGACTGAACGGTGTGAAGTGCTTAATCAGCGGGAAGAAGTGGTGCTTGTATGCGACCATATCCTGCTTGTCGAACGGAAGGCTTGAAGATGACGATACGATTTGATGGAAAAACCGCTCTGGTGACAGCTGCAGCGCAAGGTATTGGCCGTGCCAGCGCGCTGGCTTTCGCAGAGGCCGGTGCAAAGGTTTTCGCGACCGACATCAATATGGACGCCTTGAAGGAAATTGAAGGCGTATCCGGCATTGTCATCCGCAAGCTGAACGTTCTTGACGATGCGGAAGTGAAGGCGCTCGTCGCCGAAATTGGTCAGGTGGACATTCTGTTCAACTGCGCTGGTGTCGTCCATGGCGGTTCCATCCTTGAGATGAAGGATGAAGACCTCGACTTCGCAATCAATCTCAACGTCAAGGCGATGATCCGCACCATTCAGGCTGTGCTGCCCGGTATGCTGGAACGCAAGGACGGCGCTATCGTCAACATGGCGTCGGTTGCTTCCAGCGTGAAGGGCGTGCCCAATCGCTTCGCCTATGGTGTCACCAAGGCCGCCGTCATCGGCCTCACCAAAGCCGTCGCTGCCGATTATGTCGCCAAGGGCGTCCGTTGCAACGCGATTTGTCCCGGTACGGTGGAAAGCCCGTCATTGCAGGACCGCCTGCGCGCGCAGGGCGATTATGAAGAGCAGCGCGCCGCCTTCATCGCCCGCCAGCCGATTGGCCGCATCGGTCAACCCGAAGAGATTGCCGATCTCGCCGTGTATCTCGCCGGCGCCACCTACACGACCGGCCAAGCCTACAACATCGATGGCGGTTGGACGATCTAAACCCTACCCATTCCCTTCCCAAGCAGGAGTAGTACAATGAAATTTCTTCGTTATGGCGAAGCCGGTCAGGAAAAGCCCGGCCTTCTCGATGCCGATGGCAATATCCGCGATCTTTCCGCCCATGTGAGCGATCTTTCCGGCGCAGCACTCACCCCCGAAGCGCTGGCAAAGCTTGGCGCGCTTGATGTGAATGCGCTGCCCAAGGTTGAAGGCAATCCGCGCCTTGGTGCTTGCGTTGCCGGCACCGGCAAGTTCATCTGCATCGGCCTCAACTATTCCGACCATGCCGCCGAAACCGGCGCGACCGTTCCGTCCGAGCCGATCATCTTCATGAAGGCCACCTCGGCCATCGTCGGCCCGAATGACGATCTTCTCATTCCGCGCGGCTCCGAAAAGACCGATTGGGAAGTCGAGCTTGGCATCGTGATCGGCAAGACCGCAAAATATGTCAGCGAAGAAGACGCGCTTGATTATGTCGCCGGTTACTGCACCATTCATGATGTGTCCGAACGCGCATTCCAGATCGAGCGTCAGGGTCAGTGGACCAAGGGCAAGTCCTGCGACACATTCGGCCCGACCGGCCCATGGCTGGTGACGAAAGACGAAATCGCAGACCCGGAAAACCTTGCCATGTGGCTCAAGGTCAATGGCGAAACCATGCAGGACGGCTCGTCGAAGACCATGGTCTATGGCGTCCGCCATCTCGTTTCCTACCTGTCGCAGTTCATGTCGCTTCAGCCGGGTGATATCATCTCCACCGGCACGCCTCCCGGCGTAGGCATGGGCATGAAACCGCCGCGCTATCTAAAGGCTGGCGATGTCGTCGAACTCGGCATCGAAGGGCTGGGCACGCAGAAGCAGAACGTGCGCGCCGACATCTGATTACGGACAGAAAATGACAAAAATTACTGATCTGCGCGTCTTTGACCTGCGCTTTCCCACGTCGCAAAGTCTGGACGGCTCGGATGCGATGAATCCCGACCCGGATTATTCGGCAGCCTACGTCATCCTTGATACGGATGACGAGGCGCTGAAGGGCCACGGTCTGACCTTCACCATCGGGCGCGGCAATGATATTTGCTGTCAGGCGATCCTCGCCATGCGCCATCTGGTGGTGGGCAGCTCGCTCGATGAAATCCGCGAACATCCCGGCAAATACTGGCGTCATCTGACGAGCGACAGCCAGTTGCGCTGGATCGGCCCTGAAAAGGGCGCGATGCATCTGGCGACCGGTGCGGTCGTCAATGCGATCTGGGACCTGCTGGCGAAACAGTCCGGCAAGCCGGTCTGGCGTCTGGTATCGGAAATGTCTGCGGAAGAAATCGCCGATATCGTCGATTACCGCTATCTGACCGATGTGCTGACACGCGACGAAGCCGTTGAAATCCTGCGTAAGGCGGAAAACGGCAAGGCCGAACGTATCGCTGAACTCGAAAGCAATGGCTATCCCTGCTACACCACTTCGGCAGGCTGGCTTGGCTATGACGACGACAAGCTGCGCCGTCTTTGCCAGGAAGCCATCGATGAAGGCTTCAACCACGTCAAGATGAAGGTCGGGCGCGATCTGGAAGATGACATTCGCCGTCTCACCATCGCGCGCGAGGTAATCGGCCCGGATCGTTATCTGATGATCGATGCCAATCAGGTCTGGGAGGTCGATCAGGCGATTGAATGGGTCAACAAGCTGGCCTTCTCCAAGCCGTTCTTCATCGAAGAGCCGACCAGCCCGGACGATGTGGCTGGCCATCGCAAGATCCGCGAAGCCATCGGCGATGTGAAGGTTGCGACCGGCGAAATGTGCCAGAACCGCATCATGTTCAAGCAGTTCATCGCTGAAGGCGCGATTGATATCGTGCAGATCGATAGCTGCCGCATGGGCGGGCTGAATGAAGTTCTGGCCGTGCTGCTGATTGCTGCGAAATACGAAAAGCCGGTCTGGCCCCATGCGGGCGGCGTCGGCCTGTGTGAATATGTGCAGCATCTGTCGATGATCGACTATGTTGCCGTTTCAGGCACCAAGGAAGGCCGTGTGATCGAATATGTTGATCATCTGCACGAACACTTCCTCGATCCGTGTCTGATCAGGGACGCGGCCTATATGCCGCCATCGCTGCCGGGCTTCTCGATTGAGATGAAACCCCAATCGATTACGGAATATACTTTCAAGGGTTGAAACTAGAAAAGCCGCGTTTTAAACGCGGCTTTTTTTTCAAAGGAATTTGTTTATCAGCGCGGTGTCTGACCGACGTCGCGATGTGAAAATACAAAACCCGCGACCGGGCATGCTCTATATTTTCTTCCAACGGCGAATCGTATTCTCTTGCCATCCGTTCTCATGCAGCAGGGGCATGTCGCTGTTGAAGCAAGGCCAGCCGATACACAGATAGAAACTGAAACGCCAATCCATCGGCACCTGGAACAACTGCTTCATCGCATCCGGTTCGAGAATCGAAACCATACCTACGCCAAGGCCGAGAGAACGAGCTGCCAGATTGAGGTTCTGCACAGCCATTGCAGTGCTTTGCTCAAGGGTGGAGGCCATAGTCTGCCGACCAAGTCCATGGCCTTCTACTGGATCGGTTTCAGTAAAAATGGCAAGTTGCACAGGGGCGGTCTGAATAGCTTCGAGCTTCAGCTTTTTGTATTCACTGGCGCGGGCCTGGTCATAAACTCGTGCTGCCTGCCGGTTTGATGTTTCAAATATGCAGTGTACCGCTTCTCGCTTCTCAGCGCTTTGAACCTCGAAGATTCGCCATGGCCGCGAATTTCCAACTGACGGTGCATATTCCATTGCCTCGTGCAGCTTTTCGAGCCATTTGTCCGGCACGGGCGCTGTCTGGAAATGCCTTGTGTCCCGCCGCCATCGCAAAATGCTGAAGAGGGCGTCTTGATCGGTCGGAGAGAATTTCATAAGATCTCGGAACGCGATCCGTTAACTACGAATTTAATCAAAGCAGAACACGCAGTTGAGAATAGCCTTTGGAAGAAGAGTGGTGCCCGGAGGCGGATTCGAACCACCGACACGCGGATTTTCAATCCTACTTTTTATGTTGAAAATACGCAAGAAAACGCCGAATATGTTCCATTATGTTGCAGGTGCTGGCGTTCCAAGTAAGGCGTGTTGCGCCGCAGCAAGTTCGTCCGATGTGTCCGCGCCGGGGAAAAGATGGCCGTAAACGTCTGCCGTGATGCTAATAGTCGCATGCCCCATACGTGACTGAACCATCTTTAATGGCAGCCCGAGGCCGCCGTCTTCTTTGCGGTTAATCATCCAAGACGCATAGAAGTGCCTGGCGCTGTGAAGGCCGGAATACTTCGCATCTAAGATGGCTTTGCCGTCATCATCCTTCTTGCCGGTATCGACGACCACACCGGCCCTGATCTGGGCAGCCATCCAACCACGACGGCGCATGTTTGCGAGACCTTCTACCGATCCAGCACCGGTGGGAAAGCAAAGGTTCAGCTTCCCCTTTGGACACACGTGCCGCCAGTCCTTCAAGGCATCAATGACAATTGGCGGAATCGGGATTGTACGTTCACCGGCTTCGGACTTCGGCGCTCCGATTTCATTAAATCTGTCGGCTCGCTGACTGACGTTCACTTCGCCTTTTTTCAGGTCTACATCATCCCATCGAAGACCGCGCAGTTCCGATGCGCGTAGGCCGGCGAAGATGGCGACAAGGAACAACGGGCGCCAACGCCCTTCAAGCGCACCGATAATCGACCGAATTTCGCCCGTCGTCGGAATATCGACGCCTACCTTCAATTTGCCCTTCTGACGCTTCTCTACACGCCTATCCGCTCCGCGCGTTCTGGTCTTGGACTTTTCACGCACCACATTGCGCACGACGAGTCCGCGGTCCTGCGCGTCGGCAAGAAGGGAGCCGAGGCTAACTAGAACCTTGCGCACCATTGCAGGCGACCGGCCTTCTTCCCGTAGCTTGTCTTCAAAAGCGCGGATGGATGCAATGTTGAGCTTGGAGAGCTTCGTTGCGCCGATGAATGGAACTATGTGCAAGTCGACGTGCTGCCGATATTGATTAGCTGTCGTGCGCTCAAGGCCGCGGGCGTCAACCGCCGCCAGCCATAGCTCGCCCGCCTTCTTGACGGTAACGCTTTCCGATTCCGCGACATGCACGCCTTGTCGAACTTCACCGCGTGCGGTCAGCAGAAAGTCGTCAGCGTCCTTCTTGCGTACGAATTGTTTGAAGCGGCGCTTGCCATCGCCATCCCGGTATTCGGCAAGCCACGCGATTTTTCCCGAAGGCAGGGTGCGTTTTCTAATAGCCATATGTGTTGCATACTCGACACGCGGAATATTTGCAACATATGAAAATGGTCAAACAAAAATGAAATCCATTAACGCTAATGGAGCAGACAACAGTTATAGTGGGCAGAAATTTCCGACAGACTCACGTCTGGTCCGAAGGACCGCAAAGCGGTCGAAGCCGGTCCTTGGGACCAACGCCCAACGAAAAGCCGCCACCGAACCCCGCGGCACCTTTCACACCAAACCACTACCACGCCAGACGTGCGCCTTCGCGCGCTGGTCAACACGAGGACATTATGCACGCTTCGAATGACAATTCGCTGGCGTCCGACCTTCTGGTGGGCGCAAAGGCAATATCAGAATTCTCGGGCTTCCCGGCCCGCACCATCTATCACCTCTGCGAAAAGGGCGTCTTCCCTCATTTTCGCGCTGGCGATCTTCTGTGCGCTCGCAAGTCGACAATCCTGCGCTGGGTATCTGATCAGGAAGGCGCGGCATGAAAATCACCGATTACAAACAGAACAAGGCGCGTGAAATCATCGAGGATGCCATGAGCCAGCTTATGACTTTGGGCATGAACAACGACAACGCTGCCGGGCTATTAGTCATTCAAGGCATTATCCGCGTTGAATCGATGGAAAAGCGCAAGTCATTTTCAGAAACGGTTGCTTCATTTGCAGAAGACGCTGAGGACGATGAATGAAAATAAGAAATATCCGCCTTATAGGCGAGCGCGACAGGCGAGAATTTCTCGTTCTCGCGCAGTTCAATATTGAGATTGTGCCGGGCGCTTTGCTGTACGATTTGCAGCTACATGAGGCCCCCGATGGCGGTTACTTCCTTTACACGCCGAAGAACGGTCGCGCGCCGACATCCAGTTTCTCACCTGAAGTCCGTAATCAAATCATCACGATAGCACGGGACGCCATTGAACATGCCAAATTCCGCAGCGCAGCCTGAAGAGAACGAAGGTCTGGAAGCCGCGATTGATCGGGCTTTCATGCCTTTTGCCGATAATGACAATGGCCGACATCCCCCGCTGCTGGTTGCGTATCGCCAACAAGAACTCGACAGTAACAACAATGGCATATGGTCACCGGATGGCTCTATGCTGCGTGGTGTCCGCATCGATGACAAGACCGGCGATCTCTATGTCCACACGAACGGCCAGATACTCTTCAAGTCGGCAGGGCAAATATACAATATTAAATGGGACCCGCTGCCGGTCATATGTCCTTGGATATGGCAGGGTGTTCCTGTGCCGCCACGACAATGGTTCATTCCTGATCTGGTTCCGATGAACACCGTTACCATCCTGAATGGTGACGGTGGCGTCGGCAAATCCCTATTGGCGCTTCAGCTTGCCGCCGCAGCGGCCATGTCCGTTGACACGCTCAATCTGGAACCGTGGGAAGGAAACGCCATTTATGTCGGTGCGGAAGATGATGACGGTGAATTTCACCGACGGTTGGCAGACATCGCCGTGAGCCTGGGCGGTGATATGTCGGACCTATACCGGCTTCGGGTTGTCCCGCTGGCGGATCGGGATGCGCTTCTTTGCACTTTCGACAAAGAAGGAAGGCTCAAGGAAACCGATCTATGGAAGCAAATCAAGCGGTTGGCCTACCACCGTCTTCCACGCCTTATCGTTTTAGATACGGCGGCTGATTTGTATGGCGGGGACGAAATAAAGCGCGGTCAGGTCCGGCAGTTCATAGCCATGCTGCGGAAAGTGGCAATAGAACTTGAATGCGCAATCATTTTGCTTGCCCATCCTTCGGTCCAAGGGATGCAGACAGGTTCCGGCTCCTCGGGTTCGACCGCATGGAATAATTCCGTGCGTAGCCGTCTTTATATGACCAAGGGCGGCCCTGATGACGATTCCGACCTTCGCATCTTGAAAACCATGAAGGCCAATTACGGCAAGACGGGCGATGAAATCAAGTTGCGCTGGAAGGACGGCGCATTCGTTCTTGATGACGGCAAGCCTTCTGCCGCGTCAGGGCTGATCCAAGCCCATCACGAGCAGGTGTTCTTGCGCCTGTTGTCCGAAATCAACAGAAGCGGCAGGCGAGTCGCGGAAACCAAGGGAACAAACTACGCCCCTGTCGTTCTGGAAAAAATGCCGGGTGCCGAGGGCATCAAGAAGAAAGACTTCGAGGCGGCCATGAACCGGCTTTTCACTGCCGGTGAAATCAAGGTCGAAAAGGTCGGCCCGCCTTCCAATCAGCGGAAGCAGTTGGTCGTCATAGCCGATGAAATCGCAGCGGGCAGAATGGAGGCGGATTAGCCTTCCACCATACCTTCGACCATCCTTCGACCATCTTCCACCATGCTCACCTACCACCCCCCCTTATACCCCCCTGTGGTGGTGGAACCACCCACCATGGTGGAAACATGGTGGAAGTTCCACACACCAAAACGAGGAGAAGAAAGAAATGTCTGACGTGATCCCACTGACCGAACAAATCAAAGCCATCCACCCGATGACAGGCAAGCCGTGCACCGTCGTCGGCGTAGATACAAGTTATGCTATGCCCCGGCTGATCATCATTAATCGTGGTCCGGGCGGTGTTTCTGCCGAAGTTGTCGATTCCGTCGAGAATGAAGAACCGCGGAGCGCAGCATGATGCTCATGCTCGAAATTGAGCCCGGCCGATTTGTGAACGAAATCGCGATAACGAGGCTGGGATTGAAGCCCATCGGCCGGAGCTATGAAACCGACAGCCAGGCTATGGATGCACCAACGCCACGGAAAAAGAAAAACGCAGCACCGAAGCCCGAAAAGACTCCGCCAGCGAAAGTTATCATGGACGCGACCTTTGACTTGCCGCGAGAGGAACCGCCTGCACCAAAAACGGCTGTTCGCGAATGGCTGGCCTCGATGATGAAGGGAGCGACAGTGACGAAAATTCCAACCGTACCGCAGCCAGAACCGCGAGGATGGAAACCGCGCGAAAGGCCGAAAGCGGCCAATGATAACGAACCGGCTATTCCAGTCTGCGAGGCGCTGATCCGAGACAAGCGCCCGGATGATGCTGCGATGATAAGGCGATACATCATGCTTGTTGATGTGGCAGGCTTGCCGCAGGAAGACGTTCAAGCTGAAGTTGGTCACCAGGGGATAGACATCGCCCGGCGCAGAAGCTTTGACGACAATGGCCGGATGCGGGACCATGGGGTGCGGGAGTCGAAGAAAGTTGCGATCTCGCGCGGTGTCCGCAATAGCGTTACAGCCGAAGACGTTCCTACCCGCACACAAGCCCCCGCAGTGCCGACGATAGGCGAGGATAGTATAATCGCCTATATGGATGCGAAGGCCATCCTAGGGCCGCTACGGGCCGCGCTGGGGCCATTGCTTGATGTGTTTGAGCTTGCGGCCCTGAGCGGCCTGACAATGACGCAGATCGGTGAGTATCGCGGGTTCAAGGGTAAGCAGGCAAGCGCCGCTGGAAAGATGGTGGTTTACATGGCCATCGACCATCTACGCGATGCGTGGAACCGGGATAGCAGGCTGGCAGCGGTGCAGGCCCGGCAAGCCAATGATGCCGTGCTAAAGGCTGGCGACATGCGTGATGCGGCGAATGTCTTATATTTCGGCAAGGACATAACCAAGAGGCCGGGAACGATCTATGGCAGGTCGAAGGCGGCTTAATAAGTATGGGTGCCCATACTTATTCCCGTGCAATAAAAAAACATGCCGCGTAGGTAGGTATTCCGCAATCTCGCAACCTATTACAGTGAAGGGGTTCAACCGCATAGCGGTTGCGGTGCACCCCAAACCGCATTTCGCGGTTATAGATGAAGACACATTTATTGGCTCGCTTCGGCGGGCCTTTTTTTTCGGCGCTGGAATATGCGGCCGAAATGGCGGGCCTTGCTAGTTCCCCGCCGCTCCATGTCGCGCCCACGGCATGGGGCAACCCATCCGCACTTGGTCGTGCGGTAGCAGCGCGGCAACGCGCTCGCCTGCCTGTCCGTATCCTCCTCGTTACGGGCGGGCGGGTTTTTTTATGCCCAAATCGAAAATTTTCATCTGAAAAGGCAGACCATGAACAACTGGACTTTGCGGGATATTACCGCTGAGGCGGCTGCGGCTGCCTGTCGAATGCCAGCCGAAACGCTGGCCACTTGGACGCATCGATATAAAGCGCCCAGCGGCAAGCGCCGGGGGTCTCGTCTTTATTCATTACAAGACCTCACAATCTTGCAGACCGCTCGTCGGCTCTTATCGCCGGGCATTCTGGCAAAGACCGCGCTGGATATAGCCGCGCCCCTTTTGGATGATCCGCCGGGTTATGACGCCACGCTGTTTGTGACCGACGATACGGCTTTCATCAGCAGCCGCGACGATTTTCCTGAGTGCAACTTCACGGCCATCAACGTCGGCTGGGTTGCGCACGATCTTTCTAAACGATTGGAGGCTGCCAATGGACAGACGGCCTGATGACCTGGAGCGTCGCATAGATGCCGCGATGGCTCGCTTCGGAATGAACCAGACATGCAAAACCGTCGCACGCCGTAGGCAATGGCACGATCGGGCTTGGCAAGAGGCCACGCGGCAGCAGCGAGCGACAGGAATGCGCGGTCTCATCGGATTGCTGCATCGATCCAATATAGCGGCTTCGCTGGTCGAAAAATACGAACAGGAATATCAGGAGTCCGCCAATGTGGCCGTTCTCAACTAAATCCGCGCCCGTCGAAGAAACGAAGGCCGAAAGCGGCATTGTCACCCCGGAGACATGGCTTGTAGCGCATTTCGGTGGCGGACCTGACGACATCGCCGTCACGGCACACGCCGCATTGCAAGTGCCTGCCGTCGCCAGCGCTGTCCGCCTCATAAGCGAAGCTGCGGCCAGTCTGGACGTTCGTGTGCAGCGCAAGGTCGGCGGCGTTTGGAAAGACTTGCCGAACCATCCTGCCGTGAAGCTTCTGAATAATGAGGCCAACGATTGGACGTCGGGTTTCGAACTGACCCGTGGATTACTTATTGAAACGCTCACCAGCGATCCTGGAGGTTTCGCGCTCGTCACGCGGTCAAGCGATAACCGACCTATTGCCATTCGGAAATACAAACCGGGTATGATCCAGGTCGAGTTTTCCGCGGAAGGTGATGGCCAGCCTCTTTATAAAAAGAACGGAAAGGCACTGCGATCAAGCGATGTCATTCACATTCGCAACGCCTTTAGCCGTGCGCCGATTAGCCATGCCTGCGAAGCAATCGCCTTCGCTAGAGGGTTGCAGTCGTATGGCAAGAACCTTTTCCAAAACGGTGCCCGACCGGGCGGACTTCTGAAAACCACGAAGCCGATAGGCGACAAGGGCGTCGAGGCGATGCTTAAAGGCTGGGCGGCGGTTTTTGGAGGCGGGCAGAACGCCGGCAAGACCCCTGTCTTATGGGATGGCACGGATTATGTGCAACTCGGTCTTTCATCGACTGACGCGCAGTATCTGGAAAATCGCCGGTTTCAGAATGAGGAAATTGCCCGCGCCTTCCGCGTCCCGCCGACTATGATTTTCGATCTTGAACGGGGCACATGGGGCAACGCTGAACAAATGGGGCGGGAGTTCCTGACGTATTGCCTTGAGCCGTGGCTGCGCGAACTTGAGGGCGCGTATGGGCGGGCATTACTGACCGATGACGAGCGCCGCAATCATCGAATTTCTTTCGACCGCGACGACCTTACCCGCGCCGATCTAACGGCACGCGCGACGGCAATTTCAAGCTTCATGCAGGCCAAGGCCATCAGCGCCAATGAGGCTCGCCAGTGGATTGACCTCCCGCCACGTGAGGGCGGCGACGTCTATGAAAATCCGGCCATCACGGTTCCGGATAAAGCGCCAACGGCAGAAACAAAGCCAGCGGCAAACTCAAGCAAACCGGAGTAACCAAACTTGGTTTCACTGAAACGAGAATACAATGGTGAGGAAAAAACCTTTACCGTTGCCGATCCCCTATTGTTCGAAGTTCTGACGCCTAATCGTTCGACTTATGCATTTCTGCAAAAGTTTACGGCAGGGCTTTGGTCGACTGCTGACGTTGCATTCGTGCTTTCGTATGCCCTGCATGGCCCGTCGAAACAGATCTTGTCCTATTGGCCCATTTTCCGGCGAGCGGCTATAGAGACCGGGTCGCATGGGATGATGAGCACGCTACGCTACACTCCCCATCCTGACGTGGTCGCCACTGTTTCAAAGGCACCGGGCGACTTTGCTCCCATCGCCGTCGATATCCTCACCGAGCTGGTTTTCGGCGAAGGCGCATCTATGGAGGCAGACGATGAGTAACACGCTTGCAGCGGTGGAACTCGACGTCAAGTCGGTGCAGGAGGATGGCACGTTCTCCGGCTACGCGGCTGTCTTTGGCACTAAGGACTCGGGCGGTGACATCATCCGCAAGGGCGCTTTTGCCGCTTCGCTTGCTGCCGTTCCAGCGGCTCGCGTGAAGCTTCTTTGGCAGCATGTTCGCGATGAACCTATCGGCGTGTGGACGTCTTTCACCGAAGACGACCACGGGCTCAAAGCCGAGGGCCGCCTGATTCTTGAAACGGCGCGTGGTCGTGAAGCTCATGCGCTGATGAAGGCCGGGGCACTGGACGGCCTGTCCATCGGCTTTCGCACGGTGAGAGCATCACAGGACAGCACTAAACAGGCCCGCATCCTCGAAGAAGTTGCGCTCAAGGAAGTGTCGCTGGTGACCTTCCCTATGCACCCAGACGCCACCGTCTCCAACGTTAAATCCGACAACGAAACCATTGCCGCCATCCGTGCGGCCACTCAGGCAATTAAGGAAATCTAATGACTGCTATTCTCAAACTGGAAACGAAGTCCGAATCCGAAATCGACGTTAAGGCTGCACTGGTTGACCTCACGAATGAGGTGAAAGCCAAGGCCGAAAACGACAATAAGCTGGTTGATCGTCTCGACAAGCTTGAAGCCAAGTTCGCGCACGCCAACGATAACAGCGCCACCGACACGAAGTCTGCCGGCGAGCAGCTTGTCGAAACAGACGCATTCAAGGAATGGGCGGTTTCCGGCAAAAAGGGCTCAGCCGACATTGAGCTCAAGGCGATCACTACCGGCAGTGCGACGGTCGGCACCGGCACTGATGGCAGCACTTCGCTCGTACCAAGCCACCACGTGCCTGGCATTATCGCACCGGCAATTCGACCGCTGACCATCCGCGCACTGCTTGCGCAGGGTTCCACGACCAGCGGTGTGATTCAGTATGTCCGCGAAACGGGCTTCACCAACAACGCCGCTCCGGTTGCGGAAGGCGCTGCCAAGCCTTACAGCGACATCACCTTTGATCAGGAAACCGAAAACGTTCGCGTCATCGCGCACCTGTTCAAAGCGAGCCGTCAGGTGCTTGAGGACAGCGCGCAGCTTGCCAGTTACATCGATACCCGCGCTCGCGATGGCCTTGCGGACGTTGAGGAAGCCCAGCTTCTCAATGGCAATGCAACCGGCCAGAACCTTAACGGTCTGATCCCGAACGCCACCCCGTTCAACGCTGCGCTTGTTGCTGCCGATGACAACAAGGCCGATATCATCCGTCGTGCAATCCTACAGGTTCGCCTTGCCGAGTATCGCGCGGACGGAATTGTCATGCACCCCACGGACTGGGCCGATATCGAGGTTCTTAAAGAGACGACCGGTGGCTACATTTGGTCGAATCCGACGGTCAATAATGGGCAAAATCTTTGGGGCATCCCGGTCGTCGATACTACGGCCATGCCGGTCGGCAACTTCTTGGTCGGCGCGTTTGCCCGTGCTGCGCAGATCTTCGACCGCTGGCAGGCCCGCGTTGAAGTGTCGAACTCGAACGCGGACGACTTCGAGAAAAACCTTGTCACCATCCGCGCAGAGGAACGCCTTGCCCTGGCGATTTATCGCCCGGAAAGCTTCGTCTGCGGCCCGTTCGAAGTAACGCCATAACCAATCAGGCGGGGAAATTGGCGGGTTAGCTTCGGCCCGTAAGGCGTATTGAGGCCCGCCATCCTCCTGAAACCTCAATACGTCATGAGCACAATTGGAGGCCGCACGCGTGATGCTGCGGTCTCCTTTGTTTTAAGGAGACCCTGAATGGTCAACCGCATAACCTCATGTGGCTGCTCGGTGCCGAAGGGCACTAAGTGTATCCACGAGCGGGCGCGCGTTACGGCACGGCAGAAGGCGAATGATGAGCAACGCGGTAGTTCTGCCAGTCGTGGTTACACGAAGGAATGGTGGCGAGAATCCCATGCATTCCTGAAGTCTTTGGGCAGCCCGCTATGTGCGTGCGGTTGCGGCCAGCCCGCTAACATGGTCGATCACATCATAGCGCCGAAAGGAAACATGGCGCTGTTTTGGGACCGCACCAATTGGCAGCCATACAATCAGTTGTGCAATCGCCGGAAGAACATCAAACATGAGGGCGGTTTCGGTAGGAAGCCTATATCAGACGAGGCCCTGTCGCGTGCTCGACCAAAGCTAAGTAAGTCGCGCATCCCCGTGCACATCGTCTGTGGTGCGCCCGGCAGCGGCAAGTCAACCTTCGTTGAGCGCAATGCGGGGCCGGATGATATCCGCATAGACCTCGATGTCATCCGCGCCGAACTGGCTGGCACGTCGATCCACCAAGCCAATGCGACATACACCCGTCAGGCGCTTGATAGACGCAACGAAATGCTACGCGGCTTGGCAACATCTAATGCCCCAGCAGCATGGTTCATTGTTGCGGCTCCGACGATGGAGGAGCGTCGATGGTGGCAGCAGCAGCTTGGCGGCACGATCCATCTCATGAACACCGACCTTGACGAATGCAAGAGACGCATCACGGCAGATCATCGCCGTGAAGGTCAGCATAACCGCATGATCCAGCTCGCCGAGGACTGGTTTGCCAAGGCGAACGGCTAGACCGGGGGTGGTTTCGAACTTTCTCCGTTCAGACGGAGACCACCCGCGCCCCACAATTCACATTTCTCCCTAATTGGGAATTTCATCCTTTCATAATAGGAATAAAAACCATGGCAATTGTCGATTTGGCCGCCATGAAGGCCGAGCTTGGCATCACGGATTCAGTCGATGATGCCCTTATTTCTTCAAAAATCGCTGCCGCGCAGGCGCATCTCGAAGCGCTTCTCGGATTTGAGATCGAGCCGCAATACCCGGACGGCGCACCCGCTGACCTTATTGGCGCCGTCAAGATGTTGGCTGCCGGTTGGTATGAAAACCGTGAGTCTACGCTGGTCGGATTGTCCGGAATGGAGACTCCGCATGGCGTCTGGGAAATCGTCAATAACCGCCGCAATTATTGGGGGGTGAGCAATGGCGCGTAAACGTGATTTGCAGGGCCTGATTGATGCCTTGAACTCTATCCCGAAAGCCGTGCGTGCCAAGATCGATCCCGCCATTGAAAAGGGTGCCGATGAAATGGTTGCGAGAATGCGGCTGCTCGTGCCGGACGATCCTAAAACGAGCGGCAAAGACCTGAAGGCCAGCATCAAGAAGATTGATTCCGGCGTGCCGATGGCGATCCGTGTTCAGGCCGTTGACGAGAACCCTGACGACGGTTTCGACGTCGCTTTGGGCCAAGAATACGGAACTGAGAAGATGAATGCGCAGCCCTTCTTTTGGCCGTCCGTCAGCACCACGAAAAAGCGTGTCCGTCGTCGCATCGACCGGGCGATTTCCAAGGCCGTTGGGGAGGCTTTTAAGAAATGAACATTGAAATTACTCGCATGAATAGCACTCACGTCACATGCGCACGCTCGACGATCGTGGCTGCATTCGACGCCCGCGTCGGAGATTTTAAAATTCACAATGCGCAGGTGCGCTTGAACCACGACAGCGGTGAATTGTTTGTCACACTACCGGGCAGGCAAAAAGGTGGGATTTCCTTGAGGTTTGGCGAATTGAGAAGCGCGATTGGTTCCGCTGCTCTCGCCGCATACGGGGAATTGGCCAATGTCTGAGCCCAGCCTTTCAGCCCAGAAGCTACTCGTCGACACGCTGCGCGCCCGACCTGGCATCACGGCGCTGGTGCCGGCCGCTAATATCTTCGACCGCAACACGCTGCCCGAGGCATTCCCTTGCATAATTATTGGCGAGGGACAGACCGTGGAAGACGACGCCGAATGCGTCATCGGAAGCGAAGTTTACATGACGCTGCACGTCTGGACGACCGAGCCCGGCATGGCGAATTGTAAGCTGATCGCAGGCGAGATTAGGCGGGCCGTCAAGAACCTGTCGGCTGTGGTCGAGGGTATCGCCTTGGACGCGTTCTTTCAGGATACCAATTTCATGCGCGGCACGACTGGCGATAACGCCCATGGCGTCGTCACCATCAAGTTTCTGGCAGAAGACACGGTGAACGTATGAGAGCGGGCAAGCTTGATAAAGTCATCACCCTGCAGCGCACGACTTACGTGGATGATGGCTATGGCGGGCAGATACCCGTCAACGAGGATTTCGCGACGATGCGCGCGCAGTTGGTGCAGGCCAATACAGAAGAATTCCTTCGCGCGTGGGGCGCTTCAGCGGAGACGGCCGTCATCTTCCGTACGAGATATCGCGCTGATTTGAACACGAAAGTGCGCGTCGTCTACGAAGGTGATGGCTATGACATCGTGGAATTGAAGCCCATCGGTCGTAACCGTGGCTGGGAACTGCGCTGCAAAGCAAGGCCGGGCTCATGAAGGGACGGAAAGCTGAAGTCAAGGCGGTGGACGGTGCGCTTAGCAAGGTTCCATCTGCCCCTGCCTGGCTGCCTAAGCATGCCAAGGCCGAGTGGCGGCGGGTTCTGCCGCAGCTTGTTGCTGACCGAAAGATCGCAGCGCATGAGCTTAGCACGGTGGAAGCTTATTGCCTTGCCGTGGCACGAACCCGCGAAGCCGAAGAAGCTCTTCAAAAGTACGGCCTGACCTTCGAGTCGGACAGTGGTCCGAAACGGCGGCCTGAAACCACCATTCTCAAAGAAAACATTGAAGCGGCCCGACGTCTAGCTGCAGAGTTAGGTCTGACGCCAGCTTCGCGCACCAAGAATAAAGGAGGCGCGCCGGGTGACGGAGAAGCTTCCGAATTTGGCGTGGATATTTGACGACAGCCCGATTCCCGATCCTCACGGCAAGGGCGAAGCTGCCGTCAAATTTATCCGTGCTCTAAAGCATCCAAAATCAGATCTGCCGGGACGGGCGTTCGTCCTTGATCGGTGGCAAGAGCGCATAGTGCGCAAGGTTTATGGTGATACCGCCGAGGACGGTACGCGGAAAATCCAAGAGCTTTTCCTGATGGTGGGGCGTGGCAACCGCAAGACAAGTCTTATGGCTGCCTGCCTCATGCTTCATCTGATCGGGCCGGAACGTGTTCCAATGTCTTCGGTCAGTAGCATTGCCAATGCCCGCGATCAGGCTGGCTTGACGTTTCGCGAAATGGCCGGGATATGCCGAGCAACGCCGCGCATAACGGAAGCGGTGCATATTCAGGACAGCGCCAAGCGTATCACATACACCAAGCACAACATTGTCTATGAGGCGCTTTCGTCCGACGCCAAGTCTGCACACGGTCGCTCTGACGTCGTGGTGTTTTGGGATGAAGGTCACTGCGAAACTAAGTTCGACCTTATTGAAGCAGCCGAAACGACGCTCAATAAGGGACAGAATACCCTTCTTCTTTCTGCATCGACTGCAGGCATCGGCCAGCTCGGGCCGTTCTATGCGAAATATGATCATGCGCGGAAAATCGTCGATGGCAGAATTCAGGATGAAACATTCCTGCCCATCTTGTTTGAAGCGCCGCGTGACGTCGATTTCAGAGACGAGGAATGGCTATTCGCCACCAATCCGGGCTTGCGGCACGGGTATCCGAATATCCGGAAGCTGCGGCGCTATATTGAGAAGTGCGAACATAGCCCGAGCGAACGCGAAAGCTTCAAGCGCCTTCACTTATCGGTATGGCTCGACGGTGCTGCCAATCCTGAATGGGATCTGGCGATTTGGGACGAAGGGCACGGCGACGTAGACTTAGAAATACTGCGAGGCCGCAAGGCTTGGATTGCCGCCGACTTGTCCAAGCGTATCGACCTCACGGCGGTGACGGCAACAATCGAACTGGACGACGACAAATATGCAATCCATTGCATGGGTTTCACCCCTGAGAGCCAGTTGCGCAAGAGGGCCGATAATGATTCCGCGCCTTATCCGCTTTGGGTGGAGCAAGGATGGCTGAAGGCTTGTCCAGGCGACATCGTCGACCGGCTCATTGTGGAAGATTACATTCGCTTTCTTTGTGAAATCTTCGACGTGCAAGAGTGCGTTTTTGACCGGGCACTGGCGCGGGAAATCATGGAGAACTTAGAGGCAAGCGGGTTCCCGGTTTCTGAGTTTCCTCAAACCCTGATGAACTTCGCCAAGCCGGTAGATACGTTTGAAGACATGTTCCTGAACCGCCGTCTTGTTCACGATTCTCCGCTTCTGCGCTGGGCCGTTGGCAATACGGTCATGATGCGTGACCAGAGCGACAACCGGCGTCCAGCCAAAAACAAGTCTGCCGACCGCATCGACCCTTGCGTGGCTGCCATCATGAGTACCGCTAGAGCCGAGCAAGGCGCATCTGGCCGTTCGTCCTATGACGACGCGCCTGAAGATTATGAATTCTTCTCAGCATAGGAGGCCAGATGGCCAATAACGAATCTCGGAAATTGATGGTCGATGTCGTCGCGCGCATCGACAAACTCGAGAAGGCAATGAAGCGCGGCGCGCAAGTTACTGACCAACAGATGGGCAAGGTGGAAAAGCGCGCGAAGACGATGGTGGTGCGGCTGGACAAACAGTTTTCCGACCTCGCGGCAAACTTCGGTAAGGGCTTCCTTGCTGGTCTGGGCGCACTGGGTGTCGGTGGTATTGCAGGCGCAATCCAGAACGTCGCCCGCAGCTTTGCGGATCTCGGCCGTGAGGCCAAAATGGCCGGTGTGGATGTCGAGGATTTCCAGCGGTGGCGGTACGTTGCCGACCAGAACCGCATTGGCATCGACGCCCTGACCGACGGTTTCAAGGAGCTGTCCTTGCGTGCTTCAGAGTATGTAACGACCGCAGGTAAGTCAGGCAGCGCCGCCGACGCGTTCCGTCAATTGGGCCTTTCCCCGCAGGAGGTACAGGAGCGTATTAAAGACCCGTCGAAGTTCATGCTCGAGCTTATCGACCGCGTGCAGCGGCTAAAGAATACGGCGAAGGGCATTCAGATATTCGACGAACTTTTCGGCGGTCAGGGCGGTGAGCAATTTGTGCAGCTTATCGAGCAAGGCAGGCAGGGCATTTCTGCCACCCTCAAAGAAGCCGACGCTATGGGTGTTGTTTTCGATAAGGAGTGGATTGAAAAATCCGCGGAGATCGATCGGTCGTTCAACCGCCTGGCGACCACGATGGGCACGGCGGTCAAAGGCGCTATTGTTGAGGCTGCGACGGCCCTTGAAGGTTTTATTTCGTCATGGAACGCTCTGAATGAAAAAAGCGTGTCGGGCCTCAAGGCAGAGCTGGAAATTCTCAAGCAAGGCCGTGAACGATTAGCCACGACACAGCCAGCAGGTGGTCTTCAGGACACGATTGCCGGTGTCTTCGGCAAGGACCGCGAAAGCCAGCTTGCGGCAATTGCTGCCAAGGAAAAGGTAATCAACGACGAGCTCGAGCGCCGACAGGCTATTGTCCTTAAAACGGTCGAGATCGAAGGCGCACCCTACAAGCCTTTGGCCGCCCCGACATCTGGCAAATCCGATGCTGAAAAGGCCCGCGAGAAGGCAGCAAAACAGGCCGAGCGTGAGCGCAAAGCCGTCACCGACTTGATAAAAGAGCTGGAATTTGAAGCCAGCCTTGTAGGCAAGACCGCCGTCCAAAAAGAACAAATGATAGCCGTGAGGCATGCGGGGGCCGCCGCTACGGCTGTGGAAAAAGCTCAGATCGAGTCGCTGGTCGAAAGCACCTATCGTGCCAACGAAGCTCATGAGCGCCAGAAGGAAGCTCTACAGGAGCTCAATGACGCCGGGCGAGACTTCGCCGGTACGCTGGTCGATGGCTTGCTAGAGGGTGCCAAAGCGTCCGACGTGCTGTCCAACGCGCTGGGCCAACTGGCCGACCGCTTCTTGAACTCCGGCCTCGATGCTCTTTTTGGTGGCGGCGGCATCGGCGGGATATTCGGCAGTGTATTCGGCGGCGGGAAATCAGACCCGTGGGCGGGGCTTCGCGGCTTCGACAGCGGCGGCTATACCGGCGCGGGTGGTAAATACCAGCCAGCGGGCGTCGTTCACAAAGGCGAAGTTGTGTGGTCACAGAATGACGTTCGTCGTGCTGGCGGTGTCGGCACGGTCGAAGCCATGCGTCGCGGCCTTGCTGGTTACGACCGTGGCGGTGCCGTCAGCATACCTTCACTCTCAGCGCCGCGTATGCCGGACCTTTCGCGCATTACGAATAACAATAATAACACGACGACGAACAGCGCACCCGTGATCAACGTGACTGTGAATGGTGCCACCGGCAATGCGGAAGTGTCAGCAATGGTCAATCAGGGGCTGACAAAGGGGCTTGCAGAATGGCAGCGGACTCCGCAGTTCGCAATGTCAGTCGGGCGGGGCGTGCAAACTGCCCGCCAAAAAGGCTATATTAGGTAATGAGGCGCCCTTCGGGGCGTCTCACTTATCCGACTTGAAACAGGCCAGCTCAATGCGATTGCGGAAGGAATCAACCGCACGCGCTTGGTGTGTCTTGGTGCTATAGGCGGGCTGTTCGTATGCCTGAGTCACGATCTGGCGGCTGATGGAATCTTTCTCACCTTCAGCCGCAATTTCAATAACCCGGCTCATTGGGGTTTCCATCTGGCGCAACTGCATAATTTTAGCCGCGAGATCGCCCCAGCGTTTGCATACCTTATCGGCATTGGCGGTATTTTCCGCCTGCGCGACGCTGGTCGATAGCAAGACGGCTGCGATGAGAAATGCGTGCTTCATATTTACCCCCGAAAACGAGGATAATGTAGGATGGCGCTAAAGCGCGGACAAGTAGGTCAGTCCTTTACAATTATTCCGACGGCAGTTTCACCGAGAAATTCGATACCGGCCTTTTCAAGGGCGGCGCGGATGGCCTGAAGATTGTTTGCTATCGGGACCCTTCGACCCTTTTCGAAATCTCGCACGGTGGAAAGGCTTACGTTTGCCGCCTCGGCTAGCTGTGTCTGGGACCAATCTAATAGACCACGGGCGCCGCGAGATTGTTCAGGCGTAAGCATGGTGAACGCAATCCTAATATTTTTTGCTAACGTCAACGATTTTTGTTGACGGGCGCGTTTTTGATGATTATTCATAACATCAACGAAAAGCACTGACAACAACAGTTGCCAATCATAGTTAATACACCGTTACGAGGAGACCACAATGCCACGCAGCAACGCGCCGGCAGCCGGGAGAGGCTTGCCCAGACCTACATATGGAGACCTGGAAAGTCAGATGTGGGATGCGAAGAACGCGGTTGAAATCGCTGACCTTGCGACCGAAAGACTGCTTCCATCAATTGCGAAAATGTATCCGCAGTTCGCTGACGAGATCAGGATTGCAAACTATGCGCTGCGCAATGCGACAAACCAGATGAATGCGCTTGCTGAGGAAATTCTCGCGGGCATTCACGCTGAATTTGATGCTGAGAAGGCAGGTGCGGCATGACCACCGATCAGACGATATTCTACGACGTAAGCAACAACGTGTCGGAGGTTAAAGCCCTTGCAGATACGCTGGTCTATCTGGACACGGGCGACCGCGAATTATGTGAGCGCGCCTACCCTTATCTGATCCGTATCCTTGCCGACAAAATCCAAGAGCTCGACAAGGCGCATGACCAGTTAGAAACAGAGTTCCTCACGCTTCGGCGCAACCAGCGCCCGTCCTAACGAATCTGGTCCCGTAGCTCAGTTGGATAGAGCGTCAGCCTTCTAAGCTGAATGTCACAGGTTCGAATCCTGTCGGGATCGCCATAAATCCGGCCTAACCAGCCGGGAGGTTCGCAAATTTGCGAACCTCCACCAAAACACGAGGAGATAAACCCCTGCCCAAATCTGGGCAGGGTAGCCCGACCGGCCATGGCGCTGGCGTAAACCATCCGGCGGTCGCCGGTCGGGCAAGAATCAACCGATAACGTGTTGCAACGATGTTGCATGGACAACGATGTAACACGTTGAAAAGCCCGGAAAACGTGGGTTTGTGTTGCACGACGTTGCAACATGTTTTCGGGCTAAATCATAAGCCTATCAGTGGGTTAGTTCTTTGAATTTGTTGGGTAATTTAATGGTGCCCGGAGGCGGATTCGAACCACCGACACGCGGATTTTCAATCCGCTGCTCTACCAACTGAGCTATCCGGGCATCCTGTCATGACAAGTGCTTATCTCATCATGTGGCGGTGTTGGTTTCCGCCGGAAGTGGGTGGGTTATAGCATTAAATTTCGCGCTGTCCAGCACCGTATCGCATTTTTTGCAAGCTTTTCTCACAAGCTTGTTAAATAGCCGATTTCGTTCACGAAATCGCGCTCCGTAACGTTCTAGTTATCGTTCTCTTCTTCCTCGTCGATCGGTTTTCCTGGGATAACATAGCTACCCGAAAGCCACCGATTGAGATCAATGCTTTTGCAGCGGGGAGAACAGAACGGATAGGAGTCGCGCGCCGAGGGTTTGCCGCATTCCGGGCAAGGCCGGGCCGGGCGCAGTGGCGCGACGCGTGCTCCAGATGCAGTCGAGATATCCTTCTTGTCACTCATGGCTAGCTTAAACCTTCCCGCTGTTCCAGTTGGCGTAGACGGGATAGTCGCCATCGCCAAGCAAACTCACGGTTTCCTGCAAGGGCAGGCCCACGACATTGGTATAGGAGCCCACCAGTTTCACCACGAAGCTGCCGGCCAGCCCCTGAACGGCGTAGCCGCCTGCCTTACCGCGCCATTCGCCGGAAGAAAGATAGGCATCCATCTGCTGGCGCGAGAGGCGCTCGAAGCGGAGACGGGTTTCAACCAGCGTCTGGCGCAGGTTGCCGTTGGGCAGCACCAGACAGACGCCTGTGAACACCTTGTGTGTCCGTCCCGAGAGCAGGCGCAGACATTGCCGCGCTTCGTCCAAGATTTCGGCTTTCGGCAAAATACGCCGGCCCACCGCAACAACCGTATCGGCAGCAAGCACGAACGAACCGGCGAATTTTTCGTCGTCCTTCAGTTGCTCGTGTGCTTTCTGGGCTTTCTCCCGCGACAGGCGGCGCGCCAGCGAGCGCGGGTGTTCCGCGCGCTGGGGCGTTTCATCGATATCGGCCGGGTGAATATGATCCGGTTGTATGCCTACTTGCCCCAGAAGCTCGATCCTGCGGGGGGAGCCGGAGGCAAGAACCAGCTTGTGTTGCGCGCTCATCGACAAGGCATTTCCTGAAACGGGGCGTGATTGCTTACTTGAAGCGATAGGTAATGCGACCCTTGGTCAGGTCGTAAGGGGTCATTTCAACGAGAACCTTGTCACCGGCGAGAACGCGAATGCGGTTTTTGCGCATGCGGCCTGCTGTGTGAGCGATGATTTCATGTTCATTTTCGAGCTTTACGCGGAACATTGCGTTAGGCAGCAGTTCCGTAACAACACCCGGAAATTCGAGGACTTCTTCTTTCGCCATGCGATACCTGTTTCTTTCTTTGATAAATATCGCCCTGTAAGGGCTTAGGTCCGAATTTGCGCGGAACCTATATGATTAGGCGGCATTTGTGAACAACGGAATTCCGTCAACCTATCTGCCGCCGAAACGCTGTGTGATTTGTCGCTTCAACCGGTCGCGTACATCACGATATGCAGTCATTATCTGATCCCGGCTGCCTGTTACAAGCGTCGGGTCTGGCGTCGGCCAATATTCGACATCCACGGAAAAACCGCGCATTCGCTCCAGCACCGTATGGTGGGCAAGAGGGGTCAGGGTCACGATAAGATCGAAATAACCGTCAGCCAACTCCTGAAGGCCACGCGGCTGCCGGTCGTCGAGGGATAGAGCTTCTTCGGCAAGCACCGCGTCGACAAATGGATCACGTTCGCCCCGCATCACACCTGCCGAAGCTATATAAATATTGGGTGGCAACAGCTTTCTTGCAAGGAGTTCGGCCATCGGAGAACGGATTGCGTTCTTGCCGCAGACGAACAGAAGCGAGGTCGGCGTAACCGGCCTGGACCCGTTTTCGTTCTCTGCATCGTCTCGCCGGACTGCTGCATCGCTAGCCACCATATAGGATCAGCCTCGCCAGTGCAGCACGCAAACCAACGTGAAAAGCCGCCGCGCCGTATCGAAATCGACCTCGATCTTGCCTTTCAATCGTGTTTGCAGAGTCTGCGATCCTTCATTGTGCAGCCCGCGCCGGCCCATGTCGATGGCTTCGATCTTGCTGGGCGTAGCGGAGCGAATTGCCTGATAGTAGCTCTCGCAGATCATGAAATAATCGCGCACTACGCGGCGCAGGGGGGTGAGCGAAAGGATGTGGGTTGCGACATCCTCTCCCGTTTCGCGTGCGATTGCGAAGATGAGCCGCGATTCCATCAATGAGAGTTTCAGCCGATAAGGCCCGCCAGCATCGTCCCCGACAGGGCAGAAGGAGTTCTCCTCGATCAGATCAAAAATGGCGACCGCGCGTTCATGCTCGACATCAGGAGTCGAACGGCCGATTGATTCATCAAGCTCGACGTCAACTAGGCGGGCATTGGGAACACCGGCAATCATGATGCCTCATAGATTGAGCCGGATGGCCACGGATTGCGCGTGGGCGTCCAGGCCTTCGGCACGGGCGATTTCTATTGCTGCAGGACCGAGCACGCGCAGCTGATCCGGTCCGAGTTTGAGAAGCGAGGTGCGCTTCATATAATCGAGCACCGAAAGGCCGGATGAAAAACGCGCGGAGCGTGCGGTCGGCAGAACATGATTGCAGCCGCCGACATAATCGCCGATCACCTCCGGCGTATAGCCGCCGATGAATATCGATCCCGCATTGCGGATTTTAGGAACGAATGCTTCTGCATCCGCAACAGCAATTTCCAGATGTTCGGCGGCAATGCGATTGGCAAGCGGAATGGCCGCTTCGAAATTCTCGACCAGAATAACCGCGCCAAAATCACGCCAGCTTGCCGCTGCGGTTTCGGCACGCGGAAGCGTGCGGAGCTGGCGCTCGACGGCTTCTTCGACTGCTTTTGCGAGAGGCTCATCGTTGGTCATGAGAATGGATTGCGCCGCAGCGTCATGCTCGGCCTGCGCCAAAAGATCGGCTGCAATCCAGTCCGGGTCATTGTCCCCGTCGGCGATCACCAGCACCTCAGATGGTCCGGCGATCATGTCAATGCCGACCGTTCCGAACACAATGCGCTTTGCGGCTGCCACATAGGCATTACCGGGGCCGACGATCTTGGCGACCGGCTGAATGGTTTCCGTGCCATAGGCGAGAGCTGCAATGGCTTGCGCGCCGCCCACGCGATAGATTTCGCAAACGCCTGCAAGGCGGGCTGCAACCAGCACCAACGGATTGAGTACGCCATCGGGCGAGGGGACAACCATGACGATACGCTCGACACCTGCAACCTTCGCAGGTACGGCATTCATCAGCACCGAACTTGGATAGCTGGCCGTACCGCCGGGGACATAAAGTCCGACGGCATCGATTGCGGTCCAGCGCGAGCCAAGCTCCACGCCCAGATCATCCGTGTAGCGGTCATCCTGGGGCAGCTGGCGCGCATGGTGCTTTTCAATGCGCTCATGGGCCAGCCTCAGCGCTTCAACGGTGGAAGCGGGAGCTGTTTCAAAGGCAGCATCGATTTCCGCCTCGGTAATCGCGATGCCGGTCTTTTCAAGATCGATGCGGTCGAAGCGGCGCGAATAGTCGATCAGGGCGCTATCGCCTTCGCGGCGCACGCGGTCAATGATTTCCCGCGCGGCCCGATCTACGTCTTCCGAAACTTCTCGCTTGCCGGAAAGGAACGCGGAGAAGTTCTTTTCGAAATCGGGATCGGTTTGTCTGAGCGTCGTAACCACGCTTTTTTCCTTCAAATGGTCTTGGCGCAGGCGTGCTGCCTGTCCTGTCGATTATGCCGGATTGAAGCCGAACTGAAGCGAGATTTCAGATCAGCGATCAGACGTTGTGACGCGGCAGGGATTCGGTTTCCCAGGCGGCGCCGAGATCCGCCAACTGCGCTTCAATGCACTCTACATCGAGACGGATAGCCGCATTTGCGGAAAAAGTCAGTTCTATTGTTCCGGTTGGCGCTTCGCCGGGGATGAAGCGGATTGCCAGAAGCGAAAGAACATCGTCCTGCTTCTGCCGGTCGATGCCTGTGGCCTTTGCGGCGGTGACACGATTGAAATGCAGGGTGGTGCGACGGCGCTGATAGGTAGGTTTGCGCAGGAATTTCGGTTTTGCCTCTTCCCAGGCGAAACGGTTCGCCGTCAGAACGAAGCGCTTTTCCACGCCGAGATATTGAAGGTCGGATACTTTAAGAACCGCATCCTGAAGATGGGCGGACAGGACCTGTAAATCCTCTTCATCCAGCGCCACAAGCTTCAACATATCCATATTCCCGCACCAAACTTCCTGTCGTGTTTCAAGATCGCCGCTTCTCGCGGTCTGTAAGACAACTTGACATGCCAGCAAGAAAAAATCGACAGGCTTTTCAAGCCTCTTGATCGATGCAGCCGCTGCATGAAAAAAAGCCGGAACCGATGACAGCCCCGGCTCTCGTGGATCAGCCGCTGATGCGTTCGACATTCGCGCCGCAACGCGACAGCTTTTCCTCCAGCCGCTCGAAACCGCGGTCGAGGTGATACACACGGTTGACGATGGTTTCGCCTTCGGCGGCAAGACCCGCGATAACCAGCGAAACGGAAGCGCGCAGATCGGTCGCCATAACCTGAGCGCCATTCAGGCGTTCCACGCCTTCAACGGTAGCGGTCTGGCCGGAGAGCGAGATTTTCGCTCCAAGGCGCGCCAGTTCCTGCACGTGCATGAAGCGGTTTTCGAAAATGGTTTCGGTAATGCGCGAGGTACCCTTGGCCTTGGTCATCAGGCCCATGAACTGTGCCTGAAGATCGGTCGGGAAGCCGGGGAAGGGGTCGGTGGTGATGTCAACCGGATGAATGCCGTGTCCGTTGCGCACGACACGCAGGCCGCTGTTGGTTTCGGTGATTTCGGCGCCCGTTTGGCGCAATGTTTCGAGGGCGGAGGAAAGCTGGCTTTCCTGTGCACCTTCCAGCAGCACATCGCCGCCGGTCATCGCGACGGCCATGGCATAGGTGCCTGCTTCGATGCGATCAGGAATGACCCGGAAACGCGCGCCTGAGAGGTTCGTGACGCCTTCAATATGGATCGTGCTTGTTCCCGCACCACTGATCTTTGCGCCCATGGCGTTGAGGCAATCGGCCAGATTGACCACTTCCGGTTCGCGCGCGGCATTTTCGATTACCGTTTCGCCCTTGGCCAGTGCAGCGGCCATCAGCATCACATGGGTCGCACCGACCGAAACTTTCGGGAATTTATAGCGCGTGCCGACAAGACCGTTTTTGGCCTTCGCCTTGGCGTAGCCGTTCTCGATTTCGATGTCTGCACCGAGTGCCAGAAGAGCCTCCAGAAGGAGATCGACCGGGCGCGTGCCAATGGCGCAGCCGCCCGGCAGCGACACATTGGCTTCACCCATGCGGGCAAGAAGCGGCGCGATAACCCAGAAGCTCGCGCGCATCTTCGAAACGAGCTCATAGGGCGCGGTGGTGGTGGCGATATTGCGGGCGGTGAAATGGATGGTCCGCGAATAAGCACCGTTCTGATGTTCGCGGCGGCCGTTCACCGAATAATCGACACCGTGATTGCTGAGGATACGGATCAGCTGCTCGACGTCGGCCAGATGCGGTACGTTCTCCAGTGTCAGCGTATCGTCGGTGAGAAGGGAAGCGATCATCAAAGGCAGGGCGGCATTCTTGGCACCTGAGATGGGGATGATGCCGTTGAGCTTGTTGCCGCCGACGATTTTGATGCGATCCATGCTGTTTCACCTTCTGGGCCGAAGCTCTTGCCCGGTAATCGATTTGTGCCAAGTCCCACCGCTAACAGCGGTGATGATGCGTCATGAAATTACGAGTCTCACGGCAAAATTACGTCAAACACGAATCGTGGTCACGAATCACGATCAGACCGCAATCGCTGCTAAGAACGAAGATGAGCTTTTACCGCAGCAGCTTCCTATCTTCAAGAAAGGCTTTGTCACTGCGCTTGTGGATCATTCGTTCCTTCGCTGGCCGCGTCAATACCGTCGTTTCGTTCGTCGGCTTCGCCCGCGCGGCGTGATCGGGACTGAGCCTTGCGGCGCATCAGATTCGCGCGAAGCTGCTCGGCGCGCCGCTTTTCACGCTGGTCCGATGATGTGTGTTTGCCATTTTTGGTCGAATTTTCGTTCATGGGATGTGTTTACTACGGGAAAAAGCGCGGGAAAAGTGGGTTTGGATGGGGTGCTGCCCGGATTTCCACATTAAGTGAAAAGAAATGCAATTGCTTGCTTGCGATTTGTGTAATGATGTGGCAGAAGTCCGCCGCACTCAAGAGAATGCTGCGGTAGCTCAGTGGTAGAGCACTCCCTTGGTAAGGGAGAGGTCGAGAGTTCAATCCTCTCTCGCAGCACCAGTTCATCCCATTGAAATTGCTAGATCGCCTTTGCAAGGGCTTGTGTCCATTTTGATGTTACAAACGGACCTTTCTGGGTGGCTGGAAAATCCTTCACTTGCTCAATCGAAACGGGCGTTATTACGTTCGTTTGGTGATTCCGGCAGACTTGCGCTCATACGTGCAAGGTAAGGATAAAGGCGAAACGGAATTGCGCAAGCCTTTAGGGTGGTCGAGCTCCGCTTGGCAAATATGCGACGCCTTGCGTAGAATCTCGTTAGCTTGCGAAGCCCGCGGTTCTCCGCGCAAGACACTTCATCTTCCCATCGACATCGCTTGATAGGTCTGCTCGCCCACCACCGTCGACTACCCTCCTTTTCACCCATTCGTGCAGTGTGGCTGGCGAGCAGCCGATCTTGGCCGTGGTAGATGAAACGGCAGTCCACGGCGACGGATGTTCTGCTTCGTGACCCTGAGCCATACGGATGGGGCGATCATGAACTTCAGGCGAGAACTTGTTCGTTGTCTTTGCTCATATGGCCCACTTGCTCAGAAGTTGGAGCTTCCGGTAAAACTGGCGCGGTTCAGTCTGATTCTTAAGTTCATCGGGGTTTTCAATCTTTAGTAGTGGTAGAAAATACGACAATAAGTATTTCGTTTGTTTCCATGGAATATTTACAACTTGTTGTATATATTAGTTTACTCTAAAATTTATTAAAGAAATTGTAGAATTATTTTTGTAATATTTATACATGCTAGGCAAGAAGCACATTCTTATTAGCGTGCATTTGAATACATCCCCCGACGCAAAGGACCATCTCGAATATGTCGATATCATTATACCAAAGACACGCAAACGCGACTGTTACTACGGCTCAAAAATTGCGTTCGGGTGTGTCTGTCAGGGCGTTACTATGTGCAATTGTCTTTTCAGTTAGTCCGATGAGCGCTGTACATGCCGCCAGTTATGATGTGGCATCAGAAAGTGAGCTGATCGCAGCGATTAATAGCGCCAATGCTGCCGGTGACGCTAACCCTGTCATCAATCTTCAAAACGACATTTCGATTTCATCCACCCCCCTTCCAGCACTCAGTAAGCACCTGACGGTCAGCACCAATGGCTTTGTGCTTTCGAGCGTCGATGGAATCAATCCCGGAACTTCGGTCGCATTTGCGACGCCGCTACCCGGCGGCTCGTTGACAATTGCGGTGGGCAGCGAGATTCAGGGCGGTGATCAAGCGACTGGTTCTGCTGGTGCCCAAGGGGGCGTGGGCTTGGCGCTTCATGACATGACGATCACCAACAACGGATCGATCAGCGGCGGCGAACGCGTGAGTGGGCTGGCCCAGGGACAGATATTCGGCGGCGTCGGAGACGGACAGGGACTGACACTGACAAACGGAACGCTCGTCAACAACGGCACCATAACGGGAGGAAGCGGTCAGGCAGGCGCGCGCGCATCAGGTTATGGGGTCCTGCTGACTGGTGGAACGGGTCACGTCAATAACGGCCTCATCCAGGGAGGATTGACGGGAACCCCCGACTTTGCCCAAGCTGGTCTGGCGATGGACAGCACGGATCTGGTGAACAACGGCACCATCCGTGGCGGTGGTAACTTCGGCTCCAATGCCGACGGCGTCTACATGACGGGAACCTCCACCATCACCAATAACGCCAGTGGGCAAATCTATGGGGCGGATGGAAACAGCACTTACAGAGGCGGTGATGGATTAAGCGTCGTTGATGACGTCAATGTCACGATTGTAAACCAGGGGCTCATCCGCGGCGCCACGACTTCAAGTGCCAGCCAAGCAGCCACCAACGGTATTTCGGGCCTGCGTGGCAGTAGTGGCGCCGGATTTCCACCGCCTTCGACCGCCAACGGCACCATCCATGTCATCAACAGCGGAACCATCGCAGGCGGCTCTGCGGGAAATGGTGAACTGACCGCAATTCTCATGACCGGCGCTTTCCAGCTTGTCCTGGAACAGCATGCGGGTTCGGTCATCGATGGCGCCGTGAAGACAAATGCCAGCAAGACGGATGACATCTTCCGCCTTGGCGGTGAGGAAAACGACACATTCGATGTCTCCACTATCGGCTCCACGAAGCAATATCGCGGCTTCGATATGTTCGAGAAGACCGGATCGAGCACCTGGACAATCACCGGACAGGGAACCGATCAGGCCGCACCGTGGAGCATCTATGAAGGCACAATGGCAATGTCTGCCGGCTCCGATCTTGGCGATGGCCCGGTGCATGTACTCGGCGGACGGCTGCAAGGGATCGGCACGGTGGGAACGACAACCCATGAAGCAGGCGGCACCATTGCGCCCGGCAATTCCATCGGTACGCTGACTATTGATGGCGATTATGTCGGCAATGGCGGTCTGGTAGAGGTCGAAACCGTTTTGGGCGACGACGGCTCCTCGACCGATCTTCTGAAGATCACCGGCAACACGTCCGGCACGGCAGACGTCAAGGTTATCAATGTTGATGGCACCGGCGCACCAACCACGGAAGGCATCAAGATCATCGAGGTCGGTGGCAGGTCGGATGGCGTTTTCTCCCTCAAGGGTGATTATGCTCTCGATGGTGAGCAGGTCATTGTCGGCGGCGCTTACGCCTATCGCCTGTACCAGAACGGTGTCAGCACGCCGACCGATGGCGACTGGTATCTGCGCTCGACTTTGAAACCGGTCGATACCGTCACAAACCCAAATCCAGCTCCGACACCACCTCTGACGCCCGCGCCGGAACCGGAGCCACAACCACAGCCACTGTATCAGGCTGGTGCTCCGGTCTATGAGGCCTATCCGCAGACCTTGATGGCGCTGAACGGTCTTCCGACACTCCAGCAGCGTGTTGGCAACCGTTATTGGTCCCATGCCGGAAACCTGACAATTGCGCAGGGCGCGGATGCCGTTTCTCCTTATGCTCCGGCGGAGGAATCTGGCAGCTTTGTACAGGAAAATGGCGTATGGGGCCGCATTGAAGGTGATCACAACCGGTTCAAGCCAAACGTCAGCACGACAGATGGCACTTACGATCTTGATACCTTCAAGTTGCAGGCCGGACTCGATGGCATGCTGCATGAAACTGAAAGCGGCAAACTCATTGGCGGTATCACGGTTCATTATGGTCATGCTTCGGCCGATATATTCTCCCCTCATGGTGACGGCGAGATCTCCACTGATGGTTATGGCTTTGGCGGAGCCTTGACTTGGTACAGCGACAATGGCTTCTATCTGGACGGTCAGGCCCAAGCGACATGGTACAGGTCTGATTTGTCTTCCAATGAAGGGGGCGTTGCGCTTGCTGACGGAAACGACGGTTTCGGATATGCTGTGTCGCTTGAAACCGGTAAGAAAATCCAGATCAACGACCAATGGTCATGGACGCCGCAAGGCCAGCTGATCTATTCCAGCGTGGATTTCGACAGTTTTAGAGATCCATTTGGAGCGAATGTCTCTTTGCATAACGGCGACAGCCTGCAAGGCCGCTTCGGGCTATCCTTCGATCGTCAGAATGCATGGCAGAACAGCAAGGGGCTGACGGATCGTATACATGCCTACGGCATAGGCAATCTGTATTATGAATTCCTGGACGGTGCCTCGGTAGAACTGGCTGGCACGCGCCTCACTTCACGCAACGAACGTTTGTGGGGCGGTGTCGGATTTGGTGGCTCCTACAATTGGGACGACGATAAGTACTCGCTCTATGGCGAGGCTTCGCTTAACACCAGCCTGAACAACTTCGGTGACAGTTATAATTACAAGGGAAATGTCGGCTTCCGTGTGAAGTGGTAAGCTGATTACGCCATATCGGTTGGAGGTGCTATTCGCACCTCCAACTGTTTTGCGGCGGAAACTCAGTCAGCCAATGGTTTGCGCCGCCAAAATGGGTGATTCTCGTCATATTCCTGCGGGACATGTGATTAGACAAGCGGACCTGACGTGTCATTCCTCAAAGTTCAGGCCGTTTTCAATGTACTGTTTTCTGGCGCATCAGATGTTTTGCAAGTGCCTCGTAGGCAGGCAAGGAGGTTGGGTCATTCGCACTGTTGCCAGCCGTTGGATGGGAAGAAAAACGGGCAATCACCATCCGGGCCGCGGGATCGATGTAAAGAGCCTGTCCGTGCACGCCACGGGCCATATATGCACCATTCGCATTGTGGGATATCCACCACATGCCGCGATAGCTCCATCCCTTGAGGAGCGCATAGCCCGCCTTTGCGAACGCTGCCTTGTCGCCGCCGCCGCGAATACTCTCGATTGCCGCCTCGGGGATAAGCCTTACGCCGTTCATGACACCATCATCCAGAAGCAACTGTCCAATGCGCGCCATGTCGCGCAAACCGGCGTTCAACCCGCCGCCAGCAAACGGCGTTCCGATTGAATCGACCGTATAATAAGCGTCCTGCTCGGCGCCCATCTTGCTCCAGATTCTTTCTGACAGGAGCGACGCCACCGATTGATCGGTCACCCGCGATATGATCCAGCCAAGGGCATCGGAGTTGATCGTTTTGTAACCGAAAGCGACACCGTGCTCGCCTTCCTTGCGGACGGTTTGCAGATATTCGAAATAGCTGCGCGGGCCTTTATAGTCATCCGGCTTGGGCAACGGATTGCCAGCGGCGGAATAGGTCCAGACATCGGCATTCGGATCCGCGTAGTCTTCGCTGTAGCGAAGCCCGGTTGTCATATCCAGCACCTGCCTGACTGTCGCATCGCCAAATGCACTGGTTTTCAGTTCCGGGAGGATGGTTTCGACTTTCGCGTTCGGATCCAATGTACCCTCGGCAACCAGAATTTCGCCCAGCAGGCCAGTGATCGATTTGGTGACCGACATGGCGCCATGCTGGCCCAGATCGTTCAGGCAACCGGAATAATACTCATAGACAACCACACCCTCGTGCAGCACGACGATGCCGTCGGTATAGTTTGCGGCAAGCGATTGCGCCCATGTCATGGGTTCCTGACCGCCCAGAGGTGTAAATGTCAGCTGGTCTATCGATGGATCGATGTTGTGTTGCAATGGATGCGGGGCGCCAATGCCGCGGCTGACGTTGACGGTCGGCATAAGTTGCCTGAAGTGGCAAACTGTCCACCTCAGTTTCGGAAAGCTGAAATAATCCGGATCGGAAAAGCGGATAATCTTGTCGCTGGGAGGCGGAGAGCCGATCATCCAGCCCATCGTTCTGGGGTCCGACTGTTCAGCGTTCATTTTGTTTGGCTCCACTGCGTTGGACGGGATTGGATGAAGCGCCGTGATGAGTGTGGCCGTGAATATCGCGTGCCCGACGAAGCGGACGCAGGCGCTGGGAAGCTTAGAAGTTGACGACGACATTGGCGAAACCTCCGGCCCATGTGGGCGCTTTTCCATGCACGACTGAATCAATGCCTGGTCCGGGAAACGAGACACTCACACCGACGGTAAGGTAGGTATGAGCGTTCAAAATGCGATTATACTCAAGGAATATATCGTCTGACAGGTGGTATCTCGTGACGCCGGCGACGGGACTGGGGATGTCGCCGGATGTTTCGACACGGGTGCCTTGGCCAAACTGTATGGGACTGCGCAACTGGTTGGCTCTTATATGGGCATAGCGTAACGTCAGCGTATCACGCTTGGTCGGGCTGACCCGCAGGCTGGCCTGATAGGCGTTCACATTGGAATTGATGAACACCATTGAGGACTTCGAGCCGGTAGACCACGAACTGGGACTTCCCTCATAGAAAAGCGGGTCGAAGCGTTCCAGTTTTGATGTGTCCGGATTGTCACCTGAAAAGGTTTGATAAGACACGGCGAAGCTCGGAGACCATGGAAGGTCGACAAAGTTATATCCGACATACACTCGTCCGGCCCATGCGGACATATTTATGCGATCGTTCCATTCGTAGGCCACCTCGCCGCCAGCGATGACGTTCTCGAAACTGTTCGGAAACGGTTTCCCAATGGCATAGAAATTTATGAAGTTCAGCCCCTCGCGTCCGTCTTCGAGGAAGGCTGGCGGGCCGATACCGTTTGGAGCGGCTTTAGGGTAGGGAGAGTTCGATTCCAGTACATGCCCGTAGGTGAGACCGGTAAAGCTGTCCTTGTTCAGCCTGTAGCGTATATCCGTACCCGCAAGTTGGGTATTGCTACTGCTGTCAGGCAACTCGTTCGGTTGGAGATAGAAGGCTGAGGCTTCGATGTTTTCATAGTTGAACCGACCGATACCGGCCATCCTCCAGGCTTTGCGCGGCCCGAACTTGAGTGCGCCGCGCTCGAAGCCGCTATTGCCCCCGTTGGCGATCAGCATGCCGGTTCCGGTTTTGAATTCACGCGGCCCAACCGAGAAGTCGAAAGATGTCGTGGCGTCGATTCTCTTGCGAAAGCCGACATACCCCTCCTCAAGCGTTATCCGCCCGGTATTGCCGGTGTCATAGGCGTCGACTCCAAGTGTGCCGGAAGCTACGACCGAACCTTTGCCATAAATGCTGAAGCCGCTGTTGAATTCATTGCTGAAGCTGATGCCCGGCTTTACGTAACCTTCGAGCCACGTTTTATTCGGATTGAAGCCCAGCGCCGGCGAAAAGGCTTCAGCAAAATTCCAGAACAGATTTCGTTCTGACACGCCATTCAACCCCGCCTGCAAGTGGGCGCGAATTTTCAGCCCGTCCTCATCATAGAGCAGCATTTTGTCTTCGGCATGTGCGTGGATGGATGGTAGCAGGCTGATTACCAATGCCGAGGTGCTAATGGCGAGCGAACGGCTGAGCGCCCGGTTGATCCATGGCTGTGTTGGTCTATTCGTCATTATTCGACGCCGCATTTACACTCCAACAACCATTGCACCAAGTTTTGCAGAAACTGCTTCCTGTTAGCGTAGCTTATTGTTGTTCTTCAAATAGGTCCATTAGAATAGTCTTCAACGACGCGATTGCAATTCTTGGAATGGCGGTGTTATTTGTAAGTTCTTGTGCCGGGGAAGTAATGCGACATCGCTCATTTAAATCATCGTTTTTCGGATCGATTGCCAGCTTTTTGGTTGCTGGATGCGCCGCCTCCGATGTGGGACCGATCAACGGTTCAACGGCGCAGTTAGCCGCTTTTGAGAATGAATTCATTCCCGACCCCGGTGACGACGGTTCAACGGTGATCGGACTGGCCCTGTCGGGCGGCGGAACCCGTGCGGCAGCGTTTGGCTATGGCGTTTTGCGCGGGCTGGATGACGTTATTATCGATCAGCATCCTTACGAAAGAAGCCTGGTTGACGACATCAGAATGGTTTCCGGCGTGTCGGGCGGTGCGGTCCTGGCAGGTTATTTCGGTATGAAAGGCCGCGACGAGTATAAGCATTTTCGCGATGCATTCCTGATCAGGAATGCCGAAGAAAGCATGCGAACCAGCATTTTCTCTCCTGTGACCGCCATCAACGCATTGAACGGCGGCGCAAATGACCGGTCGTCTTTCACCCGCTGGCTTGACGACAATATTTTCCATGGCGCCACTTATTCCAGCTTTCGCTGGCCGAATGCGCCGTCAATCTGGATTTCCGCGTCGGATATTTATCACAGAGTGCCGTTTCACTTCAGTGTCGAAACCTTTGCGGCGCTTTGTAGCAATCTGAAGGATGTGAAAATTGCCGATGCCGTGGGGGCCTCCGCGGCAGTGCCTGTTGTTTTCAAGCCGATGACCGTAAAGGCCAATCACGGAGCCTGCGCATATCGTCAGCCTGACTGGCTGAAACAGGCGATGAAAGACCCAGACTCGTCTTTGCGATTGCAGGCTTACGGGCGTGCGCTCGAAAACTACAAGTCTGCCGGCATCAACTATATCAAGCTGCTCGACGGCGCCCTGACCGACAATTTGGGCGTGACGCCGCTCGCCATGGCCAGAGCCTCGTCGCGCACAGCCCATGGGCCTTTATCAGCTAGGGAAGCTGTGCGATTGAAGACCTTCATCTACATCGTGGCAGATGCGGGCCGCGAAGCGGAATATCCGTGGGTGAAGGAGCTGCACGGTCCAGGCATTGCCGAAATTCTCGATGCTGTGGCGGATACAGCGATTTCGTCATCGGTCCGAGAGGGCTTCGATGCGCTGAAACTGGCCATGTCGCAATGGCGCAGGGACGTCATAGATTATCGCTGCAGTCTGTCCCTTAAAACGGTCGCAAGCTATCGCGGCTCACTCGATGGTTGGAACTGCCGGGACGTTCGCTTTTACGTGCAGCGGCTGTCCGTACATGATTTGCCGGCTGCCATGCAGGTAAGTTTCAACAAAATACCCACGCGGCTTTCGCTTCCAGCGGATGAAGTCGATCTGGCTATCAGCGCGGGGAAAACGGCATTTGAGAGAAATACCACCATCCAGAACGCAATCCGCATCGTTCAATCCGATGCGGATGTGGATAGAATACACTGGAAGGGAGAACATGACGCCGGAAAAGCCTTGTCGATGCGATAGAGCGCATTCCGAAAAGTGTGAAACGATTTTCGGAAAAGATGCGCGTTAAAACAAAATTTTAGACCGCAAATCTGATTCAATCAGATCGAAACGTGCTCTAGAAACGAGCGGTTTTTCTTTGATTGCATCGCCTTGAAAATCTCCGGGGAACCATAGCTGATACGATGATCAAGACATTGTTTATAATTGCGTGGCTGATGCTGTGCGCAGCCTTTACCACATGGACAGTGCTGGCCATATGGTTTCAATCGCATCTGTCCCAGACGTTCAGGTTTGGCATCATGATTGCCGTTGCCTGCATATTCTTTGCATATGCGGCAACCTGGTTTCTGTATCGGCAAAACACCTATGCAATGTGGTCGGCGAACATCATATTTGTCGGCATGTGCGCAATCGTACTGGCATGGTGGGGCACGATGAAGCCATCTCTGAACAGGGATTGGGCTGCCGATGTCGAGCATACGGTAACGGCTGATGTTCAAGGCGGCACAATTACGTTCCGGAATGTGCGTGATTTTACTTGGAACGCCGATAATTCCTTTGTTTCCAACTGGAAGTCGGAAACATACGATCTGAACGAGTTGAATTCCGTCGATGTCCTGCTGTCATACTGGACGCATCCCGCCATCGCGCATACGTTGATTTCGTTTGGATTTTCCGACGGTCGTCATCTGGTGTTTTCCGCCGAGATAAGGAAGAAAAAAGGTCAGGAGTTTTCGTCGGTCGGCGGTTTTTTCCGCAGCTTTGAGCTGGCGATGATCGCGGCCGAAGAGAGCGATATCGTTTATCTTAGAACCAACGTCAGGAAGGAGCGCGTTTATCGATATGCAATCGATGTCGAGCGCGACCTGATGCAGGCCATGCTGCTCCAATATGTTGAGAAGGCGAATGATCTCGCAAAAAATCCGGCATTCTATAATACCATGACATCCAACTGCACGACCGTCGTTTTCGATCTGGTACGCTTGCTGGAGCCGCAATTTCCTTTCGACTACCGGGTGTTGTTGTCGGGGTATCTGCCAGAATTTCTCTACGACAACGATTTGCTTGAAAACACCGAGCTTCCATTCAGTGAAATCCACCGCAAGGCTCTGTTATCGCCTGTAGGCGCTGTCGAGCGCGACCGCTTTTCTGGTGCCATTCGCCTGCCCGCCGGCGCTATGTAACACTCCGGATTATCAACCTGTGTCGCGCTTCGATGCCGCATATTTTTTCAAAAGGCGGAGCTTGGGTAAGGTGAAGATCGACTTCGGCGGGTCGACGATTGCCGACAGTGCCCGCGCATAATCGAGAACAAGCCCAGGCGTCCAGGCCATGGATTCGGCGCGCTTGCGCATCAATCCCGCTGCCCAGAGCTCAGGATATATGATCGCTCTCAGCGCAGTGATGACGGGCCAGTTATGCTCCCGGTAGACGCCTTCGAGTGCGGCGTCGAGAGCGTCGGCCACCGCGCTGGAACAATTCCTGTTCGTGAGATTGTAGGTCTTGTCGGCGCTGTATTGCTTCCAGAAGGCATCTAACCGCGACGCATCGATATTCTTGACAAGCACCTGCACTGTCGATGGGCACCAGTCCGCAGCCTCTTCCCGATAGCTGGGAAGAAAGCGACCAGGAACATTATTGTCGGCGGTTGCGCGCAAGGTTCGGGTAAATTCGTCCGGCGATCGATCAATCTCCACTGCGGGGTAATGGCTGATATAGAGGTCCGGCCCCATTTCCAGCGCCGCATGCCCCGTTGATATCACGCCACTTCCATCGACGGCTGCGATGTAGCGATTGATGGCCCGCTGGTGCAACGGCGTCATTGCCTGCCCGGTCGGTGTCCAGACATGCACGATCAGTTCACCTCGATTTGCTTTGGCTTGGGAAGCGGTGAAGGTCGTCCGGCTCCAGAAGTCGTTCCGGTTCAAAATGCTGCTGATGGAAACGCCTTCTTCCAGTCGGCGTATTCGCAGTGCGATGCTCAGTATGCCGAGGCTGGTAAGAATCATCACCGCGCCGACATTGAAGCCGACCGTGCCCGCATACCATGTCGGCCACGGCTGGAGAGTTATGATGGCGATGCAGACCTCAAGCAGGCCGCCCATGAGGCCCAGCCTCCAGCGCGGGTAGCGGACCACCCATGCACTGCCGATACGTACGCTGCCGTCCACGAAGAAGCAGAAGCCCAGCACCATTGCGAGCGTGAAATTGCTGGCAGGTGTGGCGCTGATGATAAGAAACCCGACGCTAAGCAGGGCGATGCCCTGCACGATGCGCATTCGTCTGGCCGTTCCGCGGCTCCAGGCGGCGGCGAAAAGACTGACAACGGCCTCAGGCAGCAGGAAATATCCGAAAAGGCGCGAGGGAATAATGGTCTTGCCATCCAGCGCATCTATGATGATGAACGTACCGAGGAAGAGCCAGAAAGCGCTGGCGACGAGCAGCACTTTCCAGTGTCGCTGTATGATTTCCCGCCCGAGCAGGATGAGAAGAATGCGTATCATGTCTGGGGTTCCCCACCCGTTTTCATTGTGCGCTTGACGAACAGGGCGAACACCAGGAATGCGGCGCAGGCGATGCCGACGAAAATCGGCAGGCCATGTTCGAAAACGTCGAGAAAACCTCCGGCCAGCATTGGCCCGAACAAGGCTCCGCCGCCCCAGAACAGGCCCATGGCAGCATAGACGCTCACCAGATCGGGGCCGCGAAACTGCGTTCCTATGATCGCCAGCATTGTCGTATAGATGCCGACGAAAATTCCACCCCAGATGAACAATGCCGGATAAGCCAGCCAGTTGACCGACAGAAGCAGCGGCCAGAGAAATGCCGATATCGCAGAAAGCGTCGTCAAGGCGATCAACAGCGTCACTCTGTTGACTTTATCGGACAGCCAGCCGATGGGCAGCTGAAGGGCAATTGCCCCCACCATGAGCACCGTGATCAATTGCGTGCCTTCGGTCTCGTTCCAGCCGAGGCGCATCGCATAGATTGCGAGGAACGACAGTCCGGCTGTTTCGACCGCTGAATTGATCGCCGTGGTCCCCATTGCGATGGGCGACAGCCGCATCATCCGCAAAATGTTGGAGCTCTTGTGCTGCGCCATCTCAAGCGGGCGAAGTCCGGGAGCATTGATGATAACAAAGGCGATGAGGGTAACGACCGAACCTATGGCAAAGGGGACAAGGCCCTCGAAGCCGGTAAATGACAGGATCAGCGGCCCACCTGCAAAGCCCAATGAAAGCGATGCGGTATATGCGGCCATGACACGACCGCGGTTTTTATTGGTACTAAGTTCGCTAGCCCAGGTTTCCGTGAGAACAAACAGGATTTCAGCGCAAATTCCCAACATGAAGCGAAGCGGAAACCACAGCCAGAAGCTTGGCATCATCGGAAACAGGAACAAGAGTGCTGCTGATGCAAGCAGCGCAACCATGATGAGCTGCTTCGGCTGGAAGCGGGTGGAAAGCCCGGAAAGGAACGGGGCGATGCAAAGTACGCCAAGCGCATGCATGGCGGCATTTGCGCCGACAAGTGTCTCGGTCAGCCCGTTTTTTATGAGAATCTGCGCCACCAGTGGCGCGGTCAAGCTGTAGGTCAGGCCAAAAATGGACGCTGTAGCAATGATGATTGCGAGTGAAAAGAACGAGCTTTTCTCGCGCGCGTAATCTGTTTGGAAGCCGCTGCCCCCTCCATCGAGTTCCAAATCCTCGCCCCCAGCCCCAAATATGTCTTCTATGCTTGTACTGCATCACTTTTTGTATTCAATACAAAAAGCATAGATTATCTTCGACTTTGCGAAAATAACGGCCAGCCCTGGAAACCAGGCTGGCCGGACCGGGTGATTGTCTGTCGTTCAGGCGCGGGATGATATTAGAGCGCCTTTCGATCAAGTTGAATCAGATCGGCGCTCCAATCATTTTTTGATGCGCATCCCGAAAACCGTTTCACACTTTTCGGGATGCGCTGTAGAATCTAAACACTTAGAGTGTCGCGCCTACTTCGCGCAGTTCCTTCAGGATTGGTGCCTTGGGCAGCCAGATCTCGTCATAGGCGGTGATAATGTCTGCCGTATTCTGAAGGTCGACATCGACGATCTTGATGCCGGCATCCTTGAAGTTTTGTAGAATTTCGGCTTCCTTGGCGACGGTGGCGTCGATCTGCTTGTCGAGTTCCTCACGGGTGAGGCGGGTGATGAGCTCGCGATCTGCTTCAGGAACGTTTTTCCAAACGCGGCCGGACGCGAGGGCCACGCACGGCATGAAAATCGCGTTCATGCGCAGCATGGTTTTGGCTACCTTGTCGTAGCGCTGGTTCCAGGAGAGATCGAGATCGGCTTCAAGCCCGTCAACCTGACCGTTGGACATCGCGTCGAAAACCTGCGGCGTTGGAATCGGCGTCGGTGCAGCACCCAGCAACTGGTAGAAGTCGCGGTAAGCCGGTGTCGTATTGATACGCAGCTTCATTCCCTTGATGTCATCGATGCTGCTGGTTTCATTTCCGGTGAACACAACACGCAGCGTCGTGATGCCATAGCCAAGACCCACGGTGCCGGTTTCGACGGGCAGCACATCCAAAAGCTTGGTTGCTACCGGATGGCGAACGAGCTTTGCCACTTTCTCCGTGCTCGTCACGAGCCAGGGAGCATTGATCGCCGCGATCTGGGGAATGCGCGATCCCAGTTCTGCTGTCATGATCCAGCCCAGATCAAGCGCCCCCGACTGCATTTGCTGAAGCATTGCACCTTCATTGCCAAGTTGGTTTGACGGAAAGACCTGAATGGAGAGGCGACCATCGGTTTCTGCCGAAAGCCGTTTGCCAACGGCTTCCGCCGCGACATTCCACGGATGACCGGGAGGTGTTGTGATGCCAAGGCGATAAATCTTGGCGGACTGCGCGCGCAGAACCGATGGTGCGGCAACGGTCATGGCAGCGCCCAGCGACAAGGTCTTCATGAAGGAGCGACGAGTGAATGACATGGTTGGTTCCCCTGTTTTGAGAGTTTAGGCGAAATAAGTCGAAAGAGCTGGAAAGATGGACAGCAGCACCAGAATGATGCAGCAGATGATGAAAAACGGCAGAGTGACGATGAACATTTTGCCCGGTTTTGCTCCAGTCACGGCGGCCGCAATGAAGAAGTTCAGTCCCACCGGTGGCGACAGGAAGCCGAGAACGAGATTGATCACCGCGACCACGCCGAAATGCACGGGATCGATGCCGTAGACTTCGGTTGCGATCGGCAGAAGTATGGGAACGGTCATGATCAGGCCGGGCGCGCCGTCGATAACGGTTCCGATGACCAGCAGGATCACGTTTACGAGGAGCATGAACGTAACCGGATCTTTGGCGATGGTTTGAATCCATTCGGCAACCCGTTGGGGGATCATGCCGTAAACGAGAACCCATGAAAATACAGCCGCAGCCGCAATCAGGAAAAGAATCCCCGCCGACAGAACTCCCGCTTTCATGAACATGCCAGGGAGTTGTTTCAGGCTGAGGTCGCGAGTTACGAGGCACCCTACGAAGATCGCCGCGATAACGCCCATGGCTGCGGCTTCTGTGGGGTTGGCAAGACCCGTAACGATCGAGCCTACGATGATCAGCGGGATGGTGAGGGTCGGCAGCGCCTTTAATGTGATGCCGATCCGCTGGCGCATCGGCAAATGTTCGCCGCGCGGATAATTGTAGATGTAGCCCATCAGCGCGATCACCACGCAGAAGGCCACGGTAAGCATGAGCCCCGGTATGATGCCCGCCGCCAGCATGGTTCCGACCGGCACCTGCGCAATGACGCTGTAAACGACGAACATGATCGACGGCGGAATGATCGGGCCGAGCATGCCCGCATAGGCGGTCAGCCCCGCGGCGAAGGTCTTGTCATACCCCTTGCGCTCCATTTCGGGCACGACCATCTGCGACATCAGGGCAACCTGCGCCGCTGCCGAGCCGAGGATCGACGCCACGAACATGTTGGCAAGCAGGTTGACATAGGCAAGGCCCCCTTTGAGGGTGCCCACGAACGCCATGGCCATGTCGATGATGCGCCGTGTGATGCCGCCGCCGTTCATGATCTCGCCAATCAGAATGAAAAGCGGAATGGCGATGAGGCCATAGCTATCCAGCCCCGTGAACATCTGCGTGGGAAAGGAGACGAACAGCACCGTATTTCCGCTTTGCCAGATATAGGCGGTGGCGGTCAGGCAAAGAACGATGGAGATCGGCAGGCCGATCAGCATGAGAGCGACGAATGCGCCGAAGGTAAACATCAGGCAGCTCCTTCGGCTGTTGTGAGCGATATCTGAACGCGTTTGCGTGCGAAGCCCAGATCCTCAAGCAGATTGGCCGCGCAATGAATGGTGAGGGTGAGCGCAAAGATTGGCAGGATGAGATTGACCAGCCAGGTGGGCCATTCCAGCGTCTGCGTCCGCTCGGTGTAGAGAAAATTGAAGGACTCGGCGGCATAGGATTTGGCATCGAATCCGTAGGATGCGATCCCGAGCGGATCCATCCATGTCCAGCACATCACGATAAAGCCGAGCGCAAAGGTGAGGGAAATTGCCGTGGCAAGAGCACGAAGCCGGGCGACCCATTTGGCCGAAAGATGATCTGAAAGCAGCGTGACCGCGAAGTCTATGCGCAGTCTCGTCATCACGGAAGCGCCAATGAAACCCAGCCATATCATCGAAAAAATCGACGCTTCATCGATCCAGTAGATCGGCACTTTGGCAAAGCGGGTAACGACGTTGATCAGGATCAAGGCCAGAAGAATCGTTATGAAAACGCCAGCAAGAAGCTTTTCCACCTTCAGAACAGCCTGTGACAGTCCCGTGATTTTATCCGCCCAGGCGAATCGGCTTGTCGGCTCTTCGGCTGACGCCATCGCATACTCTCCCATTTGCATTCTTTTTGTATTTATTAAGTATACACGAATGCGTTCTGTCAACAATTTTCCGATGTGCGTCTCGATTTCTGGTCGGGAACGCGCTGGATGGGCGTGGACAGGGAGCCTTGCGGGCAACTGGAAAAGTGAACAGGCGCAGCTTCGACATGAGGGCGCGCTGCGGCGTGCCTTTCATAGAAACGCGGCAGCAAGGGGAATGCCCTGAGGCTGCTCCTAAAGGTCGATGTGTTCGCGCCTGTCGTCGGCGATGAGCTTGCGGATCTGGAGCACAATCTGGTCGCCATGGGCCTTGCCCAGCACGTCGGCAGTATCGACATCCTGCTCTTCAATCGCGCGGATCATATCTTCATGCTCCGTCACATATTGTTCCGGCAACCGATCCGAGAAAGACGAATAGTAGAGGCGAAGCAGCCTGCGCCCTTCATCGAGAAGTCTGGCAAAGAATGTCGCATAAAACGGATTGCGACCAGCTTCGGCGATTGCCGCATGGAAATCGCGATTGGTCGAGATCATCTCCAGCGCATTCTGTTCACGGACCGCATGTGCGAAATCATCCTGATGGGCACGTATGATTTGAAGGTCCTGATCCGTGCGATTGCGGGCGGCGAGCCGCGTCGTAACGCGATACATCAACGTGATGGCATCGAAGAAAGCCGGCAGGCTCATGAAGTCGATATTCGATACGACCGTGGAGCGATTGGGCAGCGTCGTCACAAGACCGTCGCTTGCAAGCCTTACCAGTGCCTCCCGGATGGGCGTGCGCGACATTGCGAAGCGCTCGGCGAGCTGGTTTTCGTCAATCGGGCTGCCTGGAGCGAGCGACAGATCGATAATCTCGTCACGCAGAACATCATAGACCAGCTTGACGCCGGAACCCTTCTTCCGGTCCGCTGACTGGTTTGCTTGTGCTTTGTTCATTGCGTGTCCTCAATATCTCGCAAACTGATAGGCGGAAAACCGGTCGCAGTGAGCGCCTTTTCCCACTGGGCCATTTTTGGTGGTCATTGTAGGCTAGTTGCAATCATAATTTTAGTCGACAACAAAAATACATTGTGTATATTGATGTCAATACAAGGTTCTTAAAAGCCGATTGTAGACTCTGGTTGATTGAAAAGCGCTCAAGGACAAACTCATGATCTCAGACATTTTCTCTGGCTGCATTCCAGCATTGATGACGCCGTGCAAGCCTGATCGCACCCCCGATTTTGATGCGCTGGTGCGCAAAGGCAAGGAACTGATAGCCCAGGGCATGTCCGCAGTCGTCTACTGCGGCTCGATGGGTGATTGGCCGCTTCTCACCGACGAGCAGCGCATGGCCGGTGTAGAAGCTCTGGTCAAGGCTGGCGTTCCTGTGGTGGTCGGAACCGGTGCGGTCAATACGGCAAGTGCGGTGGCACACGCTGCGCACGCCCAGAAAGTAGGCGCCAAGGGTCTGATGGTCATTCCGCGCGTTCTCTCCCGCGGTTCATCCATCTCCGCCCAGAAAGCGCACTTCAAGGCGATTCTCGCCGCTGCTCCCGATGTTCCGGCGGTCATTTACAATAGCCCTTACTATGGTTTCGCGACCCGTGCGGACCTCTTTTTTGCGCTGCGCACCGAGCATCCAAACCTGATCGGGTTCAAGGAATTCGGTGGTGCTGAAGCCATGCGCTATGCGGCGGAAAACATCACGAGCGCGGATGACGACGTCATTTTGATGGCAGGTGTCGATACGTGCGTGTTCGATGGCTTCGTCAATTGCGGCGCAGTTGGCGCAATCACTGGCATCGGCAATGTTCTGCCCAGGGAGGTACAGCACCTCATCGCGCTGGCGAGAGCCGCAGCGGCTGGCGATGCCGAAGCCCGCGCCCGCGCCCTTGAGCTGGAAGCGGCGCTGCATGTCCTGTCATCCTTTGATGAAGGCCCGGATCTGGTCCTGTTCTACAAGCATATGATGGTTCTCACCGGCAATCCGGAATATGAACTGCATTTTAACGAGACCGACAAACTTTCGGACAGCCAGCGCGGCTATTGCGAAGCTCAACTCAAGCTTTTCCAGACGTGGTATGGCAGCTGGAGCAAGCAGGGCGGTGCGGTTGCAAAATACGCAGCCTGATCTTTTTAACTGAAATGAAAACCCCCGTCGACGACGGGGGTTTTTCATTGGACAGTCTGTTAAGCGGGTTTATGAAACCGCGTCGAGACCCTTGTCCCGCAGCAATTCCAGCTGGGCCATTTCAGCGCCGGTCAGCACTATGCCCTTGGACAGGGATTCGTGGCGGGCGGCAAAGCGGCGCTGCGAGGGGAGGCGCGCGCCCTGGCCGGCTATCGCATTCAGCAGAACCTCGCCATGCTGCACCGGATTGACCCGTCCGCCCGCCATGCGCGCCGGATCGAATGCGATAATCAGCTCACCATGGCGTGGCGCAATGGTGGTGGTGCCCAAAAAGTCGAGGGCCTCAGGGCTGGTAAAATCTCCGATCATCACGCCCGCAAGCAGCTCGATCATTGTTGAGATAGCCGACCCCTTGTGCCCGCCGAAAGGCAGCATGGCGCCTGCAAGCGCCGCTTCGGGATCGGTGGTCGGATTGCCGTCGGCATCGACGGCCCAGCCTTCAGGCAGGGGCTTGCCGGCGCGGCGATAGAGTTCCAGTTCACCGCGGGCGGCCACACTGGTGGCGAAATCGAACACATAGGGATGCTCGCCCGGACGCGGCCAGCCGAATGCGAACGGGTTTGTGCCGAGCAGCGGTTTCGTTCCGCCAGCCGGTGCAACAGTAGCGTAGCTCGGGCACATGGCCATGGCGGCCAGCCCGTGTCCGGACAATGCCTCGACTTCAGGCCACAAGGCCGCGAAATGGGTGCAGTCATTGATGACCAGCGCGGCGAGCCCGAGCTTGCGCGCGCGTTCAACAAGGGCTGGCATGCCCTGTTCGAAAGCAAGGTTGGCGAAACCGCCCTTGGCGTCCACGCGGATGACCGCACTGTCGTCGCTGGTCAATTCCGGTACCGCATCCGGCACGACCTTGCCGAGTTTCAATGTGCGCAGGCAGCCCTCGATACGATAGACACCGTGAGACTTGCAGCCATCCCGTTCACCGGCAACGATCGTGCGTGCAACGGCGGCGGCATGATCGGCACTGAAGCCGGCATTCTGAAGAATTTCTCTTACAAGCTTCAAGAGATCGTCCGTCGAGATCAGAATGGATTCGCTCATTGTCATGCCCTTTCATGCGGCGGTACTGTCGATCGACTGTGCTTGATGCATACATGTTGCATACAAAGCATGTTCCATGAATTTGCGTGCAAAGCAACTGCTGCACGCGGAGGAGGGTGTATATGCAAGCGCTGACTCGCTTTTTCTTTCTTGAGCGCTATTTCCGACGTATAATAGCTTTCAGTCAACATGATCAGAGCACCGGATTTTGCGGTCACGCATGGCAGTTTCCAAAAATCGGAGCTAGTTCTCCGTCTGGAACTGCACCAAAACTGAGAAATCGCGCACAGGCTGCCGCCTTGGCCCTTCCTCGCAGTCAAGGGCTGCCTGGTTTGCAGGAGGAGCGTCATGGCACAATTTCATGTTATCGCGGGCGGCGACCATTCCGTCCTTTACCCGGAAGTGAGACGGATCGGCATGACGGATGTTTTTGAGGCCCTGCGCATGGGCTTTGAGGATTTCTGGGCCAAGCCGTCGCACTATGTTTTTCTCTGTCTTATCTACCCGCTGGCGGGTTTGTTCATTACCTACTGGAGCGCGAATGCAAATGCATTGCCGCTTCTGTTTCCACTAATGTCCGGTTTTGCGCTGGTCGGCCCGATAGCGGCCCTGCCGCTCTATGAGATGAGCAGGCGGCGCGAGGAAAATCTCGACACATCGTGGAGAAGGGCATTCGAGGTCGGCCAGTCCCCGGCGCTGCCGTCCATTCTGGCGGTCGGTATATTTCTTTTCGCCGTTTTCATTACATGGCTCGTCGTCGCTCAAAGCCTCTACACCCATTATTTCGGGCCTATGCCGCCTGAAACCCTGTCCACCCTGATGTCGCAGATATTCTCGACGGAGGAGGGGCGGAGCCTCATGTTTGCGGGGTGCGGCATCGGACTGCTTTTTGCAATCGTCGTGCTGTGCTCCACCATCGTGGCCTTCCCCATGCTGCTCGATCAGGATTGTGGCGCGGCAGCGGCTGTCATGACCTCGCTGCGTGTGGTTGTGCGCAATCCTGTGGAAGCATTGCTCTGGGCTGCCGTTGTGACGGTTATGCTGGTCATAGGCTTCGCGACCATGTTTGCGGGCCTTGCTCTGGTCATTCCAATTCTCGGTCATGCCACCTGGCATCTTTACCGCAAGACGGTCGTGCGCCCCGCAGCAATGCGTATCTGACCGCGCCCCATCGTTTCGAAGCGGCGTTTGACGCGCCGCTTCAGCGCGCCGATGGGGCATTTCAGTAATTTTGAATATGGCGTCGTCCTGACGCACTCCCCCCTCTTTATTGTAGGGGCCGATTTGCTTATATAGGCAATACGAGATTCGCGTAGATGATAATAAAAAATAATAGCTTAGCGGAGCTCTCCTCGCAGCGCGTCAACGGGCTGGGTGGGCTTTCGATACAATTTAAAGACGGGCGTTCGCGCATTTCCAGGCTTTACCAGGAAGGCGCGGCTAAGATTCGTATGCCGCAGGTCGGAAACGATCCGCTGGAGGCCATCCTGATCAATATGTCAGGTGGGCTGACCGGTGGCGATCGCCTGAGATGGGATGTGGATCTGGGTGAAGGCGTCTCCGGTGTTGTTACCACGCAGGCGTGCGAACGTATCTATCGTTCGGGCGGCGGCGAGGCACGTATTGCCACGCGCCTGAAGCTGGCAAAAGGCGCGCGTCTTGCCTGGCTCCCGCAGGAAACCATTCTTTTCAACCACTCCGTGCTGGCCCGCACAATGGATGTTGAAATGGATGAAGGTGCTGAAGTGCTGATGGCCGAGGCCACCGTTTTCGGTCGTCTTGCCATGGGCGAGACGGTGACGCAGGCGCTGTTCAGCGACCGATGGCGCGTCCGGAAGGCGGGACGTCTGGTTCACGCAGAGGAATTCCGCCTGGGGCCGGAGGTGGCGGTCGAGTTGCAGGCGCGTCCGGTGGCCGACAGTGCGCTTGCCGTGGCGACGGTTCTGATGGTGTCCGACCGGGCGGAGCGGCATCTGGAAGCTGCGCGACAGATTATCGGGGAGGACGGTGGCTGTAGCCTCTGGCAGGTCGCCAACGCGTCCAAACTTGTGGCGCGGCTCTTTGCGCCTGACAGCTACACGCTGCGCAAGCGCCTTGTTCCGTTGTTGGCATTGCTCAACGGAAAAACGGGGCTGCCCAAAGTCTGGTCAATGTAAGTTTGCGGCAATCAGGCCGCAGTGTGAAGAAAGAAAACTCGGAACGAAACCATGAACTTGACGCCAAGAGAAAAAGACAAGCTTTTGATCGCCACGGCCGCGATGGTCGCGCGCCGTCGTCTGGAGCGCGGTGTGAAACTCAACCACCCCGAAGTCATCGCGCTGATCAGCGATTTTGTGGTTGAGGGTGCTCGTGACGGGCGTTCGGTCGCCGAGCTGATGGAAGCGGGTGCACATGTCATCACCCGTGAGCAGGTCATGGATGGCGTGGTCGAGATGATACATGACATTCAGGTCGAAGCGACATTTCCGGACGGCACCAAGCTCGTTACCGTACAGCAGCCGGTTCGCTAGAGCATTTCCAGCAAAAGTGCTTAGCGGTTTTGCGTTGGAGAATGCGACGAACCAAAGAGTTTAGCATTTTCGAGCCAAAAGTGCGCAGCACCCGCTGATGGTATGAATGCCGCATAAGTGGCGCAAGAATAAATAGCTGGAGAGACGCTGTGGTTCGTTCAAACGCCCGGCACTCTCAATACATGGCGCTGGAAACCGGGTCCCAGTCCCGGTGCGGCGGAATGCGCAAATAAAGAGACAAAGTACGCGGCTTGAACGGGGTTCAATGCACGCTGCCCCAAGTTTCAGGTTCTGTTTATGCAGACCTGTTTTTCGAAAGGTAAATAAAAATGAAGAAGATAACAATCCTGTCGACAGTGGCTTCGGCGCTTGTGGCGAGTCCAGCCTTTGCGCATATCAACCCTGCGGAACATGGCTCGTTTGCAGCAGGGTTTTCGCATCCCCTTTCGGGTGCTGACCATATTCTGGCAATGGTTGCAGTTGGTCTCTGGGCAGCGATGCTCGGCGGTCGCGCGCTTTTCACCGTTCCGGCAGCTTTCGTCGGTGTCATGCTGTTCGGTTTCGTTGCAGCGCTGACTGGCCTGCCCGTGCCGTTCGTAGAGCCGGTTATTCTGGCTTCGGTCGTCGTCCTTGGCTTGCTTGTTGCGCTTGCCCTGCCGGTTTCCCCGGTGGTCGGCGCGGTGATTGCCGGGTTTTTTGCCTTCTTCCATGGCCACGCCCATGGCGGTGAAATCGGTGGTGCGGCCTTCCTGTCCTACGGTGCTGGATTCGCCCTTGCGACCATTCTTCTCCATGCCGCAGGCATTGGCCTTGGTCTGGGTATCGGCGGTTTGCTGAATGGCCGGGCGGGACGCCTTGTCATGCGCGTTGCCGGCGGCGCAACCGCATTGGGCGGTTTGATGCTGATGGCTGGCTGAGGTGCGCCATGATTCCGGGACAAGTCATTACGCCTGAGGGCGATATCGAACTCAATCAGGGTCAGCCTACGGTTACGCTGAAGGTCGCCAATACTGGCGACCGCCCCATCCAGGTTGGCAGCCACTATCATTTCTACGAGGTGAATGCGGCGCTTTCATTCGATCGGGAGAAAACACGCGGACTTAGGCTCGACATTGCCGCAGGAACCGCCGTTCGCTTCGAGCCGGGACAGGAGCGCGACGTGACGCTCATTCCCATCGGCGGCAAGCGGGTGATCTACGGATTTCGCCAGATGGTCATGGGCAAGCTGTGAGCAAGCGGACGGAGATATTTCATGCCAGCTAGAATTAGCCGCGCGACTTACGCGCAAATGTTCGGGCCAACCACCGGTGACAAGGTGCGGCTCGCCGATACGGAACTGTTTATCGAAGTCGAACGCGACCTCACCACCTATGGCGAGGAAGTCAAGTTCGGCGGCGGCAAGGTGATCCGCGACGGTATGGGACAAAGCCAGCTTTCGCGTGCCGAAGGTGCGATGGATACGGTGATGACCAATGCGCTGATCCTCGACCATACTGGAATTTACAAGGCCGATATTGGCTTGCGCGATGGTCGCATCGCCGCCATCGGCAAGGCGGGGAATCCCGATACGCAGTCGAATATATCGATCATCATCGGACCGGGTACGGAAATCATTGCCGCAGAAGGCAAGATCGTGACCGCTGGCGGCATCGATACGCATATCCATTTCATCTCGCCGCAACAGGTTGACGAAGCGCTTACGGCCGGCGTGACCTGCATGATGGGTGGCGGCACTGGACCGGCGCACGGTACGCTTGCGACCACCAGCACACCCGGTCCATGGCATATCGCGCGCACCATTCAGGCTTTCGACGGTCTGCCGATCAATATCGGTGTGTTCGGCAAGGGGTCCGCGACCCTGCCTGGCGCACTTGAGGAGATGATCCGGGCGGGCGCCTGCGCGATGAAGGTCCACGAGGACTGGGGCGCCACACCCGCAGCCATAGATAATTGCCTCACGGTCGCCGATCAGTTTGACGTGCAGGTGGCGCTTCATGCGGATACGCTGAACGAAGGCGGTTTCGTGGAAGACACGCTGGCCGCTTTCAAGGGCCGCACGATCCACTCCTTCCACACGGAAGGCGCTGGCGGCGGTCATGCGCCGGACCTCATCCGGATCTGCCAGTATCCCAACGTCTTGCCCGCTTCGACCAATCCGACGCGACCCTATACGGTCAACACGATTGCCGAGCATCTCGACATGCTGATGGTTTGCCATCACTTGTCGCCTTCCATTCCTGAAGACATCGCCTTTGCTGAAAGCCGTATCCGCAAGGAAACTATCGCCGCGGAAGATATCCTCCACGACATGGGTGCGTTTTCGATCATTTCTTCCGACAGCCAGGCCATGGGCCGCGTCGGTGAAATGGTAATCCGCTGCTGGCAGACCGCGGACAAGATGAAGCGCCAGCGCGGCAGCCTGCCCGAGGATGCGCCGGGCAATGACAACTACCGCGCCCGCCGCTATGTGGCGAAATATACGATCAATCCAGCTATCGCACATGGCATGGCGCATGAAATCGGTTCGGTCGAGGTCGGCAAACGCGCCGATCTGGTGATGTGGAACCCGGCCTTTTTCGGTGTGAAGCCGGACATGGTGCTGCTTGGCGGCTGGATCGTGATCGCACCGGTCGGTGACCCCAACGGCTCCATCCCCACGCCGCAGCCGATGCATTTCCGTCCAATGTTCGGCTCCTTTGGCAAGGCGCGCACGAACACATCCATCACCTTCGTCTCGCAGGCGGCAATGGAGGAGGGATTGCGTGAGAAGATCGGTGTGGACAAGCAGATGGTTGCCGTTGCTAATACACGTGGTGGCATCGGCAAGCATTCAATGATCCTGAACAATGCCATGCCGCAGATGGAGGTGGATCCCGAAACCTATGAAGTGCGGGCCGATGGCGAGCTTCTCACCTGCGAACCGGTCGATGTTGTGCCGATGGCGCAGCGTTACTTCCTGTTCTAAACTTGGAGGGTAATAAGATGTTTCGGTCAACTGCCATTATTCGTGCAAATGAAGTGATTGACGCTGTTCCGGCAGGACATGCAGTGCTTGAGCGGGACGAGCGTCACTTGCGCCGCAAGGCGATCGTTCTGGAAGGAGGTGAGAAGATCCTTGCCGATTTTGCCGAACCGGTCGTGCTGGAGCATGGCGACCGGCTGGTGCTGGAGGACGGTCGCGAGATTGAAATCCGCGCGGCAAGCGAAGCACTTTATGAAATCCGCGGGCGCGATCAGCTGCACATCGCTGAACTCGCCTGGCATATCGGCAACCGGCATCTGGCCGCGCAGATCGAGACCGACCGCATCTTCATTCTGCGCGACCATGTCATCAAAGGGATGCTCGAAGGGCTGGGCGCAACAGTTACCGATGTCGTCGCGATTTTCAGCCCCTTGCGCGGAGCCTATTCAGGTGGACATGACCATGATGATGACCACCACCATCACCACTGATTCCAATACTGCCTTGTTGCGGTTGATGGCGTGGCTATCGCCGGTTTTCCCTGTCGGATCGTTCAGTTATAGCCATGGGCTGGAGCGCGCGGTCCACGACGGGTTCGTCACGGATGCGGCCAGTCTGAAAGATTGGTTGCAGTGGCTGGTGACACAAGGCTCAGGCTGGAACGATGCCGTGCTGCTGGCCGAAAGCTGGCGGCAGGCGGGATCGGGCAGCGATCTTGCACAGGTGGCGGAACTGGCGGAAGCGCTGGCCGGTTCACAGGAACGTCACATGGAAACGATGTTGCAGGGCAGTGCTTTTCTTTCAGCCGCTAGAAGCTGGCCAAACGAGGTTTTTGACAGGTTGCCCTTGCAATGTGCCTATCCGGTTGCGGCTGGCGCCGTTGCTGGCGCGCACGGTGTTCCGCTTGCCGCAGCGCTTGCGGCCTTCCTGCAGGCCTTCTGCATCAATCTTCTGCAGGCGTCGATCCGTCTCTCGGTGACAGGGCAGAAGGGGGTGACGGCGACTATGGCGGCGCTTGAGGCGGTGCTGGCAGAAACGGCGGCCCGTGCCGCGCAATCCAGTCTTGATGATCTGGGCACGGCGACGTTCATCGCCGAAATTACAGCCATGAAACATGAAACACAGCATTCGAGGCTTTTTCGCTCATGACACAGAAAAACGAACACCAGGAAAACAGCCACCGGACACACGGGCCTTTGCGCGTTGGCATTGGCGGGCCTGTAGGCTCCGGTAAAACCACGCTCACTGAAAAGCTCTGCAAGGCCATGCGTGGAAAATATTCGGTCGCGGTCATCACCAACGACATCTACACCCGTGAGGATGCGCTGATTCTGGCGCGTCATCAGGCGCTGTCCGAAGATCGGATCATGGGTGTGGAAACGGGTGGCTGCCCGCATACAGCCATTCGCGAAGACGCATCGATCAATCTTCAGGCAATTGCCGAAATGACGCGGCGCTTTCCCGATCTCGATGTCATTTTCATCGAGTCCGGCGGCGACAATCTCGCGGCAACATTTTCGCCGGACCTTGCCGATCTGACGCTTTATGTGATTTCGGTTTGTCAGGGCGAGGAAATTCCGCGCAAGGGCGGTCCCGGCATCACGCGGTCGGATTATCTGGTTATCAACAAGAGCGACCTTGCGCCTTATGTACATGTCGATCTGGAGACGATGGAAAGCGATGCTGCCCGCATGCGCGGCAAGCGTCCCTTCGGCTTCACCGATCTGCATCGCGGCAAGGGTGTGCAGGATGTGATCGATTTTATTGTCGAGAATGGCGGCCTCGAACCGCGCGACCTCTGACGTTTCGGCCAGAATCAGAAACGCTTGATCGGCTTGTTTACAAAGAGGACCGGGAGCGCTGAAGGTGCGAATCGCAACGATCCGACGGGATTATGGCCGCATGGTGCACGCTCCGCTCGGTTCTTGAATGGAATCGCTGCATGCTTCCATGAAAGCGCTCCGCGCCCGCGCTTTCATGACCCATCAGTCATTCAGCTTTTCACGCTATAATCATAATGAAGGAAAAATGGCGCACCCGAAAGGATTCGAACCTCTGACCCCCAGATTCGTAGTCTGGTGCTCTATCCAGCTGAGCTACGGGTGCTTGCCTTGTTGCCGCTCTCGCTGCGGCGATGGGCGGTTGATAATCGGACAGATCACTAAATGCAAGCGTCTTCTTAGAAAAAAATGTGGTTCTGTGAAGATTTCTTGTCAGCTTCTGGTTTTTGAGGATTTTGATCCACAGCCGTCAGGCATCTTTCGGTTACTTGGGGCTTTTGCAGCTGACCGGGTTCATTGAGCGACGGCAATAATGCGATAAGCCTAAGCGCTTTCTGCCTCGCGCCAGTTGCTTTGTCCTTCGTTCCAACCGGGTAAATCAGGCAGGCGAATCTCGAAATGAGCGCCAATGGGGCGATCTTCCCGCAATTCGATGTCGCCGCCATGCGCTCGAATGATTTCCTGTGCGATTGCAAGGCCAAGACCCGTACCGTCGCTGCGCGTGGAACCCTTGAACGCAGTGAACAGATTATCACGCGCCTTTTGCGGTAGGCCGGGACCTGTATCCTCGACGCCGATGATTGCGGTGGTCCCGATCCGCCCGGCGGAAAGGGTAAGCCTTTTCACTGTTGCCGCGTCACCCGTCTGGTCGCGCTCCATCGCCTGGACCGAATTACGGCAAAGATTGCTGAGCACGCGGAAGAGCTGCTCCGAGTCGACATTCAGCTCGAAGTCCTTGGGAACCATATTATCGAACTCTATCCCGCTGTCCGCACTCAGATTGAGCGTTTCCCGCACGTCGGTAACGATTGCATATAACAACACACGGCGCGGTTTGGGTGGTGCTTCCTGCGAGCGCCCGTAGGCAATCACGCTTTCCGAATAGTTGATTGCCCGGCTGAGCGTGCGAATGAGTTTCGGCGCGAAGCGCTGCACCATCGGATCGTTGGTGTCGGCCAGCCGGTCCGACATCAGTTGCGCCGATGCGAGGATGTTGCGCATGTCGTGATTGATCTTGGATACGGCGAGTCCCAGATCGGCGAGATGCTTCTGTTCTTTGAGGGTGCGCTGCAGGTCGCTCTGGATGTGGGCGATCTGGCGCTGGGCAATTCCGAATTCGTCCTTGCGATTCTCCGGTACGAGAATCTGGGCGGGATTATCCGGGTTCGATGCAAAGTCGATCATGTTGCGGTGCATGATACGTACCGGCCGCAACAGCATTTCGTGAATGATGAGATAGACGAGGCTGGCTGCGATCACCGAAATAATGAGCGAAATGAAGGCGACATTGCGCGCGTAAACCAGCATGGCATGCCTGAGCGGCGCATCGGAAGTCACGATTTCGATAATCCGTCCCGGCGTGCTGGAGACGGGTACCGAGCCGTAAATGCGAAGCGTCCGGTCGCCACCGTCGAAGAGCGTGCTGAACGCGTCCCATATGGCGCCAGCCTCGCTGATATTGTCGAGATCGATCACCTGATCGACTTTGCCCGGCATCTCGGTCATTGCGAGCAGGCGGGAGGCTCCCGATTCGCGCAGGGCAATGGCCTTGGTGCCGGTCGCGAGGAGCACCTTGTCCTGGATGGCGCGCGGCACGTCCATGTTGCCGCTGGATGCAAGCACCTCACTCACGGCGCCAACCGTGTCGAGTCGGGAGTTCATCCAGCGCACGCGCATATTGGCTATGGAGGGCACGAAAATCAGAATTTCAGCCACAAGCACTGCAAGTGCAATCAGCAGAAGCAGTTTGCTGGATAGGCGGTTGCGCCAGCGCAGGCGTGCAAATTGCACAGGCGACGTTCTGTCGTCTGCACCGGCGGTATGCGGAACGACTTGCGTCGGGTTCCCGCCCGCATCTGAGTTTTTTTCAACAGCCGCCATTACCTGATTCCAAATCGGACGGCGTTATAGCCACCTGCTATCCAGCGCGTCCGGCATGTGCTGAGACTGCAATAAACGTAGCTCCGTATATATGGCCGCGCTGGATAATTCCAACAGCCTTTGATTTCTACGGTTAAGACACACTCGATTGCGCATGGGCGGCCGCATTACCGAAATTTAACTCGACGTTCCGAAACGGTGTATGCAAAATCACGGGCGAAATAGTGTATGTTGCCCGGAAGGTTGCGTGATTTGCGCCATATCAAGGCAATCATCATTTTGAAAACATTTTCTGGCATGTTCCGCGCCCAGTACCGATAGGCCGTGCCTAATAGGAATGAATTGGTTTAGAAAACGAGGCCTGTCAGGGGTGACAGGACAGTCCTTGTCCGGAGAGTTGAATGAAATCCTGGAAGCAGATCGCCTTGTGCCTGCTCATCGTTCTGGTCGCCGGGGGCGGCTGGTATGTCTACAAGAACAAGAATGGAACGGCTGAGACGGCTGCAACTACGGGCGAAGCTCCCGGGCACCAGCTATCGGGACGGGCTGCGCCTTTGGTGGTCGTGGAACCGGCGGGCGAAGAGACGATCAACAACAAGTTGACGGCGATCGGCTCGGCGCGGGCGCTAAGTACGGTTTCCGTCACGCCTTATTCAAGCGGCTACATGACGAAGCTGTTTGTGAAAGCGGGGGATACCGTCAAAGCGGGCGATCCGATTGCTGAGCTTGATTTCGACACGGAAACGATTGCGGTCGCAAAAGCGCAGACCGCGCTTAAAGACGCGGAGACCACCCGCCAGCGCATCGCGCGCCTGAGGGCGACGAACACCGTCACGGAGGTCCAGGCCGTCGAGGCGGAACTTGCGGTTGCCAATGCCCGTCTTGCGCTTCAGGATGCGCAGCTGGCACTTGGCCGGCGCACGGTTCGCGCGCCCATTTCCGGTATTGTCGGCATACTGCCCGTCAATGCAGGCAACTATGTCACGGCGCAAACGTCGATTGCGCGTATTGACGACCGGTCAAAAGTGTTGATCGACATATGGGTGCCGGAACGCTTTGCGCCGCAGATCAAGGTGGGCCAGCCTTTGACGGCGGAATCGACCGCTTTCCCGGGGGAAACCTACAAGGGTGAGATCAATGCCGTCGATAACATGCTCGATGAGGCGAGCCGCACCTTGCATGTGAGGGCGGAAGTCGAGAACCTGCAGGACCGGCTGCGTGCCGGCATGTCTTTCTCCGTGACGATTCTTTTTCCTGGAAACCGCTATCCCTCGGTCGATCCGCTGGCCATCCAGTGGGGCGCGGACGGGTCCTACGTCTGGCGTATCGAGGACAGCGTTGCGAAGAAGATCGCAGCCCGCATCGTCCAGCGCAACTCCACGAGCATTCTGATCGACGGTCCTGTGAAGCAGGGCGACATGATCGTTACGCAGGGCGTACAGACTGTTCGTGACGATGCGCCGGTGCGTGTGAAGGATGAACAGGGCACCGCTCTGGCCGACCCCGCCGCCAAGCGCGTCGCAGGGTGAAGGGGCAGGGCGTGAACAATCAAAACTCCCCATCCGGCAATATCGGCGGTTCTACGGCACTGTTCATCCGCCGCCCGGTTTTCGCGTTCGTCATCAATGTTCTGATCATCGTTGCCGGTCTTGCTGCCTTCGGCGGTGTCGATATCCGTGAGTTGCCCGATGTTGACCGGCCCGTGGTGACGATCAGCACGGATTTCAGCGGCGCATCCGCCGAAACCATCGACCGTCAGCTCACCCAGGTTCTCGAAAACGCTGTGGCGCGTGTCTCGGGCGTGAAGTCGATCTCATCGACGTCGTCATTTGAGCGAAGCCGCGTGACGGTTGAATTCAACGACGGTGTCGATCTCAATGTTGCCGCAGCCGACATGCGCGACGCCATTTCCCGCGTCACCAACAATCTGCCGGACGAAGCCGATCCGTCCCGGATCATCAAGGCGGATGCGAACGCCGATCCGGTGATGCGTCTGGCGGTCACATCCGACACCATGTCGGTCGATGACATGACGGTCCTTGTCGAGGACCAGATTGAGGACGTGCTCTCCGCCGTGCCGGGCGTCGCGGACGTGCAGATCAACGGTGATCGCGACAAGATTTTCCGCATCGACATCAATCAGGCGCGCCTGGCCAGTTACGGGTTGACCATCGCCGACATCTCGAACGCACTGGCGTCTATGGGGCTCGATGCGCCGGCCGGTTCATTGCGCAGCTCCGATCAGTCCATCGTCGTTCGCGCCACCGCCAATCTCGAAAAGCCCGAAGATTTTGAGAATGTCTTCATCAAGGGCCATACACAGATCCGCGACGTCGCGACTGTGACGCTTGGGCCGGACATCGAAAGCTCGGCGGTTCGCTCGAACGGCAAGACAGCCATTGGCCTTGGCATCGTCAGGCAGGCGCAGTCGAATACGCTCGATATTTCGGAGGGTGTCCGCGCGGCTGTCGCCAATCTGCAGGAAACCCTGCCGCCGGGCGTCAGCATTGCCGTGACGAGCGATGACGCCAATTTTATCAATGGCGCCATCCATGAGGTGGAGATTGCGCTGATCGCTTCCGTCGTGATCGTCGTCCTGATTATTTTCATGTTCCTGTGGGACTGGCGGGCGACGCTCATTCCGGCGCTGTCCATGCCGGTTGCGCTTATCGGTACGATTGCGGCCATCTATCTGGTCGGTTTTTCGGTCAATATCCTGACGCTGCTGGCGCTGGTTCTGGCCACCGGGCTCGTGGTCGATGATGCTATCGTGGTGCTCGAAAACGTTGTCCGCCGCCGCAATCAGGGCATGGGGCCGCGGGCCGCCGCCGTTCTCGGCACACAGGAAGTTTTCTTCGCCGTCATCGCCACAACCCTGACGCTTGCTGCGGTATTCGTGCCCATTTCCTTCCTGCCCGGGCAGGCGGGCGGCCTGTTCCGTGAGTTCGGCTTCGTGCTTGCGATTGCAGTCCTGTTGTCATCTGTGGTGGCTCTGACATTGTGCCCGATGCTGGCGTCGCGCTTTCTCAAGGAAGGTAATGGATCGGTGGAGGACCACGGTCACGGCCCGTTGTTTCTGCGTCGCATCGGGGGAGGGCTTGCGAGTTTCTATCGCACGAGCCTGCGTCTCTGCCTTTCCGCACCATTCGTGGTTGTGCTTGTGGCGCTGCTTTTCGCGGGCGTCTCCTATGTCGGCTATGGCATGATCCGGCAGGAACTGACACCGTCGGAAGACCGTGCAGTGGCACTTTTGCGCATTAATGGCCCGCAGGGTATCAGCGTCGAGTTCCTCCAGTCGCAGCTCGACAAGATCGAGGTGGCGATCCAGCCGCTGCGTGATAACGGTGAAATTACAACCACCTACGCAATTGCAGGATCGGGCGGCTCGTCGAACAATGGTTTCGTCGTGCTGACGCTGGCACCCTGGAAAGAGCGCCATCGCAGCCAGCAGGAAATCATGGCAGACATCACGCGACGGACAAGCGGCGTAACGGGTGTTCGTATTTTCAGCATACAGCCAAACAGCCTTGGCATTCGCGGTGCGGGTAACGGTCTGCAATTCGCAATCATCGGCAGCGATTATGCCAAGCTTCAGCCTGCCGCGCAGGCCGTGGTGGCCGCGTTGGAAAAAGACCCGCGCTTCGTGCAGCCGCGCCTGTCGGTCGAGCCGACGCAGCCGCAGCTTTCCGTTGAAATCAACCGCGAGCGTGCGTCTGATCTCGGCATTGATATTACTGGCCTTGCCAATGCGGTTCAGTCGGTCCTCGACGGGCGCAAGATCGGCTCTGTTTATGTGGGCGACCGCAGCTTCGACGTGAAGCTTGTTTCGACCACCAATCCGATCAATGACCCGACCGATCTGGAAAATATCTTCCTGAAGACGACGGACGGGCGTTACGTTCCTATGTCGTCCATTGCCACGGTTGTGGAAAAAGCGGTTCCGCCGCAGCTCAATCGTGAAACCCGTCAGCGTTCGGTCTCGATAACCACTGGCCTTCGCGACGATTTCGCACTGGGCAACGCCTATGCGGCGGCACAGGAAATCGCGGCTCCCCTCTTGCCGCCCGGCAGCCACATCATCCCGCTTGCAGAAGCAACGACGCTGAGCGAAACCTCCAGTGGCCTTGCCATGGTGTTCGGTTTCGCCATCATTATCATTCTTCTGGTGCTGGCGGCACAGTTTGAGAGCTTCATCAGCGCGCTGATCGTCATGGCGACCGTTCCGCTGGGGCTTGGATGTGCGGTATTCGCAATGCTGCTCACCGGAACCAGCCTCAACGTCTATAGCCAGATCGGCCTGGTGCTGCTTGTCGGCATCATGGCCAAGAACGGCATTCTGATCGTGGAGTTCGCCGATCAGCTGCGTGACAGGGGCCTCAGCGTGCGCGAAGCAATCGAGGAAGCCTCCAACATCCGCCTGCGTCCGGTCTGCATGACGATGATCTGTGCTGTGCTCGGCGGTGTGCCGCTGATCCTGGCAAGCGGCGCGGGCGCGGAAGCGCGCGTGGCATTGGGCTGGGTTATTGTCGGCGGTCTTGGCCTCGCGACCATTGCGACACTCTATGTGACGCCGGTGGCCTATCTTCTGCTCGGGCGCTTCGTCCAACCGAAGGCCGAGGAAGAAGCGCGGCTTGTGCGTGAGCTTGACCATGCAGCTTCTGGAAAAGCAAAGGGTAGTTTTCCGTCCGAAGCCGGGTAAAAGCTGAAGCGGCTCAAACAAACAGAAACCGGCCTATCGAGCCGGTTTCCTTATGCGTTTCGATATTGAAGACGAAAAGTCTACTTCTTCATCGCGTCCGTGACTTTGCTTGTCCATGCACCTTCCGGCTTTTTGGTGATGACCGGATCGGAGCCACCGCCCAAAAGCGTTTCAACGGTGCGCTCTGCAGCCGCTACATCCAGTGTGCCGTCCGAACCGTCGATCAGCTTTCCGATCTCCTTGATCATACGCTCTTGGACTTCCTGCGTCTGTGCACCCGAAGCATCGTTGTCGAGAATGATCTCTGCCGCTTCAGCCGGGTTTTCGGTAGCGTAATTCCAGCCCTTCATGGATGCACGCACGAAGCGTGCGAGCTTTTCAACCATGGCGGGGTCGTCCAGGCTTTTTTCCAGCACATAGAGGCCGTCTTCCAGCGTCGCGACACCCTGTTCCTCATAGGGAAAAACCACGAGCTGGTCGGCGGGTATCCCTGCATCGATGACCTGCCAGTATTCGTTATAGGTCATCGTTGAGATACAGTCGGCCTGTTTCTGGATCAGCGGATCGACATTGAAGCCCTGCTTGAGAACGGTCACGCCATCCTTGCCGCCCTCGGTGGGGATTTTGAGATGACTCATCCAGGACAGGAACGGATATTCATTACCGCCGAACCAGACGCCGAGCGTGCGGCCCTTGAAGTCCTCGGGCTTGGTGATGCCGGTTTCCTTGCGACAGGTCAGCATCATGCCGGACTTCTTGAAGGGCTGAGCGATATTGACGAGCGGAACGCCTTTTTCACGGGTGGCCAGCGCTGAAGGCATCCAGTCCACTACAACATCGGCGCCGCCGCCCGCGATCACCTGTGGCGGGGCCACGTCCGGGCCGCCGGGCTTGATCTCGACATCGAGATATTCTTCTTCGTAGAAGCCTTTGTCCTTGGCGACATAATAGCCCGCGAACTGCCCCTGCGTCACCCATTTAAGCTGCAAGGTCAGCTTGTCGGCCGCCATGGCCGTTCCTGACATGAGCGCCATTGCAAGCCCCGCCGTCAGCAATATTGCCTTTTTCATTTCAGTTCTCCTCCAGTTGACCGCCCCGCCTTATTCTTGCGGATGCCGGATGATTCAGCTCTTCCGATAGGAAGGATGCCAGAACGTCATTCTCCGCTCGATCAGCGCGATCAGTCCGTAGGAGAGCGAACCTGCAAGCGCTGCGACGAAAATCTCAGCCCATACCATATCCACATTCATGCGTCCGATTTCCGCCGAGATGCGGAAACCCATGCCGACGATGGGCGTGCCGAAAAACTCCGCCACTATGGCCCCGATCAGCGCCAGTGTGGAGTTGATCTTGAGCGCATTGAAGATGAAGGGCTGTGCTGCGGGCAGGCGCAGCTTGAGTAGCGTCTGCCAGTAATTCGAGCCATAGGTTTCCATCAGGTCGCGTTCCATCGCGCCAGTGCTGGCCAGCCCCGCAACCGTGTTCACCAGCATGGGAAAGAAGGTCATGATGATGACGACAGCTGCTTTGGATTGCCAGTCAAAGCCAAACCACATCACCATGATGGGAGCGACGCCGACGATGGGGAGCGCTGCCGCCAGAGTACCGAGCGGCAGCAGCCCCTTGCGCAGAAAGGGTACGCGGTCGGCGATGATGGCGGTGATGAAACCAAGCCCGCAGCCCGTCACATAGCCGATGATGACGGCTTTGAGGAATGTCTGACGGAAATCCGCCCAGAGGATGGGTACGGAGGCGACGATGCGCGCCCATATGGCTGAGGGTGCTGGCAAAAGCACGGATGGAATTGCGAAAAGCCGGACCGCCGCTTCCCATAGCAGCAGCATGGCGATGCCGAAAAGAGTGGGAACTGCAATGTCCAGAAGCTTCTGCACCTGCGCGTTACGGGACTTAAGGCTCGCCACCCAGCCGACGACGAGCCATGATGCGGCAATTAACGCAACAAGGGAAATGACATTGCTTGTCATGTGACGGCCCTTTCGGGTTTTGCGCCCATGCGGCGACTGATGATCCGCGCCGCCAGCCCGACAAGCGCCACCAGCACGCCCGCCATCATGGCTGCGGCGATCAGCGCCGCCCAGATTTGCACCGTCTGCCCGTAATAGGACCCGGCCAGCAGGCGTGCACCGAGGCCGGCCACCGCTCCGGTCGGCAACTCGCCGACAATGGCCCCGACAAGGCTGATCGCAACGGCGATCTGCATGGAGGTGAACAGGAACGGCATGGCGGCGGGCCAGCGCAGCTTCCAGAACAGTTGCGTGCGCGAGGCATTATAGGTGCGCATGAGATCGAGATGCATCACATCCGGCGAGCGCAATCCCTTTACCATGCCGACCGCCACCGGAAAGAATGACAGATAGGTCGAGATGATCGCCTTGGGCAACAGACCCGATATGCCAACGGCGTTCAGCACGACGATGATCATCGGCGCAATTGCAAGAATCGGTATCGTCTGCGAGGTGATGATCCACGGCATCAGGCTCTTGTCGAGCGTGCGCGAATGCACGATGCCGACCGCAAGCAGAACGCCGAGTACCGATCCCATGATGAAACCGAGCAGCGTCGAAGACAGCGTCACCCAGCCATGAAAGACGAGGCTGCGCTTGGATGTCGGCTTCACGCTGAAAACGCTTTTCCAGATTTCTTCAGCCACCTGATGCGGCGCGGGCAGGACGGGACGAGCCTGGCTCATAGTATTGGTGACGAGCGTGGAAAACGAAATTTCGGTCCCCGCGCGCTGAGCCTGATCACGCTCGAAAGGCGCATTCAGGAACACCGCAAGCGCATACCAGAGCGCGATGATGACGGCGAGAACAGTCGCCACCGGAATGAACTTGTCGTGCAGGAAGCTTTTCATCATTGCTCCCCTTTGCACGAAATAAAGGAGCGCTGTTCACTCATGGATATGCCCCAGCCGCAGCCCTTCACGTACGCGATGGGCGATTTTGAGGAAGGCTTCTGAGTCGCGGATTTCCAGTGAGCGGTTCGCTCCCAGATCGCAATCGATGATCTCATGAATGCGGCCGGGACGCGGGCTCATCACAACGATCTTGGTTGAGAGGAACACGGCTTCCGGTATCGAGTGGGTGACGAAAATCACGGTCTTCTGTGTGGCGGCCCACAGCTTCAAAAGCTGCTCGTTGAGATGGTCGCGAACAATCTCGTCGAGCGCCCCGAAAGGCTCATCCATCAAAAGCATGTCGGGATCGAACGACAAGGCGCGGGCAATGGATGCGCGCTGCTGCATACCGCCTGAAAGCTGCCACGGATATTTCTTCCCGAAGCCGGAAAGGTTGACCAATGCAAGGTTCTTTTCGATCAGCGCCTGACGGCCGGCCCTGGAATGCCCCATGATTTCCAGCGGCAGGCCGATATTGTCTTCAATGGTGCGCCACGGAAAAAGGGCCGCTGCCTGAAATACATAGCCGTAGGAACGATCGAGACGGGCCTGTTCCGGTGTCTTGCCGTTGACGGTCACGGAGCCGGCTGTCGGTTTCTCCAGATCGGCGACGACACGCATCAAGGTGGTCTTGCCACAACCTGAAGGGCCGATGAAGGAAACAAACTCGCCGCGTTTCACGGCGAGATCAATGTTGGAGAGCGCGTGGACCGGCCCGTCATTTGTCTCGAACACCAATGACAGATCGTCGATATTGATCACGGTTTCATCTGCATTTGCGCCCCGCTCCGGGGCCATGCTATCGACATTCATCACATGCATTTCCCGAAGCTGAGCCATGGTCATCGTTTCAGACCCCTATCGGCATGTGTTCAGCGCTGCGCTCCACCTTGCGGGGCGCTACGATTTCCTTCCATTGCGACAGGGCCTTGTTGACGGGGCCATTCGCCTCCCGTTCAATGAAGCGCCCGTCGCCGGGTTCTGCCTTCACCTTGCCCTTGTCGAAGGCAACGCGCCCGCGCGAGATCGTCTTGACCGGCAGGCCCTTCAGCTCGAATCCCTCGAACACATTGTAATCAATGGAAGAATGCTGCGTCTTGGCTGAGATTTTTTTGGTCGCCTCGGGATCCCAGATGACGAGATCGGCATCCGCACCCGGCAGGATTGCGCCCTTCTGCGGATAGATATTGAGGATTTTGGCAATATTGGTCGAGGTCACGGCCACGAATTCATTTGGCGTCAGACGTCCGGTGCGCACGCCACGCGACCACAGCACCGGCATGCGCTCCTCAAGGCCACCCGTGCCATTGGGGATTTTGGTGAAATTGCCTATGCCATAGCGCTTTTGTTCCGTGGTGAAAGCGCAATGGTCGGTTGCCACAACCTGAAGCGAACCGGCTGCAAGCCCCGCCCACAGGCTGTCCTGATTGAGCTGATCGCGGAAAGGTGGCGACATGACGCGCCGCGCCGCATAATCCCAGTCGCGATTGTGATATTCGCTTTCATCGAGCGTCAGATGCTGGATCAGCGGCTCGCCATAGACGCGCATTCCCTTCTGCCGCGCACGGCGAATGGCTTCGTGGCTCTGTTCGCAGGAAACATGCACCACGTAAAGCGGCACGCCCGCCTGATCGGCGATCATGATGGCGCGATTGGTCGCTTCGCCCTCCACTTCCGGCGGACGGGAATAGGCGTGGGCCTCCGGCCCGTCATTACCCTCCGCCATCAGCTTGGCCTGCAGTTGTGCGACAACGTCGCCGTTTTCCGCGTGCACCAGCGGCATGGCGCCCAGTTCCGCGCAGCGCTGGAACGAGGCGAACATCTCGTCGTCATTCACCATCAAGGCGCCCTTATAGGCCATGAAGTGCTTGAAGGTGTTGATGCCGCGCTTCACCACTTCGGCCATTTCATTAAAGGTACGCTCGTTCCAGCCGGTGATCGCCATATGGAATGAATAATCGGTGCGCGCCTTGCCCGCTTTCTGGAACCATTCCTGAAGCGCGTCGAGAAGATTGCCTTCCGAGCCGGGCAACACGAAATCGACAACCATCGTCGTGCCGCCGGCAAGCGCTGCCGCCGTGCCGGTGTCAAAATCATCCGATGAATAGGTGCCCATGAACGGCATTTGCAGATGGGTGTGCGGGTCGATGCCGCCGGGCATGATGTAGCAGCCGGATGCATCTATGACTTCATCGCCAGCTAGATTATCGCCGACAGCGACAATCTTTTCGCCTTCGATGAGAACATCGGCTTTGAAGGTGCGGTCCGCTGTAATGACGGTGCCGCCTTTGATGACCTTGTTTGCCATTGTTCGTCGTTCCCCTTGTTGGTTTTGTTGCGAACAGAAGCAGTATTGGAGTCCTGAATGTCAGCTCACGATTTCAGCAGTCTCCAATACGGCATGCAAAAGAACGTCGGTTCCCGCCGACGCCCATTCCTTTGAAATATCCTCGTCTTCATTGTGGCTCAGCCCGTCCACGCATGGACACATGATCATGGCGGTCGGTGCCACCCGATTAACCCAGCAGGCATCATGGCCCGCACCGGAAACGATATTGCGATGGCTGTAGCCGAGCCGCTCCGCCGCATTACGGATCGCGCCGACACAACCCTCGTCGAATGTCACCGGATCGAAATGTCCCGCCACATCGATTTCGATGCCGATGCCAAGCTCTTCGGCAATTTTCGGCGCTTCCGTCTCGAAACGCGTCTTCATTGCGTCGAGCGTGGCCTGGTGGGGCGAGCGGAAATCCGCCGTGAAAACGATCTGCCCCGGCAGCACATTGCGCGAATTGGGCGATACATCGATATGGCCGACGCCGCCCACCGCGTCGGGCTGATGCGCCATGGCGATCTCGTTGACAAGTTGCAGCATTTTGCCCAAGCCAAGGCTGGCATTCTTGCGCATTTTCATCGGCGTGGAGCCGGTATGGGCTTCCTTGCCGGTCAGTGTCACTTGCAGCCACCACAGGCCCTGGCCATGGGTGACGATGCCAATATCCTTGTTTTCTGCTTCGAGGATCGGCCCTTGTTCGATGTGGAGCTCGAACATGGCGTGGATTTTTCGCTGGCCCACCGGCTCATCGCCCTTCCAGCCGATGCGCTCCAGTTCATCACCGAATTTCTTGCCGTTGGCATCCTGCCGCCCATAGGCCCAGTCCTGGTCGTGTACGCCTGCGAAAACGCCCGATGCAAGCATGGCGGGCGCAAAGCGGGTGCCTTCCTCATTGGTCCAGATGGTGATGACGATGGGGCGCTTTGTCCTGATGCTCATATCGTCGAGCGTGCGCACCACTTCGAGCGCGCCCAGCACCCCCAGAACGCCGTCGAACTTGCCGCCGGTCGGCTGCGTGTCTAGATGGCTGCCCATATAGACCGGGTCGGCGTCGGCATCCTCGCCGGGGCGAGTGAAGAACATATTGCCCATCGTGTCGACAGCCATCGACAGGCCGGATTTTTCGCACCAGCCCTGAAACAGCTTGCGCCCTTCACCGTCTTCGTCGGTCAGGGTCTGGCGGTTGTTGCCGCCGCGAACGCCTGGGCCGATTTTCGCCATTTCCATGAGGCTGTCCCATAGGCGGTCGCCATTGACTCTGAGATTGCTGGTGAGCACCATGCGCTCTGGCTCCTCATCACGATATGCATCTGGATTGGTGTTTATCACGACCGCATCCACCGCATGTATATGTTCCCGCGACCCGGCTCTTTGGCCACAATATTCTTGCCTGATGAGCAAAAACTTGACTAGTTGGTCAAATTGCAGGCTAGAAGAGCGTTCGAGAACGGTCAAGCGCTTTTGAAAAATTCTACACTGCCGAAAGGTGTCAAATGGCTCCAACCCCTTCAGACCCGACTGTGAGTGACAAGACGGAAGGCGCAACGCGCATTCAGGGCATCAACCGCAGGCTTATTCTTGATGCAGCGCTGGAAGTGTTTTCGACTTATGGCTTCCGGGGCTCGACGGTTGACCAGATTGCCGAAAAGGCAGGTATGTCCAAGCCCAACCTTCTTTATTATTTCCCGCGCAAGCAGAATATTTACGTCACCGTTCTGGAGGATACGCTGGCGACCTGGCTGGAGCCGCTTGAGCATATCGACCCGGATGGCGACCCGCTGGAAGAGCTTCGCCGTTATATCGCGCTGAAGCTTGAAATGTCGGCGAAGAAGCCGGAGGCGTCGCGCCTTTTCGCCAATGAGATATTGCATGGCGCCCCCGCGATTTCCGAGTTCCTCAAAGGCCATCTGAAGGAGCTTGTGGACGAAAAGGCGGCGGTCATTCACCGTTGGATTGCCGAAAAACGCATAGCCCCGGTCGACCCCTACCATCTGATTTTTACCATCTGGGCGGTGACGCAGCACTATTCCGATTTCGCTGTGCAGGTTTCTGCCATTCTGGGCAAACGCGCCGATGATCCTAACTTTTATGAAGAGGCGACGCGCTCTGTCAGCGCCATCATTCTTGACGGCATCAAGCTGCGCGATGAAAATCCCCAGCCATGAAGACGATTCGAATTTCAGCAGCCATCATCCGCGATGAAGCGGGCCGTTTCCTTCTCGTGCGTAAGCGCGGCAGCGAGATATTCTTTCAGCCGGGTGGCAAGATCGATGATGGTGAAGATCCCGAAACCTGTCTCGCACGCGAGATCGAGGAGGAGCTGGGCCTTCGTATCGACCGCAGCCAGCTGCGTTATGCGGCGAAGATGTCGGCCCCTGCCGCCAACGAAGCCGACGCGACCGTGGAGGCGGAATTGTTTCATCTCACGCTGAGAGACGGCCAGATGCCGGTAGCGTCGAGCGAGATCGAGGAACTGTGCTGGAACCCGCCCGGCGACACGACACGGCCCGTTGCCCTGCTTTCACAGAGTATTCAGGTGCGGTTCGCTCGCGATCTTTAAGTTCTGGCCTCGACCCGGTTGCCGTCTCCATCGAAGATATGGAGATGGTGGGGCGGAAAGCTGACCTTGATCGTGCCTTCCGAGCGCAGGGTTTCGCGATCCAGCGTAAAGATCTCGAACGGTAGTCCATGCACGCTCAAATGCAGGATGATGCCGAAGCCGGTGGGTTCCACCAGATCGACATTTGCGGCGATACCGTCGGTCGCTTCGATCGTCACATGCTCTGGCCGGATACCCAGCGTGGCGCGTGCACCGTGGTCCAGCTGCATCGGCTGGAGAAGCGCGATCCGTGTTCCGTCGGCAAACTGGAGGCAGGGCCCGTCATCCTGCTCCAGATAGGTGACATCGAGAAAATTCATCGCAGGCGAACCGATGAAGCCCGCCACGAACAGGTTGGCCGGACGGTCGTAAAGATCGAGCGGGGCACCCACCTGCTGTACCACGCCGCCATGCATTGCCACAATGCGGTCGGCAAGCGTCATCGCCTCGATCTGGTCATGGGTCACATAGATCGACGTTGCCTTCAGCTCGCTGTGCAGCTTCTTGATCTCGGCGCGCATCTGTTCGCGCAGGCGCGCATCGAGATTGGACAGTGGTTCGTCGAACAGGAAAGCCCTGGGCTGGCGCACAATGGCGCGGCCCATGGCAACGCGCTGGCGCTGTCCGCCGGAGAGCGCTTTGGGGCGGCGCTCCAGAAGCGGATCCAGACCGAGTTTGCTCGCGGTCGCCTTGATGGCCGCCGCGATTTTCTCCTTCGATGTTTTGCGCAGGCGCAGGCTGTAGCTCATATTATCGGCGACGCTCATATGCGGATAGAGCGCATAGGACTGGAACACCATGGCAATGTCGCGGTCCTTCGGCGCCAGCTCGTTGACGCGCTTGCCGCTGATATGTACTTCGCCTGACGTTATGTCCTCAAGTCCGGCAATCATACGCAGAAGGGTCGATTTTCCGCAGCCGGACGGCCCGACCAGCACGATGAATTCGCCGTCCCTGATTTCAAGGTCGACACCGTGAAGCACGGCCAGATCGCCATAGCTTTTGCGGACGGACTGAATATCGATGGAAGCCATGGGGGATAGTCCTTTCAGCCTTTGACCGCACCGGCCGTGAGGCCCTGCACGAGATAGCGTTGAATGAGGAAGAAGAAGATGCAGGCTGGAATGAGCGCCATCACGCCCGCAGCCATCATCTGTCCGAAATCGACGGAGAATTTTGACACGAAGGTCAGGAGGCCGACGGGGAATGTGGCCGCGTCATTGCCGGAAATGAGCATCAGCGCGAACAAAAGCTCGCTCCATGCCGCGGTGAAAACGAAGCCGAGAGTTGCTGCAATACCAGGCAGGGTCAGCGGCAGGATGATCTGGCGAAAGGCCATGAACTGCGTCGCGCCATCGATCTTGGCGGCTTCTTCGAGATCCTTTGGAATGCCGTCGAAAAAGGACTGCATCAGGAAGGTGGCAAAGGGTACGTTGAACGCCGAATAGACGATGATGAGGCCGATCAGGCTGTTGGTAAGACCAAGCGGCGCCATGATCTTGTAGATCGGCGCAATCAGCATCACGAGCGGAAACATCTGGGTCAGGAGCATCAGCGCCACGATCCAGTATTTGCCGCGGAAGTTGAAACGCGAAAGCGCATAGCCTGACAGCGAGGCAAGCAGGGTGACGATGACGGCGGTTGCGCCGGAAACGATCATGCTGTTGCGGAAGAACAGCGGGAAGGAGCTGTGATTGAGCACGTGGCCGAAATGCTCGAAAGTGGTGCGTGACGGCCAGAGGCGCACGCCTTCGCTGTAGAGAAGATCGTTTGGCGTGACGGAAACCTTGAGCAGCCAGAACAGCGGAAACAGCGCGAACAGGACATAGAGCAGGATTGCGCCGCGATGCGCACTGAAAAGCATGAGTTTACGCGTCTTCATGGGCTCAATCCTTGTTCAGAAGCGTCTGGCGCAGAAGCACGATCAGCATCGAATAGACCAGCAGCAATAACAGCAGAACCAGTGCGATGGCCGAGGCATAGCCGAAGTCGAGCCGCTTGAAGGCCTGCGTGAAGATGTAGCTGGCGACGATCTGCGTCCGGTCGGCTGGCCCGCCGCCGGTCATCACCACGATCAGGTCGGCGCTGTTGGCGATCCATACGGTGCGCAGCAGTATGGTGATCGCCATCGTTGGCGCGAGATAGGGCAGGGTGATCGAAACGAAACGCTGCATCGGGCCAGCGCCATCAATCGAGGCTGCTTCATAAAGGTCGCGCGGAATGGCCTGCAAGGCGGCAAGCATTGTGATGGCGAAGAAGGGTATGCCCCACCAGACGCCGGCGGTGATGATGCCCCACATCGCCAGATTGGGATCGGACAGAATGTTGTTTGGCTCGTTCATCAGACCAAGCGAATGGAACCAGTGCGGGAGCGGGCCGATCACCGGGTTGAACAGCCAGGCCCAGTTGAGGCCAGTGAGAAATGTCGGCACTGCCCAGGGCAGGAAAACCAGCGCCTGCGCAATGCCGCGACCAGCGAAAGGCTTATCGAGAAGAAGCGCAAGGACAAGCCCGAAAAGGAACTGCAGGAGGACCGAGCCGCCAGTCCACCAGAGCGTGTTTTTCAAGGCGCGGTAAAAGGCCTTGTCGTCGGCAAGCGTGCTGAAATGGTCCAGTCCGACGAAGCCACCGGAAAAAGGATTGAGCAGCTGGATATCGCGGAAAGCGTAGGAAATGCCCAGTATGAGGGGCACCAGCATGATTGCGCCGATGAGGATCAGCGTCGGTGCGCTGTAGAGATAGGGTTCCGACGCATGGGCAAGACGTTGCAGAAAGCTGCGCCTGTCCTGAAGGGGGATAGTGGTGTTCATCACTCGCTTTCCCATTGAAGCGTTCTGCAGCTGGCGGCTGCAATTGGTGTCGCACGAATGCAACCAGAGAAGAGGATATGGGCGCGGTCGATGAACCGCGCCTCATGAATCGAGCTTTTGCACGCGGTTATTTTTTGGCGAGGAATTTCTGCTGCGCCTTGGTCAGATACTCGGCCCACTGGTTTGCCAGTTCTTCCGGCGTGATTTCGCCGAGCAGGGCTTCTTGCGAGGTTTTGATGACGAGCGAGTCCTTGAAGAAGGCGAATTCTTCCAGATAGGTCGGCATGACGGTCGGGGTGACGTCCTTGTCGGAAAGCTCGTCGAACCAGCCCTTGAACTGCGCGCCACTATAGAACGGATCGTTCTGTGCGGATTTCAGAACAGGCAGGGCGCCGGTGCGCTTGTTCCAGGCGACATTGCCTTCCGGGCCTTCGAGCGTCGCGATCAGCTTCCAGGCTAGATCCTTGTTTTTGCTGGCGCTCATCATCGACCAGCCTGCGAAACCGATGGTGGGGAAGGCTTTGCCGTCCGGTCCCTTCGGCATGACGGTGACACCGAAATCCTCTGGTTTCATGCGTTCGGCAATGGCGATCAGCGCATCCGGGTCCTGATTGAGGAAAGCGCAGGTGCCGCTATAAAAACCGGCGACGGTTTCGTTGAAGCCCCAGTTCACGCTGTCCTTCGGTGCAAGGCCGTTCTTATATAGATCGACGACCCAGGTAATGCCCTTCTTCCAGCCTTCGCTGTTCATGGTCGAGGTGCCATCTTCGTTGAAGAAGGTGTTGGAACCGGCCATCGATGCGCCGAATATCACCCAGCTGTTGAGGCCACCCGCCCCGCCGCGCAGGCAGTAGCCGGACTTGCCGGGCAGGGCGGAAATCTTCCTGGAAGCCTCGACAAATTCATCCATGGTCTTCGGCGGTTCGGAGACGCCCGCTTCCGACAGCAGCTTCTTATTGTAGAACATCGCGTTCAGATAGAAGCCGTAAGGCAGCATATAGGCCGTGTCCTTGACGCTGCGGCCCAGTTCCAGCGCTCGCTCGGTCAGGTCCGGCGTGGTCTGCCATTCCTTCAGATAAGGTTCTAGGCTTTCCAGCATGCCGTTATTGGCATAGAGCGACACCCATGTGTCCGGCATTTCCATGACGTCAGGAATTTCGCCCGAGGAAACCATCGTCGCGAATTTCTGGAAGGATTCTCCCCATGGCAGCGAAATGATCTCCACTTTCGTGCCGGGATTGGCTTCCTCGAATTTGGCAACGATGGACTTCAGCGTCTCGGTGCGTTCCGGGCTAGTGATGACTTCCACTAGCTTCAAAGTAGTGTCAGCGAGCGCCGTGCCACTCATCAGCATGGCGGCGAATGCGGTAGCAATCAGTTTTTTCATTTCCGTTCCCCTTATATTTTCAGACGGTTTACTTCATGCAGTTGAGGCGGCGAGCGCCGCTTCAATATCTCGCCACAAGGCTTCCGTGCCTTCGAGCCCGACATGCAGCCGGACCGAGCGCGGATCGATGCCGAATGTGTGGGCAGAATTGGGCTGCGCTCTTTGTTGCAGCACCACTTCGCCGGGCACGATCAGGCTTTCATGTCCGCCCCAGCTCACACCCAGCTTGAAAAGCTGCAGGTGATTGCAGAATGTGCGAATGTTCACATGGTCCCGGAAAATCACCGAGAAGAGGCCCGATGTGCCGTTCAAGCCCGCGGGCAGGCGGTTGGCGAGCGCTGGATGGCAGACGGTCTCGACCATTTCGAGCGCCTGAAGGCGCTTGGCGATCTCTAGCGCCGATGCCTCATGCGCTTTCATGCGTGTCGGCAGCGTGCGCATGCCGCGAATGAGCAGCCAGGCATCGAATGGTGACAGCTTGCCGCCGAGATAGGGGTAGGTTTCGGCACGGATCATGTCGATGAGCGCTTTCGAGCCAGTGACCACCCCGGCCACCACATCGCTGTGGCCGCCCAGATATTTCGATGCTGAATGTACGACGAGATCGACGCCAAGTGTCAGCGGACGCTGGAAGACCGGGCTTGCCCAGCTATTGTCGATGATGCTGATGACGCCAAACCGTTTGGCAAGTGCCGCCAGCGCGCCGACATCGTGGGTTTCCATGACCCAGCTCGTCGGGCTTTCCATATAGAACAGCTTTGCGCCGGGCAGGGCTTTTGCAACCGCTTCCTCGTCGCGACCGTCAACATAATCCACCTCGATCCGCATGCGCTTCAGAATGGTACCGAACAGGCGAAAGGCGTCAGGATAGACATGGCGCACTGCAACAATGCGGTCGCCTGGTTGCACGAAAGCCAGCACACTGGATGAGATTGCCGCCATGCCGCTTGCAAAACCCAGCGCATCCTCGCCGCCTTCGAGTTTCGCCAGCATGTCTTCGAATGCGCGTACGGTCGGGTTGAGACCGCGCGTATAGATCGGTCGCACCTTTTCGCCGCGGTAGGAGGCGACCATGTCGTCATAGCTCGGGAAGGTGAAAAGCGAAGTCTGAACAATGGGCGGAACCACGGCATCGAATGCATTGGCCTCGTCATGGGCAACCGTCAGCGCGGCAAATTCGATCGCGTCCATCGCGTCAGTCATTTGGACATTTCCTTGATGTCTTCCTCGACGATATCGAGAATCTTGAGTGTTTCCTGCCGTGCGACCTCAGGGTCCTGAGCCACGATGGCGTTGAAGAGCGTGCGGTGAAACGGAAAGGTCCGCCGCGCAAAGTCGATCCGTTCGAAGGGGTGATCCCAGAAACGCAGGAACGCTTCGCGCATCTGTTCGAGCAATTGCCTGAAAAGCGGGTTGTGGGTTGCGTCATAGATGGCAAGGTGAAAAGCCAGATCTTCCGGGCCGGATGTGCCTTCGGCAATGTGAACGCGCTCCATTTCATCGAGATTGCGTTCAATGACGACCAGATCGTCTCGCGTGCGTTTGCGTGCTGCAACCATGCTGGCCTCGGCCTCGATGCCGCGCCGCACTTCGAGCGATTGCAGCAATACGTCACGCAATTGCGCGGAATCGAAGGAAAGCGGCATATGGACCGTTGCAGCCGAGATCGGTTTGAGCAGATAGGTACCGCTGCCCTTGCGGGCCTCGATGACACCGAGTGCCTGAAAATGACGGATTGCCTCGCGGATGGTCGAGCGTCCGACGGCCAGAGCCGCCATCAGTTCACGCTCCGCGGGTAGACGGTCGCCTGCCTGAAGCTTGGCCGTTGCGATGTAATTGGCGAGAGCGTCGGTGACTTGCCGGGCACGATCCATCGGCGGTAATGGCGCAATCTGCAGCAGCCTGCCATCTTTCATTGGCCGTCTTCCTCCTTCAGTGCCTCCAGCGTAGAGGAGGCCGTCTGTCAGCCCGGTTCCCTTATTGGTTCTTAAATTGGTCTGACATCAGAGTAATATGAAGGCAAAATGACGTCTGTCAAGCAGTGTCTATTTGCACGTGAATGGCTCCTTTGCGTGTGCATGTTTTTCCGATTGCGCTGAAGCGGATGAGCACCTATCAATTCCGCCAATGGGGAAATGAGGCCGCGTGGACAACGTGCCCGGGAGTGAGGATTTCATGCAATTCAAAGCATCCGAAAAGCGGCTGCTTGGTCACACCGGCCTTTCCGTAACCGCATTGGGGCTTGGAACCGCTCCGCTCGGCGGGCTCTATGAGCCGGTATCGCGTGCGGATGCCGAAGGTCTTCTGGAAGCGGGATGGGAAAGTGGTATTCGCTATTTCGACACCGCGCCGATGTATGGCAATGGCCGTAGCGAGCATTTTCTGGGCGATATGCTGCGAGAAAAGGACGAGACTTTTATCATCTCCACCAAGGTCGGTCGCCTGATGACGACCCAACGTACCGGGCGCAAACTGCCGCCAGCGCCGCCGAAGAACCCGCTTGATCCGGGCTGGTGGAACGGGCTCGATTTTCGTGAGCTGTTCGACTACAGCTATGACGGTATCATGCGCAGTTTCGATGACAGCCAGCAGCGTCTCGGCTCCCCCGATATCGACCTGCTCTATGTCCATGATATCGGTCGCGTCACTCATACCGACCTGCACGACCATCATTGGGGTGCGCTGACCAAGGGCGGCGGTTTTCGCGCACTGACCGAACTACGCGATGCAGGCGACATCGCAGGCTTCGGCCTCGGTGTGAACGAGTGGCAGGCCATTCGTGACGCGCTGGAGGAGGCGGATCTCGATTGCTCGCTTCTGGCCGGTCGTTATTCGTTGCTCGATCAGGACGCGGAGAAGGAATTCCTGCCGCTTGTGCAAAAGCGCGGCATGGCGCTGGTTGTTGCCGGTGTTTTCAATTCAGGAATTCTGGCGTCGCCCAAAGGCGGTCAGCAGAAGTACGACTATGCCGATGCGCCTGCTGAAATCATCGCGCGCACCAATCGTCTGCACGGTATCTGTGATCAATTTAGCGTTCCGCTTGCGGCTGCTGCAGTCCAGTTTCCGATGATGCACCCGGCTGTCAGTTCCATTCTGGTCGGTGCGCGCACCCCTGGACAGATCCGCACCAATGTGGGCTGGTTCGAGAGGCCAATTCCCGACGAGCTTTGGCAGACATTGCGCGATGAAGGTCTCATTTGCTGATCATGACCAAGATTCTTTGTGTCGGTGCCCTGACCATGGACACCATTTTCCGCCTTGATGCACTGCCCGGACAGGCCGGAAAATTTCTGCCTCGCGAAGCCGTCGAGATCGCGGCCGGAATGGCCTCAAGTGCCGCTGCAGCCATTACCCGGCTGGGCGGGGAAACGGCCCTGTGGGCTTCGGCGGGTCAAGACGCGGTCGGTGACCGGGCGATCGCCGAATTGCAGGCGGAAGGGATCGATTGCTCTCATATCCGGTGCGTGGAAGGCGCACGGACGGCGTTTTCTTCCATTCTCGTAGATCCGTTGGGCGAACGGATCATCGTGCCATTTTATGACCCGAAACTTGCAAAGCCGTCCGACAGCGTGCCGCCCATTGCAGTAGCAGGCTTTGCCGCTGTTTTGGTCGATGTGCGTTGGCCATGGGCGGCGGAAACTGCCCTGAAAGCCGCCCGCCTAGCCGGTATCCCGGCTATTCTCGATGCGGATACGGCGCCTGTTGAATTGCTCGAAAGGCTTATGCCGCTCGCAACGCATATCGTGGCGTCCGAGCCAGCCGCAATCAGCGTGGCAGGAACTGTCGATATGCGTGCCTGCGTTCGCATTCTCAGTGGCCGCTATGATGTTTTCACTGCAGTTACTGCCGGATCGGACGGCTGCTACTGGGCGGACGGCGCTGGTGAGCCTGTTCAGCACGTCGAGGGTTTTCGTGTCGAAGCCGTGGATACGCTTGCCGCAGGTGATGTCTTCCATGGGGCTTTCGCTTTGGGATTGGTCGAAGGCGGCTCCATGGGCGACATTATCCGCTTTGCCAATGCGGCAGCTGCCCTCAAATGCGCCCGCTTTGGCGGACGCGCCGGTTCGCCGAGTCGCACGGACGTTCTTGCCTTCATGGAAGGCGGTAAAATTCCGACCCGATACCCCTCTCAAAAATGATCGAGTAAACGCTAAGTACAAATTGATGCTTTACTAACATGTTAGTATGTGTCAGCTTAAAGTTCATTCTTGGGAGGAGACGGCTTTGCCGCAAAATCATTCAGCCGGGGAGCGTTTTGGCCTCTCCGCGGCGCTGACCACGCCATTCGACAAAAATGGTCATATCGATGCCAGTCGCGCGCTTGCTCACGCCCGTGCCCGCCTCGGCAGCGGTTGTTCCAGTGTCACGTTGTTCGGCACGACGGGCGAAGGGGCCTCGATTGCCGATGCCGAGCGCGGCGCGCTGATCGATGCATTTACGGCGGGCGGCATTCCGGCCTCCAGCATCGTGGTCGGCGTGATGGAGAATTCCATTGCAGATGCCTGCCGTCAGGCCGGCGATGCGCTGCGCCGCGGCTGCAAGGCGATCTTGCTGGCTCCGCCCTCTTATTTCAAGAATCTCTCCGATGAGGGGCTTTTCGACTGGTTCTCGGCGGTTTTCAACAGCCTTGGTTCAGATGCGCGGGGCATTATCCTCTACAACATCCCGTCCGTCACTGCGGTTGAGCTTTCGGTTGATCTCATCGGACGTCTGCGATCGGCTTTCGGATCGGTCATCGCTGGCGTGAAGGATTCTTCAGGCAACTGGACCTATACGGAAAAACTGCTTGCCGCACACAAGGATATGGCGATCCTGATCGGCGACGAGCGCGATCTTGCGGCCGGTGTTCGCCTTGGCGGACAGGGTGCCATTTCGGGCATGGCCAACCTATTCCCGGAGCGTCTGCTGCACATGATCGATGACGGTCAGGAGGACCCCGATCTGGTCGACGCGGTTCGGCAGCTGTTGAATTATCCGGTGACACCGGCGGTTAAGGCCATGGTGGCACGGCATACGGGCGACATGGAATGGCGTCGCGTGCGTGCGCCTCTGGTGGCGCTGAGTGATGCGGATTTCGACGTAATTGGCCGTGTTTTCGATCGGTTGCATATGGCAAAAGCGGCATGAACGCGGCATAAGCCTTATTGAGGGAAAAGGGAAAAGCTTTGGCGGAAGATCAGAACGAACCGGTGAAATTGCGGGACAAGGCTTACCAGAGCTTTACCCAGCATTTGCTGGCACGCGACTTCTATCCAGGGCAGTTCGTTTCGCAGCGTCAACTCGTTACAATGACGGGCTTGCCGCTGGGTGCGATCCGCGAGCTCATCCCCCGTCTGGAAGCTGAAGGGCTTATCAAGACCGTACCGCAGCGCGGACTTCAGATCGCCCATATCGATCTCAATCTCATACGCGAGGCTTTCCAGTTCCGCCTTTTTATCGAAAAGGAATCGGTTGCGATTTTCTGCCAGTCGGCCTCCGATGAGCTGTTGCAGTCGCTGCGTGCCGAACATGAGGAAACACTTAAGCGCGCCATGACCGAAGGCGAGACGCCGGAGCTGGAAGAAAAGGCGCAGACTATCGACTGGAGTCTGCACGACACCATCGTCGGCTCGCTCGACAACGAGATCATCTGGCGCGCCTACCAGACGAATACGATCAAGATGCGCTTGATCAATCAGGAGCGCTTCCGCATCACCAGGCGCGTCATTCCGGTCATGCGGGAGCATCTTGCTGTACTGACGGCAATCGAAACACGTGATCCGCAGACAGCCATGGATGCCATCGCCGTTCACATCAACAATGCACGGACGCTGGCTTTGCAGATTTAAAGACCGATGCGCGGCAGGAGGAGCTGGCGTTCATCAAGAACCATAGGGGAGGAGCAGAAATGAAACTATTTCATCCGACGCGCCGCCAGTTTCTGGCGGGATCGGCGGCGATAGCCGCATCGAGCATGACAGGCATCAGTCCGTCTTTCGCGCAATCGTCCGTCGACTGGAAGAAATATGCCGGTACGACGCTTGAGGTGAACCTTATCAAGAGTCCGCGCGGCGAAATCCTTCAGAAATATCAGAAGGAATTCGAGGAGCTGACCGGCATCAAGGTCAATTCCGAGCAGATGCCGGAACAACAGCAGCGCCAGAAGGCAGTGATCGAGCTGACTTCGGGCAAGCCCAGCTTCGACGTCATCCACATCAGCTATCACGTCCAGAAGCGCCAGTTTGAAAAGGGCGGCTGGCTTGCCGATCTCAATCCATTCCTGAAAGATCCGACGCTCACCGATGCCTCGCTGACTGAAAGTGATTTCGCAAGCGCCGGCCTGACTTTCGCCAAGGACGCCAATGGCCGTTTCGGTGCGCTGCCGTTCTCGGTCGACTACTGGATCATCTATTGGAACAAGGAACTCTTCGGCGCCAAGGGCATCGAATATCCGAAGACCTTCGACGAATTGGTCACGGCAGCCGAAGCGCTGACCGATCCGTCCACGAATACCTATGGTTTCGTGGCGCGCGGCATGAAAAATGCCAACGTGCCGGTCTGGACGAGCTTGATGCTGGGCTATGGCGAGCAGTCGGTCGATGGGGATGGAAATCTGCTGACGGATTCGCCCGAAGCGATCGAAGCTGCAAAGCTCTATCAGCGCCTGATGACCAAAGCGGCACCTCCCGGCGTGTCGGGCTTTAACTGGGCCGAATGCCAGTCGAGCTTCCTGCAGGGCAAGGTCGGCATGTGGCTCGATGGTATCGGCTTTGCGCCGCCGCTCGAAGATCCCAACAAGTCGCGTGTGGTTGGCAAGGTCGGTTATGGTGTGATGCCTGCCGGACCAACCGTTCAAGCCGCACCGACGACCGGCGACGGTATCGGCGTGACGGAAGCCTCCGCCAAGAAGGAAGCCGCCTATCTTTACTGCCAGTGGGCTATCTCCAAGGAAATGGGCGCGCGTTTGTTGCAGTCTGGTTCGGGCGTTCCATTCCGCAAATCGATCATCGATGATGCGGATGTGCGCAAGGGCGTCACCATGCCGGAAGGCTGGGTGGAAGCCCTGTCGAAATCCGCGCCGATCAGCGAGCTTTGCCTGCCGGTCATCGTGCCGGTCACCGAGTTCCGCGACATTATGGGCGTTGGCCTCACCAATCTTCTGAACGGTGCCGATCCGGCTGCGGAAATGAAGCGTGCGACGGAAGAATTCCGCCCGGTCCTCGCACGGAGCGAAGGAAAATGACGCCCACCGCCCTGACAGGAGCCGCCGAAACGGCAGCTTCCAAAGAAAAGTCCGGCAAAAGCCGCTTGCGGCCAAGCTATTGGCCTTTTGTCATCCCTGCCTTGGTCACTGTCGGGGCGGTGATTGTCTTCCCATGGCTGTTCACGCTCTGGATGAGCGCGAACGAATGGCAGCTCGGCGGAAGCCAGCGTTTCGTTGGCTTCGCCAATTATCTGCGCCTTGCGGGCGATGCCCGTTTCTGGGAGTCTATGTGGCACACCATTGTCTACACGGTGCTGTCCGTCGTGGCACCGATGGTACTCGGCACGATCGCGGCTCTGGTCTTCGACAGCAAGCTGCCAATGCGCGGGCTGTTGCGCGGTATCTTCGTCATGCCGATGATGGCAACGCCGGTTGCGGTCGCGCTGGTCTGGACGATGATGTATCACCCGCAGCTCGGTGTGTTAAATTATCTCCTTTCGCTGGTCGGTATTCCGCCGCAGGAATGGATATTCAACCAGAACACGGTCATCCCGTCGTTGGTTGCCGTTGAAACCTGGCAGTGGACGCCGCTGGTCATGCTCATCGTGCTGGGTGGCCTTGCTTCCATGCCGCGCGATCCATTTGAAAGCGCGGAAATCGACGGCGCGAACGGCTGGCAGAAATTCCGCTACATCACGCTTCCGATGATCCTTCCTTTCATTATGGTGGCCGTCATTATTCGCTCGATCGATGCGCTGAAAAGCTTCGACATCATCTATGCGATGACGCAGGGTGGCCCCGGCACGGCGTCGGAAACCATCAATATCTATCTCTATAACGTGGCATTTTCCTATTACGACATTGGCTATGCATCGGCGATTGCCGTGGTGTTCTTCATTGTCATTATCGCCATGTCGCTTGTTCTTCTGGCGCTCCGCCAGCGGACCAAGTGGAACGCTTGAGGACCAGCCATGGCACGCAAGTCAATTCTTTCGAAGCTTGGCACGGCATTCATGGTTTTTATCATCGTGTCGCCTGCGATCTTCTTCTTTGTCTGGATGCTGTCGCTTTCGTTGAAATATGAAATCGACAATGGCGCCTATCCGCCGATCCTGATTCCGGAGCGGTTCGCCTGGTCGAACTACACGCAGATATTCGAGGCAAACGATTTCCTGCTCTATTTCTGGAACAGCCTTCTGGTGACTGGCATGGCAACATTGCTGGCACTGCTGGTCGGGGTTCCGGCAGGTTACGGCATTGCGCGACTCAAGGCACATAAATCGGCAATCGTCATCATGATTGCACGCATGACGCCGGGCCTTTCCTACCTGATCCCGTTGTTTCTTCTGTTCCAGACGCTTGGCCTGCTTGGCACGCTTTGGCCGCAGATCATCATCCATCTGGTCGTCACCGTACCAATCGTGATCTGGATCATGATCGGCTATTTCGAGACCACGCCGATGGAACTGGAAGAAGCAGCCATTATCGATGGTGCATCCTCGTGGCAGGTGTTCATGAAGGTGGCGCTGCCCATCGCCAAACCGGGCATCGTCGTATCCTTCATCCTCGCGGTGATCTTCTCCTGGAACAATTTCGTCTTTGGCATCGTGCTCGCCAGCCGTGAAACGCGAACTCTGCCGGTCGCGGTCTACAACATGCTTTCCTTTGAACAGGTGAGCTGGGGTCCGCTTGCCGCAGCAGCGCTCGTAGTCACGCTGCCGGTCCTGTTGCTGACCGTTTTCGCACAGCGCCAGATCGTTGCGGGTCTGACCGCAGGCGCCGTCAAATAAGAGTTGAGGTTCAAGATGGCATCTGTTTCCATCCGAAATGCAATCAAGAAATACGGCAATGTCGGCGTTCTGCATGGCGTGTCAGTGGATATTCAGGACGGCGAATTTGTCGTCCTGGTCGGTCCATCAGGCTGCGGTAAGTCCACGCTTCTGCGCATGATCGCAGGGCTTGAAGAAATCAGCGACGGCGAAATCGCCATTGGTCCGCGCGTGGTCAATGACCTGCGCGCCAAGGAACGCGATATTGCCATGGTGTTTCAGAATTATGCGCTCTATCCGCATATGACGGTGGCTGACAATATGGGCTTCGCGCTCATGTTGAAAAACGCACCGAAGGAAGAACGCGACAGCCGCGTCAATCGTGCAGCGGAAATCCTCGGCCTCAACAAGCTGCTCGACCGCTTTCCGCGTCAGCTTTCTGGTGGTCAGCGTCAGCGCGTAGCCATGGGCCGCGCCATTGTTCGCGATCCACAGGTGTTCCTGTTTGATGAGCCGCTGTCCAACCTCGACGCCAAGCTGCGCGTGCAGATGCGCGGCGAAATCAAGGGGCTGCATCAGCGTTTGAAGACCACGACGATCTATGTGACCCACGATCAGATTGAAGCCATGACCATGGCCGATAAGATCGTCGTCATGCGTGATGGTCTGGTGGAGCAGATTGGTGCGCCGCTCGATCTTTATGACCGCCCGGCCAATATGTTCGTCGCAGGCTTCATCGGCTCGCCATCAATGAATTTCATCAACGGCAAAATCGACGAGGGTACTTTCCTCGCTGACGGCGGTTTCCGCATGCTGCTGCCCAAAGGGGATTATGCAAGCCTTTCAGGCAAGGCCGTTTATGGCGTTCGCCCTGAACATATGAAGATTGCCGAGAACGGCGTGCCTGTCACGGTTGAAATCGTTGAGCCAACTGGTTCGGAAATCATGGTGATGGGCAAGCTGGGCGATCAGCCGATCACCTGTCTGTTCCGCGAGCGTCTGACCGTTCGTCCGGGCGACGTGTTGACCATCGCAATCGATCCGGCAACCAGCCATGTATTTGAGCCGGAAAACGGCGCTCGTGTCAGCCTGTAAATCGCTTGTTTGAAATGAAAAACGCCGGGTTTTGCCCGGCGTTTTGTTTTAGTGCGTTTCTGTTTTATTCGGCTGCTTCTTTCACAGCCATTGGATTGTTTGGATGGGTCGTCCAGTTGGCATACTGATCCGGGATCGGCGCATTGGTGCGTGGATCAAAGTCGCTAATCTGCTCCATGGTAATGCAGTCCTCGACCGGGCAGACGCTGACGCAGAGATTACAGCCAACGCATTCCTCGTCGATCACCTCAAAATGGCGCGCACCATCGACGATTGCTGTGATTGCCTGATGCGAAGTGTCTTCGCAGGCAATATGGCAGCGACCGCATTTGATGCAGAGGTCCTGATCAATGCGAGCCTTGGTGACATAGTTGAGGTTGAGGTACTGCCAGTCGCTGACCTGACCAACAGCCATGCCACGGAAATCGTCCAGCGTCTCATAGCCCTTGCTGTCCATCCAGTCGGACAGACCGTCGATCATTTCCTCAACGACTTTGAAGCCATAGGTCATGGCAGCAGTGCAAACCTGAACAGTGCCGCAACCAAGCGCGATAAACTCAGCCGCATCGCGCCATGTGGTGATGCCTCCAATGCCTGAAATCGGCAGTCCGTGCGTTTCCGGATCACGCGCAATTTCCGCCACCATGTTGAGCGCGATAGGCTTGACTGCCGGACCGCAATAGCCGCCGTGGCTACCGTGTCCATCAATGGATGGGACCGGAGACATATTGTCGAGATCGACTGAAATGATCGAATTGATCGTGTTGATCAGTGATACGGCATCGGTGCCATTGGCTTTTGCGCCGCGTGCGGGCTTGCGAATATCGGTGATGTTCGGCGTCAGCTTGGTGATCACTGGCATGCGGCTATATTGCTTGCACCATTTGACGACCATGCCGACATATTCCGGCACCTGACCGACAGCCGCACCCATGCCACGTTCGCTCATGCCATGAGGACAGCCGAAGTTCAGTTCGATTCCGTCAGCACCGGTTTCTTCCACGAGAGGCAGGATGGCTTTCCATGCTTCTTCTTCGCATGGCACCATGATTGAAGCGATCAATGCGCGGTCGGGCCAGCGCATTTTCACTTCCTTCATTTCGCGTAAGTTCACCTCGAGCGGGCGGTCAGTAATCAGCTCGATGTTGTTGAGGCCGAGCAAGCGCCGGTCGGCACCGTGGATCGCGCCATAACGTGGACCATTGACATTGACCACCGGTGGGCCTTCAGAACCCAGCGTTTTCCAGACTACGCCACCCCAGCCTGCCTTGAAGGCACGCTCGACATTATAGGCTTTGTCGGTCGGTGGAGCAGATGCCAGCCAGAACGGATTTGGAGATTTGATGCCGAGGAAGTTCGTTGACAGATCAGCCATGATTAATCTCCTCAGCCCTGTTCGTGGCCCAAGTGGGCATTACGGTCATGCGACTCTGGCGTAGGCGCATGAAGAGCGCCGCCTGAAAGCACCGCATCGGCAAAGCCCTCGATTGCTTCCGGTTGCTTGGTAAGAGTTGCATGGATGGATTCAGCGGCAACTTTGCCATCTTCCACCGATGCAACGGTCAGATCCTGACCACCGGCAACGCAGTCGCCGCCCGCCCATATGCCTTCAACGGATGTACGGCGTTCCTCATCAACACTAATGCGTCCTTTGGAAAGTTTGATGCCTGATCCAGCTACTGGTTCAGGTTCGAACTTCTGGCCGATTGCCTTGAAGACCTGATCGGCTTCAAGGATTACGTATTCTCCGGTGCCGGAAAACTTGCCGTCTGTTGCGGTTGTATATTCCATGACGATTGCATTGACGGTGCCGTCTTCGTTGCGCTCCAGCGTATGCGGCTGCAGCCAATGCCGGATCACCACACCATGAATCTGTGCCAGTTCCTGTTCATAAGCGCTGGCGTTCATGTTTTCCTGACCGCGACGATAAACGATGGTCACGTTTTCAGCACCGAGCTTCTTGGTCTGGATGGCAACGTCCACTGCGGTCATGCCGCCGCCGATCACCACGATATTGCGACCAACGGGGAGGGACGAGAGGTCTTTTGCCTGACGCAGACTGGCAATGTAATCGACGGCGTCGATCACATTCGGCGCGTCCTCGCCAACAAGTCCCAGATCGTTGACGCCAGGCATGCCCATACCGAGGAACACGGCATCATATCCGGCCTTAAGTGCCTCGATAGTGATGTCCTGACCGAGTGTCTGGTTATATTCGATGTTGATTGCACCAATCTTCAGCACGAATTCCAGCTCACGCTGGGCGAAATTATTGACCGTTTTGTAAGCGGCAATACCATATTCATTGAGACCACCGCCTTTGGCGCGGGCTTCAAAAATCGTGACCTGATGGCCATGCATCGCAAGGCGATGAGCCGCTGAGATACCCGCCGGGCCTGCACCAACGATTGCGATATGTTTGCCGGTTTCCGGTGCGCGTTTGAACGGGTGGTTACCCGTTTCCATCAAAACATCGGTGGCATATCGCTGCAATTCACCGATCTTGACCGGCTTGCCTTCCGAGGTTTCGCGAACGCAAACTTCTTCGCAGAGCGTTTCTGTCGGGCAGACGCGGGCGCACATGCCGCCAAGAATGTTTTCTGAAAGAATTGTTTTCGCTGCACCTACCGGATTGCCAGCATTGATCTGGCGAATGAACAGCGGAATGTCGATGCTTGTGGGACAAGCATTCATGCACGGCGCATCATAACAGAAATAGCAGCGGTCAGATTCAACTATGGCTTCATGTTTTGTAAGCGGCGCATGCAGATCGTCGAAGACATGCGCATAATCGGCCTTTTCAAGCCGCGCGCTGCGAATGTCTGGCCCAGGCTCCTGCCGAAACTCTGGATTGACCGCATCAATAGGTGAATTATCTGCTGATCGCATGGATCGCATCTCCCATTTTTGCTGATGCAACAATGCGGGTTCCCTTTGCGCAATGTCGCCGTTTGCCAGGCCGCGATCTTTGGTGCCGCTTCTGCCTGTTATCGACAGGATGACAGATTTTCTCGGAAGGTCAAATTTTTTATCATCTGGTCAATTTATGTTCGTTGAGGGTCAGAAATCCCGACAGGACCGCGCGTCAGCTACGACCTGTGAGGACAGCCGAAAAGTGCCGGATGCTTGAGATTTTTTGTTAAATCGCGTCCGGTTTGGCCAAATTTGCCGCCGGTTTGGATTGCGTATCAGCTTCCGCGTCCAGAAAGGCTTCTGTTTCCTGCGGCAGTGCTGGCCGTGAACCGAGTACCAGCGCACAGCCGGTAACGATCACAGCCGCGCCGACGAATTGCAGTATCGAAAGTTGTTCCTTGAGAAACACTGCACCGATCAGCACTGCAATGACGGTAACCGCAAATTCGACGCTGATTGCTTTCGTCGGGCCGATATTTCCGACCAGCCGGAAATAGAGCACATAGGTCAGCGCGCTCATCACGCAGGCGGAAATCAGGAGATACATGAAGTCTGCGGTGCCCGGCATGCGTGGCACGGGTACGGCAAAAATGAGAGGTAACGTTATCATCCCCCCGAAGAAGAAAGCACCGATGGTCATTTCCCACGAACCGGTGCCGGAAAGACGGCGACTTGCATAATTGCTGCCGAAAGCTGCCGAGAAAGAGGCTAACAGGGCCGCTGCACATCCAATGACAAATGACGGGTTGATCGTCTTGGCCGGAAAGCCGACCAGAAGTACGATGCCGCTGAAGCCGAGAACCAGGCCCGCAAGGCCGCGCGGAGTGATGCGTTCCAGCCCCCAGAGCTGGCTGATGATCATGGAAAACAAAGGAATAGAGGCAACGCATATTGCCGCCATGGCTGTCCCGATCAGCGGTGTCGCGTAGGACAGGCCGATCAACTGGCCTGCGACCGTTGTCGCGCCCAATGCGGCAAAGCTTTTCCATCCGGCGTGGAAGTCAAGCTTGCGTCCTGAAAGTCTGGCGATGGCAAGCAAGGTTCCGCCAGCGATAAACGAACGGAACGTCACCGCCCCAACCCAGCCGAAGCTCTCGACAACGCGAAGCACGACAAGAAATGAAAGGCCCCATGTGATGGCGAGAAAAATGTAAGTCGCTAGGTCTTTAGGGTTCATGCCGGTGGCCTTAACGCAAGTTGCGCATTATCGACTACAGAAATATGGCGAAAAGAAAAGACGGTTTCGCGCTGCTCCATATTCTATTCTGGAATGGAACTATGCCGTTTTTGTAGCGGCATCCGATGCCGCATTCTGTGCGGCCGCATCGGCGATGCTGGCAAAAAAGCGGTCTGCTATCTTCCTGGCGACCGATCCGAGCAGCTTTGTGCCGAACTGGGCTATCTTGCCGCCGGCATCGCCGCGGATAGCGTAGGAGAGTATGGTTTCATCGTTGTCCTCGTCCAGCCGCACATCGGTCACTCCATGCGCAAAACCGGCGATAGAGCCTTCACCGCGCCCGGAGATCGTATAGGACGCGGGCGGGTTCATGTTGGAGAGCTCCAGCATGCCGTGGAACCGGACTTTGAGAACCCCAAGGCTGACCTTGAGTGCAGCCCGGATCTCCGTTTGCGAAATGCGCTCTAAATCCTCACAGCCGGGGATGCAGCTTTTGAGCGTTTCTATGTCATTCAACGCATCCCAGACTGCTTGTCGAGGTGCTGCTATCCGTTCTTCTCCGGTCAGGTCCATATATATTCCTTCCTGCCAATCCTGTCGTGCAACCCACGGAAGTTATTTGTTCTTGAGTAGATTTGTATAAAGAAATAATTGTAAAGAAAGATCGATTCTATTGTGGTGAATATTAGTGTTTCATGAAATTTTATTTCAAGAAACTTCGGTCGTCCGCATCGACATTTCTCAATGTCGTTGATTGCGGGCGTGATGCATATGAACAGATAAGAGAACCAGACGATACTATCCAGCCTGCGATAACATAAGGCGGTAGCTTTTCATGCGAGCGGTATCGCCCGACAACCGGAGCTTTGGCCGACACTGGTGTGGCATATAGGGGGAGGGCGCCATGCGGGGGCGTATTGAGACGATCGACGTGTTTCGCGGCTTGTCGATCCTGGTGGTGGTGCTTTTTCATTTTACCGCAAGGGTGCCGCCGGATAGTCTGAATGTCTCCGGGTATCCCCTTGCCAGCCGTATTCTGGGGTTCGGTTGGCGTCTATTCCTTTTTCGTGATTTCGGGATACTGCATTTTCCTCACCCTTGAAAAGGCACCGAGCGTATTGCAGTTCCTGATCCGGCATTTTTTCTGACCATGGTGATCACCTTTGTGATCGCGCGTGCTTTTTCCTACTTGATTGAATGGCCTTTCCGGGAAAAATTTGAAACGGTGGTTTTGCGTCTTTTCAGGCGCTTTGTATCCCGGGAAGCATATGTCAAAGGTAACTCATAAACGGGCTCGCCCAATGGTAGCCATATTGGATATGCTTGCTAAAGCCGCAATTAAATCGATTTGATTCGGGAGTAGGATCATGGCAAGAGACGCGACGAAGCTTGAACTGACGGTCGCAAAGCTGAAAAAGCACTGGGCGGAATCCGCGCCGCACGACATGCGCGCGGCATTTAAATCCGATCCGGACCGGTTTGAGCGTTATTCGCTGAGCCTTGATGACCTTCTGTTCGACTGGTCGAAATGCCGCGTCAATGACGAGACGATCTCGCTCCTCTCCGAGCTTGCGCGCGCTGCCGATGTCGAAGGCCGCCGTGCGGCGATGTTCGCAGGCGAGCATATCAACAACACCGAAGACCGTGCGGTGCTTCATGTGGCGCTGCGCGATACGTCCTCGAAGGAAGTCCTTGTTGATGGACACAATGTTCTGCCCGATGTGAAGGACGTCCTCGACCGCATGGCGGCGTTCTCGGACGGCATCCGCTCCGGCGCAATCAAGGGCGCGAATGGCAGGAAGATCACCGATATTGTCAATATAGGCATTGGCGGTTCTGATCTTGGGCCTGTCATGGCGACGCTGGCGCTGTCGCCTTATCACGATGGCCCGCGTGCGCATTTCGTCTCCAATATCGACGGCGCGCATATCGCCGACACGCTGGCCCCGCTCGATCCGGCAACTACGCTCGTCATCATCGCGTCCAAGACCTTCACCACCATCGAAACCATGACCAATGCGCAGACGGCGCGCAAATGGGTTGCCGATGCGTTGGGCGAAGCGGCCGTCGGTGCACATTTTGCCGCCGTTTCCACGGCTCTCGACAAGGTGGCGGCTTTCGGCATCGATGAGAACCGCGTCTTCGGTTTCTGGGATTGGGTCGGCGGGCGCTATTCGGTCTGGTCGGCGATTGGCCTGCCGGTGATGATCGCCATCGGCCCGGATAATTTCCGCAAGTTCCTCGCTGGCGCGCACGCCATGGACATGCATTTCCGCGATGCTCCAATGGAGAAAAACCTGCCGATGTGGCTTGGCCTGATCGGCTACTGGCACCGTGTCATTTGCGGTTATGGCAGCCGCGCAGTAATCCCTTACGATCAGCGTCTTGCCCGTGTGCCTGCCTATTTGCAGCAGCTCGATATGGAATCGAACGGCAAAAGCGTCACCGTCGATGGCAAGCCGGTCTCTGGTCCGACGGGGCCTGTTGTATGGGGCGAGCCGGGAACCAACGGCCAGCACGCTTTCTTCCAGCTCTTGCATCAGGGGACGGACACAATACCGCTGGAATTCATCGTCGCCGCCAAGGGGCACGAAAAGCATCTGGATCATCAGCATGAAATGCTGCTGGCCAATTGTCTTGCCCAGTCGGAAGCTTTGATGAAGGGCCGCACGCTGGATGAAGCCCGCGCGCAGTTGAAGTCCAAGAATCTACCCGAAGCGGAAGTGGAACGCATTGCCCCGCATCGCGTTTTCTCCGGCAACCGCCCGTCGCTCACCCTCGTGCACGACAAGCTTGATCCCTATGCGCTCGGTCGTCTGATCGCGCTCTATGAGCATCGCGTGTTCGTAGAAGCGCAGCTTTTCGACATCAACGCCTTCGATCAATGGGGTGTGGAGCTTGGCAAGGAACTGGCGACGGAGCTTCTGCCGGTTGTTTCCGGCAAGGAGAAAGCGGATAGCCGTGACGCCTCGACGCAAGGTCTGGTCGCGCATTTGCATGCACGAAGGAAAGCTTGACGCTTAAATCCAGAAGTCTAGTAATTGTAACAAAGCCGGGTTTGGTCCAGACCCGGCTTTGTTCTTGGTATTTGTCGTGCAGCCTAAAACGGGAAGAGAAATGAAGACTGAAATCATAGAATTTGCTGGCGATGTGCCCGGCAATGCGATTGAACTGCGTGTCTTGCGTTTTGCAGGCAAGGGCGGCGATGCGCCTTCCGCCTATCTTCAGTCCTCGCTCCATGGTGGCGAGCTGCCTGGGCAGGCCGCGCTTCATTTCCTTGTCCCCATGCTGAAAAAGGCTGCTGAAGAAGGCCGCGTTCTGGGCAATATCACCGTTGTCCCACAGGCCAATCCGATTGGTTCCAACCAGTGGCAGGCGCATCAGCATCTGGGCCGTTTCGAAGCTTTTTCGACAGTAAATTTCAACCGTGCTTTCCCTCTGCTGCCGGATTTCGACACGTCCGCGCTGCCCGCACCCGATGCGCCGGTTGCACTGGTGCAGCGCCTCAAGGCGACGCTGCTCAAGCTTGCTCTGGCCAACGACATCGTGCTGGACTTGCATTGCGATGATGAGAGCGAGAATTACCTTTATATCGCGGAAGAATTCGTGGACGACATGAAGGACCTGGCGGTGGCGCTCAACTCAACGGCTGTTCTTGCCTGGGACACGACAGCCGATGCAGCTTTCGAAGAAGCCTGCGCGCATCCCGTGCTGCAAATGCCAGCCGAAAATCGCGATATGAAGCGCCGGGCTGTCACGACCGTGGAATTCCGTGGCTTGAGCGACGTTTACGCCGATATGGGCAAGGGCGATGCGGAGGGGCTTTACAAATTCCTCGTTCATCGCGGTGTGATCCGCGATGAGAATGTCAGGCTGAACCTTGATTACAAGGGTCTGATCACGCCCTTGTCCCATGTCGAGATGGTCCGTGCGCCGGAGGGCGGCATGGTGCTTTATCACGTCGCGCCCGGCGATCTGGTGGAAGCCGGTGCAAAGCTCGTGACGGTTGTCACGAAGCCCGGCGAGCCGGAAGGCGATATCACGCTGACCGCGCCGCAGGCTGGTCGTGTCCTGACCCGACGCTCGCTGCGCTATGTGCGTCGCGGCGATGATCTTCTCAAGCTGCTCGGCGCGAAGCCGTCGGCGGTCAAGAAGCGCGCCGGTGCGCTTGAAGCATGAGCGGCGTGTCTTCCACCGGGAAGCTGAAGGCTATCCGTGCCATCCTTTTCGACAAGGATGGCACGTTGATCGATTTCGACCGCACTTGGTTTTCCGTGTCGTGGGCGCTGGCCCGGCGTTCGGCAGCGGGGGATGAAAATCGTGCGCGCACACTGCTCGATGCGGGCGGTTATGACTGGCTGACGAAGCGTTTTCGAGCCAATTCAGTGATCGCCGCCGGCACGGTGCAAGACATCGTGTCGCTCTGGCATCCTGAACTGGATGCCTTGGCTCTGCAGGGCCTGATCAATGAATATGATGCATATAGTGTTGAAGAAGGCGCGCGCTCGGCGGTTGCCATAGAAGGTTTGCGCGAGACGCTGGAAGCTCTGCGCGCCATGGGCTACCGTCTTGGCATCGCCACGAACGATTCCGAGGCGGGTGCCCACGCGACCACGAAAGCCCTTGGTATAGACCCGTTTTTCGAGGTGATAATCGGCTACGATACGGCGGCCCGTCCGAAACCGTTTCCCGACCCGCTGTTGTATTTTGCGCAGAAGCTTGACCTCGAAGCGGGCGAAATCGCCATGGTGGGAGACAATCTGCACGACCTGGAAACTGCACACGCGGCTGGTGCGGGATTGGCTATCGGTGTTCTCTCCGGTAACAGTCCACGTGAGGGGCTTGAGCCAAGAGCCGATATTGTGTTGCGGTCTATCGCCGATCTGCCGGGGTTTCTCAAGGAATAGCTGCCCGCACATTCATGTTCGTGATGTTTTCATCGCGAGATTTCATCCTTGCCGCTCTTGCGGCAGGGATGGGGTGCAGTAGCATGGCTGTCATCGAAATCATGCTGGAGGCACGACCGTGATCCTGATCGGTCAATATGATTCCCCCTTTGTACGCCGTGTCGCAATTGCCTTGCGGCTTTATGGTCTCACCTTCGAGCACCACCCTTGGTCGTCATTTGGCGATCAGGAAAAAATCGCCGCATACAATCCGCTGAGTCGCGTTCCGACTCTGGTGCTGGATGATGGCGATGTCCTGATCGAAAGTGCTGCGATCCTCGATTATCTCGATGAAATTGCCAGTGCTCAAAAGCCGCTGATGGCGCGCAATGGGTTGGAACGCCGGCAGGCGATGAAAACATGCGCGCTTGCGACGGGTCTGGCCGACAAGGCGGTGAGCCTGCTTTATGAAGGCCTGCTGCGGTCCGAAAAATCCGATGTATGGGTAACGCGCTGCGAATTGCAGATAGGACGTGTTCTTGGCGTACTCGAATCCGATCTTTCCGAACGTGGCACATCATACTGGTTTGGTAATGAAATTGGCCATGCCGACATCGCTGTCGCCTGCGCGATCCGTTTCCTTCGCGAAGCCCATCCGCATCTGTTCGCAGGTGGAGGTTATCCGGCTTTGACCGCTCTGGCGGCGCGCTGCGAAGCACTTTCGCCCTTCCAGGAAATCATGCAGCCACTGGTACCGCCAACTCCGTGACGTGACGGTTTCGTTTAGAGCGCATCCTGAAAGTGTGAAACGGTTTCCGGTAAAGATGCGCTCTAAACGGGGATCGTCCCAAGTTTGAAGTCTGCGAGAACTGCGGCCCAATCGGCTGCAGTCCCCGTAATACAACGATGAACTCTGCGTTCTCAGTCCCGCAGTTCCCGCCGCAGGATTTTGCCGACATTGCTTTTGGGCAAGACTTCACGGAACTCCACCTCGCGGGGTCGCTTATAATTGGTAAGCCGCTCGGCGCAGTAAAGCTTCACTTCATCTTCTGTAAGGTCGGGATCGCGTCGCACCACGAACAGCTTCACCACTTCGCCGGAATGTTCGTTCGGCACGCCGATGGCGGCAGATTCCACGATGCCGGGATGGCTGGCTGCGACTTCCTCGATTTCGTTGGGATAAACATTGAAGCCTGAGACGAGGATCATGTCCTTCTTGCGGTCGACGATTTTCGTATAGCCGCGTTCGTTCATGAAGCCCATGTCGCCCGTGCGGAAAAAGCCGTCGGGCATGATGGCGTGAGCGCTCTCTTCGGGGCGGTTCCAGTAGCCTTTCATGACCTGCGGTCCGCGCACGCAGATTTCTCCGACTTCGCCGAGCGGCAGATCTTTGCCGTCGTCATCGCGGATGGCAACGTCTGTCGATGGCATGGGCAGGCCGATCGTGCCGGTGAATTCAACGGCATCAAGAGCATTGGCGCAAGCAACGGGAGATGTTTCGGAAAGGCCATAGCCTTCCGTGATATGGCAGCCGGTCATTTCCTGCCACCGTTCCGCGACGGGACGCTGCACGGCCATGCCGCCGCCAAGCGTCAGCACAAGCGGCCTGAAGTCCAGCTTCTGGAAATCGGCATTGTTCATCAATGCGTTGAACAATGTGTTGAGACCCGGAAAAATATGGAACGGATACTTCTTCAGTTCCTTCACGAAACCGGGAATGTCACGTGGATTGGGAATAAGTATATTGCGTGCACCAAGCTTGATCGCGATCATGGCGTTCACGGTAAGTGCGAAGATGTGATAGAGCGGCAGCGCACAGACGAAGTTTAATGCCTTGGGCTTGCCCTTATTGCGGAAAGCCACTTCCATCCAGACATGCATCTGCTCGACATTGGCCAGAATATTTCTGTGCGTGAGCATCGCGCCTTTGGAAATGCCGGTCGTGCCGCCAGTATATTGCAGGAACGCTAGATCGGAGCCTTCGACCGGGATCGGATCGAACGATTGCGTGCGCCCCTGCGCCAGCGCGTCCTTGAAACGAATATGGCCGGGAATGGTCCAGGCCGGCACCATCTTCTTCACCTTGCGCACGACGAAATTGATGACATGGCCCTTGAGGCCGTGCATGTCGCCCATGGAGGCGATAATGACGTTGGGCAAACTGATCGAGGCCAGTACTTTCTGAGCCGTTGTGGCGAAGTTTTCCAGCACGATCAGCGCTTTTGCGCCGGAATCGCTCAACTGGTGCTCCAGCTCGCGCGGCGTATAAAGCGGATTGACGTTCACTACCACAAAACCGGCGCGCAAAACCGCGGCAAAGGCAATCGGATACTGGAGAATGTTGGGCATCATGATCGCGACGCGATCGCCTTTGACCAGACCGCGGGACTGGAGAAAGGCCGCCAGCGCGCGCGAGTGCTCCTCAAGCTCTTTATAGGTCAGATCCTTGCCCATGCATGTGAATGCGGGTTCGTTGGCAAACGTGCGGCTGGACGCGACAATCATATCGCCAATGGACGAGGTTCCGCTCAGGTCGATGTCGTGCGGCACACCTTTTGGATATGAGTTGAGCCAGTATTTCTGCGGCTCGCGCACTTTATGGCCGGCGGGATGAACCGCGGCGGTTTCAGGTGCGGATATGCTTTTTCCAGTCGTCCCTTTTGCCATTTTTTCTCCCCGGATTGCTCCGTCCGTTGCGTTGGGCAGCAAAAGCGCCCGCCATCAAGCTGCTTGCCCCGGCAGCCTCCTCTGCAATCAATGTGGTCGAGTTTCTGTGTCTTCGCAAGGCTTACATTAACGTAAGCGTAAATTAAAAGACGGTTTGGCTATCTTCCCAATTTGGGCCCGAAACCTGAATGTCGATTGGCCCTAACCGAGCGGCTGGCTTCTCAGCGAGCGAATAAGCGTGGATATGGCTTTGCTGCCATAGGTGACGAGATCGAAGCTCCGTTCGCTGCGTAGCCACTCGTTGAGCAGCCCGGCGATCATGGCCAGCAAAACTTGCGCTGCCGTCTCCGAGGTCCATTCTCGTGAAAGCACGCCACGGCGTTCCGCGATATCCAGCAGGCCGGTAAAGAGCGAAAGCACATTTCCGCGCATCTCCTTCAACCGCTCGACGACCGGTGCCATTTCGCCCACATACTCGCAGCGCTGGTTGATGATCGTGAAGATTACCTGCTGTCTTTCATTTGTTACAAACAGCTGAAAAGCGGCGACGATGGACTGCTCAAGCACATGAAGCGGGTTGGGGTGGTCGTTACTGGCCGCTTGCAGCATGATTTCCTCCTGAGGAAATCGTGCCCGGTTGATAATGGCCTGGAATATATCGATTTTGTCTTGGAAATGAAAATAGATGGCGCCGCGTGTCACTCCGGCATGACATGCGATTTCCATCAGTGTAGACTGATTGACGCCGCGCTCGAGAAACACCTGCTCGGCGGCAATCAGAATAGCCTCCCGTGTTTCGGCGGCTTCGGCTTTCGTTCTGCGCATGATTGTTCTCGGAGTGAATGGAAAAGGCAGAATTCCCCCGCTTTTCCGCTCACATGGTGGATAACTCATTCGTGATCGGTAACTTTAATTGATTGACTATAGCACGCCAGATCGTATTTACAAACATCCGTGTATGTTTAACTGGCCGCATCGTGCGACAGCAAGGGCAACTCCCACTATGACCATGAACCGTTCAATTCGGCTTTTCGCGGCAGGGGCCGCATTTCTTTTTTTTGCAGGCCAGCCAGTTTTGGCACAGGCGCCTGGCGGAGCGACGCCCCCGCCCCCAAAAGTATCCATCGTCGAAATAAAGCCGCACGACGTTCCCGTGACGTATGAATATGCGGCCCGCATCAGCGCTTATCGCAATGTTCAGGTGCGTGCGCGGGTGGGCGGCATTCTGCTACACCGCAATTTCATCGAAGGCACCGAAGTCAAGGCTGGCGAAGTGCTGTTCGAGATCGACCCGGCGCCTTACGAAGCCGAACTTGAAAAGGCGCAGGCGCAGGTCGCGCAGGCCGAGGCCCAGTATCGCCAGTCGATCCGCGATGCCGAACGCGCCGAGCAGCTTGTGCAGCAGAAGGTGCAGAGCACGGCAGTGCGCGATTCCGCTTTTGCGACCCGCGATCTGAACAAGGCGGCTGTGGCGGCCGCCAAGGCGCAATTGCGCACGGCGGAACTCAATGTGAGTTATACCAAGGTAACGGCCCCGATCAGTGGTATCACGAGCCTTGAGCAGGTTTCGGAAGGTAGCCTCATCGGCACGGATGCGTCGTCCAGTCTGCTGACCTCTATCATGCAGCTCGACCCGGTTTATGTGAACTTCTCCTTCACGGACACGGAAGCAGCGGAGATCAACAAACTGCGCGAGGAACGCGGCGCGACGGGCGAGGATGCCAACCGGCTGAAGATCAAGGTGCTCTTCAGCGATGGTCAGGCTTACGATCACGAGGGTACGATCGACTTCACCTCCTCGTCGCTCGATACCGAAACGGGAACGCTTGGTGTGCGCGCAGTTGTCGAAAATCCCGAACGCCGTCTCATTCCCGGCCAGTTCGTTCGCGCTGTCCTGCTTGGGATACAGGTGAAGGACGGCATCACGATCCCCAAGGCGGCGCTGCTTCAGGGGCCTCAGACGCAATTCGTCTATGTCGTCAACAAGGATAATGTTGTCGAGGTGCGGCCTATAAGCGTTGCACGCGAGCTTTCGGATGAATGGCTCATTTCCTCCGGTCTCAACGCTGGCGATAAAGTCATCGTCGAAGGCGTGATCAAGGCCGCTCCCGGCAGCCCGGTTCAGCCGGTAGAGGCGTCGGCCACCGGCGAAAAACAGGCATCGTCGGATGAAGCTGGAAAAGAACAGGCGGCAGGCAAGCAATGAATAGATTCTTCGTCGACCGCCCCGTTTTTGCGGCGGTCATTTCCATTGTTCTCGTGCTGGCGGGTCTCATCTGCATCCGTATCCTGCCGGTTGCCCAGTATCCCGAGCTGACACCACCGCAGGTGGTCGTGAGCGCGACCTATCCGGGCGCGAGCGCTGAAACCGTTACACAGACCGTCGCCGCTCCGCTGGAGCAGCAGATCAACGGCGTCGAAAACATGCTCTATATGCAGTCTTCGAGCCTTGGCAGCGGCACCATGCAGCTGACCGTGACCTTCGCTCTGGGCACCGACCCGGACCAGGCCACGATCAACGTCAACAACCGCGTCCAGCGCGCGACCTCTTCGCTGCCACAGGAAGTGCAGCGCCTTGGCGTGACGGTAGACAAGCGCTCCACGACCATTCTGGGCATGGTTGCCATGTTTGCCGAAGGCGATCGTTATGACCGTACCTATGTCGGCAACTATGCGCTTTTGAACGTGGTGGACGACCTTAAGCGCCTTCCTGGCATCGGCGACGTACAGCTTCTCGGCAATATCGACTATTCGATGCGTGTCTGGCTGCGGCCCGACAAGCTTGCCCAGTACAATCTGACGCCGACCGACGTTTCGACGGCCATTCAGGAGCAGAATGCGCAATTTGCGGCCGGCCGTTTCGGAGATCAGCCCGATCCGCATGCCGGACCATTCACCTATACGGCGACCACGCAGGGACGCTTGCCCGATGCCGCCGCATTCGAAAACATCATTCTGCGCTCAAGCGCGAACGCAGCCACGCTCCGGCTCAAGGATGTCGCCCGCGTCGAACTGGGCACGGAAAGCTATCTGGTTGACAGCAACCTGAATGGAACGCCCGCTGTTCCTATCGCCATCTATCTTCAGCCGGGTGCAAATGCGCTCAACACGATGGAACTCATCCAGAACCGGATGGAAGAGCTGAAGGCAAGCTTCCCGGCAGGCATCGATTATTCGATCCCGTTCGATACGACCAGGTTCATCAAGGTCTCGGTCGAGGAAGTGATCCACACCTTCATCGAGGCGATCATCCTCGTGGTTCTGGTCGTGTTCATCTTCCTCCAGAACTGGCGCGCGACGCTTATTCCGGTGATCGCAGTGCCGATCTCCATCATCGGGACCTTCGCGGGTATGTATGTGCTCGGCTTCTCCATCAACCTGCTGACATTGTTCGGCCTGGTGCTCGCCATCGGTATCGTGGTGGACGATGCCATCGTGGTGCTGGAAAATGTCGAACGCATCATGAGTACCGAGAAGCTCTCGCCGCGAAAGGCCGCCATCAAGGCCATGAGCGAAGTGACGGGTCCGGTTATCGCCATCGTTCTCGTGCTCTGCGCGGTGTTCATTCCGGTTGCGTTCATGGGCGGTCTCGTCGGCGAGATGTACAAGCAGTTCGCCGTTACCATCGCGATTTCGGTGACGCTTTCTGGCATCGTGGCGCTGACGCTGACACCGGCGCTTTGCGCGCTGATCCTGAAGCCTGGTCATCATGAGCCGATCTTGCCGTTCCGCATTTTCAACCGGTTCTTCGACCGGGTGACGCAGGGCTATACCGCTGGCGTGCGCTTCTTTCTGAAGCGCGTCACCATCGGCTTGCTGATCTTCGCAGGGCTTCTCGGCGGCACTTATTATCTGTTCGAGAGGGTTCCTGGTTCGCTTTTGCCGGATGAAGATCAGGGCTTCCTGTTCAGCGCCGCTATCCTGCCGCCAGCCGCGTCGCTGGAGCGGACGACCGCTGTGCTCAACGAAGCCAGTGACAATATCCGCAAGCATCCGGCTGTCGACAACGTCTTCGCCGTTTCGGGCTTCGACCTCCTGTCGGGCGGTCTGAAGACGAGCGCCGGCACGATGTTCATCATGCTCAAGGACTGGAAAGAACGCACGACGCCCGATATGGACGCGCGCAATCTGCCCGGAGCGATCATGGGCATGAATGCTGACATCAAGGACGGTATGATCCTTGCTTTCAATCCGCCGCCGATCATGGGGCTCAGCACCACGGGCGGTTTCGAGCTCTATGTTCAGGATCGCACCGGCGGCGGCGTGGAATCGCTGACGCAGGCCACGAAGCTTCTCACCGATGCAGCCAAGAAACGTCCGGAATTGCAAGGTGTGCGCACCACGTTCGATCCGAATGTCCCGCAATATGACATTCAGCTCGACCGCGAGAAGGCCAAGGCGATGGGCGTGCCGATCAATTCGGTGTTTACCGCCATGCAGGCGACCTTCGGCAGCCTCTATGTGAACGACTTCACGCTTTTCGGCCGTAACTATCAGGTCAATCTGCAGTCGGAGGCCGACTTCCGTCGCGAGCCGAGCGATCTCAAGCATGTGTTCGTGCGGGCCAATTCCGGCAGCATGATCCCGTTGAGCGCGCTCGTCACCGTCAAGCGTATCGTCGGCCCGGACCAGCTTGAACGTTTCAATGCGTTCAACGCTGCTAAGGTCACCGGCAATCCGGCGCCCGGTTATACGTCAGGCGATGCGATCAAGGCGATGCAGGAAGTGGCTGCCGAAGCGCTCCCGCAAGGCTACGAGATCGCCTGGACAGGCTCTGCCTATCAGGAAGTAAGCACGAGCGGCACCGGAACGCAGGCGATGATATTCGGCCTGCTGATGGTGTTCCTCATTCTGGCAGCGCAATATGAGCGCTGGAGCCTGCCGCTTGCAGTCATCACGGCTGTACCTTTCGCAATCTTCGGTGCGCTGCTTGCCACCGATCTGCGCGGCCTGACCAACGACGTCTACTTCCAGATCGGGTTGGTGACGCTAATGGGGCTGGCAGCAAAGAACGCCATTCTGATCGTCGAGTTTGCTGTGCTGCAACGCGAGGAGGGCAAGTCCGCCATCGAGGCGGCAGCAGAAGCCGCCCGCCTGCGCTTCCGCCCGATCGTGATGACCTCATTGGCGTTCATCCTTGGTGTCGTACCGCTAGCGATCAGCACGGGGGCGGGCTCTGCCAGCCGCCACTCGATCGGTACTGGCGTTATTGGCGGCATGCTGGCGGCGACCTTCATCGCGACTTTCTTCATTCCGATGTTCTATCGACTGATAGCGCGGAAGGATCCGAAGAAGCGGGAGGATGACGACGAAGTGTCGGTTCTGCCTGAAGCGTCCGGCACGCACGAGGCACCGGGCGGGCACTGATGCCTCGCATTGCGTCTCCCCAAAAGCGGGAGACGCTCCTGAGCGTTTCCAGCAAAAATGCGTAGCGGTTTCACGCAGCATGGACTAGGAGCGTTTCTGGCGTTCCGTCTAAACTGGAACCGCTCCAACAAAAAGCCCCGCTGCAAGGCGGGGCTTTTTCATCTGGATATATATGCTTGTGTGTTTCTATTTGTGGCCTCGCCACGCCCGAAATCTGAATGTCGATTGGCCCTAATGAAGCATCGAAGCTATGCTTTGGAAGATTGCCCAGCCCAGGAACGCGGCGGGTACGGTCAGTACCGCCAGCATGATCCCAAGAAAGACATATGCCGCTTCGTTCGGTGAACGTCGCGTTTGTTCCGGAGCTTTGTGCCAATGAGCAGGAACGCCGTCAAACATGGTATAAATCCTCCTTATCCCCATATTTGATTATTGGGGCTGGATGGATTTCTTCAAGTCAAAATAAATCGATATGTTTTTACTGGCCATTGTGATAAAAGCGGCGCAATGTTAATGGGCAGTGAGGCTTGTTTATTCGTAAATTCCGCCTATATCTATCTCATGCTTTTGTTTTTAAATATTTTTACTTTTGTACTGTAAGTATTGTTTTGTCGGAAGTTTCGAAATTTTCTGAAAATTGAATCACTGGATTGTGGGCGATGCGTCAATATGGCACGCAATCGGCATGGAAGTTCCGGCACCGTTTTGCAATCGGAGGCTGGCCCGCTCTGGCTGGTGGGCCGATGGCGGGGATGTCGAAGTGCGGAAGAGTTGTCGGTTTGCGCCGTCTCAATAGAAACTTGTTGGGAAATATCGCAGATAAAGCTCGGTCAGCGTACCCTTTTGCTGCAATGCCTGAAGAGCGTTGTTGAACGCACTGGCGATTGTGGCGTTATTTTGCGTTACGGCGATACTTAATCCGGGGCCAAGATATTGGGGCGCCAGGTAGGGCCCGTCTGTGAAGGTGCAGCAGGTGCTGCCGTCTGTTCCATTGAGCCAGAATGACAGCGCCATGCCATCGTCGAATACGGCATCGAGCTTTCCTTTGGCCAGATCGGCGAGCATGGCTGGCCGGTCCGGATAGGGGGATGCGACCGCTTTGGGGAAATAGGTCTTCAAAAGCTGCTCATGGGCCGTATGGGCGATGACGCCGACGGATTTCCCGCTGGTGGCGACGGTCGCCGGTTGGGTGAAAGCTTTGGCATTGGTCGTCGCGAACCTCGCGGGCAGGCGCATGTAGGAGCGTGAGAAGATGAACTTTTCCCGATTCGCTTCTGTTGGTCTCCACCCGGCAATAATGGCGTCGGCTTCGCCGTCGAGCAGGCGCTTTTCAAGTTCCCCCCATGGCACGGCTTCAATCTGGCAGATGGCGTCTATGTCGAGCTGGCGGCACAGCGCCTTGGCGAGATCGACATTATATCCGGATAGTCGCCCTTCATTATTGAGCATATTGAAGGGTGGAAAATCTACGGTCGTGAGAAAACGAAGCCGGTTGAGTCCCTGCAGTGAGGGCAGGGGCAATCGTTCCTTCTGATTGAAGAAATTCGGCGCAGCCGGGCTGGCACCGGCATAATCGACCGGAAAGTGCAGCAGGGCGCTGACGGCAATCAAAAGTCTTGGTAGGCGGCGTTTCATCAGGAGAAATCCTATAGGGCCGCCTATAATTTCGCGTTAATGCCAGGCAGGCAAGAGGCTATCCACCGAGTGTGGACTATTGCGAAGATTCCAGTTGAATTTGGAAAATATAACATTACTTTAAATTGTGTAAAAGAACACAATAAATCCATAATATAATGAGGTCCTTAAGTTATAATTGAAGTATAAACTAAAAAACAATACAATAATAAATACAATATAGTGCGGGGGTACTATGAGGGGAGAATCGAAAAGTTTCGATCTGGAGATATGCAGTGCCATATCTGCCAGATTGGAAAGGCGTGGCGTGTCACGCGGCTGGCTATTGCGGGCGTATAATGCAGCTGTACACAACGGAACTTTCTTTTGTGATGAGCTGACACACCAGCCAGGTGTGGAGGAAATACAGGTTTATGAAGCGATGGCGGAATTTCTCGGTCTATCGTTTGTAGGCGAGATATTGCCATCCCGAATCTTTGTATCGGGCGAGGAGCCTCCGTCAATCTTTGCCGAGGCCCGACAGGTTATGGTGATTGGCGAAGACGGCGGAACCTATCTCTATATCGCACCGAAAGAAAACCATATCAAAAAACTGCGTGATCATATGCGGGAGGCGCCGGAGCTGCGTGAGCGTATTCGCATTTGCACACCGGCATTCCTTAATCAGATATTGCGGCTGCGCCATCAGAAGGAACTTATTGCCCGCGCGCATGAAATGACGCCGCAACCGCTTTCCGCTATACGCGTTCTTGAGACGCCGCAGGCCTTCGTCATTGCGATAGGGCTTTATTCATTCATTGCATGCGCCATCAACTGGCCGCTGAAAACGCTGCTTGTTCTGCATGTCTTTTTCACGCTGTTTTTCTTTGGATGCGTATTGATCCGGCTGTTCGCGGCAGCCTCTGGACGCCGTCTGCGCTTTCCGGAAATCAGACCGTTCAAACCTCGTGATTTGCCGATCTATTCTATACTTGTCCCGCTCTACCGGGAAAAAGAGGTCGTCGGCCAGCTGATAGCCGCTCTAGAGCGCCTGAACTGGCCACACAGCAAGCTCGATATCAAGCTGGTTTGTGAGAAGGACGACTTCGATACTATCTCCGCGATACGGGACGGCAAACTGCCATCCTGTTTCGAACTCATCCTCGTGCCGTCTGGTGGACCCCGGACGAAACCCAAGGCATTGAACTATGCCTTGCAGTTTGCACGGGGTGAAATCGTGGCGATCTTCGACGCGGAAGATCGTCCGCACCCCGATCAGCTTCTGGAGGCCTGGCAGGCGTTCCAGGCAGGCGGAGAAAAGCTGGGCTGCGTTCAGGCACCTTTGATTATCGGCAATTTCCGTCGCAACCTGCTCACCCGCATGTTTGCCTTCGAATATGCGGCGCTGTTCCGCGGCCTGCTGCCGTGGCTTGCCACGCGCGGGCTGGTGATACCGCTGGGCGGCACGTCAAATCATTTCCGGCGCTCCTGTCTGGAAAAGGTTGGCGGCTGGGATGCCTACAATGTCACGGAAGATGCGGATCTCGGCTTTCGGCTGGCCAGGTTCGGCTACAGGATCGGTGTGATCAAGCGCGGTACGATCGAGGATGCGCCGGAGGATTATCATGTATGGCGCAAGCAGCGCACCCGATGGCTGAAGGGCTGGATACAGACCTGGCTGGTCCATGGCCGTCAGCCATACAATACAGGCCGTGAGCTGGGCTGGTGGCGGTTCATCGTCAGCCAGATCTACATCGTTGGCATCATAAGTTCAGCCCTCCTGCATCCCTTCATGTTGCTCATGCTGGCGGCGCTTCTGGTTGCGCTGGCGTTCGGTCCGCTCACCGCTGGCTATCTCTGGTTGCTCGGCCTTGACGTGGTCAACATTCTTCTGGCCTATCTAAGCTTCTACCTTCTGGGCGCAAAAACTATGGAGCGCACGGAACTTCGCGGCTATGCTTATCTTCTCGCGGTGCCGGTCTATTGGGTGTTCATTTCGCTGTCGGCCTGGCGGGCGGTGTGGCAGCTGGTGCGAAAGCCGCATTTGTGGGAAAAGACCCCGCACCAGCCGAGCGTTTTCTATATCGCGTCGGAAGAGGCGAGAAATGCCGAGCCACGTCCGATAATGGATTGATCTTCCGCGCCGATGGCGTCGAGATCGCGTCCCTCATAGGGCAGTGACAGCAGGATGCGCCGGATTGCAGCCAGTCTGGCGCGTCTCTTGTCGTTGGACCGGATGATGGTCCACGGCGCATAGCCGCTATCGGTGCGATCCAGCATGGTGTGGAGCGCGGCGGAATAATCGTGCCAGCGTGAAATGCCGGCGACGTCCATGGGTGAGAATTTCCAGTTCTTCAGTGGGCTGTGACGGCGTTCATGAAAGCGCTTCAGCTGCATTTCCTGTCCGATGTCGAGCCAGAATTTGAACAGGTGAATCCCGTCGGTCACGATCATACGCTCGAAGTCGGGCGTCTCTGTCAGGAATGTTTCGAGCTGTGTCGGCGTGCAGAATCCCATGACCTGTTCCACACCGGCCCTGTTGTACCAGGAACGGTCAAAAGTAACGAACTCACCCGCCGTTGGAAAATGCGCAACATAGCGCTGGAAATACCACTGGCCGCTTTCGGTCTCGGTGGGCTTGGGCAGCGCGACATTGCGTGCGGTGCGGGGGTTCATGAATTGCCGGATGGTGAAGATCGTGCCGCCTTTTCCGGCAGCGTCCCGCCCCTCGAAAACGCTCACGACCCGCCCGCCGGTTTCCTGAAGCCAATATTGCATTTTCACAAGTTCGATCTGCAATGCTTTCAAGACGGCCTTGTATTCGTCAGACTTCATTTTCTCCGGATAAGGATAGTTGCCTGACTGCAAGGCATGATCGTCGACCCAGTTCGGGAGCTTGGGATTATCAATGTCAAATTTGCGAATTTCTCCGTCGATCTCCAGCCTGATCGGTTTGATGCTGGCCAGAGACACGGTATTTTTGCTCTTCTTCTTGTTAGCTGTCTTGGAACTGTCACCCACGGCAAATCCCTTTCGTTTATATCAAGGCATGATATGGGCTGTTTGAAAGCTGGGTAAAGGACGCTTTTCCAGATTTCGGCCAAGCCGTGTGGACAGCCATGTTTGGGGACGTGGTATGAACGTAACTGGCACAAAAACGTCCCTGGGGCTGATTGAACGGGAAGTGTCTGAAGGAAAACCGGATGAGTAAAGACAATCGCCAACCCGATCTTGAACCTGCTGTCGACCAAACTCTCTTCGAGCCGCTGCGCCGGGTCAAGGGCGTGCTCATTGCAAGCATGGTTCTGGCGGTTTGCGTACTGGCGCTTGATCTACCCTTCTGGTTCCGGGCTGCTCTTCTGGCTCTCGTCGTTATGGGCGCAGTCTGGGTGGCGGCTGAAGCTGGTGGAGGCGAGCCTGATTCCGCACCCGTCCACGATGACGCCGCCAACGAAATGGCGGGGGTGTCGGGCGAGCGCCTTGCCGACCTTCTGACCGATCCCATGATCGTTTTCGACCATGGCGGAACGGTTCTTTTCACCAACACGGCCGCCGAGGAAGCCTTTCAGTCGCTGGAAGGTGGCACGGCGCTGTTTCTGCGCTTTCGCGCGCCGGAAATGCATGCGCTCATTCAAGGTGTCATCGCGGACGGCAAACCGCGCAGCATCGACTATTTCGAACGTGTGCCCATCGACCGCTGGTACAAGGCCATGGTCAAGGCGCTGCCGGATGAACATGGCGAGCCGGAACTGTTCGTTCTTCTTTTTCGCGATCAAAGCGAGACGCGGCGCATAGACCGTATGCGTTCGGATTTTATCGCCAATGCCAGCCACGAGCTGCGCACGCCGCTCGCTTCGCTGAGAGGGTTCATCGAAACCCTGCAAGGCCCCGCCCGCAACGACGCTGCCGCCCGCGATCGGTTTCTGGACATCATGCAGAAACAGGCCGAGCGCATGTCTCGCCTGATCGATGATCTCTTGTCACTGTCCCGTCTGGAGATGCGGGCGCATCTCGCGGTCAATGAATGTGTCGATCTGACGGCTATACTCAACCATGTCGCGGATACGCTGACGCCATTGGCAAGCAATCTGGATATCACCATCGAGCGCAACTTGCCGGAATATCCCGTAAAGGTGACGGGCGCGCGTGATGAACTCATTCAGGTGTTCCAGAATCTACTTGAGAACGCGTGCAAATATGGACAGGGCGGCAAACGCGTTATCGTCAAGCTTGAGCGAGACGACAGTGGTGCCGCGCCGGAAGTGGTCGCTTCAGTGCAGGATTTCGGGCCGGGCATTGCGCCGGAACATCTGCCGCGCCTGACGGAACGTTTCTATCGCATCGATGTCGAAACGAGCCGTGCGCACAAGGGCACGGGTCTTGGACTGGCGATCGTGAAACACATTCTCGCGCGCCATCGCGGCCGCCTTGTGGTGCGCTCACAGCTGGGAGAAGGCTCGGCCTTCGTGGTCCGCTTGCCGGAGCGTGCCGGATAATCAGATCATCTGACGGGGTGCTTTGAAGCAGTCCCGGTTATCGCGAGAGCTTGCGCAGCAGCTTCCATTTTAGGGGGCGGAGTTTTTGATAAAGCCATGTCGAGCGAAGCTGCTCCACGCTGCCCTGCGCCATGAGCGAGACGCGTCCGCGCAGGCTGACTGGCCTGATGTAATCGCGCAAATGAATGCTGTGGTCCGCGAAATCGGCTTTCCACGGCTCATTGCCGAAGCCAAGATCCAGACAGGAATAGCTGTCGGATTTGAGGCTTTGAATGAGCGTGTGGATCAGAACCTTCCCCGGTGAATATCGGCTCCATATACCATCTTCGAAGGACGGGACCATCGCGCAGTAATGTCCGTTGCGAGTGACGCTCCACATGGTGGCGATGATCTCCCCATCGACTGAAAGCGCCGACAGATGCAGTGCGTTTTTCTGTGCCAGCGGCTCGCTTGCAATCTCGAAGAAGCGCCGTTTTTCAGGGTGGGCATCGAAGCCGGGAACTTTTGTTTCTTCAAAGCGGCGCTGTTTTTGCCGGAACATGGCTTCCAGAACCGTGCTCCGTTCATCTTCCGATCTGGTGACGAAGAAGCGGAATCGGCCAGCATGGCGCAGCGCTTTTGCGCGCTTGCGGATACCTTTGAAACGGCGGATCGATGCTCCGATCTCCTCAATCGGCCTGTCGAGCGTGATCCAGTGGGCGGACGCGGTGGAATCCTTGTTCGCAATGTCCCAGAAAGGGTTTGCCTTGCCTTCGATCAGCTGCGGCATCTTTTCAAAATGCGCGATGTCGAAAGGGGGCAGCGCGGCAAAAATCCGGCGCAGCAGATACTTTGTCTCGGCCTTCGTCCATCGAGGTGTATTCGGAAAAATGACAGGCGCGTTATAATCGCTTACACCGTCATCCACGAAATAGAGGATGCGCGCGCCATAGCGGCGCAGAATGCACAAGGGAACAAAAAGGATCGGCTGGCGGTTTTGATCGCGCACTTCAACGAGGCACAATTGCGCCTTGTGGGCGATGCCGTAGCTTGCTTCCCACGCCCGCAAAAAACTTTTCGACTGAAATACGAACAGTGCGCTACCGCTATCGTCGTCGGCGTCCGGCCAGGCGTCCGACAGGCGGGCGACGCAGTCGTGCACTTCGATATGAAAATCAGTACCCGACATCAAAACCTTTCAAAACAACGCTTCGATTTTTGACTGCATGAGCGTAATCCATACGCGCCAACGAATCCGCATCGCACAATTTGGTGTTTAGTCGATTTGAAACCAAAGGAAACTATGAAATGCTGAACGGCATCCATATTTGATTGTGTAGGATGCAGCAAAACAGTGATGCCCGGGCCCTGAGCCCCCGGGGGGGTGGGACCATGTCTGTTTCAATTGTTATTAAGACCTTGAATGAGGAAGCGCGCATTGCTGCCGCTATCGAAAGTGCGCTGGCGGCTCTTCCTCAGGGGGATATCGAGGTCATTGTCGCCGACAGCGGCTCGACCGACCGCACTGTGGAACTCGCTAGCGCTTATCCGGTCCGGGTCGTGCAGATTGAGCCGCCTGCAAAGGCCAGTTGCGGACTGGGGCCGCAGCTGGGTTTTCAGTATTCGACAAAGCCGTTCGTCTGCCTCATCGACGGGGACATGATCCTCGAAAAAGATTTCCTGCCGGCTGCATTACAGTTTCTTGACGCGCATCCCGAAACGGGAGGTGTTACCGGCCATGTCGTCGACCAGATTCTGGAAAGCCTGGAATTCCAGCGTCGCGCGCGGCGTCATTCTCCCGAAAAGCGCACCGGCGATATCGACCGGATGAATGGCGGCGGTCTTTATCGTCGCAGCGCCGTGGAGCAGGCGGGCTATTTTTCGGACCGCAATCTGCATGGGCATGAGGAATTCGATGCGGGCGTGCGCCTGCGCAGCCAAGGCTGGAAGCTGTATCGGCTCGATCAGCCCTTCGTTCAGCATTTCGGTTATTCCATGAACGCCTATAAATTGCTGCTGCGTCGCTGGAAGAGCAAGTATCTGCGCGGGACGGGAGAGGTATTGCGTGGAGCGATCGGCAAGCCGCACCTGCCAAACGTGATACGGGAATTGCCGGAGCTACGTTTGTGGGGCGCAATTTATCTTTGGTGGCTGGCGACAGTCGCGGCGCTTGTCGTCGTTCCGGGCTGGCCGTGGGCCATTCTCGCCGCGCTGGTTTTGGCAATTCTGCCGTTCGCCTTGATGTCGATCCGCGAACGCAGCATCGGACTTGGAATCTATGCTGTCGTTGCCTGGATATTTCATGCAGCAGCTTTGCCGCTGGGCTTCTTCCAGCCGCGCCGCGATCCAAAAGACTGGATTGAAAGCCGGATCGTGAAAGAGCGCGCATAAGGCGCCCTCCGGATCTGGTTATCGGATCAGAGGCGGCTCGCCTCCAAAGTGTGGCTTTTTTGGGCGGCTGCGCGACTTTTCCTGACGAGATGGAAGACGCAGAACCATGAAGCCAGAACGATGCTCAGTTCGATGAAATAGATTGCTGCAAAAGTACCGGTAATCGGCGCGAACCATGTCGCTGCGGCAAGAAGCGGAGCGCCGATAAGATTGCCGGTATTGAGAACCGCTGCTCGATAAGTGTGCTGGCTTGCAGCTCCCAGCAGATCGACAGCCATCGACCAGAGTGCCACGAGAATGGTGATCCAGCACAATGTACGGCAGAACGTGATCAGTGAATCGTATTCGTGCCCGAACAGATATGGAAGATAAGGCGCGGCAACGAAAATGATCAGGGATGTCAGCGTGCCGACGAGAAACGCCACGCCGAGAAGCCGCAATGTAATGGGCAGCGCGTTGTGGATGCCGTTCGTGCTTGCCAGCGCCAGGCGAGGGTAGACAAGGCGGTTCATCGCCTCGATGGTCAGCATGCTGCTGTCGATGATGCGGCGCGTCACGCCGTAGCTGCCCACGATACTGGGCGATACCAGCGTTCCAAGCAGCAGAAGGTCGGCATTCTGCCGGATCGCCTGGAAGATGAACTGCGAGGCGAACATGATGCCCAGTCGCACTTCATCGCGCACGATGCGATATGTCGGCGGGCCGAGTCTGCGCAGGAGCCATCCATAGCCCACCGCCACCAGAACATGACAGCCGAATTGCCAATAGGCCCATTCGACCACCGTTGAAATGTTGAAAACAAGACATGCGACGACGGCGGTGATCGTTCGCGCCACGGCAAAACCGACCACCGAAAGATTGGCGGATACGAAGTCCGTATGTGCGATGTATATTTGCTCGACAAGAAGAATGGCTCGCACCAGCACGATATTGGTGACGAGAAGCAGGAAAAGTCCGAAATAATTATTTGCGAATTCAGGCGTGGAGCTGAGCCAGAACGGCAATATCAACATGCCAAGAGCAACGAGTATGACGCCACTGACGACGATGAGGATAATGTTGTGCCCGAGCATGGCCGGATAGATCGCGCGGTTTTGTGCAACCCGCCGCACGAGACTTTCCGCGCCGCCAAGCCCGCATATATATGTCGCAATGGTTGTAACGGCCATCACTGCCACGAAGAGGCCGAACTCGTGGGAACCGAGAAAACGGGCCAGAATTGCGAAAGTGAAGAGCTGCGCGACATTGGCGACAAAAAGGCTGCCGCTGGACGCAGCATAGGAAAGCAAGGTTGGCCAATAACGTTTCAAAATATCCATGCTGCGCATTCGGGGCAATATCGTCCACACTTTAGGGTCTGTACTCAATTAGGCTTCGCTTCTGAAGCAGAGGAAGTTTCGCTCATACCGCGCTCCAAACCTAATTGAGTACAGATCCTGGGTCGAACAGCGCCGGAACCCACAACGAGCAGGCAGACGAGCTTCTGCGCGGCATGTCAAAGCTTGTACCTTCCTTAACCCTGAAATTTATATCGTCAAAGCTCTTGTATCGAGAAACTGCGATAAATAACCGTATTAAGTGAGTGTTCTGTATTGTCGGGGAGTTTTCTAAGCAAATTTCTTTGTATTAACCATTTTTTTTAATCTTCTCGGCTAATGAGCAATGAGCGCCATAGTTGCGCTGGCCTGGTAACTGTAGGGATAGCTAATGTACACCTTGCGCGATCTTGCCTCCAAGGCTCAGGCGCCTGCCGTTGGCAGGAGCCGCCCGAACGCGCCCGAGGGATGGCCCCAGGCCGTCACGCCACAACAGATTGCGACGCAAGAAGACGAGCGGCGGGTGGACCGTCGGGCCAGCAGAGGGCTGCTGCTGCCGCAGATCGACCTTCTCGATGCGGTGCAATGGGTTCGCGATCGCTGGCTATGGATTGCGATGTTCGCCATTGCGGGCGCTCTGATCGGGATCGCGTATGGCATGACGGCGAAGCCACGCTATACAGCCTATACCGACATGCTGGTGCCGCCGGCCGGATTGCAGCTTTTGCCAAACGATGTTTATGCGCAGAGCCTTCAGGCCGATGCCCAGATTCTCGATATTGAAAGCAAGATGAAGGTGCTTGAATCGGGCAATGTGCTGCGCCGGGTGGTCAGCGACCTCAACCTCCAGAGCGACCCGGAATTCGTTCCTCCCCCGGGGGACTTCAGTTTGAAGGCATTGTTCGGCCTCGGCAAGCCGCAGAGGCCGTCGGACGATACGCTGACGGCCATCCGCGCATTGTCGCAGCGCATCAGGGTTAGCCGTCCCGAGCGCTCCTACCTGATCACTATCGGTGTCTGGACCGATAACCCCGAGAAGTCTGTCAAGGTTGCCGACACGCTGGCGCAGGCCTTCCAGGAGGAAGTTGCGCAGGCTGATGCGGACGGCGCGGGACGCGCCGCCGCGGCCTTGTCGGAACGCCTTGCCTCCCTGCAAAAGGCGGCGACCGAGTCTGAAGAGAAAGTTGCAGCTTTCCGCCGCGCGCACGGCCTGCAAACCTCCGGTGGCGAACTTGTCAGCACGCGGTCGATGGAGCAGATATCCACGAAGCTGGTGGATGCAAGGGCGCGTCAAGCCGACGCGCGTACACGCTATGAAGAACTGACCAGAGATGCGGGCAGTGCGGTTGACCCCGCCAGCACCTTGCAATCGCCGACGATGACCAATCTTCGCGGGCAGTATGCGACGCTCAGGCAGCGCTATGACGCTCTGACGATGACTTATGGTCCGCGTTATCCCGAGCTGATCAACACGCAGCGGCAGCTCGACGGACTGCAACAGCAGATCGTACAGGAGCGGGCGCGCATCCTGCGCGCGGCGAAAGTCGATCTCGATCAGGCGAATGCGGTGGTCGAAGCCTTGAGCGCCCAGGCAGCAACGGCGCGTTCCGCCGTTGCTCTCGACAACGACGCTCAGGTGCAGCTCTCGGATCTCGAGCGGGACATGGCGGCCAAGGTGGCTATCTACAATACATTCCTGACCCGCTCGTCCGAAACCAACCAGCGCCAGCAGCTGGATGCGACGAACATCCGTGTGATTTCGACCGCAATTCCGCCGCTCAGCCGAAGCTGGCCACCGAGAACAATGCTGCTTGCGGCGGCGGGCGGCATCGGTGGGTTTGGCCTCGGCATGGCTTTGGCGTTGGCACTCGGTTATCTTGGCGCATGGCGCAGGAACTATGAAGGCCGTGTCTGAATTGACCGCCACTCACCCGCGCGGTGTCCAGCCGGTTGCCGTGTCTTCCACGTTCGGAGCGGCGCTCTTTCTGCTCATGATCCTGTTTCTGTGGATCGGCACAAATCCGTATTTCGATCTTGAGCAGGTAACCGGCGTTACCGCTACTGCCAGCCATTCAAGCCTTCTCAATCAGCTCGTGACTCTGGCGCTGACGGGAAGCATTGTGTTTTGTGGTTTCAATAGCCCTTTGCGTGATAGCATTTTCCGGCCACGCACATTGCTGTTCCTCATTTTCTTCTGGCTGTTTTTTACGGCCCTTCTGTCTGCCCACCCGCTGATTGCCAGCAGAAAAGTGGTCCTCTCGATCCTGACGGCGTTCAACGCCAGCGTGTTTCTGCTGCTGCCGCGATCCGAGCAGCAGATGGTACGTCTGCTGCTCGCGGGCGCACTCATAACGCTTGGATTTGCTTATTTCGGGGTTGTTTTTCTACCGCAGCGGGCGATCCATCTGGCCACCGACACAATCGAACCCATGCTGGCGGGGGCGTGGCGCGGCCACTATATGCACAAGAATGCGGCGGCGGTCGCTCTCGTTCTGCTCAGCTTCTTCGGCCTCTATGCCTGGTCGAATGGCCTGCGCAAAATCGGTGTGGCGATTGTGGTGCTATGTGTGTTTTTCCTCCTGCATACAGGAGGCAAGACTGCCACGGCGATGCTGCCTTTCATCGTGGTGATGTCGCTGATATTCAATCGCTGGAAATGGACGCGCATACCGATTGCCATCGGCGGCGTTGCTGCCTTCAATTTTGTGGCCGTCGGCGCTGCCGTTTTTCCGCCTTTGCGCGACTTCGTGTCGAGCCTCGGCGTCGATGCGACCTTCACCAATCGTTCCGATATATGGCGTATCGCATTCTCCGCGATCGCGGCGAAGCCTATCTTCGGTTATGGGCTGGATTCGTTCTGGAAAACGCCGGAAATGGTTTATGCCGGGGGCGGTGGAGCAACCTGGGCGGTTGCTGCGTTCAATGCGCATAACGCTTATCTGGACATGATGATCAATGCGGGCGTGCCGGGCCTGATCCTCGTTCTCATCTGGCTGATGGTTCTACCGCTGCGCTATCTCGCCGAGGCCGAGAAATCAGGGAATCCTTCTGCCCTGACAATGCTATTCATCCGCCTTTGGCTTTACGGATTATATATGTCTTGCATGGAAAGTATCTTCTTCCAGAATGGTGGTCCCTTGTGGTTCTGCACGATGGCTGCCATTTTTGGCATGCGCTTGCAGGCAAGGGCGAAATTGGTCTGAAATGGCGGGGCGAAGCCGGGGGGCGAAATGATCGAAACTGAGACTTTGAAATGGATGAAAAACCGGCTGAACCGGCTTTCTCAACGGTTGAATGATGAGGCCAGTCGCAAATTCCCGTTGCGCCCGTTCCAGCTTCCGGCTGGAGAGCGGATCATAAGCTTCACTTTCGACGACGTGCCCGACACCGCAGAGAGCGCGGGCGCGCGGATTCTTGAGAAATACAGTGCGCTCGGAACTTTCTATATCGCAGGCGGACTCGTCGAAACAAGCGAGACACAAAGACGGCTGATTTCGGCGGAAGGATGCCGCCGGCTGGCCGCCAGAGGACATGATATCGGCTGTCACACATTCGCGCATTTGAACGCGCCCACCGTGGGCCGGGAGGAAATGGTGGCTGACCTCGACCGGAATGATGCCTTTTTGCAGGCGTTCGAACCGGAGCGGACCGGGCCGCGCAATTTCGCCTATCCGTATTGTGCGTCGTCGGTATCGACCCGGCGCTTGTTTTCCGACCGTTTCGCGACCTGTCGCGGCGGCGGTGATCGCATCAATCGCGGCATGATGGATTTGGCGTTTCTGCAAGCCGTGGAGATTAAACAGCCGGATGACGAGGCTGAGCGCCAGACACGCTGGATCGACGATGTCACAGCTGATCCGGGCTGGCTCATTTTCTATACCCACGATGTCAGCGACACGCCGACGCCATTCGGCTGCAAGCCCGCGACGTTTGAACGTCTCGTTGCGCATGCGGCTGCCAGCGGTGCCGTCATCTTATCGGTGCGTGAGGCGCTTGCCCATATCGGGGCTGACAGGGGTGCTTCTTGACCCATACCACTGAAGGGGCTCACCGCCTTCTCGCAATCAACAACTATTTTTATCGTCGCGGGGGTGCGGAAGCCGTCTTTCTCGACCATATCAGGCTGTTCTCGGAAATCGGGTGGCAGACCGCACCCTTTGCCATGCAGCATCCGGACAATTTTCCCTCCGACTGGTCGTCTTACTTCGTCTCCGAGATCGAGTATGGCCGTGAAAGCGGGCTTCTCACCAAAGTCGCGCAGGCTGGCAAGATCATCTATTCATGGGAGGCGCGTGACCGGATAAAGGCGCTCATCGAGCGGTTTCGTCCCGATGTGGCGCATGCGCACAATGTTTATCATCATTTGTCGCCATCGATTTTTCCGGTGCTGAAGGATGCGGGCATTCCGACCGTCATGACGGCGCATGACCTGAAGCTTGCCTGTCCCGCCTACAAGATGCTGTCGCACAATCAGATATGCGAGCGCTGTAAAGGCGGGCGTATATATAATGTGGCTCTTCACAAATGCATCAAGGACTCCACGGCGCTGAGTGGGCTGGTCTTTGTCGAAACGGCCATTCACCGGATGCTCGGGCTCTATCGCAATACGCTCGACCGGATTGTCGTGCCGAGCCGTTTTTACGTCGAAAAGCTCGTGGAATGGGGATGGCCGCGAGAAAAGCTGGTCTACATACCCAACTTCGCGCAGACTGGTACCTTGAAGCCTTTTCAGGACGAGGGCGACTATTTCGCCTATGTCGGGCGGCTTGCGCCGGAAAAAGGCATCGGCACCCTGATCCGCGCTGCGGCGATGGCCGGACAGAAACTCGTCATTGCAGGAACCGGGCCTGAAGAGCAGGCGCTGAAAACGCTGGCTAACCAGACCGGCGGCGATGTGACCTTTGCCGGTTATGTATCCGGTGATCCGTTGCACAGACTGATCGGTGAAGCCAGAGCGCTGGTCCTGCCGTCTGAATGGTATGAGAACGCGCCGATCAGTATTCTGGAGGCCTATGCGCTCGGCGTTCCGGTGATCGGGGCGGATATTGGCGGTATTCCGGAAATGATTGTGGAGGGCGAAACCGGCATGATCGCGCGTGCCGCGGATGCGGGCGATCTTGCCCGCGTGATCGGGGCCGTTGCGGCCCTGGCACCGCAAGCGCGACGGGAAATGGGGCGTGCCGGTCGGGAATGGGCAGGCCGGGAATTTTCCCCGGAGGCCTATAGAAGCCGTACGCTTGAGCTTTACGCAGAGTTGGGGGCCTTTCGATGATGCGGTGCGATAGGGCATGTCTCCCACGGGCGGCCCTGGTTTGGGGGGAAAGACATGCGTAAAAACAAGAACTCGCAGCCTCGCGTGATGATGCTCGGGCTTCGCGGTGTCCCCAATGTCCAGGGCGGCGTCGAAAAGCACGTCGAGGAACTGGCCCGGCTTTATGTGGAGAAGGGCTGGGATGTCGAAGTGATCGGGCGGAAACCCTATCTCGAATGCAAACAACCCTATCGCTGGGAAGGTGTCGATATCACGCCGCTATGGGCGCCGACATCGATGAAGTTCGAGGCCATTGTCCATACATTGTCTGGCGTTTTGCGGGCTGGCTTTACGCGCCCGGACGTTCTGCACATTCACGCGATCGGCCCGGCATTGGCGGCACCGTTTGCCCGTCTTCTCGGATTGCGAACGGTCGTCACGCACCATGGCTTCGATTACAATCGCCAGAAATGGGGAAAACTTGCCCGCGCGATGCTCAAACTGGGCGAATGGTGCGGGATGCGCTTTGCAAATGCGCGCATTGCTGTCTCCAACGATATCGCCCGCACCATGGAGGTGCGTTACCATGTGCCGGTGACATTCATTCCAAACGGGGTGACGCTGCGGCCAGCCCGTAACGATCAGAAATGGCTGCAGAAGTATGGCCTGACGCCCCGCCGCTACATTGTTCATGTTGCGCGGATTGTTCCGGAGAAAAGGCAGCTCGACCTGATCGAGGCTTTTGCAAAACTGTCCGATCCATCGCTCAGGCTCGCACTTATAGGATCGGCGGAATACACGGCGGATTATGCGGCACAGGTTCGCGCTCGTGCCGAAGCCGTTCCCGGCGTGCTTTTGACCGGCGCTTTACGCGGCGACGAGCTTTCGGCGCTGTTCAGCCAAGCGGCCCTGTTCGTGCTGCCATCCAGTCATGAAGGCATGCCTATCGCGCTTCTGGAAGCGATGGGGTATGGGCTTGATGTTCTGGCGAGCGACATCACGGCTAATGTCGAAGTCGGCCTGCCGAAAGAGGACTATTTCCCGCTGGGCAATATTGATGCGCTGCGTGATGCGTTACGGCGAAAGATAGAGAAGCCGCTGTCGGCGGAGCAGTCGCAAGCACTGATCGACTGGATCGCCCGCGACTATAGCTGGAGCGGTATCGCCGACCGGACGCTGGAAGTCTACAAATCTGTAGTGAAAACGAGCATTTCCAGCAAAAGTGCGTAGCGGTTTGCGTTGGAGGCGATTCCAGATCGCTCCAAAACAAAACCCCGGAACATTTTTGTTCCAGGGTCTGAAATTCTGTCGATGATGGATCGCGGATCAGCGGGCCCGGCGACGCTCTGCGGTTGGCTGGAAGGCCATACGCGAGTGATAGCTGCAATAGGGGCTGGATTCACCGGATTCATGGCCGCAGAAATGGAAGTCTTCATTCAGCGGATCGCCGATCGGCCATTTGCAGGTACGTTCGCTCAGCTGCAGCAGGGTCAGGCGGCGGGAAATCGGCACGACGACATCGGAGGCGGGCTTGAGAACGGTCTCGGCCACCACATCAGTAGCATATTCCATCTGCAAGGCGGTGGCGCCAACGGTCTTGGTCACGGTCGCTGTGCGTATCGTGGTGGTGTGGGTACCGCCTGTGTGCTGCGCTGCGGGGCGCGGCGCAGCTGCGACCGTGTTGACCTTCTTGCTGCGCGGCGCTGCCGTCGTGGTTTTGCCGCGGCCCGAAAGCTTCAAACGGTGCACCTTGCCGATCACTGCGTTGCGGCTGACGCCGCCAAGCTGCGCTGCGATCTGGCTTGCGCTCAAGCCTTCACTCCACAGTTTCTTCAGTAGTTCGACGCGTTCGTCTGTCCAGTTCATCGCCCTGGGCTCCAATCATTTTCGTTATCCGGAATCCGCCAGCGTTCTCGGATGACTCCAAGCACAAACACCATATCTATCCGGGTGACTAGGTCCGCCGCACGAAATGTAGCTTTTTTCTTTGAAATGAAACTACAGTATCCAACGACTCCATGACAAGGGATAGCCCCGCCAAGCAGATTCCATTTTTATGGTTTTCCCCAACTTGGGTGCCAAAGACGGTTTTTCTTTGAACGAATACCGGTTTTTTGTACCGAACCGGCGACCCAAATGCAGGGAAAGACTTCTGACCTCCATATATTGATACAGCGACGGTAAAGCCAGCCCCCCTATTGTCGCGCTTTGCGCGCCAGAAAATGCATCAACTCATGCGCAAAGATGGGCGATAATCATTGGCGCTTTGATTGACATTTTTCTTCGGAGCGCCAATATACGTCCCAGATAACTATGCCGCCCGCTGGGCGGCTTTTTATTTCGGCCGGGAGGAGCATGCGAGAAGCATGAATTGGTCCGGTTTCGTTCCCGCGTGGCGCTGCGGTTTCTGGCTTCAGGCGCCTGCTCGGGGCATCAACACAATGGGAAAACGCTGCATTGTCGGCTTTGCCGAGCGCGCAGCATTCAAGGGCTTATGGAGGCCTGACTGCAATGACCGATGCTACGACCGTGCAACCGCTCTACGACACCTACAATCGTGCGGCTCTGCGCTTCGAGCGAGGTGAGGGCGTCTGGCTGATTACCGAAGGCGGCGAACGCTATCTCGATTTTGCTGCAGGTATTGCGGTTAACTCGCTCGGCCATTCCCACCCGCATCTGGTCAATACGCTGAAAGAGCAGGCCGACAAGCTCTGGCATCTTTCCAATGTCTATGAAATTCCTGGCCAGGAGAAGCTTGGCCGCCGTCTGGTGGAAGCGACTTTCGCCGACAAGGTGTTCTTCACCAATTCCGGCGCGGAAGCACTTGAATGCGCGATCAAGACCGCGCGCCGCTATCAATATGTGAGCGGACATCCCGAGCGTTTCCGCATCGTGACTTTCGAGGGTGCGTTCCACGGGCGCACGCTGGCAACCATCGCCGCTGGCGGTCAGGCCAAATATCTGGAAGGTTTCGGTCCTAAGGTCGAAGGTTTTGATCAGGTGCCGTTCGGTGACGAGGCTGCGCTGCGCGCGGCCATCACCCCGGAAACGGCGGCCATTCTGCTTGAGCCCGTTCAGGGCGAGGGTGGCCTGCGCGCCTTCCCCGAAGAGTTCATGCGCCTGCTGCGCCAGCTTTGCGACGAGAACGGCCCTCTGCTGATCCTTGACGAAGTGCAGACCGGCGTCGGGCGCACCGGCAAATTGTTTGCACATGAATGGGCTGGCATCCAGCCCGATATCATGGCTGTCGCCAAGGGCATCGGCGGCGGTTTTCCGATGGGTGCCTGTCTTGCGACGGCACAAGCTGCCAAGGGCATGACTGCTGGTACGCATGGCACCACCTATGGCGGCAACCCGCTTGCCATGGCGGTCGGCAATGCTGTGCTTGATGTGGTTCTTGCCGACGGTTTCCTGGAAAACGTGCAGGCGACCGCGCTGGTCATGAAGCAGGGGCTTGCCTCCATCATCGACCGCTTTCCGAATATCGTTTCGGAAATCCGTGGCCGTGGCCTGCTCATCGGCATCAAATGCGTCGTGCCGAATACGACCCTCATTCAGGCCCTGCGCGACGAGAACTTCCTGAGCGTGGGCGCGGGCGACAATGTTGTGCGTCTTCTGCCGCCTTTGGTGACGACACCGGAAGAAGCGCGCGAAGGGCTGAAGCGTATTGAAGCAGCCGTTGAACGGCTTTCTGTTGCAAATCCGATCAGCAAGACGGCGTGATATCATGGCAAACGATAACGGCATCAAACACTTTATCGACCTTTCAACCGTTCCGGCTGCGGAGCTTCGCACCATTATGGAGGACGCCAAGGCGCGCAAGGCGCGCCTGAAGGCGGGCGAAATAGAAAAGCCGTTCGCCGGCAAGGTGCTGGCGATGATTTTCGAAAAGCCTTCCACCCGCACCCGCGTTTCCTTCGATGTGGGCATGCGTCAGCTCGGTGGCGAAACGATCATGCTCACCGGTTCGGAAATGCAGCTTGGCCGCAGCGAAACCATTGCCGATACGGCCAAGGTTCTCTCGCGCTATGTCGATGCAATCATGATCCGCACCACCTCGCATGAGCGTATGCTGGAACTGGCGCAATATGCCACCGTTCCGGTCATCAATGCACTGACTGATGATACGCACCCTTGTCAGATCATGGCTGACGTTCTTACATATGAGGAACATCGCGGCCCCGTCAAAGGCAAAACTTTCGCCTGGATGGGGGATGGAAACAATGTGCTGCACTCACTTCTTGAGGCTTCGGCGCGCTTTGACTTCAATGTCAATATCGCGACGCCGGAAGGCAGCGAGCCGAAGTCGCACTATGTCGATTGGGCGAGAGCGAATGGCGCGGGTATCATGTCCACAACGGACCCGGACAAGGCGGCAAGCGGTGCGGATTGCATCGTGACCGATACCTGGGTTTCGATGGGACAGGAAGATCACGCCCGTGGTCACAACGTTTTCATGCCCTATCAGGTCAATGCGCGCCTGATGGCCAAAGCCGACCGGGAAGCATTGTTCATGCACTGCCTGCCCGCGCACCGCGGCGAGGAAGTGACCGACGAAGTGATCGACGGACCGCAGTCGGTCGTATTCGATGAAGCTGAAAACAGGCTCCACGCCCAGAAGGCCATTCTGGCCTGGTGCCTGCAAGACCGTGGTTTGGGAGCATAGTTTGGCTGATAAGACCAGCAATGAGCGTACCGAAGTTGAAAACATCCAGATTGGTCTGGGCGATTTCGGTTTCGCAGGCGACGACGCTGTTGTGCCTTTCCAGGTGGAGGGGCTCGATGTGCGCGGTCGTGCGGTGCAATTGGGCGCGAGTATCGACGCCATCCTGAAGCGCCATGATTATCCGGAAGAGGTTGCGCGTCTTCTGGCGGAAGCAACCGTTCTGACTGTTCTGCTTGGCACTTCGCTCAAGTTCGAAGGCAAGTTCATCTTCCAGACCCAGTCCGATGGGCCGGTGGATATGCTGGTGGTGGATTTCCGCACGCCGCGTTCCGTGCGTGCCTATGCGCGTTTTGATGACGATCGTTTGAAGGACGCCATCGCTGCGCATAAGACGCGCCCGGAAGAGCTGCTCGGTCGCGGCACGCTTGCCTTCACCGTCGATCAGGGCGCTTACACGCAGCGCTATCAGGGTATCGTCGCGCTTGATGGATCGACGCTGGAAGAAATCGCCCGCACATATTTCCGCCAGTCGGAACAGATTCCAACTGATCTGAAGCTCAGCGTCGCCAAGCTTATGGAACGTGGCCCCGACGGCGCGCTGATCGAACAATGGCGCGCCGGCGGATTGATCGTGCAGTTTCTGCCGCAATCGGAATTGCGCGCCCGCATGCCCGATCTTCCGGGCGGTGACGGTGATGCGGTTGAAGCAGCCGATCATCCTGTAGACGATGTCTGGGATGAGGCTCGTTCGCTTGTGGGTACGATCGAAAGTTCGGAGCTGACCGATCCGCAAGTGGGGGCTGAACGGTTGCTGTACCGTTTGTTCCATGAACGCGGCGTGCGCGTTTTCGATGCCGTGCAGGTGCTGGACGAATGCTCCTGCTCGCGCGAGAAAATCGCGGGCGTTCTGTCTGGTTTCACCGCCGAGGAAATCCAGGACAGCATCGAGGATGGCAAGATTGCCGTGACCTGCGAATTCTGCTCCAAGCTCTACGAGTTCGATCCAGCGCAATTCGTTAAGTAAGGCAAAGCATTTCCAGCAAAAGTGGGAACCGTTTTGCGCCCGGAAATGCGTCAGCGGAAAGACGATACATTTCCAGCAAAAGCGGGAGCCGGTTTTGCGTCAGTTGAGCGTGCGTCTTTGTTCGGGCAGGTCGAGCGAGAATGCGGGAATGTCGGCTTCGAACGCGCTCCCGCCAGCGCCCTGCATCTGATAGTGTCCAACCATGACACCGGATGAAGTGGTCAGCGGACATCCAGATGAATACTGGAATGAATCGCCCGGATCGAGAATGGGCTGCTCGCCGACAACGCCCGGCCCGCGCACTTCCTCCACATAGCCGTTGCCATCGGTAATCTGCCAGTAGCGCGACCGCAGCTGCACCGTTTCCGATGAGTTGTTGGCAATTGTGATACGGTAGCCCCAGACATAATGATTTTCATCAGGGTCGGACTGTTCTTCCAGATAGAACGGCTCAACCGTTATCTCGATCCCTCGCGTCACCGCCCTATACATTCACATTTGCCTTTTGCGTACATCGACTGATGTTTCACCTATCGCCAAAGTTGCGCTTGGCGTCAACGATGCGTGGTGGCAAATGCGTACCAATTGCCGGAATGTTCCGGCAATTGGATCGTTCTTGGTCCGTTTTGCAGCTAAAAAGCCACAAATGGCAGCGGAGTTTGTTCAGTGCTGGACTTTCAGCGCCTCTTCCACGTCTTCCAGCAGGTCGTCCGTGTCTTCAAGTCCGATGGAAATGCGCAGCAGACCATCGGAGATGCCGAGTTCCGCCTTGGCTTCGTCTGCCAGATTTTTGTGGGTGGTCGTGGCTGGATGCGTGATCAGGCTCTTGGCGTCACCCAGATTGTTGGTGATGCTGAACACCTGTAATGCGTTCTGGAACGCGAAAGCGGCTTCTTTCCCGCCTTCCAGTTCCAGTGCGATGAGTGTTGAGCCACCTGTCATCTGCTTGGCGATGATGTCTGCCTGCGGGTGGTCGGCACGACCGGGATAGATAACGCGTTTTACGCCGGATTTCCTTGCAAGGAAATCGGCAAGTGCTGCTGCCGACTGCGTCTGCTGGCGCACACGCACTGAAAGCGTTTCCAGACCCTTGAGCATGATCCAAGCATTGAACGGGCTGAGGCCCGGTCCGGTATGACGGAAATATTCCTGCAGGGTGCCTTCGATCCATTCACGGTCGGAAAGCACGACGCCGCCCAGGCAACGTCCCTGTCCGTCGATATGCTTGGTCGCCGAATAGACGACGATATGCGCGCCAAGTTCCAGAGGCTTCTGGAAGAGGGGGGTTGCAAATACATTGTCGACGATCAGCTTGGCGCCCGCTTCATCGGCGATCTGGGCAACTCCGGCAATGTCGATGATTTCCAGCGTCGGATTCGACGGGCTTTCGAGGAACATCACCTTGGTGTTGGGACGAACAGCCGCTTTCCAGTTTTCCAGATCGGAACCGTCGATGATCGAGATTTCCACGCCGTATTTCGGCAGGATGGTCTCCACGATATAGCGACAGGAACCGAACACTGCGCGAGCTGAAATGACGTGGTCTCCGGCCTGCACTTGGCACAGGATGGCGGCAGCGACCGCAGCCATGCCGGATGCCGTGGCGCGGGCATCTTCTGCGCCTTCAAGCGCGCACATGCGCTTTTCGAACATGTCGGTGGTGGGATTGGCGTAACGCGAATAGATGAAACCGGGATCTTCGCCTTTGAAGCGCGCTTCGGCGGCTTCCGCGGTCGGGTAAATGAAACCCTGTGTCAGGAACAAAGCCTCCGACATTTCCGCGAAGCCGGAACGCAGCGAGCCGGCATGCACGAGTTCAGTTGCGGGGCGAAATTTACGGGTAGTCTTATTCGTCATTTTTCCAACCTGTCGAAAGCTGGTCGGCCGGGGTGTCAAAAATGGAAATGCCATAAATGACGGCCTCGGCGGCCAATAAAAAAACCGGCCTTGCGAAAACGCAAAAGGCCGGTAACGAACCGCGGCCTTTTTTAGCGAATTCTTTAACGTGGCTGCAAGCCGGCCGGCCAAATCACCACGGAACACTTTTTCTTTATGCCTGTTGAGCCGGGTCGTCAATGCCGGACGAAGTCCCTGGTGAGGAAAGCTATTCGCCGCAGATGACGCTTACGGCTGATTCTTGCGGAAAACCGGCCAAACAGGGGGGCGAAGCGCTGACTTTGATGATAAGAGCAATCAATTGGTTGGCTGATTGTGACGGAGTAATGGGTAAATGACGCAGAGGGAAGCGGGAATTCTGGCGGATGCGGATATTGCCGCACTGTTCGAAAATGGTTTGCTGGCTTCGCCCCGTTCGCTGGATGCCGATCAGATTCAGCCCGCCAGCCTCGATTTGCGGCTTGGCGCGAAGGCCTATCGTGTCCGCGCCTCCTTCATGCCCGGCCCCGGCACGCCGGTTATCGATAAGCTTGAACGCCTCAAGCTGCATGAAATCGACCTGACAGCAGGCGCCGTGCTGGAAACCGGATGCGTTTACATCGTGCCGCTTCTGGAAAGCCTGGCGCTTTCGCCTGAACTGTCGGCGTCGGCCAACCCGAAAAGCTCGACCGGGCGGCTTGATATCTTCACGCGGGTCATCACGGACAGTGCGCAGGAGTTCGACAAGGTTCCAGCCGGTTATAATGGGCCGCTCTATCTGGAAGTCAGTCCGCGTACCTTCCCTATTGTCGCGCGCACCGGCTCGCGCCTGTCGCAGATCCGTTTTCGCAAAGGCCGTGCGCAACTCGATGAGGCGGAACTTGCCGCGCTGCATGACGCTGAAACGCTGGTCGCGGCAGAAATGCCGAACATCTCCGGCGGCGGCATCGCGCTGTCGGTCGATCTTTCCGGCGGACCCGACAAGCTCATCGGCTATCGCGGTAAGCATCACACCGGCGTTGTCGATGTCGATAAGCGCGCCGCACAGGATGTTCTGGATTTTTGGGAACCGATCTACGATCGCGGCGCGCGCGAATTGGTGCTCGATCCGGATGAATTCTATATTCTCGTCTCACGCGAGGCGGTGCATGTGCCGCCGCTTTATGCCGCAGAAATGACGCCCTTCGATCCATTGGTCGGCGAATTCCGTGTCCACTATGCCGGTTTCTTCGATCCGGGATTCGGGCACAGCGCTGCGGGCGGCACGGGTAGTCGCGCTGTACTGGAAGTGCGCAGCCACGAGGTTCCGTTCATTCTCGAGCATGGCCAGATCGTCGGCCGCCTTATTTATGAGCACATGCTCAATCGCCCGAAAGCGCTGTATGGTGTCGATCTGGGTTCCAACTATCAGGCGCAGCAGCTGAAGCTTTCCAAGCATTTCAGATAGCCGATGTCGACGGTGTTGGTTCTTGATGATTTGAACTAGGAATTTATCCCCGTGCCGCCGGGGGCTGTTAATCTTCACAGGTCAACTGTGGAGAAATATATGTCCGACCTCTGGCTACCTATAATACAACAGAATTTGGAAGTGGCGGCCGATAGTCCGCTCGACTTTTCGACGTTTCTGTCCAATCCGTCGATCACGGAAGCACGACGTCTGGTTGTCAATGACGATGGCCGCATCGCGTTGAAAAGCGATCCATCTGTGCCTTTCCGCCTGCTATGTGGGACGATTGCCGGCATTCCGGACAAGGCGACTGCAGACAAGCTGGCCGTCCAGTTCCGCCGTCATGGCTACAACTGCGCCCGCTTTCACTTCCTCGACATCGACTTGATGGAAGGCCAGCTTGCGGATTTTGATTACCGGCAGGATGTGCTGGACCGGTTCCGATATTTCATGGCGGCCTTGAAGCAGAATGGTATTTACTGGATTGTCGATGGTTTGACATCCAATAGTGGTGCTTATGGCGGAATAGCGGACCGCTGGGGTATCGAGGGTAGGTTGAAACTGAAGACGCATGTGCAAAATGACGCCTTCGGTCATTGGCTGCGTTTTCAGGTCGATATCTTTTGCACGCTTAATCCTTATACTGGACTGGTTCCATTCGAGGATCCGGCAATGGCGGTCGTCATTCCGTTCAATGAAGACGGACTGTCTTTCATTTCCTGGGTTTATACGAATGGCGACTTGCAGGGGCTGGTCGAGTTGAAGGAACCCTTCAACAATTGGCTGAAAGCGGAATATGGTACCACGGCGGCGCTTCAGGCCGCTTGGGGTAGCGAGCTGGCAACGGGCGAGCAAATCGAAAACGGTACGGTCGATCTGCCTGCGGACCGATACAATTCGTCCAGACGCCTGCGCGACTTTGCCCGTTTCTGCGTTGCTGTTGAAACGGCGACTGCACAGCATATGAGTGATTGCATCCGGGCAATGGGCTTCCAGGGCGTCATCGCTCCATACAACAACATGACGGGCATTCAGCAGACCTTGACGCGGCGTGCGCAGCAAGCGGTCGCGATGAACACCTATCATGATCCCAACGATAATCTGGTCGGCCCGATCGAGCAGAGCAGCTCGCTCGCCGATGCGGTGGCATATTTCCGGTATGCGGCGGCCGCGCGTCTTGCCGGCAAGCCTTTTGTGATGACGGAATACGACCACGTTTTCTGGAACCGGCATCGTTACGAGGCGGGTCTTGCCATGCCGGCTTATGCGGCGTTTCAGGATTGGGATATTCTCTGTCGCCACAGCAATGGCGCGCTGGTTCTCGCCTATGGCGGCACGGGCTTTAACGAGCAGTATATTCGTCCATACCGGACCGCTCTTGATCCGGTCGCGCGAGCGGGCGAGACATTGGCGGCACTGCTTTTCCGTCGCGGGGATATCGCGAAAGCGAACGGTAAGGTGGTCGCGCAGATTCAGGATTTTGGCAACCTTGCCGGACTCGATACGCAAGAGCCCGATGCGGTGACCATCATGTCATTGATGACGAATTTCGCCCAAGGGGATGCTCCGTTCGCTCCCGGCGTGGTATCGGTGGGATCGCCACGCCAGATTGGATCGCGCGCGGATGCGATCTCCCTTCTCCGCAACAGCGGCATCCTGTCGGCGGGGAATGGCAGCAACGCGGCCACTGGCCACTTTGTCACTGATACGGGCGAGATCAGGCTGGATACTGCGGCGCGCAGAATGAGTATCGTCACGCCCTATACGGAAGCGATTGCGTTTGCTTCCGTTGAACAGCCGATCCAGCTGGGAGAGCTGCTGGTTCAGTCAGCCTCGGGAGCAAGCCTGTTTGCGGTATCGTCGCTTGATGGCGAAACCATTGCCAATAGCAGCAAACTTCTGGTGATCCTCGCAACGGACGCTCAAAATACCAATATGACCTTCTCCGATCCGGAGCAGAAGACGATTGCCGACTATGGCACTCTGCCGGTCAAGATGAAAGTTGAATGGGTGAGTTTCCATCTTCCGATCACATCGGCCTGGCGCATCTCGCCGGTCAATCTGGATGGAACCGTGCAACCGCCTATCTTCACGGGCGACGGTTCCAATGGTCTCTGGCTTGAGCTTTGGAACAATGCTTCCGAGCTTGCGACCCCGGTTGGGCCGACGACCTATTTCCTTATCGAGCGTATTTAGAAATTATCGGAAGCAAATGCCGGTTTTGGCACTTGCTCCCAACTCGATGTTTGCGATTCTCTATAGGAAGACATAATGAAAATTATGGACGGATGAAAAATCCGATGGGAGGAGTGAATGTCTGGTGATCGTTTCGGCTGACAAAAGCAATGGCATGCAAAGCGAAGCGCCGCAGCGCAGGCTGTCGGTGGGCATCGTCGTTTTGCCCGGCTTTACGCTGACTGCGCTAAGCCTGTTCCTCGATCCGTTCCGTCTGGCGGCGGATGATCGCGACAAAAGCCGTCAGATACGCTGCGCGTGGAAAATCTGCTCGCTTTCCGGCGATCCCGTCACATCCAGTTCCGGTATGGTGATCGAGCCGACCGCGCCCATCGGTGAACTCGACGAATGCGACTATGTGGCGGTGGTCGGTGGTCTGCTTGCGCAGTATCGTCCACGCCAGCAGACATTGATCGATCTTATCAAGCGCGCCGACAAGCGCGGCAAGACAGTGGTGGGGCTTTGCACCGCCGCTTTCCTGCTGGCCGAAGGCGGGCTTCTCGAAGACCGGAATTGTTGTGTGAGCTGGTTTCACCGCGACGATTTTCTGGAGCTTTTCGACGGGCACACCGCGGATACGACCAGTCTTTTTCACCGCAGTGGGCGACATTACACCTGCGCTGGCGGGCTGGGGGCCGCTTCGCTGGCGCTCTCCATCATCCAGTCGGAGATTTCCGAGGAACTGGCGCGCAAAAGCGCTTCTATCCTGATGATTCCTTATGAGCTGGTGCGCTCGGAACAGCCTGCTTTAAGCTTCAGCGGTGTTCGCTCGCCAATGCTGCGCAAGGCGATCCGCATCTTTGAGGAGACATTGGAAGATCCGGTTCCGATGATTGATGTCGCGCGCAGGCTTGGCATTTCGGTGCGCCAGATGGAACGTGGCTTCAAGCTTTCGCTTGGCCGCACGGCATTTGAAGTGCGCGAGGAACTGCGCGTGAAGAAAGCCAGGGAATTGCTTTCAGAAACGGGTCTCTCGTTGCTCGAAGTGGCGGTCGCCAGCGGCTTTACCGATACGCGCAGCATGAACCGTTCGTTCTCGCGGCAAAAACAGAAGCCGCCGCGCGAATATCGCAAACAGCATTGAGCATCCCGGCATGGGTTGCGCATGTCGCGGCGACGGCCTATTTCTGGCGGCATATACCTTTCCGCCTGTGCGGAGCTGTTAAGCAGGAGATTTGCATGTCGGATGGTGTGAACCGTTTTCTTGGCGATACGCCCGGACGTATTGTGCTCAAGCTTGTGCTGATTTCGCTGGTGGTCGGCGTTGTCATGAGCGCATTTCACTGGACACCCTACGACATTCTGTGGGGTATTCGCGATTTCTTCCTGCGCTTGTGGAATATGGGCTTCTCGGCGATCGCACGTTTTGCCGATTATCTTATTCTTGGTGCGGCTGTGGTGATCCCTGCCTTTATTTTGCTCCGTATCCTCAGCTATCGCAAGTGAACGGAATTCAGCAGAAAAGTCAGATATCATCAGGCAATGCAGCAAAAACAAAAGCTTATCCTTTCCCGGCGCAATTTTCTGATTTTCGCCGGGGGAGCGCTGGCAGTCTCGGCCATGCCCGCCGAAATGGCGCAAGCCGCAGGCAATGACGATCCGACCGCAATTTTCAACGCTATTCGCAAGGCTAACGGCTTGTCGCTGATGGCAACCGATAGCAGGTTGGAGCAGGCGGCGCTTTTTCAGGCGCGGCGTATGGCAAGTCACGGTAAGGTCGGCCACAGCGTCGGCTGGGGTCATGGCTTTGTTTCGCGCTTGCGCCAGGCTGGCATTCGTGGACCGGCAGCAGAAAACGTTGCAGCCGGCCAGCCCGACACCAATGCCGTTTTCACTGCGTGGATGAAGTCTCCCGGCCACCGCAAGAACATGCTCGATCCGGTCTTCGCACATTATGGTCTTGCCTGGGCCACGCCTGAAAACAAGCCCACTTATATCTACTGGGCGATGATGCTGGGTCTTTAGGCGCGCTTTGATTGTCTGCTGACATTCCGCTGTCAGCAGCTGTTGTAACATATACATAAAATTGCCTGTCGTTTTTACCAATTCCAGAGTAGTGCTCTGGAAGACGACCCGCTCTGGCGGATTTCATGTACAGACAACGATAGCATTCAGGGGCAGCGGGTGATGGAGCAGTCACTTCACAGAGTTGGCAATGTCGCGAGACCGTTCGACGTCACACATCGCATGGTGATGCTCATTGCCGTGCCGATGACGCTTGCTGCCATCACGACGCCGTTGCTCGGGCTGGTCGATATGGGCGTGGTCGGCCAGATGGGGCAGGCCGAACTGATCGGTGGCCTGGCCATCGGCGCACTCGTCTTCGACTTCCTGTTGTCTTTGTTCAACTTCCTGCGTTCGGGAACCACCGGCCTCGTCGCCCAGGCGGTTGGTGCACAAGATGCAGTGGAAGAACAGGCGATCTTCTGGCGGGCAATTATCATCGCCGCCGTTGCCGGGGCGCTGATGATCGTGTGCCTGCCGCTGATATTGGGACTATCATCCAGCTTCATGCATCCGACGCCGGAAACACGAGCTGCGATGGTGACTTATGTATCGATCCGCATGCTGTCAGCGCCGGTTGCCCTCATCAATTATTCCGTGCTCGGCCTTGTGCTGGGGCGGGGGCAGGGCATTCTCGGCCTCGGACTGCAGATTTTGCTGAATGGCATCAATATCGTGCTTTCCTTCACGCTCGGCCTCACCCTTGGATGGGGCGTGGCAGGCGTGGCCTGGGCAACGGTGACGGGGGAAACTGTCGCCGCATTGGTTGGCCTGTTCATCGTCATCCGCCATTTTCGGAAGGATGCGACGCTGCGGCCCGACCGCCAGCGCATCTTCCAGAAGGCAGGCATCCTGCGTATGTTCGCGGTCAATCGCGACATCATGATCCGCTCGTTCCTGCTGCTGACGGCTTTCGCGTTTTTCACCCGCGCCGGATCGGATCTCGGTCCCGTGACGCTTGCGGCAAACGCGGTGCTGCTGAACTTCTTTCTTGTCGCCGGGTTTTTCCTCGACGGCATGGCGGCTGCGGCGGAGCAGATCGTCGGGCGCTCGATCGGAGCACGCTACAGCCCGGCCTTCCTGCGCGGCACCAAGCTCACCTTTATCTGGGGGTTGGTGATGGCCAGCATTGTTGCGCTGTTTCTTCTGCTGTTCGGCGATGCCATCATCATGCTGCTGTCCAAGGCCGAGGATGTGCATGCTGAAGCGCTGAAATATCTGCCCTGGGCGGCGCTGACCGGCATTACGGGTCTGCTCGCATTCCATATGGATGGCGTCTATATCGGGGCGACATGGTCGCGCGATATGCGCAACATGATGTTCCTGTCGCTCGTGTTCTTCCTTGCAGTGCTTTATGCGGCAAAGCCCATGATGGGCAATCACGGGCTTTGGCTGGCGCTCAATCTGTTCCTGTCGATACGCGGCATCACGCTTCTGGCTATGCTGCCGCGCCGCTATCGCATGGAATTTGCAGGCTAAATCACGCTGGAAGTGTACGCGCGGCCCAGTCTTTTGTGTCACGGTCGCGCAGATCGGCAATGTTGGCTGCGCCTTCGCGCTTGACGGCGGCGGAAAGCCCGCGCAGGATTTCTCCCGGCAGGCCCGGGCCGCGATAGACGAGGCCGGTGTAAAGCTGCACCAGATCGGCGCCGGCCTTGATTTTGGTCAGCGCCGTTTCCGCGCTGTCAACGCCGCCCACTCCGATGAGCGGCATGTCGGGGCCGACACGCGTGCGCATGCGGGCAAGAACGATCGTCGAACGCTCGAAAAGCGGAGCACCGGAAAGTCCGCCGGTTTCATTCCGGTTTTCAGCGCTTTTCAGTCCGGCCCGCGACAATGTGGTGTTGGAAACGATGATCCCGTCCAGCTTCTGTTCGGTGGCTTCAGCTGCGATATCGTCCAGTTCCTCATCGGTGAGATCCGGCGCGATCTTCAGGAAAACGGGACGCTTGAGCGTGCACATGCCGCCTTCCTCGTCGCGCGCTTCTAAAACGCGGACGAGCAGTTCGCGCAGGGAACCCCGCGCCTGAAGATTACGTAGGCCCGGTGTGTTGGGCGAAGAAATATTGACGGTGAAATAACGCGCCAGTTGATAAAAACGGCGTATGCCTGCCACATAATCGGCAATGCGGTCTTCGGCATCCTTGTTGGCACCGATATTGACGCCGACAATGCCGCTCTTGCCTGCGCGGTTCGACAGGCGCTTGAAGGCAGCTTCATGGCCTTCATTGTTGAAGCCAAGGCGATTGATGACGGCATTGTCATCGACAAGCCGGAAAATGCGCGGGCGCGGATTGCCGCTTTGCGGACGCGGCGTGATGGTGCCGATCTCGGTAAAGCCGAAACCGAGCTTCAAAAGCGCATCGGGCACTTCGGCATTCTTGTCGTAGCCTGCGGCCATGCCGAGCGGGTTGGGGAATTGCAATCCTGCCACCTTGACGCAAAGCGCCGGGTCTTGCGGAACATTGCACGGGACAAGTCCGGTCTTCAGACCTGTAATGGACAGGCCATGTGCCTGCTCCGCATCGAGAGTAAAAAGGGCGCGCCGCCCGAGAGTTTCAAAAAGCCCGCTCATTTTTCATCCAGCTCCGGGAAAATATGGAGACCATCTGCGTCCAGCGGCAACGGTTCGACCTTGACAACTGCTGTCAGGGACAATGCACCATAGAGATGCGGAAACAGCGCGCCGCCGCGCGAGACTTCATATTTGAGATTCTCGCCGACAGCCGCCGCATCAATGCTGACGAGCAGCAAATCCTTCTGGCCAGCAAAGTGCTTGGCAGCTGTTTCACGCACCTGCATCGCGGTCGAGAAATGAATATAGCCATCGGCAATATCCACCGGTGCACCGGTGAATGTGCCCGCCTTTTCCGCCTGCGTCCAGAGATCGCGCGGGGCGATCTTGTAGATGATAGTCTTGTTCATGGCTGCTCTCTAGACTGAAATTCTTCGGAAATCAAAGTGCAGGCTGTTCGATTTTGGTCGTAAACATCCCATATGATGGGGACGAAGCCAAAGGAGACCGCACCATGCTGAGTAGAAAGATATCAATCGCCCGCAGTCTGGCCACCATTTCTCTGCTTGGTACAGCCTTTGTCGCGACCAGTGCCTCTGCGCAGGAGAACGGCCGCTACCGTCTGGAAGGCACCGAGACAGGCTATGTGCGCCTCGACACCAGATCCGGTTCAATCTCGATCTGCACCGAACAACAGGGCCAGCTCGTGTGCAAGATGGCGACTGAAGACCGTCAGGCTTACGAGAACGATCTTGCCGATTTGCAGGACCGCGTGAAGAAGCTGGAAGAAAAAGTCGCGTCACTGGAGCAGACGGGGGAACAGGCCAGACAACAGACGGGCGGGAGCAAGGCTTCCGGTTTGCCGTCCGAGCAGGAATTCGAACAGTCCATGAGCTATATGGAACGCTTCATGCGCCGTTTCATGGATATCGCCAAGAGTTTCGAGAGCGAGCAGGAAAAGCCCGCTGACGGCGCTGCGCCGGGGCGGACTTGATGCAGATATGAAAAAGGCGCCGAACCGGCGCCTTTTTCATTCAGGATGCGAAACGTTTCGTCGCTTCGATGAGAGCATGCACGATACCGGGTTCGGTAACGGCGTGGCCGCTATCCTCGATTATCTGGAGATCGGCTTCCGGCCACATCTTCTTCAACTGCCAGGCATTGATGAAGGGCGTGCAGATATCGTAGCGTCCATGCACGATGACGCCTGGAATATGCCGGATGCGATCGACATTGCGCAAAAGCTGGTCGTCGGTTTCAAAGAAGCCGCGGTTCTGGAAATAGTGGCATTCGATCCGCGCGAAGGCGATTGCGTACTGGTCTTCGCCGAAGGCATCGATGCGTGCCGGATCGGGCAGGAGCGAGATCACGGAGCCTTCCCAGCGCGCCCAGCGGCGGGCGGCTTCGATCTGCACCTGCGGATCGCGGTCGGTCAGACGTTTGTAATAGGCGGCAATCATATCGCCGCGCTCGGCTTCAGGAATGTGCTCCTGATAGGCTTCGAAATGATCGGGGAAGACGATGCTTGCGCCGTTGGAATACATCCAGTCGACTTCAAAGCGGCGCGCCATGAAGATGCCGCGCAGCACCAGTTCGGAAACGCGTTCGGGATGGGTTTCGGCATAGGCCAGACCCAGCGTGGACCCCCAGGAACCGCCGAAGACCTGCCACTTCTCGATACCGAGATGGGCGCGGATATGCTCCATATCGGCGACGAGATCCCAGGTCGTATTTTCGCGCAGCTCAGCATGCGGGGTCGAGCGACCGCAACCGCGCTGATCGAAAAGAATGATGCGATAACGTTCCGGATCATGCAGGCGGCGCATGGTCGGTGTGATGCCGCCGCCGGGACCGCCATGGATCAGGATGACCGGCTTGCCATCGGGATTGCCGCATTGCTCGACATGAATGCGATGCAACGACGAGACTTGCAGCATCTCTTCCTTGAAGGGTTCGAGTTCCGGATAAAACGTATTGCGCGTCATGAAATGCCTTTTCGTTCCCTTCCGCGTTCTTGGGGCGGGTCCGCTTCTTTCGTTGATTTTCCAGCCCCGAACCTAACACACAATAAGGCTACATGGCGGCAATGCGAATTGTGAAAAGGGGTTAGCAACGTGATTTTTGGTTGCCGTGCGTGAAAATAGCCCTAAAAACTAATTCAGCCGGCACACAAGATGCACCGTACGGGGAGGCTCTTAAAAATGGCGCGCGAGGAACATGCATTTCATCATCGCTGACGATCACCCACTGTTTCGGGGCGCTTTGCGCCAGGTCCTTTCGAAACAATCGGATAATGTGGAGATCGTCGAGGCAGGCGATTTCGACACGGTTAAAAAACTGGCCGCAGAAAGAGACGATATCGATCTTCTTCTTCTGGACCTGACGATGCCGGGCGGCACCGGCCTTTCCGGTCTGGTTGCGCTGAAGGCGCTGCAGCCGGCACTGCCGATCATTATCGTCTCGGCGACCGACGATGCGCAGACCATCCGCCATGCGGTGGAACTCGGTGCCTCGGGCTTCATCTCAAAATCCGCCAGCATGGAAACCATTGGTGAGGCGGTCCGCGTCGTGCTCGCCGGTGACATCTGGACGCCCGCCGATATAGATCTGGATCATGCGCACGATCCGGAAATTGAGGCGCTGATCGCACGCTTGCGCACATTGACGCCGCAGCAAACCCGCGTATTGACGATGCTGGCCGAAGGTCTGCTCAACAAGCAGATCGCTTATGAGCTGGGTGTTTCGGAAGCAACCGTGAAAGCCCATGTCTCGGCTGTGCTGCAAAAGCTCGATGTCGATAGCCGCACACAGGCGGTGATTCTTCTTTCCCGCATCGGCAGCGACGCCCTCAACGCCGGATAAGTTTGGCTTGGAGCACCCAGCCGGACATACACTATTGCGCCGCCGTTCTGGACGATGCCCGATCATGCCGGACATGATGGAAGTGCGATAGCAGCGAGCGCAAGGCCGCCGGGCGCAGGGGCTTGTGCAGCACCGTGACTTTTTCCTCTTCGGCGCGATGGCGCACTTCCTTCGAGCGGTCGGCGGTCAGAAGAATAGCTGTTATTTCGGTCCGGAAGTTTTCCCGCGCAAAGCCGATCATATCGAGGCCGTTTTCGTGATCGAGATGATAGTCGGCAATAATGACGTCGGGTGCTGCGTCGCGACTGGCGCAATAGGTCTTGAGCGCCGCCCCGCCGCGAAGCGTGACGATGCGGCAGCCCCATCCCTTGAGCAGTGTTTCCATGCCGGAGAGAATGCTGGCGTCGTTGTCGATGCACAGGACATCGAGACCGGTCAGCTCCAGAGTTTGCTGGAATCCCCGGCGGCTTCTGACCTCGGCTGGAGGGACCGCCTCTTCGCAAACGGGAATGCGCAGGGTGAAGATCGTGCCCTTGCCCAGTTTCGACGACAAGGTCAGCGGCAATGACAGCAGGCGCGCAATACGATCGACGATGGAGAGGCCGAGACCAAGCCCTTCGGCTTCCCGCATGCCTTCGTCAAGGCGCGTGAACTCGCGGAACACGAGCTTCAGCTTCTGCGGCGCGATGCCGATGCCGGTGTCGAGAACCTGCAATTCGACAGAAGCCCCCCGGCGCCGGACACCGAGCAGCATGCCGCCGCTGCGGCTGTATTTGATTGAGTTGGAAACCAGATTCTGGATCAGCCGGCGCAGCATGTTGCGGTCGGTCTTCACCACCACGCTCGACGGTACGACGCGCAGCTTCAGGCCCTTCTTGCGGGCCAGCGGTGTGAAGTCGGTGGCGATCTGGTTCAACAGCTTGTCGAGCCGGAACACGGAGAGTTCCGGTTTCAGAGCGCCGGTATCGAGACGCGAAATATCGAGTACCATGCCCAGAATGGCTTCCACCGCTTCCAGTGATGAATCGATGTTGCGCGCGAATTGGCTTGCTTCTGAACGGCCCAGCTTTTCGGCAAGCGCTGTGCTGTAAAGCCGGGCGGCGTTGAGCGGCTGCAGAATATCGTGACCGGCGGCGGCGAGAAAACGCGTTTTGCCGAGATTGGCTTCCTCGGCGGCGGACTGTGCTTTGGCAAGCTTCTGGTTTACATGCGTCAGTTCCGCCGTGCGGTCTGCCACGCGCTGCTCCAGCATCTCGGCTGCCTTCTGGCGCATGACGTCGGCTTCGACCGCAGCGGTAATATCGGTATAAGTCGTGACAATACCGCCATCCGGCATCGGGTTGGAGTGGATTTCCAGCACCTTGGCCGTCGACTTCATGTTTATCCGCCACGGCTGGCGCACGGAGGCAAGCGAACGAATGGTTCCGCTGCGCGCGTTGAAGGCGATGTCGCCGCGATGGCTCAGATGCTCGACGATCTCCGAAACCGGAATCCCCACCTGCATCACCTCGTCGGGCAGGTTGAACAGTGCACGAAATTGCCGATTCCAGCAGGTCAGCCGCAAGTCTTTGTCGAAAACGGTAATACCCTGTTCCATCTGGTCCAGCGCGATTTGCAGCAGGTCGCGATTCTGCTGCAAGGCGGCAGAGGCGTCATCGAGCAACTGGCGTGCATCGCGTCCGGAAGCATCGTTGCGTTGCAGCAGCAGCGATAGCACCAGCCGCGCGGAGGCTGAGCCGACTGCGGTGCCAAGCAGCTGCTCTGCATACCGGATCAGCGGCGTATCCACGGTCATGCCGGGGTCGAGGTGGCGTTGTTCGCGTCCCTCGAAACGCAGGAATGCGCGCTCGACACGTTCCGCGCCGAGATAGCGCGCCATTGTGGCTTTGAGTTCAGCCACCGTGACGGTCGTGCGGAAGCGCTTGAGCGTCGGTGTGCCGATGAAATAGCGCGGCAGGAATATGCTTGCCTGTATGCGTTCAAGCGGTGTCGAGGCGCGGGAAAGCGAGCCCAGAATATAGAATAGCGTGTTGGCCGCAAGGCTCCAGACCACGCCATTGGTCAGAGGCAATGCATCGGTGCCGAAAAGCGCTTCTGGACGAAGCGCCGTGAAGCCCAGGAAACCCTCGCGCAGGATAACAGCGTTTTCCGGTGCCATGGTGGGCAGTAGCAGCGTGTAGGCCCAGATCAGAAAACCAGCCGAAAGGCCCAGCATTGCGCCGCGTCCGTTGGCGTTGCGCCAGAACAAACCGCCGATGAGGGCGGGAACGAATTGCGCGATCGCCGCAAACGAGACGAAGCCGATGGAGGCCAGATGGATATTGTTCGAGGTGAAGCGGTAATAGGCAAAGGCAAAGGTCAGAATGCCGATGATGGTGAGCCGTCGCGTGTTGAGGATGATCTTGGTGAGATCGCGCTGTTCGGCGGCATGACGTTTTGCCAGGCGTCGGATGAACAGCGGCAGCACGAGGTGGTTGGAGATCATGATCGACAGCGCCACGCAGGCGACGATGACCATTGCCGTTGCCGCCGACAAGCCGCCGAGGAAGGCCACGAGGGCCAGCCAGTGGGCGCCGGCGGAAAGGGGCAGAGCGAGCACATAAAGATCGCCGCTTACATCGTTACCGAGCGTCATCACGCCAATGAGCGCGATGGGAAACACGAAGATGTTGATCAGTATCAGATAGAGTGGAAACAGCCATGAGGCGGTTCGCAATTCCTTCTCGCTGCGGCTTTCCACGACGGTGACGTGAAACTGGCGCGGCAGCATGATGATGGCGGCGGCGCTCAACGCGGCTTGAACGATCCATGTGCCGATCGAGGTCTGATAGTGGAAGGCTTCCAGCGCTTCGGTCGATCGCGTGATCTGAACAATCAGCTCGGACGGCGTGCCGAATAGAAAGAAGGTGCAGGCAAAACCGACCGTCAGAAAGGCGCAAAGCTTGATGACCGATTCCAGCGCCACGGCGAGGATCAGGCCGTTCTGGTGTTCTGTCGCATCGGTATGCCGCGTGCCGAACAGAATGGCGAAGACGGCAAGAACGGCGGCGACCGCCAGGGAAATATCGCCGAAGAAGAACGTCGATGGATCGACTGATGCGCCGTAGTGATCCATTACCAGGCCGACGCTTCCAGACACGGCTTTCAGCTGCAGGGCGATATAGGGAATCGAACCGACTGCGGCGATGCAGGTGGCAAGCGACGCCACACCGAAACTCTTGCCGTACCGCGCCGCCAGAAAATCCGCGATGGATGTAATGTGCTCTGCTTTGGCGAGACGCACGATATGGCGCAACAACCGGTTGCCGAGCGTGAAGACGAGAATCGGCCCGATATAGATGCCAAGGAATTCCAGCCCGCGCTGTGCCGAGAGACCGACAGAGCCGAAGAAGGTCCATGATGTGCAATAGACTGCGAGACTGAGGGCGTAGATATAGGGACGCGGTGCACTGTTCCAGCGCGAGGCGCGCCGGTCGCCGATGCTGGCGACAGCGAAAAGTAGCAGCAGATACAAAAAGGCAACGCCGATGATTCCCCAGCCCTGCATAGCCGGTTTTCTCTCCCTTACGCTCCGCAGCACTTCAGGAGGCAAGCACTTTCAGACGGTTCGCGCAAGATTATTGATGGAAACCAGTTAGTTTTCGCTCCTTCATCTTTTCTTTGGACAATTTAGAATACAAACTATTCCAGAGGCCGATTGCAATCATTCGAAGCAAGGCTGATTTGGCTAACGTCAACCGCAGCAATGACGGCCCGGTTTCGCGGTTCGCGTTCGTGAGGGAGACAGGCTTATGTTGAAAGAATTCAGGGAATTCGCTCTTAAGGGTAATATGGTCGATCTGGCCATTGGTGTTATCATCGGGGGGGCGTTTGGCGGCCTCGTCAACTCTATCGTCAACGACATCATCATGCCGATCATCGGTCTGATCACCGGTGGTATCGACTTCTCCAATATGTTCATCCAGCTTGCAGGCGCTCCGCAGCCCACGCTGACAGCCGCCCGCGACGCCGGTGCGACCATTGCTTACGGTAACTTCATCACCTTGTTGATCAACTTCCTGATTATTGCATGGGTTCTGTTCCTTGTGGTCAAGGCAATGAACCGCATGAAGAAAAAGGAAGAAGCAAAGCCTGAACCGACGCCGGAAACCCCGCGCGACGAAGTTCTGCTGACTGAAATCCGTGATCTCCTGGCAAAGCAGAAAGCCTGATGACCGTTGATATTTGATCGAACGAAGCGGAGCCCTTGCGGCTCCGCTTTGTTTTTTTGACCTATAAATCTACTTGATCGGATCATCACAAAATGCCGCGTGATTTCGTCTTGCTGGCTTGATAAGCACAATCGACGAACCAGACAGAAGCATTGCGGGGGGAAACCATGACACTCGTAGCCAGCCTTCGCCGGGAAGCGGCTCAATCACCGGAAAGCGGCATCGTTGCCGTTGCCAATCACGGACGCGGACGGGAGGGCCTGATTCCGCTCTGGGTGGGCGAGGGCGATCTGCCCACGCCGGATTTCATCCGCGAGGCGGCGCACAAGGGTATCGCGGATGGCGAGACCTTCTATACCTGGCAAGCGGGCATTCCGGAATTGCGTGACGCGCTGGCCCGCTATCACGCGCGCCACTTTCCCCTGCCGCTGAAACCGGAAAATTTCTATGTCACCGGTTCCGGTATGCATGCCATCGAAATGGCGCTGAAGGCGACGACGGGTGCCGGGGAAGAAGCGATCTATCTCTCGCCCGCCTGGCCGAATTTTGTTGGCGCAGCCGGGTTGGCAGGTGCGGTTCCCGTGCCGGTGGAGCTGGAGTTCGGCGCCAATGGCTGGATGCTCGACCCCGAGAAAATTGCCAGCGCCATCACGCCGCGCACGCGTGCGCTCTTCATCAATACGCCGTCCAACCCGACAGGCTGGACAGCGGACAGAGAGACGCTGCGCTTCATTCTTGATCTTGCGCGTAAAGATGGACTCTGGATCATCGCCGACGAGATTTACACGCATTTCTACTATGGCGGCGGTCGGGCGCCATCCTTCATGGATATCATGGAGCCGGACGACCGTATCATTTTCGTCAATTCCTTCTCCAAGAATTGGGCGATGACCGGCTGGCGGGTCGGCTGGATGACGGTGCATCCCTCGCTCGGACCCGTGATTGAAAATCTGATCCAGTATTCCAATTCCGGCGTGGCACAGTTCATGCAGCGCGGTGCGATTGCGGCGCTCGATCAGGGTGACCCCTTCATCGCCATGCAGGTCGAGCGCGCACGCTCCACGCGCGACCGCTTGTGCGCGGCACTGCAATCGACAGGCAAAGTGCGCCTGACGCCGCCACAGGGCGCATTCTATCTTTTCTTCGGCGTCGACGGTGTGACGGATTCCGTGAAAGCGGCCATCGATATGGTCGATAATGCCAATGTCGGCCTTGCCCCCGGCAGCGCGTTCGGTGGAGAGGCGTTCTTCCGGCTCTGCTTCTGCCGAGATCCGGCGCACGTGGATGAAGCCGCGCAGCGGCTTGTGCGCTGGATCGACAAGCTGACGGCAAAATAAAAAAGGCCGGTGAAAACCGGCCTTTATTTCGTCGTGCTGGGGATCAGCCGCCAGCCTTGGAAACCATTAGGGGAATCACGCGGCTGGAACCCGTGGCCTGTGGCGCAACCGGTTCGGCGAACGGAATGCCAAGCGTATCCCACACTTCCAGCAGCGCATCCTTCAGGCCGTCGATCAGCGCGTCGTCATGAAGCGGCGTCGGCGTGATACGCAGGCGTTCCGTGCCACGCGGTACGGTCGGGTAATTGATCGGCTGGATATAGATGCCGTGCACTTCAAGCAGGCGGTCGCTGGCTTTCTTGCAAAGCTCCGGATCGCCGACAAGTACCGGTACGATATGGGTTTCGGACGGCATGACCGGGAAGCCGGCGGCTGACAGCACGTCCTTGGTGTGCTGGGCCTGCCGCTGCTGACCGTCACGCTCCACCTGCGAAGTTTTCAGATGGCGGATCGCAGCCGTCGCCGCCGCAGCCACTGCCGGTGGCAACGAGGTCGTGAAGATGAAGCCCGGCGCATAGGAGCGCACGGCATCGATAATCGCGCGCGAGCCGGTGATATAGCCGCCGAGAGCGCCGAATGCCTTGGCAAGCGTGCCTTCGATAATGTCGATGCGGTGGGCAAGGCCGTCCCGTTCGGTAATGCCGCCGCCGCGCGCGCCATACATGCCGACCGCATGAACCTCGTCGATATAGGTCATGGCGTTATACTTGTCGGCCAGATCGGCGATCTTTTCGATAGGTGCGGTATCGCCATCCATCGAGTAAACGGATTCAAAGACGATCAGCTTGGCGCGGGAGCGATCCGCTGCTTTCAAAAGCTGTTCCAGATGTTCGACGTCATTGTGACGGAAAATCTTCTTTTCCGCGCCCGAGCGGCGCACGCCTTCGATCATCGAGGCATGGTTCAGCTCGTCGGAAAGGATGAGGCAGTCCGGCAGCAGGCGCGCTATGGTCGAGATCGACGCTTCGTTGGAGACGAAACCGGAGGTGAAAACAAGACCGGCCTCCTTGCCATGCAAGTCGGCCAGTTCGGCCTCCAGCTCCACGAGCGGATGATTGTTGCCGGAAATGTTGCGCGTGCCGCCAGCGCCGGAGCCTGCTCTGCCAGCCGTGTCGCACATGGCCTTGATCACATCGTGATGGTGCCCCATGCCGAGATAGTCGTTGGAACACCAGACCGTGATTTCACGGGTGGTGTCGTTGTTACGCCAGATAGCTCGGGGGAAACGTCCGACAATACGCTCAAGATTGGCAAAAACGCGGTACCGCTTCTCGGCGTGCAGCTGGTCGATCGCTTCCTCAAAAAAACGGCGATAGTCCATAATGCGCTCCTTGGTCTCAAGCTTAACTAGCGCTTTTGGCTCGCGGCGTCCATGGCGCAATGGCGGGCAATTTGCCACGCTTTTGTGAAGCTGCATTGATTGGAATCAATGGAATCAATGGAATCAATGGAATAAAGGGCAATTCCATCAAGGCAGAATGGCAATTCATCGTTCAGCGTGTCGTCAGGCGTATCAGGAATTTGGGCCATGGGTCGCGCCGTCTGACATAGACACGCGGTATGCCAAACGGATCGTCAGTCGCCCGCGCCCGCGCGCGAACTGTTGTTGTTGCAGTTTCGAAACCGGCTTCCCGCACCATGTCGCGATGAACCGGACCGTTATCACCATAGGGGTAGCAGAAATTGGTTACTTCTGCCCCTAGCATATCTTCCAGAACGGTCTTCGATTGGGCGATCTGCCGCCGGGCTTCCTCGTCCGGCGTTTGGGTAAGGTGCACATGGTCGAGCGTATGCGCGCCGACTTCATGACCCAACGCGGCCCATTCGCGCAATTGCGCAACCGACATGCAGGGTGTTTTCGGCACGCCGTGCGGCTGATCCCAGACATTGCTGCCGCCAACCTGATTGGCCACGAAATAATTCGTCGCCGTAAAGCCATATTCGGCAAGCACGGGCGCTGCGTTTTCCAGCACATTCAAAAATCCATCATCGAAGGTGATGACGGCGATTTTACCGGTTTTCTCGCCCCGGATATAGGGCATGGCGTTCCGCAGCGAGAGACCCTGATAACCGGTCCTCTTCAGCCAATTCATCTGGCTGCGGAACCGGTTCGGATGAACCAGCAAGCCGCGAAATGGCATGTTTTTCGTGGGGAGTGGGGCAATCTGATGATACAAAAGAATAGGTACTGGCATAGCTTTTTCACTTTGATCTTGATGAAAAGGCGCGCACGCGCATCCGGTAGAGCGGACGCAGGATTTCGCGTGCGAGCTTGTCTGAAAATGATTTTTTATGCTGGATTGTCGTGCCGCCGAGTTCGGATGAAATTTCCTTCACACCACCCGGTATTACCGACAAGGGCCGTACGCCGGTAACCCAGCGCATCTGGACGGTCGTATCGACAGGCCGGTCGAACCGTCCCGTCACGGCAAGCAGTTTTTTCGCTGCGTCGTACGATACGAGCTGCGCCACCATGCCAAGCCCGATCGGGTTGGGAATGATAATGCGCGTATTGTCGTTGCGAAACACTTCGCGCCCATGCTCGCGGTCATCGCGGAAAGTAAAGCGGATGAACCCGCCTGGCTCCAGATGGTTCACAGCGGCCTGAAACGCTTTTTCGAAAGTATTAGTCAGGGCAATGTCGTCCTCGACGATAAATCCGGCGTCGAGCTTTTGATCCACGATGGCCTGCCACGCCTTACGATGGGACATGAAACAGGCGATTTCGTTTTTGCTGAGTGCGAACGGATAGCGCGGTGCATGAAGATGGCGCTTGTAGACATGCGCGATCTCGTCGTCTTTCAGTGCACGGCTGTCCACCGCCTGCAGGATCTCCGTCTTGACCGGAAGTGCACGGGCAAGCTTGTCAACCTGTGGGCGGCGGTCGACCGCGCGTTCAAGGTGGATGATGAAGGCCTTGATGTTCATAGGAATCCAAACGTCAGATGGCACGGATCGTCTGTTGTATGCCTTATCTTCCGGCATTGAGCAAATGGTTGAATATTGGTCAGTATTCCGAATTCAAAATATGTTCGATTTCCGCAATCCTGTCGCGTCGGCGGCTCGGTCTTTCCCCAATTATACTATAGATATAAGTCAGGAGCATGGGTGTAACTTCATCCAGAGGAAGTGCTGCGCAGCATAGGTGAAACCGTCAGCAGGATTATGGCGAGATTCTATAAAATTGCGTTGATCGAGCCATCATTGATCTTCCGCTCGATCCAGCGTTTTTCGGCAGGCCAGTCATGGCGTTTCCAGCCCTCCCAGCTGAAGCCGCAAATTTCCACGTTCCATTCCGTCTGCGGGAAATCCCGCAAGGCCAGCCATATGCCGATGAAGCCGGTACTCGGAAAAACCTTTTTCATGTCACTTGCGCCAATGCCAAGTTCCTCGCAGACATCGAAATAAAGCTGTGGCGGCATGATGCGGATTTCCTTGCCGGCCATGCCCAGAACTTCGATGGCTTTCAACGTCCAATCGGCCCTGCGGCCCTTGATGCGTGAGAGCAGGTTGGGCCGGGGGTGAAAGCGCCGGATGATGCTGGGGTGAAATGCGAACAGAACCGCGGGTGCGTTGCTGAAGATCGCAGATCTCAGGAATGCTGGATCGGCGAGCCACTGCTGCATCTGCTTGCTGGATGTCGCCAGCATCAGCAGGTCGGTCTTCGTGCCGCTCATGCCTATGGAGTTGCGCGGTTCATTGAAACGTACCACAAAATCGGCGCTATCGATCTCCTTCGACAGGTCGCGAGGCAGGGGACCGTTTCCGACGATGAAAATTGTCTTCTTCATTCAAGTGGCTTTGCGTGGACTGAGAGGCGGCGGCTTTTGCCGTCATTCGATATTCTCAGAACTCGTCTAGCCGGAATCTGCGTTATGTTAAAGTGCGGACATATTTATAACGGGAAATATAATACGAATGGTTTTGCCGGGCTTTGCAACGCAAGCACGCATATGCTGTGCCGCATGCGACGAAGACGCCGAAGGCACAGCTTTCATTCTGGCCGAGCTTTGGGACGTCAGACCTCACCGGGTTTCTTGAAGCGAATATGAATATTGTCGTTCGCGAGATCGAAACCGGCATAATTGCGCTGAAAGGCGATGAGCGCGTCGTTCACGCCCTTCGAAAAATCGTCGTCCTGCACATCGATATGGTGCCGGTAGAGTATCCGGTCGTCTTTGTAGAATATTACCTGACCTTCCATCATAGCCTCCTTTTATAACGGATGAGCCCTGTGGCTGACATGGCGCCGGATATGGTGTCGGACGGGCGCGCGCTCAGTCGGTATATTCATTTGAGATAGGCGATGGCCCCGGCGTTTCAAGATCGTTCGGGAGATGTTTTACCACTGCTCAGAGCAAGCCAGGCCCGCGCTGCATGCGAGAGAAAAGCGCCTTTGCGCCAGATCAGGGCCATGTGCCAGTTCACCTCGGCACCTTTGATCCTTCGAATGCGTACGCCTTGATGATGACGCTGCTCGGCGATCATCTGCGGCAGAAAACCAATGCCCATACCGGCTGCGACCAGTTCCACGATGAAATCGATCTGGCTGGAGCGAACCGCCACATTTGGCGTAAACCCGCGCTGGCGGCAGGCTTCCAGAATGATGTGATTGAGCGCAAAGCCGCTTTCGAACAGGATAAAGGGCAGGCGCGCTATGTCCTGCAAGCCGATGTCATCGCTGCTTGCAATCTCATGATTTGCCGGAAGCAGGGCGACCACCGGTTCGCAGCGCACATCCTGCCATTCGAAACTGTCGGCCACCGGCAATAGCGAGGCCGCCAGTTCCACGTCGCCCGCAAGCAGAAGTTCCTCCAGCCGCTTGCTGCCGTGCTCGACAAGCTGAATGTCGATTTCGGGATAAAGGCTTGTATAAGCTGCAAAAACCGGCGCGAACAGCACACTGGAACCGATGGGCGGCAGGCCGAGCCGCAACAGTCCTCGCTTCAATCCGCGCAGCTCGTCCAGTTCCGCCAGCATGTCATCCTTTTGCGCCAGCGCGGCCAGCGCCCGGCGATAGACGATCTCGCCGGCGGCAGTCAGACGGGGCGGGGAGACCTCGCGGTCGAGAAGGGTGATCCCCAACTCGTCCTCAAGCTGCTTCACCGCCTTGCTGACGGTCGACTGGGTTGCATTGATGGTTCTGGCAGCGGCGGAAAACCCGCCCTGCCGCACCACTTCCACAAATGCCTGAAAACTGCGCAAGTTCATGAGCTATTCTATATTCGAATAGCTGCAATGAAATCAATTCATTTCTAGAATAGAGCGCGAAGGCCTATATTACTCCTTGAAAACAAACAGAATCCCTTACGGGTTCGCATTGGAACAAAGATATGAACGCCCCCGCCATCATCCGCAGCCTGCCGATCCGCTTTCGTCATGCGCTGCATAACAGCCGTCTGATGCAGATTGCGACGCTGGTTGGTTTCTGGCTGGCTGGCGAAGGTGTCGTGCGACTGATCGGCTTGCCCCTGCCGGGCGGAATTGTCGGAATGGCGCTGGTTCTGGGGCTGCTGCTGAGCGGTCGCATCCGGCTTGTCAGCATGAAGCGTGGTGCGGAATGGTTCCTGGCGGAGATGCTGCTTTTCTTTGTACCCGCAGTTCTGGCCATCCTTGAGCACCGCGAGCTGGTGGGTATGCTTGGCCTGAAAATCATGGCGGTCATTCTGCTTGGTACGCTGACGGTGATGAGCGTTACCGCATTGACGGTGGACCTCTGTTATCGCTGGAGTCTGCGTTATGCTGCCAAATAACCTCCTTGCCAGCCCGTTTATAGCGACACTGTTCTGGTCAGCCGCTACGATCCTGCTTTATCTTGCTGCAAAGCGCGTTTACCGCCGTTTTCCGATGTGGTGGCTGACCCCACTCGCTGTCACGCCGCTCTTGCTTATGGCGCTGGTAATCGGCCTCAATGAAAACTATCGCGGTTATTTCAGCGCGACCCACTGGCTGGTGGCTCTGCTTGGCCCGGCGACAGTGGCCTTTGCCATTCCTATCTATCAGCAGCGCGCCACGATCCGTCGCTACTGGCCGGTTCTTCTGGCGGGCGTCATGGTCGGCAGCTCGGCAGCAATGGCATCTGCCTGGGGGCTTGCGCATCTCATGGGCCTCAACGAGGCGATCAGCCTGAGCCTGATGCCGCGTTCAATGAGTACGCCTTTTGCAATGACGGTCTCCGGCGACATTGGCGGCACGCCGGATCTCACGGCCATCTTCGTGGTGCTGACCGGCGTTTTTGGCGCGGCTCTGGGCGAACTCATGTTGAACTGGCTGCCACTTCGGTCCACCCTGGCGCGCGGTGCGCTGTTCGGCATGGGCGCGCACGGTGCGGGCGTGGCCAAGGCGCATCAGATCGGCAGCGAGGAAGGCTCGATTGCCGGGCTGGTGATGGTGCTGGTCGGCCTTGTGAATGTGCTTGCCGCGCCATTGATCGCGCATCTCCTGTAAGCTTTTGTTTTTGCGGTAAAATATGCAGAAAGACCCCATATCCGGGGTGCCTTTTATCGTGTCGGATTCCGCTATTTTCCAAGCGTGACCTTATTTGCATAACAGATATGCATTATTGGCCGTTGATGGTTAAAAGGGGGGCGGCTAGATATTCAGTCATCGAGTTCACCTCCTCCTCCCAGAACTCGATACGGAATACGGCACTCCTCCTCCCAAGCCGTATTCAAGATCAGGCCGCGCATCCTCCTCCCGCGCGGCCTTTTTCTTTTTCAGGACAGTTTCAGCCAAATTCGTCGCGGCTCCAGCCATCGTCCGGGCACATTCTCGGTTCCCATGTTCCCATTTTCGTTGACAATGCGTCACCATCTGGCTGCAGGCAGCCCCATAGGCAACACGCGCTTTCCACCCTATTTCTGATGCAGTTTGGAGCACATCCCGAAAAGTGCGAAGCGGTTTTCGGACAAGATGCGCGTTAAAATAAACAGTTGGAGCGTCGATCTGATTAAATCAGGTCGACGCTCTATAACGGAGAGACCGCGATCATGACGAATGATGTTTCGAGCGGCATTCATCACCTCACGCTGATCACGCGCAAGGTGCAGGCCAATGTCGATTTTTATACCGGCTTCCTCGGCCTGCGCCTCGTCAAGCAGACAGGCGGTTTCGAGGATGCCGAACAACTGCACCTCTTTTACGGTGATCGATCCGGCACGCCGGGTTCCCTCATTACGTTTCTTGTCTGGGAAGACGGTGCAAGAGGGCGCGTCGGCCACGGTCAGGTAAGCGAAATCGCGCTTGCGATTGACCGCGCCGCGATCGGCTTCTGGCTGGAAAGGGCGCTGCGTTATCACGTGTCGTCCGAAGGCCCGGTCCAGGAATTCGGTGAGCCGGTTCTGCGCCTGCGCGACCCGGACGGTGTGATCGTCAAGCTGGTCGGCAGCGATCTGTTTGCCGGCGATGTCTGGGCAGGCGAGGGAATCCCCGTCGAGTATGCGGTGCGCCGCGTGCGTTCGGCGACCATTCTCTCCGAGACGCCCGAGCAGACGATCGATTTCATCGAGCGTTATTTCGGCTTCCGGCGTTCAGCGAAGGAAGGCGTGATTGACCGTCTTGTGTCGCAATCGGGCGATGCCATAGATGTGCGCGATGCAACGGGTTTCTGGCCGGGCATTCCCGGCACAGGTATCGCCGATCACGTCGCCTTTCGCGCTGCTGATACGGAGGGATTCGCCCGCGTGGAAAAAGAGCTGTCGAAGCTCAATTCCAGCGAGGTCAATGTGCATGACCGCAAATATTTCGCTTCGCTTTATGTGCGTGAGCCGGGCGGGACCCTGTTCGAGCTTGCAACCGATGGGCCGGGCTTCACCGTTGACGAGCCCGTCGAAAAGCTTGGTGAAACCCTGTTCGTGCCACCGGGTAACGAGGAGAAGGCAGATGCGATCCGTGCAAGAATGCCGCAATTCTCGCGTCCCGGCGAAGAGCGGGTGATCTATCGCGATCTGCCTTTCGTGCATCGCATCCATAAGCCGGAAAATCCGGATGGCAGCACATTGGTGCTGCTGCACGGCACTGGTGGCAACGAAAATGATCTCATGCCGCTGGCCAGCATGGTTGCACCGCACGCCACGCTTTTGGGCGTGCGGGGGCGAAGCATCGAGGAGGGCATTCAGCGCTGGTTCCGCCGTTTCGATCTGAAGCGTTTCGATCAGAAGGACATCCGCTTTGAAGCAGAAGCGTTCCAGGCTTTTGTGAAAGATGCAGTTCCAGCTTATGGTCTGGACCCGGCCCGAACCGCTTTTCTTGGCTTTTCCAATGGGGCCAACATGCTGGGGGCCTTCATGCGGCTGCATCCGCATATCGTACGCAAGGCCGTCTTGCTGCGTGCAAGCGAAGTGCTGGAAGAGTCGCCGGTTGCGGATCTCTCGGATGCTTCCGTCCTGCTGTTGAACGGTGCGAACGATCCGTTCGGCGATGCATCGGGTGCACTGGAGAAGGCCCTGCGTGGAGGTGGCGCGGATCTGGATATTCGCACTATGAATGCGGGACATGGCCTCATCGCGGAGGACATGCAGGCTGTCCGCCAATGGCTGGACGAAAAACTCATGTGAACACGGATAACAAAAGAGCTGCCGGGTTTCTCCGGCAGCTCTTTTTCAGTTCAGTCAAGCGGCTTCAGGTCTCGTTCGATGGCCTCGCGCCTGCCTTCAAGAAATGGCGGAAGCGACAGGCGTTCGCCGAGACTTTCCAACGGCTCGTCCACATCAAAGCCCGGACCGTCTGTTGCGATCTCGAACAGGATGCCGTTTGGCTCGCGGAAATAGAGCGAGCGGAAGTAGTACCGTTCGACCTCGCCGCTGGATGGCACGCGCAGGCCGCGCAGGCGTTCCACCCATTCCTGCATGCTTTCCTGATCCGGCGTCCGGAAGGCGACATGGTGCACCGCGCCTGCACCTTGCCCTGCAGGCGAAAGGTTCGGCTGCACGGCCACATGCAGTTCGGCGGCCGGGCCGCCCTGTCCCATGGAAAAGACATGCACATGACCTTCGCCATCGGGCGAGATATAATCACCCGTCTGGCGCATGTTCATCACCTTCTCAAGCACGATCTGTGTGGGTGCCAGATCGGGAACGCTCATCGTGATCGGTCCAAGCCCGCGTATCTGCCTGTCGGCGGGAATGGGACTTCTGTCCCAGCTATGCGCTTTGCCCGCGCCGCCGTCGTCGGTCAGCCGCAGGCGCTGGCCTTCCGGATCTTCGAAATCGAGAACCGCGCGGCCAGCCACTTCGAAGATGTCGCCGGTCTTGACGCCTTTTTCATTGAGATGCTTGCGCCACCAGTCCAGGTTTTCAACACCGTTCACGCGGAGTCCGGTTCTGCTGACGCTGTGCGTGCCGCGCCGTTCGCGCTGCACTGGCCAATCGAAAAACGTGATGTCGGTGCCGGGCGATGCCAGGCCGTCCGCATAGAACAGATGATAGGCGCTGGTGTCGTCCTGATTGACTGTTTTTTTAACAAGTCGAAGCCCGAGCGTGTCGGTGTAGAAACGCCGGTTGCCGGGCGCATCGGCGGTGATGGCCGTCAGATGGTGCAGGCCTGTGAGTTCCAATGCCATGGGATTCCTCCCTTTCAAAGGCGAAGTTTGCAGTTGCAGACAATATTGGTCGCAAAGCGCACACCGGAAACCCCTGATTGCTGAACAGTGTGTAACCGATAAGCCGCAACTGCGCGATGAATTTGTTCCCATGGACGAATGGGGCTTGGCAGAAACCCTTGGCTAAAGAATATATTAACCTCGATTTTCCGGCGTAGCGTAGAGGGAGACCGGTTTGCGGAGCGTCATTCAAAAAGCTGCCCCTGCCTTGCTTGTTTTGTTTACCCTCGTTGCGGGCTGCGCCAGCCGTCCGGAAGGCGTGCTTGTTCCTGTCGGTGATATTGCTTCTCCCGGTACGACCAGGGTTGACCTCGTCGTTGCGACCACGCGTCGGCCATCCGAGAATCCCGGCATTCTTTTCTCGGGCGAGCGCGACCAGCTTGTGTCGCTCAACGAAATCGTCGTGTCCATCCCGCCGGAAAAGAACCGCAAGGCAGGCGAAGTGCAGTGGCCGAAAAAGCTGCCGCCCAATCCGCAGAGGGATTTTACCACCGTCAGCGTGACGCCGCTCAAGACCGATGTCGAAATAGCGGGCTGGGTGCGCCCTCATCTCACCAAGAGCCGCCGCGTAATGGTGTTCGTGCACGGCTTCAACAATACGTTTGAGGATTCCGTCTATCGTTTTGCGCAGATCGTGCACGATTCCGGTGCCGATGTCGCGCCGGTGATTTTCACATGGCCGTCGCGCGCAAGCGTGTTCGATTACAATTACGATAAGGAAAGCACCAACTATTCCCGCGATGCGCTGGAGCAGATCCTGCGCGCGATCACCAGAGAGAAGGAGGTCAAGGACATCACCGTCATGGCCCACTCGATGGGCAGTTGGTTGACGGTCGAGGCATTGCGCCAGATGGCCATTCGCGACGGGCGGGTAAACCCCAAGATCACCGATGTCATTCTTGCCTCACCGGATCTGGATGTGGATGTGTTCTCCAAGCAATATCTCGCCATGGGCAAGGAACATCCCCGCTTCACGCTGTTTACCTCGCGTGACGACAAGGCGCTGGCGATCTCTCGCCGCATTTCGGGAAATATTGACCGCCTCGGCCAGATCGACCCTTCGGTCGAGCCCTATCGTTCCGAACTTGAAAAAGCGGGCATCACGGTCATCGATCTGACGCAGCTCAAGGCGGGGGACCGGCTCAATCACGGCAAGTTCGCTGCAAGCCCGGAAGTGGTTCAACTCATCGGCAAGCGTCTTGTCGCAGGCCAGACCATTACTGATTCCCAGATCGGGCTGGGCGACCGGCTTGGCGCTGTCGCCATGGGCACGGCGCAGGGCGTCGGTAGTGCGGCCTCGCTGGTCGTGAGCGCGCCGATCGCGGTCTTCGATCCGCATACGCGAAGGACCTATGACGAACAGCTTGACCGGTTTGGGCGCGCTGTCGGCAATACGGTGGGCACGGTTGTCGCGCCATAACTGTTGTCATCGCTAATATGACGCTGTAGGAATCGCGGCCAGCTTTGGCCGCGAGGAGGACCTCATGCAGATTATCCGCACCATCGAGGAATTGCGTCAGGTTCTGGCTCCTGTGCGGCGTGCGGGCAAGAGCATCGGTTTCGTGCCGACCATGGGCTATCTCCATAAGGGACATTTGGAACTCGTTCATCGTGCGCTTGCGGAAAATGACGTGACCGTGGTATCGATTTTCGTCAATCCGCTGCAATTCGGCGCGAATGAAGACCTCGAAAAATATCCCCGCGATCTGAAACGTGACGCCAGCCTGCTCGACGCGGCAGATGTCGATTACCTGTTCGCTCCTTCGGTTTCCGGCATGTATCCTCGTCCGATGCAGACAGTGGTCGATGTGCCGGTGCTCGGCAACCAGATGGAAGGCGAGGCACGCCCCGGTCATTTCGCCGGTGTCGCGACGGTGGTGAGCAAGCTCTTCAATATTGTCGGTGCTGATGCTGCCTATTTCGGTGAAAAGGATTTCCAGCAGCTCGTCATCATCCGTCGTATGGTGGAAGACATGGCGATCCCGGTGCGCATTGTCGGCGTTGAGACCGTGCGCGAGGATGACGGCCTCGCCTGCTCCTCACGCAATGTCTATCTGACGCCTGAACAGCGTGCGGCCGCCGTCATTGTCCCCAAGGCGCTGGACGAGGCCGAGCGCCTCTATCGTTCCGGTATCGACGACCCGGAAGTGCTTGAAGCCGCAATCCGCGATTTCATAGCCACGGAACCGCTGGCGACGCCCGAAGTGGTCGCCCTGCGCGACCCTGGCACGCTGGAACGCCTGACACTGGTGCAGGGCCGTCCGGTGCTGGTTGCGCTGTTCGTGCGGCTTGGCAATACGCGCCTTCTCGACAACCGGGTAATCGCCCATATCGCACAGGAAAAGGCAGCCTGAGATGAGTGCGACAGTCAAACAGAAGCGGCTGACGCCCAAGGCTATTTCAGCCATGAAGGGCGCGGGGCCGATTGTCAGCCTCACCGCCTATACGACGCCCATCGCGCGTCTGCTCGACCCGCATTGCGATCTTTTGCTGGTGGGGGACTCGCTCGGCATGGTGCTTTACGGCATGGAGTCCACGCTTGGCGTGACGCTGGACATGATGATCGCGCATGGGCAGGCCGTGATGCGCGGCACGGAAAATGCCTGCGTGATTGTGGATATGCCGTTTGGGTCCTATCAGGAATCGAAGGAGCAGGCCTTCCGCAACGCCGCTCGCATAATGCAGGAAACCGGCTGCGACGGCGTGAAGCTCGAAGGCGGCGAGGAAATGGCCGAGACGGTCGCTTTCCTCGTCAAACGCGGCATTCCGGTGTTCGGTCATGTCGGGCTCATGCCGCAGCAGGTCAATACGGTCGGCGGGTTTCGCTCGCTCGGACGCGGCGATGAAGAGGCCGGGAAAATCCGCCGGGATGCACAGACTATAGCCGATGCGGGCGCGTTCGCGCTGGTCATTGAAGGCACGGTGGAGCCGCTGGCGCGGGAGATTACCGCGTCGCTCGATATACCGACGGTGGGCATTGGTGCATCATCGGCTTGCGACGGACAAATTCTGGTTTCGGACGATATGCTGGGGCTGTTTCAGGATTTCATGCCGCGTTTCGTGAAGCGCTTTGCGCATCTGGCACCGCAAATCTCGGATGCCGCCAAAGCCTATGCGCAAGAGGTGCGGACACGCAGCTTTCCAGGGCCCGAGCACGTATTTGGCGCTAAGCCCAAGGACTGACCACTGAAAACTGTGGCCGATAATGCTGAGCGCCTTGTAATAGTTTATCAATCGCGTTCAATGGCTTTGATCTGATAGGAAGCCATTGTGACCGACGATATTGCCCATACCGAACTGATTGCCGTTCTCGCAGCCGTTACGCGGGAACAGCCGCGCGTCATGACCGTGCGGCAGGGGCAGGAACAGGCATTGCCCTCCGGCCCGTTCGCGACGGAGCACCGCTCGTTGCAGTCCGGCCTGCGCGCCTGGGTGCAGGCGGAAACGGCGCATCCGCTGGGCTACCTAGAGCAGCTCTATACTTTTGCCGACCGCGACCGCCACCCGGAGGGTGAGCGTATCATTTCGATCAGCTATCTCGGCCTTGTGCGTGAAGATGAGACGGCCACCGATCAGGCGAGCTGGCGTAGCTGGTACGATTATCTACCGTGGGAAGACCACCGGCAGGGCGAGCCGGCGATCATGGAACATCTCAATATTGCACTGCTGGTATGGGCGCATCAGGCCGGTACCGTCGATTTGACGGCGCAGCGCATGCGCCGCATTGCCTTTGCTTTCGGTTTTGATGGCGAACGCTGGAACGAAGACCTCGCTCTCCAGCGTTATGAGTTGCTCTACGAGGCGGGGCTGGTTGCGGAAGCGGGCATGAAAGAGGATGAAAACGGGCGGCACATGTTTGCCGATCACCGCCGCATTCTTGCCACAGCCATTGCGCGGCTGCGCGCCAAGATCAAATATCGCCCGGTTGTCTTTGAACTCATGCCGGAAAGCTTTACGCTGCTCCAGCTGCAGCGCACGGTCGAAGCGCTGGCGGGCTTGCGTCTGCACAAGCAGAATTTCCGCCGCCTGATCGAACAGCAGGACCTGGTGGAAGAGACGGGCGAAAGCGATAGCGAAACCGGCGGGCGCCCGGCAAAGCTGTTCCGTTTCCGCTATTCCATTGTCGAGGAACGTGCCCTTTCCGAGCGCCATCTGGCCGGAGCCAAGCTGCCAATTTCCCGCGATTGACAATATACTCGAATCGAGTATATCTTTGCGCAATTAATATACTCATATTGAGTATAATCAGGACTTTCCCGAAAAGGCGGGACCGCTCCTGTTGCGGCTCGGGAGATCGCCATGAACGAATTCGTTTCCGTATCGAAACTCTATGACCGTGTGGCCAGTGTGCTGCCAAAGGCGGAATGGCTGTCGTTTGAGGATGACGTGGCGGCGATCCTGGAGCTGAAGCGCCAGCGCAACGCGGTCATTATCGCACACAACTACCAGACGCCGGAAATTTTCCATTGCGTGGCGGATATCGTGGGCGACAGTCTGGCGCTGGCGCGCAAGGCTGCCGAAGTCGACGCTGATGTGATCGTGTTGGCAGGCGTGCATTTCATGGCCGAGACGGCCAAGCTGCTGAACCCGTCCAAGACGGTTCTGATCCCCGATCTGGATGCGGGCTGCTCGTTGGCCGATTCCATCACGCCGCAGGATGTGGCACTGCTACGCGAGGCGCATCCCGGCGTGCCGATCATCACCTATGTGAACACGTCTGCGGCGGTGAAGGCAGCATCTGACATCTGCTGCACCTCCGGCAATGCGAAAAGGATTGTGGAATCGTTGGGTGTGCCGCGTGTATTGATGATCCCTGACGAATTTCTGGCCAGAAACATTGCGCGTGAAACCGATATCGAAATTCTTGCCTGGCACGGCCACTGCGAGGTGCATGAGCGTTTCACGCCGGACGATATTCGCGAGCTTAGGGAAAGCCATCCCGGCGTGATGGTTCTGGCCCATCCCGAATGTCCGCCGGAAGTGGTGGAAGCTGCCGATTTCGCCGGTTCGACCGCTGTCATGTCGGATTATGTCGGTGAGAAAAAGCCGCAGCGCGTGGTGCTCCTCACCGAATGCTCGATGAGCGACAATGTCGCCGTTGATCACCCGGATGTCGAGTTCATTCGTCCGTGCAATCTGTGTCCGCATATGAAACGAATCACGCTTGCCAATATCCGCGAAGCGCTGGAGCACAACCGCCATGAAGTGACGGTCGATGCGGCAATCTTCGACCGGGCGCGCCGTGCCGTCGAGCGCATGCTGGCGGTGTGAATATGGCCCAGGATCCGGTTCTCGTTATCGGCAGCGGTCTTGCCGGTCTGATGACGGCACTGAAGCTGGCCCCCCGGCCGGTTTTGCTGGTGACGGCGGGACAGCTAGGCTGCTCTGGGTCGAGCGCACTTGCGCAAGGCGGCATCGCCGCAAGTCTTGGCGATGATGACAATGCGGGCTTGCATCTGGCTGATACGCTGGCGGCGGGTGACGGGCTTTGTGATGCAACGGTTGCGCAGGGTATTGTGGGCGCTGGCGCAGAGGCGATTGCAGCGCTTGAAACTTACGGCGTTCAATTCGATCGTAAGACTGACGGTTCCTATGCATTGGGGCTGGAAGCGGCGCATAGCCGCCGCCGTATCGTTCATGTGGATGGCGACGCGACGGGGGCTGGCATCATGCGGGCGCTGGCCGCCAAAGTGCTGGCGACAGCCTCGATTACCGTTTTGGAAAACACGCGTGCCTTGCGACTGTTGAAGAGCGACGAGCGCATCGTCGGTGCCTGTCTCGAAGGTATTGGCCCCGTTGCAGCCAGCGCGGTCGTGCTGGCAACGGGTGGTATTGGTGGACTTTATGAAGCGACAACCGTGCCGCTTGGCAATCTGGGACAGGGCGCCGGCTTGGCAGGACGCGCAGGCGCGGTGCTCGCCGATATGGAGTTCGTGCAGTTCCATCCGACAGCCCTCGATGTTTCTGCGCCGCGCCTGCCGCTCATCAGTGAGGCCGTGCGGGGTGAGGGGGCTATCCTCATCAATGATCACGGTGAGCGTTTCATGGCGGATGTGCCGGGGCGGGAGTTAAGCTCCCGCGATGTGGTGGCCCGCGCAATCGGCACGCAAATCGCACAAGGCTGCAAGGTTTATCTCGATGCACGTGTGGCGCTTGGGCGGCGTTTTGCCAGCCGCTTTCCGGGTATCGAGGCTTTGTGCAAACAACACGGCATCAATCCATCGCAAGACCTGATTCCGGTCCGCCCAGCGGCCCATTATCATATGGGCGGCGTGGCTGTGGATGAGGATGGTCGTACAAGCCTTTCCGGCCTCTGGGCGGTGGGTGAAACGGCCTGCACTGGCCTGCATGGTGCAAACCGTCTCGCCAGCAATTCGCTCTTGGAAGCTGCCGTCATGGGACTTCGCGCCGCTCGTGCGATTGTCGACGAGCCGCCCGCTGCCGCAACGCATCTTTCGCCGGTCGGCTTGCTGCCCTTCACCGACCCTGCTCCGGTTCGCGCCACGGTTTCCCGCCATCTCGGATTGCTGCGCGATGAAGAAGGTTTGCGCTCTGCAATCACCACCCTTCTTCCGCTGACAGATAGGGATGATGCCGCAGCTATGGCGCTTGTTGCCGCGGTTGCGGCATTCGAGCGACGCGAAAGCCGGGGCAGCCATGCCCGTACCGATTTTCCGGCCAAAAATGCAAAGGCCGAACGCAGCTTCCATACATTCAAAGCGACCCTCGCCCTTGCGCGCGAGATTGCCATGCCGGAACACCTATCGAGGACAGCCTGATGAACCTGCCGCGTCTCTCTCCGCTTATCGTCGAACCGCTGGTGCGTGCTGCACTTCTGGAAGATCTGGGTCTGGCGGGGGATGTCACCAGCAATGCGGTGGTGCCGGAGGACCATCGCTCCGCGATGCTGTTCAGTCTGCGTCAGCCCGGTACGGTTGCGGGGCTTGACGTAGCTGAAACGGCGTTCCGTCTGGTCGATCCGGACGTGCGGTTCGAGCGTGTGGCACGAGACGGCGATGCGCTTGAAAAAGGTGCAATGGTCGCTCGCGTTTCCGGTTTTTCACGCTCCATTCTGGCTGGAGAGCGCACGGCGCTCAATTTTCTGGGCCATCTTTCCGGCGTCGCGACTGCCACGACTGGACTGGTCAAGGCCGTGCAAGGCACGAAAGCGGCGATTGTCTGCACGCGCAAAACCATGCCGGGCCTGCGCGCCTTGCAGAAATATGCGGTCAGGGCAGGCGGCGGCATGAACCACCGCTTCGCGCTCTACGATGCGGTTCTCATCAAGGACAACCACATTGCTGTTGCGGGCAGTGTGCGTGAAGCGATCGAGCGCGCCAAGACCGGCGCGGGGCACATGGTCAAGATCGAGGTCGAAGTTGATACGCTGGAGCAGCTTGATGAAGCCATGTCTGTGGGCGTGGACGCAGTGCTGCTCGACAATATGACGCCGGATCAGTTGCGGGAAGCGGTCGGGATCATCGACCGTCGCGCCATATCGGAAGCGTCGGGCGGCATCACACCGCAAACGGTTGCCGCAGTTGCGGCAAGCGGCGTTGATCTGATTTCGGTCGGCTGGACAACGCATAGCGCGCCCAATCTCGATATAGGATTGGATTTTGAGCTGAGGCGCTAGGAGCAAAACCCGAAGGTCGGGTGGGGCTGTTCAGCAGAAAAATACCCCTCCCGCGCGAGCCGCAAGTCAGCCGTCGCTTCAGCCCAATGCCCACGGAGTGGTGAAGCAAGCCAGCGAATGGCAACCCCTCCAGTTCTTCCATTTGTCATTCATGCGAAAAATATGATTGAACCATTCATGTTTTCATGTCACATAATGACTGACTGATAGTCAGTCATTATGTGACGGCAGCCTTGGGCCTTGCTGGTGTGCGTGCATGTGCTCCGGGTTGCCGCCACGATCAAACCCGGCTGAGCGAGGTTCAGCGATGAGATTTGAAAGAATTATCAAGCAGGAAGGAAGCTCGATGCTTCACGATAGGGAACAGTGGCCTTATGTCGTCACGCTGGCGAAGGGAGCATGTTCTTCAGAGGAGATGCGTGCGTTTTTCGAGGTCTGGAGCCGATGGCTGGATGAGGGCAGGCCCTTTATAAGTATCCGCCGTTTTCTAGACGAGGATGCGCTCCTGCAGCCGGAAGGTGCGGCGCGCGAGGCCAAACAGTGGTTGCAGAAAAATGCGGGGCGCATCCGCCAGCAGGTTCTGGGCATGGTGACGATCGTACCGGAAACTGTTTATGAGCAGGCAAGCCGGATGGATGCAGAAAAGCTCTTTCAGGTACCCGCAGGCACGTTTTCCAATGTTGACGCCGCGCTTCACTGGCTGGAAGATCGCGTGGTGGGGCCGAACCGTCTTGATTTTGACAGGGCTGCAATCCGGGATAAATTGACGGCAACCTGAATCATTCGGAGCCCGATTTGCCCTCGACAGCCGCCAAAGCCAAGCCCCGCACCAAGCCAGCGGAAATACGTCGCGATGAACTGATGACGGCTGCCGAAGCCCTTTTTCTTGAGAAGGGTTTTGCTGCGACGAGCGTGGATGAGATCGTGCGCCACGCGGATGTCGCCAAGGGCACATTCTACCTGCATTTCCGCAGCAAGGACGACATGCTGATCGCGCTTCGCGAGCGCTTCATTGATAGCTATTGCCAAGGGCTGGAGCAGCGGCTGAACGCGCTGCCGCCGGATGACTGGCATGGGCGGATTGCAGTCTGGGCCGAGGCCGGGATTGCTGGCTATCTCGATAATTATCGTCTGCACGACATGGTGCTGCAGGACGTTCACCCGCCCATACGCCGGATGAAGCAGGAAAATCCGGCAATCGTCCGACTTGATGTGTTGCTTGCGCAGGGCAATGCGGCAGGTGCATGGAACGTTGCGGACACGCGCCTGATGGCGATCCTTCTTTTCAATGCCCTGCATGGGGCGGTGGATGAAATGATCGCCAATCCCGGCATGATGGACCGGGTGGATATGGTTGAAGGCGTGAAAGCATTCTTTCTGAGTGTTGTCAGGCAGTGAGCCAGCTGTTTACTCTCAAGGTCTGCCATGGCTTTTTATTTGGGACGTATCTTTTCGAAACGGGTCTGGCCATTGTCCTGTTCGGCTACTGCCATCCAGCCGCGCGCAGCGTAGAAGCGACTGGCGCGGCTGTCCCTTTCGGTTGTCAGCCATATCGTTTCGTGCCGCGCGAAAAGGTAATCTTCGACTTTCTCCATTAAGCTTGTACCCAGGCCTCGGCCTTCCATATCCTGCCTGACGAAGAGCGCAAAGACGTTGCCTTCGTCCGCATCCGCCATGGAAAACCCGGCTGGAGCTCCATCGATTTCCGCGATCCACGTGCAGGGACTTTCTGCAACAAAATCGGTGATCGTTTCATGTGTGATGCCGAGATCGGCAAGCTGGGAAAGGGAGAGATAGTTTTCCTTGACGCTGGTGCGAATGTCGAAAATCGCTTCCACATCATTCACGACAGCATTTCTTATATGCACGTTCATATCCCCTCCTGACGCTGCTCATGAATAAGATGAATTGCAGGAGAGGTCATCTGAAAAAAAGGAGGCTGAAAGCCTCCCTTTATTTCATTCGGTTCAGGCGAACTTACTTTTCGACGAAAGCCTTTTCGATAACGAAATGGCCGGCCGTGCTCTGGCTGCCTTCGGTAAAGCCGCGCTCTTCCAGAAGCTGCTTGGTTTCAGTCAGCATTTCCGGGCTGCCGCACAGCATCATGCGGTCATCCTCGTGGTTGAATTCCGGCAGGCCGACATCGTTGAAAAGCTGGCCCGAGCGGATAAGGTCGGTCAGACGGCCACGGTTCTTGTAAGGTTCGCGCGTGACGGTCGGATAATAGATGAGCTGGTTCTGCACCATCTCGCCCAGAAACTCGTCCTGCGGCAGTTCGGTGGCGATGAAATCGGTATAGGCAAGTTCGGCGACCTGACGCACGCCATGAACGAGAATGATTTTCTCGAAGCGCTCGTAAGCTTCCAGATCGCGGATGATCGACAGGAACGGCGCAAGGCCGGTGCCCGTGGACAGAAGCCATAGATTCTTGCCCGGCTTCAGATTGTCATAGAGCAGCGTGCCGACCGGCTTCCTCGAAATGATGATCTGGTCGCCCTTTTGCAGGTGCTGAAGCTTTGAAGTCAGCGGACCGTCAGGCACCTTGATCGAGAAGAATTCGAGGCCGTCTTCATAGAGGCTCGATGCAATCGAGTAGGCACGCGTCAGCGGCTTTCCGTTCACTTCCAGGCCCATCATGATGAACTGGCCGCTCTGGAAGCGGAAGCCCGGATCACGCGTTGTGCGGAAGGAAAACAGCGTGTCGGTCCAGTGATGAATGTCGGTGACGGTTTCCTGATTAAAGTTGCTGCTCATCTTCGGAACTGTCTCTGTCTTTCTCCTGCACCGCTTGGGAGGACGGCGCCGTGGTGAGATCGGTTGGTTTTTACTGCTGCGGCCCGCCCACGCTGGTGCAAACCCCGTGGAGTGTGCATCCTTGGCAAACAGGCCGCTTTGATCGCAATCAATATGGCGCGTTATGCTGCCTTCAGGGTGGCTTCCGCGAATTCGTAGTTGGCCAGCTTGTCGAGGAAATTCGTCACATAGTCAGGCCGACGGTTACGGAAATCGAGATAATAGCTATGCTCCCAGACATCAAGCCCTAATAGCGCCTTGCCTTCACCTGTCGCCAGCGGATTGGAGCCATTTGGCGTCTTGGTAACCTTCAATTTGCCGCCATCGGCTAGTACCAGCCATGCCCAGCCGGAGCCGAACTGGCCGACGGCCGCCACCTTGAACGCTTCCTTGAACTGGTCTACACCACCGAAATCCTCAACAATCTTCTTCTCCAGCGCGCCCGGAAGGCGACCGCCGGTGGCCGACAGGTTCTGCCAGAACAGATCGTGGTTCCAGTGCTGGCCGGCATTGTTGAAGACAGGAGCGAGGTCTGCCTTGTCCTTGGCGAAAAGCACGATTTCCTCAAGCGACTTGCCCTTGAGGGTGTCGTTCTTCTCAACAAAGCCGTTGAGCGCGGTCACATAAGCCTGATGGTGCTTGCCATGGTGCAACTCAAGTGTTTCGGTGCCCATGCCGACACCTTCAAGAGCGTTGGTAGCATAGGGAAGCGGAGGCAGGGTGAAGCTCATTTGGTAGACTCCTTAAATGCGTACGCCGTGGCGGTCCGAACCGTGCAGAACAGGTTTTTCTGCCGGTCTGGTGGCCGGGTTGAAAGCCCTCATTCGATAATGATCTTGCTAATTGAAAGTGGATCACTTAATTTAACAAGATAATGCTTCTTTAAATCGAAAACAGGCAATATGTCAAGGAATGACTTTCTAAATACGGATGTTTCGGGAGCACGTTCTCCCGCCGAACGTGTCATGCTGGCGCTCAAGATGCGCGGCGCGCAGACGGCTGCCGTAATCGGCGAACATCTGGGAACGACGGGCGAGGCCGTGCGCCAGCAATTGGTGCGCCTTGCTGAAGAAGGGCTTGTTGCCTCTCATTCCGTATCGCTTGGCGTCGGGCGTCCGTCGCAGTTCTGGGATCTGACCGAGGCGGGCAACAAGCGCTTTCCCGACACCCATGCCGATCTGACGGTGCAGCTTCTGCATTCCGTGCGCGCCATCCTTGGCGAAGATGCGTTGGATACGCTGATCGCGCATCGCGAAGCCGAGACGCGTCGCCAGTATCAGGCGCGCCTGAAAGGCATGAGCCTCGGAGACCGCGTGAGGGAACTTGCCGCCATTCGCACGGCGGAAGGCTATATGGCCGCTGCCGAACAGCAGGAGGACGGCTCCTGGCTCCTCATCGAAAACCATTGTCCGATTTGTGCTGCGGCGGATGCCTGTCAGGGCTTTTGCCGGGCAGAACTTCAGGTTTTTCAGGCGGTGCTGGGGCCGGATGTTTCGGTCGAGCGCACCGAGCATATTCTGGCCGGGGCAAGGCGCTGCGCCTATGTCATTGCCCCAGCCAGTTATCCGTAGTTTCAGCAGGATGCCGGTTGTGGCTGTCTGGCGCCGCGAACCAGAGCTAGCGCTGACAGGAATGCCAGAGCCGACATGACGGCAAAGCCGGAGAAAAGCCACAGCGCGGCATGGGCCGTGCCTGTGAAGCCGCCCGGATTGCTCAGGCCCGCCAGATTGGCGACCATCCCCGCCAGAGCGGCGCCGAGTGCGGTCGTAAAAAGCTGCACCATCGTCACCGAGGCTGAGGCCAGGTTCTGGTCGGCGGCGTCGGCACGCTTGAAAATACGGGTTAGAAGATGCGGCCATGTGAGGCCTACCCCAAAGCCGACGAGAGCCAGCGCAAGGCAGATGAGCAGGAGGTCGAACCAGTGTCCGTCACTCCCCGCTGGCACCAGAACAGCCAGCGTTGCCATGCCCGCCATACCCATGATGGGCGCGGCAAGGATCACCCGGTCGGTGCGCCCGGCAGCAACGCCCGACGAGCCGATGGAGCCGAGCGTCCAGCTGGCGCCCATGATGGCGGCCAGATAGCCGGCCATCAGCGGCGACTGGCTGTGCAGTACCTGGAAGAACAGCGGTACGAACACTTCCGCACTGGTCACCGATGCGCTCAGGAATGCCAGCGTCAGATAGAGCGCGCCAAGACGGTGTATCCGGAACGACCCTTTGGGAAGAATGCGCCTTGCCGATTTCTTTTCAATGGCGACGAGCACAAGCAACAGCGCGACAGCCACAACGACACCGGCTGCATTCCACAGCACATCGGTCGAAATGCTGGCGGCTGAAATAACCAGCACAGCAGCGGTAAGCAGGATGAGCTGCGGCCAGGCCAGCGGGTCTTTGCTGCCTGCGGAGCCGGATTTGCGCGGGAGAACCGTCATGGCCATGATGGCGAAAACACCGATCACCGGCGCAAGCGACCAGAAGGCTGCGCGCCATATGCCGAGTTCTGCGAAAATACCGCCGACTGCCGGGCCGACGAGTGTGGCCACACCCCACATGCCGGAAACAAGGCCGATGGCGCGAGGCCAAAGCGATTCATCGAAAACGATACGGATCATGGCATAGGACAAGGCGAGCATCAGCCCGCCGCCAAGGCCCTGAATGGCCCGGCCGAACAGCATGACCGGCATCGAAGGCGCAAGACCACAGGCCAGTGTGCCTGCGGCAAAGATGATGGCCGAGACGAGATAGGCATTGCGCGGCCCGGTTTGCGAAAGCAGACGCGGCACAAGCGCTGAACCGAGGATGGAAGCGGTAACGAAGAGCGCGGTGTTCCAAGCATAATAGTCCATGCCGCCAATGTCGGTTACGACAGTAGGCAGAATGGTGGTGGCAATGAACACGTTGATGGCATGAAGCGCCACGCCGCCCACAAGGGTTAGCGACAAAATGGCGTTCCTGCCCGCAAACAGGTCTCCCCAACCCGCGGTTGGCTTATGATCCTGCATGTTTTTTTCCTTCGAATGTAAATTTCAGCGGCTGATGGCCGAAAATGGATTGTCGAGCCGGATGCGCTGCCCTTGGCTACGCTCGGGCCTTTAATTTGTCAAGCAATTGCTTGTTTAATTAGTCGTGATGCCGAGCCTGTGATTATAGGTACTTGCGGCAGGCTTACCAACCAGTACCGGCGCGCAAAGAGTTTCAACGAAAACCAGAACACTGGTCAGGGCTTCAAAATCCGCCGAGAAGCTATATATGAAGCCCGGAAGTTGAGAGCAGGCCCGAAAGTTTGCAAGCAGGACAGTATCCGCGACAGTTTAGAGGAATTTTTTTCCTAATAACGCTGTGGCAGATTTGTGTTTCTGTCACAAGCTTCCTATAAGCCTTCGAATAATTCTAGGGAAAGCGGCCCGGCGGCTTTCCAGACGGAACCGACCAGCCTTGCTGGAACAGGCCAGATTTCCCAATCGACGACCCGCCCGGATAATTTGGAATACTCATGATCCAGACGCCTTATTACCTGATCGACAAGTCCAAGCTGCAGCGCAACATGGAAAAAATCGCCTATGTGCGCGAGAAGTCCGGCGCGAAAGCTCTGCTGGCGCTCAAATGTTTTGCCACCTGGTCGGTGTTCGATTTCATGCGCGAATATATGGACGGCACCACGTCGTCCTCGCTCAATGAAGTGCGTCTGGGACATGAGAAATTCGGCGGCGAAACCCATGCCTATAGCGTGGCCTATGCCGATCACGAGATCGATGAAGTGATCGCCAATGCCGACAAGATCATCTTCAATTCCATCGGGCAGCTGGAGCGCTTCGCCGACAAGGCTTCGCATATCAAGCGCGGTCTGCGACTTAATCCCGGCGTTTCGACGTCGAGCTTCGATCTGGCCGACCCGGCGCGCCCGTTCAGCCGCCTTGGCGAATGGGACGTGGCGAAGGTGGAGACGGTTATGGACCGCATCACCGGCTTCATGATCCATAACAATTGCGAGAATTCCGATTTCGGCCTGTTCGACACGATGCTCGGCCAGATCGAAGAAAAATTCGGCGCGCTCCTGCATCGCGTCGAATGGGTAAGCCTCGGCGGCGGCATTCACTTCACTGGCGAAAACTATCCGGTCGATGAATTTTGCGCGCGGCTGAAAGCCTTCTCGGAAAAATTCGGCGTGCAGGTCTATCTGGAGCCGGGCGAAGCCTCGATCACGAATACCACGACGCTGGAAGTGACAGTTCTCGATACACTGTTCAACGGCAAGAACCTCGCCATCGTAGACAGCTCCATCGAAGCCCATATGCTTGACCTGCTGATCTATCGCGAAAAGGCAAAGATGGCGCCGAACAACGGCGAGCACAGCTACATGATCTGCGGAAAATCCTGTCTTGCGGGCGATGTGTTCGGCGAGTTCAACTTTGAAAAAGAGCTGAAAATCGGTGACCGCCTCTCCATGCAGGATGCGGCCGGTTATACGATGGTCAAGAAAAACTGGTTCAATGGCGTGAAAATGCCTGCGATCGCCGTACGCGAACTCGACGGCACGGTCAAGGTTGTCCGCGAATTCGATTACGCGGATTTCAAGGGTTCGCTCTCCTGAACCTGGCCCTATAAGGAAATAACAAGTTAACAAAGCAAATGCGGGAAACCGCTGGAAGAGGAAGCATCGACATAAAATGAAGAAGAACGTTCTCATTATCGGCGCCGGTGGCGTAGCACAGGTCGTAGCGCATAAATGCGCTCAAAACAGTGATGTATTGGGAGATATACACATTGCGTCCCGCACGGTTGAGAAATGCCGCAAGATAGTTGAATCCGTGCACGAAAAGAAAAGCCTCAAGACCGGGGTCAAGCTGGAGGCGCATGCGCTCGACGCGCTTGACGTTGAGGCCACCAAGGCCCTGATCACCGAAACGGGCACACAGATTGTTATCAATGTCGGCTCGCCCTTCCTCAATATGTCGGTCCTGCGCGCCTGTATCGATACCGGCGTGGCCTATATGGACACCGCGATCCACGAAGACCCGAAGAAGATCTGCGAGACGCCGCCGTGGTATGGCAACTACGAGTGGAAACACCTGAAGGAATGCGAGGAGAAGGGCATCACCGCCATTCTCGGCATCGGGTTCGATCCGGGCGTGGTCAATGCCTATGCACGTCTGGCTGCTGACGACTATCTCGATGAAGTCAAATCCATCGATATCGTCGATATCAATGCCGGTTCGCATGGCCGCTGGTTCTCGACCAATTTCGACCCGGAAATCAACTTCCGCGAGTTCACCGGCACGGTCTATTCCTGGCAGAACGGCCAGTGGCAGACCAACAAGATGTTCGAGATCGGCAAGACTTTCGACATGCCGGTGGTGGGCCCCAGCAAGGCTTACATGACCGGCCATGATGAAGTGCATTCGCTTTCGAAGAACTATCCAAATGCCGATGTGCGTTTCTGGATGGGCTTTGGCGATCACTATATCAATGTCTTCACGGTGCTGAACAATCTTGGCCTCCTGTCCGAACAGCCGGTCAGGACCGCTGAAGGTCTGGAAGTCGTGCCGCTGAAAGTCGTCAAGGCGGTCCTGCCCGATCCCGCCTCGCTTGCGCCCGATTATACCGGCAAAACCTGTATCGGTGATTTCGTCAAGGGCACCAGGGACGGCAAGGAGAAGGAAGTCTTTATCTACAACGTTGCCGACCATAAGGATGCCTATAACGAAGTGGGAAGTCAGGGCATTTCCTACACGGCTGGCGTTCCGCCGGTCGCAGCCGCAATCCTCATCGCTTCGGGCGAATGGGATGTGAAGAAGATGGTCAACGTAGAAGAGCTTAATCCAAAGCCTTTCCTGCACATTCTCAATCACATCGGTCTGCCGACCCGCATCAAGGATGAGGACGGCGACCGCGCGCTCGATTTTGCGTAAGCGTGATCTGAATGATTAATGAAAACCCCGCCTTGTGCGGGGTTTTTTTGATATGTGCCTTGTCTCGATTACCCACCACCTCAGGATGAGGGTGTCGGGCGTTATTCAGGCAAATTAGGCCAAGTGTCCGACAGACGATATCCACTCGGAAACGGGTCGCTTGGATCAAGCATGAGTTGCGAGGTTCCTGTAACCCATGCGCGTCCGGAAATGATCGGGCTGATGGCGGGTTTGCCGCCCAACTCCAGAGCCTTGTCGAGCCGGCAATGAAACTCCGTCCCAAGAACTGACTTGCCGATGAAGCGTTCGCCGACCTTCATCTGACCTTTTGCGTGCAGCACGGCCATACGTGCCGAACAGCCGGTACCGGTTGGCGAGCGGTCGAGCTTGGCGGGGCGGATTGCGACGGTATTCACCCCGGTCAGCACATCGCCCTCGCGGATTACCGGCTCGGTGATCTGGCAGAAGGAAATGTGGTTCCAGTCCTTTTCAGGATGGCGGAAACCGAGCTGCTCATTGGCGGCGTTGGTGATCCTCACGCCGATCTCTGCCAGTTCACGTGCCTGACCAGGCTCGATTTTCATGCCGATAAGTGCAGCATCGACAATGACGAAACTGTCGCCGCCATAGGCGGTATCGACAGTGATCGTGCCAAGCCCCTCGACTTCAAGCGATGCGTCCAGACGATCTGCAAAGGAGGGCACATTGCGCACGCTGATGCGCTCGGCCTTGCCATTGCGGCATTCGGCTTCCACTTTGATGATTCCGCCCGGAGCTTCGAGAACCATGCGCGTGACCGGCTCCTGCATCGGGATGATGCCGCTGTCGAGCAGAACGGTGGAGACGCAGATCGAGTTGGAGCCCGACATGGGTGGGGTGTCGGCAGGTTCCATGATGATGAAGCCCATCTGGGCACGCGGATCTTTCGGCGGCACCAGAAGGTTGACGTGACGGAACACGCCGCCGCGCGGTTCGTTCAGTACGAAATTGCGTAGAGTCTGATCGCTGGCGATGAAGCGCGATTGTTCCCACACAGTTTCACCGGGAGGAGGGGTAACGCCGCCGACAATGACGTCGCCGACTTCGCCCTCTGCATGACAGCCGACGACATGAATGATTTTGGTGCTGCGCATGGAACCTCCGCTCGATGTGATTGCGTTAAGTCCTAATTGTTCGCAGCTGTCGGTCAATCATTTATCGGCCAGCGATCTGCGCTTTCGCGACAGAAGAAGAAAATCATTTCAACCCGTGTCAACTGACGGAGATTCCTTTTCACTGTGTGTTGCTTCTTGGTGCGGGTCTGATATTGATTTGCATACATTTTGTGCAAATCGATGCGCAGCCCGCTTGGCTCCGGCTCAATTTCAGGAACATGCAAAACGTTCCCCACGGAAATTGAACAACCCGAAAAGCTGGGGCGTCATGGCCGTTTGTGGCGATGAGCAGCTCTTAGCCGGCATGGGACGGTCGATGATCGTATCTTTACGTCCTCATTCTCAGATTGACACGGTCTCTGATGTTATGAGGCGTAGCCTCAAGGACATGGAGCATCCGGCGGATTGACAGCCCCGGATATTCCGGGAAGCGGCCGGGAATATGAATGTGAACAGGACGATGGATGCTGGCTTTCACGGGTCTGAAGAAACCCGTTTCCAGCGCTGGGGCAGGGAAATGGCGGCCGCGCTGAAATTGGGTTGGCCGCTGATTTTCACCAATCTTTCGCAGGCGGCGTTGACCGCAACCGACGTGATTTTCATCGGGCGTCTGGGTGCGGATACACTGGCCTCCGCACTTCTGACCACCAGTTTTTATCATACGCTGATGATCTTCTCGATGGGGCTGGTGTCGGCCGTTATGCCGATGATCGCCATCACGATCGGGCGCAATCGCTATTCCGTGCGCGATGTTCGCCGTACGGTGCGCCAGGGGTTCTGGACCGCGATCATGATCTCGATCCCGGTCTGGCTCGTCCTTTGGCACGCGGAAGAAATCTTTCTTTTCCTCGGCCAGCGCCCGGACATCGCGGCGCGTTCGACGGATTTCATGCATACACTGCAATGGGCCTTGCTGCCATATCTCGGTTATATCGTGCTGCGCTCGTTCTTTGCCGCTATGGAAAAGCCGATGTGGACGCTGCTGATTGCGGCGCTCGCCATCGGATTTAACGCACTGGCGGGCTGGACGCTGATTTTCGGCCATTTCGGTTTCCCGCGCATGGAACTGCATGGCGCGGGCATCGCCACCACCGCGTCGAGCACGATGATGTTTCTGGGGCTTGCTTTCATTACGCTGCGTCATCACCGATTCCGGCGCTATCATCTGTTCGGGCGCTTCTGGCGTCCCGACTGGCCTCGCCTGATCGAACTGTGGCGCATCGGTATTCCCATGGCGTTGACCTTCGTATTTGAAACCTCGATCTTCTACGCTGCGGTGGTGATGATGGGTCACATCGGCCCGACTGCCATGGCCGCCCATGCGGTGGCGATCCAGGTCGCATCGCTCAGCTTCATGGTCCCGCTTGGCTTCGGACAAGTGGCAACCGTTCGTGTGGGCCGCGCCTATGGCCGGGGCGACCCCAGGGCGATCGCCTATGCGGGCTGGAGCGCTTATGCGCTGGGCGTCGGCTTCATGGCGGTGATGGGGCTGTTGATGGTCCTTATCCCGCGCCTGTTCATTGGCGTCTTTCTCAATCTGCACGATCCGCAGAACCGGCAGGTTCTGGAACTGGCGATTACCTTCCTCGCACTCGCTGCACTATTCCAGATCGTGGACGGTGCGCAGGCCGTGGCAGCCGGCATGCTGCGCGGGCTGCGCGATACTCGTATACCGATGTATCTGGCGCTGTTTGGTTACTGGGGCGTCGGCCTGCCGCTCGGCGCGCTTCTGGCATTCTATTTTGAGCTGGGTGGTGTCGGCATCTGGCTGGGGCTTGCCGCAGGACTGGGGATCGTCGCTGTGCTGATGACCACGCGTTGGCGCAGGCATCTCGCGCATGTTGCGGCAACGGTTTGAAAACCCGGTTGCTTGCATGAAAAAGCCGTACGATTCGAAATCGTACGGCATGTTTCTAGGCTGCGGATATCATGACGCTCCGCTAAAATTACGTACCCCCGAAAATTATTTCGTTAGTGCAATAATGCGATCCATGGCGCTGCCAAAGCCCTTCAATGAAATCTTGAAGGCGACGGCCTGGCTTGGACTCAATGCCGTTGTGGCAACATTGAGATTGCTGCCCGCCTTGAGTGCGGCAACCTGTTTGGCATCGAAGTTTACAGGCGCCAGACAGCCTTGCGGCATGCAGGTGGAGAAGGTGAGATTGGGGCCAGCGGCGTCATCGATCTTGAGTGCTGCTCCCTTGGCCAGATCGAGACCGAACGGCATCAGGATCACGCCCTCGGCTTTGCCCCCGGCAATATTGCGCAACTCGACCGTCAGAACGCGTTGGCCTGTTTCCGAACTGCTCTGGTCCTGTCGCATTGCACAAACCGCCGTGTCCTTCTGGGACTGGCAGGAAACGGTCCAGTCCTGATAGGTTTCCTGAAGCGTGCTGGCGCCGCCGGGAAGCGGGGCGGCAAAAGCAGACATGCTGGAAATTGCTGAAAACGCGAAGGCGAGGCTGATCATGCGGTAGTTTTTCATTAATATAGTCTTTCCAAATTCATCGCTTATATGCTCATATACTATCGTCTGGAGGACAGTGTAATACTATGAGCATAAATGAGATGCGTGTTCAACAATAAATTATTGTTGTTGTTTTAGTTATATAAGTAAATATCAATATAATATTACATTTTTTGCAGGCAAAAAATGCCCGGTCGATGTGTGGGTTTTTCTTTCGCTTATGATGCGGTGGCTTTACAGTCTCGGTAACAGGCAATCCGCGCGTTGGAGGAGAAAGCGTGACGCTTCGATATCAAATCGTTGCCTTGGCGATCGTGCCGCTTATCGTGGCCATTCTTACGGTTACGGCCTTCATCACATGGCAGTCGGCCAATCTCGTCCAGAGCAGTATCGCGACCTTTGAGAAGAACATGCTCAAGGCGAAGGAAACTGAGCTTCTCAACCTGACCAATCTGGCGCTATCCGCCATTCAGGATGTTTACGACAAGGCCGGGTCGGATGACACGGTCGCGATGGAGAAGGTGCGTGAGATCCTGACCTCGCTCGACTATGGCCGTGACGGATATTTCTTTGTCTATGATTACAACGGCAACAATGTCGTTCATCCGCGCCAGCTGTTTCGTCCAGGCCATAACTGGCTCGATCTGGTCGATCCGGACGGGGACCGTGTGATCGCCAATCTGATCGCCAAGGCGGAAGAGGGCGGCGGGCTGCATCAGTATAAATGGGAAAAGCCGTCTACAGGCGAGATGGCGGACAAGCTGTCTTTCGCAGTTGGTCTCGACAAGTGGAAATGGATGCTGGGCACTGGCGTTTACCTCGATGACGTTTATGCGCAAACCGCAGCCGCCAATGCCGATTTTCGCGCCAATATCCGCAACACCTTCCTGATCGTCAGTCTCATTGCGGTTCCGGCTGTCATGCTGGTTTTTGCGACATGCATGCTGCTGAACCTGCGTGAACGACGCATGGCCGACAGCAAGCTCAAGGAGTTGGCCCAGCGCATCATCGATACGCAGGAAGAAGAGCGGGCGCGGCTTGCGCGTGAGCTGCATGACGGCATCTCGCAGAATCTGGTCGGCGTGCGCTATGCGATCGATCTCGCCAGCCGGCAGGTGCGAACGGGCAGCGACGGCGCGCCGCTGGCAATTGAAAAAGCCTCCGATGCGCTGAACGGTGCCATCAAGGAAGTGCGGCGCCTGTCGCATGACTTGCGACCGCGCATTCTTGACGATCTCGGGCTGAACGTCGCGCTAAAGGCGCTCTGCGAGCATTTCTCGGAGCGGACGGGCATCGAAACCCGTTTCGAGGCGGTGGCGTTGCATGAAAAGGTCAATCCGGAAGCCAGTACAGCTCTCTATCGCGTGGCTCAGGAAGCGCTGACCAATATAGAGCGCCATGCAGGCGCCAGCCATGTCAATATCCGGCTATGGGGAGCCAATGGCCGCGTAACCATGACCGTCGCAGATGACGGCATCGGTTTTGCGGGCCGGGACATGAAGGATTCCCGCTCGGGGCTGGGTTTGCGCAATATGCAGGAACGCATGGCGCATTTTGGCGGCGTGCTCTTGGTTGAAACGAGCGCCGATGGTACGCAGCTGACGGCCCGCCTGCCGAAATCGGCGGCGCAGAAACAACAGCAGGAACCGGAAGTCGCATGAATCCCGAATGTAAAATTCGCGTATTGCTGGTGGACAATCACCCGCTGGTGCTGGATGGCCTGCGGGCAGTGCTCGAAACCTATGACGATATCGAGATTGTCGGCACGGCTTCCAATGCCCGGATAGCTCTGGACACGGCGTTTTCCGCCGATCCGGATGTCGTGTTGATGGATATCAATATGCCGCAGCTCAATGGCATCGATGCGATCGAGCTTTTCAAGCGCCAGGTGCCCGGCGCGCGTATTCTCATGCTCTCCATGCATGATAGCCGCGAATATATCTCCACATCGATCATGCGCGGCGCTTCCGGCTATATATTGAAGGATGTTTCTACCAACGAGATCGTGACCGCCATTCATGCGGTCGCATCGGGCGGAACCTATTTTTCGTCCGGAGTCTCGGAAGCGCTGCTTGAAAATGGCGGCAGGAAAAGCGAGGGCCTCTCGGCGCGTGAAAACGATGTGCTGGTGCTGGTGGCCGAAGGCGGCAGCAATCGTGAAATCGCGCTCCGGCTCGGCATATCGGAGGCAACGGTCGAAACCCACCGCAAGAATATCAAGAAGAAGCTCGGCATCGCCAGCACGGCGGGACTTACGCGCTACGCCATAGAGACCCGTCTGCGCCTGTCTTCCGAACAGTGACGTTGGCGCAGGCGCAATGCGCAGCCCGGGCCAAAAGCGGGCCGCACATCTTCTGGGCGAACGCTACTCGCCGAGCCCGCGACCGGGAAGGGTCGTGCAGGCTTCTTCGTGGACTGGCGGCGCGACGGACGGATAGCCGGTCGGTGTGATATAGACTTGCGTGCTGGCGACAAAACCATCAGCGAAGGTCGCTTCCACATAAGTCGCTTCCCAGCCCTTTTCCGGTGTGTGCAGTTTCACACTCGTGGACATGGCGGCATCAAGCGGTGCTTCTTCATATCTGATGCCGCATGCATATCGGAAATCGCGCGAATCCGGGTTCACCGCCGTCCAGCGTCTGACTTTCTCCGGCTTTTCGGAAAACGAGATATGCAGCGCCTGTTCATGAGGCGTGGCCTCGATCTTGGGCAGCGGCTTGTTTGCCTGAAGGCGGTTCAGGAACGGCGTCAGCGTTTGCACCGCGAATCCCTTGATACCTTCGTGACTGGAATTCGGTGCAATACGCAGGGATTTCTCGCCGGGCATAGCGTCAAAGTAATTATGCGTGCCGTCGGGCACGAAAAAATCGTCTCCGCTGGCATTCACGACATATTTCGGGATGGTCAGCCGCGATCTGTATTGCGTATCCAGATATTCAAACGGATCGATAAGCTTGGCCAGCTTCCGGAAATTCGGGGAGGTAATGCGGTTATCGATGTTCTGTTCGAGATAGGGTCCCAGAGCGATCGGCCAGTTGTCGCCATATGACCGATAGATATGTTTCAGCCCCTGGATGAGATTGGGGACATCGATCACAAATGGTGCGATTGCTTCGACCCGCTTATCGACTAGGGCGGTCAGCCAGGTCGTCCAGCCGCGCTTGGACATCCCCGAGACGACGAACTTGTGTATGTTCCAATGCGCAAGCTCCTGCTCGCTCAGGGATATGGCCCTGGACGCGGCAGCGGCCATCGGAAATTGAAGCGGCATCAACTGCATCTCTTGCGGATTGTTGAGGAACAAATTCCAACTGCGCGCTATGGCGTGATCTTCCACTGCCGGTATTTTGTCCGGTTCGAATTCCAGTGCCTGATTGGGTATGAAGTTTACAGAAACAGCGATCGTGTTGGTGTTGCGTGCGATTTCTGCGAGCGAAGCCGGCGGTAAATCGTCCGAGATGACCGGCTCGCCCGTTTCCGTGTTATTCGACCCTCCGGAAATGAACAGTAACGCACGTTCGGTGCGGGGCTTTTCCGGAATCGCGATATTCACATCGTGCACCCATTGCTTCGGCGCTACCAGTCCTTTGGGTGACCATTCTTGTGAGACCATCCTGTAGCGGCGATGCTCCACGGTGTCGAGTTTTTCGGTCTTTTCCAGGCTGTATTGCAAGGGGGTACGGTTCAGTTTCTCCACATAGCAGGGGAGTGGGAAAGCGGTGCTGTTGCATGGGCGGCTGGCGTGATCTGTTGCGGCAGCGTGTGCTATCTGTGTAGCAGTCAGTATGGACGTCAAAGCAATAACCTTTGATATATGCATTATTAAACTACTCCAATTAATAATAATTCATGTGGAGAATCGCAAATATTTTGTCTGTTGTTGTATATTGTATATTAAGCATTTCTTTAAATATAATTTTGTGTTCAGTAATTATAGGGAATGGATTCTAGCTATTAAGGATTCATATTTAGTTTATATTTATTAAACCAATGTGGTTGCTTTATGTAACGGTGATTGTCTTCTGAAATAAACTGAACGGCAGAGCCGCGCTGATTACCCACAAATGGGTAGGCTGTTGCAGCTTGCCTTCGTGGTCGGCTTGCGGCGAAAAAGTCCCGGCAATATGATTCCCTGAAAAATCCGCTTGAGGAGGCGGAGCCAAGGGGAGGAACGATGTCAGGCTTGCTGGCACTGTCGCGCGCCATCGACGCGGCAAACAATTTCATTGGAAAAGCGGTGTCCTGGCTGATACTGGCGGCGGTTCTGATCAGCGCGATCAATGCCACGACGCGCAAGCTTTTCAATCTCAGTTCCAACGCCTGGCTCGAAGCACAATGGTATCTGTTCTCGGCGGTTTTCCTGATCGCCGCCGGTTACACACTGCTCCACAGCGACCATGTGAAGGTAGACCTGCTCTACAGTCGTTACTCGCGCAAAACCCAGCTGCTGGTGGAAATCTTCGGCACCATTTTCTTCCTGCTGCCCTTCTGCCTCGTCACGATCTATCTCTCATGGCCGATTGTCGAGGCCAAGATCGCAAGCGGCGAAACCTCCAACAATACGGGCGGTCTGGTCCTCTGGCCGGTATGGGCTCTCATCCCTGTCGGCTTTGGGCTGCTCGCGCTGCAAGGCATATCCGAACTCATCAAGCGCATCGCCATTCTGCAGGGGCGTATACCAGACGCCGTCGCTATCGACGACGCTGAAGCGCAAGTGCTCTGAGAGGGACGGATATGTTTGCTTTTTTCGCGGAAAATCTCGCCCCGATCATGTTCCTGTCGCTGGTGGTCGTGCTGTTGCTCGGTTACCCGGTGGCGTTCGCCCTTGCTTTCGTTGGCTTTGTCTTCGGCTTTATCGGCATCGAAATGGGGCTTTTGCCCATCAATCTGTTCGGTGCCATTCCCGACCGCATTTTCGGGCAGATGTCGAACGAGACGCTGCTGGCTATCCCGTTCTTCACCTTCATGGGGCTGATACTGGAGCGAAGCGGGATGGCGGAAGACCTGCTCGACACGATCGGGCAGCTTTTTGGTCCGGTGCGAGGCGGTCTCGCTTTCGCCGTGGTCGTCGTCGGTGCGCTTCTTGCCGCAACGACTGGCGTTGTGGCCGCATCCGTCATTTCCATGGGGCTTATTTCGCTGCCGATCATGCTGCGCTACGGCTATGACCGCAAGGTCGCCAGCGGCACCATCGCGGCTTCCGGCACGCTCGCGCAAATCATTCCGCCGAGTCTCGTTCTCATCGTTCTTGCAGATCAGCTTGGCCGCTCCGTGGGTGATATGTACAAGGGCGCACTGGTGCCCGGTCTCATGCTGGTGGGCATATACATCACCTTCATCATCTTCATGTCGATCCTGCGGCCATCGTCCGTCCCCGCGCTGCCGCCGCAAGCGCGCACGCTGAAGGGCTGGAAGCTGGCGCAGCGCGTGGTGCTGTCACTGGTGCCTCCGCTGGTTTTGATCTTTCTCGTGCTGGGCACCATCTTCATCGGCCTCGCCACGCCCACTGAAGGCGGGGCGATGGGCGCTGTGGGTGCTCTTCTGCTCGCCATCATCAACCGTCGCCTCAATATGAAGATGCTGACATCGGCGCTCTATGCGACTGCGAAGCTGTCATCCTTCGTCATCTTCATTCTGCTAGGCGCACGCGTCTTCTCTCTGACCTTCTATGGCGTTAACGGCCATGTCTGGGTCGAACACCTGATGAGCTCGATCCCCGGTGGTGAAGTCGGCTTCCTGATCGTCGCCAACATACTGGTGTTTTTCCTGGCCTTCTTTCTCGATTATTTCGAGCTGGCCTTCATCATCATCCCCTTGCTTGCGCCGGTGGCGGAAGCGCTTGGCATCGATCTGATCTGGTTCGGCGTGATACTGGCCATGAACATGCAGACGTCGTTCATGCATCCGCCCTTTGGTTTCTCGCTGTTCTATCTGCGCTCCGTTGCGCCGTCCCGGGCTTACAAGGACAAGGTGACCGGCGCGACCATTCAGCCGGTAACCTCGGGCCAGATCTATATGGGTTCGATCCCGTTTCTGGTGATCCAGCTTGTGATGGTCGGCATCGTCATCGCTTTCCCGGGTCTGGTGACGCATTACAAGGCCAGCCATCATCAGGTCGATCCTGCTTCCATCGAGATCAACGTTCCGATGCCGGATGCGGGCGGCGGCAATCCGTTCGGCACATCGCCGGCCCCATTCGGCGCGCCTGCTCCATCGACAGATCCGCTGCCTGCACCATCATTCGGCTCGCCGCAGCCGGGCTTCGGTCAAGGAACCAAACCGCCGGAAAAGCCTGCGCAATGAGAGGGGGAGAGATCGATCGTCGCGCAGGCCATATGAAAACAAGAATGTTTTAGGAGGAGAGACATGAAACAGGAATTCAACAGGCGCACCTTTCTGACCAAGGGCGCCGCCATCAGTGCCGCTGCCGCGACAAGCGGCGCCGCACTGGCCACCCCCGCCATCGCGCAGGAATTGCCGACGCTGCGCTGGCGTCTGACTTCGGGTTTCCCGAACAATCTCGACACCATCTATGGCGGTGCGGTCTATATGGCCGACGCCGTGTCGAAGATTACCGGGGGCAAGTTTCAGATTCAGGTTTTTCAGGCCGGTGAAATCGTGCCAGGTCCGCAGGCCATCGATGCCGTGCAGGCCAACACGGTCGAAATGGCGCATACATGCGGCTATTATTTCACAGGCAAGAACCCGGCCTTTGCCATCGGCACGGCCATTCCTTTCGGCATGAACACGCGCCTTCAGAATGCGTGGCTCTATCATGGCGGCGGCAACGAGCTTTATAACGAGTTTCTCTCGGATTACGGTATTGTAGGTATTGTCGGCGGCAATACCGCAGCCCAGATGGGCGGCTGGTATCGCAAGGAAATCAAGAGCGTTGACGATTTGAAGGGCCTGAAGATGCGTATCGCCGGCGTGGCGGGCGAAGTCATGTCACGTCTGGGTGTGGTGCCGCAGCAACTTCCCGGCGGCGACATCTATCCGGCTCTGGAGCGCGGCACCATCGATGCCGCCGAATGGGTCGGGCCCTATGACGACGAGAAGCTCGGTTTCTACCAGATAGCACCCTATTACTATTATCCGGCTTTCTGGGAGGGTGGAGCTTCGGTGCACTTCTTCATCAACAAGCAGCAGTATGAGGGCCTGCCAGAAGCATACAAGGTGGCTCTGAACACCGCCGCGGAAGCCGCCACGCAGAACATGATCGCGCTTTATGACGTGAAGAACACGGCGGCAATCCGTTCGCTGGTATCGAAGGGCATCAAGCTGCAGCCGCTGCCGCGCGATGTCATGGATGCCGCTTATAAAGTCGCGTTCGAACTCTATGGCGAGTACAACGAGAAGAACCCGGCATGGGCCAAGATCTACCCGTCGTGGAAGAAGTTCCGCGATGAGGCCTTCGAGTGGTTCCGCGTCGCCGAGTATACCTATGACAGCTATGTTTACGCACAGCAGGCGGCTGGAAAATAGGTGCTCAGCGTGCTTGCGTTCCACGTGGCTTTAAACATGGGGGCTGGTTTCCAGCCCCTTTATTTTTTGGAAAATATGTAAAATCCCAAAAAACACTGACGCAAAGTTGCCAAACGGAATATAAAATGATTCAGTTTCCAATAAATTGCAGTATCTTTAGAAAAAGATAAATACAGTAAATTTCAATTCGTGATTTAATTGTCACATATGACGTATTGTATTTTATTTTCAGTAAAAGTTGGAATTGATGTTTTTCGCTTTAGTGCCTTACCTGCTGACATTGCAAAAAAATATTTTGAGGCACGAATATGAAGTTGAAAACTCTATTTTTGAGTTCCGTTGCGGCATTGGTGACTGTCGGCGGTGCGCGGGCTGCGGATGCCGTGGTTGCGCCGGAGCCTGAAGCGACGGAATATGTGCGCGTCTGCGATGCTTATGGTGCGGGATATTTTTATATTCCAGGTACTGAAACATGCCTTCGCGTCTCGGGTTACGTCCGTTTTGATCTGACCGGCGGCGATGACGTTTACGCACGCGGCTTCACTGTCCGCGACGGCGTCGCTCACGCTACTTCCGGTTCGAAGCGCAATACCTGGAATCAGCTTGCCCGCACGGCACTTCGCTTCAGCACCGCTTCGGAAACCGATCTCGGCACTCTGAAGACCTATGCGGATCTGCGTTTTCAGTGGGAGAATGGCAAGGACTCCGATTCAAGCGGTTCGCTGCGATTTGGCTATATCCAGCTCGGCGGACTGCGCGTCGGTCTTGATGAATCGGCTTTCGTCACTTTCCCCGGTTATCTCGGCAGTGTCATAGATGACGATGTGATCCTTGCCGGTGGTTATCGCACCGGGCTGGTCAGCTATACGTTCGAGTCCGAGAACGGTGTTTCGGCCATTCTGTCGCTTGAACAGGGCAACAACGACGATACGGATGGCGGGCTTGGTTATGATGGTATGATCAAGGACTATACGCCGCATGTCGTGGGCGGTCTGCGATATGCGCAAGGGTGGGGTTCCGTCACTGCCGTGGCTGCTTACGATGCGCGCAATGAAGAATGGGCAGGCAAGGTTCGCGGCGATGTGAATATTTCCGACCGTTTCTCGCTGTGGGCCATGGGCGGTTATAAGACCAACAAGGATAAGTATGTGGACGTCTACGACGACGACAGCAATGTCGTCGGTCAGGCCCGTGCAATCGACAGCTTCTACGGTGCCTGGGGTGGCGACTGGGCTTTCTGGGGCGGCGCGACATTCAAGGCCACCCAGAAAGCATCCCTTAACGCCCAGATCGCTTACGATGCCTCCAAGACCTTCGCGGCCTCTGCGAACGTCGCTTATGACCTGGTGCCGGGCTTTACCATCACACCAGAAATTTCCTACGTTCAGTGGAAAGACAAATATTCCTACCTGAACGGTCAGGACGCATGGCAGGGTATGGTTCGCTTCCAGCGTTCGTTCTAGAGCGCATCCCGAAAACTGTGAAACGGTTTTCGGAAAAGATGCGTGTTAAAAAAACTTAGAGCGCAGATCTTATTCAATCAGATCGAAACGCGCGCTAAAACAAATGACGGTCGTCATAGGACTGATGGCCGTCATCCCCATGAATAGTTCATTGTTTCAGATTTGGCGATAAGTAACTGGGTCGTTGTTTGTTGGTGTTTAACTGATTAAATTTATGTGCATATAATATTATGCCATTCAGTAATGTAGAAGGACTGCATTGCGATAGTATCTGATCTCCAGTCGGAAGAATGGCTGCGGCGGGCTTCAGGCCCGCCGCTCTCATGTCGTCTGTCGCTTTTAATTTTATCGCGAAAGCTTCATGTGGCGGTTCACATCCTTGTAGAGCAGATAGCGGAACTTGCCGGGGCCGCCCGCATAGCAGGCCTGCGGGCAGAAAGCGCGCAGCCACATGAAGTCGCCCGCTTCCACTTCCACCCAGTCCTGATTGAGCCTGTACACGGCTTTGCCTTCGAGTACATAAAGCCCGTGCTCCATGACATGGGTTTCAGCAAAGGGGATGACGCCGCCCGGCTCGAACGTGACGACAGTCACATGCATGTCGTGGCGCAGGTCGTTGGGATCGACAAAGCGTGTCGTCGCCCAGACGCCATTGGTGTCGGGCATCGATGTCGGCGCGATCTCGTTTTCATTAAGAAACAGCGGTTCTGGCACATCAAGACCGTCCACATATTCATAGGCCTTGCGGATCCAGTGAAAACGCGCGGTGGTCTTGCCTTCGTTGCGCAATGTCCACCCGCTCTTGGGCGGCAGATAGGCGTAGCCGCCTTCGGTCAGCACATGCTTCTGTCCGGCCAGCTTGACGGTCACTTCACCTTCCACCACGAACAGCACGCCTTCGGCGCCCTCGTCGAGCTCGGCACGGTCGCTTCCGCCACCCGGCTGCACTTCCATGATATATTGCGAGAAGGTCTCGGCAAAACCGGACAGCGGGCGCGCAATGACCCAGAGCCGCGTCTTGTCCCAGAAGGGCAGGAAGCTGGTGACGATATCGCTGAACGTGCCCTTGGGAATCACCGCATAGGCTTCGGTGAACATGGCGCGATCGGTGAGGGTCTGGGTCTGCGGCGGCAGTCCGCCTGTCGGAGCATAATAGGTGCGGTTGTTCTTGTTGTTGCCCATGGTGACGGTTTCCTTATGCGTGAATGTTCCGGAACCGGCGTCCGGAAAGAATGGTCAGTAAAGGGCCTCGGGAAGGGTATCCTTCAGCCGCAACAGCGCAATGCGCTCCACATGTGCGCAGGCCGTGTCGAATTCGGCGTCCTTGTCATTGGAGAGACGGCGTCGGAAGATATCGAGGATTTCCTGCTTGCCGCGCCCCTTTACCGCAATGATGAAAGGAAAGCCGAATTTCTGTGTGTAGGCGTCGTTCAGTTCAGTGAATGTCTGCTTTTCCGCATCGGTCAATGCGTCCAGACCGGCGGAAGCCTGCTCGGCGGTCGATTCCGCAGTCAGGCGCTTGGCTGCGGCCAGCTTGCCCGCCAGATCCGGGTGAGCTTTCAGAACCGCAAGCCGTTCGTCGGCGGAGGCCGAGCGGAATACCCTGGTCATGGCGGCGGCAAGACCGGAAGCGCTGTCTTCTTCAGTGCTGAAACCCGCATCATAGGCGCGCTCGGCGATCCATGGCGAATGTTCAAAAATGCCGCCATAGCACGCAACGAAATCCGCCTTGCTGGCCTTTGACGGCACGACATCGGCCCGGTTCGGCTTGTGATGCTCATGCCAGTGGCGGGCGATGTCGATACGCTTGGCCACCCACACCTTGTCGTGCGACTGTACATAGTCGAGAAACCGTTCGAGCGCTGCCACACGGCCTGGACGCCCGACGAGACGGCAATGCAGGCCGATGGACATCATCTTCGGCGCGCCTTCCGCTCCCTCGCGATAGAGCACGTCGAAGGTGTCCTTCAGATAGCTGAAAAACTGGTCGCCGGAATTGAAGCCCTGTGGCGTGGCAAAGCGCATATCGTTGGCGTCGAGTGTGTAGGGCACGATCAAATGTGGCCCCTGGGGCCCCTGCACCCAGTAAGGCAGCTCGTCGGCATAAGAATCGGCGGAATAGATGAAGCCGCCTTCCTCCATCACCAGTTTCAGCGTGTTGCCGGATGGCTTGCCCTGATAGATGCCGAGCGGGCGTGAGCCGGTAATTTCGGTGTGGCGACGCACAGCCTCGCGGATATGCTCGCGCTCGATTTCCTCGGGCACGTCCTTGTATTCCCACCAGCGCAGGCCGTGGCTGGCGATTTCCCAGTCGGCTTCCTTCATCGCGGCAACTGCTTCCGGGTTGCGCTCCATGGCAAGGGTCACGCCATAAACGGTTACCGGCATGTTGCGTCGCGTGAAAGCGCGCCACAGCCGCCAGAAACCGGAACGCGCGCCATATTCGTAGATGGATTCCATGTTGAGGTTGCGTTGGCCGCTCCAGGCCTGCGCGCCGACGATCTCGGACAGGAGACATTCGGAGGCTGGATCGCCGTCGAGAATGCAGCACTCGCCGCCTTCTTCGTAGTTAACCACGAACTGTACGGCTATATTGGCTCCGTCCGGCCAGCGCGGATCGGGTGTGTTGCGACCGTAGCCGACGAGATTGCGTGGATAGCTCATGGATATTCCCTCGATTTTGCGTGTTTTCCTCATGATAATAAAGATTTACCGCAGCAATTCCCCCTTAAAAATTTGAAAGACATCCAACGAGAAAGCTCTTCCTTAATGTCGCATAAGGCGGAATACTTCACGATGGGAACACGAGCGGTTTGCCGTAGAAGAATTTGCATCCTGGATATGCGATCACGGTAAGCCGAGTGAAATCAGAGGTTTGTGCGAATCCCTGTCCACGGATATAGGGAATCGCATGAGCGGGTAGGAGCGCAAATGGGTCAGGAAAAGAGCGGTTATGGCCGGTTGACGACGCATGTCCTCGATACGGTCAGCGGCAAGCCCGCGGCAAATCTGCGTATCGAATTGCGACGCATCGAGAATCAGCAGCCGGAAAGCATAAAGGAAATCCGTACCAATCAGGACGGACGCTGTGGCGAACCGCTGCTTGCGGGCGGTGATCTTAGCCCCGGTTCCTACGAACTTCTGTTCCATGTCGGCGAATATTTCGGTGCGGCTGAAGACAGCCTGCCCTTCCTGGACATCGTGCCCCTGCGCTTTGGCATTTCCGATGAAAAGGCGCATTATCATGTGCCGCTTCTGGTTTCGCCCTTTTCCTATTCAACATATCGGGGGAGTTGAGCGATATGGCCCAGTCCGTGAGACACACTATCCGCTTCCTTCTGAACGATGAAGCTGTCGCACTCGACCGCGTTTCGTCAACGGAGACGCTGCTTGACTATCTGCGCCTTGCCGCCAAACTGCGTGGCACCAAGGAAGGTTGCGGCGAAGGCGATTGCGGCGCCTGCACGGTACTGGTCGGCAAGCCGGTTGATGGCCGGCTGGTTTATGAAACCGTCAATGCCTGCATCCGCTTCATGGGGTCGCTGGACGCTTGTCATGTCGTGACCATCGAGCATTTGCGCGGATCCGATGGCGGCCTGCATCCGGTGCAAAAGGCGATGATCGATTTTCATGGCTCGCAATGCGGTTTCTGTACGCCGGGCTTTGTCATGTCGCTTTATGCTTTGTGGATGCGCGATCCCAAGCCTGCAGACAGCGCCATTGAAAAGGCGTTACAGGGCAATCTCTGCCGCTGCACGGGCTATGAGGCGATCATGCGCGCGGCGCGTGCCATTTCCGACTATGGCAATGTGTCGGAAGATCCGCTGGGCGCTGAACGCTCTGCCGTCCTGCAGAAACTCTCCGCCATGCGTGATGGTGCGCGGGTGGAAGTGGGAACGGACAAGGATCGTCTGGTCGTGCCTGCGAATCTCGATGATTTTGCGCAGGTGCTTGCAGCCGAGCCCAAGGCGACAATCGTTGCAGGCTCCACCGATGTGGGCCTGTGGGTCACCAAGATGATGCGCGATATTTCGCCGGTGGTCTTCATCGGCCATATCGAGGAACTGCGCTCCATTCACGAGGAGAACGGTGTCGTCACCATCGGCGCGGGTGTTACCTATACGGAGGCCTTTTCCTTCCTCGCAAAACGCATTCCGGCATTGGGCCAGCTTATCAACCGCATCGGCGGTGAGCAGGTGCGCAATATGGGTACCATCGGCGGCAACATCGCCAACGGTTCGCCGATTGGCGACACGCCGCCGCCGCTGATCGCGCTAGATGCACAGCTGACATTGCGAAAAGGCGATGAGCGTCGCACCATTCCGCTGGAAGAATTCTTCATTGCCTATGGCAAGCAGGACCGTCAGCCGGGCGAGTTCGTCGAGGCCGTGCATGTGCCGGTCCCGGCGGCGGGCAATCATTTCGCGATTTATAAGATTTCCAAGCGCTTCGAGGAAGACATCACGGCGACGCTGGGTGCCTTCCACTTGGTGCTTGATGCGTCAGGTAATGTCGCGGCAGTACGTATCGCCTATGGCGGCATGGCGGCAACGCCGAAACGCGCCAACACCGTGGAGGCCGTGCTTTTGGGCAAGCCGTGGACCGAGGAAACAGTTGAAGCTGCGCTCGACGCCTATGCGCAGGACTATGCGCCGCTGACCGATATGCGCGCGACAGCAGATTACCGGCTGCTTGCGGCCCGCAATTTGCTGCGGCGTTTCTTCGCCGAGACCCAGGGCAATTATGAGCCGTTGCGTGCGGCTCAGATCGAAGCGGCGTGAGGAGGCGGACATGAACAAGCATCCTGCAACTGTGTTGAAAGCTGCGCGCATCAAAGGCGGTGTCGCCACGGACCAGCGTCACGATTCCGCTCACAAGCATGTGACGGGCGCCGCCGTTTACATTGACGACATACCGGAACCGGAAGGCACGCTGCATATAGGGCTGGGCTTTTCTTCTGTCGCCCACGGCACGTTCAGGTCGATTGACCTGTCGGCGGTTCGTGCGGCCCCCGGCGTGGTCGATGTGCTGACCTGGCAGGATGTGCCGGGCAAAAACGACGTTTCGCCGTCGGGCATGCATGACGATCCGATTTTCGCTGTCGACAAGGTCGAATTCCATGGCCAGCCGATTTTCGCGGTACTGGCGAAGACTCGTGATCAGGCGCGCCGGGCCGCGCGCCTCGCGAAAATCGACTATGAGGAAATGCCAGGAATTTACTCAATCAGCGAACTGGACGGAACGAAAGACCGGCTGGTCACGACACCGCTGACCTTGAAGCGCGGCGATGCCCGCGCCGCAATCGATACCGCGCCGCATCGCGTCAAGAGCCGCATGTTTCTGGGCGGGCAGGACCATTTCTATCTGGAAGGACAGGTTTCGCTGGCCGTTCCGGGCGAGGATGAAGACGTGATCGTCTATTGCTCGACGCAGGGACCGAGCGAAACGCAGCATCTGGTTGCCCATGCGCTCGGCGTGCCGAGCCATTCCGTCACTGTGGAAGTGCGCCGCATGGGTGGCGGTTTCGGCGGAAAGGAAACGCAGGCCAACCAATGTGCGGCCATTGCGGCAATTGCCGCAAAGAAGCACCATCGTGCCGTGAAGATCAGGCTCGACCGTGACGAGGACATGACCTCGACCGGCAAGCGGCATAATTTCGTGATCGACTATGAGGTCGGTTTCGACGACGAGGGCAACATCCTTGGCGTCGACTATATGTTCGCGCTCAATGCCGGGTTCTCGGCGGACCTGTCCGGGCCGGTTGGCGACCGGGCGCTGTTCCATTGCGATAATGCCTACTTCTATCCAGCGGTTCATGCACAGTCCGCGCCGCTCTACAGCAACACCGTGTCCAACACGGCGTTTCGCGGCTTTGGCGGCCCTCAGGGCATGGTCGGCGCGGAACGCGTCATCGATGAAGTGGCCTTCGCGCTTGGCAAGGACCCGCTCGAAATCCGCAAGCTGAATTTCTACGATGAAATGGGGAAGGAGGGCTCGCGCAATGTCACGCCCTATCACCAGAAAGTGGAAGACTGCATCATCCAGCGCATCGTAGCCGAACTGGAGGAAAGCGCCGACTATGCAAAGCGCCGCGAAGCGATCCGCGAATTCAATGCCAAAAGCCGTTATGTAAAGCGCGGCATGGCGCTGACGCCGGTGAAATTCGGCATCTCCTTCACCAAGACGGAGTCCAATCAGGCTGGCGCTTTGGTGCATGTCTATAATGATGGCTCTGTTCATATGAACCACGGTGGCACGGAAATGGGGCAAGGGCTTCATTTGAAGGTGGCGCAGGTCGTGGCCGAGGAATTCCAGATCGACATAGACCGAGTGAAGATCACCGCGACGACCACCGCCAAAGTGCCGAACACGGCCCCAACGGCGGCATCGTCGGGCGCGGATCTGAACGGCATGGCCGCCCAGGATGCCGCGCGCCAGATCAAGAAGCGCCTCATCCGTTTTGCGGCGCAGCAGCACCAGATTCCCGAAGATCAGGTCGTCTTCCTGCCGAACCGTGTGCGCATCGGCAATCAGGAGATCAGCTTTAACGACCTGGTGAAGGAGGCCTTTATCGGGCGCGTGCAGCTTTCGGCGGCTGGTCATTACAAGACGCCGAAAATTCACTGGGACCGCGCCAAGGGCAGGGGCCACGCCTTCTATTATTACGCCTATGGCGCAGCCTGTTCCGAAGTTTCCGTCGATACGCTGACCGGCGAGTATGTGGTGGAGCGCACCGATATTCTCCACGATACGGGGCGTTCCCTCAACCGCGCCATCGACATCGGTCAGGTGGAAGGCGGCTTCGTGCAGGGCATGGGCTGGCTGACGACCGAAGAGCTGGTCTGGGACGATAAGGGACGGCTGCGCACCCACGCGCCGTCCACCTATAAAATCCCGCTTGCATCCGACAGGCCGAAGATTTTCAACGTGGCGTTGACCGACTGGTCGGAAGCCTATGAACCGACGATCCATCGCTCCAAGGCGGTGGGCGAGCCGCCGCTTCCGCACGGCATGTCGGTGTTGCATGCTCTGTCAGACGCCATTGCCAGCGTGGCGGATCACACGCTCTGCCCGCGCCTTGATGCGCCGGCAACGCCGGAGCGCGTGCTCATGGCCATCGAGCGGCTGCGCAAGCAAAAGGGTTAGGCCATGCGGCATGCGCGCGACGACATCCGGGCGTTTCTCAACCGGCGTCCCGCCCAGAATTCTCTGGACTGCGTGCTGGTTGAAGTCGCCGATGTGAAAGGATCCGCGCCCCGCGATGCGGGGACGTGGATGCTCGTCTCCCGCGATATGATCTTCCGCACCATCGGCGGCGGACAGCTGGAATATATGGCCATCGATCACGCCCGCAAGATCCTGACCGGCAGCCGGGACACCCCTCCTGATCTGTCGCCCATGGATGTGCCACTGGGGCCGGAAATCGGCCAGTGCTGCGGCGGGCGCGTTGGCCTGAATTTCCGGCGCGTCAATCGCGCGCTTGCAGATGATCTGGTCGGCAGGGTTGATGCGGAGATCGCCACACGTCCGCATGTCTATATCTTCGGCGCGGGCCATGTCGGTGATGCGCTGGCCTATGCCCTGTCGCTGACGCCGGTGCGCGTCGTGCTGGTGGACACGCGCGAGGCCGAATTGATGGCCTGCGATGTGCCGGGCGTCGAAACCTGCCTTGCAGCCATGCCGGAGCAGGTGGTGCGTTCAGCGCCGCCTGGCAGTGCCTTCATCATACTCACCCACGATCACGCCCTTGATTTTCTGATCGTAACGGAAGCATTACAGCGCCGCGATGCCGTCTATGTCGGCATGATCGGTTCCAAGACCAAGAAAGCCACTTTCAAAAGCTGGCTGAAGCGCGAGATTGGCAGTGACGGCCTGTTTGAAAATCTCGTTTGCCCGGTTGGTGGTGCGGTCGTGAAGGACAAGCGGCCGGAAGTCATCGCCGCACTGGTAACGGCGGAAGTGCTGACCGCCGTTCTTGCACCAGCCGTTGCAACGGAATCGCTGAGGGTCAGCTGAGCCGGAATATCACCGGCTCAACGCCTCGCGGATCAGCCGCTGGCATCTCTCTGTCATGAAATCGATGATAAGCCGCACTTTCGGGTCCTGAAAGCGCTTGTGCGGATAGATCGCCGCAAGCTGAATGGGGGCGGGCGGGGTGTTTTCCAGAATCGGCACCAACTGACCCTGGCGAATATAGTCCTTCACTTCGAACACCGGCTTGTTGATGATGCCGCGTCCGCCGAGCGCCCATTGCGTCAGAACGTCGCCATCGTCGGAATCATAAGGTCCGGTCACTTCGAACTTGCGCAAGCCTTCCGGTGTTTGCAGCGTCCAGTAATATTCCTTGGAACCGGGGAAGCGCAGAAGCAGACAGTCGTGCTTGTCTCCAAGCAGTTCCTCGGGGGCCTGCGGAACCCCGTGTTTCGCCAGATATTCAGGCGCGGCACAGATCACGCGTTCGCAATTCATGATGCCGCGCATGCGCAGGTTGGAGTTTTCCAGCACACCCAGTTTGAAGGCGACGTCAACGCTTTCGCTCATGATGTCGATCTCGTGGTCAGATAGTCGCAGGCGCACTTCGATGTCAGGATATCTGTCGTGAAATTCCGGAATGCCCGATGCAATGAACCGGCGGCCAAGGCCCAGAGGGGCCGTGATGCGAATCGATCCTTTTGGATTTTTCGCCAGTTCGGCCACCGCCGCTTCCGCTTCATCCACAGCTTCGAGGATTTTCAATGCGCCGTCATAGAATATGCGACCATGCTCCGTGGGCGTCAGCTTACGCGTGGTCCGGTTGAAGAGCCTGACACCCAGATGCTTCTCCAACTCCTTGATTCGATTACTTGCAACAGCGGGCGAAGCGCGCTGGTCGCGGCCAGCCGCAGACAGATTTCCCAATTCGACAACGCGCACAAAAACGCGCAGATTATCAAGATATGACATACGTCGCTTCCACCATTGTCTAGATTTTTTTGAAAGTGATGGTCGTGATGTGACGTTCCCTCAGCCGCAAAGCTTTGGCACATAATAGGACAACGAACAATGGGGCCCAGAGTGGGATCAAGAATGGGAGTGCCTGATGTATGATTTTGCCGTAGCCTGGGACTGGCTGGGCTTCGCAGCGCGGTGGCTGCATGTGATCACCGCGATTGCGTGGATCGGCTCGTCTTTTTATTTTATCGCGCTTGATCTTGGTCTTCGCCAGCGTCCCGGTTTGCCTGCGGGCGCCCATGGCGAGGAATGGCAGGTTCATGGCGGCGGTTTTTATCACATCCAGAAATATCTGGTGGCTCCTGAGCAGATGCCGGAGCATCTCACCTGGTTCAAATGGGAATCTTACGCCACCTGGCTGTCGGGCTTCACGCTGCTGTGCATCGTCTATTATGCGGGCGCCGATCTCTATCTGATCGATCCGAATGTGCTGGACGTATCGGCACCGGTCGCCATCGCAATCTCGATTGCCTCGCTTGTGTTCGGCTGGGTCGCCTACAACACGATCTGCAAGTTCATGCTCGGCAAGAGCGACACGCTCTTGATGGTGTTCCTTTATTTCGTCCTGGTTCTGGTGGCCTGGGGCTATACGCACCTGTTCACCGGCCGCGCCGCCTTCCTGCATCTGGGCGCATTCACCGCGACGATCATGTCGGCCAACGTCTTCATGATCATCATTCCGAACCAGAAGATCGTGGTCGCCGATCTGATCGCAGGCCGTAAGCCCGATCCGAAATACGGCAAGATCGCCAAGCAACGTTCGACGCACAACAACTATCTGACGCTGCCGGTCCTGTTCCTGATGCTGTCGAACCACTATCCGTTGGCGTTCGGCACTGAGTTCAACTGGGTCATCGCTTCGCTGGTGTTCCTGATGGGCGTCACGATCCGTCACTGGTTCAACACGCAGCACGCCCGCAAGGGTAGCCCAACCTGGACCTGGCTGGTAACGGTGATCCTGTTCATCATCATCATCTGGCTCTCGACTGTGCCGAAGGTGCTGACCGGTGAGCCGGAAGAACAGAAAATCTCGTCGCTCCAGCAAAGCTTCATCTCGGACCCGCACTTTGAAAAAGTGCGGGATACCGTTCTGGGACGCTGCGCCATGTGCCACGCACAGGAGCCTGGCTGGGAAGGCATCATCGCTCCGCCGAAGGGCGTTGTGCTCGAGACCGATCGCGATATCGCGGCCCACGCGCGTGAAATCTATTTGCAGGCGGGGCGCTCCCATGCCATGCCGCCTGCCAATGTCACTGGCGTCAGCGAAGAAGAACGCCAGCTTCTGGCCTCCTGGTATCAGTCCGCGACGCAAGGCCCAAAATAAGGACCAAGACCAAAATGACAAAGCTTCTCATCCGTGGCCGCGTGCTGACCTTTCGTGACGAGCCGCAAAGTCTCGATGACAGCAAATCCTACCTTTACATCGAAGACGGCGCTGTTCTGGTTGACGATGGCCGCATCCTGCGTCTCGGCGATTACGCCGATCTCAGCGCGGAAGCGGGTGCAGATGTGAAGGTTGCCGATCACCGCCCGCATCTCGTTCTGCCGGGTTTCATCGACACGCATATCCATTATCCGCAGACGCAGGTTGTTGCTTCCTATGCCGCCAACCTTCTGGAATGGCTCAACACCTATACATTCGTCGCGGAACAGAAATTCGCCGACGAGCAGCATGCGGAATTCATCGCGGAGCGCTTTCTGGACGAGCTGATCCGCCACGGCACGACGACGGCTGTCGCTTATTGCTCCGTACATCCGCAAAGCGTGGACGCCTATTTCCGCGCCTCTCAGCATCGCAACATGCGCATGCTTGGAGGCAAGGTGATGATGGACCGCAATGCGCCGCCCGCACTCTGCGACACGGCGCAATCCGGTTATGACGACAGCAAGGCACTGATTGCGCGCTGGCAAGGGCAGGGCCGCCTCGATTATGTGATCACGCCGCGCTTTGCCATCACCTCGACGCCGGAACAGCTTGAAGCCAGCCAGGCGCTCGCCCGTGAGCATCCGGATATTTTCATCCAGACCCACCTTTCGGAAAATCACGACGAGATCGCGTTCACGAAATCGCTTTATCCGGATGCGCCGGATTATCTCGGCATATATGAGCATTACGGACTGCTGGGCAGCAAAACCCTGCTTGGCCATTCCATCCATTTGGAAGAGCGTGAAGTGGGCGTCATGGCGGAAACCGGCTCCGTTGCCGTCTTCTGCCCGACTTCCAACCTGTTTCTCGGTTCCGGCCTGTTCGACCGCGACCGGCTGAAAGCGGCGGGTGTGCGAACAGCGGTGGCGACTGATGTCGGCGGTGGCACCAGCTTCTCGATGCTGCGCACTATGGACGAAGGTTACAAGGTTTTGCAATTACGCGAACAGCGTCTGAACCCGTTCCAGTCCTTTTACATGATGACGCTCGGCAATGCCCGTGCGCTCTCCATGGAAGACCGAATCGGTACGCTCGATGAAGGCACGGAGGCCGATATCGTGGTGCTCGATTCGTCCGCTACCTCGCCGATGCGGCTGCGCATGGCAGCTGGTGCGACGCTGGAGCAGGAACTGTTCCTGTTGCAGACGCTGGGGGATGACCGCGCCATTGTAGAAACCTATGTGGCCGGAAAGCCGCTCAAGGCCGAATTAGGCTGACAGTCAATCCTTGGAGGAGGATGGCCCGCGTCGGAGAAATCTGCCGCGGGCCTTTTTATGAGTTAGAATTCTTCTGGTCGTTTGCCGCCCATGGCGCGGGTCAGTTCATCGGCGGTCGAACGGATGAGCGGCCCCAGTTCCTCGAGTTTTTTCTTCGGCAAGCGCACGGCAGGACCGGAAACGGAAATGCCGGCAATCGCCTCGCCATATTCGTTGAAGATCGGCGCGGCGATGCAGCACATACCAAGCGTGTGTTCTTCGTCGTCAATCGACCAGCCGCGCATACGCGTCGCCTGCATGTCTTTCAGCAAAGCCGGCAGATTGTCGAGCGTGCGTTGCGTGAAGTGGCTGAGCGTTTTGCCGGACAGCGCGCGAGCGATCTGCGTGTCGGACCATGTGGACAGGATTGCCTTGCCGATGCCGGATGCATGGATCGGCCCGCGCCGCCCGGGACGAAAGAAAGCGCGCATCGGCGCATGACTTTCGATCTGCGAGATGAACACGACATCGCCGTCATCTTCGACGCCGATATTGGCGGTTTCGCCGCTCGTTTCCATCAATGTCTTTAGATACGGCCGCGCCAGAACGCCGAGCTTGCGAAAACGGCGAAATGCATTGCCGATCTCGAAAGCCTTCACACCGATGGTCCAGTCGCCGCTTTCGGCGTCGTGCGCCACCATGCCATGATTGGCGAGCGAGGAGAGAAGCCGGTGCACGGTGGATGGCGCCATGCCGCTCGCATCGGCAAGGTCGGTCAGCGTCGAGCCGTCATTTTCGGCGATAAGCGCGAGGAGCCTCAAACTGCGGTCGAGAACCTGCACAGAGGAGGGCGCGGCATTTTCCGCTGCCTTGCGGCCTCTCTTCGTCTTTGCCTGTTCCATCCGCCCGTCTCCGAATCCCGCATTTGAACCGGAAAATACCAGTATCGCATCCACTCTCGCCGGGAAAGGGAGCTACCGATTATCATCATTCCGTTGAAAATCTTTATTTCCATATAATGGTATGAATTTCCATTTTTAGATAATAGTATTCGTAAATGGAGAGTGTTTCCATATGGAGGAGTCATCATGGCCAGAATGCGAGCAGTCGATGCAGCCGTTCTCGTGCTGGAGAAAGAAGGGATCAATTGCGCTTTCGGTGTGCCGGGCGCGGCGATCAATCCATTTTATTCGGCAATGAAGGCGCGGGGGTCCATCCGTCACATACTGGCCCGCCATGTCGAGGGCGCATCGCATATGGCCGAGGGCTATACACGCGCCAGACATGGCAATCTGGGTGTCTGCATCGGTACGTCCGGCCCGGCGGGCACGGATATGATCACCGGTCTCTATTCCGCTTCCGCGGATTCGATCCCGATCCTGTGCATCACAGGGCAGGCGCCGCGCGCACGCCTCGACAAGGAGGACTTCCAGGCAGTCGATATTGCCAAAATCGCAGCGCCGGTCACAAAATGGGCCGTCACGGTCATGGAACCTGCACTGGTGCCTTTTGTCTTCCAGAAGGCGTTTCACATCATGAAGTCGGGCCGTCCGGGTCCGGTTCTGATCGATCTGCCGATTGACGTCCAGCTTGCCGAGATCGAATTCGACATCGACACCTATCAGTCGCTGGAGCCTTATAAGCCAGGCGCCACGCGGGCGCAGGCCGAAAAGGCGCTGGCCATGCTGAACGAGGCGGAGCGTCCGCTGATCGTTGCTGGTGGGGGCATCATCAACGCCGATGCATCGGACCTGCTGGTCGAATTTGCCGAGATCACTGGCATTCCGGTTATTCCGACCCTGATGGGCTGGGGCGTCATCCCTGACGATCATCGCCTGATGGCGGGCATGTGTGGTCTCCAGACCTCGCACCGCTATGGCAATGCCAATCTGCTGGCTTCCGATGTCGTCATCGGCATCGGCAATCGCTGGGCGAACCGTCATACAGGCAATGTCGATACCTATAAGAAGGATCGCAAGTTCATTCATATCGATATCGAGCCGACGCAGATCGGGCGTGTCTTCGCACCGGATTTCGGCATCGTCTCCGATGCGGGCAAGGCGCTGAAGCAACTGCTTGACGTCGCCACGGAATGGAAGTCGGCGGGCAAGCTGCGCGACTGGTCGGGCTGGGCGAAGGAATGCGAGGAGCGCAAGCGCACCATGCTGCGCAAGACCCATTTCGACCAGACGCCGCTGAAGCCGCAGCGCGTCTATGAGGAAATGAACAAGGCATTCGACCGCGACACCTGTTACGTGACCACCATCGGTCTCAGCCAGATTGCGGGTGCGCAGTTCCTGCATGTCTACCGTCCGCGCAACTGGATCAATTGCGGTCAGGCCGGCCCGCTCGGCTGGACATTGCCAGCGGCGCTGGGCGTCCGTGCCGCCGATCCCGACCGGCCTATCGTTGCGCTTTCGGGCGACTACGATTTCCAGTTCATGATCGAGGAACTGGCGGTCGGCGCGCAGCACAAGCTACCTTACATCCATGTGGTCGTGAACAATTCCTATCTCGGCCTCATTCGTCAGGCGCAGCGCGGTTTCAACATGGATTTCGAGGTCAGCCTCGCCTTCGACAACATCAATGCGTCGGGCGATGCGGAAAAGGGCTACGGTGTCGATCATGTGGCGGTCGCCGAAGGGCTCGGCTGCAAGGCGATCCGGGTGCGCAGCCCCAACCAGTTTGCCGAAAGCTTTGAAACGGCCAAGGCGCTGATGAAAGAGCATCAGGTGCCGGTGGTGATGGAATTCATCCTCGAACGCGTTACCAATATTTCCATGGGAATCGACATCGACCAGGTTGTCGAATTCGAGGAACTGGCCGAACGCGGCGAAGACGCACCGACGGCGATTGCGGCCCTGCTCGACTGAAGAGAAAATTAATAGGAGGCGAAAATGCCGAGATTTGCAGCCAATCTCACGATGTTGTTCAACGAAGTGCCTTTCATGGACCGCTTCGGCCTGGCCGCAAAGGCCGGCTTCACCGGGGTCGAGTTTCTCTTTCCCTACGAGTTCAACCGGCAAGAACTGAAGGCGGCGCTGACCAGGCACAATCTGGCCCAGGTTCTGCATAACCTGCCTGCAGGAAACTGGGCTGGCGGCGAGCGCGGCATTGCAGTCCTGCCTGATCGCGTCGATGAATTCCGGCGCGGCGTGGCGGATGCCATCGATTATGCGACGACGCTTAATTGCTCGCAGGTCAATTGCCTTTCCGGCATCGCGCCGCAGGGCATCGATCCGGATGTGCTGCGCGCCACGTTCATCAGCAATCTGCGCCTTGCAGCCAGGGAACTGGGCAAGCACGGCATCCGCCTGCTGATCGAGCCGATCAATCACTACGATATTCCCGGCTTCTACCTGAACACGGTGGAACAGGCGGTTTCGATCATCGACGAGGTTGGCAGCAACAACCTGTTCATCCAGTATGACCTTTATCACCAGCAGCGCACGCGCGGCGAACTGGTCGCGACCTATGAACGCTACAAGCCGCTGATCGCCCATATCCAGCTGGCCGATAATCCGGGTCGCAACGAGCCGGGAACCGGCGAGATCAACTATCCGAACGTGTTCGAAGCATTGAAGAGCGCTGGATACAAGGGCTGGATCGGCTGCGAATACAAGCCGAAGACCAATACCGAGGAAGGGCTTGGCTGGTTCCGAGCATTTCCAGCAAAAGTGCGAAGCGGTTTTGCGTTGGATAATGCGTGAGGAAAAACTTCATACGAAGCCGAACGGCTGACTGCATAAATTCGATTAGGGAGTGAACGACATGGCCAAGATAGGCTTCATCGGACTGGGGATCATGGGGACGCCGATGGCGCGTCATTTGCAGGATGCCGGACATCAGCTGTTTGCTTCCAGATTCAACCCGCCGCCGCGTCAGGAACTGATGGATAGCGGGCTGGAAATTCTGGAAACGCCGAAGGCGGTTGCCGAGGAATGCGACACCATCATCCTGATGCTGCCGGACACGCCGCAGGTGGCCGAGGTTATCTTCGGCGAAGGCGGGGCAATCGGCGGGCTGGGGCAGGGCAAGCTTCTTATCGATATGAGTTCGATTTCGCCCATCGAAACCAAGGAATTCGCCAAAAAGGTTCGCGCAACAGGCGCCGAATATATCGATGCGCCGGTTTCGGGCGGCGAGGTCGGCGCTAAGAACGCCAGCCTTTCCATCATGGCGGGGGGATCGCAGGAATCCTTCGACCGTGCCCTGCCTCTGCTGAAGCTGATGGGCAAGAACATCACGCTCGTCGGCGATTGCGGCGACGGCCAGACGACCAAGGTCGCCAACCAGATCATCGTCGCCCTCAACATCGAGGCCGTGGCCGAAGCGCTGGTTTTCGCTTCTAAGGCAGGCGCGGACCCGGCAAAGGTGCGCGAAGCCCTGATGGGCGGATTCGCATCATCCCGCATACTCGAAGTGCACGGCGAGCGTATGATCAAGCGCACGTTTGATCCGGGGTTCCGTATTTCGCTGCACCAGAAGGATTTGAATCTCGCGCTTCAGGGCGCAAAGGCACTGGGCGTTTCGCTGCCCAATACGGCAATGGCTCAGGAGCTGTTTAATTCCTGCGCGGCCCATGGCGATGACGGTCTGGATCATTCCGGTCTGGTGCGCGCACTGGAGCGCATGGCGAACCACGACGTTGCCTAATTCAGGGATTTGATTTCTCTGGAGGGGAGAGAGTGGAGCTGGCCGCCTGGAAGGAGGCCGGCTCCATTGATTTTATATCTCGGGCGGGGAATAGTGCCGCCGATAACTTGCCAGCATCGGGAATCTCATGACGGCCATCACCGATCCGAAGAAGTTTCTGACCAGCCTTTTCGACGCCGCTGTTGCCGCAGCCGATCCCGAACTGGTGATCCGCGCCAACCTTCCGGCCAAGCCGAAGGGACGCACGATTGTCATTGGCGCAGGCAAAGGCTCGGCCCAGATGGCGGCGGCTTTCGAGAGGGCCTGGGCTGAAAAACACGATGCTCCGCTGCAAGGTGTGGTGGTGACGCGCTATGGCTATGGTACGCCGTGCGAACGCATAGAGATCATCGAAGCCGCCCATCCGGTGCCGGACGAGGCTGGCCTTGCCGCCTCGAAGCGCCTGTTCGATGCCGTCTCCAACCTTATTGAAGACGATCTTGTCGTCGCGCTTGTTTCCGGCGGCGGTTCTGCGCTGTTGCCTTCCCCACCCGAAGGCATGACGCTTGCAGACGAAATCGCGGTCAACAAGGCGCTGCTGGCGTCGGGCGCACCGATTTCAGCCATGAATGCGGTGCGCAAGCACCTTTCGACCATCAAGGGCGGCAGGTTGGCCGCAGCCGCGTATCCGGCGAAGGTGTTTACGCTGGTCGTCTCGGATATTCCCGGCGACAATCCGGCTTTCGTTGCATCAGGTCCCACCGTACCCGACCAGACCAGTCGCGACGAGGCCCTGAAGATCATCAAACGCTACCGGCTGGAATTGCCCGAAGCCGTCCTCACCCATATCAGGAGCGATGCTGCACACGCACCGAAACCGGATGACAGGGTGTTCGCCAACAATGAAGTGCGGGTCATCGCCTCTGCCGCCGTGTCGCTGGAAGCGGCGGTGAAGGAGGCAAAGCGTCATGGCGTCGAGGCAGTGATCCTGTCCGACGCGATGGAAGGCGAAGCGCGTGAAGTGGCGCACGTTCATGCGGCCATTGCCCGCGAAGTATCCGAACGCAACCGTCCGTTCAAAAAGCCGGTGGTTATTCTCTCCGGCGGCGAAACCACCGTTACCATTCGCGGGAAAGGCGGCAAGGGCGGGCGCAACAGCGAGTTCCTGCTGTCCTTCGCGCTCGATATAGATGGCTATGCGTCCATTCATGCATTAGCTGCGGATACGGATGGTATCGACGGCTCCGAAGACAATGCCGGGGCCTTTGCCGATGGCGCAACGGTCACCCGGCTGCAACAGGCGGGGGAGGACGGCGCGGCGCGGCTTGCCAACAATGATGCATGGACGGCGTTTGATGCCATCGGCGATCTTTTCGTGCCGGGACCGACCGGCACCAATGTCAATGATCTGCGCGCGATTCTGGTTCAGGACTAGAATCATCATCGATCAGGATACGGTTCGCCGCACCGTCTAGGTCTTCATATTGGCCGCTTTTCAGCGACCAGAGGAAGGCGACGAGACCAAGCACGCCGAGGCCCAGCGCGATGGGGATGAGGAAAAGAAGGCCGCTCATTTGTGCGCCTCCTTCATGACCGCGACAGGCGTGATTGCCGGTCGTGCCTGCTGCGCCTGCCTTCCGGCCCGCAGCCGCAAGGCATTGCTGACGACGACGATGGACGACAGCGACATGGAAAGCGCTGCCACCAGCGGCGTCACGTAGCCGAAAACGGCTATCGGCACGGCAATGATATTATAGCTGAGGGACAGCCCGAAATTCTGCCGGATCAGCTTGCCCGCTTCCTTGGAAACGGCAAAAGCCAGCGGCACGGTGGACAGGCTCTCGCGAAGGAATACGAAATCGGCGGCGTTGCGGCCGATGTCCGCTGCGGTCGCGGGTGCCATCGACACATGCGCCGCAACGAGGGCAGGGGCATCGTTGAGCCCGTCGCCCACCATCAGCACCTTGCGGCCCTCCGCGGAAAGCTTCTGCACCAGCTTCGATTTGTCGGCAGGCAGAACCTCGCCGCGATAATTGTCTACGTCGAGGTAATCGGCCAGCTTTCGCACCGCAGGCAATTTGTCGCCGGAGATGATGGCAAGCTTCAGGCCATTGCGCTTCAGCGTCCCGATGGCTGTGGCTGCATCCTCACGCGGCTGGTCTTCGAAACGGAAAGCTTCAACCAGTTTGCCGTTGATGGCAAGGCAGGTTTCAGGACCATTTGGAAGCGGCGCATGTGCGTCGCCGTTGGCCCAGTCGCGCTTGCCGAGACGGTAGACGGTGCCGTTCAGTTCCGCTTCGATGCCCGACCCCAGCACTTCCTCGATGCGGGTGAAGGCTGTCATCGGCGTAGCGCCCGAAAAGGCTGCAAGCGCGTGTGATAGCGGATGACGTGAATAAAGTGACAGTTCCGAAGCGATTTCCAGATTGCGGGAGGCAATGCTTTCGGCATTGATCAGCCGCGGCTGGCCAAGTGTCAGCGTGCCGGTCTTGTCGAAAACGGCGGTATCGATTTCGGCCATACGCTCCATGGCGGAGCCGTCCTTGATCATGATGCCGTTTTCAAACAGGCGGCGCGCCGCCACCACCTGCACGATAGGCACGGCAAGGGCGAGCGCACACGGGCAGGTGATGATCAGCGTGCAGATCGCGATATAGATAGAGCGATACCAGTCGCCGCCGGTGTAGAACATCCAGCCGACAAATGCGAGGAAAGCGATGGTGTGAACCATCGGTACGTAAAGCTCTGATGCGCGGTCGGCAAGGCGCCGGTAATAGGCGCGACCGCCTTCGGCCACATCCATCAGTCGCACCATTTCAGCAAGGAAGGAATCCTTCGCTTCCGCTGTTGCACGGATGACGAGCGGTGCAGAAAGGTTCATGGTTCCGGCGCGAATGTCCGAGCCGGGCCCGACCGGTATTGCATCGCTTTCGCCTGATGCGATGGAGCAGTCGAGTTCGGAACGTCCGTCCTCGACCTTGGCGTCCACCGGTACGCGTTCGCCCGCGGCCAGAATGATGCGCATGCCGGGACGGATTTCCTTGACCGGCAGATAGTTGCGTTCGTCGTCCTCGCCGATAACGATAGCGCCGCGAGGGCTGAGCTGCGCCAGTCCGCGTACGGCGGACCGCGCCCGCGCCCGCATCATATAGTCAAGCGTGCGACCGATCAGCAGGAAGAACAAAAGCGTCACCGAGGCATCGAAATAGGCGTGTTCGCCGTGATGCATGGTCTCGTAAACGCTCATGCCGAAGGCGAGCGAAATGGCGAGCGCAATCGGCACATCCATGTTGACGCGTCGCGCGCGCAACGCGTTCCACGCGGAAACATAGAAAATGCGACCTGAATAGATCAGGGTCGGCAGGGCGATGAGACCGGAAATCCAGTGAAACATGTCGCGTGTCGCCGCATCCGCGCCCGACCAGACGGCAACGGAAAGCAGCATCACGTTGCTGGAGGCGAAGGCGGCGACGCCAAGCGCGATCAGAAGCCGCGTGAAGGTCGGGTCCTTGTCCTGCGCCATGTCGAAAATATGCGCCTCATAGCCGAGCCTGCGCAGGTCATCGACGACGTTGGGCGGCGTCTCGCCGTCCTTCCATCGCACGGTAACGCGGCGGGCGGTGAGATTGACACGGACATAGGCGATGCCGGGAAGCTTGCCCAGCGCATCCTCGATGGTCTTGATGCAAAGGCCGCAATGGACGCCTGGCACGGAGAGGTCGAGCTGGCGCAATCCGTCGCCGAGCGCGCGGCTGGCAATCTGCATCTCCTCTGGCGAAACGGCCTGAACAACCGTCGCTATCTGGGCATTCTCGACGCAGCAGCTCACAATATCCTCCCGTTCCTGACGAGAACACGGACGATATGCCGGTACGGATCGTCGAGACCGGCATCGGCGTTCACTTCCACGATCCACGCGCCTTCGCCAAGCTCGACAGGGGCTGTCAGCACGCCCGGCTCGCGAACGGCCAAGGTGACCTGGGTATCGTGTACATCGCCGACAGGGCGCTTGAACTCGACGGTTCCGCCGGTCATGACCACGGCCTCGCCGTCATGGTTGGCAAGGCGCCAAGTGAAAACGCCGTTTTCATAGGCAGGCTTCGACTGCCATTGCAGCGCGGCCTGTTCCTTGCCGGTCTGGGCTTTTTCGTTGAATTCCTGACTGGCGACATAGGTATTCTTCACCACCAGTCCGCTCCAGCTATTGACGGCATTATAGGCCATGACAAGATTGACGACGATGATGACACCGAAAAAGGCGAGCATGATGCCCAGCATATGCCAGCCGGTAAACGTGCCTGAAGTTTTCGATTTGAGCGACATTATCTGCCCTCCGGTGCCATGAAGGTTGCCTTGTAGCGCGCATGTTCCGCGCCGTTCGCGTCACGCACTTCGATTTCGTAATCCTGGCGCCGCTCTGTAATGGCATCATGCGGCACGGTCACGAAAACGCGCAGTGTTTTCAGGCGATCAGGTTCAACCGGCACATCGTAATTGCCGTTCGCGTCCGGGGTTTCGTCCTGCACGGTCAGCGCCGCACCCGGCAGCCCTTCGATGGAAAGGCGGAAAGTGCGCGGCTCGGGGATCATGTTGAGAAGCTTGACCGTGTAGCCGTTGCGGATGGAGCCGTCCGACAGGAGCACATATTGCGGCGTGCGGTCGTGCAGCACATTGATGCCGATACGCTGGCGCGTGGTAAGCGAGATCACGAGGGTCAGGCCGATCAGTGCCCAGACTGCGAAATAGAACAGGCTGCGCGGACGCAGCACCTTGGTCCAGGAAAGATTCTGGACCTTGTCCGAAAACGTATTCGGTCCGTCATACACGCGCGCCGGGTCGATGGATGCTGCGCCATTGTTGGTCGCAAGCGCCATATTGGCGTTGTAGTCGGCAAGCGTCGCATAGGAAATGAGTCCGCGGGGCTTGCCGACTTTGTCCATGACCGAATTGCAGGCATCGATGCACAGCGCGCAGGTGATGCATTCGAGTTGCTGCCCGTCGCGAATGTCGATGCCCATCGGGCAGGCGGCGACACAGGCATTGCAGTCCACGCAATCGCCCACGGTCTCGCCAGCGGCGATGGCCTTCTTGGAATGGCGCGAACGCGGTTCGCCGCGCCAGTCATTATAGGTGACGGTCAGCGAGTTCTCGTCCAGCATCGCCGCCTGGATGCGCGGCCACGGACACATATAGGTGCAAACCTGCTCGCGCATCAGCCCGCCGAAAACATAGGTCGTTCCGGTGAGGATCGCGACGGTGACATAGGCAACCGGCGCGGCCTGACCGGTCATGAAATCCATGAGCAGGGAGGGTGCGTCGGCGAAGTAGAAAATCCACGCGCCGCCGGTGAGAATGCCGATAAGAAGCCAGATCGAATGTTTCGTCACACGCTTCCAGATCTTGTCGAGGGTCCATGGTCCCTTGTCGAGCTTCATGCGGGCGTTGCGATCGCCCTCGATGGCGCGCTCAACAACGAGATAAAGATCGACCCACACGGTTTGCGGGCAGGTATAGCCGCACCATGCGCGACCCGCCACCGACGTCACCAGAAATAGTCCAAGGCCCGCCATGATGAGCAGGCCCGCAACATAATAGAATTCCTGCGGCCAGATTTCGATGAAGAAGAAATAGAACCGGCGATTGGCAAGGTCGATCAGCACTGCCTGATCGGGCGCATAGGGCCCCCGGTCCCAGCGCAGCCACGGTGTCAGGTAATAGATCCCCAATGTGACAAGCATGATGATCCATTTGAAACGCCGGAACTCGCCCTGAACGCGCTTTGGGAAAATCTTGACCCGCGCAGCATAGAGCGCCTGACGCACTTTGGGGGAATTGACTGCCTGAACGTCAATGCGTTCGACATCGTCTGACATTGTTTTGCTCCTTGGGGGAAGGAGGGGAACAGGGGGGTAAGGAAGTATGTGTCAGTCGCGAAAGCGTGAACCGGTCCGCTTCCATACCGCCCTTTTCCCCTACTCCCTTATTCCCCTGAACCGTTACTCGCCACCACCCAGCGAGTGAACGAATATCGCAAGCTGCTTGACGGTCGCATCGCCAAGACGGGTTTCCCATGCGGGCATCACGCCGTGCTTGGGGTGTGCTATCTGGCGTATGATGGCGTCTTCGCCCGAGCCGTAGAACCAGATGGCGTCGGTGAGGTCCGGTGCCCCGAACTCGCGATCGCCCTTGGCGTCGGCCCCGTGGCATACGGCACAGTTCTCGGCAAAGACCTTCTGGCCTTCCGGAACCATGGCCGGGTCATGCGGCGTGCCGGAAAGGCTGACCACATAGGCGGCTACGTCGCGGATCTGCTTGGGTTCCAGAACATCGGCGAATGCAGGCATTTCCGATTGCCGCGTATCCGCATCGTCCTTCGAACGAACGCCATGACGGATCGTGGTCAGGATGTCGTCGATGGAACCGCCCCACAGCCAGTCGTCGTCGTTGAGGTTCGGATAGCCCGGCGCTCCTTGCGCGCCGGAACCGTGGCACTGCACGCAATTGACGCGGAAGGCCGCAGCGCCGCCGGCAATTGCATACTGGCGCAGGTTTTCATCGGCCACAATCTCGTGCACGTCCTTGGCCTTGATCTGGTCGATGATACCCTGGCGCTCGGAGGCGATCTGGGCATTCTCCTGCCAGAAAGCGCCGCGGCTCGACCAGCCGAGCATGCCTTCCGTGGAGCTGGAAATCAGGGGCCATGCCGGATAGGCGATCACATAGACAAGCGCCCAGAAGATCGTTGCGTACCAGGTCCAAAGCCACCAGCGCGGCATGGGATTGTCGAGCTCCCTGATGCCGTCCCACTCATGCCCGGTGGTAGACACACCGCTGACTTCATCGATTTGTTTATCAGTCATTTGCGTCATCCTTGAAAGGAATGTCCTTCGCGCTATTAGCGATCTCCTTGCTGCCGGGGCGGAAGGCGTAGAAGACGACGAAGAGGAAGAATATCGCCATGCCGAGCAGGCCCCAGCTATCGGCGAAGGTGCGCATGGTGTTGTAATCCATGGTGTTTCCTATCGCGCTTTCGGGGATTGGTCGTAGGTCGAGAAATCGACCAGCGTGCCGAGCATCTGGAGATAGGCGACAAGCGCATCCATCTCGGTCAGGGCTGCGGGATTGCCGTCGAAATCGCCGACCTTGGCTTTCGGATAACGGGCCTCGACACCGGACGTATCGGCATCGGGATCGGCCTGCGCCTTGAGATCGTCAAGCGCGTTGTCGATCATTTCCTGCGTGTAAGGCACGCCGACGCTCGCATTGGCCTTGAGATTGGCGGCAATGTTCGAGGCATCCAGCGAACGGTTCAGCAGGAAGGCATAACTCGGCATGACCGATTCCGGCACCACGTCGCGAGGGCGGACGAGGTGCTGCACGTGCCATTCGTTGGAATAGCGGCCGCCGACGCGCGCCAGGTCAGGCCCCGTGCGCTTCGAGCCCCACTGGAACGAATGGTCGTACATGGATTCCGCCGCAAGGCTGTAATGGCCGTAGCGCTCCACCTCGTCGCGGAAAGGACGGATCATCTGGCTGTGGCAAAGGTAGCAACCTTCACGCACATAGACGTCGCGACCCGCCAGTTCCAGCGGTGAATAGGGGCGCATGCCTTCCACTTTCTCGATGGTGTTTTCGAGATAGAAGAGCGGTGCGATTTCAACGATGCCGCCGACCGTGACCACGGCGAGCGATGCAATCAGCAGCAGCGTTGCGTTTTTCTCCAGTTTGGAGTGGTTCTTCAGAATCGACATAAATCACACGCTCCTTATTCGGCAGGCTGCATGGTTGCACCGACGGCAGGCTGGGCGCCGCCCATCGGGGCTTCGTCACGCACGCGTCCGCGAACGGTCTGGTAGACGTTCCAGGCCATCACGAGGCCACCGGCGAGATAAAGCACGCCCCCGAGCGTACGGATGACATAGTAAGGGAACATGGCGAGCACGGTTTCCGCGAAGGAATAGACGAGGAAGCCTTGATCGTCGTATTCGCGCCACATCAGGCCCTGCTGGATACCGGCAACCCACATGGCGGCGGCGTAAAGCACGATGCCGAGCGTGGCGAGCCAGAAGTGCCAGTTGACCATGCGGATCGAATAGAGCCGCTGGCGGTTCCAGAGCTTCGGCGCAAGATAGTAGACGGCAGCAAAGGAGATCATACCGTTCCAGCCGAGCGCACCTGCATGAACGTGACCGATGGTCCAGTCCGTATAGTGCGAAAGTGAGTTCACGGCCTTGATTGACATCAGCGGACCCTCGAAGGTCGCCATACCGTAGAAAGCGATAGCTGCGACCATCAAACGGATGATCGGATCGGTACGCACCTTGTCCCACGCGCCGGAAAGCGTCATCAGGCCGTTGATCATGCCGCCCCATGAAGGCATCCACAGCATGATGGAGAACACCATGCCCAGCGTCTGCGCCCAGTCAGGCACAGCTGTGTAATGGAGATGGTGCGGGCCTGCCCAGATATAAAGGAAGATGATCGACCAGAAGTGTACGATGGACAGACGGTACGAATAGACCGGACGCTCTGCCTGTTTCGGCACGAAATAATACATCATGGCGAGGAAGGGCACGGTAAGGAAGAAAGCCACCGCATTGTGGCCGTACCACCATTGCGTCACCGCATCCTGCACACCTGCAAAGGCGGAATAGCTCTTCACGCCGAGGAAGGACACCGGGATCGCCAGATTGTTGATGATGTGCAGCATGGCGATGGTGATGATGAAGGACAGGTAGAACCAGTTCGCCACATAGATATGCGGCTCCTTGCGCTTCAGAATCGTGCCGAGGAAGACAACGAGATAAGCCACCCAGACGATGGTGAGCCAGATATCGACATACCATTCGGGTTCGGCATACTCGCGGCTCTGCGTGATGCCGAGCAGATAGCCGGTCGCGGCCATCACGATGAAGAGCTGATAGCCCCAGAACACGAACCAGGCCAGATCGCCGCCGATAAGGCGTGCGCGGCAGGTGCGCTGGACCACGTAGAAGGACGAGGCGATCAGTATATTGCCACCAAACGCGAAAACCACTGCGGATGTGTGCAGCGGACGCAGACGGCCAAAATTGAAATAGGGCTCCAGATTGAGATCCGGGAAAGCAAGCTGTGCGGCGATAACCACACCGACCAGAAAGCCAACCACACCCCAGAACACCGTGGCGATGACGCCATAGCGGACCGGCCCATCCATATAGGTGGACTCATCGCGCTTTTTCGGCGCCAGACCGTAATCGGCATTGCGCATCAGAAGAATGGTGAAGATGGCAAGAGTGGCGAACAGAATCCACATATGGGTTCTGAACAACTCATCATGAGAAAATCCGGCCAGCAGCACAGCGAAAAGTGCTCCCAGACCGGATAGGACTGTTCCAGCGGCGTAGTTCATCTAATCCCCTCGCAGCGCATGACGAAAGCTGCCCGGATGAGGACAGCATTAGCAATAGCCCCCCTATCCGCGTTCCGCGGGAGGGTGTCATTGATCTAAATCAAAGAGCGGAGGTTAGATAGCCGCTGGAGGCGGGAAGGCGGGCGGTCAATTGCCGCGCTTGTCGCGCTCGAGCTGGATCAGAATATCCACGGTTCGGATTTTATAACCGGGAGGCGGGGCGGGCAGGGGCCCGATGCTGACTATTTCCGAGGGAATGTCGATGATCCTGTCTTCGCCAGCGACGTGAAAATGGGCATGGTCGCCGGTATTCGTGTCGAAATAGGTGCGATCCCCATGCAGGTTGATCTTGCGGACAAGGCCCGCCTCGGCAAACTGGTTGAGCGTGTTGTAGACCGTGGCAACGGAAAGCGTTTCGCCTTGCGCAAGCGTTTCCGCATGCAGCATATCAGGCGTCACATGCCGGTGGCCGTCACCGAACAGCAGTCTGGCAATAGCAAGCCGCTGGCGCGTCGGGCGCAGTCCGACCCGCCGCAAAGTCGCCTTCGCGGTCGCCGCTGTCCGTTCGCCATAACCCGACTGGAGTTTGGTGGCAGCAGGATTGAATAGCATGCACAGCCTCGACTCTAATTGCAAATGGATTGCATTTGCATAATACAGCGATGATGCAGGCGGTCAACCGCAATGTGCCGGTATTAAGAGCAATTCCAGCAAAAGTGCGTAACGGTTTTGCGTTCGGAAATGCGTCAAAACAAATAGCCAGAGCATTTCTAACGGTTCGATTTAAACCAGAAATGCTCTATGTCGCGGCGGTGGCGGGGACAGTCAGCTCGGCGCAAAGGCCGCCACCGGTACGGTTGGCAAGGCGCGCACTGCCCTCCATCCGCGCAACGGCGGTCTGCACGATGGCGAGACCGAGGCCGCTGCCGTTCTCGTTGCGGTGCGCGCCGCGGAAGAAACGTTCGGTCACATACGGCATTTCCTCGTCTGGAATGCCGGGGCCGTCATCATCCACCGTCAGCACCAGCTTGCCATTGTCCGCAGCGATCCGGCAGCGCACGATCCCGTCCTTCGGCGAATGGTTGACCGCATTTTCGATCAGGTTTCGCGCCGCAAGTGTGAATAGGTGCGGCTGCGGCAGGGAAATTTGCGGCAGGTTTTCCGGCAGCTCGATGGAAACGCCCCTATGCGCGGCCAACATGCGCAGATCAAGCGCGATGGCCGCAAGGAGCTTGCCCACCGGTTCGCGGGTTAATGGTTCCGTTTCATCGCCGGTTTCAAGCGCTGCGAGATCAAGCAGCTGGCTGACGAGGCGGCTCGTGCGGTCCACGCCCGCTGCAATCTGACGCACGGCATTGGCACGCACGGCGTCGTCCGTCGTGCCTTCGGCGATCTGCGCCTGGGTCTTGAGACCCGCAAGTGGCGTCTTCAGCTCATGCGCAGCAAAAATCGCGAAATTGCGTTCCCGCTCGCGCGCTTCTTCCACACGATGGAAAAGTCCGTTCAGCGCGGTAACGGCTGGTGCGATTTCCTTTGGCAGGTTCGTTTCGGGCAGGGGACGCAGATCCTGGGCCTGTCGCCTTGAAAGCAGGGATGCAAGACGGCTCAGCGGATCAAGCCCGCGCCGCACGCATAGCCAGATCATGCCGGCAAGGATCGGCAATACCAGAAGGGCAGGCAGGACGAGGCCCGTGACGACATTCTGCACCAGCGTTTCGCGCACATGCAAGCTGTCGCCCACCATCACGCGCAGGCCAAGCTGCGTGTTCTCAACCGCAAAGACCCGCCATCTCTCACCCGCGACTACCGTGTTGGAGAACCCGTTCGCCACATCGGTCAGCCGGGTGACCGGCGCGCTTTCCGAGCGCCCCACCAATTGCCCGTCCAGCGCCCATATCTGGCAGAAAAGCTGGCGTTCATAATGGGGGAAGTCCGGCATGGGCTTGAGCGAAAGCTGCCCCTTGCCGCCGTCGGGGCCTACCTCGACGCGGTGATCAACCAGCAGCGAATTGACCATGCGCGCCGCTTCCATCAGGCGCGCGTCCAGCACCTTCTCCAGTTGCGACTGGGTGCTGTTGTGAATCCACACCACGGCAAAAAGCCAGACAAGGCAGGTGACGCCGATCAATATGCCGGTCAGGCGGCTGCGGATCGAATTCATGCGCATGCTCCCGCCAGACGGTAGCCGACGCCGCGCACTGTTTCGATGTAGTCGGACCCGAGCTTGGAGCGCAAGTGATGGATGTGCACCTCCACCGCATTGCTCTCGACTTCCTCCTGCCAGCCATAGAGCGCCTCTTCCAGCGACGACTTCGATAGCGTCGCGGTCGGGCGTTCCATGAGGGCGCGCAGAATGGAGAACTCGCGCCGGGTCAGCCGCAGCGGTTCGCCTTTGAAGCGTGCCGACATTTCCGCCGGGTCGAGTTCGACCTGACGCCATTCGAGAATGGCGCTTGCACGCCCCGTACCTCGCCGTGCTACGGCACGCACGCGCGCGGCAAGCTCATGCAGATCGAAGGGCTTGCCGACATAATCGTCGGCGCCAGCATCCAGGCCGGCAATGCGCTCGGCCACCTGATCGCGCGCGGTCAGGAGCAGCACCGGCGTCTCGTCGCGCTCGCGGCGCATGGCTTTCAATATGTCGAAGCCGGAACCGTCCGGCAGCATGAGGTCGAGCACCACGGCATTATAGTTCTGGGCGGCAAGTGCGGCCTCGGCATCGCCGCAGGTTGACACCGCATCGACCGTGAAACCGGCAATACCCAGCCCCACGGTAAGCCCGTCGAGCAGGATCGTGTCGTCTTCCACAACCAGAATGCGCATATGTCTTCCTGTTTTCGCCTTGTTTCATGATTAACGCAGGGCCGCTTCTCACTGTCTCAGCTTAAGGCTGTCTTAAGGTGATGGCGGCATTCGCTTTTTGCAACAAGATCAATTTTGCACGAATCAGATTGGTACGGAAAACCGTAATGCGATTTTTTATTGCCATCATTGCTGTCTTCATGGCCCTTGCCCCGGCGGTTGCCAGCCCGCTGCCTGTCGATCAGGCGTTCCGTCTCAGCGCGACCAAAGACGCTGACGGTACTTTGGTGCTGAACTGGCAGATCGCAAACGGCTATTACCTCTATCGTGATCATATTCAAGCGAAAGACCGGCAGGGCAAGACGCTTGATGTCGATACGCAGCCGGGTGTGTCCAAGGACGATCCGAATTTCGGCAGACTTGAGGTCTATTATGCCCATGCCAGCGCCAGCGTGAAAGCAGGCAGTGATCCGATCGAACTTACCTATCAGGGTTGTCAGGAGGATGGTATCTGCTATCGACCTGAAACCCGCATGGTCGATCCGGTAACGCTCGCCGTCTCAAGCCAGATGGGTCAAAAAGCTCAACTGGCGAAGCCTGTCGAGCAAACCCCCGCCTTCACGCCTGCTGCCGCTTCCGCCCCGCAGGCCGAAAGCTTCGCGCTTGCACCTGAAAAAGGCATGATCGAGAACCTGCTCGCTCAGGGCGGTACCGGCTTTGTCATTGCAGCTTTTCTGGCCTTCGGCGTGCTGCTGGCCTTCACGCCCTGCGTCTTCCCGATCTATCCCATCGTCGCTGGCACTCTGGCCCGTGAAGGCGAAAGGCTGACGGCAAAACGCGGCTTCGTGCTGTCCTCGATCTATGTGGTCAGCCTGGCGCTCGGCTTCGCCATGATCGGCGCGATTGCGGGCTGGTCGGGGCAGAACCTGCAAATGGTACTGCAATCGAAATGGACGGCTCTGGCGCTGGCGGGTGTGTTCACGCTGCTCGCGCTTTCCATGTTCGGCCTGTTCCAGCTCCAGCTCCCAGGCTCATGGGTCAGCGCCGTCTCGGCGCGCACGGGCGGGCGCACCGGCTCCAAGCGTTCCGCCGCCATTCTCGGCTTTTCCTCGGTGCTGATCGTCGGCCCCTGCGTGACCGCCCCGCTTGCGGGCGCGCTCCTGTACATCGCACAAACCGCCAATGTCGCGCTTGGCGCCACGGCCCTGTTCGCGCTTGGAATCGGCAAGGGCCTGCCGCTGATCGTCTTCTCCACGCTTGGCGCGGGCACCCTGCCGCGTGCTGGCGCGTGGATGGAAATGGTGAAGCAGATATTCGGCTTCGGCTTTCTGGCAACCGCCATCTTCATGGCCGCGCCGCTTTTGCCCCCCGGCGTGGACATGATCTTCTGGGCGCTTCTGCTCTTCGGCCTTGCAAGTTTTGCTTTCCTGAAAATTCCGGGCCGCAATGTCGTGGCCCGCACAATCGGCACGGCGGCTTTCGTCTATGGCGTCATCCTGATGCTCGGCGTCGCATCGGGCGGAAGGGACCCGTTGCAGCCGCTTGCGGCATTCGCTAACCGTGGCGGCAACCAGACGATGGCCGCGCTGCGATTCGCACCGGTCGAGACGGTTTCCTCCCTTCAGGAGAAACTTGATGCGGCGCGCAATGACCAGCCGACGCTTGTCTATTTCACAGCGGACTGGTGCGTCAGTTGCTCCACTGTGGAGCGGCGCGTGCTGCCTGATGCCGACGTGAAGAAAAACCTGAGCGGCTACCAGCTTATCAAGGCGGACATTTCCGACCTTACGAAAGGCAATGCCGATCTGATGGCAAAGCTGAATGTGGCCGGTCCGCCGACGATGATTTTCTTCGACAAGGCAAGCCGTGAGCAGGAGGGAACAAGGTTGGTAGGCGATGTGACGTCAGCCTCCATTGCGCGCTCGACAGGTCTCGTAGCCGCCGAACGGAAACAGGAACTGGAATTTTGATGAAAGCTCGGGGGCTTGAAGTGGCTATTGTGAACCGGAAACGCGGCGTCGGAACATCCGCGGCCCGAATGATCTTCCTTGCCTGTCTGCCATTTGCGGCGGCGGCGTGCACCACCGTATCGGCGGAAAAGCCGATTGCGGTCACCATGCCGGAACCGGTGGCGTTCGCATCGCAGCCTGTTGCCGCCGCACGGCCGCAGCCGGAAGTGAAGATGGCAAAAAGCGAATATGAGGCGATGTATGGCGCGGTGAACGACCGCGGCAATCTTATCCCGGCGCTTGACGTCAGCAAGATCGCCGAGCGCAATCTGCGCAAGGAAGTTGATTATGTGACGAATGAGCCGGTGGGCACCATCGTTGTCGATCCCTATGCTCGCTATCTCTATCTGGTCCAGCCGGGCGGCAAGGCGATACGCTATTCCGTCGGCGTGGGCCGTGCCGGTCTCACCTTCAAGGGTGATGCGAAGGTGGCCTACAAGTCGCAATGGCCGCGCTGGACGCCAACCCAGAACATGATCAAGCGTAATCCGGAACATTACGCCAAGTATGCCAAAGGTCTGGAGGGCGGCATTCGCAATCCGCTGGGTGCGCGCGCGCTTTATCTCTATCGCGACGGCAAGGATACGCTCTACCGCATCCACGGCACCAACGAGCCGTGGTCGGTCGGCAAGGCCGCATCGTCCGGCTGCATCCGTCTCTTCAATCAGGACATTCTCGACCTTTACAAGCGTGCCTCTGCCGGTGCGCGCGTTGTCGTACTGGACAAGGCCCAATCGGGCAAAGGAGTAACCTCATGATAAACCGTCGTCAGATGCTCGCCGTTTCCGCAGGCGGTCTCGCAATATTTGGTATTGCAGGGATCGGAGCCGGTACCGAGAGCTTCGCCCAGCGTGTTCCATCGGTGGCGGAGGTGCTGTACGACAAGGAAATTCCGGTCCTTGGCAATCCCAATGGCGACGTCACCATTGTCGAATATTTCGATTACCAGTGCCCCTATTGCAAAAAGGGTCATGCGGAATTGATGCGCGTGGTCAAGAATGACGGCAATGTCCGTCTGGTCATGAAGGACTGGATCATTTTCGGCGACGTGTCGGCCTATGCCGCGCGTCTGGTTCTGGCGGCGGAAAAGTCCGGCAATTACCTGAAGGCCATGGAAGCCCTGATGGCGACGCCCGGTCGTCTGACCAAGGAGCAGGTGGATGCTGCCTTGAAGAAGGGTGGTCTCGACGCCGCCAAGCTCGAAGCCGCCTACAAGGCGGATTCCAAGCGTATCAACGGTATCCTTGAGCGCAACATGGATCAGGGCGACGCTTTCAATTTCGGCGGTACGCCGTCCTTCGTCATCGGCACCAAGCTCTATGGCGGCGTGATGAAGGAAAAAGCCTTGATCGAAGCGATCAAGGAAGCGCGCAAACCTTGATTCAAATGGATCGAAATGACGGGGCGGAGCGAGCAATCGCTCCGCCCTTTTAGTTACTAGAATGGATAATGCTGCGGACCCTCGATGGTGATCCAGCGCAGGACGGTGAATTCGTTGATCACTGCCTTGCCGCCGAAGCGGCCATAGCCGGAGGATTTCACGCCGCCGAAAGGCGCTTGCGCTTCATCGGCGACGGTCGGCCCGTTGATGTGGCATATGCCCGTTTCAAGCTTTTTCGATAACGCCATCGCGCGTTTTACGTCCTGGCTGAAGATCGCCGACGAAAGCCCGTATTCGGTATCATTGGCTACCCGGATCGCTTCTTCGGCGTCTTTCACGCGGATGATCGGCTTCACCGGACCGAAGGATTCCTGCGTGTAGATATTCATGTCCGGCGTGACGTGATCGATGATCGTGGCTTCGACGATCGAGCCGTCGCGCTTGCCGCCAGCAAGCACTGTGCCGCCTTTCGCCACCGCATCGGCGATGAGATCGTCCATACGTTCCGCCGATTTGAGATCGACCAGAGACCCCAGCACTACATGGCCGCGCGGGTCGCCCGCGGGCAGTGTCTGCGCCTTGGCGGCAAGCTTCTGCGCAAAGGCGTCGGCCACCTGTTCATGCACGATGAAACGTTCGGTGGACATGCAGATCTGACCCTGATTCATGAACGCGCCGAACGCTGCGGCATCGACGGCCTGATCGAGATCGGCATCTTCCAGCACGATGAACGGTGCCTTGCCGCCCAGTTCCAGCAGCACTGGCTTGAGATATTCCGCCGCCTGTCTGGCGATAATCCTGCCGACATGGGTGGAGCCGGTGAAATTGATGCGGCGGATGGCTGGATGCGCGATGAGGGCGGCGACGATTTCGGGCGCGTCTTCGGGCGCATTGGAAATGACATTGACGACACCGGCCGGAAAACCGGCGTCGTTGAGGGTTTTGACGATGAGGTGATGCACGCCGGGGCAGGCTTCCGACGAGCGCAATATGACGCTGTTACCGCAAGCAAGCGCCGCCGCGATAGCGCGCACGCCCAGAATGACCGGCGCATTCCACGGGGCCATGCCAAGTACCACGCCAACCGGCTGGCGGACGGCCATCGAAACGATGCCGGGCTTGTCGGAGGGGATGATTTCACCGGTGATCTGGGTGGTCAGTGCGGCTGCCTCGCGCAGGATATTTGCGCCCAGATGCACATTGAACCCCGCCCAGGGAGCGGTCGCCCCGGTTTCTTCCAACATCAGTCTGGTGAAGTCGACGGCGCGGCTGTCCATCAGGTCCGCGGCCTTGTTCAAAAGCGTGCGGCGCTCGTTCGGGCCGGTTTCCGCCCAGCTTTCAAAAGCCCTGGCGGCGGATGTCGCGACCGCATCGACATCGGCGAGGCTGGCCGCAGGCGCAATGGTGGCGACCTGCCCCGTCACAGGGTCCCTGCGCTCGAAGGTCTTGGCCGAAGCTGCGGCTGTCTCTTTGCCGTCGATGATGAAGCCGATTGCCGTCATGGTCTACTCCCTGTTTTCTCCTCAAACCGCATGAGCGATTATGCCGATCATGATATAAAAGCGAAATGCTTGCATGCCTCTTATTTGTGAACAGACTGTGCATCGGGATTTCGAATTCGCGGTTCCCGAATTTGAAAGCAAAGAGCGGAGTGCAGGCCTTGCGCTGACCGGATAAATTTCCTTCATAATGAGTTGAAGGATGACGGACATGAACCTTATGACCTTGAAAACGCATGACCCCGATCAAAGCCGCTGGCAGAAGGTGCTCGACCGCGACAAGGCGTCGGACGGTGAATTTGTCTATGCGGTGCGCACAACCGGCGTCTATTGCCGCCCATCCTGCCCGTCGCGGCGTGGAAAACGCGAGAACGTTCAGTTTTTCGAGCGTTGCGAGGATGCCGAGCATGCCGGCTTCCGGCCATGCATGCGCTGCAAGCCGAACCTTTCGCAGACATTGGCCGTGCAGAACAGCACGCGCCATGCCGACATGGTTGCTGCCGCCTGCCGCTTTATCGAGACGGCGGAAGACGTGCCCTCGCTTGAGGAAGTGGCTGCCTTCGTGAAGACAAGTCCCGCTCATTTCCACCGTATTTTCAAAGCGTTCACCGGCCTGACGCCCAAAGCCTATGCCGATGCGCACCGGGCGGAGAAGATGCGGGCCGCACTCGTCGAGCCGGAAATCCGCGTGACCGACGCAATTTATGATGCAGGCTATAATTCCTCCAGCCGTTTCTATGAAGCATCGAACGCAATTTTGGGAATGACTCCAAAGAGTTACAAGGCGGGAGGGAAAGATGCGGATATTCGCTTCGCCATCGGCCAGTCCGCGCTTGGCGCGGTGCTGGCGGCGGCGAGCGACAAGGGCGTCTGCGCCATTCTGATGGGCGACGACCCGGAAGAGCTGATCCGCGATCTGGAGAAGCGCTTTCCGAAAGCCAATCTTATCGGCGCCGACCGCGACTTCGAGGATCTGGTCGCGCAGGTGGTCGGTTTCGTGGAAGCGCCGGGTATCGGCCTCGACCTGCCGCTCGATCTGCAAGGAACTGCTTTCCAGCAGCGCGTCTGGCAGGCTTTGCGCGAAATTCCGGTCGGAAAAACAGTGAGTTACACTGAAATTGCCGAACGTATCGGCGCGCCGAAAGCCGTTCGCGCGGTGGCGCAGGCCTGTGCCGCAAACAAGATTGCGGTGGCTGTTCCTTGCCATCGCGTGGTGCGTAACGATGGCGGCATCTCCGGCTATCGCTGGGGCATCGAACGCAAGCGCGATCTCCTCAAGCGGGAGAGCCAGGCATGACGGAAATGGAGGACAGGCTGGCGGCAAGGATTGCTGCCAGCAACTGGGAAAATATCGGTGCCGAACTGGACGGGTTCGGCGCCGCTATTCTGAAAGACATCTTTTCGCCACAGGAATGCCGCAAAATTGCCAATCTATACCCGGTTTCCGCCACATTCCGGACCACGATTTCGATGGCGAGACATGGGTTCGGCAGGGGTGAATACAAGTATTTCGCCAATCCGATGCCGGAAATTGTGAAAAGATTGCGGCAGGACCTCTATCCGCATCTGGCTGTAGTCGCCAATCGTTGGAGTGAGCGGATGGGTGGTGAAAAACATTATCCCCTGACCCATGACGCCTTTCTGAAACTCTGCCATGAGGCGGGACAGGAGCGCCCAACGCCGCTCCTTCTGCGATATGTGGAGGGCGATTATAATTGTCTGCATCAGGATCTTTACGGCGATTTGGCCTTTCCCTTGCAAGTGGCGATCCTGCTGTCGGAACCGGGTAAGGATTTCACGGGCGGCGAGTTCGTTTTGACGGAGCAGCGTCCGCGCATGCAGAGCCGGGCGGAGGTGGTGCCGCTGGGGCAGGGTGACGCGGTGGTCTTCGCCGTCAACGACCGCCCGATGCGTGGCACACGCGGAGATTATCGCGTCAAGATGCGTCACGGCGTCAGCCGCATCCACTCCGGCATGCGGCATACGCTGGGCATAATCTTTCATGATTCCAGATAGGCCCTTGAAACCTGCCAACCGATAGCCTTTGATCGCTCAAAAGCATCGAAGGAGTCTGATATGAGCGTGACCATCTACGGTATCAAGAACTGCGACACCATGAAGAAGGCACGCACCTGGCTGGACGACCAAGGCATCGATCATGCTTTTCATGATTACAAGAAGGAAGGGCTCGACGGCGAAACACTGGACGGTTTCCTGAAGCATATTCCGTGGGAGCAGCTTTTAAACCGTGCTGGCACGACCTTCCGCAAACTGCCGGAAGAGGTGCGCCAGACGGTCGATGCCGCCAAGGCGCGCGAGCTGATGCTGGCGCAGCCTTCCATGGTCAAACGCCCTGTACTCGAAAAGGACGGCAAGCTGACCGTTGGTTTCAAGCCCGACCAGTATGAGGCGTTCTTCAAGTCTTGAGCGCGCCCGTATTCGCCACAGACAGGGCATTTCCAGCAAAACGGCGCACCGGCTTTGCGCGGAATAATGCGACAAGGCAAAGACTTGGAGCGTCTGGACGATTCCGTTTAAACGAGAACTATAGATAAGCCCATTGGAAAAACAGGGGAACTCTATGCATCGGCGTGTGGACAAGATCGTTCAGCAATGGTCGGCCAGCTGGCGGGATGCACTGATTGCCTCCATTGCGGGCGGGATTGCGTGGCTGGTTTGCCAATGGCTTCTTGGGCAGCCCAAGCCGATTTTCGCCATGGTGACAGCGGTGATCTGTCTCGCGCCCAACCTGCCGAACCACGGCAAGCAGGCCATCGGGGTGATGGTGGGTGTTACGATCGGCGTGGCGATCGGCGAACTGTCGCTGTTTCTGCCCGAAACCATTCCCGTGCTTCATATGAGCATGGTGACTTTTCTGGCCATGCTGCTCGCCACCACGTTCGGCATGTCTCCGGCAATCGCCATCCAGTCGGGCGTTTCGGCCATTCTGGTTCTGGCCATGGGGCCGCAGGTTGCGGGCGTTACGCGCTTGATCGACGTTCTTGCAGGAGCTGCCGTCGGACTTTTGTTCAGTCAGATATTGGTGACACCCGATCCGGTGCGCCTGATCGACCGTGCGGTGCGCGGCCTTCTGGACCGCATCGTCTCGGGTCTCGAACTGTCGGCCATAGCGCTTGAAAAGGAAGACCCGGTGCCTGCGCAAAGCGCCATCAACCGGTTTGCGCAGGCACACCGCGCGGTAATCACGCTTGGCGATGGCATAGCGCTGGCCCGCAGTAATGCCCGCTGGTCGCTGCGCGGACGCTTGGTGGCGCGCGAGGTTGCGGAAATGGCGGGCCGTTACGACCGGCGCGGCATTCGACTTTATGCTTCCGCGCTTTTGTTCGGCGAGGCGCTGGGCAATGCACTGCGCAAGAAGGAAGCGCCGCCGCCGCCGTGGATTGCGGAAGCGCTGCGGGCGATCATCGCCAATTGCTCGCTGGAAGAAGGAGAGGAACTGCGCAGAACGCCGCCGATTCCAAAAGAAATCCCGTTCGGCTGGCGCGATTGCGCCCATCGACTGCGTGCGGTGGACGATACGCTCCAGCACTTTCTGCATTCGGACAAGCCCGATAGCATGCCCATCCCGAAGCGTGATTGAGTTTAGACTAAAACAATGGCCTCAAACTCATCTGGGCTCCAAGCAGCAGCAGACAGATCAGAAACCCGTGCCGAAAGGCATTCGGGCTGATCCTGTTGCGGATGATCTGGCCCACCCCCATGCCGCAGAGCGCCGGAATGATCGCCAGTATCGACAAGGTGACGTTACCGCTCTCAAAAGCGCCATGCGCCCCTAGTCCCGCTGCAAGCGCCACAGTCGAAATAGTGAAAGACAGGCCGAGAGCCTGCACCAGATCGTTTCTGGGAAGCCCCAGCGCCTGAAGATAGGGCACGGCGGGGATGACGAAAACGCCGGTTCCGCCCGCCACCACCCCGGTTATCGCACCGATGAGCGGCGACAGCCACCGCTCGGCGCGTTCGGGGACGCAGACCTGTCGGGCCAGAAGCGTATAGGCGGAATAGACCACGAGCGCGAAGCCGAGGGCTACTGTCGTCAGATCGGCGCGACCACTGGTAAGCCAGGCAGAGCCAAACATGGTGCCAGCGATGATTGCCAGCATCATCGGCCAGAGCCTGCGGATCAGCCGGCCGAAACCGGGACCAGCGGAGAGCTGCCAGACATTCGTCACGAAGGACGGTACGATCAGCAGGCTGGCAGCGGCAAGCGGCGAGATGAGAGCTCCGAGCACGCCCATCGCCATTGTCGGCAGCCCCATGCCGGTAACGCCCTTGACGATACCGGCGGCAAAGAAGGTTGCCGCCATGGTGAGGAGAATGGGCAAGGAAAGATCGATCATGGCTTTCAGGTTTGTCCTCTGGGGCGCGCCTCGCGGCAAATGTCATCCATACGCAATTGTCTGCGGACCTTGATACCGTATCCCTGCGCGCCGACAATGCGGTTGTTCCGCAGCCTGGCTTCGGCTGGCCCGAAGGCTGATTGTGCGCTATCTTTGGCCTCATGCGTTTCGATCTGACGGACCTTCGCCTGTTTCTCGCTGTCGTCAATGCCGGTAGCATCACCCACGGGGCTGCCGAGGTTGGGCTTTCGCTGTCCGCGGCAAGCGAGCGGCTGCGTGACATGGAGGCCATGGGGGAAGTGGTGCTGCTGGAGCGTGGGCGGCGCGGAGTAACGCCCACCGAGGCTGGCGAAGCACTGGCCCATCATGCTCGCACGATCCTGCAGCAGATGGCGCGGATGCATGGCGAACTGGGGGAATATGCGAAGGGTTTGCGCGCCACTGTGCGTGTGCTGGCGAACACGGCGGCGATCATGGAATTTCTTCCGGCCCGCCTCGCGCCATGGATGGCGGCGCATCCACAGGTGGATATCGATCTGAAAGAGCGGCAAAGTGCCGAAATCGCCAGAAGCGTCGCTGCGGGTTTTGCCGAGATCGGCATTCTGTCGAATGCGGTCGATACGGCGGGTCTCACCCTGCGACCTTTCGCGGTGGACCGACTCGTGGTGGTGACTGAGCGCGAGCATGCGCTGGCGGGGAAGGGGCAGGTACGGTTTCCCGAACTTCTCGACCAGCACTTTGTCGCTCTGGCGGACGGTGCTCTTCAGGCGCATATCGATGCGCATTCGGCGCGAAATGGCGGCAGACTGAAAGTCCGCATCAAGTTGCGGACCTTGGAAGGCATCTGCCGGATGGCCGGTGCGGGCGCGGGTATCGGCATCGTGCCGGAAACGGCTGCGCGCCGTTGCAGGCGTGCGTCAGGTATCGCCATTATCGGGCTTTCGGACGACTGGGCCACGCGCCAGCTTTCACTGTGCATCCGCACTGATGGCGATTTACCGCCGCCCGCGCGGAGTCTGCTGGACCATCTGGCGGCAGGCAGCGGATAAGATACGGGGTTAATTGGCCACGTGTCAGCCCTCGGCCACCTCTCGCCTTTCAAGAATGCGGTCCACGAGCCCCCATTCGAGACCCTCTTCCGCGGTCATGAAATTATCGCGGTCGAGCGCGCGCTCTGCTTCTTCATAGGTGCGGCCGCAATGTTCGGCATAAAGCCGCGTCATGCGCCATTTGGTGCGTTGGACTTCTTCCGCGTGAATGAAAATGTCCGATGCCTGCCCTTGAAACCCGCCGGAGGGCTGATGAACGAGCAGACTGGCATTGGGAAGAGCTGCCCGTTGGCCGGGCTCGCCCGCCATCAGCAGGAACGACCCCATTGAGCGCGCCGTTCCCATGCAAAGCGTGTGCACCGGCGCGCGGATGTAGTGCATGGTGTCATAGATGGCGAAGCCGCTGGTCACCACACCGCCGGGCGAGTTGATATAGAGATTGATCGGCTGTTTTGCGTTTTCCGCTTCGAGAAACAGCAATTGTGCACATATGAGCGCGGATACGGTGTCGTTCACCTCCCCGTTGAGAAAGATGATCCTTTCGCGCAGCAGGCGCGAATAAATGTCGAACGACCGCTCTCCTCTGCTCGATTGCTCGACGACCATAGGGACGAGTTGCATCGCTTCGCGCATCGGCGAACTCCAATCTTTGAAATTGTCGGGATTGTCTGGCTGGTCAGGCAGCGCGCATGACTGGCCTGCGGTTCGTGTTGGCGGCGGTCACAGTAGTTCGCTTGAGCCGCGCATCGCTTAATTCGTGGCTCAATTCGTGAATGACCCGCAAGTGGGTGCCGCCAGCGGTATTCGGCGCGATGCGAAATGTGACCGTGCTTTCCAGAAAAGGCGGCTCGTTTTCGCGCATTCGGTAACTGATTTCTTCTCCGGGCGTGAGCGATGCGGCTTCATCATCCGTCAGCGCCTCCTTCGGCAGCCATGCCTCGCGAAATTCCGGAATACTGATTGCTCGCCAGACCTTCTGCGGCGCGGCATCCAGATCGTAGTCCTGCTGAATGCCTGTTCCGGGGCTTTTTTTCTGCTGGTCGGTCATTGATCCATATCCTTCAGCACGTTTTTCAGGGCATCGATGCGTGCAGGCCAGAAAGCGCGATACTTGGTCAGCCACTGCGCGATGAACGCCAGGCCGTCCGGGTCGACTTCGTAATTCACGAAGCGTCCCCGCCGTTCCTCCCGTACCAGTCCGGCGCCGCGCAGAACCGAAAGATGCTGCGACATGGCGGGCTGACTGATCTCCATGCCTTCGCGCAAGGCGCTGGCGTTCAGGCTGCCGGTCGCCAGCTTTTCGAAGATGGCGCGGCGGGTCGGATCGGCAAGCGCCCGGAATATATCGTTCTCATTCATGTTGACACATAAGCACGCACTTATGCGATTCGCAAGGCCTTTGTGAGAGGTAAAAAGTGCCTGCTTCTATGCTGGTCCTGCGGGCACGTCAGCCGGCCTGATCGGATAATCAGAAAAATTCAATTGTCGTGCGGCGGGCGATGTTTATTTTCCCGCCCATGACAAAGGCCTCCGTCACACCTCCCTCGCATGATGTTGCAGTCCGTTACGCCTTCGGCGGGTTTTTCGCCATGGCCGCGGTCATGGGCATCGGGCGCTTCATCTATACACCGATCCTGCCGGGCATGATGGCGGACATCGGCTTCAATGCCGCCGATGCAGGCTTTATCGCCTCTGCCAACTATATCGGCTATCTGCTCGGCGCGGTCGCTGCCGGTTACGGCTGGTCGGCGGGTCTTGAGCGCAAGACCGTTATCGCGGGGCTTGCGGCAAGCGCATTTCTCTGTGTTGCGATGGCGTTCTTCGAAGGTGTGTGGCTGTTCTCGGCGATCCGCTTTGCCGCCGGTTTTGCCAGCGCGGTGACGATGATCCTGTGCACGGCCATCGTGCTGAGCCACGTGGCGGCAGCGGACAAGGCCGGACTTGGCGCGTTGCATTTTGGCGGCGTGGGCAGCGGCATTGCGCTTTCGGCAGTGCTGGTGGCGGTGATCCGCCTTGCGGGCTTCGGCTGGCGCGCGGACTGGATCGGCGCTGCCATCCTGACCCTTGTCATGGCGGTGTTTGTCGCTGTCTTCGTGAGGGAGGGGCCGGTGGGCGTCGGCAACGGCACGCGCGAGCCGCCATTGCCCAACAGTTTCGCCTTCAACGCCATTGCCCTTGCCTACGGCATTTTCGGCTTCGGCTATGTCATCACGGCGACATTCCTGATCGCCATCGTGCGGGCCAGCGATGGCGGGCCGCTTATGGAAGCGTCGGTCTGGGTCGTTACGGGGCTTTGCGCGGCGCCATCCATCTGGCTGTGGGCGCCTGCGGCCAGAAGGTTCGGGCTGTTCGGCTCTTTCGCACTCACCGCCCTTCTCGAAGCCGTCGGCGTTGCGGCCAGCGTCATGCTTGCACCGCCGGTCGGTCCGCTGCTGGGCGGCGTGCTTCTCGGCTCGACATTCATGGCGCTTACGGCGTTCGGGCTTCAGATCGCGCGGGTACTCGCTCCGGCTTCGCCAAAACGGGCACTGGCGCGCATGACGGTATGTTTCAGCATCGGCCAGATTGTCGGGCCGCTGGTCGCGGGCGTCATGGCGCAGCATTCGGGATCGTTCACATCGGCAAGCCTGGCGGCGGCAGTGTCGCTAGTGATAACGGCGATCATCGGCATTGCGGCAGGTCGGGCTGCCGGTCGGACCCCGGATCAGGCCGCAAATCGAACCTTACGATAATTTAACTGGTAAACACGCCCTGTCCTGTCCTTTATAGGGATACTTCTCAAAAATCCGGACGTGAATTCAGTGTTTGTATCGTTTTTTCCCCGACCGAAACTGTTTTTCATTTCGGCGGTTTTCTGGAGCCTTCTGGCCATAGCCGCCTGGTATATGGGCGGCGAGAATCTGGGTAGCATGTTCGGTTTGCCGCCTGCCGCAGCCGATGCTGCACCGGTCATCGGCGCGAGCATTTTCTGGACGGCGCCCTTCCTCTGGTTCTATGTCTATTTCGCGGTGGCCACCTTCGCCTTTTATATGTTCTGGGCCTGGTTTGCGCCGCATCCCTGGCAACGATGGTCGATCCTCGGCTCGGCGCTGATCTTGTTCACCACCTATTTCAGTGTGCAGGTCAGTGTGGCGGTGAATGCCTGGTACGGGCCGTTTTACGACCTCGTGCAGAAAGGGCTGGGAACACCCGGCGCGGTCGCGGCTGCTGATTTCTACTGGGGACTGGTCGATTTTTCGGGCATCGCATTTCTGGCGATCACGGTCGGCGTGCTGAGCATGTTCTTCGTCAGCCACTATATCTTCCGCTGGCGCACCGCCATGAACGATTATTACATGAGCCATTGGCCCAGGCTGCGCCACATCGAAGGCGCGGCCCAGCGCGTGCAGGAAGACACGATGCGCTTTTCCACCACGCTGGAACAGCTGGGCGTCAGCCTCGTGAAATCGGTGATGACGCTGATCGCGTTTCTCCCGGTCCTGTTCACCTTTTCCGAAAAGGTCAATGAACTGCCGGTGATCGGCTACATCCCGCATGCGCTGGTGTGGGCGGCAATCCTGTGGGCAGTGTTCGGCACCGGATTTCTCGCGCTGGTCGGCATCAAGCTGCCGGGGCTGGAGTTCAACAATCAGCGGGTGGAGGCGGCCTACCGCAAGGAGTTGGTTTATGGCGAGGACCATGCGGAGCGGGCCGAACCGATCACCATGAAAGAGCTGTTCGGCAATGTCCGGCACAACTATTTCCGGCTCTACTTCCACTATGTCTATTTCAATGTGGCCCGCATTTTCTACATTCAGGCGGACAATATTTTCCCGATGGTGATCCTGATACCGTCTATTGTCGCGGGCAAGCTGACGCTGGGCCTGATGAGCCAGATTTCCAACGTCTTCGAACAGGTGCGAAGCTCGTTCCAGTACCTCGTCAATTCATGGACGACGATCATCGAGCTTCTGTCGATCTACAAGCGCCTGCGGACTTTCGAAGCGGTTATAGACGGCGAGCCGTTGCCCTCGATGGATTGCCCGAACATCGAAGTGCCGGTGCAGGCCGGAGAATAACCGGCCTAAGACCTGTTCTGGGCCGCGTGGCCGGTGTCTTTATCGAGGCTGTTCAGATAATCGCTGTAGGTCGTGCATTTGACGTCCGGCTTCGTGCAGACTTCCGACACCAGCCGCTCCATGGCGCGCCAGTAGGCGCCGTCATTCATCAGCACGAAATGGAACCCGAGCTGGAGCGGAATGCGCTCACCGGCATATTGCTTGTCGAAGGCGGCGCGGAACGCCTTATAGGCGCGCTGCTCGAATGCCGCCGATTGCTGCGGCGCTTCCTTGCCCTTGGAGTGACGCACATAGAGATTATAGTCCATGGCGACGATGGCGCGCCGCGACGGCCCTTCCGGCACCAGCGGCAGGCCGAAGGACGCGAACCCGCCTGAAATCTCCGGCAGTTCCGGCCCGCGTGTGATGGATGAGGCCTGATAACGGAACCCGTGGGACTTCAACGCTTTCTGCACCGGCTTGGCGTCGGCGAGGTAAGGCGCGCGAAAACCGTCGATGCCGTTCAACGCCAGTTCCCGCCAGCCCTGCGGTTCACCCTCAATGCCATTGTTCTTGTAGGCATCGGCGGTGATGCGGCGAAACTCGCTGATTTCCTTGTCCCAGTCAGCAACGCTCCACTGCGTCCCGTCGAAATGGCCGCAACCATGGCTGGCGATCTCGTTGCCCTCCAGATGCGCCTGCCAGATGTTGTCGAGGCGGGTCACGACCTCCCCGCGGCTGAGCGCAAAGCCGACATTGGAAGCGCCAGCCCTTTTGTGCGGCGGCTGATAGCTGGCGCGGTCCTTCTTGGTCATCAGAAAGACGCAGGAAAGAAAATAGGTGAAATGCGTATCATATTTGCGGGCAAGCGCGCGGCTGCGCGTCCACAGCCTGTTGTCATGCGCGCCGTCGAACGAGATCAGCACATATTGCAGGTTGGCCGGCTTGCCTTGCGTTCCGGCAGGGAGCGGCGTTGCTTGCGCTGCGAAAGCCATGGCGCAAAAGGCGGAAACCAGAACGGAAAGGGAGGGAAAAGCACGCATGGGGGGATAAACGCCAAGGGAGAGGAAGGGTTCCTGCTACCCATCGAATGTGGCCAATCTCGGACTGGAATTCACTTTCCTGACGGGTGTTATAGGTTATTTCGCTCAACAGGTCTTACATATGGCGCGAATTCCGACTAAAAGCGCCAGACTGGGTGCTGTATTCTGGCCGGTTCAGGGGGCGCCTTTTCGTAATCAACGGGTTTTAGCGGCAGGTCCATGGCAGACGACAGTTTCATTCGCGAGGTAAACGAGGAACTCCGTTCGGAACAGATGAAAACGTTCTGGCGCAGTTTCGCACCGTTCATTTTCGGCGGCGCGATTGCGATCGTTCTGGGAACGGCTGGGTGGGTCGGTTATCAGCATTGGGTCGACTCCAGGGCCTCCGCATCGGGCGACAAGTTCCTTGCAGCGCTCGATCTGGCCTCTGCGGGCAAGAACGATGAAGCGCTGGCTGCGCTCGACGATCTGGAAAAGACCGGCTATGGCTCTTATCCGGTTCTGGCGCGCTTGCGCGCAGCCTCGGTGATTGCCGACAAGGGCGATGCCGCCGGTGCCGTCAAGGCGTTCGACGATGTCGCCGCCGACAATGCGGTTCCCCAGCCGATGCGCGATGTAGCGCGCTTGCGCGCAGGCTATATCCTCGTTGACAGCGGTTCTTATGATGACGTCGCCAAGCGCGTCGAAACATTATCCGCCGATGGCAATCCGATGCGCAACAGTGCGCGCGAGGCTCTCGGTCTCGCTGCCTGGAAGGCGGAGCGTTATGACGACGCGGCAAAGCTTTTCAAGCAGATCGCCGATGACGGTCTGGCGCAGGCCAATATCCGCCAGCGGGCCAACACCATGCTTGAGCTGATGCGCAGCGCTGGCGTTGCGGCTGAAAGCTGAACTAAAGCATTTCCCGCATGATCCTGGAAAGTTGATAGACTTTTCAGAGCAGATTATGCGTTCATAAAGACAATCAGAGCGTTCGACCTGACAAACCGGGTCGAACGCTCTGCGTTACGGAGTATTTTTCGTCCATGGGTTTCACTCTCGCTATCGTCGGGCGTCCCAATGTCGGCAAGTCCACACTGTTCAATCGCCTTGTCGGTCGCAAGCTGGCGCTGGTGGATGACCTGCCGGGCGTCACGCGCGACCGGCGCATCCATGACGCCAAGCTTTACGACCTGAAGTTCAATGTCATCGACACCGCTGGTCTCGAAGAAGCGGCAAACGATTCACTGGAAGCGCGCATGCGCGCCCAGACCGAAGCTGCGATCGGTGAAGCGGATGCGGTTCTGTTCGTCGTCGATGCCAAGAGCGGCCTGACGCCTGCGGACGGCACATTTGCCGAACTGGTGCGCCGCTCGGGCAAGCCGGTGGTGCTGGTCGCCAACAAGGCCGAGGCGCGCGGCGCGCAATCCGGCATGTACGATGCTTATCAGCTGGGCCTCGGCGAGCCGTGCCCCATCTCTGCCGAACACGGGCAGGGCATGCCTGATCTTCGTGATGCCATCATCGAAGTACTGGGCGAGGAACGCGTCTTTGCCGACGAGAAGGAAGAAACAGCCGAAAGCGAAGCTTTCTCGCCCGCTTCTGTCGGCGCGCTCGTCGGTGACGACATCGAAGACCCGGATGCGGAAGAAATTCCAGCCTATGATGCCACAAAGCCGATGCGCATCGCCATCGTCGGACGCCCGAATGCGGGCAAGTCCACGATGATCAACACGATGCTCGGCCAGGATCGCCTGCTGACCGGCCCGGAAGCCGGGATTACCCGCGATTCGATCTCGGTGGACTGGGAATGGCGCGGCCGCAAGATCAAGCTGTTCGATACGGCTGGCTTGCGCCGCAAATCACGCGTTCAGGAAAAGCTGGAAAAGCTTTCGGTGGCTGACGGTCTGCGCGCCATCCGCTTTGCCGAAGTGGTCATCATCGTGCTCGATGCGACGATCCCTTTCGAGAAGCAGGATTTGCAGATCGCCGATCTTATCGTCCGCGAAGGCCGCGCGCCGGTCATCGCGTTCAACAAATGGGATCTGATCGAAGACCGCCAGATGGTTCTGGCCGACCTCTATGAAAAGACAGCCCGTCTTCTGCCGCAGGTACGCGGCATCCGCGCCGTGCCGATTTCCGGCGAGCGGGGGCAGGGCCTCGACAAGCTCATGGAAAATGTCGTGGCGACCCATGAAATCTGGAACCGCCGTATTTCGACCGGTCGCCTCAACCGCTGGCTGGAAGGCGTGATCGCGCATCAGCCGCCGCCGGCTGTTTCGGGTCGTCGCCTCAAGGTGAAATATATGACGCAGGTGAAGACGCGCCCGCCGGGCTTTGTCGTTTCCTGCTCGCGGCCCGATGCGATGCCGCAGTCCTATGTGCGCTATCTGATGAATGGTCTCCGCGAGACCTTCGACATGCCGGGCGTGCCCATCCGCCTTTCGCTGCGCACCTCCGACAACCCGTTCGCGGGCCGCGCGAAGAAGAAGAGATGACAATGAAAAAGCCCGGAACAATCCGGGCTTTTATTTTTGCGACTGGATCATTCCTTCGGAAGTACGAATTCCACGCGTCTGTTCTGCGCGCGTCCGTCAGGGCTGTCCTTGCCATTCACCTCGTTCGGCGCGACAGGGTCGCTTTCGCCGCGTCCCTCCGGTTTCAGCCGGGCAGGCTTGACGCCATTGCTGACAAGATAATCGACAACTGCATCCGCACGGGATTCCGACAAGCGTTGATTATAGCTGTCGGAACCTTTGGAATCCGTATGGCCGACCACGCGCACCGCAGAATCCGGCGCGCTATCCAGTACCTTTATCACATCGGCCAGCGTCGATTTGGCCTTGCCCGACAGCTTGGCGCTGTCGAACCCGAACAGAACATCGCTGGTCACTGACAGGACGATGCTGTCGCCCGTTTCCCGCATCGTGATGTTTCCGCTGTTGGCGATAATCTGCTGAGCGGCCCCCGAAAGGCCGCTCGCTTGGCTTTCCAGACCTCTCGTCGTTGACACCAGATCCCGGATTTCAGGAACGAGGTCCCGGATGTAGGCAGCGTTGTCGGTGCCTTGCGCCGTCGCGCCGGATGGCAGGCAGAGCGCGGCAAGGCCAAGAGCGATGCCGCTGCGTGCAAGTTGATGAATCATGGCCATTTCTATCTGGCCCTTATTCGGCGGGAACTGCAAAAGGCCCGAGCGGCTCGACCCCCTGAATATACAGCGTCACCTTCTGGTCTGCCGGCGGCGCGGGGAAGACGCCGTGCCAGACACCAACCACCGGTCCCTTGCCGAACAGTGTGACCGATGCGGGGGCGAGCGGTTTGCCTTGGGAATCCTTCAGCAGAAGATATTTCTTGTCCCCTGCAAGCAGATAGTAGTCATTCTCGTAGTCCTCGTCCGATATGGAAGTGTAAAGCGACTTGGAAACGTTTTCGCCTTCATTGACAGTCTTGAAGCGAACCTTGACGGTCAGCTTGTCGCCGTCACGAATGACACCGCTCACCTCTGCCATGGCCTGCCCACTATTGTGATAGCCGGTTGCCATCGGCTGGCTGGCTGCATCCTGAGCCTGTGAAGAAATGGAAAGAACACTGGCGGAGACGAGCACAGTGGCTGCAATCATACGGGAAATTAACGCCATTAGTATCGCTTTCATTCGTTGGACAATCCAGAGCACATCCCGAAAAGCGTGAGACGATTTTCGGAAAAGATGCGCGCTAAAACAAATCTTGGAGCGCAAATCTGATTCAATCAGATCGAAACACGTTCCAAGTGCGGGGAGCGAAAGCTAACAGCCTGCCGGCAAGATTTCCATAAAGATTGGAAAAAATGATACGCCTTTTTCTGCTGGCAAGATTCAGTTTCCTTGTAAAAGGGTAAGCCCCAACTGTCTGTGGCATTTTATTTTCGCACGGTGGCTTGAGCTGCGCGGTTCGGGCTGTTAAGTCGTCCGCCCTCCTGAAAAACCCCGAAAGGTGCTGTGATGACAAAGGCTGGCCAAAGCCGTATCGAGGACCATTTAAACGGCGTGACCTCATTTGAAGGTGTTACATTGGGCATCGACTTTGGCACCACCAACACGGTGCTTTCCGTCGCCGGTCCCGATGGTGCTGCTGCCGTGCTCAGCGTATCGAAGGATGGCGTCGATATTACCGGCTATCGTTCCATCCTCTGTTTCTGGCAGGACCGCGAAACCGGCCACCGCACCTCGGAAAGCGGTCCCTGGGCGATGGATGCTTTCGTCAACGCGCCGCATGCCACGCGCATGCTGCAATCCTTCAAGACTTTCGCGGCGTCCAGATCCTTCACCGATACACCGGTTTTCGGCAAGCGCTTCAAGTTCGAGGATATCCTGCAAACCTTCCTCGAAAGCGTTGCTGCGCGTCTGGGAGACAAGCTGCCGCCGAAGGGTAATCGCGTGGTCATTGGCCGCCCGGTCATTTTCGCGGGAAGCTCGCCGGATGAAGAACTGGCCATGCAGCGCTATGAGAAGGCGTTTCGCGCCTTCGGCTTCACAGATATTCATTATGTCTATGAGCCGGTGGCGGCGGCTTATTTCTATGCGCAGGAACTGAAGGCGGATTCGACGGTGCTGGTCGCCGACTTCGGCGGCGGCACGAGCGATTTTTCCATTGTGAAGTTCGAGGTCGGCAAGGACGGTCTCACCTTCACGCCGATGAGCCAGACGGGCCTCGGCATTGCGGGCGACACTTTCGATTATCGCATCATCGACAATGCCGTCTCGCCGCTTCTGGGCAAGAACACCGAGTATCAATCCTTCGGCAAGAGATTGCCGGTACCAAGGCATTATTATGCGAACTTTGCGCGCTGGAATACATTGTTCCTGATGAATTCGCCCGGCACCATCCGCGAACTGACCGAGCTTGCCAAGCAGGCGGTCGAGCCCGAACCGCTGGAGCACTTCATCAATCTGATCGAAAACGACTACGGCTATGAGATCTATCGCGCCGTTTCTGACCTGAAAGTGCGCCTTTCTTCGGACCGCATGTCCGAGCTGCATTTCAAGGCGGACGATTTCGAGATCCGCACCGATATCACGCGCAACGATTTTGAAAACTGGATTTCCGACGATGTGCGCCAGATCGAACAGTCGGTGGAGCAGGCCGTCGGGACGGCAGGTCTGGAATTCGCCAATATCGACCGTGTGTTTCTGACCGGAGGCACGAGCTTCGTGCCGGCCATCCGCACCGTGTTCGAGAACCGTTTTTCTCAGGCCATGGTCACCAGCTCGAACCAGTTCGATTCCATCGCCACCGGCCTCGCGCTGATCGGGCAGGATGCGGACATCGCACGCTGGGCAGTAAAGTGGTGAGAACCAAGGCACGGGTGCTCGCATGGCCATCACTTTTTAGCGAGACCAGAAAAACGTGCACATTCTTACCCGCACGCCAGCACGATCCGGTGGGAGGCAACGGAAAACGCAATGAAATCAAATGCGCTTAACACTGGTTAATTCAAAATTAATCAGTGTTTTCAAATAGTAAACGGCAATCTGTTAACCATACATCAAGGTTAATACTTCATTCTCCGGGAAGTTCAGTCAGTACGTTGTGAGTGGAGTTTCCGGTGCGTCTTGTATCCTTACGAGCGCTGTTAGGCCGATCGCAAGCCGTTGCCGAGCCGGTGTGGCACTATCCTGTCACGGGCTATTGCCCCGAGGATGGCCGCTATTACGCCGTGCGGGCGAGGCCGCGTCAGGTTCATGGCAGACAGCATCGTCTTGTGCCGCTTATGCTGGCCGCTGCAACCTATCTGTTCAATTCAAACGCCATCGCCTTTCAGGATATGGCGAGCCTTGTACCGTCAGCCGATCTCGGCACGCATCGCTGGACGGCCTTTGTCGCAAAGGCTCCGGTCGGTTCCGTGCATCAGGCCGAAATGCCCTTCGTCGATGCTACCGTCGTCACGGGCAGCATCGCGGCGAATGGCATCGAAGTGCCGGGCATCGGACGCGTTGCGCTTTCGGGCGGCAAAAGGACTGCCAAGCTTGGACCAGACGATCCTGATCCGGACGAAAACCGCATCAATCGTGCCGACAAGACGAGCCGCATTGTTTCCGTCAAGCCGAAAGCGCCCGCAAAAGCCTTCACCGCAGGCAGCATGTTCGAGAAAATCAGCATGATCACGCGCCCGCCGGAAAAGATCGATGCGCGCATGGCCTTTTCAAAGTCGAAGATTCTCGGCAAGGAAGTCGAGATATCCATGGCTTTCCATGCGGTGAAGCCGCCGAAGCCGAAGGCCGAAATGCCGGTCCAGCTCGCCAGGCTCATCAATAACGACCAGCCGGATGTGATGGCGCTGGGCTATGCGCCGTCGACGCCCGATTACGGCAAGACCTCGCCGTTCGAACGTATTCTCAAGCCCGATCCGGACGAAGGGCGCTTCGTGCCGCCAATCGGTGAGCAGGACCATTCCTGGGCGGCGACGCCGCTGCCAGCCGAAGCCTTCAGCAAAAGCGAGCAGAAGTGCCTTGCGGAAGCCATTTATTACGAAGCGCGCGGCGAAACCGTGAAAGGGCAGGTCGCGGTGGCGCAGGTCGTGCTCAATCGCGTGCGAAATCCGGCCTATCCGGGCACGATTTGCGGTGTAGTTTACCAGAATCGCGACTGGCTCAATGCATGCCAGTTTTCTTTCGCCTGCGACGGCCAGAAGCATCGCATCACCGAGGCGCCGCAGTGGCGGATGGCGAAGCAGGTGGCGAAAACCGCCTCGTCAGGCCAGATCTGGTTGCCGGAAGTGGGCTCCGCAACCCATTATCATGCGACATATGTGCGCCCCTTCTGGGCGCCGACCATGAAAAAGCTGACCAAGATCGGTCTGCATATCTTCTATCGCACCTATGGCGGCGGGTGGAGTTGATTTCCTGCATGATGCCGCTGCTGCGGCGGCGCGCCGGGACAACGGGCCGGTCCGCGCAGCGTGCCGGGCCTCCCGAAAATACTGAATCTGCCTGCCGGGCTTTGGTCAAAACGATTCCGATTTTCGGGTCGATCTCGCGCCGGCAATCGGACTTTGGTCGGAAAATGAGTCGCAGTCTCGGATAAGTCATTATTTTTGTTTGATAAAAAACCTTTAGAAGCAGTTGCCGGACCGCCTTGACTAGCGCGCGGTGTGTCAATATGTTGCGCGCAACTTGGAAATGGGGTTCAAAACTCTGCATTTCTTGCAAAAAGGAGCTGCCAATGGCGGGCGGGGCTGAACCCGGAAAGCCATCCGGTGCTGGTAAGGATGTGGGAAAGAAACCTGTTTCCGGGGAGCTGGATCAGCGTTTGAATCGCCTGGAGGCCGAACTGGCCAAGAAGGGTGTTTTCAAGCAGCCGGCTTCCGAGGATGAGCGGTCGGAGGTATCCGGTTCGGTCGCGCAGGCCATGAAATTGTCGAGCGAGTTTATCGCCGGTATCGTGGTTGGTGCGCTACTTGGCTGGTTTATCGATCGCTTCGCTGGCACGTCGCCCTGGGGATTGATCGTATTTCTCCTGCTGGGTTTCGCTGCCGGGGTCCTCAATGTGCTTCGTTCGGTAGGGTATGTTGCTGAAAACGGCGACATTAAGTCTAACGTGGAAAAGCACGACAGGAAATAAGTCTTCGCGGACATCACGAAAATGTTCGCGTATAGAGACTGGTGAACAAGGCGGACCTCTGGTCCGAGATTGAAACGCCTTCGGGCAAGCCAATTGCCTTCGGGCAGGGATGACAGACGAGGTTAAGGTGGCGAACGATCCGATCCATCAGTTCCAGGTTTCCCGGTGGATTCCCATCGATGTAGGCGGCGTTGACCTGTCGTTCACCAATGTGTCGGCCTTCATGGTCGCCACCGTGGTGCTCGCTTCGGGCTTCCTCTATCTCACATCGTCGAGCCGCGGCCTGGTTCCGAGCCGCCTCCAGTCGGTGTCGGAAATGGCCTATGAGTTTGTGGCGACGAGCTTGCGGGATTCGGCAGGGTCGAAGGGCATGAAGTTCTTCCCCTTCGTCTTCTCGCTCTTCATGTTCGTGCTGGTCGCGAACTTCATCGGCCTGTTTCCCTATTTCTATACGGTGACGAGCCAGATCATCGTGACCTTCGCGCTGTCGCTTCTGGTCATCGGTACGGTCATTTTCTACGGTTTCTTCAAGCACGGCTTCGGCTTCCTCAAGCTGTTCGTGCCGCAGGGCGTGCCGGGCATCATCGTGCCGCTGGTCGTGATGATCGAACTGATCTCGTTCCTGTCGCGTCCGATCAGCCTTTCCGTCCGTCTTTTCGCCAACATGCTCGCAGGCCATATCACGCTGAAGGTTTTCGCCGGTTTCGTGGTTTCGCTGAGCTCGCTTGGTGCGATTGGCATCGGTGGTGCGGTTCTGCCGCTGCTGATGACGGTGGCGATCACCGCTCTCGAATTCCTGGTGGCTTTCCTCCAGGCATATGTCTTTACCGTTCTCACCTGCATGTACATCAACGACGCTGTACATCCGGGTCACTAAGGTTCTCGCAGGCGGGTTTCCGCCAGAACAGAAATCCGCGCTTATTTTCAATCCAGAAGGAGCTTTAACATGGAAGCGGAAGCAGCAAAGTACATCGGCGCCGGTCTCGCCTGTTTCGGTATGGCCGGTACGGCCCTCGGTCTTGGCAACATTTTCGGCAGCTATCTGTCGGGCGCTCTGCGTAACCCATCCGCTGCTGACAGCCAGTTCGGCCGTCTGGTGTTCGGTTTCGCTGTGACGGAAGCTCTGGGCATCTTCTCGCTGCTCATCGCGCTTCTGCTCCTCTTCGCCGTCTAATCAACGGTCGCAAGAAACTGGCCTGCCGCGAAGTGCCGAACTATTTGGTGCAGACGCGGCTGGCCTTTGCATATGACGCCTGAGTAAACATGATCCCGGAAAGCGGAAGCTCGTTTTCAGATCGTGATCATGTAGGATTAAAGGGGAAAACTGGATGTTCGTGTCCACGGCGTTTGCCCAAACCGCCACCGAATCTCAACCGGCCAGCGAGCAAGGCTCAGCCCCTGCCGCCGGTGAAGTGCACACCGAAACCGGGGTCGCGCAAGAGGCCGGACACGGCAGCGGCGTATTCCCTCCGTTTGATTCCACCCATTATGCATCGCAGGTTCTATGGCTCGCGATCACATTCGGGCTTTTCTATCTGTTCATGTCGCGCGTGGTTCTGCCGCGCATCGGCGGCGTGATCGAAACCCGCCGCGACCGCATTGCCCAGGATCTGGAGCAGGCTGCCCGTCTCAAGCAGGATGCGGATAACGCGATTGCTGCCTATGAGCAGGAGCTGGCGCAGGCCCGCACCAAGGCTGCATCGATCGCCGAAGCCGCCCGCGAAAAGGGCAAGGGCGAAGCGGAAGCCGAGCGTGCTGCCGCCGAAGCTGCTCTTGACAGCAAGTTGGGCGAAGCAGAACAGCGTATTGCCGCGATCAAGGCCAAGGCCATGAGCGACGTCGGCACCATTGCTGAAGAAACCACGGCGGAACTCGTCGAGCGGCTTCTGGGCGCCAAGGCCGACAAGGCCGCGGTGACAGCAGCCGTCAAGGCCGCGAACGCCTGAGGAGAGGACAATGGACGCTACATTCTGGGCATTTATTGCTCTCATCATCTTCCTGGCGCTGTTGGCTTACCTGAAGGTTCCAGGCATGATTGGTCGTTCGCTCGATGAGCGTGCAGACCACATCAAGAAGGAACTGGAAGAAGCGCGGACCCTGCGCGAGGAAGCCCAGCAGCTTCTGGCCGAGTACCATCGCAAGCGCAAGGAAGCCGAAAAGGAAGCGGGCGACATCGTTGCTTCCGCCGAGCGTGAAGCCAAGGCGCTTCTCGAAGATGCCAAGCGCGCGACCGAGGAATATGTTGCACGTCGCAACAAGTTGGCCGAGCAGAAGATCGCAACGGCTGAAGTCGATGCTATCAATGCAGTGCGCGCTTCCGCTGTCGATCTGGCAGTAGCTGCGGCAAGCAAGATCGTCGCCGACAAGGTCGATGCCAAAGTCGCCGGCAATCTTTTCAAGGACGCTCTCACTCAGGTGAAGTCGAACCTGAATTAAGCGCAGCATTAATTACACATTACAGAAACGCCGCCCTTTTGGGGGCGGCGTTTTCGTTTGGCTCGTACCGCGCTACAGATCCCGATTGGGCTTTGATCTTGAAGGTGCCTAGACGCGAAAGAGGGAAATCAGTGGCAGAGCTGGCCAGCATGTCCGCTTTACCACGCTTGATCGCCTATTCTATTGTCAGGCCGGCGGGACGATGAATGACCGGAAAAGGCGCTATGGCACCCGGCTTGAGGCCTTTGTAACTTGCTTATAGGCTCCGACTTACCACGGCATAGAAACGGCGGCTCGCGAGGTTAAACCTTTACTGGGCTAAAGGTCGCTATAACGCCCCTTGATCGGCGAGAACGTATAGCGATGAATGCCGGGCACCGGTCCCTCGGTTTCGATTGCCGCACGGTGCTTTGCGGTCCCATAACCGGCATGCAGTTCAAGCCCATAGGGCGGATGAGCGTATCCGGTACGGATCATCATGCGGTCGCGCGTAACCTTGGCGACGATGGATGCTGCCGCAATGGAAATGGAACGCTGATCGCCTTTCACCAGTGCCGAACCGGCGCAGGCGAGGCCGGGCGGCACATCGCGGCCGTCGATCAGCGCATGGCACGGTGACAGGGTAAGGCCGGTGAAGGCGCGACGCATCGCTTCCAGCGCCGCCTTGCGGATGTCGCTCGCATCAATGCTGCGTGCGCACAGGCTTGCCACGGAAACCGTCAGCGCTTTGGTGAGGATCGTTTCGTAAAGCGCTTCACGCTTGGCGGCGGTCAGTCGTTTTGAATCGTCCAGCCCTTCCGGCAGGTCGTCGGCATTCAGCACTGCGGCGGCAGCCACGACTGGTCCGGCAAGCGGCCCGCGTCCGGCTTCATCGATGCCGGCAATATGTGTCAGGCCGCGCGAGATAAGTCGCCGTTCCTCGGAAAAGTCGGGCACGAGCGGAATTTCAAAGAGAAGAGGAGAATCAGAAGCTAAGCGTTTCATTTGGCGGCGATGCTCGCATCGCTTCTGATTCTCCGCAAGACCCCTGCCAAGAGGATGGTGGCGCAAAACAGGGATCTTTTCACCTGAAAGGGAAATCAGGTGAAAACCGAAAGCACAACTGGCAACTTATGCGGGAGCTTGGCCGGGGGCAGGCAAGTCCGGTGCCGATGCCGGAAACGCTGCCGCATTTTCGTGGCGTCCTCCCCAAACTCAAAAAAGGGAAAGCTGCTTGCCGCCTTTCTGCACCGGCTCGAACATATCCGTGCGAAGGCGCTTGCGCTGGGTGTTGAGGCCCAGCTTGCGGGCGGCGATTTCGAACCGGCGCCCGATCTGCCAGGCATAGGGACCGGTGCCGCGCATGCGTTTGCCCCATTCCGCGTCATAGTCCTTGCCGTCGCGCATGGAGCGGATGAGCGACATGACGTGGCGGTAGCGATCGGGGTAATTGCGCAGCAACCAGTCCTTGAATAGCGGTGCGACTTCCAGCGGCAGGCGCAGGAGCACATAGCCCGCCTCGCGCGCGCCCTGGGCATAGGCAGCATCCAGTATCCGCTCGATCTCGTGATCGTTGATGCCCGGAATGACCGGGCCAAGCATGACCGAAGCGGGAATGCCGGCATCGGTGAGCTTTCGGATCGCCTGAAGCCGCAGGGTAGGCGTCGAGGCGCGTGGTTCCATGGTGCGCGCCAGACGCGCATCGACCGTCGTCACCGACAGGGCAACCTTGGCCAGGCCCTTCTCCGCCATGCGGCTCAGAATATCGATGTCGCGCACGACCAGAGCCGATTTGGTGACGATACCAACCGGGTGGTTCGCCGCTTCCAGCACCTCCAGAATGTCGCGCATGATGCGCCATTTCTTCTCGATAGGCTGGTAAGGATCGGTATTCGTGCCGATGGCAATGGTCTTGGGCTGATAGCCGGGCTTGGCCAATTCCCGCTCCAGCAGTCGGGGCGCATCCGGTTTGGCGAACAGGCGCGCCTCGAAATCAAGCCCGGCGGAAAGACCCATATAGCTGTGTGTGGGACGCGCGAAGCAATAGATGCAGCCATGCTCGCAGCCGCGATAAGGGTTGATGGAACGGTCGAAGCTGATATCGGGAGAATCGTTGCGGGTGATGATGGTGCGCGGCTTTTCCACCTGCACGTCGGTCTTGAACGGCGGCAGCTCTTCAAGCGTTGTCCAGCCATCATCGAAGTCATGCCGTGTCGTCGGCTCGTAGCGGCCTGTTGGATTAATGCCGGCGCCGCGTCCGCGCCGCCGCGCATGGTCGATGCGCAGGCCCGCTTCACCAATTACCGTATTGGCATGGTCCGTCCGCCCGGCGCCGAAGGCCGCGAGGTCTGCCTGCTTGATAATGTCTGCGTGCGGGATGACTTCCATCTTCGTCTCCGTGGAGAACCACGATTGGTCCGACTCATGTCTGATGAATCTATTCCTATCGTAGAAATCAGAACAAAGCAAGAACATATGATTGTTAGCTTCCCGTTCACGGCACCGTGCTATAAGAAATGCCATGTTGTCCGTTCTCATCGAGACCCATAATGCGGAAAGACCGCTTGCCTTCACACTGTCGGCGCTTGTGCCTGCCGTGGTGGAAGGTCTGTTGCGTCGTGTGGTCGTGATCGACCGTGGCTCGACAGATGAAACAGCACTTGTTGCCGTGGGTGCAGGATGTTCGTATTATAGCGAAACGGATATCGATGTGGCGCTGGCTGAGCTTCGCACGCCATGGGTGCTTTTCCTGAAGCCGGGAGCTGTGCCGCAGGAAGGTTGGGAAGAGGTGGCGCGCCGTCATATGGAAGGCGAGGGTGGTCCAGCACGCTTTTCCCTGGCTGCGGATGCCGGGCTTCTGGCGCGGCTGGAAACGGTCAGGCCGCTTCTTCGGGATGGCGTGATCTTCGATGACTTGCCGCAGCGCTTGAAACCGATCCGCCTGAAACACACTATTCTTCCACCATCGGCAGAACGCTGAAAGCGGTGGTACTTCCATTGCATATGAAAAAGGCGAAGCCGGAGCTTCGCCTTTTTGCGTACGATCCACCCGCAGATGGGCGGAACCGCTATTAGTTCTGGTAGGTGTAAGGCGCTGCATCGCCGAAGCGGTGAGCAGAGCCGTCCTGATAGGTGGAAGCCTTGTCGATCGTGGCGGTTGCAGTATAGTCAACCGACTGCGAAGCAACCGGGGTACGGTCGTTTGCATAGAGGTCGGCAGGTTCGCCGACATGCGGGTTTTCAGCGAAAGCAGCACCGGCACTCAGGGCAAGGGCAGCAGCAGCAAGAACGATCTTCTTCATTTTCTCTTCCTTTCCGCATCACCAAATGAATGGCGCTGCGATCTTTTCGAAGTCTTTGGGAGGACTAATTGAACTTGAGCCTTCGTGGCTCTTCCCGAGGCGTCGAACACATCTGGGAGGAAATGCCCCAGCGCCTTCGGGAAATCATGCAATGCGATAGTACTTAATGCCGATCCGTAAACCGGCGGGGGAACCAGCAATTAGTTCTGGTAGCTGGAAGGCGATGCATCGCCAAAGCGATGGGCAGAGCCGTCCTGATAGGTGGAAGCCGTGTTGATCGTGGCAGTTGCGGTGTAGTCAACCGACTGCGAAGCAACCGGGGTACGGTCGTTTGCATAGAGGTTGGCAGGTTCGCCGACATGCGGGTTTTCAGCGAAAGCAGCACCGGCGCTCAGGGCAACGGCAACGGCGGCAAGAGCAAATTTCTTCATTGTTTCAATCCTTCTGATCGCCCCTTTGGGTGGCATCGAGGCCTTTCCGGGGCTCCGGGGCAGCCAGAATGCCACCCATCGGGGAGATGACTAAGAAGCCGGTCAAACCATAATCAAAGATCCGGTCCGGCGCGGGCGTCATCGGTTAGCGATGATGGTGACGCCCGTTGAACTATTGGGTCTGGAACGTTTAGTTCTGGTAGGTGTAAGGCGCTGCATCGCCGAAGCGGTGAGCGGACCCATCCTGATAGGCCGAAGCCTTGTTGATCGTGGCGGTCGCGGTGTAGTCAACCATCTGTGAAGCAACCGGGGTGCGGTCGTTTGCATAGAGGTTGGCAGGTTCGCCGACATATGGATTTTCAGCGAAAGCAGCACCGGCGCTCAGGGCAAGGGCAGCAGCAGCAAGAACAATCTTTTTCATTTTCCTATCTCCTTGGAAAGTGGAGCGACGTTCACTGCGTCGTTCCGATGCATCTCAAATGGGTGACAGTGGGAGAAAGTTCCAGTCACGAAAATGTTTTCTTGATCACACATTCGTGCGGGAAAAATTACCGGAAAATAGCATGATAAATTTAAATTTATAGGAATATCAATATGTTAATAGGTTGTTGATAGCTCACGCGGCTGTGAGTTGTCACGGCTTTGTCAAAAAACCGCGAACAGTGTGTATGAGTTTATTGTATAATCAGAGTGAACAATGAGCCTGTTTTGATTGAATTATTGTCTGGAGACTGGCCATGTTGGCCTGCTGCAGACCGCAACATGGAAATAACGTTCAGCCATGCGAGGCGACGGTGCTTGTCGCCACGACGAACCAGCCAGGTTTTTGCACCGCAATTTCTGTTGCTGCAGTTTCTGCGGCGACTTGATCGGCAAAGATTGCAAAACAGGTCGCGCCGGATCCTGACATCTGCGTGTAAAGCGCGCCGCAGCCGCGCAGCCGTTCAAGCTTGTCGCCGATCTGCGGCGCAAGGCTGAGAGCGGCAGGCAGGAGATCGTTGCGGGTGGTGCGCAGATAGCTGCAAAGCGTGTCAAGGTTGCCGCCAGAGGGATGAGCAAGCGGCGGGTTGTCGCGTTCGGTCAGCGCGCGGAATACATCCGGCGTTGAAACCGCCGTTCCATCGTTGATCAGAAGCATGGGCAGGGCCGGAAGTCCCGTCGCCTGCGCCAGGTCCTCACCGATGCCGTGCGCGAGAAGCGGTGTGCCAAGGGCGGCGCCATGCAGACACATGGGCAGATCGGCGCCGAGCTTCAGGCCGATGCCTTTCAGTGTATCGAGGTCGAGGTCGAGATTCCAGAATGTGTTGAGCGCGAGGAGCGTCGCTGCCGCATCGCTGGACCCGCCGCCGATGCCGGATGCCACAGGAAGACGTTTTTCAAGATGGATCGCCACGGGCGGCAAATCGTGTTGGGTCTGGTGGCGCAGCGCATCGCGCGCTTTCAGAACCAGATTGCCGTTATCCAGCGGAATCCCGGTTGCGAACGGACCGCTGGCCGTAAACCGGTCGGAGGCAGAGCTTTCAACGCGGATCGTATCGCCATGCCGGGCGAAAACCACGAGCATGTCCAGCAGATGATAGCCGTCATCGCGACGGCCGATCACATGCAGCGCCAGATTGATCTTCGCTGGCGCAAGACGCTCGACGGCCTCTCTGGCGCAATGAAGTGCGGACTGTGGGGCTGTCGGAAAATCCGTCATCGGTTCATCGTGAGGAAATTCTGGCTTCGGTACGCCGAAAGAATGCCATTAGCTGGCCTAATCCTTGCTGACGTAATATTCGCCGGTTTTCGGATCCTGTACCAGCGTACCATGAGCGCGGTTGCGCGCTTCCTGCTCGGCCCGGCGCACACGCTGCGACACACGCGCGGCTTCACGTTTGAAAGAACGGTAGCCGTACCAGGCGGCGGCGATGATCAGCAGCAGAAAAATGAGCTGGGGCATGGCCTCGAGTCCTTCGGCTTGTGCATGATCCCGGCGTTTTCCGGTTTAGGGTCATGCGTTGGATTGTTGTAGGAGGCGGACCCGTCCGCCCCTGTCATTCCTGACACTATATCATGGTGAAACAAAGGATTTCAAAGCCCGTAGCGTGCCCAAAGCGCTTTTTCTTCTGCAACGGAAAACAATCCGTCGCCCAGATGCGCGGCAATTGCCGCAGGCTCTATGCCGCCGATACCCATTCCGACGCCGGGGGTCTTGCGTCCCAGAAGTCCCCGATGCGGCTGGATCAGCTTCAGCTTCACCTTGTCGCCATAAGTTTTGCGCAGGTAGCTGCGCATATCGCCAAGCCCGTCAATCAGACCAAGCTCTTCGGCCTTGGTGCCGGTCCAGAAAAGGCCGGTGAAAAGGTCCGGATCGTCGGCAAGTCTGGTGCCGCGGCGTTCCTTCACCATGTCGATGAATGTCTCGTGAATCTCCAGTTGCAGGGTTTTCAGCCGTTCGATATCGGCCTTCTTTTCCGGCTGGAAAGGATCGAGCACCACCTTGTTGCTACCTGCCGTATAGACGCGGCGCTCGACGCCGATTTTCTTCAGCAGTTCCGGAAAGCCGAAGGAGGCCGAAACGACGCCGATGGAACCGACGATGGACGAGGGATCGGCGATGATCTCGTCACCGGCCAGCGCGATCATGTAGCCGCCGGATGCGGCAACGTCCTCGACGAAGATGAAGACCTTCTTCTGGTGTTCGACAGCAAGATCGCGAATGCGGCGATAGATGAGGCGTGACTGGACCGGCGAGCCGCCGGGTGAATTGAGCGAAATCGCCACCGCTGGCGCGTCCTTGTCTGTGAAAGCCTTTTCCAGAATGCCTGCCGCCGATGCGATGGACAGCATGGGGCGGAAGGCTGACCCGCTGGTCATGATGGCGCCGTGCAGGCGCACGACGGGAATCTCGATGACGGCGGGGCGAAAGCGGCGGGGAATGAAACGCGTCAGTAAACCGGACAAGGCAAACTCCGAACCAGATAAAATTGTCTTTCGGCAATGTAGGGAGCAATATCGAAAACACAAAGAAAACCGCCCGGAAAATTGGTTTTTCCGGGCGGTTCGTTTTGATGGCAGGCCTATCGGTGCCGGGTGCGGGTCGAAGTGAGCCGCAGCAGGACATAGCCGCAGATGGCGGACAGGGCAGAACCGGCAAGCACACCGATCTTCGTTTCCGCCTGCATGAGATCGGACGGGAAGGAAAGAAGGCCGATGAAAATGCTCATGGTGAAGCCGATACCGCACAGGATGGCGACGCCATAGAGCTGTGTCCAGGTAGCTCCCATGGGCTTTTGGGCAAGGCCGGTCTTGATCGCAAGCCATGCCGCGCCGAACACGCCGATCTGCTTGCCGACGAAAAGGCCGAGCAGGATGCCGAGCGTCAGCGTATCGCGCATGACCGATGCATCGAGGCCCGTAAACGAAATGCCCGCATTGGCGAAGCCGAAGATCGGCACGATGATGAAGGCAACGGGCTTGGCAAGCGCGTGTTCCAGAACATGCAGCGGTGAGCTCATATCGTCGGGCTTGCCCGGTGCAGGCTTGAGAGGGATCATCAGCGCCGTCACTACGCCGGCCACCGTTGCATGCACGCCTGAATTGAAGACGAAGAACCACAAGGCCGCACCGCCAATGAGATAGGGTAGAAGCCGGAACACGCCCATGCGGTTCATGGCGAAGAGAATGGCTGCGACCGCGAAAGCACCCGCCAGATAGGGCATCGAGATTTCAGCGGTATAGAAAATGGCGATAATGACCACTGCCGCCAGATCATCCAGAATGGCAAGCGTGGCGAGAAAAACCTTGAGGCTCGACGGCACACGTGAGCCGAGCAGCGACAAGACGCCGAGCGCGAAGGCGATATCGGTGGCGGAAGGCACGGCCCAGCCGCGAACCTTGGCAGGATCGTCAAAATTGAGAACGGTGAAGATGATGGCGGGCAGAATGACGCCGCCTGCCGCCGCGATGCCGGGCAGCATGCGGTTGGGCCAGCTTGCAAGCTGGCCATCGAGGAATTCGCGTTTGATTTCGAGGCCGACCAGCAGGAAGAAGACCGCCATCAGGGCGTCGTTGATCCAGTGCGAGAGGCTCAATGGGCCGATATAGACATGCAATGCATCGAAATAGGCCTGGGAAAGCGGAGAGTTCGCCACGATCAGGGCGAGGGCCGCCGATGCCATCAGCGTTATGCCTCCAGCAGCCTCGCTGTCCAGAAAACGTCGCATGATGGATACGGGGCGGCCAGAATTTGAGCTGTGGTTCATCGGTTTCCGTTACTTTTTATTATCGAACGTACGGTTGCGGCGCAGTTTCGGAAAAGGGCGAACGAGGTTCGCGGAGCGAAAATTGCCTATCCGACAGATATTGGTTGAAACTTTTGGTTTCAATCAAAATCGGTCCCGATTTTTTGAAAACCGGTCAAAACAGGCTGCCTTGCCCATTATTGATCGCATCTGCGCGCGGCGTGAAGCCGTGACCTTCAGCACAATGCAGAACAAGCGCGGGCATGAGCGACAGTCCGGCGCGGCTGCCACGGTTTCCCGTGATGACGATGCGGATCGCCGCACTTTCAGGGCGCGGCTGGACAGGAACGATCTTCAGCCCGCCGAAACGTCTGGAAAAGGCGTCGAGGATATGACCGATTGAGGAGGGGCGGGCAATCACCGCAATGCCGCCGCCAGGTTTCACGATGGCCGCTGCGGTGCGCACCCACTGCTCGAACATGCCCTCCGGCATGACATGAGCTTCCGCCTTGAGTGGGTCGGGCGTGGCGCGGTCGCGCGGCTCGTTGAATGGCGGGTTCATGATTGCAAAATCGAAGCTGTTGTCTTCCAGACCGGCTGTGATGCGCGCCTTGCCCGCAAGCGCCACATCGGCTTCCAGAAGGTTTATGCGCCCCGCGAGTGCCGCATTGAGTGGATGCTCGATCGTCTTGCGGGCGAAGCGGACCATCAGGGCGGAGCGCTCGACAAGCGTGATGCGGGCCTTGTCGCAGCGTGCGGCGACGGCAAACCCCGCCGCGCCCGCGCCGCTGCCGAGATCGGCCAGACGCCCGGAAAAACCTTTCGGAACCGCGCTTGCCAGAATCATCGCATCCACCCCGGAGCGGTGGCCCTTCATCGCAGGCTGGATGAGATGGAAAGCCCCGCGATGGAAAACATCCAGCGTTTCCTCGACGCCTTCCAAATGCTGTTCCGGAGTATCAGTGTTCATGACTGCGCAGTTCGTTTTCCAGTCCGGCATCGATCAGATATTGTCGTGCTTCCGCCAGCCGGTCGTCCTCGACCAGAAGGCGGCGCGGAAGGATGCCGAGCGAGCCTTCGATGATGCTCATATTGGTGTCGGCGATGAAATAAGCGATCCCGGCCTCCTTCATCAAGGTTTCGGCAAAGGATAGCAAAACAGAATCATTTGTGCGGATCAGTTCTTTCATAAGAACACTGTGTAGCCAACGGGCCGCATTGACAACTGCTCGCTGCAATGGTGAACAGGCGGCGAGATAGTGACGTTTTGGGGGCATTGCGTCTTGAGCAATCTTGCCTGCTTGCATAATGTGGCGGCGCGAGCAGCATGGTCTCGGAAAGAATGAGCGTGCACATGCTTATATTTCTATAAGCATGGCTGTGTGTGAGATGTATTGTCTTCGGAGTGATGGCATTGGGTGTGGTTCTGAATCTGGACGGGAAGAAAAAACGGGAAGGCTCGGTTCAGCCGCTGGTCGACCTGACGAAGGCCGATATGGGACGCGTGAACGAGATGATCCTCTCCCGCGCCGGGTCCGATGTCGAAATGATTCCCGAAGTAGCCAACCATCTGATTTCATCCGGCGGCAAGCGCCTGCGCCCGATGATGACGCTCGCCGCCGCCCGCATGTTTGGCTATGACGGCGACGGCCATGTGCGCCTTGCCACCTCGGTCGAGTTCATGCATACCGCCACGCTGCTCCATGACGATGTGGTGGACGAAAGCGACCTGCGCCGGGGAAAAAGCACCGCGCGCATGATCTGGGGCAATCAGGCGAGCGTGCTGGTCGGCGATTTTCTGCTTGGTCAGGCTTTCAAGATGATGGTTGATGTCGGCTCGCTCGATGCGCTCGACGTGCTGGCCACATCTGCCTCGGTCATCGCCGAAGGCGAGGTGATGCAGCTTGCCGCCGCCAAGAACATGGAAACCACCGAAGACGAATATCTGGCCGTCATCAAGGCGAAGACTGCGGCGCTGTTTTCGGCTGCCGCCGAAGTCGGGCCGATCATCGCCGGGGCTTCGCGCGCCGACCGCGTAGCGCTGCGCTCCTACGGTCTCAATCTCGGCCTTGCTTTCCAGCTGGTTGACGATGCGTTGGATTACGGCGGTTCGGCTGCCGATCTGGGCAAAAACACCGGAGACGACTTCCGCGAAGGCAAGATCACGCTTCCGGTGATTCTAAGCTATCGCCGGGGTACCGACGAAGAGCGCGCTTTCTGGAAGCACGCCATCGAGGAAGGCGCGAGCGATGACGCTTCCCTGCAAAAGGCAATCGGCCTGATGACGAAGCACGGCGCGATTGCCGATACGGTACAGCGCGCGCGCCATTTTGGCGAAATTGCCCGTGATGCCCTGGCACCGCTGAAGGCCACGCCTGAAAAAGACGCGCTGATCGAGGTGATTGATTTCTGCATCAGCCGCGTGAACTGATCCATGAAAGAAAGCATCCCGTTGTGGATGCTTTTAGATATGTCGTCCAAAAGCGGGAGCGATTTTCAGGCAACGGCATGCGGGGAGGACTATATTCGGAAATGCATCCATCACGGATGCGTTTCTTGCCCCGCCATCCCAAAAAGGCCATGCTTGGGGTGCCTTTTCCGGCAACAGAACGGCATGTTCGGTTATCGGAGCCCGGTCATCGGGCTTCGCCAGAGAAATTGAAAAGAGGATAGGGCTTTATGCGGCAAGGATCGAAATATCGCCCGCTTTGCGGATTGCTTCTCCTGGCTTTGGCGGGGGTGGCACTGCCCGCAGGCGCGGCAACGGCCAAGGCGACAACCGATCCTGCACCACTGGTCCGCGCCGGTTCGTTCGCGGGCGCCTATCTTGCGGGCCGCACCGCCGAAACCGACAATAATCTTGGCACGGCGGTGGATTTCTACCGCCAGGCCATGGCCTTCGATCCGAAGAACAGCCAGATCAAGCAGGATCTGATGCTGGTGCTTCTGACAGAAGGCCGTTTCAAGGATGCGATGCCGCTTGCGGAAGAACTGAAAAACGTTCCCGAGATCGAGCGCTTCTCGCGCGTGGCGCTCGCCATCGACGCCATTTCGCGCAAGCAGTACCGCAAGGTCGGGCCGCTTCTGATGTTGTCACTCCAATCCGATATGGATCGGCTTTCGACCGGCTTCATGAATGCCTGGGTCAAGGTCGGGCAGGGCAATCCGAAACAGGCGCTGGCCGATGTGAGAAAAATTCAGGGGCCGGAATGGTATGGCCTGTTCCGCACCTATAATGCGGCGCTTATCGCCGATATTGCCGGGCAAAAGCAGGAAGCCCGTAACTACTACCAGCAGGCGATCGACGACCGCCCCGGTGGCGGTGCGGCCCCCGACACCTATGAACGCGTCGTCATGGCTTATGCTTCATTCAAGCTGCGCCAGGGCGACAAGGAAGGGGCGATCAAGACGCTGAACGAGGCCGCGGAACTGTTGAATGGCCGCATGACGATTACCGAAATGCGCGAGAAGATCGAGGCGGGCCAGAAATATGGCCGCCTGATCGAGACGCCGCAGCAAGGTGTCGCCGAAGTGCTCTATACGCTTGGTACCGCGATCAATCGTAGCGGCGCGGAAGCTTTCGCAAAGCTCTATCTGCAGATGTCGCTGCCTTTACGCTCGGACAACGATGCTACGCTTTATCAGCTCGGCGACATTTCCGCGAAGCTGCGCCAGCCGCAAAAGGCGGTGGAATATTACGGGCGCGTGCCGGAAAAATCGCCGTACCGCCGTGATGCGGAAATGCAGCGTGCGCTCAATCTGGCCGAAAACGACCAGTCGGCGGAAGCCATCAAGCAGCTCAAGGTTCTGCTCAATCGCGACAAGACCGACATGCGCACCTATCTGGCGCTGGGCGGCGTCTACGCACAGGACAAGAATTTCGCCGATGCGGCGAAGATTTATGATGCCGCCGTGGGGCAGATCAAGACGCCGGAACGCAAAGACTGGCCTGTCTTCTACCAGCGTGGCATCGCTTATGAACGACTGAAGGAATGGGACAAGGCCGAGCCGAATTTCGACAAGGCGCTTGCGCTTTATCCGGACCAGCCGCAGGTGCTGAACTATCTTGGCTATTCGTGGGTCGATATGGGCATGCATCTCGACAAGGCGCTGGATATGATCCGCAAGGCTGTCCAGCTGCGCCCGCAGGACGGTTATATCGTCGATTCGCTCGGCTGGGCCTATTACAAGCTCGGACGGTATGACGAAGCGGTGATCGAGCTGGAAAAGGCCGTGAAGCTGCGTCCCGAAGACCCAACCATCAACGACCATCTGGGCGACGCCTATTGGCGGGTTGATCGTCAGCTGGAGGCCACCTTCCAGTGGAACCATGCAATCGCCGGAAAACCGGAACCGGAAGAACTCGCCAGTATCGAGGCAAAACTGAAGAAAGGATTGCCGGACGAGCCGGGCAAGTCTTCAGCCGATGCGGTAAAGCCGGGTGAGAAAAAACCTGAGCCCGAAAAGCCCAGGACCGATTGAGGGCGGATGCCTCCTGCCCGGTCGCCGGCTGCGGTTTCGAAGCCGGTTCACGGTCCCGCAGCGATCATTTCGATGCTGTCACGATCCGCAAGCACCGCGCATGGGGCCTCGTCGAGTTCCACGTCGAGCGTTTCAAGAATTCTCGCCGTCATCATGTAATACCCGACCAGCAGTGTTACATCGGCAATGGCATTCTCCGGCATATGGGTATGCAGTTGCGCGAAAGTTTGGTCGCAAACGCGTACCTGACGGACGCACTCGTCAACGAAAGTAAGAAGTGCCGCGGAAACGGTGTCGAGCTTCTCTTTCCGACCTGTCTCGATCGCGTCGATCTCGGCATCGCTCCACCCTGCTAGTCGCGCTGGAGCAAGATGCTGCATACGCTCATATGCGCTTGCACTTAATGCAGCGACCCGCAGGATCACCAGCTCGAATTGCTTCGGCGTCAGGTCGGTATTGCGCAGCAATGCAAATCCGAGCGCCATATAGCCCGCAGTGCAATTGCTGGTGCGAAGAACCGCGCGAATGAGATTTGTGGGGAAACGATCATACAGCGCGCGATCCGTCTCGCTCATCGTGTCTACGAGGGGGAGTTCAATTCTGGCCATATCCTATATGTAGACCTCCAGCTCTATCGTCGCGGCGAGAACATCGCCGCTGCGGACTTCGGACTGAAAAATATAGTGCGACAGCAGCGGTGACGCTGACACGCAATCGACGTGGAACGACACGGTTTGCGCCGCTGAAATCAGCCGGAGTGCGTCGATATCCATTCGAACGACGTTAAACGTGACATCCTCGCCGCGCATATGATTGAGGAGTTTGCCCGATACGCGCGAGATGCTCTCGCCATAGATCGAAGCGGGCCAGGCCGGATAGTCGGGGAAATGTCCCGCGAAGCGGTTTTCGGGTAGCGGCAGGCTGTGCGCGACAAGGGAGCGCTCCCTGGGAGGCTCGAATTCAAGCTCGATAGCCTCGCGATAGGGAGAAGTCGAAGGGCTGGCGGCCGGCGGTGTCCGATAATGTCTGAAAGTGCGGGCGAAAACAGCTTCGGGCAAGGTCTGGTATTCGCAGTGGAAATGGGCGAGGTATCGCCCGCTGGAAACCATGGTCTGCGCGATCAGGGACTTCCGGTCCTGGTTCAGAACTTCCGCAAGCGCGTTGAATTTTGGTTCCGCTTCATCAGGGCTTGCTTCGCGCATGACACGAAGACGGCCTTTCGTTCCGAGATAGAAAGTTGGCGGCGCATCACTGCCGATAATCGCGGCGCAGGAGCCGAGCGTGGCGAGATGCCGGACCAGTTCCGCTGCCGCTATCGGGCCTCTTTCCGGCCCCCGTTCGTGCTCAGCGTGGAAGCTGCCTTGCACTGCGTGTTTGCTCTTTCTTTTCAAATCCGTGAAAGCGAAATACGGGCTCTGCAAGGCAACACGATTGCAGACCGTCGAAATATCGAGCCTGTTCATAATGCAGTACCTGTTGAGCGCATCCCGAAAAATGCGAAACGCTTACGCGGGAAAAACAGCTCACCGGACTGATTTCTGATCCCGCCTGGATGAGACAAGATGCGTATTAAAACAACATGTGAGGGCGCCGGTCCGCGTCAGCCAGATCGAAACGCGCTCTGAATGCAATCCCGTTTCACTTGATACGGTATATCAATCTGCCACTGAGGGAACAATTTGGTGGAGTTGACGGGAGACAGTGCTGGAAATCTGTGCGATGCGAATCGATTCGCCAGTGGCATTTTCTCCTGGATTTGCCTTGCATGCGCAATGTGGAAAGGCTTTCACAGGTTGAAGCGATCTCTCAAGGGTAAGGCCTTGAAGTATCTTCCTCTCGCTTGTTGTGATGTTTCACCAGACAAAACCGAAAGTTTTGGACAGGCGGCGTAATGCCGTCATGCTCTGGTTGCCTCGGCAAAGCAGCGCTCAAAGTGCGATCGGCAAGGGGACATCCGACATGGGGTCGGCGGCCTGCTCACGCTGTTTCGCCATATGCTGCTGTGTGGCGTCCTCGTTGTACAAATCCGGGTTGGCCGTAATGAGTATGCCGGCTTTGGCGCATGCGTGAACAAATCTTGTTCTGGCCACATGCTCCGTTTCGGTGTTGTCAGGCCAACTCAGAAGACATGCCATTATTGTGTGTTCCAGATCGGAATCATCAAACAGGGTCCAATGGCGAAGCATAAACCACTCGGCATTATGGGTAGACCGTATACTATATAACAAGTCGTTAACTTTTATTGCGACAGGCTTATTCCAGTTCATAATGTAGACCTATTAAATATAAAAACTATGCCAGCCATATAGCAAATAGTTCGAGAAAGTCAATTATGTATACATATGTTTACTATGATTGCTATGATTTATACAAGCATTCGCATTTAATTATATTATTAGATTGTAGCAAACTCATTTGTGCCGGCCGGAGCGGTAATGTCTGGTTGCGTCATGGGGAAGGGCTTTTAGCGATCAAATGTCATGCTTGACCCTGCGTTGCTGACAAATTAGACCGGGCCATCATTTCAAGAACGAGGCCCTACCGGTGTCCAGTACGTTGCCAGCCCATATGCATCCCACCCGTTCCTTTCAGGGGTTGATCCTGACGCTCCATAATTATTGGGCGGAGCGAGGTTGCGCCATCTTGCAGCCTTACGACATGGAAGTGGGTGCGGGTACGCTGCACCCGGCAACCACCCTGCGCGCACTCGGGCCGCGCCCGTGGAATGTGGCCTATGTGCAGCCCTCGCGCCGCCCGAAGGATGGCCGCTATGGCGAAAACCCGAACCGGTTGCAGCATTATTACCAGTATCAGGTGCTGCTGAAGCCGAGCCCGCCCAACTTGCAGGAGCTTTACCTCGGGTCGCTCAAGGCCATCGGTATCGACATGAATCTGCACGATGTGCGTTTTGTCGAGGACGATTGGGAAAACCCGACAACCGGCTCCTGGGGTCTCGGCTGGGAATGCTGGTGCGACGGCATGGAAGTTTCGCAGTTCACTTACTTCCAGCAAGTCTGCGGCATTGAGTGCTCGCCTGTATCCGGCGAACTGACCTATGGTCTGGAACGTCTTGCCATGTATGTGCAGGGCGTGGACAATGTCTACGACCTCAATTTCAATGGTCTGGAAGGTGATGAGAAGGTCACCTATGGCGATGTGTTCCTGCAAGCCGAGCAGGAATATTCCCGTTACAATTTCGAAATGGCCAATACAGACATTCTGCACCAGCACTTCATCGATGCCGAACGCGAATGTGAGGCGATCCTGAAAGCCGGCAGCACCGGTGAAAACTCACTGCATAAATGCGTGTTCCCGGCTTACGACCAGTGCATCAAGGCATCGCACGTCTTCAACCTGATGGATGCGCGCGGCGTCATCTCCGTTACCGAGCGTCAGAGCTATATTCTGCGTGTCCGCAATCTCGCGCGTCAGTGCGGCGAGGCGTTTTTGCTGACCGATGCCGGTGGTTTCAATCTCAAGCGTGAGGGCGAGTGATATGCCTGATTTATTGCTCGAACTCTTTTCCGAGGAAATTCCCGCGCTGCCGTCCGCCCGCCGCGAAGCGAGGATGGACAAAATCAATACTATGCATGCGGAAGGCGTACGCTGATGCCTGATTTATTGCTTGAACTTTTTTCCGAGGAAATTCCCGCTCGCATGCAGCGCAAGGCCGCTGGCGATCTGAAGAAGTTGATCACCGATGGTCTGGTCGATGCTGGCCTCACCTATGAAGCGGCGACCGCCTACTGGACCCCGCGCCGTCTGGCGCTCGACATTCGCGGCCTGAACGTGCGGTCGAAAGATGTGCAGGAGGACATCAAGGGCCCGTCGGTCTCGGCTCCTGAGCAGGCCATCGCCGGTTTCCTGCGCAAGGCGGGCTTGAGCGATGTTTCTCAGGCACATGTGCATTCCGACCCGAAGAAGGGCGATTTCTATGTCGCTCATCTGACGAAGCCGGGCAGGGCTGCCGAAGACATCATTGCCGAACTGGTGCCGCAGACGATCCGCAGCTTCCCCTGGCCGAAGTCCATGCGTTGGGGCGCGGCTTCGTCCAGACCGGGTTCGTTGCGCTGGGTGCGTCCGCTGCAGTCGATCCTGTGCACCTTCGGTCCTGAAACCGAGGAAACACAGGTCATCGAATTCGATGTCGATGGCGTCAGGTCGGGCAATGTCACCTATGGTCATCGTTTCCTGAGTGATGGCCAGGCGATCAAGGTGCGCCGGTTCGAGGACTATGTCGAAAAGCTTGAAAAGGCTTTCGTGGTTCTGGACGCAGAACGCCGCAAGGAAATCATCGGACAGGATGCGCGCAACCTCGCTTTTGCTTCAAGCCTTGAACTGGTTGAGGATGACGGGCTTCTGGAAGAAGTCTCGGGTCTTGTCGAATGGCCTGTGGTGTTGATGGGGGAATTCGAGGAAGAATTCCTGGCCATCCCGCCGGAAGTCATCCGCCTTACCATCCGCGCCAATCAGAAGTGCTTCGTCACCCGCAAGCAAGGCGAGGCGGAAGCGCTGTCCAACAAGTTCATTCTGGTGTCGAACGTTGCCGCGCGCGATGGTGGCACGGAAATCGCCTATGGCAATGGCAAGGTCGTGCGTGCACGTCTGTCCGATGCGCTCTATTTCTGGCACACCGACCAGGGCGATCTGCCAGACCTCGACAAGCTTGGCGTGTCGGCTGGAAAATTCGGTCTCGATCTGAAAAAGCCGCTCGATCAGCGCATGGCGCGGCTGGACGCGCTGAATGTGACCTTCCATGCCAAGCTGGGCACGCAAGGGCAGCGTGTCGAGCGCATCCGCGAACTGGCTGCACAAATCGCGCCGCTGGTTGGCGCCGATCCGAAGCTTGCGACCCGCGCAGCGGTCCTCGCCAAGGCCGATCTGCAAACCGAAGTGGTCGGCGAATTCCCCGAACTTCAGGGCGCGATGGGTCGTAAATATGCGCTTCTTCAGGATGAAGATGAAGCCGTCGCAAGCGCTCTTGAGGAACATTACAAGCCGCAAGGCCCATCCGACATCGTGCCGAAGAACCCGGTTTCGGTGGCCGTTGCTCTGGCAGACAAGCTCGACACGCTGGTGGGCTTCTGGGCGATTGATGAAAAGCCGACCGGCTCGAAAGATCCCTATGCCCTGCGCCGCGCCGCGCTGGGCGTCATTCGGCTGCTCTTGTCGCAGGAATGGAAATTTCCGTTGATGCCGCTGTTCCGTTCGGCTCTGGCCGCTCTGAACGAAGGGCAGGTGCAAAGCAAGCTGCGCGCATTCGAGACGAAACTTGCCGAAGAAAACTCTGGCGATGTCGATGGCGAGCAGGATGTCGACAATGCGCTTCGCAATTACGAAACGCATGTTCGCGCCGAGGCCGAAAGCAGCGCCGGACCGGTATTGGCCGATCTTCTGTCTTTCCTGCATGACCGCTTCAAGGTTCATCTGAAGGACGAAGGCGCACGCTATGATGCTATAGATGCCGTGCTTTCGCCGGAAGCGGACAATCTGCTGCTGGTCGCTCGCCGTCTGGAGGCGTTGATCGTCTTCATCAATGAAGAAGACGGCAAGAACCTGCTGGCGGGTACCAAGCGCGCTGCCAATATCCTCGCTGCCGAAGAGAAGAAGGGCACAAGGGTCGCCGACAGTGTGGATGCCGCTCTTCTCCGCGAAGCGGAAGAGAAGGTGCTGTTTGAAGCAGTTACTTTGGCCTCGAAGGAAGCCGAAGGCGCTATCGCCCGCGAAGATTTCAACGGTGCGATGCTGGCGCTCGCCAAGCTGCGCGGCCCGGTCGATACGTTCTTCGAAAAGGTGCTTGTCAACGATGAGGACGAGAATGTCCGCGCCAACCGTCTGGCGCTGCTCGATCAGATTCGCGCCGCCACAGGCAAGGTGGCCGATTTCTCGAAGATCGCCGGCTGATCGGCTCGGGACATGAAACCGAAATGGCGCCTTTCCGGCGCCATTTTCATTTCTATTGAATGCTGCGGCTTAGTTCCAGCGCGCTGAAGCTAGCCTCCCCCGAAGCGCCCGCCCATGGCTCGCCGACCACGCGCATCGGCTTGTCGGGATCGAAATCCTGAACGGGGGACTGTTCCACTGCATCTGTCGCAGAGCGGCAAGCCGTTCACCCCTATTCGGTCATAACCGATATAATCGATGGAACGAAAAAGACGGGCAGACTGACGAAAGTCAGCGAAATGGCGATGAATCGCGATAACATTATTCACCTCACGCATGAATGAATGCATCTTGCTGCAGAAAAGCTAACAAACCGCGATTTTTCATGCGCAATCGTGATGATTGCGCGCGCAATGCGGTTTCAGCTTGCTTGCGCGGAAGGCCATGCTTGTGTAGGCAGGACGGGCTAAACATGGGACGCCCGAGCGGCGGAAAACCAGTGTCCGATACAGTGAAATTCGATGACGGGGCGGTGTTGCGCGCGGTGGATGTTCTGCGGCGCGGCGGTCTTGTCGCCATCCCCACCGAAACCGTCTACGGCCTTGCCGCCGATGCCGCCAACGGCGAAGGCGTCGCAGGCATTTTTGCAGCCAAGGGCCGTCCGCAGTTCAATCCGCTGATCGCCCATGTCAGCGGCATCGACATGGCGGAGCGTTATGTCGTTTTTGATCCGGTCTCGCGCAAACTGGCGCAAACCTTCTGGCCCGGCCCGCTGACCATCGTGTTGCCCTTGAAGGATAAGCAGGATACGGAGCGCCCCATCCATCCTCTGGTCACGGCAGGTCTGGCAACGCTTGCCATTCGCATGCCGCATGGCCGCGTGCAGGATGTCATCCGGGGGCTGGACAGTCCCGTGGCTGCGCCAAGCGCCAACACGTCGGGTCGTATCAGCCCCACCAGCGCCGAAGCCGTCGCGGGAGACCTTGGCGACAAGCTCGATCTGATCCTCGATGCCGGTCCGTGCGGCGTCGGTGTGGAGTCGACCATCGTCAAGGTGGAGGGCGATACAGTACGTCTTTTGCGTCCGGGCGGGCTTGCGGCGGAGGAGATCGAAGAAACAATCGGAGGCAAGCTCATACGCACCGACCAGAGCGCCGTCATTCAGGCGCCCGGTATGATGGCCTCGCATTATGCGCCGGATGCTTCCATGCGGCTTGCTGTCGGGCATTTGCAGCCCGGTGAGGCGCTGTTGGCTTTCGGTCCCGTACGGATCGCTGGCGCCGACGCGGCGCATGCGGTGCTGAACCTCAGCCCGACTGGCAATCTGCGCGAGGCGGCGAGCAACCTGTTCGATTTCATGCGTAAGCTGGACGCCACGGGTGCAAAAACCATCGCGGTTGAACCCATTCCATCTGAAGGCCTCGGCGAGGCCATCAATGACCGTTTGCAACGCGCGGCGGCTCCGCGCGACTAATTGATAGAAGTGATGACCATGCTGGACACTGCACTGATCGACCGTTTCGCAGCTATCGTTGGTGAGAAGAACGCGCTCACCGCACCAGACGACATCGCCCCTTATCTCATCGAGCAGCGTGACCTTTATCGCGGACGCACACCGCTGGTGTTGCGCCCCGGCTCGACGGAGGAAGTGGCGGCGATCATGATGCTGGCCAGCGAGACGAAAACGCCGGTTGTGCCGCAAGGCGGCAACACAGGCCTCGTCGGCGGCCAGCAGCCGGACGAAAGCGGCGCGGCGATCATCCTCGCCCTTGGCCGCATGAACAAAATTCGGGCGCTCGATCCGGTCGGTAATCTGGTGACGGTCGAGGCGGGCGTGATCCTGAAAAATCTTCAGGACGAAGCCGAGAAGGCGGGACGCCTTTTCCCACTGTCGCTGGGCGCGGAAGGTTCCTGCCAGATCGGCGGCAATCTCGGCTCCAATGCAGGCGGCACGGCGGTACTGGCCTATGGCAATATGCGCGAGCTTTGCCTTGGCCTCGAAGTGGTTCTGCCGACCGGCGAAATCCTCAACGACCTTCGTTACGTGAAGAAGGATAATACCGGCTATGACCTGAAAGACCTGTTTGTCGGGTCTGAAGGAACGCTGGGCGTCATCACGGCGGCGGTTCTGAAAGTCTTTCCACAGCCCAAGGGCAAGGGCGTGGCCTATGCAGGTATGCGCAGCCCGGAAGATGCGTTGCAGCTTTTCCAGCTTGCCACCGAACATGCAGGCCCGTCACTGACCGGTTTCGAACTGATGCCGCGCATCGGCGTGGAGTTCACGGTTGCCCATGTGGACGGCGCGCGCGATCCGCTGGAAGCGCCGCACAGCTGGTATGTGCTGATCGATATTTCGTCGTCGCGTTCGGAGGACGATGCGCGCACGACGCTGGAAACCATTCTGACAGAAGCTTTCGAGAGCGACATCATTCAGGATGCGGCCATCGCCGAGAGCGTGGCGCAGGCGCAGTCCTTCTGGAAAATGCGCGAGGAAATGTCCTGGGCGCAAAAGCCCGAAGGCGGTTCGATCAAGCACGATATCTCCGTGCCGGTCGCTTCTATTCCTGCTTTCATCCATGAGGCCGACGCCGCGGTGCTGGAGATGATCCCCGGTGCGCGCATCGTCTGCTTCGGCCATATCGGCGATGGCAATCTGCACTATAACATCTCGCAGCCGGTAGGCGCGGACAAGGAAGCCTTCCTTGCGCGCTGGGGCGAAGTGAATCATCGTGTGCACACTATCGTCATGCGCTACACCGGCTCGATCTCGGCGGAACACGGTGTCGGGCAGCTGAAGCGCGACGAGCTTGTGCATTTCAAGCAGGATCTGGCACTGGACCTGATGCGCCGCATCAAGGCGACCTTCGATCCGGCAGGGATCATGAACCCCGGCAAAGTGCTGTAATTCATAGATTATGCGTGATCTTGGATACGGGCGGGTAACCGCCCGTATTTCGTTTTGGTAAACACAAATTTAGAAGAATTTCTGAATTCTTACACCTGGTGTCAATTCGATAACCAAAGGAAAAGGCAGGGAAAAGTTAACCTAACACATTAAGCCCGCCGGTAATAATCAGCGCCTATTCTCCAACTCAACAAAGAGCAAAAGCTCAACAAAAGAGAAGTCGGAATAACCGGCTCTCGAGAAGCGATGCCAGCAAAAGTGCGCAGCGGTTTTGCGCCCGGCATTGCGGAAAAAACAAAGAGACAGAGAGACAGAGGCGTCGAAAATGATGAGTAAGGGACTGAAGCCCGATTGGGCTGGCCGTGAACTGCGGCTCGATCCGTTTCACTTTCCGCAGGTCGTGACCTATGCAGCTCGTGACGGTCATACCGATGTGACTTTCACAATCAACGAACGCGGCGCGGTTATCCGGCAGGTGTTGCCCTCCAGCGGCCTTCCCATGTCCATCGCTCTTCCGGCCAACGCTTTTGTCGGTGTGGTCGCCCGTGCTGTGGAAGATGAGTTCGGCGATATCACCGTTACGCTGGAGCTGATGCACGAAGATCCGCAGCTTTCGGTTCCTCTTCTCGTCGCCCACGACCTGACTGATGTGGCCGCAGATTGGCGCGCGTGGGCCGCCGCCTTCAACCTGCCGATGATGCTGGTGGAAGAAGATGGCATCGCCCGTCCGCTTTATGAAAGCACCGGCCCTGTGCGCACCGGAGAGCCGCAGGCCCGCCGTCAGGGTCAGGAACCGCGCCGTCGCCGCCCGCGCTTCCTCGCGCGCCGCAAAACCGGCACGCTGGGCGTGCGGCTTGTGGTGTCGGGCAAGGAAATCATCGCCAGGAACTGACGGGCGAGAGCCGCCAGATTTCGAGCGGCACAAAGATTTGGCTGACCTCCAAAAGCCCCCGGATGCTGTTGCATCCGGGTTTATTTTTGTGAAAGGGCAATTCTTGTGGGATGGATTGCTTTCTTCTGTAGATATTTGCCAGCGTTGCCGGAATCAATGTATAAATATATTTGTTATTTCGGCGTCTTATTTGGAAATAGATGTTTTATAAGAATAGGGGTTTTCCATATGAATATTAAAGAGATTCTTGTGTTTAATAAATTCTTGACACCGTCTCTTGTGCGGATTGTTTACTGGATCGGTCTTCTGGCGCTTTGCTCTGTTGTGATCGGAGCGATCAGAGTGGTCTTATCACCGGAAGGCGGTGTTTTGTCTGCGCTGATTGCTGTCCTCGCCTTTGTAATAGGAGCCATTTTATGGCGCGTTGTGTGTGAAGGCATCATCCTGACATTCAGCATGTTTGACCGAATGACTGAAATTCGCGACCGTCTGCCAAAGAGTAATAGCAAAGCGCGCTGAGCGGCGCTCATCGCGCTTTGACTGGCCCGTGTCGCGGCAGAGCGGAAAATTTCCGCTCTCCGGTTATTTTTTGCGGCTGAGAAACGCCATGACTGCGTCGCGGGCCTCGTTGGAAGCCAGCCGCTCGGAAAAGAGCTTCGCCTCGCGCATGATCCGCTCGGACACCTTTTCAGCAGGCATACGCATCAGGCTACGTGCGATCTGCATGGCTTGCGGCGGCTTCGAGGCGATTTCGTCGGCGGCTTTCATCACTTCCGCCTCAAGTTCCGCACTTTCGACGATTCGATAAACAAGCCCCGCTTCAAGTGCGGCTTCGGCATTAAAGCCATGGCCCAGCGCCAGCAGTGCGAACGCTTTCTGATGGCCCATCAGCGGCGGGGCAAGCAGGCTGGACGCTGCTTCCGGCACCAGCCCGAGATCGACGAACGGTGTGCGGAACAGCGCGTGGCTCGTGGCGAATGTCAGGTCGCAATGCAGATGGATGGTCGTGCCGATGCCGATAGCCAGCCCGTCCACGCCGGAAACGATCGGCTTCTTCGCGTCCGAAAGTGCGCCGAGAAAATCGAGGATTTCCTGTCCAAGACTGCCGCCCGTTGCCGCAACCATGAAATCCTGCATGTCGTTGCCGGAGGAAAAAGCGCCCGGATGTCCGAGGAATACATGCACGCGCACTGCATCGTCCGCGTCGCCGTCACGCAAGGCCGCGGCCATGGCAGCATACATGGCGCGGGTGATGGCGTTCTTTTTCTCGGGCCGGTTGAGGCGGATGATCTGCGCCGCGCCTCCCTGAATGTTTTGGGGGCGCTCGATGAGAATATGCTCGCTCATGTTCACGCCTCCAGCGCTGATTTTGCAGCCGCAAGGCTGGATGCGCCGGTGACGACGGTGTCCTTCAGCGCAGTAACTTCCGCCAGCATGTTTTCGGCATAGAAACGGCAGAGCGCGGAGCGGCCTGCATCCTCGCCCGCAAGCGCTGCGCGGGCAAGATAAGCGCCGCCGGAAACGAGCGACAGCAGCCGCTGGTAAGGCGTGGCGCCTGAAAGCGCGTCTTCTGTGCGGCCGTCGGCAACGGTCTTTTGCAGCCAGTCGCTCGCCTCGCGGGCGTCCGCGATAGCCTTCGCAAGGCGGCTGCCGGTCTCGCCCAGTTCCGGGCGGTTGGAGGCGGAAGCCTTGTCGGCGTCCTGCTGCAATTCTGCGAGAAAGCCCTTGATATGCTCGCCATTTCCAAGCGGCAGCTTGCGCATCACAAGGTCGATGGCCTGAATGCCGTTCGTGCCTTCGTAGATCGGGGTGATGCGGGCATCGCGCAGCAATTGCGCCGCACCCGTTTCCTCGATGAAACCCATGCCGCCGTGGACCTGCACGCCCAGCGAAGCAACGTCCACGCCCGCATCGGTGGCAAAACTTTTGGCAAGCGGGGTCAAAAGGCCGGCGCGGTCCGTCCAGAACTGTGCGTCAGCGCCTTTGCTCACATGGCTCATGTCGATGGCGTGGGCGCAGGCATAGGTGATGGAACGGGCAACCTGCGTCAGCGCCTTCATGGTCAAAAGCATGCGCTGCACATCGGGATGCTCGATAATCGGGCTCATGGTTTCTTTCGCCCCGATGGCGCGGCCCTGCCTGCGCTCTCTGGCGTAAGCGAGCGCCTGCTGGTAGGCGGCTTCCGCAACGCCCACGCCCTGAATGCCGACGAGCAGGCGGGCATTGTTCATCATGGTGAACATGCAGGCGAGACCGCGATTTTCCTCGCCGATCAGATAGCCGACAGCACCCTGTTCCTCGCCCTTCACGAAACCGTCGCCATAGATCATGGTGCAGGTGGGGGAGGCGTGAATGCCCATCTTGTGCTCAAGGCTGGAGCAGAAAAGATCATTGCGACGACCGAGCGAACCATCCGCATTGACGAGAAATTTCGGTACCAGAAACAGCGAAATGCCCTTGGTACCGGGAGGTGCATCGGGCAGACGCGCCAGCACCAGATGCACGATATTGTCGGTCAGGTCGTGTTCGCCATAGGTGATGAAAATCTTCTGGCCGAAAATGCGATAGGTGCCGTCGTCGCGGCGTTCGGCGCGTGACCGCAGCGCCCCCAGATCGGACCCCGCCTGCGGCTCGGTCAGGTTCATCGTGCCCATCCACTCGCCGGAAATGAGCTTTTCGAGATAGATGTCTTTCAGCTCTTTCGAGGCGTGCCTTTCCAGTGCTTCGACAGCGCCCATAGTGAGCGTCGGTGCAATGGCAAACGCCAGCGTGCCGGAATTCCACATTTCGTTCACCGCCACCGACATCATGGTCGGCAGGCCTTGGCCGCCATAGTCCGGCGTGCCTGTGAGCGAATTCCATCCGCCTGCGATCCAGTCGCGGTAAAGCTCTTTCCAGCCCGGCGCGGTGGTGACGATGCCGTCCCTGACAGTTGCGCCCTGTCGGTCGCCGGTGATGCGCAAAGGCTCGACGCGCTCGGCGGCAAACTTGCCCGCTTCTTCGAGAATGGCCTCAGCCAGATCGGCAGAAAATTCCGGGAAACGGTTGTCATCGAGCGCTTTTTCAAGCCCCGCAACCTTCATCAGTGTGTGGGAAATTTCAGAAACCGGCGCGCGATACATCTTTCCTCCTCAGGCCTCTCCCGGACCGTCTTCTTTTGCTCCGCGCTGCATCTGCCTGCAACTTTCAGCGGAGGCAGAAGAATGCCTCGATACAGAGCTATCGACTTATTACGTAAACGTCAATATTTCATGTCTGTTTCACATTCACTTATTCCATCGGACACGTTAACGATATTAGAGACTGCTTAACGAAATTTTTTCCGCACGATGATATGCTCCGCGACGGCTTGGGGGGTTGTTCGCTCATGATGCTTGTGTCGTTTTTTCTGACGGTTCATCTGACGATAGCGTGTCTTTTTGTGCTGACTTTCGCTTTCGTGTCTCTTCAGGAGCCAAGCCATCAGGCACCGCGCTGGTTCACGCTTGCCTTCGCCAGCTCCGCGACCATGCCGCTTCTGGGGTTCTGGATACCCGTCGCCGCCTATCCGCGTCTCATTGTTCTGGCGTCTTTCGCTGCCATCATGATGGCCCTCACATCAATGGTGATCGGTCTGCACAAGACCTATAAGCAACCGCCGAACTGGCCCTTGCTCGGCGTACTTTTCGCGGGGGCGATCCTCTGCAACGCGCTGATCTTTGAACTGCCGAGGGCGTCGTTCCTGCATCGTTTTCTCTATCAGTTGCCGCTTTGCCTGGTAGAGCTTCTGGCCATCCGCGTGATCTACCGTTCCGGTATGCCGCGCCTGGTGGACAAGCTGCTGATGGTGCTGGCGGTGCTCAGTTTTGTCCATTTCTTCTCGAAAACATTCCTGATCGTCTGGCCCGGTGCGGATGTGCGTCCGCAAGACCACAGCGATGGCGAGCATTTGCTCTTCTCGCTTTCCACAGGCGTTTTCATTCACGTAGCCACGGGGCTGCTTTTGCTGCTGCGCACATTGTCGCGTCTGGTGGGCGACGCCAGCGAACAGTCCGAGATCGACGCTTTGTCACAGATTTATAACCGACGCGGTTTTGACCGCCACGTTGCGCGCATTCTTGCGCGCAACGTGCCTTCCATACCCTTCGCCGTGATCATGAGCGATCTGGATTATTTCAAGCGTGTCAACGATACCTATGGCCATGATGGCGGCGACCGCGTGATCGCGGCCTTCGGTGGATTGCTCAAAGCGCATCTGCCCAAATCGACGATCGCTGCACGCATGGGTGGCGAGGAGTTCGTGGCTTTCCTGCCCGGTGCGGATATGCACGACGCGCATCATCTGGCGCAGACCTTGCGCACTGCCATGGGGACACTCGGTTTTGTGGTCGGCGATTCAGACTGGAGACCGACGGCCAGTTTCGGCGTGGCCGAGAAAATCGCCGGTGAAAGCCTTTATGAAACCATGCGCCGCGCCGATTGCGCGCTTTACGATGCCAAGAAGGCGGGACGCAATCGCGTCCACACGTCGGAAGGTCAGGAACCGGATTCCTCGCGCTCGACCGCTCTCCAGCCGATATCTGACCGATAGAAACCTTCCGGCCAGTCGATCTTTTTCACGGCGTCATAGGCCTTGGCCTGTGCTTCGGCGACGGTCCTGGCGATGGCCGTGACATTGAGTACCCGCCCGCCATTGGCGACAAGCTCCCCGTCCTTTTGCGCCGTACCCGCATGGAAGATCTTTACGCCATCGATGCCTTCAAGCTTGTCGATGCCACGAATGATGCTGCCCTTCTTCACATTGGACGGGTAGCCTTCCGCAGCCATCACCACCGTCAGCGCGGGCTGGTCTTTCCAGTCGATGGAAATTTCGTCGAGCCTGCCATCGACGGCGGCATTGATGATTTCGAGCAGGTCGCTTTCCATACGCATCATCAGCACCTGGCATTCCGGGTCGCCAAAACGGGTGTTGTATTCGATGAGTTTTGGACCGTCCTTGCCGATCATCAGGCCGAGGAACAGGATGCCGGAGAAGGGAGCACCGATTTCGGCCATGCCGCGCATCGTGGGTTCGATCAGCTCGCGCATGGTACGTTCGACCATTTCCGCCGTCATGACTGGGGCAGGGGCATAGGCCCCCATGCCGCCCGTGTTGGGGCCGGTATCCCCATCGCCGACGCGCTTGTGATCCTGCGCGGAACCGAGCGGCAGCGCCGTTTTGCCATCGCAGATGCAGAAGAAGCTTGCTTCCTCGCCATCGAGAAATTCTTCCACCACCACTTCCGCGCCAGCCGAACCGAACGCGCCTTCAAAGCAGGCGTCCACCGCATCAAGCGCTTCATTGAGCGTCATGGCAACGACCACGCCCTTGCCGGCGGCCAGACCGTCGGCCTTGACGACAATCGGTGCGCCCTGCTGGCGGATATAGGCTTTCGCCTTGGGTGCATTGTTGAAGCGGCCATAGGCACCGGTCGGGATATCGAAACGGGCGCAGAGGTCTTTGGTGAAGCCCTTGGAGCCTTCAAGCTGGGCTGCGGCTTTCGTGGGGCCGAAGACGCGGATATTTTGGGCGCGTAGATCGTCAGTAAGACCGGCGACAAGCGGGGCTTCCGGGCCGACAACCACAAGGTCTATCGCCTTTTCGTTGCAAAAAGCGATGACGGCCCGGTGGTCGTTGACATCGAGGCGCACAAGCTCGGCTGCTTCCGCAATGCCCGGATTGCCCGGCGCGCAGTAGAGTTTGGCAAGCAGGGGAGAGGCTGCGAACTTCCATGCCAGAGCATGCTCGCGACCGCCGGAACCGATCAACAGAACTTTCATGCCTTGCTCCCTGCGCGTGAGATAAGTAAACGTCTATGGATATCGGGTCTCTATTGCCCCGCGCCCTCAGGGGCAAGGGCACACAAGCGATTTTTCCATAAAAAGCGCGGTGCGGATGGTCCTGAACAGGAATTTCAGGGAAGCAGGCGATCATGCAGCAACCACAGGTCAATCCGGGCAACCAGTCGCGCGACGCGCGCGGGTCCGGCATCCAGTCGCGCGATGCGCGCGGACGGGTGAAGGATGCGCCGTCCGGCCATTGGGCCTATCGCATTTTGCCGCCATGGCTCTGGCCCTATGCGCAACTGGCGCGCTGGGACCGTCCCATCGGCTGGCAGCTTCTGCTATGGCCGTGCTGGTGGTCGGCGGCGCTGGTGGCGGGCGCCGGGGCCAAGGCAGGCGACGGCGCATGGTCTGTCATGCCGTCCTTGTGGCACCTCCTTCTGTTTCTGGTCGGGGCTATCGCCATGCGCGGCGCTGGCTGCACCTATAATGATCTTGTCGATCAGGATATCGACGACAAGGTGGATCGCACCCGCTCGCGCCCACTGCCTTCGGGGCAGGTGACGCCCAGGCAGGCGAAGGTTTTCCTCGTCCTGCAGGCACTGGTCGGCCTTGTGGTGGTGCTGCAGTTCAACTGGTTTTCGATTGCTCTGGGCATCGCCTCGCTGCTGGTCGTCGCGGCCTATCCTTTCATGAAGCGGTTTACCGACTGGCCGCAATTCGTGCTGGGGCTCGCCTTCTCATGGGGTGCACTGATGGGCTGGGCCGCGGTGGAAGGTTCGCTGAGCCTGCCGCCGGTGCTGCTCTATATCGGCTCGATACTCTGGACGATCGGCTATGACACGATCTATGCGCATCAGGACAAGGAAGACGATGCATTGGTCGGCGTGCGCTCCACGGCGCGCCTGTTCGGCAAGCACACCAAGACCGCGCTGATAGTGCTCTATGGCGGGGCCATCGGCTTTTTCGCGGCGGCGTTCGCGGTGGCGCAGGTACCGATGCCGGCACTTGCAGGGCTGCTTGCCGCCGGGGCGCATCTTTACCGCCAGATCATCGTGCTCGATATCGACAATCCGGACCAGTGCCTGCGCCTGTTCCAATCCAACAATGTCGTTGGCTGGCTGGTATTTCTGGGGCTGGTTTTCGGCAGTCTCTGGATGGCGATCAAGCCGCTGGTATAAGCAAAAGGCCATCGTTTCCGGTGGCCTTCAGGTTCTTATGGATAAAGGCGGTCCCGGCTCCAGTCGCCGTCCGGCGTAGGCCGCGTGAAAAGCACGCGGTCATGCAGGCGGAAGGGGCGGTCATGCCAGAATTCTATCGACACCGGACGAATACGGAAACCCGACCAGTAGGGCGGGCGCGGAATATCGCCGATGGCATATTTCGCGGTATATTCGGCCACGGCCTTTTCCAGCGCAAAGCGGCTTTCCAGCGGACGCGATTGCTTGGAGGCCCATGCGCCGATGCGGCTGCCGCGCGGGCGCGAGGCATAATAGGCTTCGGCTTCGGCGTCGCTGACCTTCTCGACGGGACCGCGCACGCGCACCTGGCGGCGCAGCGACTTCCAGTGAAAGCACATAGCGGCCTTTTCGGCAGACAGGATTTCCTGTCCCTTCTTGCTTTCATAATTGGTGTAGAAGACAAACCCGTGCTCGTCGAAATCCTTGAGAAGTACCATGCGCACATTGGGCAGGCCGTCGGGATCGACGGTTGCCAGCGCCACGGCATTGGGATCATTGGGCTCGCTCTTGCCGGCATCGGCAAGCCATTGCGCAAAAAGCTCGAACGGTTTTGCGCTTTGAGTGAAGTCTTCGCTTGAATTGCTCATTTTCAGTGATTTCAACAACGTGTCAGGTGGGTGAACGGGAGGACGGATTTTTCCAGCCGTCTCATTTCAGATTGAGCCGGAGCTTCTTCGATAATACGCGCTTTGTCCATGCCTCGCCCTGAAACCTTTACAGTGTGGGAAAACAATTTTGTGGGCGTTGTGCTGACGTATCGTTTTGTTTACCTTCTCCGCTCACTGCTTATTAACTCACGATTGCCATAATCCATGCATCCATAGCGTGTATGAACAAGGGAATAACGTTGGCTGCTGGACCTGCCCGCCGCGAGAGAGACTTTTGGCCATCAAGCCGCCATGTCGTTATTGCGCGTGGCGCGGTTGTCGGAGCATGCATGCTTGTGCTCGGCGGTTGCGCAATGGGCGGTTTCAGCATTGAGAAGGCCGTGCCCGATTCGTCCACGATCACCGGTTCGGTGAAGTCCGTGCAACAGGTCGAAACCGATACGGGCAAGCTTTCCGACCAATCCACGATCAAGAGCGTGGTTTCAGCGCTCAATTTCACGCAATGGGGCAAGAAGCCTGTGCCGTGGGCCAATCCGGATACGGGCAGCCAGGGCACGATTACGACGATTGCCGAAAGCAGCAAGAACGACAGGCTGTGTCGCGAGTTTGAAACCTCGCGCGAAGCTTTTGACGGCGTTTCCATCTACCGCGGTGAAACGTGCATGGAACGCGGCGGGCAGTGGACGCTCACTTCATTCGCACCAATCTGAAAAGAACCAGATTGAAACTCTGGAACTTTTCGCCCGCCATGCGCATATTAGGCGCAACAGCCTAAGTACAGGCACCACAGTCATTTTTCCTGAATGAGGACTATATGCGCGATCCCTATAGCGTGTTGGGCGTCGCCAAAACGGCGAAGCCTGAAGAAATAAAATCGGCTTTCCGCAAGCTGGCCAAGAAGCATCATCCGGACCAGAACAAGGACGATGCCAAGGCACAGGAGCGCTTTGCCGAGCTGAACCAGGCCTACGAAATCATCGGCGACAAAGACCGTCGCGGACAGTTCGACCGTGGCGAAATCGATGCCGAAGGCAAGCCCTTGTTCCAGGGTTTTGCGGGCGGGCATGGCGGCGGCGATCCGTTTGCCGGTTTCCGCCAAGCAGGCGGCGGCAACAGCCATTTTGAATTTCGTGGCGGCCCCGGCGGTTTTCAGCATGGCGGCGGTTTTGGCGGTGCGGAAGACATACTGAACGATCTTTTCGGCGGTGCATTCGGCGGAGGGCGCGGCGGTGCGCGCCAGCGCGGGCAAGCCAAGGGCGAAGACCTGGCCGCATCCATCGACATCACGCTGTCGCAGGCGGTTGGCGCGGAAAAGGTCGAGGCGATCTTCCCCAACGGCAAGCATCTCAAGATCAAGCTGCCGCAGTATATCGAGGATGGACAGACGATCCGCCTCAAAGGGCAGGGCGAGCCGATGCTGGGTGGCACGCCCGGCGATGCGCTGGTCACCATCCGCTTCAAGCCGCATCCGCGTTTCCGCCTCGAAGGGCGCGATGTGCATGTGGATCTGAATGTGGACCTTGCCGATGCAGTGCTGGGCGGTAAGCACGAGGTCGAAACGCTGGACGGACGCATTGCCATGCGGGTTCCGGCCTGGTCCAGCTCCGACCGCGTTCTGCGCCTCAAAGAGAAGGGTCTGCCACTGAAAGCCGGCGGGCGCGGTGACCTCTACGCGCATATCCGTATCATGCTGCCCGAAGGCGGCGACACGGAACTGGAAGAGTTCCTGCAAAAGCGCAGAGCCGACAGGGGCGATTGAGCGGGCATCCCGAAAAGCGTGAAATGTTTGCGCGGGGAAATCAATCTACTGGGCTGATTTCTGATCCTGCTTCGATCAGGTAAGGTGCGTGTCAAAAAAACGCTCGAGCGTTGAGCAGTTGCAAACGGGTCGAAACGGATTCTACAAGGGTGTTGTCGCTTTGCGGCAGTAAAGTGACAATGCCCGGCTTTTTAACTTCAATTGCTTGAAGGGAATGCAAGCCTGTGCGATAGGGCAACTAGTTAATTGTTTTTCAATGAGGACCCTTAATGACCGCAAAGTCTGGTTTGTTGCAGGGCAAGCGTGGATTGATTCTGGGCGTAGCCAACAACCGCTCCATTGCATGGGGCATTGCCAAGGCCGCTCGCGATGCTGGCGCAGAGCTTGCATTCACCTATCAGGGTGAAGCATTGAAGAAGCGCGTCGAACCGCTCGCCGAAGAACTGGGCGCATTCGTTTGCGGGCACTGCGATGTGGCCGACTCGGACAGCATTGATGCGGTTTTCGAAACGCTTGAGAAGAAGTGGGGCAAGCTCGACTTCGTGGTGCACGCCATCGGTTTCTCCGACAAGGACGAACTGACTGGCCGCTATGTCGATACGTCGGAAGCCAACTTCACCAACACGATGCTCATCTCGGTTTACTCGCTGACGGCGATTTCCCGCCGTGCGGAAAAGCTGATGGCTGATGGCGGCTCGATCCTGACGCTGACCTATTACGGCGCTGAAAAGGTCATGCCGAACTACAACGTCATGGGCGTTGCCAAGGCGGCCCTTGAGGCGAGCGTGAAATATCTGGCGGTTGATCTTGGGCCCCAGAACATTCGCGTCAATGCGATTTCGGCCGGCCCGATCAAGACGCTTGCCGCGTCGGGCATCGGCGATTTCCGCTATATTCTCAAGTGGAACGAGTACAATGCGCCGCTGCGCCGTACCGTCACCATCGATGAAGTGGGCGATGTCGGCCTCTATTTCCTGTCCGACCTCTCGCGCTCGGTCACCGGCGAGGTGCACCACGCGGACAGCGGCTACCATGTCATTGGCATGAAGGCCGTGGACGCCCCGGATATTTCAGTTGTGAAAGACTGAGGCAACTTACGCAAAATCCCGAAAAGCTGGCCGGTTTTTCGGGATTTTCTTTGTCTTCCTCCAACCGGGAAGATCATCCATATGAAAGCAGACGCAGATAGAGGTAAGGCTGTGGCTCGGGAGATCATCTACTTTTCGCGTCACGGTGAGACGGACTGGAATGTCTCGCAACGCATTCAGGGGCAGCTCGATATCGACATAAACCTCCGCGGACGCACCCAGGCTGACCGCAATGGCGATGTTCTGAAAACCCTGATTGGCGATGGCGCGGGATTCGATTTCGTGGCGAGCCCGCTGCGCCGCACGCGCGAAACCATGGAGCGCATCCGTTTGCGCATGGGGCTAGACCCATATGACTACCGCACAGATCCGCAATTGATGGAAGTCAACTTCGGTGACTGGCAGGGTTTCATGATGGAAGACATCGCCAAGGAGCGTGTGGACCTTGTGGAAGCGCGCGCCCGCGATAAATGGAATTTCGTGCCGCCGGGCGAGACTGCTGAAAGCTATATGACGCTTTCGCGCCGCATCGGGCGCTGGGTGGAAGCCGTGGAGTGGCCGACGGTCTGCGTAACGCATGGCGGCTGCATCCGCACGCTGTTCTATCTCTATGGCGATATGGACGGCCACGCCGCTGCCAATCTTTCCATCCCGCAGGACAAGATTCTCAAATTCGCAAACAGCAAGCTTGAATGGATTTGATGGCGGGGCGGCGTGCCGCCTGACGAACCGGGTTTAGACCCTGTAGCGGTCCCAGTTTAAACGGAATTGCCGGAACCGCTCTAAGTTATTCTTTTGTCGTGTTTTCCTACGCAAAATTGCTGCACACTTTTGCTGGAAATGCTCTAGCGGGAAGTTCTCCGGTAGATAACCTGTTCGCCGTCTTCCTTGGTGAAGGAAGCGACGGGTTTTTCAAGCAGATCAAGCACTGCTTCCGACGGACGGCAAAGCCGCGTGCCGGCGGGCGTTTCCACAATCGGACGATTAAGCAGGATCGGATGTGCGATCATGAAATCGATCAGTTCGTCATCCGTCCATTTGGGGTTGGACAAGCCCAGCTCGCCAAAGGGCGTGCCCTTTTCCCGTAACACATCACGCGGGCGCACGCCCATGGCCGCAAGCAGTTCCACCAGCCTCTCGCGCGACGGAAAATCGTTGAGATATTCGATGACGGTCGGCTCTTCACCGCTGGCGCGTATCATCGCAAGCGTATTGCGCGAGGTTCCACACTTCGGATTGTGATAGATGGTGATCGTCACTGGGCGCTTCCTGTTTCTGCTGTCGATTTTCGTGTGTCGCCGCTCTCATACCAGTCTTTGGACCGGTTCACGATCCAGACGACGGAAAGCATGACCGGCACTTCCACGAGAACGCCGACGACCGTGGCGAGCGCTGCGCCGGAGCTGAAGCCGAACAGGCTGATCGCTGCAGCCACCGCAAGTTCGAAGAAATTCGAGGCGCCGATGAGCGCGGATGGCCCCGCAACGCAATGCCGTTCGCCGGAGATGCGGTTGAGCATATAGGCAAGGCCAGAATTGAAGTAGACCTGAATGAGGATAGGCACGGCCAGCATAGCGATGATCAGCGGCTGTGCGATGATCTGCTCGCCCTGAAAACCGAACAGCATGACCAGCGTTATCAGGAGTGCTGCCAGCGAGAGCGGCTGAACCGCCTTGAGAAGACGATCGAGAGCAGCTTGTCCGCCGCTGGCCAGCAGGCCGCGCCGGATAAGTTGCCCGACAATCACCGGTACGACGATGTAAAGCACGACGGAAAGGGCCAGTGTATCCCAGGGAACGGTTATCGCGGACAATCCGAGCAGCAGGCCGACAATCGGCGCGAAGGCCACCACCATGATGGCATCGTTCAGTGCGACCTGCGACAAGGTGAAATGCGGCTCGCCCTTTGTGAGACTCGCCCAGACGAAAACCATTGCCGTGCACGGTGCCGCCGCGAGAATGATGAGACCGGCGATGTAGGAATCGATTTGTCCGGCGGGGAGATATGGGCGGAACAGCCACCCGACGAACAGCCAGCCGAGCAACGCCATAGAAAAGGGCTTGACAGCCCAGTTGACGAAAAGTGTCACGCCGATACCGCGCCAGTGCTGCCCGACTTCCCGCAGCGCCGCGAAGTCGATCTTCAGCAGCATGGGAATGACCATGAGCCAGATCAGACCAGCCATGGGTATGTTCACCTTGGCAATCTCGAAAGCGCCGATTGTATGAAAAACTTCGGGAAAGAAATGCCCCAGCGCGACACCTGCCACGATGCACAGGGCGACCCAGACAGTCAGATAACGTTCAAATGCAGACATTGAGTGCAGCTTTTCGAGGTTGTCTTGTAAAATAGATTAAACCAGATCACTGTTGCGCAGCAGCGGGTTCGCAGCATGGCGTCAGGCTTTCAATCAAGGGCGCGCATAGTTCCGCGCTGCCGCCACAGCAATCCTGGATCATAAAAAGCGTGAGCTTTCGCAATTGATCCAGATCTGCGCGATAGATGATGGAGCGGCTCTGGCGCTCGCTTTTCACCAGCCCGGCACGGGACAATATCGAAAGGTGAGTGGACATGGTGTTTTGCGGCACTTGCAGCACACGCGCCAGTTCCCCCGCCGGAAGACCTTCGGGTTCGTGCCTTACGAGCAGCTTGAAACTGTCCAGCCGCGTGTTCTGGGCGAGGGCGGACAGCGCCGCAATTGCATCTTCATTTTCCATATATCCAGATTAATGGATATATTTAAAGTGTCAATATCGATGACGCATCAATCGTAAAGCGATGTAATAATCTGAAAATATCAACGCAGGTCCCTGTCTTTCAGGCGTTTTGCGGTCATTGCAGATACTCACGGCAATGCCAGCGCATTGGCTACAGTGCTGGCGGATATCAATGCGCTCGGCATCAAGACCATTTCAAGTTCGACGATCATTGAAGCGGGCCGCTACTTCGTCTGCAGGGGCTGTAAGGGTGCGGCTAAAAAATCGTTCAAACCTGCGATGGCTCTGCCGGGCGCGGGGCCCCGAAATCTGTTCAGTAGGTACGCTTTGCGAAAGTGTCGGTACTGCCGGTTTTTACAGTATAAAATTTATCGAATACAATATAATTACATATTATCTTTAGTTTGTTTTCTTGAATATCAATTAAAATCGATATTTTTCGTAGTGAAAGGATTTTCAATTGCATAATAACAACTTGAATGTGGTGCCCAATGCTGAGCTGGCTCCGCCCGTGATATTTCCTCCCCGTGTTTCTTTAAGCGATCTTGATAGAGGGATCATTATTAGGATCCCACCTTATAAAGGGATGGCAGCCGGAGACAGCCTGACGGTTGATTATGGTGCAGGAGAGTTGAATACAATTTCCGTTAAAGAAGAGGATATTGGAAAGTACATACAGATTTTCGTCAGCGACATCGGTGCGCTAAAGTCGATGTTCTCAGCCAGTGGCAACTTGAATATAGCATATCAAATAGATGGTAATCCTGAATATGAATATAATAATAACTTATCAGTATCTTCGGCTGTTTCAGTAATAGAAAAATTTAATGGCTATACAGACCCCATTGATATTAAAAGCATTTTTACAAATAAACCAGATTGTGGAGATTTTAAGTCTCGTATAGATATAAAAAACATAGTCCCTCTTAATAACATGTATGTACCAATTCCAAATTACAAAGGAATTGCTATTGGGGATATTGTTACTGTTTATATACAGTCGCCGGAAATCGGATACTTTGCTTTCAAAAAGGTTGATATTACATCAAATATCTCAGGTGAATTCGGATTGCTTATGGACAGCGCGCATGCAATCTTGATGAGGGGGAAGAATGTTGAAATATGGTACGATGTAACTAAGGCAAATGGAGATTACCTGGTATCGTCCGTTTCCAAATATGTTGTCCCGGTTATAGCATTTGCAAAAAGGGTTCTCGTAGAGGAGGTTCCTGGGGAGGATTATTTCCCAAATGGACGGCTGTCCAATATTGTTTCGTTCAGGGTACCTTCTTACACGACAATGAAATCTGGAGACCTGATAAAGTTTAACTTTAAAAATCACAATGCGCAATCTCCTGACCTGAATACAACCAGCTCGGTAATATTGTCTGATGATGATGTGGGAAAAGATGTTGTCGTCACAAATGTGTTGATGACTGATCTATTGAAGGGTGGGGTCGACAGAAAATGGGTCGGAATTTCTTATGAAATAACGCAGTCCAATGGATTAATGTTTTACAGCGAAATAAACTGGAAAATGTTCTATTTTGCTTAAATGTGTTTCAACGCTTTTGTTTATTTGTGGTTTGTGTAGGGCTATTGATATCCGATATTCCTGCTGGCCGCGGACTGTTCTTTTTGTCTCCCAAACGGTTCTGCTTTTGGGAGACATGTCGTAGGCGAGTTGCTGCTTACGGCGCTTCCTGAATATCCGTGATGAAGCGCGTATTGTCGACCATATCGTAGATGATCAGCACCTTCATGCCCTTGTTGATCGCGGAAATGTCAAACTCTCCGGGCAGTTTGTAGGTTTCCCCGTCATCGAGGGTGATGGTTTCGCTGTCTTTGTTGATAGCGGTGATTTTGCCCTCGGCATCGTCCGCCATCGCCACGGTAGAAAACAGCGATGCGATAACGAGAATCAATCCGACCAGATAATGCATGACTTCCGCTCCTTTGGTTGTGCCTCGGGTTGGGTGTCGCCTGACCGATTCGACACGATTGTCGTAAACGTATTTCAGCGCATCGCGCCGCATACCCACAATCTAGCGTGGTGAATGTGTCAAAAAAAATGCGGCATGGGGGTGATCCGGAGGAAATTTGACATTCAGTTTGACCGTGATTTGACCGGCGTCAAAAAGCTCAATAAAACCGCCCGGTAAAGTAGCTTTGTATCCTGCCTGAAAAGGCTTATTCGTAATCAGGCTTCGCGCATGTCTCATAATAGTTTCGGTCATCTGTTCCGCGTAACCACCTGGGGCGAAAGCCACGGTCTGGCGCTGGGATGCGTCGTGGACGGCTGCCCGCCCGGTATCACCTTCACTGAAGCCGAAATTCAGGCCTATCTCGACAAGCGCAAGCCCGGCCAGTCGAAATATACCACCCAGCGCCGCGAGCCCGATCAGGTGCGTGTGCTCTCAGGCGTGCTTCTCGGTGATGACGGCGTGACCATGACCACCACCGGCACGCCCATCTCGATGATGATCGAGAACACCGACCAGCGCTCCAAGGATTATGGCGACATCGCCCGGCAATATCGTCCGGGTCATGCCGATTACGCCTATGACATCAAATACGGCATTCGCGACTATCGCGGCGGCGGGCGCTCTTCCGCGCGCGAAACGGCGGCGCGCGTGGCCGCAGGCGCCATTGCGCGCAAGGTGGTTCCCGGGCTGGAAGTGCGCGGCGCGCTGGTGGGCATGGGAATCCATGACATCGACCGCAGCCGCTGGAACTGGGATGAAGTGGACAACAATCCGTTTTTCACGCCCGATGCCGGTTCGGTGGAACTCTTTGCCGGCTATCTCGACGGCATCCGCAAGAACGGCTCGTCCGTTGGCGCGATCATCGAGATTGTGGCGGAAGGTGTGCCGGCGGGCATCGGCGCTCCGATTTATGGCAAGCTGGATCAGGATATTGCCAGCTATCTTATGTCGATCAATGCTGTGAAGGGCGTGGAAATCGGCAACGGATTTGAAGCTGCGCGCCTCACCGGCGAGGAAAACGCCGATGAAATGCGTATGGGTAATGACGGCAAACCCTTCTTCCTGTCGAACCATGCGGGCGGGGTGCTGGGCGGCATTGCGACAGGCGCGCCGGTCGTGGCGCGCTTCGCGGTCAAGCCCACATCGTCGATCCTGACCCCACGCCGTTCCATCGACAAGGACGGCAAGGAAGTCGATGTGATGACCAAGGGCCGTCATGATCCTTGCGTGGGCATCCGTGCCGTGCCGATTGGCGAGGCGATGGTTGCTTGCGCAATCGCAGATCATTATTTGCGGCACCGTGGCCAGACTGGAAGAGGCTAGGAATAGATGAGCTATAATCAGAAACAGGTTGTCGATGCGCTGCGTGCTTTCGAGCGTGGCGAAATCGTCGTGGTCATGGATGATGACGGGCGCGAAAACGAGGGCGACCTGATCGTCGCAGCCGTCCATTGTACGCCGGAAAAAATGGCCTTCATCGTACGCCATACTTCGGGCATCGTCTGCACGCCCATGACGCGCGAGGAAGCAAAGCGCCTCAACCTCGCCCCGATGGTCGCCGAAAACGAATCCGCGCATACGACAGCCTTTACAGTCACCGTCGATTATCGCCACGGCACCACCACCGGTATCTCGGCGGAAGACCGCACGCTGACGGTGCGCAATCTTGCCAATCCGAACGCAGGTGCTGCGGATTTCGTCCGCCCCGGTCATATTTTCCCGCTGGTGGCGCGCGAGGGCGGCGTGCTGATGCGTTCCGGCCATACGGAAGCGGCGGTCGACCTTTGCAAGCTCGCCAATCTGCCGCCCATCGGCGTGATCTGTGAACTGGTCAATGATAACGGCTCGGTCATGCGCGGTCCGGACGTAAAGTCCTTTGCAGAAACCCACAAGCTGCACCGTGTCACGGTTGCCGATCTCATTGCCTATCGTCAGCGCAAGGAAACGCTGGTCAGACGCGTCGGCGATGCGCCGGTCAAGACCTGCGCCGGTCCGGCCCATGCCTATACCTATGAGTTGCCATGGGAGCCGATGCAGCACGTGGCGGTTGTCTTTGGCGATATTCGCGACGGGGAGAACGTGCCGGTGCGCCTGCATCGTGAAGATGTGCTCAACGATGTGTTCGGAAAAGGCGGCAGCAATCTCGATGCCATCATGGAGCGCATGGGCAAGGAAGGTCGCGGTGTTCTGGTCTATTTGCGTGAAGGCTCGGTCGGCGTGCGCGCCGATCACCACGACACGCGCAGCCGCGATGCGATCCAGCCCGATCATGAGGCTCATGCGGAAGCTGTCGCGCGCGAGGAAGAATGGCGCCAGATCGGACTTGGCGCCCAGATCCTGAAGGATCTGGGCATTTCGTCCATCGTGCTGCTTGCCTCGCGTGAGCGCCATTATGTCGGGCTTGAGGGCTTCGGTATCGGCATTGCCCGCACCGAGATTATCTGACGGTTCAGGCGCGAAGGTGCTATAGAGACGGCATGACGACACGGCTTTACTGGCATCCGATCTACCTCGAACATCTCGTGCCGCCGGGGCATCCCGAGCGGCCCGATCGCATCCGCGCACTGATGAGCGAGCTGGAAGGGCCGGATTTCTACCGGCTCGACCGCGTGGAAGCACCCCGCGCTGATGAATCCGCCATCCTGCTCGCCCATCCGGAAGAGCATCTGCAAGCAGTGCGTGCCCGTTTGCCGGACCCTGTGGACGATGAGGAGGCGCCCCAGCCCATCGTCAAGTTTGACGGCGATACTTATCTAAGCCCGAAAAGCTGGGATGCGGCCCTGACGGCCATCGGCGCTGCGACCGCCGCAGTGGACGATGTGTTTTCAGGTGATGCCCACAATGTGTTCATCGCCGCCCGCCCACCCGGCCATCATGCAGAACGCAACGTGGCGATGGGCTTTTGCCTGTTTAACACTATCGCCATTGCCGCGCGTCACGCGCAGCAAAAACACGGTGTCGAGCGTGTGGCGATCGTGGACTGGGACGTGCATCATGGAAACGGCACACAGGATATTTTTGAGCGCGATGAGAGCGTTCTTTTCTGCTCGACGCACCAGTTTCCGCTTTATCCGGGCACGGGAGCAAGAGATGAAACCGGCGTCGGCAACATCGTCAACGCGCCGCTTTCCCCCAATACCGGAAGCCGTGAGTTCCGCGAGGCATTTATTAGTCGTGTATTGCCCGCTTTGGACAACTTCCGGCCAGATTTGATCCTTATTTCGGCTGGCTTCGACGCTCACCACCGCGACCCGCTCGCCGAGCTTAATCTCGACGAGGCGGATTTCGATTGGGCGACGGGCAAGCTTATGGAACGGGCGGAACGGTTCTGCGATCACCGTTTGGTGAGTGTGCTTGAGGGTGGATATGATCTTGAGGGCTTGTCGCAGTCCGCGTCTGCGCATATTACGCGGCTGTTGAAAGGATGAATCAATGGTGACCGAAGAACCGTCCAACAATGACGTTGCTGTCATGAGCTTCGAGGAAGCGCTGAAGCAGCTCGAAAAAATCGTCGATGATCTGGAGCGGGGCGACGTGCCTCTGGAGGAGTCCATTCGCATCTACGAGCGGGGTGAAGCGCTGAAGAAGCATTGCGATACTCTGCTGAAGTCCGCCGAAGACAAGGTCGAGAAAATCCGCATCGGTCGCGACGGTCAGCCCGCCGGAACCGAGCCGCTCGACCCGGAATAATCCGGTTTCAGAACAATGCTTTGAGATGGGCGGCGTAGGGCGCAATGACGCCGCTTAACATATAGGGGCCAAGGCCCCAGACAAGCGTCCATCCGGCAGCTCCCACCATATTCGCAGCCAGAAAATGCATCGGGTTCATTTTCATCGAGCCCGCAATGATGCCGTTGAGCTGCCGCAGCAGCACGACGAAACGTGCCGTCGCGACGACATAAATGCCCTTTCTGTCGAAAAGTTTTTCGAAATGGTCCAGCCGTGCCGGCGTCAGCTTGACCAGATGACCATAGCGCAGGATCAGCCTGCGCCCGCCGTAGCGCCCGATCAGATAGCCGGTGCAGTCGCCAAGTACCGCGCCGATGAACACCGCCAGCAAAACCTTGTCTATATTCAGCGTCCCGTGCAGCGCCAGCAGCGAGCTTGCGATGAGCGCGCTTTCGCCCGGCAGAGGTGCGCCGAAGGACTCGAAATACACGATGAAGAAAAGTGCCAGCGCGCCATAGGTGGCGATGTAAGGCTCTATGAAATGCATTGAATGTACTGGCTTTGCTGGTTCACGGAAAAGAAAAAAGGCTCCGGGTGAACCGGAGCCAATGCCGTGCGGGTGGATTTTCAGCCGATGGAACGCTTGCCGGTGATCTTGTGATAAGCCCACAAGACGATGATGGAACCGATGATGGCGATGATCAGACTGATCGGATCGAAGGCGCCCGTGACGCCGCGACCGAAAAGAGATGAAGAAAGCACGCCGCCGACAATCGCTCCGACAATGCCAAGCGCGATGTCGAAGAACAGTCCCTGGCCGCTTTTATTGACGATCTTGCTGCCGATGAAGCCAGCAATCAAGCCCAGTATGATCCAGCTTATAACAGACATCTAATATCTCCCTAAGCGCAAATAAACTTTTTCATCGCGCGCTTAGAAAATTTTCACACTACCTTTGATTTGGCAAGGTATAATGCTTGTAAAAACAGAAAACCTATTTAACTTTAACTTATCACATGCACAGAACGCATGGGACAACAGGGAGTATCGTGCCATGGGAAGTTTTGACGATAACTCGGGTAACTCGCCGATCCCCGGCGGCAGCCTTGCCAAGCCGATCATGATTGCGCTCGGCGCATTGCTGGTCGGAAAAATGTTGAAGGGCCACAGCGATGAGCCAGCCGAGACGCAGACGCAGCCCGTGCCCGATCAGTCGGCTGGAGGTGGTCTTCTGGGAAGTGTTCTTGGCGGTCTCGGTGGCCTTCTCGGCGGAGCCGCAGCGGGCAATGCATCAGCCGCGCCGGCGCCCGGTCCGCTCAGCGGCGGCCTTGGCGGTCTTCTGGAACAGCTGACGCAGGCCGGCCACGGCGACAAGGTCGATTCCTGGGTCGGACAGGGTAACAATACGCCTATCGAGCCGGGCCAGCTTGGCGACGCCATCGGCCAGAAGTCGCTCAGCGAAATCGCCCAGCATGCCGGTATCGACCAGCAGGAGTTGCTCAACCAGCTTTCGCAGGTTTTGCCCGGACTGGTGGACAAGCTCACGGCAAGCGGCAAGGTGCCCGATGCCAGTGAATTGTCCAAGCTGTTGCAGAACCGCTGACCGGGCATCATATTAGCGCATAAGGGTTGCACCGGCGGGTTGCCCGCCGGTGCGCTTTCATTTGAAGGCGGTGTATCCCCAAGGCGGAGTATCCGATGAGTTTCTTTCCATGCCCCGATCCCATTCTTGGTGACAAGACGACCGTGGATGCCATTGAAACTTTGGTCATTCCGCGCACCAGCGATATTGGCGGGCTGGAAGTGCGCCGCGCCCTGCCGACCGTGCGCCGCCGTCTGGTTGGGCCGTTCATCTTCTTCGACCGCATGGGACCGGCGATACTGCGCGACGGTGAGGCGTTGGATGTACGCCCGCATCCGCATATCGGTCTTTCGACCGTGACCTATCTCTTTGATGGGCACATCCGTCATCGCGACAGCCTCGGCACGGAAATGGTCATCAGGCCCGGCGACGTGAACCTGATGACGGCTGGTCGCGGTATCGTGCATTCCGAGCGTTCGCCGGAAGAGGAGCGCAATGGTCCGTTATCGATCTCCGGCGTGCAGACCTGGCTGGCGCTTCCCGAACCGCTTGAGGAAATCAATCCGGAATTCTTTCACACCAATGCGCCTGATCTGCCCCTGATGGAGGACCGCGATTTTTCCGGTCGCCTGATCATCGGTTCGATGTACGGCGTGTCGTCGCCGGTCGTCCAGCACGCCGAAACGCTCTACGCGGATATTCGCATCAATCCGAACGGGCGTTTTCACATTCCGCCCACCACGGAAGAACGTGCGATCTATACGCTGAGTGGCAATGTCGGCATTGCTGGCGAGGTGTTTCCGCCGGACCGCCTTCTGGCCTTCCGCCCCGGTGACGATATTGTGGTGCAGGCTGGCCCTGAAGGCGCGCATATCATGCTTTTTGGCGGCGCAGCACTTGGCTCGAAACGCTATATCTGGTGGAACTTTGTCTCATCATCACGGGAGCGTATAGAACAGGCCAAGGAAGAATGGCGCACGGGCCGCTTCGATATTGTGCCCGGCGACGAGAACGATTTCATACCTTTGCCGGAATAGACTTCTATTCCAGCGAAAGCACATTGGCTTCCGTGTGCCGTTTCCGCAAAATCGGTCCCCGCTTTTGCGAGGCATGCGTTAGGCTTGATCTCGGCCCCCAGATTGTTATAGGGCCTTTCATACCGCATTTGGTTTCAGTCCCAATAAAACAGATAGGCTATTGCGATGTCCCGCCCCTCAACTCCACTGCTCGACAAGGCGCCGACCCCGGATCGCCTGCGCGCATTGCCGGAATCGGACCTGCCGCAGCTGACTCAGGAATTGCGCGCCGAACTGGTGGATGCCGTATCGACCACCGGCGGGCATCTGGGCGCGGGGCTTGGTGTGGTTGAACTGACGGTTGCGTTGCATCACGTCTTCGATACGCCGCATGACCGCATCATCTGGGATGTCGGCCATCAGGCCTATCCGCACAAGATTCTGACCGGCCGCCGCGACCGCATCCGCACGCTTCGGCAGGAAGGGGGGCTTTCGGGCTTCACCAAGCGCGCGGAAAGCGAATATGACCCGTTTGGCGCGGCGCACTCTTCCACGTCCATTTCCGCCGGTCTCGGCATGGCGGTGGCCAGCGACCTTTCCGGCGAAAAACGCAATGTGATCGCCGTCATCGGCGATGGTTCCATGTCGGCGGGCATGGCCTATGAGGCGATGAACAATGCCGGAGCGCTGGATGCGCGGCTGATCGTGATCCTCAACGACAATGATATGTCCATAGCGCCGCCAACCGGCGCGATGAGCGCCTATCTGGCGCGCCTCGTTTCTGGCCGCACTTATCGCAGCGTGCGCGAAGCCGCCAAGCAGGTGGCGCAGAAACTGCCGAAATTCCTTCAGGACAAGGCTCGCAAGTCGGAAGAATATGCCCGCGCTTTCTTCACCGGCGGCACGCTGTTCGAAGAGCTGGGCTTTTATTATGTCGGCCCTATCGACGGGCACAATCTCGACCATCTTCTGCCAGTGCTCAAAAATGTTCGCGATACGCAGAAAGGCCCGGTGCTGATCCATGTCGTGACGCAGAAGGGCAAGGGCTATGCACCCGCCGAAGCTGCCGCCGACAAATACCACGGCGTCAACAAGTTCGACGTCATCACCGGCAAGCAGGCCAAACCGCCTGCGAATGCACCGAGTTACACCAAGATATTCGGCACCAGCCTGATCGAGGAAGCACGCCACGACGACAAGATCGTCGCCGTCACCGCCGCGATGCCCACAGGCACCGGGCTTGATCTTTTCGGTGAAGTGTTCCCGAAGCGTACGTTCGATGTGGGCATTGCCGAGCAGCACGCCGTCACCTTTGCCGCCGGCCTTGCCAGCGAGGGGTTCAAGCCGTTCTGCGCCATCTACTCGACCTTTTTGCAGCGCGGTTACGATCAGGTCGTGCATGATGTGTCGATCCAGAATCTGCCCGTGCGCTTCCCCATCGACCGCGCCGGTCTGGTGGGCGCCGATGGCCCGACCCATGCTGGTTCGTTTGATACGGGCTTTCTCGCAGCCCTGCCGGGCTTTGTGGTTATGGCCGCTTCCGACGAGGCGGAGCTGCGCCATATGGTGCGCACTGCTGCCGAATATGACGAAGGCCCGATCTCGTTTCGCTATCCGCGCGGAGACGGGGTAGGCGTCGATCTGCCGGAGCGCGGATCGCTGCTTGAAATCGGCAAGGGCCGCATCGTGCGCGAAGGCACAAAGGTTGCGCTGCTGTCGTTCGGCACCCGATTGCAGGAATGTCTTGCCGCAGCGGAAGAATTGGGCGCTGCCGGTCTTTCCACCACGGTTGCGGACGCCCGCTTCGCCAAGCCGCTCGATCACGATCTGATCCGCCGTCTGGCGCGCGAGCATGAAGTGCTCGTCACCATCGAGGAGGGCGCAGTCGGCGGCTTCGCTTCGCATGTGCTGCAATTCCTCAGCTCTGACGGTCTTCTGGATCGCGGCCTGAAAGTGCGCGCGCTGACCTTGCCTGATACCTATCAGGATCACGGCAAGCCCGACGCCATGTATGCCGGCGTCGGCCTGGATCGCGCCGGTATTGTGCATACGGTTTTTGCCGCTCTCGGACGCGAGGAAATCGCGGCACCGTTCCGCGCCTGATTTCATGAACGGCCAGTCCGCCGATAAAAGCCCGCGCCTTGACCAGTTGCTGGTGGAGCGCGGCCTGTTTGCGACGCGCTCCCGCGCCCGCGATGCGATCCAGCGCGGCACGGTCAAGGTGGATGGCAAGGCTGTCACTAAACCGGGGCAGACGGTGGCGCGTGATTGCGCGCTTGCCGTGGATGACCCGGCGAGCGCTTATGTATCGCGGGCCGCGCTGAAGCTTATTGCAGCGCTCGATCATTTCAATCTTGACGTTGAGGGCCGCACGGCGCTCGATATTGGCGCGTCAACGGGCGGCTTCACACAGGTGCTGCTGGAGCGCGGCGCAAAGCATGTACTCGCCATCGACGTCGGTCACGACCAGTTGCATGAAAGCCTGCGCAGCCACAATCGCGTGACCAACAGGGAAGGCGTCAATGCCCGCGCGCTGGAGTTTGTCCATCTCGATGGGCGTGACGTCGATTGCGTGGTGTCGGATGTCAGCTTCATCTCGCTGAAGCTCGCGCTGCCCCCGGCATTGGCCTTCGCGCAAAAAGGTGCTATCTGCGCGCTTCTCGTAAAGCCGCAATTCGAGGCCGGACGTGAGGCCATCGGCAAAGGCGGCATTCTGCGTGATCCCGCGCAGGGCGAACGCATTGCAGAAGAACTGAAATCATGGCTTGAGACGCAGCCTGGCTGGTGCGCTTTGGGTCTGTGTCCGTCGCCCATCGAAGGCGGTGACGGCAACCGCGAATATCTCCTGGCAGGAAAGAAGAACAAATGACGACGCCAAAGATGGTGCAAACAACAATCCGCTCGATAGGTGCGGGCGGCGATGGCGTCGCCAATCTCCCGGACGGCCAGATTTATGTGCCTTTCACGCTGCCCGGTGAACGGGCCAATGTGGCGCGCGAGAAAAACCGTGCGACGCTGATGGCGCTGCTGGAGTCTTCGCCCGAGCGGCAGGCCGCCGCTTGCGAGCATTTCGAAGCCTGCGGCGGCTGCGCCCTGCAACATTGGCAGGACGAGCCCTATCGTCTGTGGAAGCGTGAACTGGTGGTCTCGGCGCTCAAGGGCAGGGGCCTCGATGTGGAGGTGGACCTGCTGCTGGCCTGCGCGCCGCGCTCGCGCCGCCGTGCCGTATTTGCCGTCCGCAAGACCGAGCGCGGCATGCTGCTCGGCTTCAACCGGCATTTGAGCCATGAAATCATCGATATCGTCGAATGCCCCGTCACGGTGCCGGAGATCATCTCGCGGCTGGACGATCTGCGGGATGTGGGTGCCCTGCTCGCGCCCGGTTCCAAACCGTTCAAACTGGCCGCCACGCTGACGGAATCCGGCCTCGACCTTGCAGCGAGCGATTGCGGCAAGCTCACCGACGAGCAGCGCCGCGCCCTGACGGCACTGGTCATCAAGAAGGGTTTTGCACGCCTCTCACATGAGGGCGAAATCATCGTTGAGCCGAAAAAGCCGCTGATCCATTTCGGCAAGGTTCCGGTTCCAGTTCCGCCCGGCTGCTTCCTGCAGGCGACCGCCGACGCCGAAGAGGCGATGGTTACGCTGGTGCTCGCTCACACGGGCAAAGCCAAGCGCGTGGCCGATCTTTTCTGCGGCGTCGGCACTTTCGCGCTGCGCATTGCGGAAAAGAGCGCTGTTCATGCGATTGAAAACGATGCACCGGCTCTTGCCGCGCTTGATCGCGGCATTCGGCATGTGCAGGGCCTGAAGCCGGTCTCGGTCGAACGGCGCGACCTGTTTCGCCGTCCGTTGCTGCCGCGCGAGCTGACACCTTACAACGCGGTCGTGTTCGATCCGCCGCGTGCCGGTGCTGAGGAGCAGGCATTGGAGCTCGCCAAATCCAAGGTCGAGAAGGTTGTCGCGATTTCGTGCAATCCGGTGACGCTTGCCCGCGACCTTTCCATTCTGGTGAAGGGCGGCTACCGCATCACGCGCGTCACGCCGATCGACCAGTTCCTCTGGTCTCCGCATGTCGAAGCGGTGGTGACGTTGGTAAAGAAGTAGCCCTTTTACCTGCCAACCTCACATCTTCTCGATAATCGCCTGGTCGCCTTCATGCGCTCTGCCATTGGCGGCGAGGATGGCGGGGACGATGTCTTCCGCCTTGTCGATTACCAGCGGCTGAACCTGATGCGCGGTGTGAAGGAAGCCTTCCGCGCGCATATGGTCGAGCAGGGACAGCATAGGCTGCCAGAAATTGTTGATATTGGCGAAGACCATCGGCTTTCGATGCTTGCCGAGCTGTGCCCAGGTCATCATTTCCACGATTTCTTCCACCGTGCCGATGCCGCCGGGCAGCGTGACGAATGCATCCGACTTCTCGAACATCAGATGCTTGCGCTCGTGCATGTCGTCAACCACAATCAGCTCGGTCAGCTGTTCGGCCTTTTCGAGGCTGGCTTCCTTGTCGAGCAGGAAGGTCGGGATGATGCCGGTGACTTCGCCTCCGGCCTCCATCACGCCTTGCGCGACCGCGCCCATGATGCCACGCGTACCGCCGCCGTAGACAAGGCGCACGCCGTGTTCGGCAATGGAGCGACCAAGCGCCACGCCAGCTTCACGATAAATGGGGTTCAGGCCCGTTGAAGAGCCGCAATAAACACAAATGGATCGAATCTGGGACATGGTTCTTTGTGATCGTTTGCCGCCTTAGCGTCAAGCATTCCGAAGGGTAGAAAATGCAGCTGGCCAATTGGATATCGCGCAAGACTACTATATCTGGGAAGTTGTAAACTCCTGTTAGAGAAGTGGACCGGACATGAAGAAATGGGTTGTGCTTTTTGGGCTGTCTCTCGCCGCATCGACCGCATCGGCGGCTGAACTGACGATCGAATTGCCCGATGATGTGGAAGTCACCTCCAATTCCGCACTCTACAAGTGCGGCGACGCGGATGTGTCGGTCACCTATCACAATGCCGGTGGAGTTTCGCTGGCCGTGCTGGAGCTTGAGGACGAAACCGTAGTCGCGTCCAATGTCATTTCCGGCTCAGGCGCCAGATATGCTGGCGGCGTCTATATCTGGTGGACCAAGGGCGAAAACGCCGATCTTTACAATCTGATGGATGATCCTGAAGAGGAAAAGCCGACAAGCTGTGTAGAACAGTAGCCGCTTGAATGAAAAAGCTCGTACCTTTTGCGGTTTAGGGGCAGATTTCTTGTGGGGGGAAGCCAAAAGCTATAAACCCGTTATAATGAGCTCTGGCGTGGATTTCGAAACGAAATGCAAAAGAATACGTATGGATTGCTCGGTATAGGGCTTGTTGCCGTTATCGTCGGATTTGGGCTTTACTGGACTGCTGTAGAGCCAAAGGTCGAAACGCCGGAAGCCGGCGTCTCTGCGCCCGTGTCCGGCGGTCCCGCTGCGCCGCAAGCGCCGCAGGCGGATGCAGCCAGGCCCGCGGCAGGCGCATCGGTTACGGCGGACAAGCCGCAGCCAGCACCAGCCGACGCGGGCAAACCCGCGCAGGCCGGACAGCCGCAGACTGGTGCGGCGTCCGGGCAGAAACACGCAACGCCGAGCTTCGACATTCTGCGTGTGGAGCCGGACGGGTCAGTGGTGATCGCCGGTCAGGCTTTGCCGAATTCCGATATTGAAATTGTCGCCGGTTCCAGGGTTCTGGGCACGGCCAAAGCTGGTTCCAATGGCGATTTCGCCGTGGTGCTCGATGAGCCGCTGAAGCCCGGTGACCATCAGCTCGTGCTGCGCGCCACTGGTGCGGACAAACAAGTTGCGACCTCCGCACAGACGGCCATCGTTTCGGTTCCCGAGACGACAGATGGCCGGGTTCTGGCTCTGGTGGAAGAGCCGGGACAAGCCAGCCGTCTGATCACAAAGCCGGATATGCCGCCCGCGCCGCAGGCAGGCGAAGGTGGGGCAACACAAACGCCGACCGATGGTAAAGCCCCGCAGGCAAAACCGGAGCAGGAAGCGCCAATTGCCATTGAAGCTGTCGAGATCGAAGGGCAGGCGGTCTTCGTTGCGGGCAAGGCCAGGGGCGGCAACCGCGTGATCGTGCATGCCAATGACATTCTGCTTGGTGCCAGCAGCATTTCACCGGATGGACGTTTTCTCGTTCAGAGCAAGCAGCCGCTCGCGGTCGGCGATTACATCATCCGTGCCGATTTGCTCGATAGCGCAAACGGCATTATCGCAACAGCTCGCGTGCCCTTCCGCCGGGAAGAGGGCGAGAATATCTCTGCTGTGGCGCCCGACACCAACGGGCAAAGCGCGGACACCTCTGCTGATGGCAGCCGCGCGCCGGGCGCGGCTCCCCTGCAAAAGGTCGAAGGCTCCGTCATTATTCGTCGCGGTGATAATCTCTGGACCATTTCCAAGCGGACCTATGGCAAGGGTACGCGCTACACGACGATCTATCTCGCCAATCGCGACCAGATTCGCAATCCGGACCTGATCTGGCCGGGGCAGGTGTTCAATATGCCCAAGGAGCCATTGGCGGAGGATGAGGTACGGCGCCGGATGGAGAAGCCCTCCAACTGACCGTTCACGACTGTTTGTTTTTCTTTTCACGGCATTTTCTGGAAAGAAATGCGGTGAAATCTTGAACATTGAAGCATTATCGTATATCGTCGATGTACGATGAAGATTTCGATAGAGAGCCAATCCGAAAGAGCGCCCGATCTCGGCGAGATGGGCAAGGATGATGACGAAGCTGCGCGCATTTATGCCGCGCTTGGCCATTCTGTTCGCATTGCCATTTTGCGTCAGCTGATCCTCGAAGACGCTTGCTGCTGCAAGGATATCGTTGGCAGGCTCGATCTGGCCCAGTCCACGGTATCGCAGCATCTCAAGGTTCTGGTGCAGGCCGGTCTCATCGATTACCGGCCCGATCGCCAGACGTCCCGTTACAGCGTCAACTGGCAGCAACTCAACGCTATCCGCGCGCATCTGGCCGCATTCGCAGGTAAGTGCTGCGGTCGTACCTGATCTGAAAGAATGACATCATGAGTTCCTCCAAAACGGTTTCGGCTGATTCCGGCGAAACGCTCAAAACATTGCGCAATCTGTGGCCCTATATGTGGCCTTCCGACAGGCCGGACCTGCGCATGCGGGTGGTCTGGGCGACGTTCTATCTGGTCATCGCCAAGATTGTGCTGATCCTGGTACCCTATTTCTTCAAATGGGTGACGAATGCGCTGACGGGACAGCTGGACGCGCCAGACTATATTCCGCTGTTTCTGGCCGGTGCGGTCATGCTTGTGCTGGCCTATAATGCGGCCAAGATCATACAGGCGGGTCTGAACCAGCTTCGCGACGCACTGTTTGCCAGTGTCGGTCAATATGCGGTACGCCAGCTCGCCTACCGCACTTTCGTGCACATGCACCAGCTGTCGCTGCGCTTCCATCTGGAACGGCGCACGGGCGGACTTTCGCGGGTTATAGAGCGTGGCACCAAGGGCATCGAAACCATTGTCCGCTTCACCATTCTCAACACCCTGCCGACCATTCTGGAATTCGCCCTGACTGCGGTGATCTTCGCCTTCGCCTATGGCTTTTCCTATCTTGCGGTCGTGGCGGCGACAGTCTGGCTCTATACGTGGTTCACCATCCGGGCGAGCGACTGGCGCATCAACATTCGCCGCGAGATGAATGATTCCGACACGGACGCCAACACGAAGGCCATCGACTCGCTTTTGAACTTCGAGACCGTCAAATATTTCGGTAATGAAGCGATGGAGGCCAAGCGTTTCGATGCATCCATGGCGCGTTATGAAAAGGCGGCAACCCAGACATGGACCTCGCTTGGCTGGCTGAACTTCGGTCAGGCGGTGATTTTTGGCGTGGGCATGGCAATCGTCATGGTGATGTCGGCTATCGAAGTGCAGAAGGGCACGCAGTCCATCGGCGATTTCGTCTTCATCAACGCGCTTTTGATGCAGCTTTCCATTCCGCTTAATTTCATCGGCTTCATCTATCGTGAAATCCGTCAGGGGCTGACCGATATCGAACAGATGTTCGATCTTCTCGATGTGAAGCAGGAAGTCAGCGACAGGCCGGACGCACAGCCGCTCAAGGTGGACAAGGGCGCAATCCGCTTCGAGGACGTACAGTTCGCCTATGATCCCAATCGTCCGATCCTGAAGGGTATCAGCTTCGAGGTTCCGGCAGGCAAGACGGTCGCCATCGTCGGCCCGTCAGGCGCGGGCAAGTCCACCATTTCGCGGCTGCTCTTCCGCTTCTACGACATTCAGTCGGGCTCGGTCACCATTGACGGGCAGGATGTGCGCGATGTCAGCCAGGAAAGCCTGCGCAAGGTCATCGGCATGGTCCCGCAGGATACGGTGCTGTTCAACGATACCATCGCCTACAATATCCGCTATGGCCGCACCGATGCGAGCGAGGAAGAAGTGGAAAAGGCGGCGGAGCTTGCCCAGATTTCCGGCTTTATCCAGCATTTGCCCGAAGGCTACCAGTCGATGGTCGGCGAACGCGGCCTGAAACTGTCGGGCGGCGAAAAGCAGCGTGTGGCGATTGCCCGTACGATCCTCAAAGCCCCGCCGATCCTCATTCTCGACGAGGCGACTTCGGCGCTGGATACGGCGACCGAACAGGAAATCCAGTCGGCGCTCGATATCGTCAGTCGAGGCCGCACCACGCTGGTCATCGCGCACCGTCTGTCCACTGTCATCGGAGCGGATGAGATCATCGTGCTGAAAGACGGACTGATCGCCGAACGCGGCACGCACCGTCAGCTTCTCGAGCACAAGGGGCTTTACGCCTCCATGTGGGATCGCCAGCGCGAGGCAAGCGAAGCCGAGGAAAGGCTGCGTCAATTCCGCGAAAATGACGAGCTGGGCGTGGTCTTGCGCGGTGCACCTGCGGCCGAATAATCCCGTCTGAATATATTAGGGCATGATCACGTGCCCTAACAGTCGTGAATAATTTGCGAAATAGATTTTGATTCCGGATAGGATGCGGTAAATAACGGCCAAACTCAAAGGAAGAGCGATGAGCCTTACTGACACTATCCGCAACACTTTCGTGCCGATCCATCGGGAAGGTTATCCGTTTATAGCGGGCTTTTTCGTGGTTTCGCTCATTCTGGGCTGGCTGTGGGATCCGTTGTTCTGGATCGGCATGGTGCTGACCGTCTGGTGCATCTATTTCTATCGCGATCCTGAACGCGTCACACCGATGGATGACGATCTGGTCATCAGCCCCGCCGACGGCAAGGTATCCTTCGTCGGTCCGGCTGTGCCGCCCGCCGAACTCGACCTCGGTGACGAGCCGCTGACGCGCGTATCGGTGTTCATGAACGTCTTCTCTGTGCATATCAACCGTTCGCCGGTTCGCGGCAAGATCGCGAAGGTGGCGCATCGTCCGGGCAAGTTCCTCAACGCGGAACTCGACAAGGCCAGCACCGACAATGAGCGTAACAGCGTGCTTGTCGAAAGCCCGCATGGCAAGGTCGGCGTAGTGCAGATTGCCGGTCTTGTTGCGCGCCGCATCGTCTGCTGGTCTAACGAAGACGACGATCTGTCGGTCGGCGAACGCTTCGGCCTGATCCGTTTCGGATCCCGCGTCGATGTTTATCTGCCGGCCGGTGCAACGGTTCGTGTCGCCGTGGGCCAGACTGCAGTTGCCGGTGAAACCGTGCTTGCCGAATATGGCACCGAGCGCGGCGAGCCTGTGGTGCGGATCGGCTGAGCGGATGGAAACACCTTTTCCGCCTTTCGAGCCGAATGGCCGCGTGGATGCATCGCGCGGCCCCAAGCTTTCGCAGATTCCGCTGCGCATCGTCGTTCCCAATGTCATTACGGTTCTTGCCATCTGCGCCGGCCTGACCGGCATTCGCTTGGCATTCGAAAACCGCTTCGAGCTGGCCGTCGCCATGGTGCTCGTGGCCGCTTTCCTCGACGGTATTGACGGGCGCATTGCCCGCATGATCAAGGGCTCGTCGAAATTCGGCGCGCAGATGGATTCGCTCGCCGATATCGTCAATTTCGGCGTGGCTCCGGCGTTGGTGCTTTATGCTTTCATGCTGGATCAGGCGCGCTCCTTCGGCTGGATAGCAGCACTTCTTTACGCCATTGCCTGCTGTCTTCGCCTTGCCCGTTTCAATGTGATGCTGGAAGATCCGAACCGCCCGGCATGGCAGAGCAATTATTTCATCGGCGTGCCGGCGCCTGCTGGCGCCATGCTGGTGCTGCTGCCGGTCTATCTCGGCTTTCTTGGGCTAACGCCTACGCGGGGCCTGGCCTTCGGCGTTGCCGCCTACACAGTCGCGATTGCCTTCCTGCTGGTAAGCCGCTTGCCGGTCTATAGCGGCAAGTCTGGCGGCAGTCTCGTGCGTCGCGACATCGTCATGCCGCTGATTCTCTGCGTGGTTGTCTATGTGGCGTTCCTGATGAGCTTCACCTGGCAGACACTGAGCCTCACGGCATTGGCCTATCTTGCCTTCCTGCCGTTCAGCCTTGCCGCATGGAACCGGCGTGAAGCCGCTGACCGCAAGGCGGCGCAAGAGGCCGAAACGCCCTCAGACAAAAACTGACGGCAGCTGATCTTCGATGAAATCGACGCGCTCCTTGACCGATGACTTCGGCAGGAGCGCGACTTCATATCCAAGCCGGTGATAGGTCTTTTCCATCGCCTCGAAGGTTCGTACGGCTTCATCGAAATCCTGCTTGCGCTCGGCATCCTGCGCGAAAATCTCCGCCCATGGCGGGGCGAGAAATACCGTTCTGTTATATCGAATCCGGTTTGCTGCTGCCTCCATATGCGAGGGCGCCGGCAGTCCGCACAGTGTCAGGTAGCCGATAACGTCTGGTACGCCGCGGTCGAAAAACACAGGCCCTTCAAGCTGCTGCGCAAGCATGTGCGACCGCATTTCCCATGAGAGCATCAGCTCGGCAAAGAGCGCACGGTCGGCCCAGGGCAGGGCGGGACCGTTGATGGCGACCTGATCCTGTATGATGGCGCGCCCTGCTTCTTGCGTGCGGGCGAAACCTTTGCGTTCCAAAGCGTCGATCAGCGTGCTTTTGCCCGACCCGGGCCCACCGCTGACGACAATAAAGCGCTGGTGATTTTTAGTCATAAGGCCTCCTATGGCATAGAGAAATGCGCGCCAAACCAGTCAGCGCATGATGAAGAGTTCTGAAAGGGGAGAAGGGACGCTGAAAAAATGAGCCGTAAGACGGCAACAGCATCAGCCCGAGAATCATAATTGATTTTCGGAAAGCACGCACGGCGCACTACGCGGGAAGATCGTCAATAAATAGAACCGGCCCTGCTTATAGGCAAGGCCGGAAGAAATAAATCAGCTTGGCAAGTGGTAGTCGAGGAAGCGATCCTGACGGACATCGTAAAGCTTGCCCGTAACATCGAGCGCCGGATCGGCCAGCTTGACGATCTTTTCGGCCACCGATTGCGGCGTGGGTAGGGTTTCGGGGTCTTCGCCGGGCATGGCCTGTGCGCGCATGGCGGTGCGGGTTGCGCCGGGATTGACCGAGTTGATGCGCAGCTTCGTCTGCTTGGCTTCCTCGGCCCAGCTGCGGCCCAACACCTCGACAGCGGCCTTGGAAGCGGCATAAGGCCCCCAGAAAGCGCGGCAGGTGTGTGCAACACCCGACGAGAGCAGTATGGCCCTTCCGGCATCTGACGCGCGCAGCAGTGGGTCTGTGGAGCGAATGAGGCGCCAGACGCTGGTAACGTTGATGTTCATGACCTTTTCGAAGGTTTTGGCTTCCATGTGACCGATAGGTGTTATGGTGCCCAGCACACCCGCATTGGCCACCATGATGTCCAGCTTGCCCCAGCGCTCGTGGATCGATCCGCCCAGACGGTCGATGGCTTCCATATCGGCTATATCGAGCGGCACCAGCGTTGCATTTCCGCCGACCTTGCGAATGTCGTCATCCAGCTCTTCAAGGCCGCCAACGGTGCGTGCGACGGCGATCACATGCGCGCCGCGCTTTGCCAGTTCAAGCGAAAGAAAATAGCCGATACCGCGCGATGCGCCCGTTACCAGAGCCAGACGGCCCGTAAGGTCGATACTCATTCCAGTCCCCAATTTCAGTCATGAGAGATTGTTAAAAAACGAGGCGGCCTTTGGGGCCGCCTGCGTGAAGGATGGGCGATCAGCCATTGCTGGCGAGCAGCGACAGCGTATGAACGTTGCTTTCGCCTTCCTGATCGAGAAGGCGGGTCGGATATTCGCCCGTGAAATAGTGATCGGTGAAGGCAGGAGCCTTCGGATCACGCAGTTTTCCGCCCACTGCCTTGTAAAGTCCGTCGATGGAAAGAAACGCCAGCGAATCTGCACCGATGTAGCGGCGCATGGATTCGAGATTTTCGTGCTGGTTGGCCAGCAGCTTGTCGGCATGGGGGGTGTCGATGCCGTAGAAGTCCGGGTGGTAGATCATCGGGCTTGCCACGCGGATATGTACTTCCTTGGCGCCCGCGTCGCGGATCATCTGCACGATCTTGACCGAGGTGGTGCCGCGCACGATGGAATCGTCCACGAGAACGACGCGCTTGCCTTCGATCATGGCGCGATTGGCCGAATGCTTCAATTTCACGCCGAGTGCGCGGATCTGCTGCGTCGGCTCGATAAAGGTGCGGCCCACATAGTGATTGCGGATGATGCCATACTCGAACGGAATACCGCTGGCCTGCGCATAGCCGAGCGCGGCGGGTGTGCCGCCATCGGGCACCGGCACGACGACATCGGCTTCGACACCGGCTTCCGCAGCCAGATTGATACCCATATTCTTGCGCGCGACGTAGATGCTGCGTCCGCCGACAACCGAGTCGGGTCGGGCGAAATAGACATATTCGAACAGGCATAGCCGTTCGGGCTGCGGGTTTTCCGGCTTGATGGATTCCGTGGTGATAGAACCGTCTTTCTGGATTTCGCAAACGATCACTTCGCCATTCTCGACGTCGCGCACATAGGTTGCGCCGATAATGTCGAGGGCGCAGGTCTCCGAACAGAAGATCGGCTTGCCGTCGAGTTCGCCCATGACGAGCGGGCGGATGCCGATCGGGTCTCGCGCGGCGATGAGCTTGGTGCGGGTCAGCGCCAGCATGGCATAGCCGCCCTCGACCTGACGGATCGCATCCACGAAACGGTCCGACGACGAGGTGAAGCGCGAACGTGCGATCAGGTGCAGCACGACTTCCGAATCGGAGGTGGCCTGAAAGATCGCGCCCGACGCGATGAGCTGCCTGCGCAGCGTGATGCCGTTGGTGAAATTGCCGTTATGCGCAATGGCGATGCCGCCGACTTCCAGCTCCGCGAAAAGCGGCTGCACATTGCGCAGGATCGTTTCGCCGGTAGTGGAATAGCGCACATGGCCCATGGCGCGGTCGCCGGGCAGGCGGTTTAGCGTTGCCGGATCGGTGAAATGGTCGCCGACGAGACCCATGTGACGTTCGGAATGAAAGCGGCGATTGTGATAGGAAACGATACCCGCTGCTTCCTGACCGCGATGCTGAAGAGCGTGCAGCCCCAGCGCAGTCAAAGCGGCGGCGTCCTCATGGCCGAGAATGCCGAATACACCGCACTCTTCATGCAACGTGTCATCGTCCAGCATGAAGGGGGTATTATCAGAAGAATGGCTGGTCATTGCCGCAAGGCCTTTCGATTGCAGAGCAACTAAAGATGCTCTCTATCACAAGATGGCTTTTCGATAAAAGCAAAGAGTTCGAAGCTGCGCCGATATAACGCTTTGCCGCAAAGCCCATTGGTCTCTCGGTTGCAACATATATTGGCGCTATTTTCAGCCTGAAGTATGGCCGATCAGACCAAATGGCAATGTTTCATTGCTGTTTTCTTGAAAACTGGCGTTTCGCCCTGCCTGCCGACAACAGAAGAGCCGCCAGCGAACTGACGGCCCGATATGTTGCGGCCCAATGGACCGGACTTTGCCTTGGTTGCGGCAGTTGCAGCTTACTGTGCTGGCGTATCGTCCGGAACCGGCGTTTCATTTTGTTCGCCGGTGGTGGGCGCGTTCGTCTTCGGCTTGAACTTGTCGATCAGCGACGTGTCCGGGTTGGCCGGCAGAAGTTCGATGAGCTGCTGGCCGAACGAATCGAGCATCGGCTTCGACTTAGCATTGGTCACCCAGGCAGGCTGGTTGGTTGGCACGAGCCAGTTGAAGAACAGCATCGCGACAACTACGAGAAGCACGCCGCGCGCCGCACCGAACAGGAAGCCGAGCGTACGGTCGAGCGCACCGATACGGCTGTCGATGATGAAATCTGCGATCTTCATGGTGATGAGCGACACGACGATCAGCACCACGAGGAAAACAGCGCCCGCGGCTGCGATCTTGGCGATGGTTTCATTATTGATATAGGGCTGAAGGAAGGGCAGCACCGGCATATAGAAAAGATAGGCTGCAGCTGCGGCTGCTGCCCAGGAAACCAGCGAAAGCACTTCGCGGGAAAAGCCGCGCACCATCGCCAGAATGGCCGAAACCAGTGTTATCCCAAGTAGAATTCCATCGAGCATGGTGATCGGCATTCTGGCCTGTCCTCAGTTTTCATTGCGCCCGGCTCATATGCTGTCCGCGCGGGGCAGTCAAAGATGCTGGAGCTTAACACCGGAAGGTTGACAGAATCTTCCAGTTTCCAGCTCCCTCATTTTCAAGGGTCTGCATCCGGCTGGTTGCAGATTTCTATTTCTTCCCGGCGCCCGAAGCGGCAATGCGCGCGACCAGATCCGCGAGTGCTGCGGTTTCCATCAGCTTGAAACTGCGATCTTTCCACAGTTCGCCGCTTCCCTTGGGAACCTCTGCCTGCACGAAACCGAGCTTCTGGGCTTCCTTAAGTCTCTGTACCGCATGCGTTACGGCTCGAACAGCACCGGAAAGGCTGATTTCGCCGAAATAAACACAATCCGGCGGAAGGGCAATACCGGCAATGGACGAAACCAGTGCCGCGGCCACCGCTATGTCGGCTGCGGGCTCGCTGATGCGGTACCCGCCCGCCACGTTGAGATAGACATCGTGCTGGCCGAAGCGGACGCCGCAATGCGATTCGAGAACGGCCAGGATCATGGCCAGCCGTCCGCCATCCCAGCCGACGACTGCGCGGCGCGGCGTGCCAAGCGAGGAGGGGGCCACCAGCGCCTGGATTTCCACCAGAACCGGTCGCGTGCCTTCCATGCCCGCGAAGACCGCAGCGCCCGGCGCTTTCTCGTTGCGTTCACCGAGGAACAGCTCGGACGGATTGGAAACCTCGCGCAGGCCGCCATCCGACATTTCAAACACACCGATTTCATCGGTCGGGCCGAAACGGTTCTTTACGGTGCGCAGGATACGATAGCGATGCCCGCCTTCGCCTTCGAAATAGAGAACGCCATCGACCATGTGCTCGACCACGCGCGGTCCGGCAATCTGGCCGTCCTTGGTGACATGGCCGACCAGAACGACGGCAGCGCCGGTCTGCTTGGCGTAGCGGATCATCGCCTGCGCGGAAGAGCGAACCTGCGTAACCGTCCCCGGCGCGGAATCCGCCATGTCGGTCCACAGCGTCTGGATCGAATCGATGATGACCAGATCGGGGCGCTTGCCGTCGGAAACGGTGGCGAGAATATCCTCGACATTGGTTTCGGCGGCAAGTTCGACCGTCGATGAGGCAACGCCCAGGCGCTGCGCGCGCAGGCGTATCTGCGCAACGGCTTCTTCACCCGATACATAGACGATGCGATGGCCGCGATTGGAAAGCGCTGCCGCTGCCTGCGTCAGAAGCGTGGATTTTCCGATCCCCGGATCACCGCCGATCAGAAGCGCCGAGCCGCGCACGAAACCGCCGCCTGTCACCCGGTCAAGCTCGCTGATACCGGAAATGATGCGCGGCGCATCCTCGATATCGCCTGAAAGCGAGGTCAGTGCCACCGCGCGACCTCTGCGTTTGGACAGCATCCCACCGGGGCCGGACCCGATGCCGCTATTCGTGCCTTCCTCGACAAGCGTGTTCCACTCGCCGCAGGAATCACACTTGCCTGCCCAGCGCGTATGCACTGCGCCGCAATTCTGGCAAATGAATTGAACGCGCGCCTTGGCCATCAGGCGCACCCGTTTTTCAAAAGAATATTATTCATACTGATCCGGACTTGCGGCGACGAGAAATAGCAACCTCTATTCATACTGATCCGGAAGATAGGAACCCTCGGCCAGATCCGCAAATCGCGTAAATTCTGCCTGGAAGGCGAGTTTGACGGTGCCCGTCGGGCCGTGACGCTGCTTGGCGATGATGACATCTGCCGTACCGCGTACTTTTTCGAAATGCTGCCGCCATTCCTCGTATTTCGGATCGAATTCGTCGCGCGGCTCAAGGTTCTTGACGTAGTATTCCTCGCGGAACACGAACAAAACCACGTCGGCGTCCTGCTCGATGGACCCCGATTCACGAAGGTCGGAAAGCTGCGGGCGCTTGTCGTCGCGGCTTTCGACCTGACGCGAAAGCTGTGACAGCGCGATGATGGGAACGTTGAGTTCCTTGCCGAGCGCCTTGAGACCTGTGGTGATTTCGGTGATTTCCTGCACGCGGTTCTGCGCGGATGCCTTGGACGAGCCGGTCATCAGCTGCACATAGTCGATCACCAGAACGTCGAGGCCGCGCTGGCGCTTGAGGCGACGCGCGCGGGCTGCGAGCTGCGCGATGGAGATGCCGCCGGTCTGGTCGATATAAAGCGGGATTTTCTGCATGACCTGCGAACAGGCGACGAGCTTTTCAAAGTCGGTCTCGGTGATGTCGCCGCGCCGGATTTTCGAGGATGAAACTTCCGTCTGCTCGGAAATGATACGGGTGGCGAGCTGTTCCGCCGACATTTCGAGCGAGAAGAAACCGACCACACCGCCATTGATGGCCTTCATGGAACCGTCGGCCTGCTGCTCACCTTCGTAGGCATTGGCGATGTTGAAGGCGATATTGGTGGCAAGCGAGGTCTTGCCCATGCCCGGACGTCCGGCGAGGATAATCAAGTCGGAAGGCTGCAAGCCGCCCATCTTTCCGTCGAGCATGTGGATGCCCGTCGAAATGCCGGAAAGATGTCCGTCGCGCATGAATGCCGCATTGGCCATATCGACGGCGGTAGTCACCGCATCCTTGAACGGCAGAAAACCGCCATCATAGCGGCCGGTTTCGGCCAGTTCGAACAAGCGGCGTTCGGCGTCCTCGATCTGGTCTTGAGGCGCCATGTCCACCGGCGCATCATAGGCGACATTGACCATGTCCTCGCCAATGCCGATCAGCGCGCGGCGTGTCGCCAGATCGTAGATCGCACGGCCATAATCCTCGGCATTGATGATCGTCACGGCTTCGGTGGCAAGGCGCGTCACATACTGGAAGATCGTCAGATCCCCCACCTTGCCTTCGGTCGGCAGGAAGGTCTTCATCGTGACCGGATTGGCCATCTTGCCGACGCGGATGAGATCGGTGGTGATTTCGTAGATGCGTCTATGCAGGGGTTCCTGGAAGTGCGTCGGCTTGAGGAAGTCCGATACGCGGTAAAAGGCGTCGTTGTTGATCAGAATGGCGCCGAGCAGCGCCTGTTCCGCTTCGATATTATGGGGTGCTTCACGATAAAGCGCGTCTTTCTGATCGCGCGCATTGTCGAGTTTGCGTACCGCCGCTTCCGCCATGATTCTCTGGTCCTGTCCCTGATGTTTCCAGCTAGCCCTCAAGCGATGCCAAACGCAACGCGACTTCAGATGATTCCTGCTGGAAGGGACAAGCTATACCATGATTCACACTGATCCACAGTTTACGGATCGACATTTTCAACTGGGTCTTGACGGGAAAGTTCGTTGCGGCGCGCCGCCCTTACTCTCCATAAGGGCGGCGCGAGATATCAGGCATTGATGCTCTTTTTTTCCGCCCGCGTTTCCGTATTGGCCCCTTTGGGTGCACTATCGAGACGCTTCAGGCGCTTTTCCTCTGCTTCGATGTAATTACGCGTCAAAGGCACGGCTTCCTGACGGTGGGCAATCTGGATGTGGAAAACCATCATGTTCTGCCAGCGGAAGGCGCTTTCCGAGGCCGCAAGATAGAATTCCCACATGCGGCAGAAGCGTTCGTCATAAAGTGCCTTTGCCTTGTCGCGGTTGGCCATGAAGGCCTCGCGCCAGGCTTTCAGCGTTTCGGCATAATGCAGGCGCAGGATTTCGACATCCGTGACGTAAAGTCCGGCTTTCTCGATATGCGGCAGCACTTCCGACAGGGCGGGGATATAGCCGCCGGGGAAGATGTATTTGCGGATGAACGGGTTGGTGGCGCCGGGGCCGTCGGCGCGTCCGATCGCATGCAGCAGGAACACGCCGTCGGGCTTCATCAACCGTGCCGCGTGCTGGAAATATTCCGCGAAATGACCGACCCCGACATGCTCGAACATGCCGACTGAAACGAGCCGGTCGAACTTGTCGTCGATTTTGCGATAGTCTTTCAGTTCGAACTTCGCACGGTCGGAAAGTTCTTCGTCGGCGGCGCGCTGGTTGGCGATGGCATGCTGTTCCGCCGAAAGCGTAACGCCCATGACATTGGCTTTGAGGTGGCGCGCGAGGTAAAGACCCATGCCGCCCCAGCCGCAGCCGATATCCAGCACCTTGTCGCCTTCCCTGACGAGCAGTTTCGCGGCGATGTGGCGCTTCTTGGCGAGCTGCGCCTCGGCAAGCGTCGCATTCGGCGGGTCGAAATAGGCGCAGGAATACTGTTTGTCGGGATCGAGGAAGAGATCGTAAAGCTCGCCCGAAAGATCGTAATGGCTTTTGATGTTGTTCGACGAACGCGCAATGGTGTTCATTTGCTGGAAGCGACGGAAAAACACGCGAAGCTTGCCCATGACGCGCATCCAGGGTTCCTGGGCGGCGGTGGGGCCTGTATTCTCGAAGACGATCTGCAGCAAGCCGTATATATCGCCATCGAGAAAATCGATCTCGCTGTCCATGAAGCATTCCGCAAGCTTCAGTTCAGGGTCGCGCGCAACTGCGCGCTCGGCATGTCTGGTCTTGAAGTGGACATGCACTGGCGAGCCTGTCTTGTCGCCATATTGAAAACGTGAGCCGTCAGCATCGGTAACCATCAGGTCGCCGGTTTTGATCATATGCGTAAGAACAGTACGCAGCATTCCATACATTGCCCCATCTCCTCTCTGAGATTGAAGGAGGCATGCACATCCATGCTGTTGCATGGCAGTCGGCTTTCCGAAAGCTGGTTATGGAAGCCGCTCTGTCTTCAGGTCTTGAGGCATTTCTCCATTCTGCCCGTCGGTCCGGAAGTTATGCCAAAGCAACGTGGATGTTACCGTCCAGTACCCTCTCCAATCTTGTACTAATATGAAGAATAGGCACTTTTCCCGATCTGAAAAGAGAAAATGCCCGGCGGAGGCCGCCGGGCACGATCATATAAAGTTTACCACCATGGGAATGCGTTACCGGAATGGCGACTCATTCATGAGGGCGAGCCTTGAAAAACAGGCCGTAAATTATGCGTTTTCTTCGCCTTCTTCGTCTTCGTCGAAGACTTCGTCCGAAAGCGGCTGCTCTTCGATGCCGTAGATGGCTTCGATCGAGGTCAGGTCTTCACCCTTGGCCTGGCGCTGGGCTTCTTCGGTCGAACGGGCAACGTTGACGGTGACCGTGACATGAACTTCCGGGTGCAGCGAGATTTCAACTTCGTGCAGGCCGATCGTCTTGATCGGATGGTTCAGTTCAACCTGGTTGCGGTGCAGGGTGAAGCCGCCAGCGGAGATGATGTCGGAGATGTCGCGGGTCGAAACCGAACCGTAGAGCTGACCGGTTTCACCAGCCGAACGCACAACGATGAAGCTTTCGCCGTTCAGCTTGTCGGCAACAGCCTGGGCTTCGTTCTTGCGCTCGAGGTTATGGGCTTCGAGCTGCGCGCGCTGGCCTTCGAACTTCTTCTTGTTGGCTTCGTTGGCACGAAGAGCCTTGCCCTGCGGAAGCAGGAAGTTACGGGCATAGCCGTCCTTGACCTTGACGGTGTCGCCCATCTGGCCGAGACGGCCGATGCGTTCCAGAAGAATGACGTCCATTGGAGTTTCCTTTCGGGTTTCTGATTAGGGGCTTACTGTTTGTCGGTGCCCGGTATTTTCGAAACAGGCGCGCCGCGCGACGTATCGAAAAGCCCGAGAACCATGAAGATGAAAAGCAGGAATGCGAAAAGCAGGATCGCTACATAGGCGAGCCACAGCGCCACCGGACGCCAGACCTTGCCACGTGTACGAAAATGCATGATGGCAAGTCCCGCCATCATGAAGCCGGCGCCGAGCGCACCGGCAACCACGGTTGCCACAAGTCCGGCGCTGCCGGGCATGAAGGCCACCGCGAGGGCGACGGCAAAGACGAGAAGCGCGGGGCGCGGCATACGCAGCGTTGCAGGCCAGTCGTCGCGCGGGCGGCGCAAACGGCCTGACATCGCGGTCAGTCGCAGCGCCACATAGAGATTGCCGACGAGAATGGCCAGACACGTCGCAGGCTGGATGGCGGGAAGCGCAATCATCAGCAGCGACGTCACGCCATCACGAATATCATCGCTTGCCGTGAATTGCGGATCGGCTTCCGCCACGCGGTCGATCAGCGTATTCGCAAGTTCGCGCGCCATATCCGGGCCAAAGCCGAGAATACCGCCGATGATGATGAAGCTCAGGGACACCATCAGGGCAAGACGGAAGACGATATCCGAAAGCGGATACCAGACTAGCACATTCTTCGGTCCGCCAAGTTCGTCCGCAGGCCGTGCGAGGCCTGACAGATAAGCGCCCGTCGCCGCAGGCACGAAGCTTGTCAGCGCCATGAGGAGGGCGGCCATCGGAACGGCAAAAATGCCGACTGCCACGGTGGCAGCTGCGGCGGCAATGATGCCAGCCGTGGAACCCCAGCCAAGTGCGGCGGCGAAAATGGGCAGCGGCGTCAGGAAATAGAGAGCCATCGCCATGCTGGCCATGACGCCGCTCTGGGCGACGACGCCGGACGACATCAGAGCCGAGGCAAGCCCCGCCAATATGCCGATACCGAGAATGGTTCCATTGAATTTCATTGTTTCGCTGTCCTGCTCCGGTCTTGCCGGTTCATGCAGTTAGAGGTGCCGGTCCCTGGAGATATGTTCCCTGACCGCATTCACCCCAACTCGGGATTTTGGAAAATTCCGCTGCGCCCAACGCACCGGAAGCACGGAAGGCGGCGAGCCGCCTCCCGGTATTGTATTCTTACTTCACAACGTAAGGCAGCAGGCCGAGGAAACGGGCGCGCTTGATCGCCTTGGCGAGTTCGCGCTGCTTCTTCTGGCTGACAGCCGTGATACGGGAAGGAACGATCTTGCCGCGTTCGGAAATGTAACGCTGCAGAAGCTTGACGTCCTTGTAGTCGATCTTCGGAGCGTTGGCACCGGAGAACGGGCACGTCTTGCGACGGCGATGGAAAGGACGGCGGGTCGGGATCTGATTGATATCAACCATGATTATGCTCCTTCGCCAGCTTCGTTGTCACGCGGACGGCGCGGGCCACGATCACCGCGGTCACCACCACGGTCGAAGCCGCCTTCGCGCGGACGGCGCGGGCCGCGGTCATCGTCGCGATCGCGACGGTCATCGCGGCGCGTCAGCATGGCCGACTGGCCTTCTTCGTGTTCTTCAACGCGGACGGTCATGAAACGAAGAACATCTTCGTTGATGCGCATCTGGCGTTCCATTTCGGCAACGGCAGCAGCCGGAGCGTCGATGTTCACGAGCGTGTAATACGCCTTGCGATTCTTCTTGATACGGTAGGTAAGGGGACGAAGACCCCAGTTTTCAACCTTGCCGAACTTGCCGCCATTGGCTTCGAGCACACCCTTGAACTGTTCGACGAGAGCGTCGACCTGCTGCTGGGAAATGTCCTGGCGGGCAAGAAGCACATGTTCATAAAGAGCCATTGGCTTTGCCTTTCTTCTGTTGCATCATGCCAGACACCAACGGCTAAGCCTCTGCGACTTCTCTTTTGCCGGAAAACCGGAGAAGAAAGGACGCGCAACTTGAGACGGTCGAGAGCGGAGACACGGGAGGCAGAAGCGCTTTAGACTTCACGGACCAAAGATCCGGCCCTCCGTTCAGCCCCCAGCTGGTGCCGAGCAATGAACGCGCGGCTAATACGTGCTTTTCCCCCGGTTTGCAAGCCGCAAAACCCGCTAAAACCGACAAATACTTGACTTTACGGCCTTCACTGGGGCACATCGCGCCAAATTGTGCAATTTCTGTTCAGAAAGAGACGAGGCATTCATGGCGGTAGCATTTACCTTCCCCGGACAGGGCAGCCAGGCAATAGGCATGGGCAAAACCCTGGCCGAACAGTTTGCGGAAGCGCGCGCCGTTTTCGAGGAAGTGGACGCAGCGCTTGGCGAAAAGCTTTCCGCTACCATGTTCGAAGGCCCGGAAGACGTGCTGACGCTCACCGCCAATGCGCAGCCCGCGCTGATGGCGGTTTCTATTGCAACCGTGCGCGTGATGGAAGCGCGGGGCTTTTCGCTCAAAGACAAGGTTTCCTATGTCGCTGGCCATTCGCTCGGCGAATATTCGGCCCTTTGCGCCGCTGGTACCTTCTCGCTGAGTGACACCGCGCGTTTGCTGCGCATTCGCGGTAATGCCATGCAGAAGGCCGTGCCCGTCGGCGAAGGCGCAATGGCTGCGATCATCGGCCTGGAGCATGGCGACGTCGAAGCCATCTGCACGGAAGCCGGGGCGTCGGGTTCGGTTCAGATCGCCAACGACAATGGCGGTGGGCAGCTCGTGGTTTCCGGTTCGAAGGCCGCTGTGGAGCTGGCAGCTTCGCTTGCGTCAGAAAAGGGCGCAAAGCGCGCCATCATGCTGCCGGTTTCCGCTCCTTTCCATTCAACCTTGATGGCGCCTGCCGCCGAGGCCATGCGCGAGGCGCTGGCGGCGGTCGAGAAACGCAATCCGGTCGTGCCGCTCATCGCCAATGTGCGCGCTGCCCCGGTCACCGATGCCAGCGAGATCGCCGATCTTCTGGTGGAGCAGGTGACAGGCCAGGTGCGCTGGCGCGAAACCGTGGAATGGTTCGCGGCCAATGGCGTGACCACGCTTTACGAAGTGGGTTCGGGCAAGGTTCTGACAGGCCTTGCACGCCGCATTTCCAAGGATGTCTCAGGCGTCACTGTCGGTGCGGCAGAAGAAATCGATGCGGCGCTCGCCGCTCTGAATGGTTGAAGAGGGATATCACATGTTTGATCTGACTGGCCGCAAGGCTCTGGTGACTGGTGCGACCGGCGGTCTGGGTGAAGCAATCGCCCGCGCCCTGCACGCACAGGGCGCTATCGTCGGCCTGCACGGCACTCGTGAGGAAAAGCTGCAGGAATTGGCAGCCGAACTCGGCGAGCGTACCTTCATTTTCCCGGCCAACCTGTCAGACCGTGAAGCCGTCAAGGCTCTTGGCCAGAAGGCCGAAGAGGAAATGGGCGGCGTCGATATTCTGGTCAACAATGCCGGGATCACCCGTGACGGCCTTTTCGTGCGCATGAGCGACGAGGACTGGGATGCGGTGCTCAACGTCAATCTGACATCCGTATTCAACCTCACGCGCGAACTGACCCATCCGATGATGCGCCGCCGCCAGGGCCGCATCATCAACATCACCTCCATTGTCGGCGTGACCGGCAATCCGGGCCAGGCGAATTATTGCGCTTCCAAGGCGGGCCTTATCGGTTTCTCGAAATCGCTGGCGCAGGAAATCGCAAGCCGCAACGTGACCGTGAACTGCATTGCTCCGGGCTTCATCGAATCGGCCATGACCGATAAGCTGAACGAGAAGCAGAAAGAGGCGATCATGGGCAATATTCCCATGAGGCGCATGGGCGTGGGTACCGATATTGCTGCCGCCGTGGTCTATCTGGCCAGCGACGCGGCGGCCTATGTGACCGGTCAGACGCTGCATGTTAATGGCGGCATGGCGATGATTTAAGCCCCGTCAGGGGTCCTTCACCTCGCCGATTATGGTATAAAAGGCTGTAAACCGGGGTTCTGGAAAGGAAATGCGCTTTGCCTTGCTCAAGAAGCATGGTAATGCGCCCGATGAGAGTTGCGGTATTTCCCCAAGGGGTGCCGCAATCCTGTTCCGAAAGGAATATCCACAGGATGCCTGTGCGGGCAGCTATGCTCGCAACTTGGCAGGCATCTTATAACTTGATTACAATCCTGCATGCCGCTAACCAAGGCAGAGCAAACAAACACACAGGTCGAGGTTCCGACATGAGCGATACCGCAGAGCGCGTCAAGAAAATCGTTGTTGAACATCTGGGCGTAGATGCCGACAAAGTTACCGAAGGCGCGAGCTTCATTGATGATCTCGGCGCAGACAGCCTTGACACTGTCGAGCTGGTCATGGCGTTCGAAGAAGAATTCGGCGTTGAAATTCCTGACGATGCTGCCGAGACGATCCTCACGGTCGGCGACGCTGTGAAGTTCATCGACAAGGCTTCGGCCTAATCTGAGCTTTCGGGGCTGGGGTTGTTCGAATCCCGGCCCTGTTCGTTTTTTTGAATGCATTGACCGGTCGCCCTGCGGCCGGATTGTGAATCTGCCGGAGCGCTGGCGTTAAGCTGCGCCGCATATTTTGCAAGCTCCGGTCAAAACGATTGGAGCATCATCCCTTCAAAAGCCGAGCACGGCTTCGGGTCGATGTTCGTAACGGTCTTAAGGGGTGAATATGAGGCGTGTCGTTATCACCGGTCTCGGTCTGGTGTCGCCGCTTGCAAGCGGTGTCGAAGAGACTTGGAAGCGGCTTATAGCCGGTGAAAGCGGGGCTCGCCGCATCACGGAATTCGAGATTGACGATCTGGCCTGCCAGATTGCCTGCCGCGTGCCGGTGGGCGACGGCACGAACGGCACGTTTAATGCCGATCTCCATATGGAGCCCAAGGAACAACGCAAGGTCGATCCTTTCATCGTCTATGCGGTCGGCGCAGCCGATCAGGCGCTGGACGACGCTGACTGGCATCCCCAAAGCGACGAAGACCAGATTCGCACCGGTGTTCTCATCGGTTCGGGCATTGGCGGCATCGAAGGTATTGTCGAGGCGGGCTACACGCTGCGCGACAAGGGACCCCGCCGTATTTCTCCATTCTTCATTCCCGGTCGTCTGATCAATCTGGCTTCCGGCCATGTGTCGATCAAGCACAAGTTGCGCGGGCCGAACCATGCGGTCGTCACCGCCTGCTCCACCGGCGCGCACGCCATTGGCGATGCAGCCCGCCTGATCGCTTTTGGCGATGCGGATGTAATGGTGGCCGGCGGTACGGAATCGCCGGTGAGCCGCATTTCGCTGGCTGGTTTTGCGGCCTGCAAGGCGCTTTCCACCAAGCGCAATGACGATCCCACCGCTGCATCGCGCCCTTATGATGAAGACCGCGACGGCTTCGTAATGGGTGAGGGTGCGGGCGTCGTGGTTCTCGAAGCGCTGGACCACGCTCTGGCGCGCGGCGCAAAGATCTATGCTGAAGTCATCGGCTACGGCCTTTCGGGCGACGCCTATCACATCACCGCTCCGAGCGAGAACGGCGAAGGCGCGCAGCGCTGCATGGAAGCCGCAATCAAGCGCGCTGGCATCACGCCGGACCAGATCGACTACATCAACGCACACGGCACTTCGACCATGGCCGACACGATCGAGCTTGGCGCTGTCGAACGGGTGGTGGGCGATGCGGCGCCGAACATTTCCATGTCGTCAACCAAGTCGTCCATCGGCCATCTGCTGGGTGCTGCCGGTGCTGCGGAAGCGATTTTCTCGACGCTTGCCATTCGCGACAATATCGCGCCCGCGACGCTCAATCTCGACAATCCGGCGGTGACGACGAAGATCGACCTGGTGCCGCACAAGGCGCGTGAACGCAAGATTGACGTGGCCTTGTCGAACTCGTTTGGATTCGGGGGTACGAACGCTTCGCTGGTGTTGCGCCGATACTCCTGACCGATAGTTGAGAATAATAATTCGTGAAATGTAAAAACGCGGGGATTTCTCCGCGTTTTTGTCAAAATATAACCGGATGCGATATTTAGAATCGCTGATAGCGGATAGTGTAACTCGAACTGAATGACGTTTCGGCTTTTCGATCAGGAAAAACCGGGAAGTATTTGGAGCGCATCCCGAAAAGTGTGAAACGTTTTCGGACAGGGTGCGCGGAGAGACAACAATTGGAGTGCCGATCGGATATGTCGGATCGGAATGCGCTCTGAATGCCGATTGACTGCGCGGATAACAGGACTGAGGTGATGGAGTGAATTCAAAGGCGCAACCCGGAACCAATCCTGCTGAAGAGCAAGCGGAAGAGGCCGCGCCCGAAACGGCAGCGGAGCAGAAGCCGTTTGTGCCGAAATCCGCCTCGGAAGCCTTGCGGCCTGAGCCCGGAACGCCGCCGCCGCGCAAGCGTTCGCGTCATGCGCGCAGCCAGATTGTCGTCTTCATGAACTTCATGCTGTCGCTGGTGGTGCTGGTTCTGCTCGGCGCATCGGCCCTGTTCTATTTTGGCAAGCTTCAGTTCGATTCCGAAGGCCCCCTCACGGAGGAAACGACCTTCCTCGTGAAGCGCGGCGCGGGCATTTCCGAGGTATCCAACAGTCTTGAAAACCGCGATATCGTCAGCGATGCGCGCATTTTTCGTTACGGCATGCGCACGCTTGGGCACGAAAATGATCTCAAGGCGGGCGAATACGCGATTCCTGCCGGAGCAACGATGCGCGATGTGATGAACATCCTCATCAGCGGCAAGTCGATCATGTATGCGCTGACGATTCCAGAAGGGCTGACAGTCAAGCAGATATTCGACCGTATCTCGGCCAACGACACACTGGTCGGGGAAATGCCGAAGGAAATGCCGCCTGAAGGGGCACTCTTCACCGACACGCTGAATTTCACGCGTGGCACGTCGCGCACGGAAATCATCGACCGCATGATCGCCTCGCAGAAGAAGCTTGTCGATGATCTTTGGGCCAAGCGTCGCTCCGACCTGCCGGTCAAGGACAGGAACGAATTCGTGACGCTTGCCTCCATCGTGGAGAAGGAAACGGGCATTGCATCGGAACGTCCGCATGTGGCCTCGGTTTTCGTGAACCGTTTGAACAAGGGCATGCGCCTTCAGTCCGATCCGACGATCATTTATGGTCTGTTCGGCGGGGCCGGCAAGCCCTCCAACCGTCCGATTTTCAAGTCGGACATCGAGAAGCCGACGCCTTACAACACCTATGTGATCAATGGCCTCCCGCCAACGCCGATTGCCAATCCGGGCAGGGCGGCACTTGAGGCTGTCGCCAATCCGCTCGATACCGGCGATCTTTACTTCGTTGCCGATGGAACGGGAGGTCACGTCTTCTCCGCGACATTGAAGGACCACAACGACAATGTGCGCAAATGGCGCGCAACGGAGCAGCAGAAGAACCTCGAACAGCAAAAGACTGGCGGAGCTGCAGGCAACCAGAATACGGGACAGTAAGTCCCGGCTGGGTGATACCCGTGGATGTGGAACAAAGAGTTGGAGCGGTTCTGATGGTTCGGAACCGCTCTGACGATAGTTAGCCCGGAGCCTGCTGCCATGCACAGGCTCCGGGCTTGATTTGAGAGTATTTCCGGCTGAGTGCAGAACGGCAGCATTCGGGAATGCGAGGCAACAAAGACTTGGAAAAGTTTCAGCGTTTTAGATAATGCGGGAATGGCTCCAGGAGCCGGCGGCTGAAAACGACAAGTCGCGGATTCCAGTGAAGGGAAAGCGCATGGCGCTTCAAAGCATGACCGGGTTCGCGCGCCACGCGGCGCAGCACGTGATGGCTGGCGGTGAGGCGCGCATCGTTTGGGAAGTGCGCTCCGTCAACGGCAAGGGGCTGGACCTGCGCCTGCGTCTGCCGCAGGGGCTGGAAGGGGCGGAGCATTCCGTGCGCTCCATGCTGGCGCGTCACTTCTCCCGCGGCAATTTTCAGGCGAGCCTCACCGTCGAGCGTGGGGAAGCGCAGGCGGGTTTCAGCATCAATCAGGCAATGCTGGCCGAAGTTCTGAAGCTCGGCGCGGATTTGCAGGCCAGCCACGGTCTGGCGCCCGCGAGCGTGGACGGCATTTTGTCTCTGCGCGGCATCATCGATCAGGCGCAGATGTCGGACGACGACGGCGAAAGGGCTGAGCTCGAGGCGGCGATTGTCAGAGGCTTCGAGGGCGCGCTGAAGTTGATCGCCGAGGCGCGAAAGCAGGAAGGCAAAGCGCTTTTCGCGATTCTTTCGACCCATATCGACACGATTGAACGTTTGACGAACAGCGCGCGCAGCGATCCGTCGCGCGGCACGGACGCGATCAAAGCCCGGCTGGCGGGACAGGTGGCGCTGCTGCTGGACGCGGCGCGCGAACTGGACGAAATGCGGCTCTATCAAGAGGCGGCTTTCCTCGCTACGAAGGCGGATATTCAGGAGGAGCTGGACCGGCTGAAGACCCATGTTGCGTCTGCGCGAAAGCTGCTGGCGGATGGCGGACCGATCGGGCGCAAGCTCGATTTTCTTTCACAGGAATTTAATCGTGAGGCGAATACACTGTGTTCCAAATCGAACGCAGCGTCGATCACGGCCATCGGACTGGAGCTGAAGGCGGTGGTCGATCAGTTTCGCGAACAAGTACAGAATCTGGAGTAACAGCAATCATGGCCATCTCTTCGGTTGAAAATGGCATTGCACGCAGAGGCTTGATGGTGGTGATCTCGTCACCGTCGGGCGCGGGGAAATCCACCATCGCGCGACAGTTGCTCAACGACCCGGACATGAAGCTTTCGCTGTCGATCAGCGTGACGACACGCCCGCGCCGCCCCAGCGAGATCAACGGCGTACACTATCACTTTATTACCGCGCGCGAGTTCGAACGTCTGCGCGACAGTGACGAACTGATCGAATGGGCGGAAGTGCACGGCAATTTCTACGGTACGCTGCGTGAAACCGCGGAAATCGCGCTGGCTGATGGTCAGGACATGCTTTTCGACATCGATTGGCAGGGCGCGGACCAGTTGCAGGCCCAGATGCCCGCCGACGTGGTCTCGATCTTCATCCTGCCGCCGACCATGCATGAATTGCAGCAGCGCCTCAATCGACGTGCGGAAGATACGGCGGACGTGATAGAAACGCGTCTGCAGAATGCCCGCTTTGAAATCCAGAAATGGGTGCAGTACGATTATATCGTCATCAATGAGGACCTTGAGCGCTCTTATGAGGGGATCAAGGGCATCATCACTGCAGAGCGCTTGCGTCGCGACCGCCGCCCCGGCCTGTTCGATTTTGTGACGGGCTTGCTGGAGGAAGAACCGGGAGCATAGGCGGCTGTGTCGTTTACAAGCCCCCAGATCAAACATTGGTCCGTTGTGGAGCTTCTTCACGAGACGGTAAAGACCCCGAACATACATATTCGTGGCAAGCACAGCTATTACAGCAATGCCTGGTCGGGTTCGTTTGAAGAAAGCGTTGTTCGCTATCTTTACGGCGACGAATACAGTCTGAAAGCGTGGGAATCCCAGTGGCCGGTCGACCAGCTCCATATCGGTGACTATGTGTGTGTTGGTGCCGAGGCTGTCATTTTGATGGGCGGTAATCACACGCATCGCACGGATTGGTTCAGCCTTTATCCGTTTCCCGAAGTCATTTCCGATGCCTATATCGGCAAGGGCGATACGACCATCGGCGATGGCGCCTGGATCGGAATGCGCGCCATGATCATGCCGGGCGTTACGATCGGGGAAGGAGCGGTTATCGCCTCCGGCGCGATCGTCACGAAAGACGTATCCCCTTACACGATTGTGGCGGGCAATCCGGCTGTTCCCATCCGCCAGCGGTTTCCGTCCGCCACTGTCCAAATGCTTCTCTCATTGAAAATCTACGGCTGGGATGAGAGGAAGTTCACAGCGATGAAGACCTTCCTTTGCGCAGAGAATATCGATGCGCTTGTCGCCGCCTCAGGCGCATATGATCAACGTTCGGAGAAGCCGGACCTGTAACCGAAGGGGTGCGGAGTTCGTGTGCAGGCCCGCGTCGCTTTTCTCAACCCCAACCCGCTTGTCAGTCCAGCAGGATCAGCACGCCGTCCACCATACCCAGTATGAGGATGAGAGTACCCATTGCAATGGCGGTGATGACCAGCATGCGTTTTTGCCGGTCGCGTTTTTCAGTCTGCTTCCCGGACCAGTCGTAAGGCGATTCAGGCATTCTCCCCTCCAGATGCCCTACTTTCTCCGACCGGCGTGATGATTGCAAGCCCTGCTCACACAGCGGTTCCGCCGACAGTCACCTGATCCATGCGCAAATGCGGCTGGCCGACGCCGACCGGCACCCACTGGCCGCCCTTGCCGCAATTGCCGCTGCCGGTATCGAGTTTCATGTCGTTACCGATCATCGAAATGCGCTGCATCGCGTCTGGCCCGTTGCCGATCAGCATCGCTCCCTTGATCGGTGCGCTGACCTTGCCGTCTTCGATCATATAGGCTTCCGTACAGCCGAACACGAACTTGCCGGACGTGATGTCCACCTGCCCGCCACCGAAAGAAACAGCATAAATGCCTTTCTTCATCGAGGCGATGATCTCTTCCGGCGTCCTGTCGCCGGACAGCATATAGGTGTTGGTCATGCGCGGCATCGGCGCATGAGCATAGGATTCGCGGCGTCCGTTGCCGGTGGCCTCCATGCCCATGAGACGGGCATTCTGCCGGTCCTGCATATAGTTGACGAGCTTGCCGTCATCGATCAGCACGGTGCGGTTGGTCGGCGTGCCTTCATCATCGATGGTGAGCGAGCCACGGCGTTCGGCTATTGTGCCGTCATCGACCACAGTCACGCCCCTGGCCGCGACCTGCTGGCCGAGCAGGCCAGCAAAGGCAGAGGTTTTCTTGCGGTTGAAATCGCCCTCAAGCCCGTGGCCGACAGCTTCATGCAGCATTACGCCCGGCCAGCCATTGGCCAGCACGATGTCGAAGGTGCCTGCCGGGGCAGGAATGGCCTCCAGATTGACGAGCGCCTGGCGCAGTGCCTCATCGGCGGCGTGCTGCCAACTCTCGGCGGTCACGAATTCGCCGAATCCCTTGCGTCCGCCGACCGTATGCGAACCTGATTCCTGCCGGTCTCCGTCGCCCGCCACCACCGAGACGCTGAGGCGCACCATGGGGCGGATATCGCGCACGAAATGGCCATCAGCACGCAGGATCTCGACATGCTGCCAGGAGCCGGCCAGCGAAACCGATACCTGCCGCACCTTCGGGTCTTTGGCACGCAAATAGGCGTCGATCGTCTGGAGAAGCTGAACCTTGGCGTCGAAGCTCGGCGAGCCGATAGGATTTTCATCGATGTAGAGCTGACGGTTGGTGCCCGCCGGGGCGGCGGAGTAAGTGCCGCCATAGCCTTTCAGCGTGGCGGAAACGGCGTCGGAAGCGCGTTTCAGTGCGGCCAGCGACAGATCGCCCGCATGGGCATAGCCGATGGCTTCGCCCGCAATCGCGCGGAGGCCGAAGCCCCGGTCCTGATTGAAGGAGCCGGTCTTGAGGCGGCCATTATCGAAGACGAGAGCTTCCGCCTCGCGATATTCCATGAAAAGCTCACCATCGTCGCTGCCCTTGAGGCTTTCAGCAACAAGGCGCTCGATATCGTCGCGGCTGACGTCGAAACTTTCGATCAGACTTTTCATAAAAATAAATCCTGCAGCATGTGTCTGCTGCAGGATGTAAGCCTTAAAGCGGTTGAGAACAACCGTGAGATTAAGAGGTGCTGCGATTCCGGTAATGGCGATGCCAAACGCTACGCCGTCAGCACCGGAATCTTGATCATGGCAAAGCGTCGAAGCCTTCGCCGAATCCCTTCAGGTCGACGGGAATACCCACGCCTTCTTCCGGCGTCTGGAATACGATGAAGGTTGCGGCCTTGCCGGAACGAAGCGTCTTCAGGAGATCGTCTTCAAGAATGACTTCCGCGTAGCAGCCATCTTCAAAGCAGCGCACAAAATAGGCACGGCCGATATCCTTGCCGTCCACATTGAGGCCAAGACCGTTCGGCAGCAGCACGCCGAGCGGCGCCAGCACGCGCAGGATACGGGCCTTGTTGTCGGCTGTCTTCAGGACCACGACCGAAAGGCCCAGTTCAGGGCGCTTGGCGGCGACCACGTTCTGAATCAGCGCGCACTGCTCGGTTTTTGCACCGGCAGGTGTATCGCACAGGATGGACCATGCGCCATGCTGCGACTTCAGTTTGCCGCTCTGCTGCGGATTGGCCGGCGCAGCCTGAGACTGCGCGGCAGGAGCCTGCTGCGAGGTTGGCAATTGCGCAGGTGTTTCCTGGGCTGAGGATGGCAATGTGGCGGCTACGAAGGCCAGGCTCGCGCCGGCGGCGAGAGCTGCGAGGCGCTGAATGTTCGTGCGGCGGGCAAGCATGCGGAAAACCATGAAATCTCCAGATCGAATCACCGGGACGTTAACGCGCTGCATCGGCCATGAAAAGCGCCGTGATAACGCTTGTCTATCCAGGCCATCATAGCAACGGTGATACCGTCTGTTGCATCGATTGTCACGCGGCACGTTAGTGGAAACCTCATTTCAAATCATGGCTTCATTGTGGGTTTCACAGGTTTTTCCCAAGTTTTCACCGGTTCTTCCTCCAAAAAGAAATATGCCGGAAAACCAGGGTGTCGCCATGGCTGCGCGCAAAAATGCCGCACAGGAACATATTCGCCTTCCTTGCGGTGTGCGCTAAGGTGTGATTGAACGCCGACGGGGGATGCGGCCGTCTATACGTCCGGCGTCCAGCCTGAAAGGGCGAAAAGGGAGAGAGTTCTGGTGGATAAGATTGTTGCCACAACAAGGGGCGTCATCGGCGGCGCTCTTGCAGTGCTGTGGACGTGTGGCGCCGCTTTGGCGGATCAGCCGCGTCCGTGGGAGTTTAGATTTCAGGACGCTGCAACCGGTATTGCCGAGCAGGTTCATTGGTTTGAGCGTTATACGCTCTGGTTCCTCGTTCCGATCACATTGCTGGTCCTGGTTCTGATTATCTGGTGCGTTCTGAAGTTTCGCGCCAGCGTCAATCCTGAGCCGTCCAAGACCAGCCATAATACGGCAATCGAAGTGATCTGGACCGTTGGTCCGGTCATTATCCTGCTTTTCCTGGCGGTGCCTTCTTTCCAGCTTCTGACCGCGCAGTATTCGCCGGAAGATCCGACGCTGACGGTCAAGGCTACCGGCTATCAGTGGTACTGGGGCTATGAATACCAGGTCGACAATCCGGTCAGCTTCGATTCCCTTCTTTTGAAGGATGATGATCGCGCTGCGGCAGGCAAGGAAGATCGGGCGCGCTATCCGCGTCTTCTGGCGGTCGATAACGAAGTCGTTGTGCCTGTTGGCGAAACGGTCCGCCTGCTTGTGACCGCCGCCGATGTGATCCATTCCTGGACCATTCCCGCCTTCGGCGTGAAAATGGATGCCGTTCCTGGCCGTATCAACGAAGCCTGGTTCAAGGCGACCAAGGAAGGTCTTTACTACGGTCAGTGTTCTGAGCTGTGCGGCAAGGATCATGGCTTCATGCCGATCGCCGTCCGCGTTGTCTCGAAAGACCAGTATCAGACATGGCTCGCCGCTGCGGCGACCGACCTGAATGGCGCGAACAAGGCGCTTCAGGCGGTGGTTGAAGACGGCGCAAACGATAAAGTGGCTGCGGCGGGTTTTTGATCCCGCGAGAGCGCCGTGCGCCTTTCGAGGCGCACAAGGTCGCTCTGACTATTAAACCTGCGCATCGCGTTCCCCGGAAATCGCAGTCGATTTTGGGCCGATGCCGTAGCAAGACTGTTGAAAAACGGGAGCGAATTCCATGGCTGGCACAGCAGCTCACGAGCAGGGTGCCCATGACGACCACAAGCCGCACGGCTGGGTTCGTTGGGTTTACTCGACCAATCATAAAGACATCGGTACTCTGTACCTGATTTTTGCAATCATCTCCGGCATCATCGGCGGTGCGCTGTCCATTGCGATGCGCGCAGAGCTTCAGGAGCCGGGCATCCAGATTTTCCACGGTCTGGCGCAGATGGTCTATGGCGTTGAGGGCGATGCGGCGCTCGATGCCGGCAAGCATATGTTCAACGTGTTCACCTCCGTGCACGCGCTGGTCATGATCTTCTTCATGGTCATGCCCGCGCTGATCGGCGGTTTCGCCAACTGGATGGTGCCGCTGATGATCGGCGCGCCGGACATGGCGTTCCCGCGCATGAACAACATCTCGTTCTGGCTGTTGCCGCCAGCGCTGCTCCTGCTGATGATCTCGCTGTTCATGCCGGGTCCGGCAGGCGGCTGGGGCCCCGGCGGCGGCTGGACGCTCTACCCGCCGTTCTCGACCTCGGGCCAGCCCGGACCGGCTGTGGATTTCGCTATTCTGGCAATCCACATCTCCGGCGCGTCGTCGATCCTCGGCGCAATCAACTTCATCACGACGATCCTGAACATGCGCGCACCCGGCATGACGCTGCACAAGATGCCGCTCTTTGCCTGGGCCGTGCTCGTGACGGCGTTCCTGCTGCTTCTGTCGCTTCCGGTTCTTGCTGGCGGCATCACGATGCTGCTGACCGACCGTAATTTCGGCACGTCGTTCTTCGCACCCGATGGCGGCGGCGATCCGATCCTCTACCAGCACCTGTTCTGGTTCTTCGGCCATCCGGAAGTATACATCCTGATCCTGCCGGGCTTCGGCATCGTCAGCCACATCGTTTCGACCTTCTCGCGCAAGCCGATCTTCGGTTATCTCGGAATGGCCTATGCGATGGTTGCAATCGGCGTCGTCGGCTTCGTCGTGTGGGCGCACCACATGTACACGGTCGGCCTGTCGCTCGACACGCAGCGCTACTTCGTCTTCGCAACGATGGTCATCGCGGTTCCCACGGGCATCAAGATCTTCTCGTGGATCGCGACGATGTGGGGCGGCTCGATCACCTTCCGTGCACCGATGCTGTGGGCGATCGGCTTCATCTTCCTGTTCACGGTCGGTGGCGTGACGGGCGTTCAGCTCGCCAATGCCGGTCTGGACCGCGCGCTGCATGACACCTATTACGTCGTGGCGCACTTCCACTACGTTCTGTCGCTCGGCGCCGTGTTCGCGATCTTCGCGGGCTGGTACTACTGGTTCCCGAAGATGACCGGCTACATGTATGACGAGTTCACCGCGAAGCTGCATTTCTGGGTCACGTTCGTCGGCGTGAATCTGGTGTTCTTCCCGCAGCATTTCCTTGGCCTTGCCGGCATGCCGCGCCGTTACATCGACTACCCGGATGCATATGCGGGCTGGAACATGGTTTCGTCATACGGCTCCTATATTTCGGGCTTTGCCGTGCTGATCTTCCTCTACAATGTCTTCGAGGCATTCGCGAAGAAGCGTGAAGCCGGTGCGAATCCGTGGGGCGAAGGCGCAACCACTCTGGAATGGCAGCTTTCTTCGCCGCCTCCGTTCCACCAGTGGGAACAGCTGCCGCGCATCAAGTAAGCGCAAGGGGGCGCAATGCCCCGTACGACGTCTCCCGAAAGCCGAAATGGTTTTGGGAGACGTGCGGAGAATAAAAACCCGGAGCGCGGGGTTGGGGCAGTCCGAACACGGCCTGCTCTAACAAGGACGTTACGACGCAAGCCATTCTAAGGCTTCGCCCTCGGGTCCAAAGTGTGCTATGTGCGGGCGGTATTGTGTTCCGCCCGTCGCCGGTTGACATGAAAGTCGGCTTTCAAACACGGCATTTCCCGGGGGAAAACAATGGTTTCCGGGAGGTGTGATCGTGATTGGTGCCGAGGCGCGTCGAGTGGGGACGCGACGTTCGGACCGGTGGTTTTGAGGTTTTTGAAGTTAAAATGTCTCTGGTGGAAAAAAATACGGGTTCTGACGATGCTTATGCCTTCTCCGAGGCGACCGCACGCGATTACCTGATCCTTTTGAAGCCCCGCGTGATGTCCCTGGTGGTCTTCACGGGGTTGGTCGGTCTCATTGTCGCGCCGGGGCACATGAACCCGGTTCTGGCCGCCATCAGCATTCTTTGCATCGCGGTCGGCGCGGGCGCATCCGGCGCACTCAACATGTGGTACGACGCCGATATCGATGTGGTGATGAAGCGCACCCGCAACCGCCCGATCCCGGCGGGCATCATCGCTCCCAATCAGGTTCTGGCATTTGGCCTTACGCTGTCTGTGTTTTCGGTGATCACACTCGGGCTGATGGTCAACTGGCTTTCCGCGGCGCTTCTGGCCTTCACGATTTTCTTCTATGCCGTCGTCTATACGATGTGGCTGAAACGCTCGACCCCGCAGAACATCGTGATCGGCGGGGCGGCTGGCGCTTTTCCACCCATGATCGGATGGGCTGCTGCGACAGGCGAGATCACCTGGGACAGCACGGTCCTCTTCCTGATCATCTTCCTGTGGACCCCGCCGCATTTCTGGGCGCTGTCGCTTTTCACCACCAACGACTATGAAGCCGCCCGCGTGCCCATGATGCCGAATGTGAAGGGCGAGCTTTCGACCCGCCGTCAGGCACTATTTTATGCCGTTCTCATGGCGCCGGTCGGCGTGCTGCCATGGGTGCTGGGCTTCGCAGGCACTTTCTATGGCGTGGTTGCGACGCTGCTCGGTCTTGCCTTTGTCTATTATGCCTGGCGCCTCTGGGCTGCCGGGTCCCAGGCCGAGATGCTTGCAGCGGCGCGCAAACTGTTCCGTTTCTCGCTGTTTTATCTGTCGGGCGTGTTTGCGGTTCTGCTTTTCGAGGCTTTGACATTCAAGGCGCTCGCCGCCTTCGGAGTTTTATAATGGACGAGATCGCACATAAGCCGGTGAAAGAAGAGCTGGAACTGGTCGTTCAGACCGAACGGCAGAAAAAGGCGCAGCGCAACCGTTCGTGGGGACTGGCGATCGCGTTGGTTCTGTTCGTTCTGCTCGTCTATGTCGGCACGATCGCGAAGATGGGTTCCAATATTCTGATGCGACCGCTTTAGGAAGCATCCTGGGTTGAAGCGTTTTCGTGCGTTTCTGCTCGCATTTTGGGTTCTTGGGAGGAGAAAATGGCCGATAGACAGGAAAAAGACGAGAAGCAGAGGAAGCAGCAGCGCTCCAATGCGACGATTGCCGTCGCCTGCCTTTCGTTCTTCGTGTGCATGATCGGCGCGGCCTATGCCTCGGTTCCGCTCTACCGCATTTTTTGTCAGGTGACAGGTTATGGTGGCACCACGCAGCGCGTGGAGCAATATTCCGACACCATTCTCGACAAGACCATCAAGGTGCGTTTCGACGCCAATACTGCCAATGGTCTGCCGTGGGACTTCAAGCCGGTGCAGCGTGAAGTGACAGTGCGCATCGGCGAAACCACCATGATCAAGTATGAGGCGCGCAACCTGTTCGATCAGGACACTTACGGACGTGCAAGTTTCAATGTTGCGCCGGGCAGGGCCGGGGCGTATTTCAACAAGGTCGAATGCTTCTGCTTCACGGACACGACCTTGAAGCCGGGCGAGGATATGGACATGCCGGTCGTGTTTTTCGTCGATCCGGAATTCGTCAACGATCCCGATCTGAAGGATGTGAAGACGATCACGCTTTCCTATACCTTCTTCCCAATTGAAAAACCGAAGCCGGTGGCCGATGCCAAGACTGCGGCAACTGGAAGCAACGGGAGTTAGAACATGCTTCCCGGAACCGGCAATCGGATTTGGGATAAAGACATGAGGAAAACAAAGACTTAGAGTGGTTCTGGCAGTTCTTTTCAAACGAGGGCCGCTGTGGAACCTTTTGCAGCCAAATCGAAACATTTGGCCCTATATTGAAGACGCGCTTGCCTGATCCCCCTTATGGGGTTTAAGCAGGAATACACGAGAGAGGAGCCCCTAAGGGGATATACGGGGAGAGACATGGCGGACGTTCATCAGAAAAATCACGACTATCATATTATCGCGCCCAGCCCTTGGCCGTTCCTGAGTTCGGTCGGCGCGTTCGTGCTCGCCATCGGCGGCATTGCCTGGATGCGTTACAACAGCTCCGGCGAGCTGCCGTTCTTTGGCATCAACGTGGTGACGCCGTGGATATTCTTCATCGGTCTCGCGATTGTGCTGTACTGCATGTATGGCTGGTGGTCGGACACCATCAAGGAAGGGCATGAGGGGCATCATACCCGCGTCGTGTCGCTGCATCTGCGCTATGGCATGATCATGTTCATCGCTTCGGAAGTCATGTTCTTCGTGGCATGGTTCTGGGCTTTCTTCGATGCCAGCCTCTTCCCCAATGAAGTGCATCAGGTGGCGCGCGCCGAATTCACCGGCGGTGTCTGGCCTCCGAAGGGCATCGAGGTTCTCGATCCGCTGCATCTGCCGCTCTACAACACCGTGATCCTGCTTCTGTCGGGCACGACGTTGACCTGGGCACACCATGCGCTTCTGCACAATGACCGTAAGGGCATGATCACGGGCTTGGCCATCACTGTGGTGCTTGGCGTGCTGTTCTCCTGCGTGCAGGCTTACGAATATGTCCACGCACCGTTCGCGTTCAAGGATTCGATCTACGGCGCGACCTTCTTCATGGCGACGGGTTTCCATGGCTTCCACGTGCTGGTTGGCACCATCTTCCTGCTGGTATGCCTGTTCCGCGCCATTGGCGGTGATTTTACGTCAAAGCAGCATTTCGGCTTCGAAGCTGCTGCCTGGTACTGGCACTTCGTTGACGTGGTCTGGCTGTTCCTCTTCTTCGCCATCTATGTCTGGGGCGGCTGGGGCGCGCCCATGCACGGCTGAACCGGCAGGATAGGGATATGGAGGCGGCCTTGGCGACATGGCCGCCTTTTGTTTTGATAGACAAGGGAAGCAGGAAATGTCCGATCACAATTCATATCCTACGGTGGATCCGATCCGAAGCGGCATTGCCGGACGATGTCCGCGCTGCGGCGAGGGAAAACTTTTCAACGGCTTTCTGACGATCGCCCCGCGCTGCAACAGTTGCGGGCTTGATTATTCCTTTGCTGATTCCGGCGATGGTCCGGCGGCATTCGTCATCCTCATCATCGGCTTCATCGTCGTTGGCCTGGCGCTTTGGATGGAAGTGAATGTCGGCCCGCCGCTCTGGGTGCACTTCATCCTGTGGGTGCCTCTCGCCATCATTTTGAGTCTTGTCGCCATGCGCTGGATCAAGGCTATTCTCGTCAATATGCAATATCGCAACAAGGCGGCCCAGGGCCGTCTGGACGACAGCCAATGACACTTCAGCAAGCACCGCGTCGCTTTCCATGGGGCGTTGTCATCGCCTCAAGCATCGCGCTTGTCATCCTGCTCTCGCTTGGCACATGGCAGGTGGAGCGACTGATCTGGAAGGAGGCGCTGATCGCCTCCACGCAAAAGCGCATCCACGAACCGCCGCTGCCGCTGACGGAGATGGAAAAGATCTACGCGCAGGAAGGAACGGTCGAATATCGTCCGGTCATGGTCTCAGGCACCTTCATGCATCAGGGCGAACGGCACTTTCTCGCCACGCATCAAGGTGCGGCCGGCTATTATGTCTATACGCCGCTCATGCTGGAAGACGGACGCTTCGTGCTCGTCAACCGGGGGTTCGTTCCATACGAAAAGAAGGACCCGGCAACACGGACCGAAGGGCAGCTGGACGGTCCGGTGACCGTCACCGGACTTGCCCGCGATCCGCTGTCCGAAAAGCCGTCATCTCTCGTGCCGGACAATGATATTGCCAAGAATATCTTTTATTGGAAAGACTGGGCGGCAATGGCGGAAAGCGCCGATCTGCCGAATCTCGATGAGGTGGTGCCCTTCTTCATAGATGCCGACACCAAGGCCAACCCGGGCGGGTTTCCGATTGGCGGCGTGACGATCATCGACTTTCCAAACAACCATCTACAATATGCCGTTACCTGGTATGGCCTCGCTCTGGCGCTGGCAGGGGTTGTCGGCACTTGGTTGTGGAAGGAGCGCCGTCTCGGGCAAAGCGGAAACCGGTTTTCCGTTCGAGACGATGATGATGGGACGTGAAACGCGGCAAGGGGTTGACAACAGCCTCTTTGCGGCCCAACTCCGGAACAAGATTTTTCGCGGCTCAAGCCGCGCCGAACCCTGCGAGCATGTTTTATGACCGATCAGCGTCCCCCTCTGGAAATTCGCCTTTGCGGCCCGCGCGGCTTTTGCGCCGGTGTTGACCGGGCCATCCAGATCGTCGTGCTGGCGCTGAAGAAATATGGCGCTCCTGTCTATGTGCGCCACGAGATCGTGCATAACCGTTATGTGGTTGAGGGCCTGCAATCGCGGGGCGCGATTTTCGTCGAGGAACTTCACGAAATTCCGACTGAGCATCGTGACCAGCCGGTCGTCTTTTCCGCCCATGGCGTGCCGAAATCGGTGCCTGCGGATGCGGAGGCCAAGAATCTCTTCTATCTCGACGCAACCTGTCCGCTGGTTTCCAAGGTGCACAAGCAGGCCATGCGCCATCAGCGTCTTGGCCGTCATGTGATCCTGATCGGCCATTCCGGCCATCCGGAGGTCATCGGCACGATGGGGCAACTGCCGGACGGTGCCGTGACGTTGATCGAAACCGTCGAGGATGCGCGCAAGTGTCATTTCGAGGACGAGGACAATCTCGGCTTCGTCACGCAGACGACGCTTTCCGTGGACGATACGGCAGGCATCATCGAAGAGTTGCAGGCGCGGTTTCCCAAGCTTACCGCACCGGCGGCGGAGTCGATCTGCTACGCCACAACCAACCGGCAGGATGCGGTGCGCGCAGCCGCACCCGGATGCGACCTGTTCCTGATCGTCGGCGCGCCGAATTCGTCCAATTCCAAACGCCTTGTCGAAGTGGCGGAAAAGGCAGGCGCGCGCATGTCCATGCTGGTGCAGCGCGCGAGCGAGATTGAATGGGACAAGCTTGGCGAAGTATCCGTCGTCGGCCTTTCGGCTGGCGCATCGGCGCCGGAAATCATAGTCGACGAAATCATAGATGCCTTCAAGGCACGCTTCGATGTGAAGATCGAGCTGGCGGAAACAACGGTCGAAACCGAGAATTTCCTTGTGAACCGTGAAATCCGCGATGTGGAGCTGACGGTCAGGGATATGGCATTCGTCAATGGTGAGAACCGGGTCGTCGGCATTTCGAAATTGATGCAGGGGAAATAAGCGGCATGGCCGTCTACACAGATATTAATGAAATCGAGCTTGGCACATTCCTGCAACAATATGATATCGGCACGCTGACCTCCTACAAGGGCATTGCCGAGGGCGTGGAAAACTCCAACTACCTCCTGCACACCACGTCGGGCTCCTTCATTCTCACACTCTATGAAAAGCGGGTTAATCGCGACGACCTGCCGTTTTTTCTCGGCCTGATGCAACATCTGGCCGGGCGCGGGCTGGAGTGTCCGCAACCCGTGGTGCGGCGCGACGGCGCCACCATCGGCGAGCTTGCCGGCCGTCCGGCGGCAATCGTCACCTTCCTGGAAGGCATGTGGATGCGCAAGCCCACTGTTGCGCATTGCGAAGCGGTGGGCGAGGGGCTGGCGCATATGCATCTGGCGGGCATGGACTTCTCCATGCAGCGCCGCAACGGGCTGACGCTGCCCGATTGGCGCCCCTTGTGGGACCTTTCGCGTGAGCGCGCGGATAGCGTGGAGCCGGGGCTGGTGACCGAAACTGAAGCCGATCTGGATTTTCTGGAAAAGAACTGGCCAGCCGGATTGCCACAAGGCGTCATCCATGCCGATCTCTTCCCCGACAATGTCTTCTTCCTTGGAGATCACCTGTCGGGCTTTATCGATTTCTATTTCGCCTGCACGGACATTCTGGTCTATGACGTCGCGGTCTGTCTGAATGCATGGTGCTTCGAAAAGGATTTCTCCTACAATCGCACCAAGGGCGCGGCCCTCCTGCGCGGTTATACCTCCGTTCGCCCGTTATCCGCGGTGGAAGCCGACGCGTTGCCGGTTCTGGCGCGCGGCGCGGCGGTGCGCTTCATGCTGACGCGGCTTTATGATTGGCTGACTGTGCCCGATGGCAGTTTCGTCATGAAGAAGGATCCGATGGAATATGTGCGGCGCATGCGCTTCCATCGCCAGATTGAATCGGCAGCCGAATACGGTCTGGAAGAGCAGGGGGCTGCTGCGTGAAGCGGATCGAAGCCTATACGGACGGCGCCTGTTCCGGTAATCCCGGCCCCGGCGGCTGGGGCGCTGTGCTGCGCTGGAACGGCAATGAGAAAGAGCTGAAGGGCGGCGAGGCCGACACCACGAACAATCGTATGGAGTTGATGGCCGCAATCTCTGCCTTGTCTGCGCTCAAAGAGCCGTGCGAGGTCGATCTCTATACGGATTCTGTCTATGTACGCGACGGCATTTCGGGCTGGATCGAGGGCTGGAAGCGCAACGGTTGGAAAACATCGGCCAAGAAGCCGGTGAAGAATGCCGAGCTGTGGCAGGCGCTGGACGAGGCGCGCAAGCCGCATAAGGTCACGTGGCACTGGGTCAAGGGCCATGCCGGCCATCCGGAAAACGAACGCGCGGACGAGCTTGCCCGCGCCGGTATGGAGCCGTTCAAATACTCCGGCAACAAATCACTGAAGGTTAAATGAGAAAAGGGCGGTTTTCACCGCCCTTTCCAGTCTGTCCAAACGCAAAGCCGCCACGCAATTTTGCTGGCAATGCTCTGCTCCGCTCTGGTTTTAGAGCTGCTCGACCAGCGCGCTGGCGCTGGATGTTACGGCCTGACCGGGCTGCTCTTCGATGTTGAGCGCCTTGACCACACCATCCTCGATGATCGCCGAATAGCGCTTGGAACGCACGCCGAGGCCGCCGCCCGAAAGGTCGATGTCGAGGCCCGCAGCCTTGGTGAAAACTGCGCTGCCGTCGGAGAGAAACAGGATCTTGCCCTCGCCACCCGTGCTCTGCGCCCATGCTCCCATGACGAACGCATCGTTCACCGCCACGACCGCGATCTGGTCTACACCCTTTGCCAGAATGGCGTCGCGGTGTTCGAGATAGCCCGGCAGATGATTGAGATTGCACGTGGGCGTGAAGGCACCCGGAACGGCAAAGAGGACGACCTTCTTGCCCTTGAAGACTTCATCGGTCGTGATGTCCTGGACGCCGTCTGCGGTCTTTACCTTGAAAGTTGCTGCAGGCAGCGTGTCGCCAACTTTGATCGTCATCGATTTTCTCCTGAGGGCAGGGGAGGATTGCCGTCTCGGCAGCCTGCCGGTTGTCTGGAACTGTCATTTGCCGCGCGAAGCACGGGCTGCGACAGTTAAGCCGATAAAGTGCGGCCCGACAATTTCAAATATCTGATAAATCTATCAAATTGCGGGAGATAATCGGATTTCAATCCAGCGTCACCTGTCCGGAGACCGCCTTGCCGTTCTGCACGAGCGTATAGTCGATGACAGCCTTGCGAACGTCCCCATATATCCTGGCGACGAACCGGCGCCCGGCGTCGGGCTCCGGTTTCGAAAGCCGGATTGCGTCGCTGGCGATAAACAATTCGACCGGCGCATGCGGATCGGGAAGCGCAATCTCGAAGATGGCCTTATCGCCGTGGTGCCTGATCCCGGTGACACCGAACTCCGCCGACGCCGGATCTGGTAGGTGATCGAATGCCGCTTCGATAATCGTGCGTCCGGCAATGGCTTCTGGTGAGGCCTGTTCATTTGCGTCCGTCGTGAGCGGAAAATCGAACGCAGCCTGCACAGGTATGCAAATCTTTTCGCAGACACCGAGAAAAACATGGCCTTTCAGGCGGGGGCCTCCTAGGTCGATCCGAAAGATCAGCGGCAGGGAAATCGGCTTGTCGTAGCCTGTTCCGCCTTCATCTTCGCCGCCGAAGCGTACAGGCGCGGGGAAGGCGATATGTGCTGTGCCGCCATTGTCCAGATTGATCTGCGGCGGCACGCCCGCATCGCCGGGGTTGCGCCAGTAGGTTTTCCAGCCGGGCCGCAAGTCGATCTGCAATGCGCCGCGCAATGCATGGCTGTCGTCGCCCGATGCTATGCCATCCTCAATGATGACGCGAATGCGCCCGCCCGGTGTTTCCGTCCACGCAGATGTCGCGGCGTGGGCAGGCAGGGCCAGAACGGCAAGAACAAATGGGACAAGCAGTCGACTGTGGATACGCATGATCTGAAAATGGAATGAAAAGGCGGTTGCTTCAAGTCCGGCGAACTTGGTTCGCAAACTATTTGAGGCGGAAACGCGGTCTTGCAACCAAATGTCCATTGTCATTTCGCGCAGTCTTGCTACCTTCATATTCATGACCACTCTCAGGACGTCTCAACAAGAGCAGGGTTTCTTGAACGGGCAATTCCTGCTTGCCATGCCCGGAATGAGCGATGAGCGTTTCACCCGCTCGGTGGTCTATATTTGCGCCCATTCCGACGAGGGTGCGATGGGGTTCATCATCAACCAGCTTCAGCCGGTCGGCTTCCCCGATCTCCTGCGCCAGATCGGCGTGATCGAGGATGACGACCTCATCATGCTGCCCGAGCGCGCGCAGAATATGGTGGTGCGCAATGGCGGCCCGGTGGATAGCACGCGCGGTTTTGTGCTTCATACCGACGATTATATGGTCGATTCCACCATGCCGGTGTCCGAGGATGTGTGCCTGACGGCCACGGTCGATATATTGCGGGCGATCTACGGCGGCAGGGGGCCGATGCAGGCGCTGATGACGCTGGGCTATTCCGGCTGGGCGCCGGGACAGCTTGAATCCGAACTGGTCGAGAATGGCTGGCTCACATGCCCGGCAACGATGGATATGCTCTTTGACAGCGACATCACTGGAAAATACGATCGTCTGATGACCCATATGGGCATCGATATGGCGCGGCTCGTTTCCGATGCGGGGCATGCGTGAGAAGGGAGCAAGCTACAAGCTTGTTTTAGCTGACCTTCCTTTTCTTCTCATCTCTTTTTCCTTATTCAAGCCGCATTGGCGTCGAGTTGGTCCTTGATCATCCGTGTTGCGTCGTCGCGGCTCGTCGGCTGACCAAACATGAAGCTCTGTACATATTCGCATCCCATCTGGCGCAGTTGCAGCGCGTCGCTTTCGCTTTCGACACCTTCGGTCACGACAGCGAGGCCAAGATCATGCGCCATGCTGACGATGGAGCGCAGGAGCGTGGTCTTTTGCGGCTGATCGCCCTTCACGAAAGAGCGGTCGATCTTGATGATGTCGAATGGGAAGCGCGTCAGATAGGCAAGAGAAGAATAGCCGGTGCCGAAATCGTCGAGTGACAGGCCTATGCCCATGGTCTTGAGACGCATCAGCACATGCGCCGATTGCTCGGGATTTTCCATCAAAACGGATTCCGTCAGCTCAAGCTTGAGACTGCCCGGATTAAGGTGAATGCGCGACAGGACCGAACGGACATCGTTGATGAGGTCTTGTCGGATGAGCTGCGTGCTCGACAGATTGACGGAAACGAACAGGTCGAGCTTCGGAAACTGTTCCTGCCATGCAAACAGGTCTTCAGCGGCGCGCTGGATGGCAAAAAGGCCAAGCTGCACGATCAGGCCGGAATCTTCCGCAATCGGAATGAATTCGGACGGCGAGATGGTGCCACGCCGTGGATGCTCCCAGCGCATCAATGCCTCGAATCCGGCAATCGTGCCTTCGTCGAGCTTCACGATGGGCTGATAGACGAGATTAATTTCGTCGCGTTCCAGCGCGCGGCGCAAGTCGGATTCAAGCTGGAGCTTGTCGTTGCCGATGGCTCGGAATGCTGGGCGGAATGGTTCGATCCGGTCGCCGCCGAAGCGCTTGGCCTGATACATCGCCAGTTCCGCATCCTTCACGAAGTCTTCGGCAGTGGTCGCGGTCTTGGTCCATGTGATAAGGCCGACGGAGGCGGTCAGCACGATTTCGCGTTTCGCATAGGCAATCGGCGAACGCACGGCCTGACGCAAAGCCTCTGCGAAGGAGGCTATACGACCCGGATCGCTTTCGGAAGCAAGCAGCAGGCCGAACTGGTCGGAGGAAAGGCGCGACAGCGTGTCCTGTGGCTTCATCAGCCGCGCCAGACGACGCGAGATGGTAAGCAGGATCGTGTCGCCTGCCGACATTCCGAGGCTGTCATTGACCTGCTTGAAACGGTCGATATCGATGATGAGGATCGTCGGATGCAGACTGCTCTCGCCGCGCGCCATGTTCATGACGTTGCTGAGACGGTCGAGGAAAAGCTCGCGATTGGGCAGGCCGGTGAGATTGTCGTGCACCGCATCGTGCAGCAGTCGCTCTTCGGCCTTCTTCTGCTCGGTCACATTGACGAGCGTGCCGACGCAGCGCAACACCTCACCGTCAGAGCCGATCACCGGTCGGGCGCGTAGCGCATACCAGTGATAATGGCCGTCATTGGCGCGCAGGCGGAAAATCTGCCCGATGCGGCCGCGCCGGTTTTCCAGAATAGCGTCGAGCGTGGAGCGGAAACGGTCGCGGTCGTCGGAATGCATGGCGGGCAGCCAGTTGCGCACAGGGCCCTGAAGCGAGCTTGCGGTATTGCCCAGATAGTTCGAAATATCGGGCGTCGTCACCACACGGTCGCGCGGTACGTCCCAGTCCCAGACGATGTCGCCGGCACCGATCACTGCCAGCGCCTGACGTTCCATGTCGGACAGCAGGCCCTGCTGCAAGGCACCGCCCGCAAAGGCATGCTGCATGACCGTAAAGCCGATCAGCAGAACGATCAGTACGAGACCGCCGCCAAGTGCCGGCTGGATGATGTCATTATCGAGATTGCCGGAAACCGTCATCCATGCGCCCAGAAGCCATATGAGCGTCAACAACCAAGCAGGGATGAGCATCACCGCCCGATCATAGCCCTTTACCGCCAGATAGCCGATGATGGCGACACCGGAAAGAACGGTCAGCATCAGCGAGATGCGGGCAATGCCCGAGGCGATCGGTGGATCGAAGACAGCGACACCGGCCAGGGCCAGAAGGCCGAGAACCCAGGTGACCGCCCCATAGCTGAAATGATCGTGCCAGCGATTGAGGTTCAGATAAGTGAAGAGGAAAATCACCAGCGAGGCGGCCAGCGCCACCTCCGTTCCCGCGCGCCATACCTGTTCATTACCGGGCGTTATCTCCATCAGCTTGTTCCAGAAGCCGAAGTCGACGCAGATATAGGCGAGCACTGCCCAGGCGAGGGCTGCGGTCGCCGGAAACAGTGAGGTTCCCTTGACGACGAAGAGGATGGTGAGGAACAGTGCCAGCAGGCCCGAAATGCCCAGCAGGATGCCGCGATAAAGCGTGTAGGAGTTGACCGCGTCCTTATAGGCTTCCGGTTCCCACAGATAAAGCTGCGGCAGATTGTGAGTCGAAAGCTCGGCAACAAAGGTAATCACGCTGCCGGGATTGAGTGTGATGCGAAACACATCGGCGTCAGCGCTTGGCTGGCGGTCGAGCGCAAAACCCTCGCTGGGTGTGATGGAGGCGATGCGCGGCGCGCCAAGATCCGGCCAGATGACGCCGGAACCGACAAGACGAAAATGCGGTGCGACGATGAGGCGGTCGATCTGCTCATCGGTCGTATTGGCAATCGAGAAAGCGGCCCAGTCCCCGGAGGCATTGCTGTTCTGGTCCGCCTGCACTTCGATGCGGCGCACGATGCCGTCAGGGCCCGGAGCAGTGGAAATCTGCACGCTTTCGCCCTTGTTGCGCAGGATTTCGACCGCGCGAGAAAGGTCCAGCGCGGTGTCTTCCTTGGAAATCTTTATGGGCTCGATGGCCGACGCATGCAGCGTCATGAGGGTCAGAAACGCGACCAGCGCGACAAGGCGCGCGCCTGCTTCAAGCAATTTTCCTGAAAGACCTCTCACGAGCGTCCAACCTTGCCATTGATCATGCGGCCATCCATTACGCGTTTGTCGCTTTCTATCAGGGCATAAAGCAGATGGTCCTGCCAGAAGCCGTTGATCTTGAGATAGGAGCGCAAGAGTCCCTCTCTCTGAAATCCGGCTTTTTCGAGGAGCCGTATCGAACGTACATTATGGGGAATACAGGCAGCTTCAAGCCTGTGCAACCGCAGTTGGTCGAATGCAAAGGGGATAACCAGCGATAGCGCTTCCGTCATATACCCTTTGCCTGCGAATGGTGCGCCGCTCCAATAGCCTATCATGCCGTTCTGGCCGACACCACGCCGGATGTTCCCAAGTGTGATGCCGCCGACAAGCTGCTTGTCGGAAGCGCGGAAAATGAAGAAAGGATGGGCGCTTCCTGCCGCTATTTCATCGTGAAAGCGCCGCAGCCGATGCCTGAACGCGCTTTTTGTCAGATCGTCATCGGGCCAGATCGGCTCCCAGGGGGCGAGGAACGCGCGGCTTTGCTCGCGCAGGCTGGACCAGGCTGCGAAATCCGTCATCATCGGCTCGCGCAGATAGATTTTCTGCCCGCGTAGGATTGCCGGATTGTTTCGTCGGAATGGCAGGCCGATCATGATTGTTTATGGGAATAGGAGAGTAAGGGAATAAGTGAGCAGGAAAAACAAAATGTTCAACGTCACATACTCCCCTATTCCCGTACTAACTTATTCTCTTAGACGGCAATCTTTCTCGCATGTGCGCTTGTCGACAGCGCATCGGTGAGATGGTCGAAGCTCATCAGCCGTCCGACAGGGCCGACACCGGCAATGGTGGGCTTGTTGTCGAGGAAAAGTCTTCCCGCCAGATCGGTCAGCCTTTCGGGCGTAATCAGTGAAAGGCGATCCAGCAATTCGCTGTTATCGACCGGACGGCCATAAAGAAGGAACTGACGGGCGATCTGACCCGCACGGCTGGCTGCGCTTTCCTGCGACATCAACAGGCTGGCGCGATATTGTGCACGGGCGCGATCAACCTCTTCCATGGTGATGGAATCGGCGGCCTTGTGCAATTCGCCAATGATGACCGGCACGAGTTCCACCAGTTCGTCGCGCCCGGTTGCGGCATGAATGCCGAACAGGCCCGTATCTGAAAAGCCCCAATGGAAGGCATAGACCGAATAGCAAAGCCCGCGTTTTTCGCGCACTTCCTGGAAAAGTCGCGAGGACATGCCGCCGCCAAGCACCATGGAGAGAAGCTGCGATGCATAGAAATCGCGCACGTGATAGGCGCGGCCTTCGAAGCCGATCAGCACCTGCGCATCCATCAGCTCGCGGTTTTCGCGGAAATCGCCGCCGACATAATGCGCCAGATCAAGGGTGGGCGCGGTGTTATGGGCGCGGAAGCCGCCAAGCCGCTTTTCCACTTCGCGCACGAACGCATCGTGTTTCACACCGCCCGCGGCGGTTACGACCATGCGGTCGGCGCTGTACTGCTCGTCCATATATTGGCGAAGATCGGCGGAGGTGAACGACATCACTGTTTCCGGTTCGCCGAGAATAGCGCGGCCGATGGGCTGATGACGATAGGCGGTTTCCGCGAAACGATCGAAGACGATATCGTCGGGCGTGTCATGCGCCGCGCCGATTTCCTGCATGATGACCTGCTTCTCGCGTTCCAGTTCCTCTTCATCGAACCTGGAAGCCGTCAGGATATCGGTTAGAATATCGATCGCCAGCGGCATGTCATTGCGCAGTACGCGGGCGTAATAGGACGTGGTTTCCACGCTGGTAGCGGCATTGATTTCGCCGCCGACATTTTCGATGTCCGATGCAATCTGCCATGCAGTGCGGTTTTCGGTTCCCTTGAAAGCCATGTGCTCAAGCAGGTGAGCGATACCATGGCGGTCGGACGCTTCGTTTCTCGCTCCGGCTTTGACCCAGATTCCAAGCGCCACGCTTTCCACATGCGGCATGGTATCGGTGGCTATTGTCAACCCATTGGAAAGACGCGTTACTTCAACACCCATTAGCAAACTGCTCCCATAGACCCGTTTGGGTTCTGGCTCTGGTTTTCGTTTAGTTATCGCCCATTTCAGGCTCTGGAATGGCGGCGAATGTATTCTTCCACGATTTTCAGCTCGTTGTGAAGAACTGTGAAGCTTTCTTTTCGTTGCATCAAGTCCGAAAGCCAGCCCGGAAGCTGGGGTTCGATCCCGCACGCGGCCTTGACGGCATCGGGGAATTTGGCCGGATGCGCGGTTGCCAGTACCACCATCGGCGCATTGCCGGACACTTTTTCGCGAGCGACCTTAACAGCAATGGCAGAGTGCGGATCGAGCAGGTAACCATCTGCCTCCAGCACGGATTTAATGGTTTGGGCGGTTTCCTCGACCGTAGAACGACCAGCCGAAAACTCGTCCCGAATGGCATGAAGCGGCTTTTCCGAAATGGTGAAGCCGCCGGACTGCTTCAGGCTTTGCATCAGGCCGCGTACGGCCGCCGCATCGCGTCCGTGCGCTTCGAACAGCAGGCGCTCGAAATTGGACGAAATCTGGATGTCCATCGAAGGCGATGTGGTTTGCTCGACGCCGCGCATTTCATAGGCGCCGTTTTCCAGCGTGCGTGACAGAATGTCGTTGTCGTTGGTGGCTATCACCAGCTGTTCGATGGGCAGACCCATTTTCTTGGCCACATAGCCTGCGAAAATATCGCCGAAATTGCCTGTCGGTACGGTGAATGAGACAGGGCGGTCAGGCGCGCCAAGGCTCAAGGCGGCGGTGAAATAGTAAACCACCTGCGGCATGATGCGTGCCCAGTTGATGGAGTTCACGCCCGAAAGCGACAGCGCATCGCGGAATTCGAGATCGTTGAACATGCCTTTGACCAGGTTCTGGCAATCATCGAAATTGCCTTCGATGGCAAGCGCATGGACATTGGCAAAGCCCGAACTCGTCATTTGGCGCTGCTGCACCGGCGACACACGGCCATCCGGAAACAGGATGAAAATATCTGTGCGGTCACGTCCGCCGAAAGCCTCGATGGCGGCCCCGCCCGTATCGCCGGAAGTCGCGCCGACAATGGTCACGCGTTCGTCTCGGCTCGCCAGGACATAGTCCATCATACGCGCCAGAAGCTGCATGGCGACATCCTTGAAGGCGAGCGTCGGGCCATGAAACAGCTCCAGCACGAACTCGTTTGCGCCGGTCTGCACCAGCGGGCAGACGGCTTGGTGACGGAATGTGCCATAGGCTTCACGCACCATTCGTTCGAAATCGGCTTGCGGAATTTCGCCGCCAGTAAACGGGGTCAGTACGGCAAGCGCGATATCCACATAGGATTTTCCCCGCAATGCGCGGATTTGTTCGGGCGAAAACTGCGGATATTCCTGCGGCAGATAAAGACCGCCGTCACGGGCGAGACCGGCAAGCAATGCATCGCTGAACCCAAGAACCGGCGCTTCCCCACGCGTGCTTATGTATTTCATTCCATCAGGCCTTCATTATCGGATCGGATGCTATAAAAGCTGTGCAATGCAATAGGATGTCCCTAAAAAAGCCGCAAGGTTTTAAACCATCCGAAAAAGGATGGGGGTTGCTCTCGTTGGCAAAAAACGGGAAAACGTCATCGTACCATGCATGGCGCAATGGTATAGAACAAGTCGATAAGTGCAGGGAAGCCCGGTTTATGCAGAAAGCATCACAGAATCGTTCATCGTTGTTTCCAGTCTTTGCAACGGTTTTGCTCGCAGTACTCGCGGGCTGCACCACAAGCGGCACGCAGAAGGCCGGGGATTCGTCGCTGACGGCAACCGGTGACCAGCGGGTCAAGGAGTCCGAGCTTCGCGCCTATTGCCCTTCGGTTTCGCTGCGAGACGGCACGGCCTACTTCAATACCTATGAGAAGGGCGGCGACAAGGATGCGAATCGCGTCATCTATCAGGCGTCGCTGACCGATACGACCCGTGCCTGCCAGTATGGCGACGGTACGCTGACGATCAATGTCGCGGCTGCCGGCAAGGTTGTGCCGGGTCCGAAATACAAGAACGGCACCATCACCATGCCCGTGCGTGTCGCAGTCCGTCAGGGAGATCAGGTCGTCTATTCGAAGCTGCACAAGCAGGCGGTAACGATCGCCAACGCCGATACGGCCACCCAGTTCGTGTTCAACGACAAGGCGATCTCGATCCCCATGCCCGACAGCAAGAACGTCCAGATTTTCGTCGGGTTCGATGAAGGCCCGTACAACACCAAATAATCTTGCAGCCGAATTGGCGGCATGATGGATCGAGACATTCCAGCCAATGTGCGAAACAGGTTTTCGCGCATTGGCTGTTCTGGGACTGTTTCGCAATGCGCGCCAGTCGGGAGAATTTTGCTGCGAGAATTGCCGGAAGAAGTAGTTTATACTTTAGGTTTTAGGAATTTTTTATAGAAAACAGCGGAATCTATATTTATCGCGGTGTTAATAATGTTATCCGAAGTTTGATTTCTCATAGAAAAACCATGCTATTATGATGATAGATGGTCTTTTTGAATACTCGAAAGCCCGTTGTTACACTGCTGCGGGAATTGCGCTGTGCATTTCCAGTAAAAGTGGGAGCAGGATCGCTCAGAGAGTACGACAGATTTTTTTAAAGGGTTTCAGGGGCGACCAATGCACAGGCGATCCAGTCGCAATTTTCTTTTGAACCCGGTTCCGGCAGTTTTGCTGTTGATGCTGCTCATAGGCGCTGCCACGGGGCAATGGGCTGGCGGAAAGCTCCGGATGCAGGATGAAAAGCGGCACATGGACCTCTATATGACGGCGCTGCTCGCGCACGCGAACCGACTTGTCGAATCCGCGCGCGAGACGCTCGATCAGGCCAATCGCTCACCCTATCCGATGTGTTCCGCGGCTGAGCGCACCTATCTGCGCGGACTTCTGTTTTCGGCATATCAGATCAAGGATATCGGCCGCTTGCGGGATGGGAAACTGCAATGCTCGACGCTTCTGACCGATCTTGAGGAACAGGCGCCCCGCACAAAAGCGGATGTGGACACCGCCGATGGTATCTATGTCTATAATGACGGTGCCTTGATTACTCCGGGAAGTCACGGCGCGGTTCTGGGGAGTCAGGATTCGAATGTGGTACTCAGTTCCGTTGCCTTCGATCTTCTGCATACGCCGAATTACGAGTTCGGGGTTTATTTGACCGATGCGGAAAGAATGCGCTTTGCGCGGCTTTACAGCTATCCGTCGGATGGCGTCTTTCAACCGCTTCCCGGTGATTCGAAGCAGACATTTTTTGTTTCCGGCGGCAATCTGCGCGAACAGCTCTGCGATCCGGTTACCCATATCTGCATTACACTGCAAACCCGCATCGACTACACCAGCCTGGCCGCGCGGCTTAAATCATTTCTCTCGATAATCTTCGGCATGCTGGTGGGCGGAAGCGTCGGTATGGGCTGGCTATTCTATCGCAGCCGCGACCGCTCGCTCATTTCCCGCTTGGGCAAGGCGCTGGCCGCAAGGGAGCTGGATGTCGTTTATCAGCCGGTGGTTGATATCATCGACGGAAGGATCGTCGGGTTTGAAGCGCTGCTGCGGTGGGAAATCGAGAAGGGGGATTTTGTGCCGCCGGATATTTTCATCACGAAGGCGGAAGAGCACGGGCTGGCTGGCCGGGTGACCCTTTATGTGCTGGATGCTGTCGTCGACGAGATGGGCTATCTTCTGCAAAAGAAAAGCGAATTGCGCATCAATATCAACATTACGGCCAGTGATGTGCAGGATGCGGATTTCCTGAACAGGCTGGAGGAGCGAATTGCGGAGGCGAATATACGCCCGCAGCAGATCGGTCTGGAACTGACCGAACGCACGGCGGTCGATTTCACGAAAGCCTCGGCGGGTATCAAGCGATTGCGCGAGCGCGGGCATCGCATCTATATCGACGATTTTGGCACCGGCTATTCCAGTCTGGCTTATCTGGGCGAGCTTCACGTCGATGCCATCAAGATAGACAAGGCCTTTACGCGAACGGTCGGTAAAGACCGGGGCATTGTTTCCGTCGTGCCGCAGATCATGTCCATGGCGGAGGAACACGGCCTTGATGTCGTCGTGGAAGGCGTGGAAACGGAAGCGCAGGTCAGTTATTTCCGCGATTTCGATCTGCCGCTCACCGCGCAGGGCTGGTATTTTGGCAAGCCTATGCCAGCAACCGTTGCGCAGGGCCTTATCGCCGTGAGCAACAAGACGCCGCCAACCGCAAAGCGGCGCAAGAAAACCCTCAAGATTGAGAAGAGGCTGTCCAGATAGCGGTCTCTTTCAAGATCGAACAGATCGCATGCAAAAAGCGTAATTTGATAAAATTCGAATTAAATTCGACTGCCCGCGTGAAATGAAAAGCAATAGGTTTACGTTAGTCTGCGCCTATGAAACAGAAATATGAACGTATTCTTGAACCGACGGACACCTGGGCGATATTCGATACCGCCTCGGGGGTGCCCGCCATGTTGGGAACCCGGCTGTTGATCGGCCTTACGGAAGAGGAGGCCGAAGAATTGCTTGCCATACTCAATGCGCCACCGAAGGGGCGCAGCAAACGCAGCGCCGCCTGAGGTTTCCTGCCAGCCCGCGATAAAACGGTTCTGTTTTGACGGAAGCGCCAGAAACGCAGGCTTTTGCTGGCGATGCTTCGATGTCAGGCGTCTGTCCAGACCGATAGCGCCTTGATGACGCCCGCCAGATCCTTGTGCCGCCGGATAACGGTTTCGGCACCGGCATCGGTCAGCTTATCGGCATGGCCCGGATAGGTGTGAGCGCCTCCGGTAAACCCGATGACACGCATGCCCGCAGCGCGGGCGCCCTGAATGCCATGCGCTGAGTCCTCGATCACGATGGCATCGCCTGGATTGATACCGAACTGCTCGGCCGCATAGAGAAATACGTCCGGCGCCGGTTTCGGTTTCCGGTTTCCGACGTCCTTTGCAGAGAAGATATGCGGCGCGAAAAGGTCGTACAGATCGACGCGTTTGAGCATTGTCTCAAGACGCGCGCTGCTCGAATTCGAGCAGATGCATTTCGGCAGCTTGAGGGCCGAAACCACCTCCAGAATATCTTCGACGGGCTGGACTTCGTTTTTCAGCCGTTCATCGAGAATGCTTTCAGACTTGTCGAGCAATGACGCGGAAAGGGGAATGCCTGCCTCGCGTTCAACAGTCAGCAGAATATCCTGCCAGGTCAGGCCGGCAAAGCGTTCGGCCATTTCGTCGGCGGCAATCTGATATCCCGCTTCGGTCAGGAGCGCGGATTCCACTTCCGCCGCGATGATTTCAGAATCCACCAAGACGCCATCGCAGTCGAAAATGATGAGGGACGGTGCCGCCATGAACGTAACCTCTTTTCTGGGAGAAAACGGTTGCCCGGCGTCAGGCCGGGAAAAATACCGGGGATCAGCTACACCTTTATGTACATGCCGTCAAACTTCGCCGGAGACTTCGCGGCGGCGGCGGTCGAGTTCTTCGCTGTAGCGGCGCAGGGTGTGGCTCTCGCTCAAAAGGCCGAGCACCTTACGTTCCTGCGCGTTGCTGACCACAGCCAGCGCTTCGCTTTCGGCGCGGTCGAAGCGGGCGACGGCTTCCTTGGCATTCATCTGCGGCAGCAGGAATTCGTTCTTGTACTTCAAAAGATCGCTGATGCCGTGCTGTCCGTCGGATGTATCGAAACTGTCGGAATAGACTTCCGGCACCGGGATCATGCCGACATAGCGGCCATCTGCATCGACGGCGATGACGCGCTGCGTGGAGCCCAGCGGAAATTCGTGCCGGAAGCTTTCAATGTCCGTATCGATGGGGACCGTGCGCACATCATGGCGCATCATGCGGCTGACAGTCAGGTCGCGTATCCAGCCGATGTCATGCGCGGAGCGGATGGCTTCGCCGCGCAGATGGAAACGCCAGGTCGCAAACGAGTAGCCGAAAGTCTTCCGTACCATGAGTGAGGACGATACGACCGCGCCGAGAACCAGCATGGAGATGGGAAAGTCCCCGGTTATCTCCAGCGCCAGAAAGGTCATGGTCAAGGGGCCGCCGACAACGGCGACCGCAAGCGAACTCATGCCGATGACGGCATAAACCACAGGTTCGAGCGTATTGGGAAAAACCGTGCCGGCAACAGCGGCAAAGAGCTTTCCGGTCAGCGCGCCAAGAAACAGCGAAGCGAAGAACAGGCCGCCGCGAAAGCCGGAGCCGATGGAAACCGCGGATGCTACCGATTTGGTCAGGATCAGAAGCAAGAGTGCGGGAATGGCGATATTCGCATTGAGGTCGAGATGCAGTGCACCGTGCCCGGACGCGAGAACCTGCGGGGAAAAAAATGCGATCATGCCGACGATCGCGCCGCCGATTGCGGGTGCGAGCACGGTTGGAACGACACTGCGCCGGGCGATTGTTTCCACATAGGTCACGCCGCGCATGATGAGAATGGCGATCCCGGCGGAGAAGAAGCCGAGCACCAGCGCGGGTACATAGTCGCGCGGTGTGATGTGATCGATATTGCCGATATCGATTATGAAGGGAGCGCCGCCGATGGCTTGCGTCACCAATGTGCCGACAATCGCGGCAACAACCACCGGAGCAAGTGTGGCGATGGAATACACGCCGATGATAAGTTCGAAGGCATAGAATGCGCCCGTCAAGGGAGCGTTGAAGGCGCTCGCAATGGCCGCTGCGGCGCCGCAGCCCACAAGCGTGCGCAGATCGGCGCGGCGCAACTTCAGGGATCGCCCGATCCGCGAGGCAAAGCCACTGGCAAGCTGTGTATAGGCCGCTTCAAGCCCGACCGATGCGCCAAAACCGTTGGAAATGAGATTCTGGCCGACGAGGATGAAACTGTCCGTCAGGGAGAGCCGTCCTCCGTGAAGCGCATTGGCTTCGATAGGGTCGACGATCGGGCGTTTTCGCCAGCGCGCGAGAATCCAGATCACGATGCCCATAAGAATGCCGCCCGCCAGCGGTGCAATGTAGGAGCTGGAATGAAGCTGCATTGCGGCGCTGAGTTTCTCGCCGGGCTCCAGCGCGAAGATCGCCTGATGCATCCATTGCGATATGCCACCGATAGCCGCGACCGCGAGGCCGGAAACAATACCGATGACAGCGCCTGCTATGGCGACGCCGATTTCGCTGCCGCGTACCAGAGCACGCATGCGGAAGGGAACGAACAGAACCCTCAGATACCGGTTGTGCCGCAATTGCGCGAAGTTCATCATCAAATATACCCGACCGGTGTTTCAGAGCATTTCCAGCAAAAGTGCGTCGCGGTTTTTGCGTAGGACAATACGACAAACAACACTTGGAGCAGTTCCGATGTCCCGTTCAGACAGGAACCGCTCTGGTGCGCAGCTTTCGACAGTCCCGACCGGATCATAGGCAAAAAGGAATAACCAAGCCTTATTTAAGGCGTCGCCCGACGAGCCAATTCTTTACGACGATCATCGCTTTAAGATGACGGAAGTGAAATTGTCAAAGGCGGATAGCGCGCAGAGAGGCCGGAAATGCGGGGCTTTGGGGGACGGTTAAGAAAAGATTTACGATTTCAATTACTTGGCGTTAACGGCATATTTACCCTACGCGGTAACCATAGGACCAAGTTTTTCGCGTCCACAGGTAATCGAGTATCCCATGTCCCTAGTACGTCTTGCACATGAGTTGCCCACCGAGGCCCCACGTACCGCCTGGCTCGACTCCATCATCAAGGGCGACTGCGTTTCCGCTCTGGAGCGCCTGCCGGATCATTCCGTGGATGTCATCTTTGCCGATCCGCCCTACAACCTTCAGCTTGATGGACAGCTGCACCGTCCCGACCAGTCGAAAGTCGATGCCGTTGACGACCATTGGGACCAGTTCGAGAGCTTTCAGGCCTACGATGCCTTCACCCGTGCCTGGCTTCTGGCTTGCCGCCGTGTGCTGAAGCCGAACGGGACTATCTGGGTCATCGGCTCCTACCACAATATTTTCCGCGTCGGCACGCAGCTTCAGGACCTGGGTTTCTGGATGCTGAACGACATCATCTGGCGCAAGACCAACCCCATGCCGAACTTTCGTGGCCGTCGTTTCCAGAACGCGCATGAAACGCTGATCTGGGCCTCGCGTGACCAGAAGGGCAAGGGCTACACCTTCAATTACGAGGCCATGAAAGCGGCCAATGACGATGTGCAGATGCGTTCGGACTGGCTGTTTCCGATCTGCACCGGCTCGGAGCGCCTGAAAGACGAGAACGGCGACAAGGTGCACCCGACCCAGAAGCCGGAAGCCCTTCTTGCGCGCATCATGATGGCATCGAGCAAGCCCGGCGATGTTATTCTCGACCCGTTCTTCGGTTCCGGCACCACGGGTGCGGTCGCCAAGCGTCTTGGCCGTCATTTCGTCGGCATCGAGCGCGAGCAGAATTATATCGACGCCGCCATGGTGCGCATCGATGCAGTGGAACCGCTGGGCAAGGCCGAATTGACTGTGATGACCGGCAAGCGCGCCGAGCCGCGTGTGGCCTTCACCAGTGTCATGGAAGCAGGACTGCTGCGTCCGGGTACGGTGCTTTGTGACGAGCGCCGCCGTTTTGCTGCCATTGTTCGGGCCGATGGTACGTTGACGGCGAACGGCGAAGCCGGTTCGATCCATCGCATGGGTGCCAAAGTTCAGGGTTTCGATGCCTGTAATGGCTGGACCTTCTGGCACTATGAGGAAAATGGCGCGCTGAAGCCTATCGATGCGCTGCGCAAGGTCATCCGCGAACAGATGGCAGCAGCAGGTGCATAGAGCATGTCTCCCAAAAGTGGGAACCGGTTTTGGGAGTAAGACATGCGTGAAAGCAAGAATTTAGAGCGGTTATGACGGTCCCGTCAAAATCAGAACCGCTCTAGGCATGTCTCCCAAAAGTGGGAACCGGTTTTGGGATTAAGGCATGCGTGAAACATGAGTTTATTAAGATCGGACGGCCTCCAGCACAGTCTGATAGAAAGGCGCCCGAAGCACCGGCTTCGGGCGCCTTCGCTATTTCAGGCTCAAAAATCGAGACCGAGCCTTTTCAGGTCGTTCGCGAGTTTGGGAGCATCCGTGAAATGTACAGCCTGCCAGCCGGCGGCTTTCGCCCCGTCGACATTGTGCAGCGTATCGTCAATAAACAGCGTGGCTGACGGATCGAGGCCGAACGATGCGGCGTGGCGGTCGTAAATTTCCTGATCCGGTTTCAGCATCCGGACGTCTCCGGACACGGTCACGCCACGGCTTTCCGTCAGAAATGGAAAACGGCCCTGCGCTTCGCGAAACGTGTCAGAAGCGAAATTGGTGAGCATGGTCACGTCATGGCCCCGGGCAATAAGGCCGCGCAGGATTTCCACGCTGTCCTCATAGGCATGCGGCACCATCCGGTTCCAGTTTTGGCGAAAAGCGAGAATATGGTCGCGCCGGTTCGGGTGTTTGTCGATCAGCAGAGTTTCGGCTTCTTGCCAGCTACGGCCCCGATCCTGCTCGATATTCCAGTCGCTCGTGCAGATATTGTCGAGAAACCAGCGCCGCTCGGCAGCATCGGGGATCACATCCAGATAGGCGAGCTCGGGGTCATAATGCAGAAGCACTTTGCCAATATCGAAAACGACGTGCTTGATCGGAGTGGTCAACGGTTTTTCCTCCCTCGTTTGAACGCTTCTGGAATAGCGGCCGCGATGGCTTTTTTCATGACGGTCGGCAAGGCCTCACCGGCGATTTCGTCCGGGGCCGACCACCAGCCATCGTTTGTAACCAGCTTGCTGACATTACTGGCCTGATAGATCGACAGCCGCAGCTCGAAATGGGTAAAGACATGCGCGATCGTCCCCGAGGGCACCCATTCTGCCGAAAACGGTGCGGCCTTGATTGTCGCATCGCCATCCAGCCTTGCGGTCCAGGTGCTGCCCGGCACTTCGGTCATGCCCGCCAGCAGGCCTTCGCCTCTGCGCTTTCTGAGCAAAATCGCACCGTCGTCGGCAATCGCGATGAAGGCTGCGCCTGTTCGCAGCGGCTTTGCGGCTTTGGGCGCCTTGACTGGAAACTCTTCCGGGTCGCGGGTGGCAAGGGCTTCGCATCCATCGTTGAACGGACAAATGGCGCAGGCAGGTCGTCGCGGCGTGCAGATCGTCGCGCCGAGATCCATCATGGCCTGGGCAAAATCACCGGGCCGTTCGCGGGGCGTCATTTCGCCCATCAGGATGCGTATCTGCGATTTCGCAGCCGGAAGCGGCGTGTCGATTGCATAAAGTCTCGAAATGACGCGCTCGACATTCCCGTCAACCACCGCGACAGCTTCGCCGAAGGCGATCGCGGCAATGGCTGCCGATGTGTAATCGCCAATGCCGGGCAGGTCTTTCAACGCGGCGGCATTGTCCGGAAATACACCGCCATATGTCGTTGCAACAAGATCGGCGCATTTCTTGAGGTTGCGGGCACGTGAATAATAGCCGAGGCCGGCCCAGGCGCGCAATATGTCGTCCTCGCTGGCATTGGCCATCGCTTCGATTGTGGGCCAGCGCTCGACAAAAGCCGTGAAGTAGGATTTCACAGCTTCCACTGTCGTTTGCTGAAGCATGATTTCTGAAAGCCAGACGCGATAAGGATCGGGCTCCGTACCGCGCGCTTGTTCGGGCGGCGTTATACGCCATGGCAGGATGCGATGGTGCCGGTCATACCATGCGAGAAGCTTCCCGCTGCGGTCGGTCGTATTGAGGATAGGCATCGGGCAGATATCATTCAATAGAGGGAAACTCTCTGATTAATGCTGTACTTTCATATTTGATAGAATTTTTGCTGTGCATAGTGGGGCATGCAGCGCTGAATGTTTGACTCCTCTCACATTCGGTTCCAAACCACTCTTATAGCGCCTTTGTCATGGAAAGAGAGTACGTGGATAATTCCATACCGGTCTATGTTATCAATCTCGACCGTTCACGGGATCGCTGGGAGGGATTGAAGGCCAGCGCAGACCGATTTTCGCTTGATGTGCGGCGTGTCGAGGCCGTTGAGGGCAAGCTGCTGACCGAAGCCGAACTTGGTGATTTCGATGAGGCCGGGTTTCGAAGGTTGCATGGCAAGATTGCCATGCCTGCGGAAATCGGCTGCTATTTCAGCCATATCCGCGCATTGGAGGCGATTGCGTCAGCGCCGGAACCTTTCGCGGTGATCGTTGAGGACGATGTGCTGTTCACTCCGGCGTTCAAGCCGTTTGTCGAGAAAATGACGGATATCCAGGGTTGGGATGTCATCAAGCTGATCAATCATCGCACAGCGGCATTTCGTCCGTTTTTGCGGGTCGATGATATGTTTTCGATCGGTCGCTGCCTGCATGGACCGCTGGGAAGCTCTGCGGCCTACATGGTCACGCGTGAAGGCGCTGCGCGACTGCTTGCGGCTATTCGGCCCATGCGCGTGCCTTACGACGTCGCGCTCGAGCGCGGATGGGCAACAGGGGGGTATGAGATTTTTACGACCGACAAGCCGGTCATATCCTTGTCCGATCAGGCGATATCGACCATTGCACAGGGGCGCTCTTCCTACGCCAAAAAGCGGCTTCCTCCATACAAAAGGCTAGGCACATTGGTGTTTCGGGCAACTGATTATCTTCAGCGAATCGCCTACTCTCTTAAAAAGAATGAGCTTAAAGAGGTCGAAGGTTGAGTTTTTTAAAGAAGTCCTTTCTCGTTCGCCGTAAAATAGACGCGTGGATTCTGGGAGTGGCAGCGGCAGCGATGCCGATACGTATCGGTCTTGGGCCTCTCATACTTTTCGTGTTTTCCTGCATCGGAATTTATCTCGCCTGCGGGCGACATGCCGCGGCCCGGCTTTTTTCAAGAAAATTCTACATTTTTATTCTGTTATACGCGGCCTGGTCTTTGGGGCTGATCCTGTTTCGGGGTGAACCGTTCCACGACAATCGCCAGATCGGCTATACGCTTCTGATCGCGGTTTTCGCCTTCGCAGCTCCGGGCATGGTGCTCGTGCGCGATCCGTTGCGGGCCTATGTGCTCGGGTCGCGGGTGGGCGTTGTCCTCTCTGCATTGGCGGCGATGTTCTTCGCGGTGACGAGTGGCGGGCGCATCGGGGTTGGCGGCAATGAAGCCGTTTTCGCTTTTGTCGCCGGGGTTGCAGCGATTTCGTCTGCAATTCCTCTTCGGCAAGCACCTCGTTATCTGGCGAACGGTCCGCACTGGCTGGTTCTCGGCCTCGCGACTGTTTTGACATCTGAAACGCGCGCGGTCATCGTTGTCCTGCCTATATTTGCAGCAGTAGAGATCATCATCTTTCTGAAGCGTTTCAGCATCAGGAAACAGGGTGCGGTTTACGCCGCACTTGGCGTTGCTTTGGCTGCTCTTATAGTTGTCGGCCCTATCGGGGACGTTATCGCGAAACGCTTCTCGGGAATGATCGAATATTATGAAACCGGTGATGGTTCGCAGTGGGAAGACAAGTTTTCCGCAGATATTCGGGCAGTGATGTGGCACAACGCAACCGAAATCATCAGCCAGAATCCTATTGCTGGTGTCGGATCTTATTCTAAAATGGACATGATACGGGAGGCGGCTGGAGAAAACGCACCCATGCTGGAGAATTTTCTCCATGTCCACAACACGATCCTCGATGAATTGCTGAACGATGGTGTCATCGGTTTGATGTTTATGGTCGGTGCCTTTCTCGCCATATTCATTCATCTGTGGCGCACGGCGGACAGTTGGGGGATGCGGCGAGCGCTGATTTATTTCGCGGTTGTTAGTGGTAGTTACGGCATGCTGCATAATCCGTTGCTGCATGAGGTCACGATCGCATCGACGATGTTCTTTCTTGCTGCGTTAAATGCTGCGGCATCGCGCCGGATCATGGCGCTCCGCCGGGCAGGGCTACCCTCCGGTTTTCGCGGAAAGTGACTCTATGAAAGCGATTGTAACGGGCGCTGCCGGCTTTATCGGCTTTCACACCGCTTTGCGTCTGTTGCATGAGGGCTGCCAGGTTATCGGTGTCGATAATCTCAATGATTATTATCCGGTCGGGCTGAAGGAAGCGCGCTTGTCAGTCCTGCGGGCGCATCAGGGCTTTCGTTTCGCCAGGGCCGATATCGCCGATTCGAAGGCTCTCGATGCCGCAATCGGTACAGACAGAGATGCCGATGTCATCGTGCATCTGGCGGCGCAGGCGGGGGTACGCTATTCCATCGAAAATCCCGCCGCTTATGTCTCCGCCAATGTCATGGGGCAGGTGACTGTCTTCGAAACTGCGCTGAAACTCGATAAGCGTCCGCCGGTGGTTTATGCCAGTTCGTCGTCTGTCTATGGTGCGAATGAGAAAATTCCATTCAGCGAAGGCGATCCGGTCGATCACCCCGTATCTGTCTATGCGGCGACCAAGCGGGCTGGCGAATTGCTGGCCTTTTCCTACAGGCAGGTGCACAGGCTCCGCGCGACCGGGCTGCGCTTTTTCACGGTCTACGGTCCGTTCGGACGTCCGGATATGGCGCCCTGGCTCTTCACATCGGCCATATTGAAGGGCGAGCCGATCCACGTCTTCAACAACGGCGAAATGCAGCGCGATTTCACCTTCGTTGACGATATTGTCAGCGGTGTCGTCGGGGCGGTGAAGCGTATTCTTGAGAAGCCGGAATACACCGCGCCCGTTTATAATCTTGGCAACAGTCGCCCTGTCATGCTGGACGATTTCATCGCCGCAATCGAGAAGGCGACGGGCCGGGAGGCTATCCGCAAGCCGGAGCCAATGCCCGCAACCGATGTGCCGCACACCTGTGCCGATATTTCTCTTGCTGCCCGCGATCTGGGTTTCAGGCCCAAAACCACGCTCGATGAAGGTATCCCTTTGTTTGTGGAGTGGTTTCGCGGTTATAATGGAGAGCGATGAACAAGCCCTCTTCCAAGCGCGGATTCCGTCCGCTGGCCGATATGGCGTCGGGTCTGGTCGATCCGATGCTGCAAAAGCGTGCCGGTATCAATCTGGCGCTGCTTCAGTCATGGGAGGATATCGTCGGGCCGGCTATCGGGGCCTCATCGCGTCCGCTGCGTATCATGTGGCCGCGACGGCTCCATGAAGACGATCCGTTTAAACCGGCAACGCTGATTATAGCCTGCGAAGGTTTTGCGGCTTTACAGATTCAGCATGAGACGGGCGAGATCATCAGCCGTGTTAACGGGTTCCTCGGCTTTTCGGCAATCGGGCGCATCCGTATCGAGCAGAAACCTCCGGTCTTGCCGGTGAAGCGCAGAATGAAACGTCTTGCGGCGCTAGGGCCCGCCGAAGAACGCCGTATCGACAAGGCCACCGATGGTATTGAAGACGATGCGCTTCGTGCGGCTCTTGCGCGGCTTGGCAAGAACATTCTGGCGGAAAAACGTGCAGCCGACAGGAAAGGCAATCCGGAAAAATGACTTTTCACGGTGGACGTCCGCACGGTTCCGCAAAGCGAAACTGTCGGGCTGCCATAAATTTGATGCAAGGCTTGAGCAGGTTCAGGTAAAACACAGAGCGGTTTTCGCTTCCCGGAAGGCAAAAAGGCTGCGTTCTGACTTTCATGTGAACGCTGCGGGTCTGGCGAATAGCGATTTGCCGCTTTAGATTGTATGTCGAAGTCAACTATTCAAACAGGACTGGATGATTCGGATGCCTGCAGCGCTTAATCGCAGACATGTCATTTCTCTCGCTGGGGCGGCTGCTGCCGGGCTGGCATTCGCAGGAAACGCCAGCGCCCAATCGGTGCGCGATCCGGAAGGCACAGTGGATGCCGCCAAGATTGCGGAGCCTGGCAAGCTCAAGGACATGGTCTATGGCAAGGCGGACGCGCCTGTTACCATCGTTGAATATGCGTCGCTGACGTGCCCGCACTGTGCGGATTTCACGCTCCAGACATTCCCGAAAATCAAGGAAAAATATATCGATACGGGCAAGGCGCGGCTGATCTTCCGCGAATTCCCGTTTGACCCGCGCGCAACGGCGGCCTTCATGCTGGCGCGCTGCGCTCCGGAAGACCGTTATTTCCCGATGATCGACGTCTTCTTCAAGCAGCAGCAGCAGTGGGCTGTGGCCGAAGACGGCGAAGCGGCACTCCTTCAGATCGCGAAACTTGCCGGTTTTACACAGGAGTCCTTCAAGGCTTGCTTGACGAACCAGCAACTTCTCGATGATGTGAGAGCAACGATGGAGCGTGGATCGAAGGATTTCGGTATCAGTGCGACCCCGACATTCTTCATTAACGGACAAAAATACGCGGGAGCCCTTTCGGTTGACGAAATGTCGGCGATCATCGACAAGCTTCTCTGATCCGTTTTCCTGTACAGAAAGCGGGCGCTTCTCTGCGCCCGCTTTTTGCGTTTCCGAATTATATTCAGGAGGGGCCAGCTAATGCGCTTCTCCAAGCTGCGTCTTCTCGGTTTCAAATCCTTCGTCGAGCCTATGGAGTTCGTGATCGAAAACGGGCTGACGGGCGTGGTTGGGCCGAATGGCTGCGGAAAGTCCAACCTGGTCGAAGCACTGCGCTGGGTGATGGGTGAAAACTCATACAAGAACATGCGCGCTTCCGGCATGGACGATGTCATTTTCTCCGGCTCCGGCACGCGCCCGGCGCGCAATACGGCGGAAGTCACGCTTTTCCTCGACAATTCCGACCGCACTGCGCCGCCTGCTTATAATGATGCGGATGAACTGCAGGTCTCGCGCCGCATCGAGCGTGAATCCGGTTCGGTCTATCGCATCAACGGCAAGGAAGCCCGCGCCAAGGACGTGCAGCTGCTTTTCGCCGATCAATCGACGGGCGCGCGTTCGCCATCCATGGTCGGGCAGGGGCGCATCGGCGAACTCATTCAGGCCAAGCCACAGGCCCGCCGCGCGCTTCTGGAAGAAGCGGCCGGGATTTCGGGTCTGCACACCCGGCGTCACGAAGCGGAACTGCGCCTGCGCGCGGCCGAAACCAATCTTGAGCGGCTGGAGGATGTGGTCGGCGAGCTTGGAAGCCAGATCGAAAGCCTGAAGCGTCAGGCGCGGCAGGCCAATCGTTTCAAGTCGCTTTCAGCTGACATTCGCCGCGCGGAAGCAGCACTTCTCCATTTGCGCTGGACGCAGGCCAAGTCACAGGAGGCCGAAGCGCAAAGCGCGCTGGCGCAGGCGACATCCGCAGTTGGTGACATGGCGCAGGTGCAGATGCACGCCGCACGCGATCAGGCGATCGGCGCGCACAAGCTGCCGGAATTGCGCGACGCGGAGGCAAAGGCCGCTGCCGCTTTGCAGCGCCTGTCCATTGCCCGCACGCAGCTTGACGAGGAGGGAGAACGCATCCGTGCCCGCCGGGCAGAGCTGATGAAGCGGCTGGAACAACTGACCGCTGACATCGCGCGTGAAGAACAGATGGTGCGCGAGAACGCGGACATTCTGACGCGGCTTGACGAGGAAGAGCAGGAACTGGTCGCTTCCAATGAAGCATCGGGCGAGCGCGACGAGGAATTGCGCTCATTGTTCGAGGAAGCTGAAATCCGGTTGACTGACAGCGAAGGCGCGCTGGCGCGTGTGACGGCGGAACGTGCGGAAGCTGCCGCCGAACGGGCACAGATCGAACGGGCTTTGAAAGAAACGCAGGATCGTCGTGACCGTCTGGCCGTCCAGATGGAAAATATCGAACGCGATATTGCTGCGGTTGTCGAGCAGATCGGCGGATTGTTCGATCCGGCGGAAAAGCAGGTGATGGTTGATGCCTGCGCCGAGGCGTTGGCGGCTGCAGAAGAAGCGGTCATCGCGGCTGAAGAACGGGTTGCGGATGCGCGTGAAGCGGAAGCGGCCAGTCGTCAGCCATTGAGTGAAGCGCGCACGGAACTGAACCGCATCGAAACAGAAGCGCAGACGCTGGCGCGTATTCTCAATGCCGGGGAAACGGGTCAGTTTCCTCCCGTGGTGGAGGAATTGCGGGTCGAGAAGGGTTATGAAATCGCGCTGGGCGCAGCGCTTGGCGAAGACCTTGACGCCGCAAGCGATGACAATGCGCCGGTTTACTGGACCTATAACCCTGCCGCCGAGACAGACCCCGCTTTGCCGCAGGGGGTGACGCCGCTTGACCGGCTGGTGGATGGGCCGCAGCAATTGCGCCGCAGACTGGCGCAGGTCGGTGTCGTGTCGGATGCCGATGGCAAGCGCTTGCAAGCGGCTTTGCGCCCCGGCCAGCGGCTCGTCAGCAAGGCTGGCGCCTTGTGGCGCTGGGACGGCTATACGGCGAGCGCCGATGCACCGACGCCCGCCGCGCAACGCCTTGCCCAGAAGAATCGTCTTGCCGAACTCGAGCAGGAAACGACCAGCGCGCAAGAGCGCGTACAGAATGCCGAACAGGCTGTGCAGCAGGCGGAATTGGCCCTACGCGAAGCTGTCGAGCATGAGCGCATCGCCCGCGATCAATGGCGCGCCAACCAGCGCAAGCTCGATGATGCACGCGAAACTCTGGCGGCGGCAGAGCGTGCGGCCGGTCAGCTTGCGACACGGCGGTCCGCGCTGGATGAATCCAAGGCGCGGCTTGAAGAGAATCTCGAAGAAGCGCAAATACGCGCTGTGGAAGCCGAAGACCGCCTCAATGAGATGCCGGATCTGGAGGCAATTGCGCAGCGCCTTTCAGCACTCGTAAACGAGGTGCAGTCCGACCGCGCCGCATTGGCGGAAGCGCGTGCCGCCTATGAAGGTCAGCGCCGCGATGCGGATGCAAGGCTGCGCCGTCTGGATATGATCGCGCTGGAACGCCGAAACTGGAAATCACGCGCAGAAAACGCGGACCGCCAGATTGCAGCGCTCAATGATCGCCGGACCGAAACCGCAGACGAAGCCGAGGCTGTAGCCGAAGCGCCGGATGAGATCGAGAGCCGTCGCCGTGCGCTTTTGGACGAACTTTCTGAAGCCGACAGCCGCCGCAAGCTGGCAGGTGATATCCTGGCCGAGGCCGAAGCCGCACAGGCTGAACTCGACAAGGCAGCGACGCTTGCGATCCAGCATCTGGCATCGAGCCGCGAGCAGCGGGCGCGTGCGGAGGAGCGGCTGACGGCAGCTGAAGAACGCCGGAAGGATACCGAGGCACGCATCTTCGAGGCGTTGAATTGCGCGCCGCATGAGGCAATCCGCCAGACAGGTCTCAAGCCAGATGACGCCATGCCCGACCCTGATCAGCTCGAACGTCAGCTTGAACGGCTCAAGATCGAGCGCGAGCGGCTGGGTGCGGTCAATCTGCGCGCGGAAGAAGAAAGTGAAGAGCTGGCAGGTCGCCTCGACGCTATCGTTTCGGAGCGCGAGGACATTATCGAGGCGATCAAGAAGCTACGTCAGGCGATCCAGAGCTTGAACCGGGAGGGCCGCGAGCGCCTGCTGGCGGCTTTCGATGTGGTGAATGTCCAGTTCCAGCGCCTGTTTACGCATCTTTTCGGCGGCGGAACGGCGGAATTGCAATTGATCGAGAGCGACGATCCGCTGGAAGCCGGGCTTGAAATTCTCGCTCGCCCCCCCGGCAAGAAACCGCAGACCATGACGCTGCTTTCCGGCGGCGAGCAAGCGCTGACAGCCATGGCGCTGATCTTCGCCGTGTTCCTAACCAATCCTGCGCCGATCTGTGTGCTGGACGAAGTGGACGCGCCGCTCGATGACCATAATGTCGAGCGCTATTGCAATCTGATGGATGAAATGGCCGCTTCGACCGAAACTCGGTTTGTAATCATCACCCATAATCCTATTACCATGGCGCGCATGAACCGCCTGTTCGGCGTGACGATGGGTGAGCAGGGCGTGAGCCAGCTCGTCTCTGTCGATCTTCAGACGGCGGAACGCCTGCGCGAGGCAAGCTGATAAAGGCATCCGGGAAAGGGCGGCAATGAGTGGGGATCACAATCATGCGGATGTAAGCAATACACCGATGCCGCGCCTGTGGATTGCCCTGGGGCTGACCGGCTGTTTCATGATCGCCGAAATCATCGGCAGTTTCATCACGGGCAGCCTCGCGCTTCTTTCCGATGCCATGCATATGGCGACCGATAGTTTTGCGCTGGTGCTGGCGCTTGTCGCGATCTATCTTGGCCGCCGTCCAGCCGATATTTTCCGCACCTACGGTTATTCGCGGTTCGAAATTCTGGCCGCGGCGTTCAACGCGGTCCTGCTACTTGGCGTCGCGTTTTATATTCTCTATGAAGCCTATGAGCGGCTATCCCAGCCCGCGGATGTGCAGTCGGTCGGCATGCTCGTCGTCGCCATCGTCGGCCTGATCGTCAATCTTATTTCGATGCGGGTGCTGGCGGGCCACAAGGATGAAAGCCTCAATGTCAAAGGTGCTTATCTGGAAGTCTGGGCGGATATGCTCGGCTCGATCGGCGTCATTGCCGGCGCAATCGTCATCTATCTGACCGGGTGGGAATGGGTGGATTCGCTGATCGCGGTCGGCATCGGCTTCATGGTCTTTCCGCGCACCTGGGTTCTGCTCAAGGAATGCATCAATATTCTACTTGAAGGCGTGCCCGCGGGCGTCGACCTCAAGCAACTCGAAACCGCCATTCTTGCGGTTCCCGGTGTTGCATCGATCCACGATCTGCATGTCTGGTCGCTGACCAAGAACCAGCATTCGCTGACCGCCCATATTGTTCTGGCCCAGAAGGCCAATGGGGAAACGGTTCGTCAAGGCGTGGAGCATGTCTTGCAGGAACAATATGATCTGCACCACACCACCTTGCAGACCGAAACAGTGAACTGCGCTCGGAAAGAGCTTATTCACTGACAGAAACGGCCCGTCGCAACCGAAGTCACGACGGACCGTTTTCCGGTTCCGCGACAAACCGGCGGAGCCGAAAGAAAGATTCCAGAGCGCGCGAAACGGGCCTGTCTGCCGCGCAATGCCCGAAAACAAAGACTGAGAGCATATTCGAGCTCAAAGCACGTATCGTCTACGCAGGAAAATTAGTCCGTTGGACTGATTTGTGATCCTGCTTCGATGCGTTGGCCCATCACGTGCAACGTTTCATCCCGGTCTTTTCAATAGTCAGCAATCTCGTGGTTGCGCCTCACCAGAAACGCTTAGCCTCAGCCTCCCGCATTCATAGGATCCGCGCAATGCCGCGACTCGGCTCACAATGCGCTTCATGCCGATCAATTACCTGAACAATATGCAGCGGTAATTGTACTGAAAATTCCGAAGAACACAACCATACAGAGAACTTGATGTGATTTCCTATATGAAAAAGGGAATTGCTGAGGGCCAGCGGTATGACGAGCAGCCGCCAAACTCGTTTGCATGCGTGGAGCTGCGAGGATGGAGGAACAAGCCGAGATTGCTCGCACAGCGCTCCTGAAATCATGCAAAAAGTAAGCAATTCAAGGACTTCTTTATTACACGAAATTAGTAAGTTCTAATAAATAATATCGTTTAATTATGAATTAGAATAAAGTAAATAATTGCATTATTGCGACATGCTCCTCTTAAATTTGGGATTTAAGCGAATAATTTTGAAATTATATTGAATTATTGGATTTGATGTGAAATTTAATAAGATATTGGTTACTGATAATTACTTGCAACTAATATAGTTACCCTATTTTTGTTATATTATGAGGTGTATATAATATTATATATTTATTATATTTACTCAATTTTGGGTGGAGTGACGCTGACGGGGAGGGTGGAATTGCATCTGAACAAAACATTCTGGTTTCAGGCGGGTCTCAGCCAGTCGGAGCAGTATTCAGTTTAAATCGGCGGTTTTTCGACAGACTAAGCCGATCTCTATACACAAGCAGGAGTTGATAATGCCGCAAAGTTTCCCATCGAATGCAATGGAAGCATCAGCGCTGGAGCGCTCGAAAATTTCTGATTCTTCACAAGTGCTTGGCGCCGAAAGGCTGGGTTCAGGGCACGCCGTGAAAAGCCATGCTACTCCCAAGCGCTCCACACATATCGGGCGCTTTTTCGCCGTTCTCGCTGCGTCTTCCGCGCTCGCCACAGCAGTTGTTCCAATGGCTATGCCTACGCAGGCCAGGGCGGCAGAGCTCAAAGGGGCGCCGGGAACGAGTGGGCTGGGTGGCGCTGGTAGTTCGTGGGGAGGATTTGGAAATGGGGGTGGCGGAGGATCAAGCGCTGGGTTTGTGTCTCCGTTGCCGGTGAATGGTGTTGGATCGACGGGGCAGAATGCCAGTACGAACGCAGCAGGCGGGAGTGGAGGTGCGGTTGGCGGCACTACAATTTCTGCGGCTGACACCGTTATAAATGGTGGGATAGGTGGTACTGGAGCTGCTATCCAGTCGACTACGCCGTCTCGTGGCGCAGGCGGCGGCGGTGGCGGTGCTGGTCTTTATTTGAGTGGATCCGCAGTAGACGTAAATACTCATACCGGTTTGAGTATTACAGGCGGAAAAGGAGGACGGTCGGGGATCGTGGATGGACTCGGCACGCCTGGTCATTACGGTGGCGGTGGCGGTGGCGGTGGTGCCGGCGTCGTGCTGAATAGCGGTAATTTCACTAATGTGTCAGGTGCTAAGATTTCAGGCGGAGCTGGTGGCAACACACTGACTGGCAATACATATGGCCAAGCTGGTGCTGGAGGAGATGGAATAGCCATTCAGAATGGCACATTTGTGAACACTGGGCACGTCCAAGGTGGAGAAGGTGGGTATGTATTAGCGATTGATGGTACACGCATCGACTCAGATGTGAGAGGTGGGTTCGGTGGAGCAGGCATCCGAGCCGGTGACAATGTGCACATTATCAATTCCGGGACTGTAAGTGCCGGTCATACAGTAAATAGGGCAACACCAACCGGCGCAATTGAGATTGTCGGCAACGATACGACGTTGGAGCTTCGTGCAGGCTCCAATATCAGCGGTAACGTTGTTGTCGCTGACGGCAAGACGGGCAACACGCTTGTTTTGGGCGGGGACGCGACTTCGAGTTTCGCGGCAAATGAGATCGGCAGCAAGTATAAAGGCTTTGACGGCTACAAGAAGACTGGCTCGAGCAAGTGGACGCTGACGGGCGCAACGGGGGGGCTCACATCGTGGCTGCTTGAGGATGGAACGCTGTCTCTGTCGCAGAGCGGCAGTCTGGGCAGTGCTTCGAGCGTGCTGACCATCGATGGCGGTACGTTGGAAACCGCCGCTGACTTCAATCTTGATCATGATATTGTGTTGGGCGCGCGCAACGGCACGATCGACACCTTGGGCAGTACGGCCAATCTGGTGGGACAGGTGACTGGCAGCGGTCAGTTGATCAAGGACGGCTCGGGCAAGCTGATTGCGACGAACGAACTGAACCATACGGGCGGTACGACCATTCGCAACGGTGTGCTGCAGGTTGGTGATGGGAGCATTTCGGGAGCGATATCCGGCGATGTCGCTGTCGACACAGGCGCCAGTCTTGAATTCAATCACCTCAATATCGAGGTTTATAACGGCCGGATCAGTGGCGAAGGGCTGTTGAAGATTGACAGTCCGGGCGGACTGACCCTGACAGGCGACAGCAGCGCCTTCACCGGTAAGACGGAGGTCATTGGTACCTTGACCGTCAATGGCACTCTTGGCGGTTCGGCTCTCCTGGTGGAGGCCGGCGCCGACCTTGCTGGTTCAGGCCGCATCATGGGCGATACGACGATCAGCAATACTGGTATGTTGGTGGGTGAGGCTGGCAAGACCCTGAGCTTTGACAGGAACCTCTCGCTTGCCGCGGGGAGTCTGATCAATGTCGGGCTGGGCCAGCCCGATGATGGCGCTTTGTTCAATGTCGCGGGCGATCTGACGCTGAAGGGCACGATGAATGTCAGCTCGGTTGGCGGATTTGGTGCCGGCCTTTATCGCATTTTCGACTATTCCGGGCAGCTTTTGAATGCCGGATCGGTTCAGGCGGATGTGTCGTTTGGCTCGACGCCGAGCGGTGTCAATGCGGGTGACCTGACTCTGGTGACCCATACGGCGAACCAGGTATCGATTATCAGCACCGTAGGTGTGACCAGCAATTTCTGGGATGGGTCCGCGCCCGGCGGCGGTTCCATCAGCGGCGGTAGCGGTACCTGGAGTGCATCCGCCTCGAACTGGACCGAAAGCAGTGGCACTGCCAGCGATGGCTGGGATGCCGATGACTATGCGATCTTTATGACGACCGGTGGTGTCGTCACGGTCGATAACAGTGCTGGCCAGATTCAGGCATCCGGCATGAGCTTCAATGTGGACGGATACCGGGTGACCGGTGATCCGCTGGTGTTGGCATCGCAGGGCAGCGACAAGCCGATCGTCCGTGTCGGCGATGGCACCCTGGCCGGCGGCTCGACAATGACCGCGACCATTGATTCTGAACTGCAGGGCACCAAAGGACTTAAGAAGACCGACTATGGCACGCTCGTCCTCACGGGTGAGAATAGCTATACTGGCGGTACGGAAGTCCAGAACGGCACTTTGCAAATCGGCGATGGCGGTACAACCGGCAGCGTACAGGGTGATATTGTCGTCGGTAACAATGATTCCGATGATGCACGGCTTGTCTATAACCGTTCTGACAATGTTGTCGCATCCAATGTCATCTCGGGTACCGGCTCTTTGGAGCAGAAGGGTTCAGGTACACTGATCCTAACCGGTGACAACCATTATATGGGCGGCACGAAGATTACGGATGGTGTGCTGCAGGTCGGAAACGGCGGTGCAACAGGCACCATTAGTGGTGAAGTTGATATCAACGCCGGTTCGAAGCTTGTCATCGATCGTGACGGCACCCTGATGCATGATGACGCCATCTCCGGCGGTGGACAGGTTGTGCAGCAAGGTCCGGGTACCACGATCCTTGGCGGTGACAATAGTTACCGGGACGGTACCGTGATTACGGCGGGTGTGCTGCAGGTGGGGGCAGACCGCAATCTTGGAGACGCATCGGGTAATGTCACGATTGACGGCGGCACATTGCAGACGTCAGCTTCGTTCGATACGGCACGCAACGTGGAGCTTGGCACCGGTAACGGCACCATCGACACGCAAGGCAACACCAACAAGATTGCAGGCGTCGTCTCGGGTGACGGACAACTGGTCAAAGACGGTACGGGTACGCTGATCTTGACGGGTGAAAACACTTATGCGGGCGGCTCGAAGGTCGAGGGCGGTATTCTTCAGATCGGTGACGGTGGTGCAAATGGCGACATCGCAGGCGATGTAGATCTCAGTGCCGGCACCAAGCTGGCTGTAGATCTTTCCAAGGAAACAACGCTTGATGGCGTGATTTCTGGTGACGGCGGTCTGCTCCAGCAAGGGTCGGGCACAACCATCCTGACGGGGGAGAACTCCTATAAGGGTGGCACGGAAATAACAGACGGTGTCTTGCAGATTACTGCGGACATGAATCTCGGTGATGCGCGGGGCAATCTGAAGATTGACGGAGGTACGCTACAGACTACAGGCTCATTTGGGACCACCCGCAGTATTGAACTTGGATCCAATAATGGCACGATCGATACTCTGGGCAATATGTACACGATTGGAAGTGCTGTCAGCGGTGACGGCGCTCTTATCAAGGAGGGCAGCGGCACGCTGCTCCTGACAGGCGACAACACTTACACGGGTGGGTCGAAGGTTAAAGAAGGTACTCTTCAGATCGGCAGTGGCGGTACAGGCAGCATCAAGGGGGATGTAGACCTCAATTCCGGCACACAGCTTGTCGTTGATCTTTCGACGGATCTTACGCTTGACGGCCAAATAACCGGTGCTGGTGACCTGATCCAACAAGGCCCTGGCGTTACGACGCTTACAAATGCGAATACATATTCGGGTGAAACGACAATTTCCGACGGCGAGCTTCGACTGCTCGGCAACGGCAGCATTGAGAATTCAAGCCGCGTGAATCTTGATGCTATTCTCGACGTTTCGAAAGCCAGCGATCTCAATGTCAATATTCAAAGTATCGCAAGCACCGAAAATGGTATTCTGATCCTTGGCGACAAACACCTCAATATCACCGATGCGAAGGGCGATACCTTTGCAGGTGTTATCGAAGGTGATGGCGGCAGCATCGAATTGCAAAAGGGTGAGAAGCGCCTCACCGGTGAAAATACGTATTCCGGCGGAACATCGATCAATGACGGTGCGACGCTGATCATCGGCGATGGCGGCACGAAAGGCAGTGTTCAGGGCGATATAGCTGTTGAAGGCACTCTGATTTACGATCGCTCGGATCGTTATACGGTCAATCCGTTGAGTGGCGACGGCGATCTCAATTTGCAGGGCGGCGGCACGGCCGTGATCGACAGCAAGCAGCAGTTGACTGGTGAAATTGGCATTGATGCTGGCAATACGCTTGCGCTTGAAGGCGCTGGCGACATCAGCGCGGCCGATGGTGTCAGGGCGGATGGAACCTTTGATGTCGCGGGCGTCGATTCCGATGACGTACGTATCGGCCATCTGCGTGGCGAGGAAAGCGGCCAGACCCATCTGGGCGATAAAAACCTCGTTATTACCAATGGAAATGGCAGCGAGTTTGCCGGTGTGATCGACGGATCGGGCGGGTTTATCGTTGAAAAGGGCAAGCAGATCCTTTCCGGCGACAATACATATACGGGCGATACGCAGATCAAGGCGGGTGGCGAGCTGCAGCTCGGCAACGAAAATCGTGCAGGCAGCATCACCAGCAATGTGATTGTGGACGGTGTGCTGTCGGGCAATGGTTCGATGAACGATCTGCTGAACCGGGGTGTTGTGTCGCCGGGGACGGACGACAGCTTCGGAACGCTGACTGCCAATGGTAATTATATCAGCGAAGGCGGAAAGCTTGTGCTGCATGTGCCGCTTGGCGATGACAGCTCGAAGGGCGATCGCCTGGTGGTTGCGGGCAATACGTCCGGCACAACGGATGTAACGGTGATCAACCGCAACGGTCTTGGTGCGCAGACAGTCAATGGCATCAAGGTTATCGAGGTCGGTGGTCAATCCGACGGTCAGTTCAACCTGAACGGCGATTATGTGAACTATCGCGGCGCTCAGGCAGTTGTCGGCGGAGCTTACGCCTATACGCTTGAAAAGGGAGGTGTTGAAGCGCCGGTCGATGGCAACTGGTATCTGCGCAGTGAAGCCAAAGACAAAAAGGCCGAGCCTGAATATCAGGTAGGCGTTCCGCTCTATGGCAGCAGTGCGGCGGCTCTCGCCCGCATCAACCGGGGTGGTTTTGCCAGCTTCGGCAGCCGGATGAATGCCGGGCAGAACGGCGACGGCGCTGAAGATGCGGCTGCGGAAAACCCGGATTCTCTGTTCCGCTCCCGTTACTTCTGGGGCCGTGTGCAGGGTGGCTACAGCTTCTACACACCAAATGGTGACGCAACCGGCAGCACTTATGGTTCGCATGACTGGACTATGCAGGCCGGTCTGGATGGCCAGTTTGCGGATAACGGCAACGGTTCCCTGTTTGGCAGCGTGTGGCTCGACTATACGCGCAGCCAGATCAGCGTCTGGTCCGGTTTCGGCGATGGCAAGGTCAAGGTCAATGGTTACGGCCTGGGCGGCGCGCTCACCTGGTATGGAGCCAATGGCTTCTATCTGGACGGGCAGGGGAAGGTGACCTGGTACAAGTCCGACTTCGAATCCGCGCGTATGGATGAAGCGGTTGCTTCCGACGTGAGCAGCTTTGGTTATGCCTTGAGCCTTGAAGCCGGAAAGCGCTTTGCATTGACCGATCGTTGGTCGGTCACGCCACAGGCTCAGCTGATCTGGTCTTCGCTTAATACCGACGGCTATCGTGATGTGTTCGATGCGTATATCTCGACCCCGGACAACAACAGTCTGACCGGTCGTATCGGACTTGCGGCAAACTACGGCAATAGCTGGCAGGATGCCGATGGTACAACCACACGGCTTGAACTGGGCGGCGTGGCTAACCTCTATCGCGAACTGAAAAGCGGAGCCAATTACATCACGGTATCCGACACCCGGATCGCCACTGGTGAAATCGACAAGACATGGGGTGAACTGGGTGTGACGGCGAACTACAGCTGGCTCAACGACAAATATGCCGTTTATGGCAAGCTGTCGGGAGCAACCAGCCTCGATCACTTCAACGACAGCTATTCGGTGACCGGTAATCTCGGCTTCCGGGTGAAGTGGTAATCGATCCGGCTGGTGCATAAAAGCACCTAGTCACAGCGGCTCCGAAGATTGCGTCAAAACAGGAGCCGCAGCAATCAACGAAACAGTCTCGCCGGCGTTTGAAAAAGCGTCGGCGAGACTTTTTATAATCTCAGAACCTTAGAATTCCGAACAGGCCGGCGGGCACGCCGCTGCATGATAGCCTGGCGGAACTGGTGAGCACGAAGCTATATGGGGCTCCACACGGCCAGTTCATTGCCCGCCGGATCGGTGAAATGAAAACGCCGCCCGCCGGGAAAGGTGAAAATCGGCTTGGTGATGGCACCACCCGCCTCCGTGACGGCGTCCTGCGCTTCTTCCAATTTCTCGGCATAAAGAACGGGCAGGGGTTTGCCGGTTGCATGGGCATCCGCATCGAAACCACCATCCAACCCTTCGGCAAAAGCCGAATAGGTTGGCCCGTAGTCGGTAAACGACCAGCCGAAAGCGCGCGAATAGAAGCTTTTCACGCTATCGAGCGAACCGTTTCCAGCGGGCATTTCAAGATAGTCGAGTTTGCCTGTCTGGCGCATCTCGCTCTCCATATTGTTCATTGTTTGTTCTATTATCGATGCAGGTGGCGACTGAGTCAATCGCTTGATTGGCTATTCCGGCGTTTAATCGATTCTATTGTCGCGGGCGGTGTTTTTTCGTTGGCAGGCGAGGGGATGATCGCATAAGCACGAAGGCAGGTTCAGGGAATGCCTGCAACAGGTTGTATGGCTTTCGAGGATCGAATCCTGCGTCAAGGGAGGCCATGATGACGAAGTGGGTGTACACATTCGGTGACGGTAAGGCGGAAGGCGCGGCAAGCGACCGCAACCTTCTGGGCGGCAAGGGAGCGAATCTGGCTGAAATGAGCAGCCTGGGCCTTCCGGTTCCGCCCGGCTTTACGATTACCACCGAAGTCTGCACCTGGTATTACGACCATGACAGCTCCTATCCGTCCGCACTGAACGATGAGGTGCAGACGGCTCTGTCTCATATCGCGACGCTGACGGGACGTAATTTCGGCGATGCCGAAAAGCCGCTTCTGGTGTCGGTGCGTTCCGGCGCGCGCGCTTCCATGCCCGGCATGATGGATACGGTTCTGAACCTTGGTCTTAATGACGAGACGGTTCAGGCCATTGCGCGTGAGGCGGGCGACGAGCGTTTCGCCTATGACAGTTATCGCCGTTTCATCCAGATGTATTCCGATGTCGTTCTGGGCGTCGATCACGGCTTCTTCGAGGAAATCCTTGAAGACAAGAAGGCCGATCTGGGTATCGAGGTCGATACGGCGCTGAGCGCCGATGACTGGAAAGAGGTGATCGGGCTTTACAAGGCGAAGGTCGAGGAAGAACTGGGCGCGCCGTTCCCGCAGGACCCTCGTGAGCAGCTCTGGGGCGCCATCGGCGCGGTCTTCTCAAGCTGGATGAATGCCCGGGCCATTACCTATCGCCGCCTGCATAATATTCCGGCGGCGTGGGGCACGGCAGTCAACGTGCAGGCTATGGTGTTCGGCAATATGGGCGAGACATCGGCCACCGGGGTTGCCTTCACGCGCAATCCCTCGACAGGCGAGAAGAAGCTTTACGGCGAATTCCTTGTCAATGCGCAAGGGGAAGATGTGGTGGCGGGCATCCGCACACCGCAGAACATCACCGAGGAAGCGCGCATTGCCGCGGGTTCCGACAAACCGTCGCTGGAAAAGGTCATGCCGGAGGCTTTTGCCGAATTCCTGAAAGTCGCAGGCAGGCTGGAACAGCATTATAGCGACATGCAGGATCTCGAATTCACCATCGAGCGTGGCAAGCTCTGGATGCTGCAGACGCGCTCGGGCAAGCGCACCGCCAAGGCGGCGCTGAAAATGGCCGTGGAAATGGCGGCTGAAGGGCTGATCAGCGAAGAAGAGGCGGTGCTGCGCATCGACCCGGCGGCGCTCGACCAGCTTTTGCATCCGACTATCGACCCGCGGGCCGAGCGACAGGTGATCGGCATGGGCCTGCCTGCCTCGCCGGGGGCCGCAACGGGTGAAATCGTGTTCTCGTCCGAAGATGCGGAGCAGGCAAAAGCGGAAGGTCGCAAGGTCATCCTTGTGCGCATCGAAACCAGCCCGGAAGACATTCACGGCATGCATGCGGCTGAAGGCATTTTGACAACTCGCGGTGGCATGACCAGCCATGCGGCGGTCGTAGCGCGCGGCATGGGCAAACCCTGCGTTTCGGGCGCTGGATCGTTGCGTGTCGATTACCGCAACGGCACGATGCTGGCAGCAGGCCACACTTTCAGGAAAGGCGATGTCATCACTGTCGATGGCGGCAGCGGGCAGGTGCTGAAAGGCTCTGTCGCCATGCTTCAGCCTGAGCTTTCGGGTGATTTTGGCCATCTGATGGAATGGGCTGACAAGACCCGCCGCATGAAGGTGCGCGCCAATGCCGAAACCCCGGCGGATGCCCGCACAGCGCGGTCGTTCGGGGCGGAAGGCATCGGCCTTTGCCGCACCGAGCATATGTTTTTCGAAGGCGAACGCATCGTGGCCATGCGCGAAATGATCCTTGCGGACAATGAAGAGGGTCGTCGCTCGGCGCTCGCCAAGCTCCTGCCGATGCAGCGATCGGACTTCAAGGAATTGTTCGAGATCATGAAGGGGCTTCCCGTCACGATCCGCCTGCTCGACCCGCCGCTGCATGAATTCCTGCCGCGCACGGATGAGGAAGTGGCAGAGGTCGCCGCATCCATGGGCGTGGATGCCTCCAGACTGCGGGAACGCGCCGATAGCCTGCATGAATTCAATCCGATGCTGGGCCATCGCGGCTGCCGTCTGGCGATATCCTATCCGGAAATCGCCGAAATGCAGGCCCGTGCCATTTTTGAGGCGGCTGTCGAGGCGGGCAAGGCAACCGGCGAGCCGGTGGTCCCGGAGGTTATGGTGCCGCTGGTCGGGCTGAAGGCGGAACTGGATTTCGTCAAGGCTCGTATCGATGCCGTGGCAAAGGAAGTCATGAGCGAGGCAGGCATCAGGATCGACTATATGGTCGGCACGATGATCGAGCTGCCGCGCGCAGCTCTCCGCGCTGCGGAGATTGCCGAAACGGCGGAATTCTTCTCGTTCGGCACCAACGATCTCACCCAGACCACCTTTGGCATCTCGCGCGACGATGCCGCCGGTTTCATCACCTCCTATCAGAGCCGTGGTGTAATCGAGCAGGACCCGTTCGTGTCTCTGGATATCGACGGGGTGGGCGAGCTGGTGCAGATTGCGTCGGAGCGGGGTCGAAAGACGCGTGAAAAGCTCAAGCTGGGCATTTGCGGCGAGCATGGCGGCGACCCGTCGTCGATTGCTTTCTGCGAAAAGACCGGGCTGGACTACGTGTCCTGTTCGCCGTTCCGCGTGCCCATAGCACGTCTTGCGGCGGCGCAGGCGGCGATACGCAAGAGCTGACAGACGTCACAATTCGGCTTTGCTGTTGGGGTATCTGCGACTGCAAAGCCATTATTTTAAAGATATTGCCATGTTTCGTTTGATGTTTGCGGCGGGGACCGCTCTTGTTCTGACTGCTGGCGCGGCCAGTGCCTATGACGTGCTTCCCCATGAAGCCGCCGCGGAAAAAATCCGCATCGTCGAGCCGCAATTGCGCATTGCGAGTGGCGGACCGGCTGCGCCGCAAGTGGCGTTGACGCTCGATGCCTGTATGGGCAGGACGGATATGCGGATTCTTGATGTTCTGGTGAAGAACCGTATTCCGGCAACCATTTTTGTGACGGGACGCTGGGTCAGGGGCAATCCGGAAGCATTAAGCGTGCTGAAGGCCAATCCGGATCTGTTCCAGATCGAGAACCACGGCGCGATGCACGTGCCTGCAATCACCAATGTCCCGCGAATGTACAATATAAAAACCGCCGGATCGGTGGATGCCGTGCGTTCGGAAATCGATGGCGGCGCAAAGGCCATCACCGATGCCCGTGCGCCGAAGCCTGTCTGGTATCGTGACGCGACGGCGCGCTATTCCACGGACGCGGTGAAACTGGCGACAAGTATGGGATACAAGATTGGTGGTTATTCGCTCAATGGCGATATGGGCGCTTCCCTGCTTGCCGGCGCGGCGGAAAGGCGTATTGCTGCGGCGCGCGACGGCGATGTGATCATTGCCCATATAAACCAGCCGGGCCGTGCGGCAGGTGCGGGCGTTGCCAAGGGCATTCTTGCGCTCAAGGCCAAGGGCATGCGGTTCGTCCGTCTGGGCGATGTGCAAACCACGATGACACTAAATCCGGTGCTGCAGCCCAATCTACAGGCAAAAGCCACCAATCCAGGTCAAGACATTCATGCGGGAAAACCGGTAGTGGTCAGGAAATAAACCTCAAGCCTTTTCGGAGCTTTTCTCGGGAGAGAGGCTTTTCATCACGGCGGCATAGTTGCGGCCAAGGCTCTCGAACAGCGCATTCTCGCCGGTCAGAGGCGCGACCGAAAGCGTGGTGCCGTCATTGCGCAGAGTAACGAAAATGACCTGATCCTGCGGCTGGCCGGAAATGGCAATCGCGCCGATGCGCTGGGCCTCGCTGGTGTCCAGCGCGGGCATGTTGAACAGCACTTCGCCGCCCACACGCTCCGCCGCCTGCGCGAGGGCAGCGTCGAATCCCTCGATCAGCACATCGATGGCTCCGAGCGCAAATTCAAGCTCCACCGCTTCGAGCGTCATTACATCTTCTCCGACATCCATGCTGCCGGATTGCGGCGTTGAACCATTGCCAAGGGTACGATCCATATCGTCCTCTCCGACGAATCCGAAAAAAGCCCCCATATACGAGATCATGCCTTCTGTTAGAAGTTGCTGCAATGTGTTTTTTATTGATTTACCTAGCTTTTTCTTGGTCTCCCTCCCATCTGTCCTAATTAGCAGGCTAAGAACCTTTCGCGCGTTATGCGATGCGAATGCGGATAAAACACGCTTTGCGTGTGCGGGGTGTCTTTTTTAGTGCCCGCTGAAGATTGTTGCTTGGCCTTTTGATTTGGGTCAATGCCGCCCTTTGGCGAATCTCCCAACGTTCTCCCACCACTTTGAACGGGTGTCGGAGGGCACATGAAACTGATATGGAAAGCGGCGGTAGGCGGCGCAGGCGCGCTTGCCGCAGCATGGTTGTTTGCGCTCTCGACGCCCTATTGGCTGACGTTGAAGCAGGACGCGACGGTTGCCGTCCGTGACCCTGCCTTGATCGAAAAGGGCGAATATATTGCGCGGGCCGGAGATTGCGCGGCCTGTCATACGGCACCCGGCGGAAAGCCTTTCGCAGGCGGGCTGGGCATGCAGACGCCGCTGGGCACCATATATTCCACGAATATAACGCCGGATCCCGAGACGGGCATCGGAAGTTACAGCTATGCGGATTTCGAGCGCGCCGTGCGGCAGGGCGTGCGCAAGGATGATGTCCACCTTTATCCCGCAATGCCTTTCGTCTCCTATACAGTCGTCAAGGATGAAGACATGAAAGCGCTTTATGCTTTTTTCATGTCAAAGGTCGAACCGGCAAAGCAGGAAAACCAGCCGAGTACATTGCCCTGGCCCACCAGCATGCGCTGGCCACTTGCCTATTGGCAGCTCCTGTTCGCCAATCCGCGTCCGTTTGAAATCGCAGCCGGAACCGATCCGGTGATTGCGCGAGGCGCATATCTGGTAGAGGGACTGGGCCATTGCGGTGCGTGCCATACGCCGCGCGGGCTGGCTTATGAAGAAAAGGCGGTGAAGAACGATTCGCAGGGCAAGTTCCTGTCCGGTTCCGTGCTTGAAGGCTGGTATGCGAAGAACCTGCGCGATCAGGATACCGGCCTGTCGACCTGGGCCGAGGATGAAATCGTCACTTTCCTGAAAACCGGACGCACGGACCGTACAGCAGCTTTCGGCTCGATGGCGGATGTCGTGCAGCATTCGACGCAATATCTGGAAGAAGGCGATCTGCGCGCTATCGCCCGCTATCTGAAGTCGCTGCCGCCGAGTGAAGGGCGCGAACGCCAGTGGCAGCCAAAGGAGGATGTCACCACGGCAGCCTTGAAAGCGGGTGATTTCAGTGCATCAGGCGCGATGTCTTATGTGGAGCAATGTTCTGTCTGTCACCGCATGGATGGCAAGGGCGCGCCGCGCATCTATCCGGCTCTTGCAGGCAATTCGATTGTCTTTGCCGATGATCCAAGCTCGCTCATTCAGATTACGCTGACCGGCGGTAGAACGCCGGACACGCCTGCCGACCCAATGGCTTTCACCATGCCGGGTTTCGCCAATCTGTCGAATGCGGAGGTTGCTGAGATCCTCAATTTCATCCGCAATGGCTGGGGCAACCATGGAAGCACCATCAGCGAGGAAGACATCGCACGGATGCGGCGCGAGATTGCGCACAAGCCCGCGCACTATGTTCCGGAGAACAAGCAATGAAGACCAGCTCAATCGTTCTTCTTGGCGCCGGATTGGCGGTGGCTGTGACCGGCGGCGCTTTTCTCCTCAACCAGCTCCGCCCGACGATGGATGCGCCGGCGCCCAAAGCTTATGCGGTATTGGACAAGGACAAAAAACAGGTGGGAACCTATATCGCTCCGCCGGATCGGTTCATTCTGAACGAGCCGAACGCGGCTGAGATCATGCAAGGCAAGCGTCTGCTCAATGAGACGGCGCGGCTGCTTCCCGACAATGTCGGCAACGGGCTGAACTGCAATTCCTGCCATATCGGGCAGGGCAAGGTGGATAATGTCGCGCCCTATATCAACACCAGCAATTTTTACCCGGCGGTGATGCCGCGCGCGGGCAAGGAGGTTAACCTGGTCATGCGCATCAACGGTTGCTTCCAGCGGTCGATGAACGGTAAGCCGCTGCCGCCCGAAGGGCCGGACATGAAGGCAATGATCGCCTATATGGACTGGCTGCGGCAGGACGTGGAAAAAGGAACGAAGGTCGCCGTGCGCAATGCCGGCCCGATCGACGAAAGCCTTGTTCCCGATCCGGTCAACGGCGCGAGAATTTACGTCGCGCAATGCGCTACCTGCCATGGTGCGGACGGGGAAGGCATGAAGGATCAGGCGGGCGATTATATCTTCCCGCCGCTATGGGGTGACGAAAGCTTCAACATCGGCGCTGGCATGGCGCGTACCTACAAGGCGGCGCAATTCGTTAAATACGCCATGCCGCCCGCGCAGAATTTCGATCTGCCCATCGGGCAGGGCGGAGTCCTGACGGATCAGGAAGCCATCGACGTGTCGGAATATTTCACCCATATGCCGCGGCCCGATTTCGCCGGGAAGGTCAATGACTGGCCGACCGGAAAAAAGCCGAAGGATGCGCGCTATTGATCCTGATGTGGATCGGAAAGCCTGTCGTTCCGGATGTAGCCGGGGCGGCAGGCAGTTGTTTTTAGGCTCAGACCTTTTGCTCCGCGAAAATCTCTCTGCTATTCATAGAAATGGCCACACGGCCTGGTCTGGGAAATTGGATGAGAAAACTTCGCTACCAGCGGCGTCAGTCGCGATCTGCGGTCTGGGCATTGCGGCTCGGTGTCTTTGCCGCCGTGCTTCTGCTGCTGGCATTTCTTCTGCACAGGTTCTGGGCGCTTGCGACCCCCGATTTTGTTCTGATCGCCGCATTGAGTGGTGTCATCGCACTGCTGGCCCTCATCGCGACGACAAAGGGTTTCCGCAACCTATGGGTTAATGGCGACAAGGGCGGGGCACGATCTTTCTGGGGCGGGATGTTTGCGCTCGCTGTTCTCCTTTCGCTCGCTCTGGCGGGCGGGCTCTGGTACGGCTCGCCGCCGTTTTATGACCTGACGACCGATTTCGAGACCCCGCCGCAATTTCCGCCGAACATGCCCGGGCGCCTGCAATGGATGAACCCCGTCACAGCAACGATACATGGCGATGCGTTGACACAACTGACCGCATATCCCGACGTGGTCGGTCGTCGTTACGACGCGGCACCCGACCGGGTTGCGGAGGGTGTCGAGACGACCCTGAAAACTTTTGGTTGGGAGCGGATATCGAGGGATGTTCCGCCATTGGAACCCAACGCGACCCGTTTTGCCGCGACCGCACACAGCGTCATTCTCGGACTGAAAAGCGATGTGGTCATCCGGCTGCTTGATGAGGGTGAAACGACCTACGTGGATATGCGGTCGCTGTCGCGCTACGGCAAACGCGACATGGGCCAGAACGCCGCTTTCATCACGGAATTTATGGGTGCGCTGGAAGGCGAGGTCAACAAGGCTCCTGCCGATGTCGAGTGATTACGCCCGCTCGTAAATGCCGTCCAGCGAGGGGTTGCCTTCGACGTTTACCTCGCCGCGCCCGACCAGATCTTCCAGGTGCGCCAGCACGGACAAAGCTGCCGCGCCGTGCAGCCGTGGATCTGTATCACGGTAAATGGCATTCACCATTTCCCGAATGGTTCTGTCGCCTTGAAGCACGCGTTCCAGCACGGCGCGCTCGCGCATTTTGCGATGGGCGCGAAGCCCGCGCACGAAAGCGGTCGGTTTCGTTACCGCGCCGCCATGGCCGGGCAGATAGGCCTTGTCGTCCCGCGCCAGCAGCTTTTCGAGAGAGGCCATATAGTCACTCATCGATCCATCGGGAGGGGCGACAATAGAGGTCGCCCACGCCATGACATGATCGGCGGAAAACAACACATCCGTGCCTTTGAGACCGAAAACCATGTGATTGGCGGCATGGCCTGGTGTATGGATGCCTTCCAGCGTCCAGCCGTCTCCTTCGATCGACGCGCCGTCGGCAAGTGTGATGTCCGGCACGAAATCCGTGTCTGCGCTGGCTTCGAGCAGGTTCACTTCGCCCGCGTGGTAGGGCCGGGCCGGGCGATGCGGACCTTCCGCCACCGTAAGCGCGCCGAGTTTCCGGCTCACCCGTCGCGCCAGAGGCGAGTGGTCGCGATGGGTGTGGCTGACGAAAATATGGCTTACCGGGCGCCCCCGGATGGTGGCGAGAAGGGCCTGATAATGGGCTTCGTCTTCCGGACCGGGGTCTATGATTGCCAGCGTGTCCTGGCCGATTATGTAGCTGTTGGTGCCATGGAAGGTGAAGGCGCTTGGATTGTTGACGGTCAGGCGCAGGATGCCTTTGCCCAACTCGACCGGCTTCCCATATTCAGGGCTGAAACTGCTATCGAAAACAAGCGCCATCGCAGCGACGTCCAATTCATCTTTGGTTTGATTGCCCAAACGGCATAGGCCTTATATAGTCTGTCTGTAAATGGTGTTTTGCGATCCGGCGTCGACATGGGTCCGGGATGAAAGCCAAACTGAAGGAGTGGAGTCGGATATGTCTCACAGAGCCAAATCACGCGTTGCTACAGCCTCTCTTGTTGCCGGATATTTGCCCGCGCGGCAATTGTCACGGGCTTTTTGGTTCGTTTCCCTCGCGCTCATCGGTACGGCCGTTCTGGCAATTTCGGCCAAGGTCAAAGTCGATCTCGTTTACGTCAACATGACGATGCAGACTTTCGCACTCTTCGCTATTTCCGCTCTGTATGGTTCGAGGCTCGCGGTCGCGACCGTGGCGCTCTACCTCCTTCAAGGCGCGCTGGGCATGCCTGTCTTTACAGGCACGCCGGAAAAGGGCATCGGTCTTGCTTATATGGCGGGCCCGACAGGCGGTTATCTTCTGTCCTATCTCGCCGCCGCATGGATTGTCGGCAGAGCCGCCGATAAGGGGCTGGCGCGCAATCCGCTGGCGCTGGGTGGGGCGATGCTTCTGGCCGAAGCCGTTATTCTGGTGCTGGGCGCAGGCTGGATGGCATATCTTTTCGGTCTCGAAAAGGGCATTGCCTTCGGCTTTGGTGTGTTCATCGTCGGTGATCTGGTCAAGCTCGCACTGGCCGCCTGTGGTGTGCCGGCCGTCATGGCGCTGTTCAAGCGTTGAGAGCGCCGTTTCCGACGAGGTTTCCGAAAGGCCGGGCATCACCCGGCCTTTTCCATGTCTTTGTTGAAACTGCTTCGCGATTGACAAGCGCGGTAACGTAACGCTTTGTTGTTTCAGCAATTTCAGGCTTATGGGGAGAATGCGGTGAAGTTCGAATCTCTGGTCGTCGAACCGCTGACGAAGACAGCTTTCGCGCCCTTCGGCGATGTCATCGAGATAGAGGGCGCTGAACTGCGCCTGATCAACAACGGCACCACCGAGCGCTACCATGATCTGGCGCGCGTTGAAGCCGCCGGGACCGAAGCGCGGGTTCTCGTCAATATCTTTCGCGGGCAGTCTTTTGTTGCGCCCATCGATATCGTCATGATGGAACGCCACCCGTACGGCTCGCAGGCTTTCATTCCGTTGAACGGCAGGCCCTTCCTCGTCGTGGTGGCGGAAGATGCGGACGGAAAGCCCGCGACACCCCGGGTGTTCCGCGCCCGCGGCGATCAGGGCGTCAATTATCTGCGCAATGTCTGGCATCATCCATTGCTGGCGCTGGAGCAGAAATCCGATTTCCTCGTTGTCGACCGCGCTGGCAGGGAGGACAATCTGGAGGAGTTTTTCTTTTCCAGCCTTGCCTATCGTATCGAAACAGACAAGCCAGCCTAAAGCATTGCTGATGATTCAATCTAAGCCAGAAATGCGCTAACTCCAGAGGAAAATCATGGGTAAACTCTCCACGCATGTTCTCGATACTGCCCACGGCAGTCCTGCTGCTGCAATGCGGATCGAGCTTTACCGCATTGCCACCAATGGCACGGCGGAACTTGTCAAGCGCACGGTGACCAATCTTGATGGCCGCACCGATGCGCCGCTGCTCACTGGCAATGACATGCATATCGGCACCTATGAACTCCAATTCCATGTCGCGGAATATTTCGAGGGACGTGGCGCCGAACAGGCCAATCCGCCCTTTCTCGACCTCATTCCGATCCGTTTTGCGATTGCGGACCCGGACGGAAACTATCACGTGCCACTGCTCGTAAGCCCGTGGTCCTATTCGACCTATCGCGGCAGTTAATCCGGACTTATCCCCATGGGGCGGACTTTGAATAGACTCCTCGCATCATCATTTGCGAGGAGCTTTTCATGGATGAAACACCCAATCTGAGACTTCCCTATATTCTGCCCAGTCAGGCGCAAAAACACGTCACGCATAATGAAGCGCTGCGGCTGCTCGACGCCGTGGTGCATCTGAGCGTCAAGTCGCGCACGCAGACGGTCGCGCCGGACGGGACGGACGTGGGAGAACGTTATATCGTTGCCGCACCGGCTGACGGTGAGTGGATGGGGCGGGACGGTACAGTTGCTGCGTTTATCGATGGCGGCTGGCTTTTCATTGTGCCTGCCAGGGGATGGCTGGCCTTTATTGAGGACGAGGCGCAGCTTCTGGTCTTTGACGGATTGGAATGGAAAGGCGCGTCATCCGTGCCGGATGCTCTGTCCCTGACGATGCTGGGCGTGCATGCGACCGCCGATATGGTCAACCGCTTTGCTGTCTCGTCCGAGGCAAGCCTGTTCAATAATGCAGGCGCCGGACATCAGATCAAAGTCAACAAGCAGATCGCAACCGATACCGCGAGCCTCCTGTTCCAGACAGATTGGACGGGATATGCCGAGATGGGCCTGAACGGCAGCAATGATTTCAGCATCAAGGTTGGCGATGACGGCGGCAACTGGCGGGAAGCGATGAAGGTGGACCACGCAACGGGCAATGTGGCGGTTGGCTCCGTCTGGCCGCAGACGCGGCTTCACGTCGATGGCCCCATCCGGCCTGCATCCTATGCGGCGGCAGCGCTTCCGTCGGCAGCCGAACATGGTGTTGGCGCGATTGTTTTCGTCAGCGATACGGGTGGTGGCGAAATGGCCTATTCCGACGGCGGCAACTGGCGCAGCATGCGCAGCGGAGCGGTGATCGTTTAAGCCTCTGCTTTGACGTGCGGCGGGCTGTTCCGCGTCAATGCTTTCAGAAAGACTATATTTTGTGCGAAAAGCTATATCGTGGCGTTGATATTATCCGAAAGATATTTGTTAACCCCTTGCAATATCAATTGAGATGGTTCCTTTGTCGGACTCATGATAACGGTGGCCGGACACAGGAAAATTTCGTTTTGACCGGCTCCGGCATGAAGATGGACAGGTTGAGTGAAGTTTAGTCCGGAGAACTGGTGTCGGCGGCCCTGTGACGCTGGAACGGTTCCGGTATTTCTCTCCCTCCGGAGAGCGGGATAACGACGCGTATGAGTTTGAAATACCCTTGGCAAAGATTGGCGCTTCTGTCACGCGTCAGCAAGCAGATCATTCTGATGCTGAGCGATTGCGCATTATTACTGCTCAGTGCTTATCTGGCTTTCGTGATCCGTCTCGGTTTTGTCTTTGCGCCCAACAGTGCGCAGCTTTTTCTCATTTTTATCGCGCCGATTCTCGCAGTCCCGGTTTTCATACGCTTCGGACTTTATCGGGCGGTGATCCGCTATCTGGCGGAGCGCGCCATCTGGCCGATCTTTCAGGCAACCGCAATCGCAGCCCTGTTCTGGGTGGCGCTGGTCTTCCTGACGGAGCTTTATGGCGGCATGGGCCTGCCCCGCTCCGTACCGCTTCTCTACTGGCTTCTGAGCACAGTGCTCATTGCGGCAAGCCGCTTCGGCGCGAAATGGTTGCTCCGCAGTGCTGAATCCGGAAAGACTTATTCAAGTTCGGCGCTGATCATCGGCGTGGGCGAACCGGCGCGCCAGTTGGCCACGGCGCTGAGGAGCCACAGCGACACGCATGTCATCGGCTTTGTCGATCCGTCGGGGCAGGTGGCCGGCATGGATATCGCCGGCCTGCGGGTCTATGATGTGGATTATATTCCCTATCTCATCGAGAATTACGGCATCAAGCAGGTGGTGGTTTCCGAGCCGGGGCTGGATCAGAAGCAGCGGCAGGATTTGGCGCGACTGCTCGGACGCCTTCCGGTCAACACCCGCATTCTGCCGCCGATTGCGGATCTCACGGCAGGTAAATATCTCGTCAGCTCGTTGCGCAATGTCGAGATCGACGATTTGCTGGGGCGTTCACCTGTGCCGCCGGATACGCAGCTTCTCAGCGAGGTCGTGGAAGGCCGCCGTATCATGGTGACCGGGGCTGGCGGCTCGATTGGCAGTCAGCTTTGCAGCACCATCGCCCAATGGAATCCGGAATGCATCGTCCTGTTTGAAGCAAGCGAATTCGCACTTTATCAGATCGAGCGGCAATTGCGCCAGATCGCGCCCTGTGCGGTCGTGCCTGTCCTGGGTTCGGTGCGTGATCGCGCTTATGTTGAAAAGGCCATTCGTGATTATCGCATCGACACGGTTTACCATTGCGCGGCCTACAAGCACGTGCCGCTTGTGGAAAAGAACCCGCTGATCGGCATTTGCAACAATGTGTTCGGCACGCTCGATGTGGCAGAGGCGGCGCTCGCCACCGATGTGGAGCGGATGGTTCTGATTTCGTCGGATAAGGCCGTCCGCCCCACCAATGTCATGGGGGCGACCAAGCGTTGGGCGGAACTCGTCGTTTATTATTATGGACTGCTGGCCGCGCAGAGCGGCAAGAAGAAGGCGTTCTATTCGGTCCGCTTCGGCAATGTACTGGGTTCCAATGGCTCGGTCGTGCCACTTTTCCGCGAACAGATCGCCAATGGCGGGCCTGTTACGCTGACGCATGACGAGATGACCCGTTATTTCATGTCGATCAAGGAGGCCGCCGAACTTATCGTACAATCAGGTGCGATTGCCGAATCCGGCGACACGGTGTTGCTCGAAATGGGCGAGCCGGTGAAAATCCGCGATCTGGCTGAAAACATGATCCTTCTTGCCGGACTGACAGTGCGCAGCGACGCGAACCCGCAGGGTGATATTTCCATCGAGGTCACGGGCATTCGTGAAGGCGAGAAGATGTACGAAGAACTCTTCTACGATCCATCGCACGTGCAGCCCACGCGCCATCCAAAAATCATGCGTGCGCCCAAGGGCAACAAGGCGGCGATCAATGTGCCTGAAAGTCTTGCGAGCCTTCGCGCTGCCATGGAATCCGGCGATGTGGAAGCAGTGCGCAGGGTGCTTTTCAGCGTTATAACTTCCTGAAGCGTCCGCGAAAATCCAGCAGCAGAACCAGCGTGGCAACCACTGCCACCAATAAAAATGCGGCTTGCGCCAGCACGTGATCGAGCGCCAGCAGGGCAATGGCGCAAGCGATCAGGATCGCGTTGAGTAAAGCCACATGCCCAACAACCTTCAGTACGCTCCAGCCAGCGCGCTTCGCCATCTGATAGGCGTGTTTCGAATGTGCCTTGAGGATGTTTTCACCTTGGCTTGCGCGCAGGATGATCGTGGTGCCGGCATCGATTATGTAATAGAGCGGCAGGATCAGGGCGGCAGTGATATGTGTTTCCCGGGCAAGGATTAGAAAGACAGTTCCCGCGATCAGCCCAAGCGGCAAACTGCCGGAATCGCCTAGAAACACACTTGCCGGGGGGCGATTGAACAGCGCAAAGCCGAAAATACCTCCCGCTGCCGCTGCCCCGATGCCTCCGCTTAACCCTCCCGCGAGACCAAGCGCGGCAAGCAGTGCGACGCCAGCAAGGGGGACGCCGATACCGGCGGCGGTCATCAGATCGAGCCCGTCCATGAAGTTTGTTATATTGATAGCGATTACAAGCGCCATCACGATTAGCACGGCTTCAAGCCAATAGGGCAGGAGGCCAGGCAAAAGCCGGAACTCGGGCCCAAGTCCATATAAAACTGCATAGGCGGCCACAAACTGTGACCCCAGTCGAATGACTTCGGACAATTCGTAACGGTCATCGAGCCCTCCGACGATCCAGAGCAGGAGCGATGCGCCTGACAGGCTGAGGAGGAGGCGATTATCGATTCCGAAGTCGATGCCGAGAATCAGCAAAGTCGCGATTATTGCCGGTATGAGTGCGAGCCCGCCGATTTGCCGCGCTGCAACGGTGTGATTGGAGCGCGAATTGAGCCGTGCGGCAAGGAAGCCTGCTGGCAGGAGCCGGGACAAAATATAGAGACCAAGGCCGCATAGAGCCGCACTTATGAGAAATGAAATCAGCAGCAACAACATGAGATACACCGACATCAGACGAAACCACTTGCAGGAAGTACCAGCTTTGGCGACTGGCGCAAATCCTTGAAAGTGAAGTTGGCGCCCAAGTGGGGTATCTCAATCGAAAATCCTTTATCCCCAATCCTGTAAAGGAGTGCTGGAAATCGCCGATAGACGATTGCGCTTGTTTCAAGGAGCGGTTATAAGGCCGCGCAACCAAGTGCTTCATAGTGCCTTGGTCTGACTTGTTGGGGCGTAGCCAAGCGGTAAGGCACCGGTTTTTGGTACCGGCATTCCCTGGTTCGAATCCAGGCGCCCCAGCCATTAATCTTGCGTAAAATCATAAGCTTATTGATTTTACTTAAAGTTCTCCCAACCGGGAATCCTCAAGATCATCGCAATCGTCGGATGTGCACATAACTGTAGCACAGAGCTATGACACATGCCGATTCGTCTGGTTCGGCTTGTCTCGTCAGCTCCAAAACGGCGAGCTTTCTATGGCAGTCAGACATCAGGTCCAAAACCTTCAGCGGCGCGGAAATATCTTTTATTGGCGTCCGCGTCTTCCAGCACGAATGAGCGAGCATATCGGTGCGCGTCATCTTGCATTCAGCCTCAAACAATCGGATCATCGGCAGGCGGGCCATATGGCGCGCAAGCTCAACCTGATGCTGTTTGAAATTGCAGAAAACCCGCGAAGTGCATTGATGTCGAAAGAAGCCCTCGAACGATTGTTCCAGTCCGAAATTGTGCGGATGAACGATCATATGGAGAACCTGCAATTTGCAGGCCAGCGCATGGCGACGGGTTTTCATCAGATCGACAATCTGACGGCTGATCTGGAAGTCGGATGGGCTTACAGGCTTCTGGAAAAATTCGGCACCCGCCGTATCCTGTTCGAAGAGGAAAGCTGTCAGGGCTGGCGCTTTCTCAAGCAGTCGAATGTGCCGCAGAGCCTCCATCAGGGGATTGCTGTAACCTATCGCGGCGAGCGGGAGGATGCTGAAGCGCCGCGCTTTGGCAATGAAATGCGTGCCCTCATGGAGGAGCACGGTTTGCCCTATTCGATCCTAAATCTTGAAAAGGCAAAAGCTGAATATTTCAAAGCGCGCGCTGATGTGCTGCTTAATACCGACGAACGCTACCTGCTCGAATACCCTGTTGAGCCCATTGAACCTGAATTGCCCAAGGACAAGCCAGTTCAGCCTGTTGTTGAAATCAAAGTTGAAACTTCGCCACCGCCTGTTGCGCCACAACCAGTCATAATCGAGACGCCGGTGGCCGATCTGCCTCCAGCGATGGCCCCGGTTATTGCCGCACCTGCCGCTGTGGTGTCCGGTCGTGAATTGCCGGTCAAGAACTTCATGAAGGAATGCGAATTATTGATCGCCAATAATCGGGAGAACTGGAACAGCGACACGGCAAGGGACGTTCGCACGATCATTCGCATTTTCTGCGGGATATTGGCTGAGCACAATGTCACGACCAGCTCCGGTATTGAGCAAAGCCATCTGGCCGCATTGCGCCAGCATTTTAATAATATCCTTGCGAACTGGGGAAGCAGCTCGCGCTATGTATCAATGACCACCTCACAGCTGCGGGAAGCAACGGAACGTGCAATCATACGCGCGCAGAAACTCAGTTTACCAGCACCGAAAGTAGGCTTGTCCAGTGCAACCATCCGGCGCCACCTCGGCAATCTCGAACAGTTTTTGAACCACCTTATTGCCTCGGGCTATGCACTCCGCGCATTCACCTTCAAAGGGATCAAGCCGAAGAAACGCAGCCTCGCATCCGTTCGCGCGCTGACTGCTAAACCCGGCCCTGAGCAGGTTGAACCGATCTTCCAGCTTCCGGTGTTCACTGGTTGTGCTGGGCCGATGCCGCAGGAAATGCGGGAGTTTGGGCAGGCCGTATATCATTCTTCCCTTTATTATGTGCCAATGCTTTACGCATATCTGGGTGCGAGGCGCGCCGAATTTACGGGCCTCATGGTCGATGATGTGGTTCACGAGAAGGATGAAGACATCTGGTCAATCAAAATCCGGAAAAATTCGCTCCGGGGACTGAAGAACCTCCATTCAAGCCGCGATGTCCCCGTGCCAGATGAGCTTATTCGATTGGGTTTTATCGACTATGCAAAGCGTCTCAAGGAACTCGGACATAGATATTTGTTCCCTGAACTGGTCGCTCCGAATATTAAAAACAATCCCGGTGATCGTTTCTACAAGAGCTTTGTCCCTTTGCTGAAGGCGGAAACGGGGCTTGGCGATCAGCTTTGGAGCCGCACAATCCATGCATTGCGCCATGGTTTCAGCAATACACTGAAACAGGAAGGGGTAGAAATGTCGATCATCGAGGATATTACCGGGCATCTGGGCCGCACGGAGGGAGAAACCCGCTATACGAATATTGCCCGTTTGAAGGTGATGAAAAAGGCGATTGATGCTTATCCCGTCATTACAGGGCACCTGGAGCCACAGCCCTTATGTTTGCTGCCATACGTTGAGGCAAAACAACCCGCGCCATGGTTTACAACGAGAAAGCCCCGAAAACCACAACGGAATTGGAGCACTGGTCGATGATAATTCAGCAGGATTGTACCGGCAGTTTTTAAGTCATGCGATCACTGGTCAGTAGTGTTTCCGAGGGATATTCCGCATGGGTTCCGATCTTCCGGTGACAACAAAGACTTCCTTGACGGGTTTCCGGCGACCGGGAGCTTCGCTGGCATCCACGACGAGACCATTGCTCTTGGTGTCGCAGAACTCCCAACCGCTCACCGCCACATAATGCTTTGTTACGCAAACAATCGTTGGATGCGTTCTCAAGAAGCCGGACCGATTTTCGAGATACGCGGCGAGCGTCGGATCTCCCCAAATTTTTTGCCACTGTCCTGCAAAGCCAAAGACGGACATGACAGTCTCAACCTCGTCATTTTGGGTGCCCATAATAACAGGAGCCCGGTCGAAGTTAACCCACGCTGGCCCGTGCCGCGCATAACGAAATGCATCCTTTACCAATGAGATCGGATGGCCGGTAATTGCGGCAACGGCAGTGGGGCCACAGAATCCACGGGTTCGAGTATCATTGTGTACGTCTTTCAACGGAAAGCCAGCCAGATCGTCCTGGGCTGCGAGTGTGGCTATTACCTCCTCTCGCGCTTCGTATGCTGCCTTGAGACGACTATGAACTGTTTTCATCATTTTCCTCCAATTTTTTCATTCAACTGTTTTGCGATCCGTCTCGATTCCATACTGGCACGGGAGGTCACCGAATCGGATTTCGTTGGAACAATAGCCGACGATTAATGTCTGGATAATCACAGCTCATTGCCGATCTCATGTGTTTTTTCGCGTTCAGGCTGAAGGTGGTCGGCTTCGGCAACAATAGGTATATGCAATCCAGCATTGTGATGATGAATGGCCGACGGGATGCCATCCGGCGCAAAGTCGAACGTTGTTTCCTTGATATGATTTGCAGAAAGGCGTTGCGCCAACCAGTGCAGTCTTTGGTCCCGATTATTTCCAATCGCGGATGGGTTGCCGGTTTGCATCTCCTGTTCAACGCGTCGTTTGTCCGTGACGAGCAGTGTTTCGCCCCGGGCGCGGCTGGAAGCGACGTAGATGTCATGGCGATCAAAGGACGGCGTCAACAAAATAGCGGCCCGGTCGACGGTCATGCCCTGCGAGCCGTAAACAGTCGACGCATAAGACCAGCCAAGTCTGGCGCGTCCATGCTCATCTGCAATTTCAGCCGTATTGAATTGGATGATCCGTTGCCCGATCCGCGCTTCGACATTTGCGTGGATGGATTTGTCTCCTGCCTCAGCTAAAGCCGGGACAACTTTTGTAATGGTGGCTTCTGTTCCGTTGATGATGCCAAGCTTGTCATTACGCATCAGAAAGCGGATGTGGTCGCCAGTCGCGAGCGCCAGTTTGTTCGCGTGCCCGGATGGCGTCACGGCATCGACTGTGACGTCAGCCCCTTCCAGTAAACCATGCTGACGGAGCCGGTCCCGGACTTCACCGCTGATTGCGGCCACATCCTTGTTGGTTTTGGCGATGATCAGTGCAGAACGGCGATCCGCTCCAACAAGGGAGGATTCGACATGATCGACCACAGCTTTGATGGCTGCTGCGACATTGTCGTTCTCTTTGAAAAGGTTGCGATCCACAAAAGATTGCAGTGCCGCTTCAGCATCGCCCTTACCGAAAGCCGTAATGGCTTCTTTTGCCCAAGCTTCACGCTGGCGGAAAATGGTCTCGACCTTTGCCGTTTCCATCGCATGCGCGGCGAGTCGCAAACCTGATCCGGCACCGATTGCTTGTAATTGCTGCCGGTCGCCGATCAGAAGCACTTTTGCGCCAGCGTCTTGCGCGGCTTTTAAAAGCGCATGCATTTCTCGCGAAGAGAGGAGGCCAGCTTCATCGACAATGAGGGCGGATTTTGCATCAAGAAACCTTTGCCCCTGCTCGTCACGTTTGAGCCATGACGCAGTTGCGCGCGATTCGATAGCCAGATCGTCCCGCAGAACATTTGCCATGCGCCAGGCTGTTGCGGTTCCAACAACGCGATACCCTTCCGCTTTCCAGGCGTCCACGATGGGCCTCAGCAGTGTGGTTTTGCCTGTTCCCGGAGCCCCTTCAACAATTGAGAGCCTGCCGGGCGCGGTAGCGCTCTGAACAGCGGCGATCTGTTCTGAACTTAAGCCCCGGCTGAGGCACAGCTTCTCGAGACTCTTTTGATTTATCGGAAACTCCTGCGCGATAGCCATCTGGCGGGACATGACAACCAGTTCGCGTTCGATCCTGATCATTTCCGGCGTCGAATAGCGCGGCAGCCCAAGACGGTCCCTGCCGATTTCGACAAAAAGGCCATCGCCCAGCAGGCGGTCAACTTCTTTCGCGACGTGTTCAGAGCCGATCCCCAAACCCACGAAAGCATCTGCGACGGCACGGAATAATTCGCGCCGTTCGAGAACACTTCTCGTTTCCGTTAAGCTTGCTGGCAATTTCGCCAGTCGCGCAGCGAGAAGTTTCTGCTGTTCCTGATAATGAAGTTCTGCCAGAGATTGTTCCTTGCGAAGGACAGCGGTGGCATCGAAACCGATCCGTTGGGCGGCTTCTGCCCAGGCCTTTTCTCGGGAGGCTGTATCAGCCTGTTTGGCCGAGCGGGTTTTTCTGGCAATGGCAGCTGCTAGAGCCCCAGCATTGGCGCTATCCGTGCCAGCACGAGCCAGTTCCTCCGTGATCTCCTGTCTGCGTGCGGAGAAATAGCTGATTACATCATCGGCAACGCCAGCGATTTCAAAAATGCCGTTCTTTGAGGTCCGGTCGATTTCGAAGCCAACGCTTTTAAGTCCTGCCGCAAGGGAAGCATGATAAATCGCACCCGCCGCCATTTTCCAGTCGCGCAGGATTGTGGAATGAAGCGCACCAACTGATCCGTCCGCACGAGCCGCCAGGTTCAAAACCACGCAATGGGTATGCAGATTGGGATCGGCGAAGGTAAAACCATCGCTGTGTTCTGCTGGACGGCTTTCTCCATGTTGAAAACAAGCAGCGGAAAGGTTCACCCGCTCAATTCTGCTTCCGCCACGACCCCGCCGTGCGTAAGCAGCTTCTTTTTCCAGAATCTGCAATGTCTGGCGCACCGCGCCCGCATGGGCTTCTTCCATTGCTATACGCGTCGGCTTATCCGCCAAAGCCCAGACCAACGATACCGAGCGTGGCGCGGAGAAGGTAATATCAAATGCCGGGACGCGATCAATCCGACCGCCGGAATTTGAAAGAAGAGACTGCCCTTTTTCGTCCAGCCCCGCAAACAGGCGCTCAAACAATTCGGTATTGACCGGGGAATTGTCATTAAGGCCGAAATCATGCCCGGGGCTGAACCAGCGACCTTGCGACTCAACTCCGCTTTCGCCCACATAATAGGCAATCTGTTTTGTATAATATTCGGCATTCGCTGCCGGGTTCCAGGTTGCGACCATGGTTTCAGCTCCGTTACTGAAACCATGGTCGCCCGGATTACAAAAAGTGTTGGCCTAACGAGCGGAACTTTGTTGCCTGCACTCTTTCCATTGGCCAACGGGCCAGGAGAGAAGAGCAATATCGCCATGTCCAACGACAAGCGCCCTGATCTGTGGTGGACCCCATGGGGGCTGATGCAATCCCAGATCATTTGCTAGAACAGCAGCGTCCACCACAGGGATGTCTCTGGTTCTCTGTTCTGATCGAGGACGGCCATCAGGGTGGGAGCCAGAGACCTCATACCAGGATACGGTGCGGTTTCCGATCCATGACGAAGAAATTTCCGCTGCCGTGCTACCGCCGGCGACACGACCAATGATTTTCGTGGTCAGATTATCGAGCAGATGCTGCGACCCTTCCTGTCCGTAAATCTCACGCAATTGTGCTGACGACTGGATCGCAGCAACAACGCGAATTCCCATGGACCGTCCGATAGCTGCGAGCCGTGGTATGGCTTCCGTTCGCCCGATCTGTGGCATTTCATCGAGAAAAAGCCAGGTTGACGGTTGATTGCCCTGCGAGAATAATCGCGACGTTGCGGAATCGGCGATATTTTTCAGAACGATCCGGCACATGGCTGCCGACAGTTCGGGCTGTCGTTGCGACTGCTGAAGTATGACGTTCTGGCAAGCATTCCCTTCAGCCCACTCATTAATGGAGAGAGCCGATTTTGAAGAACGGCCCATTTTGGCAAATGCATGGGCGATCTGGCCCACATTGGCGATGAGAACGAGATAAAACGACATCGCCTGTCGCCGGGTCTCCTCACGTTCAATGTCGATAAGCGAGGCGGCGACCGGATGATCTTCTTTCAGGAGTTCAAAAAGCTTTTCGATAGGCTGTTGCAGAAGATGATCGAGATGACGCCATGTCCAGATTATGCCCCGCCGCTTTGCTTCATCCTGAAGATATCGGATCAATGCCGTCAGCACCTGACGCGCTCCGCCGGACCATGATGGATCGCTGGTTTCTGAAATCAATTCCGCAGCCAATTCAGCGGCATCCGCCTCGGAAACGATATCTTTTCCCAGCAGCCATGTTGCACTACGGCTGTCATTTAGTGCGAGCAGTGAAAAATCGCCGGTAGGAAAGCGTGCGGTGAGATCACCTTTAACATCGAGCGCCAGAAGCCGGTCGCCCCGGTCAATGGCACCCTGCATCAGTTTTTCCATAATTGTGGTTTTGCCAGCGCCTGTCCCGCCGACGAGTAGAATATGCTCGGTTTCCATGGAACGCGGCATTGGAAGCCCGTCAGTAAGTTCGATACCGGCAACACTATGGCCGTGGCGTTTGCGCCAATGCGCAAACAGGCTTCTATAGGCAGTCTTGCCTGCGACAAGCCGCAAGCCACGCAAATGGGTCACGGCAGGTTCTGCGAGCTTGCTGGCAAGGATTGCCAACCGGAGATCGGACGCAACGAGATACCCGACTGTAAACGCGGCAAGCAATCGTACGATCACATCGACCTCAATCCCGAAATACCGGATTGAGGATGCAAAGGTGATTGGTAACCGGAGGTATTGGATAACCGTGCCGAGCGCATCGCCTGGCCTGTAGGCTGAAGACAGTACTTCCTGTACCAATGTCAGAAAGAATCCGATATTGGCGGCGCGCGGCTTATCGGCGTGCGGAATCCATGCTTGCGGCGGAAACAACGCCATCATTGCGATTAAAAGAAGCGCAAAAACAAGCGTTCCAGTCGCGCCACCTATAATGTTGGCGAGGACTTCCGATTTGCGGGGTGTCAGGGGATGAGATTTCATTTCGATCTCCCCATCAAACGATTGGTATCCCGCAGCACAATCAGTGGCGTCTTTTCTGGCATAGATTGCTGAGCAGAACCGACAATATGCCGATTCATTTTCTGCATCTGGCCTAAATCCAGATCCAGATAGCGCGCTGCCTGTTCGAGTGTGAGCTGATTGCCGCCTGTATAATAGACGCAGCCATCGGTATGCCGCGTCAAGCGACCACAGCGCGGCCACTGGTCAGCAGAGCGCGACAAGGAGTCATGATTGTTCCAGTTCTGCCAGAGGGCGGAGGCCGGAACGAATGAAAGCGCAACGATAATCACACATCCCGACAGCCAGAGCGTTGAGCGGAACGGGATGCGTCCGGCTCGTTTCCCGTTCTTGTTGTTCTGATTTTGGATAGCCGGTACAGGTGCAACAAGGGATTTTGGTGCAAGCCCCGCGACATCTGTTCTGCGGCGTGCCAGTTCCGCCAGGCCACCGGGTCCCAGCAATGCCAGCGTCGAGGCTGGAACACGAGCCAGCTGTTCAAGCGGCATTGCTGCCATGTTTCCAATGATTTCGTTTCGCCCGTCCTGTCCATCCTTGATAGCTTTACGAACGAGATTGGTGAATTGCGCAGGAGCCTTGAGTGCATTATTCATCGCCGGTACCTCCTGCCGAGATGACATCTGCAAACGCCTCGTTTGCACGAGCCAGAAACGCCGCCACATCACCTCGCATGACCTTTGCCGCCGGACGGCTGCGTCCGGTCCACATCTGGATTGCCGCAATATCTGATGCGACAACATCCATGAAGCGTTTGCCTGCTGCTTCAAAAGGAAGCCATGATCCCGGCGCAATCGCAGGTAATTTCGGCGCACCCAAGGATTTACAAAGCGGATCAAGTTGCTCCTGCCAGACTGCATCGGCGGGTGAGCCGGGATAGAAGCGGAATGGCCCGTCACGACCGTTGAGGACTATTTTTCGAAGTGCAGAAGGCAGGACACGTCCAATGACTTTTGCGGTTCTGGCAGCTCCCCGCATGCCTTCCGGTTCGGCAGTTGCTGGTACGAGCCAGGTTGTCTTCGCACCGGCTTCGAGCAAATCCGCATCAAGATCGACAAGCGCGCAATATTCTTCGACCAGAACCTGCTGAGGCCCGCCAATATCGACAAGCAATGGCGTCCGGTCCTGTAATGCTTGTTCAATGGCCGCATAAAGAGGATCGAATGCGGTGACGATTGCCGAAGGATCGCGGCGCAGGTCGTCAAGTCTAGCCGGTGCGACGGTTGTAACCAGATCGCCAAACAGCAGCGGCAGGCGGTCCTGTTCATCGATCTGAACGATCCTGATCGCGCGACCGTTGATCTCAAACAAATCCGCAATCAGCGCGGTGACGAAACTTTTCCCCACCCCGCCTTTGTCTGAACCGACAAACAGGATTTGCGGAAATGCTGGATTGGGTTCTGGGGTTTGATGTGTAGTCTGTTTTTTCATACTGAATACTCCATTATCGTTGAGCATCCAGTGTGCGCATGCCGGGTGAGGGCCGGTGGCCTAACGACCTGAAATGAACTTGTTGCATAGTAAAGGGCAGTGCGGGCGGCTGGCCTTGGACATTCGGACATGGGAGATAAGTCCGTTATGCGGCCATTACCCAGCGGCGATTAACTTCGCTCAAAATTGCCGCCGCCACCGGCACTGGCCAACTGTTGCCGACGAGGCGGTATTTTTGGCTATTGGTTAGCGGTTTACCGCGATGGCGCACTTCATCGAGCCAGTTATCGGGAAAACCCTGGGCGCGCAGCGCTTCGAGCGGAGTTGGACGTCGAACAACCAGACCATGCCCCGGAAAATCCTGTACAATCAGAAAGTCCATCTCATGGCCTCTAAGACTGGGTCGGTTCATTCCCGACCCGCTTGCCATCATTGTGCCGAGCCGCGGCGGATGCAGCACAAAAGACCCTCCAGCAGCACCGGCGGCAAACGATAGCGATGCCGCGCTGCTCGTGTGAGCACGCCGTTCGCCGCCCGCAGCGAAAGCGAGTATTTGAGCAGGTGAGCAGTTGGCGGTTCCGCGATGTCCGCAAATGAACAACCGCTTGCGGCGTTGCGCGACGAAATTGCTGGCGTCGATGACTCGATGACCAACCGCGTATCCGGCGTCACGGATGGAAGCGATGAAACGCCGGAAGGGGCGTCCGCCCTGCACGGTTTCAAATTGCGGCACGTTTTCGATGACGAGGAAGCGCGGCCTGACTTCGCGGATAATTTTGGCGACCGCAATACTGAGATCGCGCCTGTCGGAAGCGCCGCGCTGTTTTCCGGCAGCAGAGTAGGGCTGGCAGGGGATGCCTGCGATGAGAAGATCGATTTTTCCATGATAGTCCTTCCAGTTAGTGATTGCATTGATGTCGCCGAGATTTGGTACGGTAGGGAATTTTTGCGCGAGTACGGCGGATGCGAGAGGATCGAACTCTGCGACCGCCACCAGTTCATGGGCAATATCTGCGCGCAGAAACGCAGCAGCGTCCCCGCCTATGCCTGTGCACAAGCTCAAAACTCTGAGCGGGTCAAATGTATTTTCGCGATAAAAATCGGCTGGTTTGAATGTCGTCATGCTTTACTCCTTGTTCATTTCGACAAGGAAAGCGTCTCATGGCCCGCAAAAAGTGCTGGCCTAATGACCTCAAGTTTCTGGAAGTACTACTTTTTTCACGCCCTTGTTCGGGGGCACCTTTTTGCCGGAGTAGCTGGCGAGAGCGTGGAGCAGCTTCAGGGTTATGGCCGACTGCGGCAGCCCTTTCTTCAGGCGAGGCACGTCGGGAAACCCGATAACGCCGCCGGTCGGACGACGGACGTTTTCGTTGCCGGTACGATAATCGGCTTCATTCAACCGTCGTTTCAGTTCGGTGAACCAGTCGTGGAGTGGGTAGAGAGCTTTCAATCTTAGGCGCTCCAGTCGCTGCTCAATATTTGCTGAACTTCGGCCTGGAGAAGACTCGAGCTCCCGAATTCGCTGCTCTATAAACAACACCGCTCGCTGCAGTGTGTTCATCTGGTGTCGATACGTTAGTATCGAAGAAAACCAGCCGGAATCGAACAAATATTCCCGCTTCGTTGTAGGTGGGGTGACTTTTGGATCGTGTTTCACGTAAATAATGACTTGATCAACGATTTGCCGGGCATGTTGCATCATATGGGAATGCATCTGGCTGTTATCGATTGGCCAGATAATATCGAGCACACCATTGATAAGCTGCCAATCGGCCGGGGAAACGAAACCTGCATCCACACGCTGGTTTCGGCCACCTTGACCATCATTGATCTGAAAGGTGTTTTTCAGATTCTGGACAACGCGTTGCAATAGTTTTTCCAACAATGAGATATCTTCTGCCGCGAGGCTTTGCAGAATGCTTATCTTTTCTGCGCGATCACACCGTCCATATCGTTCAAGCCCCGTCGGCTGAAATTCTGCCTTGAATAGACCGGGTTGTTCCGATCTGAATCGGGCGGTAGCCATCTTTTTAATAGCTGCGATTTCAAGTTCCTGATGTGCAGGGACGAAAACGTCACCATATTCTTCAGTACCGTGCAGTTTCAGCAGTGAACTTGGATACTGCCCGAAGCATGCCTCGACCGCATCATGATCCAGTACGGTTATGCGGCGACCGATTGAATTCGCGTCACCATCGATAACATATTCCAGATTTTTCAGAACCACGCCGCGAATGGTGGAGGACTGCTGGTCTCTTAGCGCGATGACGTAATCGAAAGCGACAAACTGCAACTGATCGGCCAGTTCTCCCGGTGTGAAGCCGAATTTTTCAGCCTCTCCTGTTATGCCGGTGATCAGGCCTTCCAATGTTCCTTTAATATCGTAGCTGCCCATCATTATATCTCCTCCGGAAGCTGAGCTCGCAATCGTTGCGCGCGAGCCATCGCATCAGCAACTACACGATGGTTCGATATTGGCCCGCCATTGCTCTGTGCAGAAATTGTCGCTGGAGCGGCCTTTCGCGTTTGAGGCTTCTCGGAAACGCTGGGAATGCGGTTCGGCCTGTTTCGTTGCACCCTCGAATATTGTGAGCGCAGAACGCTTGCCGGTATGGGCTTTCCACGAGGCGACACCAACCCTTCGCTGTTCAGCAACCGTGCGATTTGCTCCCAACTCACGCCGCGATGCCGCAGCTTATCGAAAAATGAAGAATGTTCGCGAATGACATGCTCGAACGGCACCGTCCCTAAGGGGCCGTGCATCGCTCGCACAATAATTTTCGCTTGTTTTCTAATCGACTGTAAATTTTGCATAAACTTATGCTGCTGCAGTTTTCCATCGGCCACAACCCCGTACCGGGTAAATGTTTCGGCCTGTTGCAAATTGCTGCAAAATGTTTCAATCACACCTGTGCACCGGAAACGGTAAAAATGATCTGAATAATCCGTTGCCAACGACGTCTTCATCGCGTGCATATATATAGCCCCAGGCAGTCGCGTGCGACGGTGATTGATCCTCATACAGCTTATCTTCGCGGCCGCGTCAAAGCCTTTCCCGGATTGGCAGGGTCAGCGCTTGACCGACGTCCTCCGCGATATACGCCCGCCTGCGGTTCAAGGCTATGAAGTTCGATTCGAGGCACCTCCAAGCGAGCAGGCACAGTTTGATCTCGCTGAGTTCCATGGTATCTGTACCGACGAGCCGATGATGCTAAGGATTGTTTGGCTATTTTCCATGCGCTTAGGACCATCATCGACGGTGCTTGAGCCTTTCTGCTTATGCCGACTGTCCGGTCGAAACGGGGGGCACTTCATCCACACCGACGACAGCGAGAACCTTGGCGAATTGCCGTCTTATAGAATAGTTTGTCTACCTGTCCTGCCTGCCAGAAGCAGGATGTTGATGTAGCCGCAATAAACGGCGAGCGTATGTGAGGATGATAAGGCTCGAAAAACGAGCCGTGTCATATAGTCGGGCTTGGAACTTGGAACCAATACTTTGAGGATGGCGATATGTTTTAACTAGCTTGGCACAAATGTTCCCATGTGAGGATTATCCGGATGGTTCATGCTGAAAACAGCCCATCACACCGACAAAAGATACGTGGGACACCCGGCCGCTTATGAGGAAATGAAACTTTCTTGGATTGCAATTTTCTGATACCACGACGTACTTCTCAGTAGAAGTAAAGGAGATTAAAAGCTGCTAGAAACGGCAAGTCGGAAATTAATCAAAATGAACGGAATGACGTTGTCTTCGAAAAATATTGGCGTTGCGTTCCTCAAAATGTCAAAGTCCTCTCTAAGAATACGAATTGATCGTATTTTTCGGCACGATATCGATGGATTAATATCCACACAATAAGAAATGAAGAATGGTAAAAATCGGGAATCATGGAAAATTTTAAAACAGACCCTGCAGCGCTAGTTCGAAGCTTCCGAAAAAACCGATCTTTAGTTTTTTCACTGGCCGCGAGAGAAATAGCCATGCGGTATCGTGGAACATTTGGTGGTTTTTTGTGGGCGTTGGTACAGCCAATATTAATGCTATGTATATATACATTTGTTTTTAGTGTTATTTTTAATTCAAGGTGGAGACAGGAGAGTTCATCTGATGCGGAATACGCACTTGTACTTTTTATAGGGTTATTTGTATTTCAGATTTTTTCAGAATGCATTAATCGCGCTCCAACTCTTATTGTTGGTAATGTTAACTATGTTAAAAAAGTGTTATTCCCTCTCGAGATTTTACCAATAGTTGTTGTATATGCTTCTTTGTTTCAGCTGGTTATCAGCTTAGGAGTGTGGCTAGTGGCATATATATATTTTATCGGAATTCCGCCCGCCACTGGAGTGCTTTTTCCCATTGTTCTAATTCCTTTATTGTTTTTGTCATTGGGAGTTAGTTGGATATTAACCTCGCTAGGAGTGTATATCCGTGATATCGCGCAAATTATTACGATAATGACAACTATTTTATTTTTTATGTCCCCAATATTTTATCCAATAACGGCTGTTCCTGAAAAATTTCATGTTTTTTATAACTTAAATCCAGTGACTTATGCAGTAGAAACATCCAGAGATGTACTTTTTTTTGGTAGAATACCAAGCTTATCGGCTTGGGTTATTTGGTTGACGATTTCCATGTTGTTTGCATGGATTGGTTATTTTTGGTTCCAAAAGACACGTAAAGGCTTTGCCGATGTCCTCTGATGTTTCAATCAAAGTAGAAAAACTTAGTAAATGTTATCAGATTTATAATCGTCCTGAAGACCGTTTACTGCAGATGCTCTGGCGAGGCCGGCGTTCCTACTTTAAAGAGTTTTGGGCTCTAAATGATGTTTCTTTTCATTTGAAAAAGGGAGAAACATTAGCAATTTTAGGCCGGAATGGTTCAGGAAAGTCGACCCTGCTGCAACTCATCTGTGGCACATTGAATCCTACGGAGGGGCGAGCTGAAGTTGATGGAAAGATTGCAGCTTTGCTTGAGTTGGGCGCTGGATTTAACGGAGAGTTTACGGGCCGTGAGAATGTGTACTTAAACGGTGCCCTAATGGGAATTAATAAGTCTGAGATGGAGAGACGATTTCAAGCCATTTCAGACTTTGCAGATATTGGTGATTTTATAGATCAGCCAGTAAAAACATACTCGAGTGGGATGTATGTCCGCTTGGCCTTCGCAGTAGCGATCCATTGCGATCCAGAAATCCTGATAGTAGACGAAGCTCTCGCTGTTGGAGATTTTCTTTTTCAACAAAAATGTAACCGTTTTATGAAGGAACGCTTTCAAGGTGTAACCAAAATACTTGTGACCCATGATATGGCTGCAGTTGCCAATTTGGCGGATCGTGTGATTGTCCTGCATCATGGTAAGTTAATATACGATGGGGATCCGCAGAATGCGATACGTGAATATCAGATTGTGGCACGAGCGGAGGAAAATCGGAACGCGAACCGCCACCAACCCGCGAACTCCGCTATTGCAGAGCTTGAATTGGTAGACGCTAATAAAAATAAAAATGAGGATGAATGGATAGCTATCTCTGAGAAAAGTTTAAGTGGAACTCTGCGTGCAAAATTTTTAAGGTGTAAATGGCTTATTAGAGGCCATGATAACTCGATTGCAGTCTCCGATGGGGACAAAGTGCGTCTACAGTTTGATTTATGGGCACTCGAAGATATCGCTTCTCCAATCATTGGCTATCAAGTCTCAGATCGTTTTGGGGCGGTTATTTTTGGAGAGAACACAGTTACATCTGGAATTAATGTTCGCCCCATAGGACAAGGGATATCTAGGTTCGCTTTAGAGTTTACGTGGCCTGAGGTTGCTTCGGGAAAATATTCAATTACCTTAGGAATTGGTTCAGGCTTTGACAGTTTGAGCCATACTATAGAGTGTTGGGCCCATAATATCATTGTTCTGGATGCTACTACAGCGGATGCTGTTCATGGTATGTTTAATGTTAAAATATCGCAGCTGTCTCGTCAGGAGTCCTAGGTCTTGTATTAGCTAATCCTACTACTTTAGCCATAATCGCGCCGGATTTTAGCGGTTATTTATTGAGCTTCACATCAATGATGCATTGATGTAATTAGAAGGTTTGGAATTTTGGTCAGAGCATGTAATTTGTGTGGAAGCGACAATGTCGAACACTATACAGCATTTTTTGATAAGAATAACGCCGAGACAAATCTTGGGTTATGTTCGATTTGTCAATCAATTGTCCCTGAATACAATATTATTGAATCTGAAAGCGCAATTAAGCAGCAAACAAAATTTCATGAGGTTTGGTGGAAGGATACCACTAAAGAAGAATTAGAGAATGATCTAAATAGTCTTCATGAGCTGGTTAAGTTTCTTGGAATGTACCTAGGAGAACCAGCTGAGAAAAACGTCGTATTAGAAATTGGGTCGGGGCGGGGAGGGCTGTTAAAGGCGCTTATCGATGCCGGTTATAACGCGATAGGATGTGAACCAGCTTCAAAATTGGTTGATTTGGCGAGAAGATTTTATTCGCTGCCTCCCGAAATATTGTTTGAGTTGACTGCCGACCGGTTTATTGATGATGTTGTCTCTACGATTGATACCAAGCCGCGCTCAGTAATTCTGTGGCATGTATTAGAGCACGTAAAAAATCCGCTTCTCTTATTGAAAAAATTAGCAGCTGTATTGGATGATGATGGTAGCATAATACTTCAGCTACCGCTGTTGAAAAAAGACTATGTATATCCTGAGCACTACTATTTTGTTTCACATGAAACACCGAACTATATTGCAAATAAATTGGGATTTACAGTTGGAGACATTAAATACGATGCAGATAATCTTTTCGTCACTATATGCTTTCTAAAATCCCCTGGTGCAAATAGGGTGAATGGAGGTTTTTTATATGAAGGTGTTGTGCCCAATCCCTTGGCGCAAGGGCTTTTATTGAGGGATGAAGCCATTTCTCGCCAACAGTATCTTCTCAAAGAACGTATGATTGCCATACAGTCAATGGAGCAGATGATCATCGAACGAGATATAACCATTAAGGAACAGCAAAGTCTTCTGGATAGTCATCATGAGGCAATGATATCGATGGAGCGCCTTATCGATGAAAAAAGCCAGACAATTGCAGACCACGTCTCCCTCTTGGGCGAACACGACACCGCAGTGGGGGCAATGAAAAAGCATATACATGACCGAGATGTGCAAATTGCAGAGCAAAATAAAATAATTGGGGACCTCGTGGCGATGCGCCAAACGACAGAACGTCGTTTAGAAAAGCTTCAGTTGGAGGTTGATGGGCTGCAAGAACTGAATGTAAATCAGGAAGGCTTGATTAGATCGCTGGAGGCATCCGTAAATGAACGGTCAGCAGAGGTTGTGAAAATTAAAAAGGAAATATCAGAAATTGAAGCCAGAGCCGCATATAAGCTCTTGCGTCGCATTGGGCTATTTTAGTATGCCATGGTCCATGTCATAACACTAACTTAATTAGGACGATAATGGCTGCTATAGCTTGGTTTATTCCTCGACTTATTGAAGGGTCCGGGGGGCATCGTACGATTTTACAACATGCTTATGCGTTGAAAGAGAACGGACATGATTGCTCAATTTATATTGAAGGATCGGGAGATCAAGCAAAAGCTCCCGCACTAATTGAAAAGCTCTTTGGTTATCGATTCGATAAAGTGCAGTTTGGCTGGGAAGATGCGGCGGATGCTGACATAGCTATAGCTACGATTTGGTATTCAGCAGCAGTTGTCAGAGATTTGCCATTTCCTTGTATCAAGTGTTATTTTATACAAGATTACGAAGCGATGTTTAATCCTGTAGGCGATGCTTACCTACAGGCGGAAAACTCTTATCGGTATGGATTGATTCCAATTACAATTGGACGATGGCTTAAACATGAACTGGCTGAACGGTTTAATGTTCCAGCATTTCACTTTGATTTCGGTGCTGACCACGGCATTTATAAATTGCAGAACGAGGCACAACGAGATCTGTCCGTTTGTTTTATATATCAACCAGATAAGCCTAGAAGATGTTCTCGCCTGGGTATCGAGGCACTGGGCATCGTTAAGCATCGACGACCAGGCGTGAAAGTAATTTTGTATGGCTCTCCGGTGGCGGAAAAAGGGCATATCTGGTTCGAGCATGAGCATCGGGGACTAGTAAGCTTGGAGGAATGCAACAAATTATATAATGAATGTGCTGTAGGACTGTGTTTAAGCTCGTCCAATCCTTCCAGAATACCATTTGAAATGATGGCTTCCGGTTTGCCGGTAGTGGAGTTGTGGCGAGAGAATAATTTATATGATATGCCGCACGAGGCTATAAGTCTTAGTGACCAGACGCCAGAAAGCATAGCTGAAAATATTCTGCGCCTACTAGATGATCCAGCTAAGCGACAGACGATGTCGGCTGCTGGCGTTAACTTTATGCAGCGCCGACCCTTAAGCGGGGAAACTAAAAAAGTGGTTTCAATCGTTGAGACGATCATCCAAGGAGCACGTCCTGAATTATCTGTAGATGCCCCTTTATATGAACGCGAGCCTGTGGTGGCCGGGGGAATGGTAGGCAATCTTCCACCTGAAATCCGTCGGATTTTGACGTCTCCCGCTAATTCCTATGTTAATTCGCTTCCTGAACCAATGCGCAATGCTCTCCGTTGGGGTGCGAGGAAAGCGCGAAGATTATTTCTAACCCACTGAGTCTGATGTATAAGCTCCGCACAATCGACGTATGGGACACGCTTCTAAGGCGCAAAAGTCACCCAGATTTCTCTAAGCTGTATTCCGCTAGAGCGATACTTTTTAGATGTAATGGTTTGATCCGTGAAGAATATCAGGATCATTGGAGCATCTATCATGAACGCTGTAAAATAGAAGGTGAATTTGTTAGCCAGCAAAAACATGGAGAGTACTTCATAAAAGATATATTTGAAGTGCTTTTGAACAGGGTCTTATATGAATGTGATTCCGATATAATAGCAGAGTACTGCCATTTTTTTCTCGCAGAAGAACTAGCATTTGAAGTGAGGAATACATTTCCAGATCCATTTATTGAGGAGTTTATAGAAGCATTCCCGGCGCAGGAAACCTATTTTCTCTCTGATTTCTACATGATGTCTTCAGATATACAGAGCTTGTTGGACCATCATGGAATTAATAGGTTCGTCCCAGGAGGGATCAGTTCGTGTGATACGGGCTTCAATAAGCGTTTGGGCCAATTATATGAACATGTTCATGCCATCCACAATGTCAAGCCGGAGGAACATGTGCATATCGGTGACAATTTTGACTCTGATGTATTGATGCCTAGAAAGTTTGGAATTCATGCGGCTCATTTTGAACCAGCACATGCACATGCTGAACGCATGAGGGTGGCAGAATTTTTGCATAATAAGCCAGCACTGTTTTTGCACATCTCTAAAGAAGTGCACGAACGCGCGAGGAGTAGGCAAGAGGGTATGTCTGGAGGCCAAAAAACAGCTTATCAGCTTGGACTACAAGCGGCACCGCTCTTCATTGGGCTTATTATATATATAGCTGAACAATCAATAAAAGATAAAGTTGAGAAGTTATATTTTTTTACCAGAGAAGGAGAGTTTTTCCTTCGACTCTGGAAGGAGATTTTTCCTGATAATAAGATTTCAGGTACGAAATTACCAACAGTTGAATTATTGGAGGTGAGCCGTATAGCTACTTTTTGTGCATCTCTTCGTTCGGTTAGTCTTGAAGAACTGATGCGAGTATGGAATCTTTATTCCACGCAATCGATGAACGCTCTATTGAGAACGCTAGGACTCGATCCAAAGCGTTTCGGGGCCATATGCGATAAGTATCACTTACCGTTAGACGAGGAAATCATATATCCATGGCAAGATGAACGTGTTTGTTCTCTTTTCACTGATTTAACATTTATTGAGTTGATTGAGGCGAAGGTTAAGAAAGATAAAGATATTCTTATCGATTATCTTCAAAATCGTGGCGTACCGTCAAGTGTGAATGTTGGTATCGTGGATATTGGCTGGCGTGGTACTATTCAAGATAACATCAGCTATCTTCTTCCTGATGTCCATTTTTTTGGCTATTATCTAGGCCTCCAAAAATTTCTAAATGAGCAGCCTCAAAATTGTTCAAAAGCAGCATTTGGTCCCGACGGAAACATACCGACAGATCATCTCGACCTTTTGAATGTCGTTTCTCTATTAGAGATGTTATGTAATTCGCCAAATGGATCGGTTTCAGGGTATGAAGTCACAGAAACCGGTACCGTACGTTCTCTCCGGAATATAGATGTAGCTGAGAATATGGTCTTCGATCAGTTTGTGTCATATTTTCAGGAGGCTGTTATACTAGCGTCAGCAGCTTATGCTCCCTATATTGACAATCATGTGATAACGAGCTCTGAGTTGAGACCATCTGCATGTCAGATTTGGAGTGGGCTGATTGGTGAAACACACGAGGATTTAGCGAAGGCTTATACGTCGCTTAGCCACAATGAAACATTTGGTGTAGGCAAATTTATAGACAAAAGTCATGTACCCAGCTTAATTGTTATATTTAAAGGAATATATAATCGATCTGAACGGCAAAAGGTGATTCAGTACATACGTCAAACGCAATGGCCGGAACTTATTTGGCGCAGAAAAGATCTTCCTTGGGTGCATCGTCTCGCTTTAGTGTCTGTTATAAAAGCTGGGTTATTCTATAAGAGATTACGAAGGACATTCAATGGCTGATTTCATTTCAGGAATTCTGGACATATTAACATCCCTATATTGAGAGAGAGTATCTTGAAAAAGATTGCATTTGTAGCAAATGACCTTTCTAATCTAATACATCACAGAAATCATCTATTGCAGACGGTAGTAGATGCTAGAGGCTATGTTGTTGTACTAGCTGGGGGAGAAAAAAATAATCGAGATACATTCTTTGAGTTTCAGCACGTTAGAATTGAACGCTTTAGTTTTCATTGGTCGGATATAACGTTATTTCTTAGAGTACTACGATTTGTATTAGTTAGAAGGCCAGATGTAATACACTTAATTAATTTGAAGCCCTATTTTTACGGTGGGGCAGCGGCCCGAATTGCAAAGTTACTGGGTTGGGATGGGAAAGTTGTTGTTACAGTTCCAGGACTAGGACGATTATTTGCTGCGGTAGGACATGGTGGAATCAAGCCAAAGTTAACCAGAGCTATTGTTCAATATTTTTTGCGCAAGTCGATGAAGGGTGCGGTGGTTACCTTCGAAACTGCTAGCGATAGAGACTTTTGGGTCGCGCATAGGTTTGTCTTACCTGCGGCAGCTGTGGTTACTAGTGGAGCGGGAATAGATTTTTCTCTATTTCAAATAAGTAATATTGAGAAATCAAAAGAAACATTAAGTGTTCTTTATGCTGGACGATTATTAAAGTCAAAAGGATTGGACGTTGTTTTAGCTGCTGCCGAAAAAAACGATAATGAAAACATCAGAATCTCAGTTGCAGGTTATAAAGAATCTGATCCAGACGCTGTTTCATTTGAGGAGCTTTCTCATAATTCGAAAATTAATTTTTTGGGAGGGGTTGAAAATATGGGAAGGCTGTTCGCTAGAGTCGATGTTGTTGTCTTGCCCTCGAGATATAACGAGGGAATTCCGAGGGTTCTAATTGAAGCGGCCGCATGTGGCTGTGTTCCAATTGCCACGAAATTTCCCGGTAGCGAAGCTATAATTAAAGAAGGAGAAACAGGTTTCTTTCTGCATGGCAATGATAAATTAGCCCAAGCTGACGAGCTTAATCAATTACTCCAGAAACTTCAGAGAGAGCCGGAAAAGGTGAAAAAGGTAGGCATGGAGGCATCAAAATTTGTTAGAAGTAATGGCTTTTCTTCTGACGACATAGCTTACATCTTTCGTAAGATTTATAATGTATAATTACATTATAAATACCCGCCTTCACATGATGGAAAGCGGGTAAATGAAGAAGGGGAATTACTTTCTTCTTGTTGCATTGAAAAGAAGATAAACATTGCTCAATATAAGCGCTATTACTATTAACCATAGCAGGCGATTATTTTTCGCTGTTCGAGTAGCTTGATCAGCATCAGAAAACCCAATGGATTGATCAAAAAATTTCTTACCGTTTATATAAACATCCCCATTAAGGTAGATGCCATCGTTGTTGTCTATTGCAAGAAACTCTTTCGTGTTGTCATTGGACGTTATTCGAATGCCGCCAGTTCCCATTCTTGCGGTAAGCCAACCATTTTTGTCTTCTGAGCCAGGCCAGCGGTTACCCCCATATATTTCGCCCGATCTCCCTTCATTAACTATTAATCCCGTCCCTATACCGTCACTTTTAAATTGCATGGCTCCTTCGGTAAAGAGAGCCCGACGGAAGTCCAAGCCTATTTTAGCTTTGTCGAAGTCAGCGACAACTAACCGGCCATATTCTGGCTGGATGGAGTTCTTTACATAAAGAGCGGCTTCGAAAGCTCCATGAGGAACTTGGCCCTCTTGGAGCCGATCTGTGTCCTCAGAGCGTACTTCAATTGCCATCGAGTTAGGGTTCCCAAATCCTACGACTTGAAGACCGGTCTTGCTCATATTGGGATAAACACCAGGTTTGCTGCTATTAAGAACATCGATTTCGAGGCCGATTAGTTGGTTATCCACCTCACTGCATGAAAGCAGATTTGGTTCTCCATATGTCTCGAGAGGTCCGCCTTTTACATAAGCGGGACACGAGGATCGGGCGCTTAAAAAACCTCCCCAAGATTTGGCACCATTTACTATGGAAGTGGAATCGCCCCAAATTGAAACTGCGTTAACATTGGGGACTTTATTTGTAGTCTGAACAAAAAGGCTTTGATAGTGATTATGACTATTCTCATAATTTTGGGCTGTTTCATTATCTGGACTATGTATTTGAACAGGTTCGCCTTTAAAATTGTGGAAAACCGTGTTTGCATCTACGACATCTCCGATATATTTATATCCACCAAGTGCAGTATCTAAACCATAATACCAAGCATTTAGACCGTCCTTCAGTGGGTTATTGCCTCGGACTTCAATGTCTTGGGGAGCACCGAGCGGATTCGATTGAGCTGACACCGCTGTGGCTAGTAGCATAGTCGATATGTAGACATATTTTGATACAGTAAGAAGCAAGGTGTAACCTCCATTAAATGATGGCGGTTGATTAGCACAAACGATGGCGAATTACATCCATTGTGAAGTGCCCCCCGTTTCGACCGGACAGTCGGCATAAGCAGAAAGGCTCAAGCACAGACTTGAGGACAGGCTTATGTCTAACGAGTATCGACACGTTGAATTGCGGACGGGTGATGAGAGAGGTGGCTCGGTTTGTTTGAACAGTTTCGGGCGTTTCGTTAAGTGGATTTCCGCCTCGATTATGCCGCCACCATCATCGGTGCCAGCGCGTTGAAATAAGCCTGATCCGGCGTCTGCCGGTCAAGAGATGGTAATCCCCCCGCCAAATAACGGACTTCAAAAGTAGAATTTTCTCGGGCTATATGATCGAGGAGATTTTGATGAAGACGAGCAGATTCAGCGAACCGCAAATCCTTGCCATCCTTCGCCAGGCGGAAGGCGGCGTCCCTGTACCCGAGTTATGCCGGGAACATGGAATGAGCACTGCGTCATTCTACAAATGGCGATCCAAATACGGTGGCATGGATGCCTCGATGATCAGCCAGATGAAGGCTCTGGAAGACGAGAACCGTCGCCTGAAGAAGATGTATGCGGAGATGAGCATGCAGGCGGAACTGCTTAAAGAGGCTCTTGGAAAAAAGTGACGCGGCCATCTCAACGCCGGGAGATGGCCGGGAAAGCAGTGGCGTTGCGAGGGGTGAGCGTTGCGCTTGCCTGCCGCACCTTCGAGGTCAGCGAGACATGTTATCGTTACAGCGCCAAGCTGAACGATGAGAACGAGCAGATTGCCGATCTCCTGATCGGACTGACGCGGGCAAAGAAGACCTGGGGCTTCGGTCTGTGTTTCCTTTATTTGCGCAATGTCCGGGGGCATCACTGGAACCATAAACGCGTTTACCGCATCTATCGTGAGCTTGAATTGAACCTCAGGATCAAGCCGCGCAAGCGGTTGAAGCGGGACAAGCCCGATGCTCTGACCGTGCCAGATGCGCCGAACATGGTCTGGTCCATGGATTTCATGGCCGACCGGCTGGAGGATGGAAGGCAATTCCGGCTGCTGAACGTCCTGGACGACTTCAACCGCGAAGGTTTGAGCATTGAGGTAGACTTCTCGCTGCCTGCTGAACGCGTCATCCGCAGCCTCAACCAGATCATCGAATGGCGCGGCAAACCATTCGCAATTCGTGTTGATAATGGGCCGGAATACGTCAGTGGCAAACTGATGGAGTGGGCTGCCAACCAAGGTATCACCTTGAGCCATATCCAACCCGGCAAGCCACAACAGAATGCGTATGTCGAGCGCTACAATCGCACCGTTCGGAATGAGTGGCTCGACCAATACATCATCGAAAGCATTGAGGAGGCGCAGGAATTTGCCACGCAGTGGCTATGGACCTACAACAACGAACGTCCCAATATGGGCATCGGCGGCGTAACGCCCGCACAGAAACTGAAAATGGCCGCGTGAATTCTACTGACGAGCCCCGTTAAAAACGGGGGGATTACCGGGTAACCGCCAGCTTGCGCAGGAGGTAGGGATAGATTTTGTGACCTGGCGCTGGTTTTGAAGTGTTCGGGCGACGATAGATCGCCTCGATACCCATCTTCTTCATCAGCGTGGCGACGTGCAGCCGCCCAGTTTCCAGGCCTTCTCCCTTCAAAAGCCCTTGCAACATCCGACTTCCCGCGAACGGATATTCGAGATGCAGTTCGTCGATCCGGCGCATCAGGGCAAGATCGCCATCAGATACTGGACGCGGCGAATAGTAGACGCTGCCACGGCTGAAGCCGAGGAGCCTGGCCTGCCTCACGACCGACAGCTTGTGCTCGCGGTCGATCATTTCTTTCCGCCCAGCAATCCCGCCTTGCCGAGCGCACTGGATATCGTAGCGGGGACCGTGGCCCCAGTGGGGCCGCGTAAGCCCCAAGCGAAGCATCGTTCTCCAAGGTCAGTTCGCCGATCTTGGCGTGAAGCGTTTTCACATCGATGCTCGGTCCGGCCGGTTCCGCCTTCGCTTCATCACCGAAAACGCCTGTCGCCCCCTCAAGTAGCTGGTCTTTCCACTGCTTGATCTGATTGGCATGCACGTCGAACTGCTGGGATAATTCCACCAGTGTCTGCTCACCTCGGATCGCAGCAAGCGCCACTTTTGCCTTGAAAGCCGGGCTGTGGTTCCGGCGCGGTCGTCTGTCATGGTATCTCCTGTTCCTGGCATCTAAGCCGAACTCAGGCAGAAATTCCACTTATCCTAGCTGTGCAGATTTCCCGAGCCACCTCTGGTCGTAGCCAGGCTGGTTTAGCATTCAAGTGCGAATATCTCTGATGCGGCATCGCTCAATGGGCGGTGCGGCTTTTTTCGTATCTGACGCAAATAATTTCCGTCTCTTGACGCTGTGCGCCAACTGTAGCACAAACCTATGACACATTTGGCGAATGCAAAAAATGATTTATTGAAATCATTGAGGAATTTTACGTGGCTGGGAAACCAGGCATTTGCCTGGAAACTTTCATGTGTTTTGCACCTGTTGCTCGTCCTTTCTCAATTTTGCATGCGCTTACGAAAATTTTCATTCCGGCACTCCTCTGCGTTGCCTTCCGTAAAGCTCGTCTCTACGAGAATATGGTGTCAAAGTTTATGAGTCCGCGCCGTAGGTATTTGACCTAGGTGAAGTTTAGTGCTCGCGATATAGTCAGAAAAATTCGCAGGGTCAGTCGTTGCTAATTTCAAAGAGTGAAGTTGCGCAATGCGTTGATAGACCGGAGTATTGGGGGCGGGTAGGAGAAACTGATTACGGAGGTTGTATGAAAGGGATCATTCTCGCTGGCGGTAGCGGTAGCCGTCTCTTCCCTCTGACTATTGCAGTTTCGAAGCAACTTCTTCCGATCTATGATAAGCCGATGATTTATTACCCGCTGAGCGTGTTGATGCTGGCGGGGATCAGGGATGTTCTGGTTATCTCGACACCGCATGATCTGCCGCTTTTCCGCAAGTTACTCGGAGATGGCAGTGAGTTCGGCATGAACTTTTCATTCGCGGAACAACCGCAACCAAACGGTCTGGCGGAAGCTTTCATCATTGGTCGCCGTTTTATCGGTAACGACCACGTGGCGATGATCCTCGGCGACAATATCTATTTCGGCGACGGCCTGTCTCAGTTGTGCCAAAGCGCTGCCCGTCTGGATAAGGGGGGAGCGGTATTTGCGTATCGGGTGGAAGACCCCCAGCGCTATGGCGTGGTTGAGTTTGATAAGACAACCGGTAAGGCAATCTCCATCGAGGAAAAGCCGGTTAAGCCTAAATCCTCTTGGGCCGTCACCGGACTGTATTTTTACGACAATGATGTCGTTGACATTGCGGCCTCGCTCAAGCCCTCCGCGCGTGGCGAACTGGAGATTACTGCAGTCAACAATATCTATCTTCAGCGTGGTGATCTGACGGTTCAGCGATTAGGACGGGGTTATGCTTGGCTTGATACAGGCACGCATGATAGCCTTCAGGACGCATCTTCTTTCGTACGCACAATCGAGAAACGGCAAGGCATAAAAATTGCCTGTCCTGAGGAAATCGGGTTTGAAAAAGGCTGGATTGATGGAGACGCCGTTCTTGAACGCGCCAGTAAATTAGGTCAGACTGAGTATGCTGCCTATCTGCGCCGCCGTGTCGAGGAAATCGGTGGCGAACGATGATGGTCCGGCGGTTGGAGCTTGATGGTCTTGTGGAAATCGTCCCCCGGAAGTTCGGTGATGACCGTGGCTTTTTCTCCGAAACCTATAATGCGAAATCGTTCGCTGAAGCTGATGTTGATCTGAGTTTTGTTCAGGACAATCATTCCTATTCGATCGCCAAGGGCGTTGTGCGCGGGCTTCATTACCAGTTGCCGCCATTTGCGCAGGACAAGCTGGTCCGTGTCACGCGCGGTGCAATTTTGGATGTTGCGGTGGATATCCGCAAAAGCTCGCCGACATTCGGGAAATGGGTTGCGTTGGAAGTCTCGGCTGAAAAATGGAACCAGATTCTGGTGCCGAAGGGCTTCGCACATGGCTTTATGACGCTCGTGGAGGATACCGAAGTTATTTACAAGGTGACGGATTATTATTCTCCTGAGCACGAGCGCTCGATCCGATTTGATGATCCGGCAATTGGTATCGATTGGCCTCTTCCATCTTCAGGCGTCCAACTTTCCGATAAGGATGAGAAAGCATCACTGCTTGCTGATGCAGACGTTTTTGCTTGAGGAAATGCTATGAATATTCTTGTCACAGGGGGAGCAGGATTCATTGGTTCTGCGGTGTGTCGCCATTTGGCTGATGATCCCAAGGCCAATGTCTTCAATCTCGATAAGCTGACCTATGCGGGTAATCTGGCCTCTCTGCGTCAGATCGAAAACCATCCGAATTACAGCTTCCTTCAAGCTGATATTTGTGATGATACGGGCGTTCTGGAGATTTTGCGCACCAACAAAATCGACGTCATTATGCATTTGGCAGCGGAAAGCCACGTTGACCGTTCAATTGATGGTCCTGGCGCATTCATCGAGACGAATATCGTTGGAACATTCCGTCTTTTGAATGCAGCCCTTGCTTATTGGCGTGAATTGCCGGGACCGCGCAAATCGGCTTTCCGTTTTCATCATATTTCAACCGATGAGGTGTTTGGCGATTTACCGTTCGATAGCGGCATTTTCACGGAAGAAACGCCATATCAGCCGTCGTCGCCTTATTCGGCATCGAAAGCCGCATCCGATCATCTGGTACGTGCCTGGCATGAGACTTATGGGCTGCCGGTCGTACTGTCCAATTGCTCAAACAATTATGGGCCTTACCATTTTCCGGAAAAGCTGATCCCGCTCGTCATTCTCAATGCGCTCGACCAAAAGCCATTGCCAATTTATGGGGCAGGGACGAATGTGCGTGACTGGCTTTATGTCGAGGATCATGCGCGTGCTCTGGCACTGGTCGCGACCACTGGCAAGCTGGGCGAAAGCTACAATATCGGCGGGCGTGCAGAGCGCACCAACCTGAACGTGGTGGAAACCATCTGCGCCATTCTGGACAAGAAGCGGCCTCGGGCAAACGGCAAGAGCTATGCCGATCTGATCACCTTCGTAACGGATCGACCGGGACATGACCGTCGCTATGCGATTGACGCTTCGAAGATCGAGCGTGAATTGGGGTGGAAGCCACAGGAAACCTTCGAGACCGGATTGGAAAAAACCATTCAGTGGTATTTCGATAATGCATGGTGGTGGGAGCCGATCCGCAGCGGTACCTATGCTGGTGAGCGTCTGGGCAGTACGCCAGTAAAAGAGGCCAAAGCATGAAATTTCTGGTGACCGGGCGGGAAGGGCAGGTTGTCCAGAGCCTTATCGAGAAAGCTTCTCAACATTCTGACCTGCAAGTGATAGCACTTGGTCGCCCGGTACTGGATCTGGTAAAGCCAGAAACAGTGCATAATGCCATTGCGGCGATCAAGCCCGACTTCGTCATTTCCGCTGCCGCTTATACTGCGGTGGATCTGGCTGAGGACGAGCGAGAACTTGCTTTTGCGGTGAATGCAACAGGTGCGCAAGCAGTTGCCGAAGCAGCAAAGGCTTGCAATGTTCCCGTCATCCATCTGTCGACGGATTATGTTTTTGCGGGTGACGCTGATGAACCCTATGTTGAATCGGATGCCACCGGGCCTCGCAGTGTCTATGGAAGCTCCAAGCTTGAAGGCGAGCGTCTGGTTGCGCAAGCGAATCCACGCCACATCCTTTTGCGGACGGCGTGGGTCTATAGCCCCTTTGGCAAGAATTTCGTCAAGACGATGCTGAAGCTCGCGGAGACGCGCAACGCTCTCTCGGTCGTTTCTGATCAATGGGGCAATCCGACCAGCGCACTCGATATCGCTGACGCGATTATCCATGTGGCGGATCATTTGGCCGCAACGCCTGACTTTTCCGCTTATAGTGTTTATCATCTGGCCGGTAGGGGCGATACGAACTGGAGCGGCTTTGCACGCGCCATATTCAGTGAAAGTGCCAAACTTGGCGGGCCGACCGCGACTGTGAGGGATATTGCGACGGCCGATTATCCGACCAAGACCGCACGCCCTGCAAACTCACGCTTGTCGACTGCAAAATTCCAGGAGGTGTTCAACTGGTCTGCACCTCAATGGCAAACGTCATTACGGGATGTCGTGATCAGGCTGGTTTAGCGTTTAAGTGGGATTATCTCTGATGCGGCATCGCTTAACGGGCGGTGCCGCGTTTTTTCGTATCGAGCGGAAATAATTTCCGCCTCTGCCTGCCTCTTGACGTCGTGCACCAACTGTAGCACAAACCTATGGCACATTTGGCGAATGCGAAAAATGATTTATTGAAATCATTGAGGAATTTCACTTAGCTGGGAATCCAGGCGCTCCAGTATATTTGATTTATCAATAAAGTTACTAAGTATGTGAGTTACTAAAGTTACGCTGGAATGTTTGCGACATCCCGAAGTTGTTGAGTCAAATATATATATGCCGCATTTGGACACATTAAGTTGAATGCCACCCTATCAATGTTTTCAATCGGCCGTTGTCGGGCCAACTGTGTTTCTCTTTGCAGAGGGTAACAGTCCATGGATGTAAGGAAGGCTTGCCCTCCCGTGCTTTCGGATATCTCGGGCACTGGATACGGCTTTCTGCATGTCGCAAACTTGCAAGGATTTGTGGTCCGGTAATCTGCTCGTCGCCATCAGAATCTTATCGATCAATTGCCGAGAAAATTCTGTTTTTGAAGTCGTGATTTGGCGGGATGATCACCACCAGACATCGTTCCTAATTGGCAGGCGAGCTGTCGGAATGCAGGCGCCGACATACAGGGTAGTGGACGCTTCCATTGCGTGAAAAGATGTTCATCGGCGCAGCCGGCGTGGCAATCTGGACCTGAACAGTTTTCCGAGCAGTCCCTGGGGGAAAATGATGACGACCGCTACAAAAATCACACCGATGGCCAGCAGCCAATACTGACCGATTTTGTCCGATAGCAGATACTCGATATACTTCACCAGAACTGCGCCCAGCATTGCTGCCAGAAGAACGGCTTTTCCGCCAACCGCCGCCCAGATCAGGATTTCTGTGGACAAGGCAAATCCGATAACAGCGGGCGAGACGAACGAAAACTGGATTGCAAACAGCGAACCGGCAATTGCGGCAACACCACCTGATATGGCAAATGCCATCGTCTTCCAAAGACCGACATTGTACCCCAGATTGGCCATGCGCGGTTCGTTGGAGCTTATACCGCGGATGACCGTGCCTATTCTGGATTGCTGAATGAAAAACAATGCGATGTAGCAAATGAACGTCAGCGATAGGACCACGATGTAGCCTGTCATGGGATCGGCGGTGTCGAAGCTCTGGCTTCCCATGGTCCAGCTTAGCGACGGCACATCAAGCAGTCCGTTGAAGCCCCCCAAATAGTCCCAGTTTGTCGCGATGCGCTCGGCGATGATCGCCATGACTATGGTGACGATACCAAAATAGGCGTTCTGGATAGCCCGACCGAAAAACAGCGCCACCCCCAGAAGACCCGCCAGCAGCGAACCAGCCAGAAACGACAGGGCTAGAACGGACCAGCCCAGTTCGGGCAGTCCGGGCAGCATGCCTTTTGTGGCAAGCCCCGCGATATAGGCTCCGGTGCCAAAGAATACGGATTGCCCAAAACACAAGAGGCCGGCTTGCCCCCATATGAAAGCGAGACTCATAGCGGCGATGCCGTAGACCAGTGTCTGGCCGAACATTGCTAGTTCCCAGTCGCCCAGAATGAGCGGAACGATTGCGAAAGCGATCCAGACAAGGACGCTCGCCATCAACCAAGCCGATTTCATTTGCGAAATCCTCCCGAAAGACCTGCCGGGCAGGTGCGGATGACAACAATCGCCAGCGTGAACACAATCATGTAGGCCAGAACCGGTGATAGGATCGCCGAGAGGGTAGTGTTTGAGGCGCCAATGACAGCGCTGCCCCAAAGCGCGCCGAACGGGCTGCCGACACCGCCGACGAGAATCGAGAGGAACGCGGGTATGACGAAGCCCATGCCCATCTGCGGGTCGACACTCATCAGCGGAGCCATTACAGCCCCTGCGAAACCAGCCAGCCCTGCGCCGAAACTGAATGTGTAACGATCAAGTCTGCGCGTGTTGACACCCAGACATTGCGCCATTGATCGGTTTGCCATCGCGGCCCGCGCTGCTAGTCCGATTTTTGTGCGATACAAACACGAGAACGCGAACACGGCGACAGCTATCGCCATGGCCATCACGAAAAGGCGATAGGACGAATATTCGATTCCAAGAAAATGGACCGCCCCGGTAAACGGTGCATCAATGATCTGGGATGCTGGGCCGAAAATGATGATGATTGCCTGCTTGATGGCCAGTGACAGCCCCCAGGTCGCCAGAATGGTATCGACCGGCCGGTGATAGATGAAGCGCAATATGCACATGTCGCAAATCAGCCCCACGATCGAAACGGCTGCAAATGCGAGCGGCAGCGCAACCCAAAATGGCAAACCGAAATTTTGTGCCACGAGTACGGAATAGGCACCGAGCAGGAAGAATTCTCCATGGGCGAGGTTGATCACCTGCATCAGCCCGAAGACGATGACAAGGCCGATGCTGACAAGAAGGAGAACTGAGGTGTAATTCAGGGAATCCAGCAATAAGATGAAAATGAATTGCATCTAAAGCCCCATGTATTTCTCAAGCAGGCCGGGATCGGCTATGATTTCGGAGGTTTGCACCTGGGCGACGATGGCGCCGTTCTCCAGAAAAGCGACTGACTGCGAAAGCGCTTTCACCAGGTCGGTGTTTTGTTCGACGACGATGACGGTCAGCCCTTGCTCGCGGCAGATGTTTGACAGGGTCTCGGCGATTTCCTGCACGATTGACGGCTGGATTCCTTCGGACGGTTCGTCAAGCAGCAACAAGTCCGGCTCACCAATCAGGGCGCGGCCGATAGCCAATTGCTGTTGCTGCCCTCCGGACATGGTGCCCGCTTTCTGATTGCGCCTTTCGGCAAGAATGGGAAACCAGCTGAATATTTTTTCAAAATTGGGCCGGGTGATCCATGGCTTGCCGACGAAACCCATGAGGAGATTTTCTTCAACGGTGAAATCGAGAAAAACCTCTCGCCCCTGGGGAACATAGGCGACACCCAAATTGCTTATGTCATTAGGCGCCAGATCGGAGATTTGCGCATCGCGGAAATGAATGGTTCCGCGGTTCGGCTTGATGAGCCCCATGATGGTTTTCATCAGCAGGGTTTTTCCCATGCCGTTGCGTCCCATGACGGCCAGCCGGTCGCCGGTCGATACGCACAGTTCAATTCCTTTGAGAACCGAAGCACCGCGAATATAACCGGATTCCAATGCCCTGATTTCCAACATCAGACATATGCCCCCAAATAGGCTGAACGTACTTCAGGGTCGTTCTTGACCTCATCATACGTACCTTCGGTCAGAACTTTGCCCCGCATCATGACGACGATCGGGCAGAGAAGCTCGCGCACGAATGTCATGTCGTGTTCGATAACCAGCACCGAAGCCCCGGTGGTCTGGTTGATCGTACGGATGAGTTCGATCGTTGCTGCCGTTTCGCGGACGGTCATTCCTGCCGTCGGCTCATCCAGCAAAAGCAGGTCGGACTGTTTGGCTGCCAGCAGGCAAAGTTCCAGCCTTTGCTTGATCCCATGCGGCAATTCGGCGGCTATTTTGTCCGCGTAATCCCACAGGCCCGCCTTCTCCAGAATTGGGCGATATGTCCGGGATTGGCTTGGGCCGAACACGGAAGGCAGTAACTTTCCTCGTGTTCTCTGTGCCAGGCTTGCAATTTCAATGTGTTCGAGCACCGTCAGGTCCGGCATGATGCCGGGAACCTGAAATTTCCGACCGATCCCCATTCTGCCGATCTCATGCGGTGACAGGCGGGTAATCTCACGCTCGCGAAGAAATACGCGTCCCGATGTTGGCTTCAGCGTGCCGGTAAGCACATTGAAAAGCGTGCTTTTACCGCATCCATTGGGACCGATGATGCATTTGACCTCACCGGCACCCAGCGAAAGATTCACGCCTTGCAGAGCGTGAACCGATCCGAACGATTTCACGACATTGTCGATTTTCAGATATTGAGCACTCACTGTTCTGGTCCGTCACGCAGCACACTGGCTCGGAGCGACGGTTTTGCCGATGTATTTCACCTGTTCCAGCTGGCTGTTCTTCACTTCGGCAATCAGCATGTTGAGATCGACATGCTTGTCGGATGCGCGCAAGGTGACATCACCATTTCCGAACATCATGGTTTGCCCCGTCAAAGCCTGCATGATGGCGCTCTTGTCGTCGCTGTCGGCCTTTTTGACGGCTTCAAGATAAAAGCGTGTCAGACCGTAGTGACTTTCGGCGTAGTAGCTGACTGTCGCGTTTTCGCCGAACATCGCCTTCTGGCGAGCGACGAAATCCTTTGCTTCGGGGCGGTCCAGCGTCTGCATAAAGGGCAGGGGCGCGATGATGCCCTCGGATTCTGCGCTCGTGAAACCGGACAGGTAGTTTTCATTGAAGCCGAGGAACGACAGTCTGATCTTGTCGCGCAAGCCGGCGGCATGCATCTGTTTCACGAAGGTCACGCCGTCGGCACCCGGCAGCGTCAGGATGACGGTATCCGCGCCCGAATCCGCAATCTTGCGCAGGGTAGGCGCGAAATCCTTGACGCCGAATGGCGTATATTCTTCCCCGGCGATAGCACCGCCGAGTTCGGCGACCTTGGCCTTGATGGCATCGTTCATCTTGCGTGGCCACGTATAGTCCGCGCCAAAAAGGAAGAACTTCCCGGATTGGGTGGAAGAGAGATAGGGCACGACCGTATCGACAAAATGCGCCGGTACCGCGCTGTAGCAGGCGATCCAGTCGCTGCAGACGCCGCCTTCATAATCAGTGGCGTAAAGGAGCGGTGTTTTTGCTTTCTCGACCGTGGACTTGATGGCGTCGCGATTGGCGCTGGTAACGGGGCCGATGATGGCGTTGACCTTGTCGCGACGGATAAGCTGCGTGGCGCGCTCAACAGCAGTGCGTGGGTCCGTCTTGTCATCGGCTTGCACAAGCTCGATCTGTCGACCCAGAACGCCCCCGGCGGCGTTGATCTCGTCAATCGCCATCTTTGTGCCCTGCAAACCTTGCTGGCCGAACAGTTCCAGTCCGCCTGAAAACGGCAAGAGCAATCCTACCTTGAAAGGATCGCCGGATGCCCGCGCAATCGCTGGCATTGAAAGTGCTGCGGCGGCTGTAGCCACGCCGCCGAGAAACGTGCGGCGCGTAAGATTGAGTTTGCGAGTATTCGCGACTTCGACTGGCATCGAGCCCCCTCCATTCTGATATCGCTGACGGGTCGCCAGTTCCCTGTTTTTTCAACTTTTGGCGACCTGCTGAGTATTCTTCACAACCTGCAAAGTATGTCAATTAATTTGTTTTATTACATATGATTTTTTCTTTTATGTGATGAATGAAGGCAAAAATGAAGCGATAGGAGATTATGGATTTCTTTCAGTCATAAAATTATACCATTGTTTTTATTGAATTAATTTTCAATATTTTGATTTTTTGATGTGGATTCTGTAAATCTTTATCGAACATAAAGTTATTGCTACTCATACAAATAACTGCAATCATCACGGATATGAAACTTCGGAGGGAACATGTTTCCGGTAAAATTGCGTAAAACTTTGATCCAGATCGAAGAGGTCTATCATGAGGGCGGTCCTGTTCGTTCTGAGCCGGTGCTTCGCGGATCAATTCTTGCTGTCATCGAAAACCCGTTCGCAGGTCGTTATGTCGAGGACATTGTTGGCTTCATGGATGACCTGAAGCCATTGGGCCTGCAAATGGCCACTCAGCTTTTGAACGCGCTCGGGGGCGACGCCTCCAAGATTGAAGGATATGGCAAGGGTGCCGTGGTTGGCGGCGCAGGCGAGCTGGAGCACGGTGCGCTGTGGCACAATCCCGGCGGCTATGCGATGCGTGAGCTTTTGGGTAGTCCGAAAGCGATTGTTCCGTCCGCCAAGAAAGTGGGCGCGCCGGGCGTGCGGATAGACATACCCATCACCCATGTAAACGCATCCTATGTACGCTCGCATTTCGATGCGATCGAGGTCGGTATTCCGGATGCGCCGCGTGCCAATGAGCTGCTGCTGGTCCTGTCCATGACGACCGGCTCTCGCGTGCACGCCCGGTCCGGCGGCTTGGCTGCGGAGGAGATCAAGGGGGACGACGGATTGCGATGAAAACGAAGATCAGAAAGATTGTAACCTTCGTAGAGGAAACCCGTATCGAAGGCGGACGGGACCTGGCGGAGCCGACGCGCCGGGCGGCGGCTGTGGCCGTAATCGCCAATCCCTACACAGGTGAATATGTCGAAGATCTCGCACTGCTCAGTGAGATGGGTGAGGAGCTTGGTGAGCTTTTGACGACCCGGGCTGTCGAAGCTCTGGGTATTCCAGGCGATCGTGCCGAGAGTTTCGGTAAGGCGGCAGTCGTTGGGGCTGATGGCGAGCTGGAACATGCGGCGGCGATACTGCATCCCAGGCTGGGTGCCCCTGTGCGCCGGATATTGGGACGCGGGCCCGCACTCATTCCCTCATCCAAGAAGCGCGCTGGTATGGGCGCGCCAATCGACATCCCGCTCGGCCATAAGGATGCCGCGAAAGTCCGGAGCCATTTCGATGGAATGGAGGTCCGCGTGGCGGATGCGCCGCGGGACAACGAAATCGTGGTTGCTGTTTCTGTCACCGATTCAGGCCGCCCGCACCCGCGTGTCGGCGGGCTGACAACGGACCAGATCAAAGGCGAGAATGGCGTGGATTGATCTCGCCGGAACTGATCCGACGAGAAAACGTCTGTAGAAAAAAGCGGCCAGATTGGCCGCTTTTTTTATTCCTGAACGATCTGCGGTGCCCTGTCCGATGGCGGCGTGTTGCGTGAGCGCCCCACACGGATTTCTCCGTCGATCATCACCATGCCAATGCCTGGCAAGTTGCCAAGTTCTATGCTTTCAATGAAGCCGTCGCCCGCACCGCCCGTCGCCTGATCCATGAAGACAAGATCAGCGCTGCGGCCCACTTCAATCATGCCGCGATCATCGAGATTGCGGAATTTGCATATATTGCCGGTCGCAAAGCAAAAGGCCGTTTCCACGGACACGTCGCCCAGTGAAACCAGATGGGTGATGGTGCGCAGGATGCCGAGCGGCTGAACGCCGGAACCGGCGGGCCCATCCGTTCCCAGCACTACGCGATCCAGTTCGCCGCGCTGTTTGGCGATATCCAGCACATAAAGGCCCGCCTTGAGATTGCCGTTGTGAACGATCTCGATGGCGCGGGTGCTTTTCTCGCAAATCTGTTCGAGCTCATCGAAGGGGAGTGCTGTGGGGCCACCATTGATGTGTGCAATGATATCGGCATCGACTTCAATGACGACATCGGCGCCGATCCGTCCCGAACCGGGGATCGAATTGCCACCCGTATGGGTCATGGATGTCATGCCATACTTGCGGGCCCATGCGATCATTTTCTTGCCGGTCGGGCCGTCCTTCACTCTGCCAAGCCCGACCTCACCGATCAGCCGGACGCCAGCATCGGCCAGTTCCTTGAAATCCTGTTCCGTCATGCCGGGTTCAAGCACCGGTGCGCCTGCAAGCACCTTCATGCCCGTTGGTCGGAAATTTGAAAAGGCGCGCTGCGAGGCGATGCCCAGGGCTTTGACGCCGACCACATCGTTCGGACGTCCGGGATAATGTGCTTCGCCAGCGGAAATAATGGTGGTGACGCCGCCGTGAACAGTGGAATCCATCCAGCCGATCTGATTTTGGCGCGGGGTCCAGTCTCCGGCGACAGGATGTACGTGGTTGTCGATCAGGCCGGGGCTGACGGCTGAGCCGTTTGCGTCGATGATCCCGTCATCGGCGCTCACCGAAATCTCATCCCCTTTTCCCAGTTTCGTTATGATACCGTTTTCCACGACAATGGTATCGATGTCCAGAATGGGATTTCGAATATCTCCGCTCAGCGCAAGTCCAATATTTCTGATAACGATGCGTTTCGGGTCGGTCATGTTTCTCCCCAGTTCTTCTTTTTAAATGCGCGCTACAATGCGACGCGTATGAGAGTGCTTCCAGCAAAAGCGGGGGACGCCTTGCATCTGGAAACCTGTGAAAACAAATAGATAGAGTGGTATCGACGGCTTCTGAAAGCAGAAGCCGAAATCAGGCTTCGGGGTCGGCGCTGATCTTGATCAGCATATCCATGAAGGAAATCTTCTCTTCGTCGCTGAGAGGCGCCAGCAGGCGTTCCCCCACCTCAGTGCTGTCCTTGAGACGATCAATTGTGAAGCTCAGCCCCTCATTCGTCAGGGTAAGGACGCTCAAACGCTGATCCGATTTCGATCTGCTGCGGTGAATCAAACCGTCATTGATCAGTTTGCGCACCACAACACTGATGGTCGATGGATCCATCGAGGTCATGCGACCAAGATGGTTCTGGGAAACCGCGCCATACTTCAAAATGGTTGCCAGCGCCGCAAATTGCGGTGGAGACAGATTATCCATTCCCATGATGTTCTGGAATATGAGCGTCGCTTTCTGGTGAACCTTGCGCACAGCGAAAGCTGGATGCATATCCAGATCGTATCCGCTGCGTGCATAAGCGATTGCCGCTTCATCCCGGTCCAGAATCTGGTCGCCGTCATGGGGCACAACAGTCTTCCGTACGCGTTTTCGCGGTGCGGGGCTCACTTTTGTATGTTCTTCAGCCAAGCTGCACCTCAGGCGTTGATGATGTTTTCAATGGGCGCGCCGCTGTTCAGCGCCGCGACTATATCATCCGAATTGCACACAACGCCAAAATGTGTGGCGATGTCGTACAACGAACTGGCCTGCTCGCGCGGGCCGGTGGCGGCGCAGCAATCCTGAGGGACCAGAATTTCATAGCCTTCGAAGAAAGCATCGGCAACGGTCGAGCGGACGCAGATATTGGTGACGACGCCAAAGACGATAACCTGTTCGATCATCATGTCCTTGAGCGTTAGATGCAGATCCGTCTGGTAGAATGACGAATAGCGCCTCTTTGTAATGTGGATATCGTCTTCACGGGCATTAAGGTCCGAAATGATCTCGGTTCCCCACGTGCCTTCCTCGCCATGTGGGCTCCGCTTGAGAAACTCACGCTCGCGGCGCATTCCTTTCCGGTGAACGTCATGAACCCAGAAGACAGGCATTCCGTTTTTGCGCGCATTCTCGATCACCGCCAGTTGTGGTGGAACCAACTGCTCGTAGCCCGGCAAAACCATTTTGCCGCCCGGCTTGCAGAACTCATTGATCATATCCACGACGATAACGGCGGCCTTATCCGCTCGAAGCTGGAATGCAGCTTCAGCCTTATGTGCGGAAAATACATCGACAGACATGGTTCACCCCCTGAATTTTGTTATGCTTTGGCGGACAAGAAAGCCGCACGGAAAATCTTCAGTCAAATCACGGACTGCGTGGTGTCAATAGGTCCCGCCGTCAGGGCCGTTGGCATAGCTCTGGAGGGTCTGCCCTCCATCGATCAGCCAGGCCGCACCATTGATGTGGCGGGCACTATCTGAAGCGAGAAACACGACGACCTCGCCGACATCTTCGGGCTGGCCAATGCGTAGCGAAGGAATTTTCGACGCAAAGCGCGCAACCGCCGACGTGCCGCCGACGTTTTCGTCCCCAAGACCCGGAACCCCGAGGCTCGTTTCGATCACGCCCGGACAGATTGCATTGATTCTCACACCGTGTGGAGCAAGGTCGAGCGCAGCTGTCTTTGTCAGGCCGACAACGGCATGTTTGGTCGCAACATAACCGACGCCGCCCGACAGCACATCCCAATTGGACATGGATGAGCCCATGTTCACGATGGCGCCCGTCTTGCGTGCGATCATGTGCAACGCCGCATATTTCAGTACCAGAAACTGGCTGCGCAAATTTACATTTACGATATGATCCCAGTCCGCGCTGCTCCATTCCTGAATCGGGAGAACCGCACCTGCAATGCCGGCATTGTTGAAAACGACGTCGAGCGATCCGTACGTACTAATACAATAATCGATGACTTTGCGCACGTGGGTTTCGTCGGTGACGTCACCACTGATGACAGACACTTCACCGAAAGCGGACAAGTATGCTTTCATCTTGTCGAGCTTCACAGAATCAATGTCAGCCAACACCAGATTGGCGCCCCGTTCGAGGAAGAGTTTCGCAGTGGCGCTGCCGATAGCGCCTGCGCCTCCGGTTACAAGAACGGTTTTCCCCAAAAAATCTTTCATTACAAAGACTTCCTCCGAGTTTACTTGAGCTGGCCGTATTCACGCCAGCTATGGCAGGGCCGGAAACCGATCAGGGCTTCGGCTTCCCGGTTGGAAATAAGACTGACGAAGCCTTCCAGCGGTTCCTTCAGTGCAACGTCTGGATAGAACCTTTCGATCAGTTCGACCGATATGCGTTCGGAATAGGTGTCTGCGGCCGAAATGAAAAACCGATTATGTCCCCGTAGTTTAGCTTGGGAAGACAGGATAAAGGCCCGGGCTGCGTCGCGTGCGTCTACATAGGCCCAGAGATCCAGCTTCGCATCGTCCGTGTCACGGCGGGGCAAGACATCGCGCCCGAAAATATGAGCGTCCTGAATCCATGGCATACGGATGCTGACCGCATCGCCGCCGGTACGAGCCACCCAATAGTCGACGATATTCTCACCCAGGAGTTTCGTCAGCGCGTAAACATCCAGCGCCCTGGCCGGATGCTGCGAATCAACCGGAAAATAATCAGGCGCCAACGGTTTGTTGGCGAAAGGCAGGCCGATGGTGCTGAAGGAGGACGCATAAATCAAACTATTGATTTTATTGCGTTCCATGGCTTCAACAACGTTGAACATCAGTGACATGTTCGTGTTGTAGACATCTTCGGCATTGTAGCCAACAGGACGCGGCAGCGACGCGATATGGACCACATGATCGACGCCTCTGACCAGTTCCAGAGCCACGTCGAGGCGGGTTAGATCCGCGATCGTCACCTCCAGCCCATCGCGTTGCGCAATGTCGACGCCTGTGACTTTGTAGCCGGCATCCTTGAAAGCGCGCGTTACATAAGAGCCCAGCAACCCTGCGGCGCCGGTTACAAGAACGGATTGCGCCGTCTCGATTTTATTTTTCTGTTCTGTCATTCGTTGCCTCGAATATGCTCTTGACAGATGATCAGTCTTTTCGCAATTTATTCGTACACAAACAATAATTGCCGTCAAGTGCAAACGACGACGGACTGGGAGGACATCGAATGAAAATGGGATTGAAGACTCTTGCCTCTTCCGCGCTTATCGGCCTGGGCATGCTGTCTACGCCAGCTGCGGCGCAGGACCTGAAGGTCGCGGCGATCTCCGGCTATTTTTCGCAGGGCTTCGGTATTTCGATCATCAAGGGCCTGGAGCGTGCCAAGGGCGATTTCGGTGTTGACCTCAAGATCGTGGACACGGGCAATCGGGCGCTTGATTATGAAGAGCAGTTCAACAATCTCGCGAAAGACGGGCAGTACGACCTGATCTTCGTCATGGGGTGGGAACTGGTCGATGCCTTGCAGAAGTCCAACAAGGCTTATCCGGACCAGAAGTTCATCTTTATCGATGGCGTTCTCGACAGCCCGACAATGACTTATATCGATTTTGTCGAGGAAGAGGGCTCTTTCCTGGTTGGTGCTCTGGCTGGGCTGATGACGTCTCAGCAGATCGAGGGTTTCGACAGCTCGTCGGAGGTCGGTTTCGTTGGCGGGCGTGACATTCCGGTTATACGCAACTTCCTGACGGGCATGGAGCAGGGCGTTGCGCAGGTCGCAGGCGATGTTTCCGTCAACAGCGTTTTCGCTGGTACGTTTGATGATCCGGCCAAGGGTAGCGAACTGGCGATGGCGCTTTACGGTCAGGATGTCGACCTTCTTTATCAGGCGGCAGGACCGACGGGCGAGGGCGTGTTGCAGGCTGCCAAGGCGGCAGGCAAATACGCGATCGGCGTGGACGTCGATCAGTGTCCGACCGCTCCCGGTGCCATGCTGGCATCCATGCTCAAACGCGCGGATATTGCAGTTTATGACCTGATCAAGGGTGAGGTTGACGGAAATCCGGTCAAGCCTGGCGCATATGCTTACGGGGTGAAGTCCGGTGGTGTCGAGCTGAAGATATGCGACGACATGAAGGACAGGGTGCCGGCTGATATTACAGCCAAGCTGGAAGAGGTCCGCAAAGGCATTGCCGACGGTACTATCACCGTAAAAATGAATCAGTAACTGAAAACACGACGCAAGCCTGCCGGATTGGCGGCGGGCTTGCGCTCATCGAGTATGCAGGGCGTCATCCCGTGACGTGGCGATAGTGCACGTGTCGTTTTGGCGAAAGCACCGATTTTCGGAACCGCGATCCATGACTTATGCAATCGAACTACAGGGCATCACCAAGCGGTTTGGCGCGCTGACAGCAAATGACCGGATTGACCTCAAGGTCAGGAAGGGCGAGATTCACGCGCTGGTTGGCGAAAACGGCGCGGGGAAGTCGACGTTGATGAATATCTTGTTCGGCATTCACCAGCCGGACGAGGGCGCCATCCGCATAAACGGCCATGAGGCTGTCATGTCCTCCCCCAAGGTCGCGATCGAGCGTGGGCTGGGAATGGTTCATCAGCATTTCAAGCTGGTCCCCTCGCTTACCGTTGCCGAGAATATCTTTCTGGGAATGGAAATAACGCATAACGGCCTGATCGATCACAAAGCCCAGATCGACAGGGTGCGGCAAATTTCCGAGACTTTCGGGCTCAAGGTCGATCCCACAAAGCAGGTCAGCGAGCTTTCGGTCGGGGCTGAACAACGCGTTGAAATTCTCAAGGCTTTGGCGCGGGGCGCCGAAATTGTCATTCTCGATGAGCCGACAGCCGTTCTGACGCCGCAGGAAAGTCGCGAACTCTTCAAGATATTGCGGAATTTCGTGCAGCAGGGAATGACCGTCGTCTTCATTTCGCACCACCTTTCCGAAGTCATGCAGCATTCCGAAACGATTACTGTTCTGCGGGACGGCAAGGCGGTCGGCAGCAAGGCAACCAGGGACATGACGGAGGACGAACTCGTCCGGATGATGGTGGGCCGTGAGGTGAACTTCTCCCGGCGCCCCCGCAATCCGACGCGCGGTCAGGAAGTGCTCAGGCTCTCCGGCGTCTATGCCCGTGACGGACGCGGAACGCCGGTTCTTCAGGATGTCAGTTTCGGTGTGAATGCGGGAGAAATCGTCGGCATTGTCGGTGTTGACGGCAATGGCCAGACCGAACTTGCCGAAGTTATCGCCGGATTGCGCAAGCCTTCTCACGGTAGCATTCTTCTTCAGGCCAAGGAAATTGCAGGCGAAACGCCGATGGCCGTCCGCGAAACGGGATTGGCGCATGTGCCTGGTGACCGTCTCACCTATGGCGTGAACGCCGCTGACACGATCACCGCCAATCTCGTGATGGGGCGCCAGCATCGCAAACCATGGGCGACAAACGGCTTTGTAAATTGGCGTTATGCAACCGAACAGGCGGTGGAGATGATCCGCAAGTTCGACATTCGCGCCATGGGGCCAAAAACCATCGTCAAAACCCTCTCGGGCGGCAACATGCAGAAGGTGGTTCTCGCCCGTGAATTTTCTCAGAACTGTCCTTTCCTGATCGTCGATCAGCCCACCCGGGGCGTCGATATCGGCGCGATGGAAGGCATTCACGACGAGATTATGAAGCAACGCGAGCGTGGAGCCGCGATTCTGCTGATCTCCGTGCAGCTCGATGAAATTCTCAAACTCGCAGACCGCGTATTGGTCATGTTTTCAGGAATGATCGCCGGTGAAGTCGATCCAGAAACGGCGACCGAAGATGAAATCGGTTACCTGATGGCGGGTTCCAAAGCCGGCGGCGCAAAAATGGTATCCCAATGACTGCGCAAGACAATCTAACGGCGGTGACGCAATCAGTGCCAAAGAAACCGCTGCCGGACTGGATCGAAAATCTGCTGGGCCAGTTGCTCGCGATTTTCATTTCTCTGGCGGGCGGTGCGATCATCATTTTGCTCGTCGGTGAAAATCCACTGCATGTTTTCGCGACCCTTGTAAGAGGTGCGTTCAGCAGTACCGAACGGCTGGCGGGAACGCTGCTTCAGGCAACGCCAATCATCGTTTGTGGTATAGCGGCGTGTGTCGCCTTGCGCGGCGGTCTATTCAATATCGGTGTCGAAGGGCAGCTTTATCTCGGCGGCTTCGCAGCCGCATGGGTTGGTTTCGCCTTCACCATGCCGCCGGTCATCCATATGATCGTGGCCATGTTCGCGGCCGTCGTGGCGGGGGGCCTATGGATACTGATCCCGGCGTTCTTCCGTGCGCGCTACGGCACGAACGAAGTGGTTTCGACAATCCTGAGCAACTATATTGCGATCCTGCTGACGTCGTTCCTCACCATTTCCGTGTTCAAGCGTCCGGGTGGCTGGTCTGAAACCGCCCCTGTTGCGCCGACAGCCTATCTGCCACAGCTTTTTGAATTCTCGCGGCTGAACGTTGGTCTGTTCATCGGCGTTATTCTGGCGGTCGCTTTCCAGCTTTTTCTTAAATACACGAGCGCCGGGTATTCCATGACGGCGATGGGATCAAATCCAAAATTCGCGGCCTATGGTGGTGTGAACATCAAGCGCAATGTATTCGTGATCCTCCTGGTTTCGGGAGCCGTCGGCGGACTGGCAGGGGGGATTGAGACGCTGGGTGTCCATCACCGCTTCATGGAGGGCTTTGCCCCCGGATTCGGTTTCGATGGCGTGATCGCAGCGCTTCTGGCCAACGGCAATCCCATAGGCGTCATCGGGACCGCGCTTTTCTTTGGCGCGCTTAGGTCGGGCTCGCTCCTGATGGAGGTTGAAACCAGCGCCTCGCGTGAAATCATTACGGTCATCCAGGCGTTCATCATTCTATGCGTATCGGCGCAGATTCTGTTCCGCCGCCGCAACAATTTCAGTGGAGAGCGCCGGTGGAAGTTCTAGACAAGATATTCACCGTCACATTGCTGGCGGCGACACTTCGCACCACGGCACCCATTCTTCTCGTGTCTCTGGGCGGTGCTTTCACCACGAAAGCCGGTATCTTCAATATTGGTCTGGAAGGCCAGATGCTTCTGGGCGCTTTCTTTGCCGTGCTCGGGTCCATCTGGACAGGATCAGCCCTCGGCGGCCTCTTGATCGGTGTACTGGCGTCCGTAATTGTTGCGATGATTTTTTCATTGCTCGTCGTGACCATGCGCGCCAACGAAGTGGTTGTGGGCCTCGCCCTCAACATCATGGCGGGCGGATTGACGATCTCCCTGACAAAAGCCATCTTCGGTACGCGCGGGTCGATTGTCAGCCCGGATATTGTGGGCCTGTCGGCAATCCATCTTCCATACGCAAAATATCTTGGTCAGTTCGGCAAAGCGATTTCCGGCTACACACCACTTGTCTATCTCGCCTTCATCATGGTTTTTGTGGTGTGGCTGGTGCTCTATCGAACCAAGCTCGGGCTCTATATCCGGGTGACGGGGGAAAAACCGGAAGCAGCCCAGTCCATTGGAATTCAGACCGCGAGAACGCAGCATATCGCATCCCTGATTTGCGGTGTTCTGGCAGGGCTCGCAGGTGCACATCTTTCGCTGGGTTACATTACGATGTTTGCGGAAAACATGTCTGCGGGGCGCGGTTTCATGGCCGTCGCGGTGCTCATCTTCTCCAATGGCGATCCGGTCAAGGTACTGCTGGGTTGCCTGCTGTTCGGATTTTCCGATGCGCTCTCCCTGCGCCTGCAAACCTTCGGCCTTCCCTCATATCTGGTTCTGATGGTCCCATATGCGGTCACTCTTGGCGCTCTGTTCGTGTTGACCTATCGCCAGCGCCCGAAATTCTTCAAGGAAACACTGGAAAGCATGGCGCTCCTGAAGCGCCCTCAATAAGGGTAAGATCAAGGTATGGAACGTATAATACTGGACGTCGATTCAGCTGGAGACGATATTCTCGCAATATTGTTCGCATTGGGCTGTGACGGCATTAAGCTTGAGGGCATCACCTCCGTTACAGGCGCTGCGGGGGATATCGAGCAGGTTACCAACGTGGTTTTGAACACGCTGTCGCTTGCCGGTCGTGAAGATGTTCCTGTCGCAAAGGGTGCTTATCGTCCGCTGGTCGGTAACTCTCGCGAGGATATGCTCGCCCCGGTACACTTTGAGAAACAGCTCCAGGCCCGTTTCGGAGAGCGGCTGAAGGGGTTCAATCCGCCCGCGCCGGCTCCAAGCCATCAGCCGATCGACAAGCACGCCATTGATTTCATGATCGATCTGGTGCGGGCCAACCCGCATGAGATTTCGATTGTGGCCACTGGTCCGCAAACCAATGTGGCGATGGCACTCCAGATGGCGCCGGATATCGCGAAACTGGTCAAGCAGATCGTGGTTCTGGGCGGATGTTTCGCAACTCCCGGCAATATCACGCCGGTTTCCGAATACAATATCTGGGCTGACCCGGAAGCTGCCCGCGTGGTGCTGCGATCGGGCGCTCCGATCATTCTGGTTCCGCTGGACGTCTGTGAAGACAACCGTGTCGCGGCCTCGATGCTGACGCGCGATGATCTGAACGATTTCGCATCGCTCTATCCGGAAAACCGCATCACATCCTATGTGTGCGAGAACTTCCCCATCTATATCGACATCTGGCGCGAGTTCTTCGAACTTGTCGGCTTTCCGCTGGATGATGCCATCGCGGTTTCGGCTGTGCTGCATCCGGAATTCTTTGAAATGACCAAGCCGGTCTTCGTCGATGTGGCACTTAGCGAGAGGCTTGTTCGCGGGCAGACAGTGGCTTTCACCGGTCGCCAGATTCTGCCGTTCTCAGGCCCCGAAACAACCCGCGTCTGTCGCAATCTGGATGGTCGCCAGTTCCTGAGCCTGTTCAAGAAATCCATCGCACAGCTTGGCTGAAGCGTGAAAAGAGAAGCATAAATGAAACAAATTCCTGTCATCATGGATTGCGACCCCGGTCACGACGACGCCATTGCGCTCGTCATGGCGCACAAGTCCGACGCAATCAATCTGCTTGGCGTTACGACCGTTTGTGGCAATGCAACACTTGAGCGCACGACAATCAATGCCCTGCGCATTCTGGAGTTCATAGGTGCGAGTGATGTGCCTGTTGCACAGGGCTGCGGGACGCCTTTGAACAGACCACTCGTTCTTGGGACCGCCGACGGTCCGAGCGGCCTTGAAGGCACGCCCGATCTTCCTGAGCCGACGATGAAGCTGGTCGATATGCACGCCGTCGACTTCATCGCAAAAATCCTGCGCGAACATCCGGAACCGGTCACACTGGCGCCGACCGGTCCGCTGACCAATATCGCCATGCTCCTTCTCAAATATCCGGAGTTGAAACCCAAGATCGCGCGCATTGTGTCTATGGGCGGCGCTTTCTTCCGTCGCACCGAATATATCACGCCGACGGAATTCAACATTTTCTGCGATCCGGAAGCTGCGCGCATCGTGATGGACAGCGGCATCGATGTGACGATGGTCGGTCTGGATGTCACCATGCACGTCCTCGTGGAAGAGGAACAATTCGAAGAACTGCGCAAGATCGACACTCCGCTCGGCAAGGCAGTTCTCAATTGGCTGAAGTTCTACGAAAAATTGCACCGCGGCCAGATGGGCGTCGGCGGTGCGCTGCATGATCCGCTGGTTCTGGCGGCGATCATAGACCCGACGCTTATCGAAAAGCGCCGGGCGCATGTCGCGGTTGACCTCACTGGAACCTACACTTTCGGTGCCACCGTAGCGGATTACTGGCAGGAGCGGGGACTGCCCGATAATGTCTGGGTGGCGACAGAGGTGGATTCCGACGGGTTCTTCAACCTGATGTATTCTCTTCTTCGATGAATGCGACCTGAAACTGCCCGCCCGCGGTTTCGGTCGACTGGTCGAGAGCCCTCAGTAAGGGCTCTCGACTTTTCCCATCTCCACATAGACGGTCTTGATCTGGCTATAATGGGACAACGCCGCAATGCCATTCTCACGGCCAATACCGGATTGCTTGTAGCCGCCGAAAGGCACCTCCACCGGTGTCAGGTTATACGCGTTGATCCAGCAAGTGCCTGCCTTGATCTGGCCGATTACGCGATGGCCGCGTGAAAGATCGGCGGTAAACACGCCTGCCGCCAGACCGAATTCGGTATCGTTGGCGCGAGCGATTACTTCATCTTCATCCGAAAATTCCAGCACGCTCATCACTGGTCCGAAAATCTCCTCGCGGGCGATCGCCATTTCATCGGTTACATCGGTAAAGACTGTCGGCTCGATGAAGAAACCTTTGTCGAAGCCTTGTAGTTTGGGCACGCTGCCACCGCAAGCCAGCGTTGCGCCTTCCGCTTTGCCCTTCTCGATGTAGGCCAGAACCTTGTCGCGCTGGCTGGCGCTGACCAGCGGACCCATCTGGGTCGCTTCGTCCAGCGGATCGCCAATGCGGATTTTGCGGGTGCGTTCGACAAGGCGCTCGACGAAACGCTCATGGATGTTCTTGTGTACGAAAACGCGGGTGCCGTTCGAGCAAACCTGCCCGGTCGAATAGAAATTGCCGAGCATAGCGCCGCCGATTGCGCTTTCCAGATCTGCATCGTCGAATACGATCAGCGGCGACTTGCCGCCGAGTTCCATTGTGACGTGCTTCAGATGTTCGCCTGCCTGCGCCATGATACGCTTGCCTGTAGGCACCGAGCCGGTCAGCGAAACCTTGGCGGTCATGCGGTGGTTGACGAGCGCTGCCCCCACATCGCCGAAACCCTGCACGACGTTGAACAGACCATCAGGCAAACCCGCCTCTTTGTAGGCTTCCGCAAGCGCCAAAGCTGAAAGCGGCGTATTTTCAGACGGCTTGAAGATGAAGGCATTGCCCATGGCGAGCGCCGGAGCGGATTTCCAGGCTGCGATCTGGATCGGATAATTCCATGCGCCAATGCCCACACAAATGCCCAAGGCTTCGCGACGCGTATAGGCGAAGGAGCCACCGAGTTCCACGAATTCGCCGTTGAAGCCCGAAATGATGCCGCCGAAGAATTCCAGCGCATCTGCCGCCGAAGCGGCGTCGGCAACCAGTGTTTCCTGAAGCGCCTTGCCGGTGTCCATCGTTTCTAGCTTGGAGAGCTTCTTGTTCTTTTCGCGCAGAATTTCAGCTGTGCGGCGCAGAATGCGGCCGCGTTCGACAGGCTTCAGCGCCGCCCATTCACCTTGTGCTTTCAACGCGGCTGCGTAAGCCGCCTCGATTACGTCCGGTGTGGCGGAATAGAGCTTTGCGATTTCCTCAGCTGTCGCTGGATAAATGACGGGAAGCGGCCGTCCGGCCTTGTCTTCCACATAGGCGCCGCCGATGAAATGCGAGGCTTTGGGTTGTGCTTTCATTGTTTTTTCCTGCTTCGATTTGAAGGAATAGGGCATATGTTGAACGGCGTTTTACCCAGTCCTGAACATACTCGCGTTTCCTCTGACGCGTCAGCGGTCCGAAACCTGCCAGCGTGGATTGATCCACGGTTCCTGATTGGATCGCGCCAACGGCGTGCGGCCAAGAATATGATCGGACGCCTTTTCGCCCACCATGATCGATGGCCCGTTGAGATTGCCATTGGGGATGCGCGGAAAGATGGATGAATCCGCCACACGAAGGCCTTCGACGCCAATCACCCGGCATTCAGGATCAACCACCGCAAAAGGATCGTCAACCGCGCCCATTCTGCATGTGCCGCAGGGATGGAAAGCGCTTTCCACATGCTCACGGATGAAATTGTCGATTTCGGCATCGGTCTGCACGCTGGCGCCGGGCTGAATTTCCGCGCCGCGATAGGCGTCGAATGCCGCCTGTCCAAAGATTTCGCGCGTCAGCCGCACGCAATGACGGAAATCGGCCCAGTCGTCGTCATGCGACATGTAATTGAATCTGATGACGGGCTTTTCGCGAGGATTGGCCGAGCGCAGCGTCACGCTGCCGCGCGATTTCGAGCGCATAGGGCCGACATGCGCCTGAAAGCCGTGCGACTGTGCCGCCGCCTTGCCGTCATAGCGGATCGCGACCGGCAGAAAGTGATACTGGATATCCGGATATTCCACGCCCGCTTTCGAGCGTACGAAAGCTGCGGATTCGAAGTGATTGGTGGCACCATCGCCTGTTTTGAAAAACAGCCATTCCGCGCCAATTTTCGCTTTGGAAAACAGGTTCAGCTTGGAATAAAGCGTGATAGGTTGCGTGCATTCCTGCTGGATATAAACCTCCAGATGATCCTGAAGGTTCTGGCCGACGCCGGGGCGGTCGGCGACGACCTCTATGCCATGCGCTTTCAGGTGCGCGGCAGGACCGATGCCGGAAAGCATCAGCAGTTTGGGTGAGTTGATCGACGATGCGGCGATGATGACCTCGCGCCGCGCCCGGATGGTCGAGAAGGTGCGGCCTGCCTCGATCTCGACGCCGACGGCGCGCTTGCCTTCCAGCACGATCTTGCGGGCAAGACCCTTGACCAGCTTCACATTCGGGCGCTTCAACGCCGGTTTCAGATAGGCATTGGCGGCAGACCAGCGGCGTCCATTATGGATCGTCTGCTCCATCGGGCCGAAGCCCTCCTGCTTCTCGCCGTTATAGTCTTCTGTGATCTCGAAGCCCGCCTGTTGGCCCGCTTCGACAAAGGCGTGAAACAGTGGATTGTCGCGCTTGCCGCGCTGGATATGCAGCGGGCCGCTGGTGCCGCGCCAGCCTTCCTGTCCGCCATGCGAATTTTCCATCCGCTTGAAATAGGGCAGCACATCGGCGAAACCCCACCCGCCTGCGCCACTCTCCGACCAGTGGTCGTAATCGCGTGCATGACCGCGCACGTAGACCATGCCATTGATCGAGGACGAACCGCCCAGCACCTTGCCGCGCGGCGTCACCAGACTGCGCCCGCCAATATGCGGTTCGGGTTCGGTGGAAAATCCCCAGTCATAGGTCTCCATGTTCATGGGGAAGGAGAGGGCGGCGGGCATCTGGATCAGCGGCCCCACGTCGGGCACGCCGTATTCGATGACGATGACTGAATACCTGCCGTCTTCCGACAGGCGATAGGCCATGGCAGACCCGGCGGAGCCTGAACCGATGATGACGAAATCTGCTTCCATGTTTACCCCCTCACCAAAAGCTGAACGGCAATGTAATCTTCCACCAGCGCGGTGGCCGAGGCGGCATCCGGCGCGTCAGCGCCCAGCGCGTGACGGATATAAAGCCCGTCGATCAGCGCGCCGGCACCTTCAGCGATGCGGTGTGCCCGGTCGCGGCTGGTCAGTTGTTCAAGTGCGAAAACAAGATTGGAATGAAGGCGTCGCGCATAGATGCGCAAGAGCCGCCGCGTGTCCTCCGACTGTTGTGCATGCACATAGAAAGTGAGCCAGGCGGCAATGGTTTCCTGCGAGAACTGCGCGGCGGAAAAATTGACGGCGATAATTGCGGCAATGCGTTGATGCGGCGTTTCGGTCTGCTTCACTGCGGCATTGAGATCGCTGCCCAGTTCGCGCAACAGATGGCGCATCGTGGCGAGGATCAGCTTATCCTTTCCGCCGAAATAATGATGCGCCAGCGCAGGTGAGACGCCGGCTTCATGGGCGATCTGCGCGACCGTGACATCCAGCGAACCGCGCTGGCCGATTGTGCGGATGGCGGCATCGATAAGTTCGCGCCGCCGTAAGGGTTCCATCCCGATCTTGGGCATGTTCTGGCTCCAGTTTTCAGGCTTGTTCAATTGTATTTTAATTTTGATTGACTCATCAATCAATAAAAACTCGCACACAGACGAAAACTCTCGCTGGTTATTTGCGCAGGAGTGCGTATTTTCCGGCCACAGACATAGTGGGTCGTGCGAGCTGCACGACATTCGGGCGAGGTTGGAACGATGGAAAGCAATCCGGTTCTGGTGGAAGTCTTCCGTGGTGCGGTGGTGGAAAGCCGCCATCGCGGAGCGATTGCCGTCTTCGATGGCGACGGGCGCAAGGTTTTTGCATTGGGCGATATTGAACGTCCGACCTTTCCGCGGTCGGCGATCAAATCCATTCAGGCGCTGCCGCTGGTTGAAAGCGGTGCTGCCGATGCGTTCGGCTTTGACGACGCCGATCTTGCCATGGCTTGCGCCTCGCATTCGGGCGAGGAGGAGCATGCGGCGCGTGCTGCGTTGATGCTGAAGAAGGCCGGGCTTGATTCGACTGCACTCGAATGCGGCAGTCATTGGCCCTTCCAGCAGCCCGTACTCATCAAGCTGGCGCAAAGCGGCAAGACACCGACGCCGCTGCATAACAATTGCTCCGGCAAGCATGCCGGCTTTCTTGCCGCCTGCGTGCATTGCGGCATGGACACCAAAGGTTATGTGGCCCTGGGTTCCGGCATCCAGGACATGGTCCGCGATACGATGGCAGAAGTAACGGGCGCGGCGCACGACGTCGATCATTGCGGTACTGACGGCTGCTCGATCCCGACCTATGCCATTCCATTGTCGAAGCTCGCCCATGGCTTCGCGAAAATGGCGACCGGTACCGGACTGGGTGAAAAGCGCGCTAAAGCGGCACGGCGCCTGATCCATGCCTGCATGACCGAGCCGTTTTATGTGGCGGGCACAAAACGCGCCTGCACCGAGCTGATGCGCGTGGCGCCCGGACGGATTTTTGCGAAGACGGGCGCCGAAGGCGTTTTTTGCGGTTCAGTGCCGGAACTAGGCCTCGGTTTCGCGCTGAAATGCGACGATGGCGCAACCCGTGCATCCGAAGCCATGACAGCTTGGCTTCTGGCTCGACTTTTCCATAAGGAAGAGGCGCTATCGGCAAAGCTCGGGGGTTTCGCCAATCTTGAAATGAAAAACTGGAACGGCATTCCGTTCGGCTGCGTGGCGCCGTCGGAAGTCCTTCGCAGCGCCGTCATCGGCTGAAGGCAGGCTTGTAAGCCGTGATTGCGCGGCTTACACTTATTCTTATGAGCAGAGCTTTCACCAAGGAACAGGATGACACGCCGGTCGATCTTGGCGAACGTCCGGTCAGCCCGCATCGCAATCTCGTCACGCCTGACGGATTGAAGGCGATCGAGGATGAAATCGCGCAGCTGCAACGCGAACTTGCAGAGGCCAATGTCGCTGCTGAACGTTCGGCCATTGTCCGCATTTCGCGTGATCTGCGTTACTGGATGGCGCGCCGTGAAACCGCTGAACTCTCGGTGCCTGATCCTGGCAGCGACGTGGTGCGTTTTGGCATGACGGTTACGCTGGAGAATCTCGACGACGGAAATATCCGTACCTGGACCATCGTGGGTGAGGACGAGGCCGACCCGTCCAGCGGCAAGATTTCTCACGTCGCGCCGGTTGCCATCATGCTGTTCGGCAGGCCCGTCGGCGATGTCGTGAAGATCAACGGCAAGGATTGGGAGATCGTTTCGGCGAGAGTGCCCTAACTTGTTTTTCCGGGAAAATGGGCGTCGGACCCGTCTATTCCTGACCTGCTTATGCTGGTCTGGCTACAGCCACCCCTTCCGTCGGAAATAATAGAGCGGCAGCAAAGCCGAGCCAACCATCAGTCCGAGCGCCATCGGATAGCCCCACGGAGAATGTAGTTCCGGCATGAAAGAGAAGTTCATGCCATAGATGGAAGCTACAAGCGTTGGTGGCATGAAGCCAACGGCTGCAACGGAAAATATCTTGATGATGGCGTTCTGCTCGACCGAGATCAGCCCCACGATGGTATCGAGCAGGAAGGTCACCTTATTGGAAAGAAAATCGACATACGCCGTCAGCGATTGCATGTCTCGCTCGAGGGATTTTATCCATGAGCGCGTTTCCTTCTTGCCCGAAGCAGGATTGTTGGCTGCTGAAAGATAGACCAGCATGCGGCTCAAACCAGCGAGGCTTTCACGCATCCGGGAAAGAAACGTCCCCTGTCCACCGATCTGGGTCAGTATGTGACGGAAATCCTGCGTCGTCATCGGGCGCGCCTTGGGCTGGCGTCGATAAATGGAGTGCGAAGCCGCATCGATCTTGCCCGCCACGCCTTCCAGAATGTCGGCAAGGCGATTTGTTGTAACTTCAGTAATGCCAAGCATGATCGAAAGCCCCGTACACTTGGCTGAAGTCAAACCGTTTCCGGGCTTGGTGGCGCGCATCATGTAGGTGGTGAAGGATTTCGGACTGGCATAGCGCACGGTGATAAGCCGCGTGCCATGCAGAATGAAAGTAACCGGCGCAAGCTCGCGATGATCCAGATCGACCGCATGCAGAATGGGTACAGTCAGGTACTGCGCTCCGGATTCCATGTAGAAGCGGCTCGACTCCTCGATTTCCGTCATATCCTCGCGTGTGGGAATCGATATGCCGGTCCATGCTTCCACGATACTGTCTTCGTTCACGCCGGGTGCGAAAAGGTCGATCCAGATCACGTTTTGCGGCAGCGGTTGTCCCGGTTCGACTTCTACCGTTTCGAGATGGTCTCCTGAGAGACTGTAGAGCGTGATCATGCTGGCACCCGGTTTCTGGACTTGGAATGTCAGATTGCGCGAAAATTGTTAACGGAATACGGCTGATGCGTAGAAACTCCCGATCGGGCGCGCGAAACGACCCATTGACAGGTGCGATGACGAAGTTTTATTCATCAAGTCATCAGATGACTTTGGAGCTTGGTTTTGAAGGCGGTCTCTCGCAAAAGTTTGGCCGATGCGGCCATGCATTCCATCCGGTCCGAGATCGTTTCGGGCAACTGGACGATAGGCGAACGGCTGCCAAACGAAGCTGGTTTATCAGCGAGGCTTGGCGTCAGCCGCGGCACCGTGCGCGAAGCCGTGCGGGCTCTGGTGGCTCAAGGCATGCTGGAAACGCGGCAGGGATCGGGCACTTATGTCCGGTCAGTTGCGGACACCGCCCGCAGCCTTGACCGTATCCGGCATACGAGCCTGCGCGACAGGTTCGAGACGCGGGCGCTTCTGGAAACGGAAGCAGCACGGCTTGCCGCACTGCGCGCGACGCCGGAAACGATCGCGCACCTGGAAAAAATGCTGCAGCAGCGCGGCAATCGCGCCGAACTCGATCGCGCAGCTTTTGTGGCCCGTGATTTTTCCTTTCATGAAGCTATTGTTGCGGCCTCGGACAACAGCGCGCTCATCGAGGTTTACGCTTTTTTCTCCGCATCCATCCGCGAATCCATTGAAGTAACCCTTGATGGTGAATTGCCGGAGCCAAGCGATCAGGCGCACCGCAGGATTATAGAGGCAATTGCCAGCGGTGATCCCGACAAAGCGAGTGCAACCGTTCGCAATTTCATGGCACCGCTTATCGAAGAACTTGAAAGGTTGCTGGCATTATGAGCCGCACGAGAACCGCACAGTCCGGCAATGGGATGGAAGACGATATGACGTTGCAGGCCGAAGCGCCTCTGGTCGATGCCGAAGCGGATAGCGTGCCGCGGCCGCCTGCGCAGCAGTCTCCAAGCAAAGTCCTTCGCATACTTCTCGGGGTCAGCCTTGTGCTGATCGCCGCCAATCTTCGTCCGGTTTTCTCCAGTGTTTCCGTACTTCTGCCGGAAATCATCGATGCGACTGGCATGTCGTCCGTTGCGGCGGGCATCTTGACCACCTTGCCGGTACTCTGCCTAGGCGTCTTCGCCCCATTTGCACCCCGTCTTGCCCAGCGCTATGGTGCCGAACGGGTGCTGTTGTTTGTTCTGGTGGTTCTCACCCTGGGGACTGCGATCCGCGGCATCGGCACATTTTCCTCACTTTATATCGGCGCCACGCTCGCCGGCGCGGCAATTGCCATGGGCAATGTGCTCTTGCCGGGCGTGGTGAAGCGGGATTTCCCGAAAACCGCGGCAATCATGACTGGCCTTTACACGATGGCGCTTTGCGCAGGCGCGGCATCCGCAGCAGGTTTCACGATTCCCATCAAGAACATGCTTGGCGGTTCCTGGAATCTGGCGCTGGCATTCTGGGCCGTTCCGGCGTTGCTGATGCTGGCCCTCTGGCTTCCCCAGGCCCTGCGGACAAAGCACAATGTCGCCCATTCGGGCTTCAGGCTCGTGGGATTGTGGAAAGACAAGCTCGCCTGGCAGGTAACATTGTTCATGGGGCTGCAATCATCGACGGCCTATATCGTCTTTGGCTGGCTTGCGCCTATTCTGCGCGAAAGGGGCCTGAGTGCGACCACAGCCGGCGGTCTTGTTTCCTTCTCCATCATGGCGCAGGTCGCCGCCTGTCTGGCGATACCGTCCATCGCAACGCGGATGAAAAGCCAGAGCCTCATCAATGTGCTTTTGTGTGCTTGCGCCACGCTTGCCCTGATCGGTTTCCTGTATCTCCCTGAGTGGACATTCTGGCTGCTTGCGGCGGTGCAGGGCATCGGGCAGGGTGGGTTGATCGCCGCCGCTATGATGGTGATCGTTCTGCGATCCCCGGATTCGCACACAGCCGCTCACCTTTCCGGCATGGCGCAATGCGTTGGCTATATTCTGGCGGCCGTCGGCCCGCTGGTTGTCGGCGTGATCCACAGCGCTACAGGCAGTTTCGCAACCTGTGGGCTGTTCTTTGCACTTCTGGGGTTGGGCGCAGCGGTCAATGGCTGGCTTTCAGGTCGGGCGCGCCATGTCGACGTGCAGGTCTTGAAGGAAGGCGGATAACAAAAAACCCCGGCAAAACCGGGGCCTTGTTTGAAACGGGCTGGGTTCAGACAAACTGGCCGAGACCCGGGATTGCGCCGATGACGGCGTCCACCGGCTCGTCACCCGCCTTTTCTTTCGCAAAGCGGATCGTCTCCTTGGCGACGCCCGAGATTTCTCCCATGCCGAGACCAGCCGACATCAGCTGCGAACCGAGGCCCATCACGCCACCCATCAGATTCGACAGAAAGCCGCCGCTCTTGACTTGCGAAACGGCTTCTTCCGCACCGGGAATGGCGGCGAGCAGCAGCTGCACTTTGTCGGCGGGCCCTTCTTTCTGAAGAAATGCCAGAATCATGCCGACAGACTTTTCAGCTGTTGCCGCGTCGATGCCGACATTGGAGGTGATACGAGCGATCAGTTCTTCCATGGAACTCTCCCAAAAAAATCTTACGTTTACGTAATATGCATTCTCGCGGACGGTTTGCAAGCGTGCCGGAAACGAAAATAGAGGGAAAGCTTATCCGGGAGCTATGAAAAGGCCAAGGATGCAGTGACAGGCATATCAGAGCGATTTTTTTGGTTGAAGAGTATTTTGGCTGAAAGCGTTTGAATGCGATGTTCTTTCTGGCGACTTATCCAGTCAAGATGCGGCTTTATCGTTGTCGTGCGACAGGGCGACGGTTATATCTTTGTAAAGCCCTGTTTTGCGCAGGGTTCGCTTGAACAGAGGGAGCAAGCTGCCTGATGACTGCCGATGACGCTATTTTCCTTGGCGCAAGCCGCAAGCCTGACGACTCTTACCAGCAGCCGGAATATCTGGCGCTGAAATATGGCAACCGGCATGGTCTGGTCACGGGCGCGACCGGAACAGGTAAAACGGTTACATTGCAGGTCATGGCCGAAAGTTTTTCGACCATGGGCGTTCCGGTGTTCTGTGCCGACATCAAGGGAGACCTTTCGGGCATCGGTGCTGTTGGCATTGTCAATGATGGTCTTAAGAAACGCGCCGAGGAAGTGAAGCTCGATCCATACGAGATGCGGGCGGCTCCGGTTATTTTTTGGGATATATTTGGCGAGCAGGGTCATCCAGTCCGCGCGACCATTTCGGAAATGGGGCCGCTGCTCCTGTCGCGTCTCATGAATCTCACCGATGCGCAGGAGGGCGTTCTGAATATCGCTTTCCGGCTTGCAGATGAAGAAGGGCTGCTTCTGCTGGACCTGAAGGACTTGCAGTCGATGCTCACTGAAATGGCGGGCCGCTCCGAAGAGCTTTCCGCCAAATATGGTAACGTCAACAAGGCCTCCGTCGGGGCGATCCAGCGCTCGCTGCTGGTGCTCGACCAGCAGGGCGGCGCCAAGTTTTTCGGCGAACCGGCCCTGCGCATCGCCGACCTGATGCGCACCACCACGGATGGGCGCGGCGTGGTCAGCGTGCTTGCTGCTGACAAGCTGATGATGAATCCTCGTCTTTATTCCACATTCCTGCTGTGGCTCATGTCCGAGCTGTTTGAAGAGCTGCCGGAAGTGGGCGATCCTGACAAACCCAGGATGGTCTTCTTTTTCGATGAGGCGCATCTGCTGTTCGATGAAGCGCCGAAGGCGCTTATCGACCGCGTGGAACAGGTGGTACGGTTGATCCGCTCAAAGGGCGTAGGCGTTTATTTCGTCACGCAAAATCCGCTGGATGTGCCGGAAACCGTGCTGGCGCAGCTGGGTAATCGCGTTCAGCACGCTCTGCGCGCCTATACTCCGCGCGAGACGAATGCCGTGAAAACGGCTGCGGATACATTCCGTCCCAACCCTGATTTTAACACGTTTCAGGCGATCACCAGTCTTGCCACTGGCGAGGCGCTGGTTTCGACCTTGCAGGCAAAGGGGGTGCCTTCCATGGTGCAGCGTACGCTGATGCGTCCGCCATCGTCGCGTATCGGGCCGCTGACGCCGGAGGAGCGCGCAAAGATTATCGCCGCTAGCCCGGTGGCTGGGCAATATGACGAAACGGTGGATCGTGATTCTGCTTTTGAAATGCTGGCCAGCAAGGCACAGGCCGCAGCGGCCGCACAGCAGAAGACCAAGCAAGAGGATGAAGGCGGTGGCGGTATTCTGGGGGATCTGGTCGGAACCGCGCTGGGCACAGGCCGTCGCTCCGGTCGCCAGACGGTTGCTGAAACGGCCATGAAATCGGTCGTGCGCTCTGTCGGCAACTCGCTCGGGCGCGCTCTGGTGCGCGGCATTTTGGGAAGCTTCAGGCGCTAAGCTGCGTGATGTCGACCGCCGTGAAAACTTTCGGCACATTCAGAGCTATGTTGACGATACAGTCCGAACCGAAGCTGCTCTTGAATATCTGGCAATCGGGCAAAACGACTTGTTGCGCATAATGATGTAAGAAAAGCCCCCGGAAACGGGGGCTTTTTCATTGCTGGTATAAATTACCCTCATATCTCACATGACGAGAATAGGGGATTTGTTCGGCACGCGATCGTAAAGATCGATGATATCCTGATTGAGGAAGCGCACACAGCCCGAAGAGACTGCCTTGCCGATGGACCACCATTCCGGATTGCCGTGCAGGCGATAGAGCGTGTCCTTGCCATCCTGGAAGATATAAAGCGCACGTGCGCCAAGCGGGTTCTTGAGGCCCGGAGCCATCCCGCCATTTCTCGCGCTGTACTGTGCGAGTTCCGGCTGGCGGGCAATCATCTCATCCGGCGGCGTCCAGCGCGGCCATTGACGCTTGTACTGAATCACGGCGCGGCCGGACCACGAGAAGCCTTCACGACCGATGCCGACGCCATAGCGCAGCGCCTGTCCGTTATCGAGTACGAGATAGCAAAAACGGTTGGCTGTATCGATCACAAGCGTGCCGGGCATTTCCCCGGTCGGATCCTGAACGACCTGACGCAAGAAGCGTTTGTCCATCTTCTGGACAGGGATTGCAGGCAGCTGATAGCCGTTGTCTTCGACAGCGGCATACATCTGCGCCCACCCGCCGTAAGAAGAATCGACATTGGCCTGCGGGGTTCGGTTGATAGGGTTGCCGGAAGCATCCACATCGATGATCGGAACATTCTGCCCCAACTGAGCGCAACCGGCGAGACCGGCAGCCGCTGTTGCGGTCATTGCCGTCAGGAAGGAACGGCGGGTAAGGGTCGTTTGCATATGAAAACCAGATTAGTGACGGGAGGAGTTACAGATACAACATCTAGGGTTAACGAAGTGCGACCAAATCTGCTGCTGCAGATGCGCGGTGAATGGTGAGGCCGCCATGAACGGCTGTCTGCGATAATCAACTGCCGGGGAAAACGCCCCAGAAATGTGGCGCGCACCCGTTCGCAATAGGGCTTAAACGTGGCAAAAGGCCACCCGGACGTCCCGTGTTGCCGCAGGGACACAATTTTGCGTGCAGCCATGAAGTTTGGGCGCCGTCCTTCTTTCAACTTTTGGTGATGCCGTTCAATCGAGAAGCTGAAGGCTGGGCAATATGAGGGCGGGAGAGAACTGTCGGTACTCATCCGGCTGGTTGGCCCGGTTGATCCATACCCCGCGCATGCCGAAACGTACGGCCCCCGCCACATCCCAGCGGTTTGAGGACTGGAAGGAAATGGCCGACGGATAAAGCCGCCATTGCATGCTCACCAGTTCATAAACGGCTGGTGCAGTCTTGTACTTTCTGACGCTATCGACCGAAATCACGTCATCGAGCAGCACATCGAGCGCGGCGGATTTCACAGCCGCTCCCAGCATCGCTGACGAACCATTGGACAATATTGCAAGGCGTGCGCCTTTGTCCTTCAGACTTTTTAGCGCGGCAGGCACCTCCGGGTAGCAATCGAGTTTCCAGTAGGCATCAAGCAGATCACCGCGCAAGGCTGGGTCTACGGATGGATAGCGTGCAAAGGCGAAATCGAGCGATTCTTCGGTAAGCTTCCAGAAGTCGCTATAAGCGCCCATCAGGCTCATGACCCAGGAATATTCAAGTTGCTTGGCACGCCATAATTCGGAGAAAGCCCGCCCGTCAGGGCCGGCCTTGTCTGCATGTCGCCGAACTGCCGAATGAACGTCGAACAATGTTCCATAGGCATCGAAGACATAGGAGCTAAAAGACACAGTTTCCTCCATGCGAGCAGGTGCGCCAACAAAAGTGTATTTGGCCCATCTTCTTCTTATTTCAATAATAATTCATTGCCTTGCAGCTGAAATGCCGTGCTGGGCCATTGCCGCCCGTGCTGTTGCGGCCTATGTAGATTGCGCACGCAAGTTTTCGGGCACGCATTCGCTCTGCCCGCCGCAAGCTGAAAAAAGAGGAGAGTGTCCCATGGCTTTCGAACTGCCCGCCCTTCCGTATGACTATGAAGCACTCGCGCCATTCATGTCGCGCGAAACGCTTGAATATCATCACGACAAGCACCATCAGGCCTATGTCACCAACGGCAATAAGCTTCTCGAAGGCTCCGGCCTCGAAGGCAAGAGTCTGGAAGAGATCGTCAAGGAGAGCTACGGAAAAAATCAGGGGCTCTTCAACAATGCCGGCCAGCACTACAATCACATCCATTTCTGGAAGTGGATGAAGAAGGGCGGCGGCGGCAAGAAGCTTCCGGGCAAGCTGGAAAAGGCCATCGAATCCGACCTCGGCGGTTATGAAAAATTCCGCGAAGACTTCATCGCCGCTGGCGCCGGTCAGTTCGGTTCGGGCTGGGCCTGGCTGTCGGTCAAGAACGGCAAGCTTGAAATTTCCAAGACCCCCAACGGCGAAAACCCGCTGGTTCACGGCGCGACGCCGATCCTCGGCGTCGATGTGTGGGAACACTCCTACTACATCGATTACCGCAATGCGCGTCCGAAGTATCTCGAAGCCTTCGTCGATAGCCTGATCAATTGGGAATATGTCGAAGAGCTTTACGAAAAGGCCTGATCGGCTTTTTACACGAGTCTTCAAGAAAGCCCCGGTTTCCGGGGCTTTTTTAATAATAGAGTTTTCCTCATGATTTTCACGATTTTGTGATTCTTCTGTAATAAGAATATTGGATCGCAAATGATACTTGCTGCGGTGGGGATATGGTCGGCTGGAACATTGCAATCACCGGGATTGTATCGGATATTTGAACCGACGAACGTTCACTGTTCAATTTTATAACCGGAGGGTTTTATGCGTTTTCTTTTATTGACGGTCGGCTCGGCTGCAATGCTTTTTGCCGGTGCCGCACAGGCCGACGTCACCGCAGATCGCCAGGCGATCATGAAAGACATCGGGCGTTCGGTCGGGGCGATCGCTCCGATGGTGAAGGGTGAGAAGCCGTTTGACCCTGCGGTCGCGGTGGCCGCGCTGGAAAAGATCAATGACGATGCTGCCAAGCTCGATGTAGAAAAGCTGTTCCCGGCCGGTTCGGAAACGGGTGACACGGAAGCTTCGCCGAAAATCTGGGAAAATACGGCCGATTTCGTCAAGCACGTCGATAAGTTCAAGAGTGATGCCGCAACGGCTGCATCGGCCAAACCGCAGGATCTTGGTGGGCTGAAGACCGCTTTCCAGCAGGTTGCAGCCAATTGCGGTTCCTGCCACCAGGCTTATCGCGTAAAAAAGAACTGATCGGGCAATGGTTCGTAAACTGGTTTATGTCGCTGGCGCCGCGGTGGTTCTCGGAGCCACTGCCTTCTGGATTTTGACCACGCCGCAAGAGGTGGATGCAGAATTGCTGGCTTCGCTGAAGCCGGGTGATCCAGTCAGGGGCGAGCAGGTTTTCTGGGCTGGCGGCTGCGCCTCCTGCCACGCGGCGCCCGGCGCATCGGGTGATGCCCGAAAGGTGCTTACGGGCGGGCATGAACTGGTTTCGGATTTCGGTACCTTTGTTGCGCCGAACATTTCTCCATCACAGCAAGGCATCGGCACCTGGACCATCCAGGATTTTGCCAATGCCATGCTCAAGGGCGTGGGTAAAGAGGGCGAGCACCTCTATCCATCTTTCCCCTATACGTCCTATGCCCGGATGCAGCCACAGGACGTTGCGGATCTTTTCGCCTTTATGAAAACATTGCCGCCGTCGGATAATGTTGCGGCGGCGCACAAATTGAGTTTCCCGTTCAATATTCGACGCGGTCTCGGTCTATGGAAACATCTTTATCTCGATGGCAAACCGGCGGTTGTGATCGCTAATGCGTCCGAGCAGGTAAAACGCGGCCAATATCTGACGGAAGCCCTCGGTCATTGCGGGGAGTGCCATACACCGCGCAATGCAATCGGTGGGCTTGAGACGAGCGAATGGCTTGCCGGAGCATTATCGCCGGAGACGGGGAGCGATGGCAAGAAGGGCGTCGTGCCCAACATCACGACCGGCGAAGGCGGCATTGGCGACTGGAGCGAAAACGACATCGCCTATGCGCTGCAGAGCGGCTTTACGCCCGATTTCGATTCGCTGGGCGGTTCGATGACGGACGTGGTCGCCAATATGGCGCACCTGGCGGAAGACGACCGCGAGGCCATCGCCGCCTATCTGAAGGCCATTCCTGCCCATGCGGACGGCTATTCGGCTCGATGATATAGAGGGCATTTCCAGCAAAAGTGCGCAGCGATTTTGCTGGGACAACGACACGAAACAAAGACTTCGATGTGAGCTTTCTGTAGGTTGTCCATTCGGTTCCGACCGAGGAGACCGGAGGTTCCCTCGAGATGATGCCCTGGAAGGGGGTGATCAAGCTGTCCGCACCTCTTCCAATTCCAGCTCTTCGAGCATGATCTGGCGCATGACGAATTTCTGAATCTTTCCAGTCACGGTCATCGGAAATTGATCGACGAAGCGGATATGAGCCGGAATTTTGTAATGGGCAATCCGCTGATTGCAGAAATCGAGCAGCTCGTCTTCGCTGAGCTTTTCATCCTTGTGCAGCTTCACCCAGGCGCAAACGATTTCACCATACTTGCGGTCGGGTATTCCGAAAATCTGCACATCGCTGATGGCTGGATGGGTGAACAGAAATTCTTCGATTTCGCGCGGGTAGATGTTTTCGCCGCCGCGTATGATGAGATCCTTGATGCGTCCGACAATGTTGCAGTAGCCTTCGGTATCTATCGTGGCGAGGTCGCCGGTGTGCATCCAGCCAGCCTCGTCCACGGCGCTCGCAGAACCGGCGGCATCGCCCCAGTAGCCGCGCATTACGCTATAGCCGCGCGTAAGCAGCTCGCCCTTTTCACCACACGGAACGATCTTCCCGTCTGCATCAACAATCTTTACTTCCAGATGCGGATGGATGCGGCCGACCGTGGATACGCGGCGCTCCAACGGGTCGGTGGTCGAGCTCTGAAAGCTGACCGGGCTTGTCTCGGTCATGCCATAGGCGATGGTGATTTCACTTTGGTGCATTTCGTGAATGACGCGGCGCATGACTTCGATCGGGCAGGGGGAGCCTGCCATGATGCCGGTACGCAAGGTGCCGAGGTCGAAGCGCGCAAAGTCGGGATGATCGAGCATTGCGATGAACATGGTCGGCACGCCATGCAGCCCGGTGCATTGCTCATCCTGCACGGTTTGCAAAGTTAGCAGCGGATCGAAACTTTCGTTGGGTATGACCATGCACGAGCCATGTGTTACGCAGGCCAGATTGCCGAGCACCATGCCGAAGCAATGATAAAAGGGAACGGGGATGCACAGCCGGTCCCGTTCGGTCAGGCGCATGGCTTCTCCAACGAAAAACCCGTTATTGAGAATATTGTGGTGCGAAAGTGTTGCTCCCTTCGGGCTACCGGTTGTGCCGCTGGTGAACTGGATATTGATGGGATCATCAAATTGCAGTTCTTCGGTAAGCCGTGCCAGTTCCTCACGCGTGACCGCATCGCCGGCAGAGATGACATCATCGAAATTCAGCATGCCTGCGGTTTGTTCGGAGCCGAGGCGGATCACGCAGCGCAAGCCAGGCAGGCGTTTTGATGCGAGATATCCAGGCCGTGCATCATCGATCTCTGGAATGATGGAGCGTAGAATCTCGAAGTAATCACTGCTTTTAAGTGCGGGCGCAAGGATGAGGGCCGTGCATTCCACCTTGGCCAATGCGTATTCAAGCTCATGGCCCCGGTAGGCGGGATTGATATTGACGAGGATCAGCCCAGCTTTTGCAGTTGCAAACTGTGTCAGCACCCATTCGAGATTGTTCGGCGACCAGATTCCGATCCGCTCACCGGGGCACAGGCCTACGGCAAGAAAACCTTCCGCCAGAGCATCGGTGCGTTTTTTCAGTTCGGCGTAAGTTAGCCTGACATTCTGATGGCGAACAACCACTGCGGGCCGGTCGGGATATGTCTCTGCGATCTGGTCGAGGTGGCGGCCAATCGTATTTCCTATGAGAAGCTTGTCACTTGCGCCGTGAACATAACTTGCTTGCAGCACATCCGGTCCTCCAAACTTATATAAGTCAAGGTCGGCGCGGCGTCAGGATAGCGTCCGCCTCCCGTGCAATCAGGACGTCACCATAATGCGGCAAATGATATTTTACAAAGCCGTTGATTATCTTTTGGTACAGCGAACCACTGTCGGTGCGCCTGCATTGGTATACTTGCTCTGCATTGTATAGAGCCAGCCCTTGCACTCGGACATGGTGGCGAAGCAGCGGAAACGGTCGATAGGCACCAACGCGTCACCGTCGCTGATGAACGGAGAATCATCCACGCCGCTGAACTGCCCAACAATAACACCGCTGCCGCGCGGCGGTGTGTTGCAGCGCTGGCCAGCATATTCGCTGACATCCTTGCGCACCTGCGCCTGTGCGCCGGTCATGACCGAGGTCATTGTCGGCAGAGCCAGTGCAAGGCCTGTGAGAAAAGTCACGCATCTGATTTTCATGGGTGCGATCTCCACGCCAGATTTGTCTGACCTGATAATATAGGGTGTCTGAAATCTTCTGCCAAGATATTGATATATTATAATAATATTAGTTCACGAGGTCTGCCCGGCGGCTTGCCGCCGCCGGGCATTTCGATCAGTTGTCTAGACTGGAAGCTTTGCCCGCTATTTTCAGAGCGAAAGCATAAGTATAGGCGATTTCTTCGAGGCGTGAGAAACGGCCCGACGCACCAGCATGTCCGGCGTCCATATTGATGCGGAACAGCACCGGATGGTCATCGGTTTTGAGTTCGCGCAGCTTGGCGACCCATTTGGCCGGTTCCCAATAGGTGACGCGCGGATCGGTAAGACCTGCTACCGCCAAAATGGCCGGATAAGCTTGCGCTTTCACATTGTCATAGGGCGAATAGCTGGCGATGATGCGATAATCCGTTTCGGACGCGATCGGGTTGCCCCATTCAGGCCACTCTGGAGGGGTGAGCGGTAGCGTATCGTCGAGCATCGTGTTGAGCACATCGACGAAGGGCACTTCGGCAATGATGCCGCCAAAGGCTTCTGGCGCCATATTGGCAATTGCGCCCATAAGCATGCCGCCCGCAGAGCCTCCATGCGCAATAATGTGGCCATGGTTGGTGAAGCCTTGGCGCACGAGATGACGTGCGGCGGCGATGAAGTCGGTGAAGGTATTTACCTTGTTCTCGCGCTTGCCGTTCTCATACCATGCAAAGCCCTTGTCCTTACCGCCGCGAATATGTGCGATGGCATACACGAAACCGCGATCGGCGAGCGACAGACGCGAGGTGCTGAAGCTGGCGGGAATGGTAATGCCGTAGGAGCCATAACCGTAGAGCAGGCAGGGGGCGGAACCGTCGAGTTTCGTGTCCTTGTGGTAAAGGAGAGAAACCGGCACCATTTCTCCGTCCGGAGCGGGAGCGAGCACGCGACGCGTGACATAATCTTCCGGATTGTGACCGGAAGGTACTTCCTGCGTCTTCAACAGCGCTCGTGCACGTGTGCGCATATTGTAATCGAAAAGCTGTTCCGGTGTGGTCATGGAGGAATAGGAGAAGCGGATGACATCCGTGTCGTATTCCGCGCTGCCGTGCAGACCCAGTGAATAAGCTTCCTCGTCAAAGGCGATGGCATGTTCTTCGCCGGTTTCGCGGTCGCGAATGACAATGCGTGGCAGGCCGTTATCCCGTTCCATCCAGACCAGATGGTGCTTGTAGGCCGAATGTGACAGGATCAGGCGTCCGGGCACCTCGGCCACGATTTCCTGCCAGTTCTCCGGCTGCGGTGCAGCAGCAGGCGCTTGCATGATCTTGAAGTCCTTGGCGCCGTCCGCATTGGTCAGGATATAGAATACATCGCCGCCCGGAGCGATACTGTATTCAACGCCCGTCTGGCGCGCCATCACCAGTTTCGGTCCGGCTGCGGGATCATTGGCGGGTAATAACCAGCATTCGGATGTTTCATGATCATGAATATCGATGAAGATGAAATCGTCCAGCGACGAGCCGCCGACACCTAAGAAGAAACCAGGGTCTTTTTCTTCGAAGATCAGCCTGTCATCTGACTGGCCAGTGCCGATTTTGTGATAGAAAACCTTCGATGGCCGGTGGTTTTCATCAAGGCGCGTATAGAAGAAGCCTTCGCTGCCTGCATCCCACGCACCGCCGCCATTGGTGTCGGTAACGATGTCGTCGAGATCGGTCATCGTGTCGAGGTTGCGTATTTTCAGCTTGTAAAATTCCGAGCCCTTGTCGTCATAGCCCCAGATCAGAAAGGCGTGGCTCGGTGAGTGGTCCGCCGAGGCGAGGCGGAAATAGGCCTTGTCCTCGCTTTCCTTGTCTCCGTCCAGAAGAATGGTTTCGGCTCCGCCATCGCGCGGCGTGCGCAGGAAGCGGGGCTGTTCTCCGCCTGTCTTGAAGGACATGCCGTAGGCATAGGGACCGTCTTTTGCCGGTACAGACGAATCGTCCTCCTTGATGCGCCCGCGCATTTCGGCAAAGAGCTCCTTCTGAAGCGGTTCCGTGTCCTGCATCAATGTTGCCTGATAGGTATTTTCGGCTTCGAGATGAGCGCGGATTTCCGCTGAGAGCAGGGAAGGTTCTTTGAACATCTCCTGCCAGTTGTCTGCCCGCAGCCATGCATAGTCATCGGTGCGGCTGATACCGTGGCGCGTATCGCTTGAGGGGTGTTTGGGGGCGTGTGGCGGCTGCGGGGAGGATAAATTCTGGGGCATTTAAAAATCCAGTAGATTTCAATCGAAACGAACCCGGACCGTTGTGGCGGTCCGGGTCGGCAAAAGCAAGACCGTTCAATCCTCGGTGAAAGTCAAGGCATGTCCGTTCATGCAATAACGCTGGCCGGTAGGGGGAGGTCCATCCGGGAAAACGTGGCCGAGATGGGCGTCGCAATCCGCACAGCGGATTTCGGTGCGCACCATCCCATAGGACTGGTCCTCGAAAGCTGCGACCGCGCCAGGTTCGATCGGTTGAAAGAAACTCGGCCACCCCGTGCCGGATTCATATTTGGCTTCAGAGCGATAAAGCGGACGCTCACAGCACACGCAGCGGTAGGTGCCGCTGAGCGAACTGTCGAAGTTGGGGCTTGAAAACGCGCGCTCCGTACCGTGCTGGCGCGTGATCTGATATTGGATGGGCGTCAGCTGCTCACGCCATTCAGCATCGGATTTGACAACTTTTAAAGGGCGGGACTGTTCCGGGGCAAGAGGCATTGTCGTCTCCTTTTCTGGAGTCTGGTTGGCCGGATAGCTGTTCGATCGTCGCAAGTATTGTGGCAGGACGTCCGAGTTGCTTGCTGTGCGATCGATCAGCGCATTTGCCATACTGTTGGCTCTTATATAGTTGGCGCCGCGGGTGAATGCGAGTTGATTTCAATGAAATATATTTAATGGTTGCCTTTTTGAAGCCGAATTTCGAAGGCACTAGCTGTGCAGGCAAATTGTATTTTTCTTGGCATGCGTACAACAAAACTTGAGAGAGAAAACTGTTGCTAAGCCAGGCGCTACAAACTAAAGGAAACGCGACCATGAACTGTGTTGCCATGCCTTGGTGCCAATAAACGATGTGCATGAACACCGGAATGTATGTCGATGTGAAGTCTCCATCTCATCGTTGAATTACGTTCAAGTCCTTTGTATTTGGCAGGTAAGCAAAACAGGTTGTTATTAATGTAATGTGGTTTGACAATTCTATTGCCAATGGCATCATCAATTGTTATCCGCGACGCGACGTGGACGAAGCCGAGATTTGAAATATGCAGAAGCGGCAACAGGCGGGTGATCATGACCGCGTTCTGCACAAACAACAAAAGTAAAAAAGGAAAACTAATGGAACATCTGGAAACGAACGATGAAAGCGCAGAGCTGCTCTTGAGTCTGACCGCAGATGTTGTTGCTGCTTACGTTGGCAACAACTCAATCCGCGCTGGCGAGCTGCCTCTCCTGATCGCTGAAGTACATGCCGCTTTCAAGCGTCACGTCGTACGTGAAGAAGCGCCGGTCGCGGTCGAGAAGCCGAAACCTGCCGTCAACCCGAAGAAGTCAGTCACTGACGACTTCATCATTTGCCTTGAAGACGGCAAGAAGTTCAAGTCGCTGAAGCGTCACCTGATGACACATTATAACCTGACGCCAGAACAGTATCGTGAAAAGTGGGATCTTGATCCTAACTACCCGATGGTTGCTCCGAACTATGCAGCTGCACGTTCGCGTCTTGCCAAGAAGATGGGTCTGGGTCGCAAGCCTAAGGACGCCTGATTGTAAGGTTTCCGGACGGCGGTTGGGGAGCCGGAAAAGCCTCGTTCCGAGGTATTTCCAGTATTCGTCTTCCGCGTCCGTTTGCACGATTGGTGGCCGGGATTGGATGGACTGTTGTTCCGCCAATCCCGGCCATTTCGTTTTTGAGTTTCCGGTGGTTATGCTTCATGCTTTCGATGCGTCTGGGTCCGGCCTCGCGTGCTCCGCGTGAGCATGTCTAGCGATTGTTTCAGCGCGATATGGCGATTGAGATCGTAGCTCCAGTGTCCGCTGACGCCCTTGAGGCGTTCCCGTTCGATCAGGCGCTCCAGACGACACGAAGCTCGCTGTTTTTCGGCATCGGACGCGATCATCAGTTCATCCATATCCATGCCTGCAATCATTCGCAGGGCAATACGTTGCATGGCGTTGAGGCGGTCCTGCGTTCGTGCGGCGAGAAAAGCGGTACGCGCGCTTTCAAGAGATGATGTGTTCATAAGGTAGCCTCGTTCCGGTTGGCGTTTGTTTTCCGCAACAGAATCTATCGGTTTCGAGCCTGTTGGATAATATTCCTATTCTGAGCGCCGTTTTGTTTCCGAAACCCGCCGCGTCACATTTTCACAAAACTTATCCACTCTTGCATTTTTATCATTATAAGAAGATATTCCTATTCTGACGAGGGAAGATGAATGTCTTTGGAACTAACGGATGTCATTCATACGCGGGCGGAGGCTTTCGAGGCGCTGAAGCTGATCGCGGTGCGACATGGACGGCCCCTGAGTCTCGATAGCGTTGGGGCGATGTCGAACGCGACGGATGGCAGGCGGCAGGAACGTACGCTGGAACTGTGCGACGCGCTGATTGATCTGCTTGCAGCTTCATTCGGCGTAAAGGGAGCGGAATTGCGGTCGCCGATGCGGTGCAGGCGTGAGGTCGCACGGGTTCGGCAGATCGGCATGTATGTGGCGCATACGTCCTGCAAGATGGCGATGAGTGAAGTCGCTGTGGGCTTTGCGCGGGATCGAACAACGGTGATGCATGCTTGCCATCTTGTTGAAGACCTGCGCGACGATGCGGACTTTGACGCGGTCGTTACGACGTTCGAACGGATCGTTTGTTCAGCTTTTTCGGCATGGAGGATGGCGGCGTGACTATGCAGGTTTCTTCAGCGGAAACGAGGATTATGCGTTTCCTGAAAGCAGGCGGGTGCGAACTTCAGGATTCGGTTCGCGACACCCATGTCCTGCTGGTTGGCGAACAGGGAACGATTGCCGCAGCGCGTCACGAGATCGAAAGCATGTGCGCAAGAGGCATTTTGCGCGCGCACGATTCGCGCATTGCACTGGCTGCTTCGACGCGGGACAGGGGGGCGGCACGTCGCAAGGTGGCAAGACCTGTTGTTACGCGAACCACTGAAACAGTGGAACTCGAACCGGGCGAAAGGGTGGAGGTAAACCCGGCGGAATCGCCTCTTGCCATGCTTTTCAGACGCAAAAATCAGGATGGTGAAACATTTATTTGCGAAGACGAGTTTCGCGCAGGCGAACGATTGCGTGCCGATTTTACGCGCGGACAATTGATGCCGTCTGTCACGTCGCGCTGGGATGGCAGCGTGGGCGGGTGTGGCCGTTCCGGTGCAGGCGGCGTCGCGGAGCTGACGGATATAGCACTTGCGAGCAGAATTCGTGTCGAACGGGCGCTGGAGGCTGTCGGCCCGGAACTGAGCGGCGTTCTGCTCGATGTCTGCTGTTTTCTGAAAGGGCTCGAAACGGTGGAAAGAGAGCGTCACTGGCCGGTACGCTCGGCAAAAGTGCTGCTGAAGGCGGGACTGGCCATGTTGCATCGGCATTATAATCCGCCCCGTGAAAGCGACACACGTAAGGGCGTCGTACTCCATTGGGGAAGCGCTGACTACCGTCCGTCCGTGAGGCCGGGCTGAGATCCGTCATCGGTGATCACGCCTTGGTGCCTTTTGCGAGGCTGCCCGCGATAATCAGCTTCTGAATATCGCTGGTTCCCTCGTAAATGCGGCAGATGCGGGCATCGCGGTAAATGCGTTCGACGGCAAAATCCTTCAGATAACCGTAACCGCCATGCACCTGTATCGCTTCGGAAGCGACCTTTTCGGCAATTTCCGATGCGAAAAGTTTTGCCATAGCTGCTTCGGTCTTGCAGGGCTGGCCAGCGTCACGCAAACGGGCCACGTAATGCAGATAGCTGCGCGCGACCTCGATTTGCGTTTGCATTTCCGCAAGCCGGAACCCAACGGCCTGATGCTCGATGATCGGCTTTCCGAAAGTCTGACGTTCCAGCGCATAGGTGCGGGCATGATCGAACGCCGCTTGCGCGAGCCCCAACGATTGTGCGGCGATGCCGAGACGGCCAAGTTCCAGCGTGCTCATGGCGAGCGCATAGCCGCCACCCGCCGCGCCCAGTACGTGATCGTCGGCGACGAACACATCATCAAGCTGCACTTGGCAGGTTTCAGATGCACCCAGCCCGAGCTTTTCCTCCACGCGAACACATGTATAGCCGGACGCTTTTGGAGAAACGAGAAAAGCCGTGATCCGCCGACGCGGATCGTCGCTTTCGGTTGCTGCAAAGATAATGGCGATGTCGGCAGACTTGCCGTTTGACATGAACTGCTTGGCGCCATCGATGCGATATCCTCCTTCGACCTTCACCGCCTTGGTGCGGATGGCAAATGCGTTGGATCCGGCTTCCGGCTCGGTGAGTCCGAAAGCGCCATTCATTTCACCCTGAGCCAGTGGCCGCAGATAAAGCTGCTTTTGTTCGTGCGTGCCATGAACGCGCAATGGCGTCGAGACAAGACCGTTATGCAGCGCGACCATCGCCCCCAGACTACCATCGGCCGCCGCGATTTCCTCAAGCGCCAGCACATAGCTCAGATGATCGGCGGCAACGCCGCCCCATTCTTCCGCGACCAGCATGCCAAGAAAACCCAGTGCGCCAAGTGCGCGCATTTCTGCGCGCGGAAAAGCGTGAGTCCGGTCACGCTCAGCCGCGGTCGGGGCCAGCCTCTCGCGGGAGTAGCTGCGGGCGCTGTCACGGATCATCCGTTGTTCTTCTGTCAAAAGACAATCATGCGTCATGTTCGTTCCCCTATATTTCAGGCTTTCAGCCCGTACAGCACGCCGTCCCGTGCCAGAGTTTCAATCTCTCCGGCGCTGAGTCCCAGTTCTTTCGATAATATTTCAAGCGCGTCAGCGCCAAGGGCGGGCGGGGCTTTGGGTGCGGCACATTCCATGGCTGAAAACTTGACGGGCTGTTGCAACACATTCACCGGTCCGCCAGCAGACTGGATTTGCGGAAGAAGCCCGCGTGAGCGAACCTGCTCGCTGGCAACCGCATCGGATACGGAAAGAACCCGTGAGCACGGCACATCGTGGCCTTGCAGGATGGCGATCACCTCGTCTACCGGAAGCGTTCTGCTCCATGCCTCAATGATGTTCTTCAGCTCGACATGATGCTCGTTGCGTGCAGATCCCGTTGCAAACCGTTCATCTGAAGCAAGCGAGCCATCGCCCAATATTGCGGCAAGCCCGGCAAATTGCTTTGCACTCAAAATGGCAATTGTCACGTAGCCGTCAGCTGCGGCGAATACGCCGAAGGGCGCGCTCAACGGGTGTCGGTTGCCGACGCGCGTTGGGGATGTTTCGCCGTAAAGCTGCTGGGTGAGGGCCGCAGGCAGCAGGTTGAACATGCAGTCATACATCGCGACGTCCACAAACTGGCCTTTGCCGGTTCGCTCGCGGGCGAAGAGTGCTGCAAGCACGGACCATGAGGCGAAAAGCCCTGCAGTCAGGTCGGCAACGGATTCTCCCGTCATCATCGGAGGTCCGTCCGGCTCGCCGGAAATATCCATGAAACCCGTTACGGCCTGAACCACGAGGTCGTATGCGGGCAGATTGCCCATCGGGCTTTGCTGCCCGAAACCGGAAATCGCCACGTGAACAAGGCGCGGGTTTTCCCTGGATAGTTCCGAATAACCAAGTCCAAGCCGTTCCATAACGCCGGGGCGGAAATTCTCCACGATCACATCGGCATTCTTTGCCAATGAGCGTACGATGTCGCGGCCCTGCTCCTTTCGTAAATCGACGGAGAGACTTTTCTTGTTGCGATTCATCAGCAGGAAAAGCCCTCCGCCCTCCGTCGTGCCGGGGCCTATGTGGCGGTAGTCATCACCTTCCGGGCTTTCGATCTTGATGATTTCCGCTCCTAGATCGCCCAGCAACGCCGTGCAAAACGGCCCGGCCAGCACGCGGGTAAAGTCCAGCACGCGAATACCGTTCAGGCATGGAGTCCTGTCGTCGGAAATGGTCATGCGTTCCCCTTTTTTCGTAATTTATGAAAGCGAGGATAAGTGCGGTTCAATAGAGAAAAAAGAATTGTATTTGAGTGATCATTATAGGAAAATCCTTTGATGATTACGCTGCGTCAATTGCATTATTTCGTTGCTTCCGCCGAGACCGGCAGCGCCACCCGCGCGGCTGACAAGCTTAATGTTTCCCAGCCGTCGATTTCGGCTGCGATACGGGCGCTGGAACTGGAGCTTGGCCAGCCGCTTTTTGAGCGGCGGCAGGCCAGGGGGCTGGAACTGACAGCCTTCGGAAGCCACAAATTGCAGGAGGCGCGGCTACTTCTGGCCGGTGTGGAGGACTTTGCGGTTTCGGGACCGGGTGAAGCGGCGCCGCGTCTGACCCTTGGCTATTTCACGACCGTCGGGCCGATTTGCGTTCCAGGCATACTCGGCCATTTGAAGCGTCAATGTCCCGGTCTGCGCGTGCGGCTGCGCGAGTTCGATCTGGAGGGCATGGCCAGGGCCTTGGAGAAGGGGATTGTTGATATTGGCATAACCTATGATGTCGGTCTCCCGGAGACAATAGAATGGGAGACGATGCTGTCCTTCGCACCCCATGCGGTGGTGGCGCCGGATAATCCTCTGGCTGAGAGCAATAGCGTGACGCTGGCGGAACTGGCGCGCCATCCCTTCATTCTGGTCGATTTGCCGCTCAGCCGTGAGTTCCTTCTGGTGCCCTTTTGGCAGCAGGGTCTTTCGCCCAACATTGTGTTGCGCACGACATCTGTGGAAATGGTGCGTGGCATGGTGGCCAACGGGCTTGGTGTTTCGCTGCTCTTTACCCGTCCCGGTCACGATTTCAGCCATGACGGCAAGAAAGTGGTCACGTTGCCGATTGTCGATGAAACACTGCGCCAGCGTCTCGTGCTTGCCCGCCCTGTCAGCGGTGCCGTGTCCCAAACGGCACGTGATGCGCTTGTTTCCATTCGCGGCTATTTTGCCGCGCAGCCTTATCCTGGTTTGACTTCCCCTCTGTTGACAGGCTGAAGGACCGGGTCTAACCGGGAAACAACAAGGCAGGACCATCCATGCGGCCTGTCGGAAAATGGGGGTCTCGGATGTCAGACGTTCGTAACCGGCTGGAAGATATCCTGTCGCGACTTGAAGCGCGCAAGGATAGCGAGCTTGTTTTCAGCAGAATTTACACGGACAGGGCTCGCGCCGAAGCCGATGCGGCGGATGTCCGGCTGGAAAGTGGAGGGGCATTGGGCCCGCTCGACGGACGCATCGTATCGATCAAGGATCTGTTCGACGTGGCCGGTGAAACGACGTTGGCTGGTTCGGTAGTACGCCGCAATGCTCAGCCCGCAACCGGAGATGCGGTCATTGTGCGCCGTCTGCGTGAGGCGGGTGCGGTTATCATTGGCAAAACCCATATGACTGAATTCGCTTTCACGCCTGTCGGGCTTAATCCGCATTACGGTGTGCCGCGGAATGTGGCGGACCCCGAGCGCGTGCCGGGAGGGTCGTCCTCCGGCGCGGCGGTTTCGGCGGCAGAAGGAACTAGCGAAATTGCAATCGGTTCCGATACTGGCGGTTCGGTGCGCATTCCTGCTGCGCTGAACGGGTTGATCGGTTTTAAGCCAACTGCCCGCCGCATTCCGCTTGATGGTGCTTTTCCGCTGTCGCCTTCGCTCGATTCGATCGGGCCGCTCACAAGGACTGTGGCCGACGCTATCCTGACCGATGCCGTCATGGCTGGCGAAGTGCCAGTGTTACCGGAGGCTTTGTCGCTGCAAGGTTTGCGTATTGCCTTGCCAAGGGGGTATCTGTTGGCCGACATGCAGCCGGATGTGGCCGAACATTTTGAAACCACCGTCGCGGCGTTGGAAAAAGCCGGTGCTGTCATTGCCGATATTGCGGTTGACGATCTGATTGCACGACTGCGCGATGCAACCCGCGCAGGCTCGATTGTGGGGATTGAGGCAAGCCGGCTTCATGTCGCCGACTGGCTCGGCGATCCCGACGCCAATGTGGATGTACGGGTGAAGAAGCCGCTTTCAGTGCGCATCAGGGTGCCAGACGAAGTCTATGCGGCCATGATGCAAAGCCGGACGGCTCTGATACGCGAAATGGACGAACGCCTCAGCGGATTCGATATGTTCGCTACGCCCGCCACGCCGATCGTTGCGCCGACGATTGCTTCAGTCAGCGATGACGAAGACGAATATGACCGCGTTGAAACCTTGCTCCTGCGCGATACGCAGGTGGGCAATCAGTTCGACCTGTGCAGCATAACGCTGCCGATGCCGGGCATGGCGCTTCCCGCCGGCTTTATGCTGACCGCACGCGGCGGCACGGACAAGCAATTGCTTGCCGCGGCCATGTCCGTGGAAAACTTGCTAAGCTAAAGCTTGAGCCGCATCCGCTTCACGGCGGATGCGGGCGACCATCGCCCTCAGACCGTTGGCGCGCTGTGGGGTCAGATGCTCGTCAAGGCCGAGGGTCTTGAGCACGCTTTCCGGCTCGATGGTCAGGATCTCCGAAGCCTTGCGGCCCGAATAGAGTGCGAGCACGATGGCGACCAGTCCGCGTACGATATGCGCGTCGGAATCGCCCAGAAATTCGATGACCGGATCCGCACCATCCTGCGGCAGGGTTTTCAGCCACACCTGGCTGACACAGCCCTGAACCTTATGCGCCGCATCGCGCGCATCATCCGGATAGGGCGGCAGTTCGCGTCCAAGATCGATGACATAGCGATATCGGTCTTCCCAATCGTCAAGGAATTCGAAATCGGAGATGATGCTGTCGATTGTGGTCGTCATGATATTCGCCTGAAAATGCCTTGGCTCTGCCGTTGGTTCTGGCGTTTATATAGTGATGAAAATGGCGAAGGTCACGGAAAACCGTTCAATTGTGTCCGGCGCGCCCGGATATTGCTCCGGTCGTCGCCTTGTCGATTGCCCGCAATGCGTCCTCACGTGATGTGGGAATGGGAATCGCGCCTTTTTGCGCAACAGCTGTCGTGGCCGATGGGCGAGCTTGTACGGCCGGCGTATTCGTTCCGCTTCCGAAACGGTTGCTCAGGTAGTCAAGCATGACCCGACTTCCTTCTAGAACTTCGCTGCCTGTCTTGGCGATCAGCGATGTACCACTCTCGCAAAATGAAGGATTGTCCATGCACAGCTTGCCGATTTCCAATGCGGTCTTGCCATTGGCGAGAAGTGCGTCGACGGAGTTCTGCTCGTCGATGGCATGGGCGGCGGCTGGCTGTTTCGGCGCCTTATCTTCCTGTTCCGCAGAAAAGAAGTGCGGCATTACGATGAATGCCAGCGACAGCCAGAATGCGGATTTGAGAAGAAAACGGATCATCGTACTTTTCGGTTGTAGGACGCATTTCCAGCAAAAGTGCGAAGCGGTTTTGCGTTGCATGGAGTGTCAATTTCCGACGAAATCGAAAAGATTTCGTAACCATGCCGATTCGAGCCGGATTAAACGCAAAAATTGTACTCTTGCAGAAGTTTTATTCTTCCGGATCGCTACCCTCTGTTTACCATAGCCGGAAAAGCATGATCTTTCGGTGATATATCGGCGGTGACGGCCCATCAATCAGCCTGGCTTTATCGTTTCTTTAAAGCCTCGGCTGCAATCTGAAGCCCGACTGGAATGCGATCCAAAAAGTTCGCATTCAGGGCAAGGCAGACAGAGTATTGAGTGAGTAAGGCACGTTGAACGCCATTCTTTTGAAGATCGCCGAGACCGTCCGCACAGGCTCGCAGGCATTTGCAGGCTTTCGTGAACGCCTTTGCCTGCGTCTGGCAGGCAAGTCCGATCCGGCCTCCGTGCGCCTAATCGGCGGGTTTCTGACCATGCCGCTACTGCTCGCCATTGCGGCACTTGTCGCAGGCGTTGTGCCCGGCCCGATGGAGCTGGCAATTCTCGTGGCGAGTTTCTCCGGCATTGCCATGATCTTCTGCGCACTTTCCCTTATGGGCTTAAGTACAGCTATGCTGGGTGGGCTAAATTTTGCTGCCTATGGTGCGGGCCTCGCCACTATTGGCGCGTTTTCCACCGGCAATGCCATACTCTGGCTGATCGTGGCCGCGCTACCGCTTGAAATCTGGTTCACAAGCCGCAAAGTCTCCGTCACTCTCGCAGGGGTAGTTTTCGCAACGCTCATCCTCGGATTTCTTTTCACGAAGAATGGCGGGGTGGTTTCCGGCGGCTCGCCCGGTTCTGTTGTTGCGCTTGCTCTTTACGTTGCAAGCCTGATTGCGCGCAGCGTCGGTTCTTCCGAGAAGTCCGTTCAAATGCCCGCTGATGGGATGCAGGCGGCGCTTCCCGTTGGGGATGTCCAGTTCTGCCTCGATGCGGAAGGCATAGTTGCGGCTGCGGATGCGCAGACCGCAAAGCTGCTCGGCATCCAGCCGAAAATGCTCGAAGGTACGGCTCTGTTCGACCGGGTTCACGTTGGCGACCGCGTGCAATACCTCACCTTGCTGGCCGATCTGCGTGCTGGGGTGGTGATGCATTCAGCCGATGTGCGTTTGCGCTCGATCGAAACCGGCAATCTGGTTTTCCGCGCCTATCGCATGGAAGGTGTGCGTGTAAACAACGCGATCACTCTTATCGGACGCTCGCTCGAAGAAGAGCAGAAGCTTCTGGATGAAATAGGTGCGTTGAAGGCGGAACTTGAAGCCGAGAGACTCGGCAAGGGGCGCTTGCTTGCTGCGGTCAGCCATGAACTTCGCACGCCGCTCAATTCGATCATCGGTTTTTCGGACATGCTGGTCCATGAAATGGGTGGTCGTCTGGAAACCGAGAAGCAACGTGAATATGCGGGTCTCATCCACAAATCGGGCCATTATCTGCTTGAGTTGGTCAATGCGGTTCTCGACAATTCGCGTCTGGAAACCGGAACCTATCTGATCGAGCCAAAAACCTTTGTGTTCCGCGAAGCGGCAGAAATGTGCACGGCAGTCATGCTGCCGCAGGCCGAGGCCAAAGGCGTCGCGTTTTGTCACCGTGTTGGCGTCGGTGCAGGCGAGCTTGTTGCCGATCGCCGCGCCGTGCAGCAGATACTGCTCAACCTTGCGGCCAATGCGGTCAAGTTCACTGAACCCGGCGGCTGCGTCACCATTGATGCTGCACGGGTCATGGCCGATGACCGTCCCGTTCTAGAGTTCAGCGTTTCGGATACCGGCATCGGGATCGAACCGGAAGAAATGCAGCGCATCGGAACACCATTCGTGCGGGCCGACAATAGTTATACCCGTGCACAAGAGGGAAGCGGGCTTGGCCTCTCGGTGGTCAAGGGACTTGTGGAACTGCATCAGGGCTCGATGAAGCTCAAGAGCTGCCCGGGCGAAGGCACGGTTGTAACCGTCCGCCTTCCAATCGCAGGGCCGCAATATCTCATGGGAGAAGACGAACAGCAGGAACTTGGCACGGTGATCGACATTCACCGTCACCAGGGAGAAAGGCATAATGACTGGCAGAAAGACGAAACCGGAGAAAAAAGCCATGCGCAAATCCGCAAAACGGCGTAGTCCCGGCGGACGGCTTCTTCATTTCTTTTTCAATTCGGCTTCGGCTATAGCCATAGCTGCCGGAGACTTTATAGTTCGCAACCCCGTCCTGACCGGCGGGGCAACGGCGTTTGCTGTCGTCATGGGTTTTGTTTCGGCGAACGCGCTTTGGTATCAGCCCGAAGCGCACAATGCCGTCTTTTTTCGCACTAGGCCGGATTTTGTGTTTAAGGCGACACCGCGCAGCGTGCTTCCGGGAACCCTGGCGGTAAGCGCCGATTCCAAGCCTGCCGGGGACGTGCATAATGCAGTTGCGGCAAAACCCGCTGAAATCGTCGATCCAGCCCAGACCCAAACCGCCGAACTCTCGCCAGACCGGCTCCAGACTACAGGCTCTGTTGACGAAATGCTGCCTGCGCTCGCACCCAATGCCGATGTCGAAATTGCGCGCTTGCAGCAACGGCTTGCGACGCTGGGCATCTACAAGGGATCGGTGGATGGCTTTTCAGGTCCGCAAACACGGGAAGCCATGGAACGCTGGCGCGCCTTGCAGCAAAAACTCGGCGTAGGACAGGCGGGCACGCCTGCCGGTGTGGATGACCGGGCTGATGATAATGTGGCGAAGATCATTACCCTTGCCGTACCCGCACCACGGCCCGAACCGGCTGTCCTGAAGACGCAGACGCCGTCAAAGCGCGCGCCGGATCTGTCATCGCTGGAGAGCAGACCAGCGCCGGAAAAGAAGCCTGCCGCCGCCACGGCGACGCCGAAGCCGGCCAATGTGTCGTCGCAGGATATTGTGCGCGTACAGGCCGGTCTTAAGGCATTCGGCAATGATCTCGTCCGGGTGGATGGGACGCCGGGCAAGGCAACGCAAGAGGCGATCCGCGAGTTTCAGAAGCTGTTCGGCATGCGGGTGACTGGTGAAATAGACGCCGTGCTGATCGGAAAAATGCGTGAAATCGGGCTGATAAGTTGACCGGAATGCTGTTATGCGTCTGACATCCGATTTCTGGGTCTCGGCGTTGATCCGCAAAGTGCAGGGCGAGGGCGGATTTGCCTATCTCGCCCGGCGCGGTTCGACGGAAGCGGGCGCGATTTTCATAAAGATCGGCACGCGCCTGGGAACCGCGAGCCTCTATTCGCCTGCCCCGCAGACCTCCTATGAAGAAAACAGCGACGGCGAGCGCAGGTTTCTGCGGATTCTCCATGATGTTGATGACATGGCGACCGACGAACGGATGCAGCGTGAAATCCGTTTCGATCCCGATCTCTGGCTGGTCGAACTGGAAGATGTTTCCAATCCGGCAAACCTTTTCCAGATATCCGAAGGTGATGAATTTTAAAGCACTGATCTGCTTTGTGCCGGTGCGTCGCAATTGGCTGCGTCTGTCAGCGGAACGTCTTCTTCCGCCTCAGCCATCTCGCGCAATTTATGTCGCAGCATGGTCGACATGTCCTCTGCCTTCCAGCGCCGTACGAGCGACATGGCTTTGTCACGGTCGATGGAGTGGTAGATATGGACAAATTCACGCAATGTGTCACGACTGGTATCGATAGCGCCTAGGACCGCGGTCATGACCAGATAACATTCAGGTGCCGAAAGACCGAGTGCCTTGAGCGCGATAGGCAGATGCGAATCCGGCCATCGGCCTATGACGGCATCGGCACGCTCAAAGGAGAGGTCGAGGGCATCGGCGAGGGCGTTGCGAAAAAACTGGCTGTCGATCAAAAGTGCCGTATCAATCAGATGTTCCGGCCCGAATAGAATGCCTGCATTGAAGAACGGCTGTTGCAGCGAGCGCGCGAGGCGCTCCGAGCTGCCGCCGTTCATCAGGGGGGCGGACGACGTGGACAGGTCAGGCACTTGCGGCCTTTCCAGAGGTTCGGCCTCGATATTGGCAAGGCTTTCCTGAAGCGTGAGTGTTCGGTCGATCACCGGATCGGCAAAGCTGCGCAGCACATCCTGCAGCAAGGCATCACCGCACTGTCGCCGGGCGATGGCACGCGCATGCATCAGACCGGTCTGCCCGATGATGTCGATGAGGTCGCCCGCACGCAGGAGGGGGGAGCGCAGAAGCAGGGGAGCCGAAATCTCCACCGGCTCACTGGCAAGTGTTAGAACGAGACGACGTGGCGCGTCTTCGAGTTGCGACAGCGCATTTGCTGCATGTCGCTTGCCTCGCGTCGTCGCATATTGCAACAGCGGCAATGCAAGATCTTCCAGTTGCTGCGTGTCATGCCTGCCGGGGCGCGTGATTGCCGCGAACGCCGATATGGCAGCCGCCAGAAGGTCGTCTGCCTTGGGGCCTCCAGCTTTGGTGTTCGACGGGCTCCGGTTGCCTGAAATTTCCTCCAGGGCTCGGAACTGATCATTTGTCACGCAGAGTTCTCCGGTGGGCTCGAATATGCCGCCATGCAGCTGCCCGGAAATGCAACTGGGTCATGATCGGCTCACTGGATAATAGGCATGAAGCCTTAGCAACTCATTAACCGTGCGCCACAGAACGGACACATAACCGTTGGCGATTGACCTTTTCAGGGGGGTGGCGCCAGCATCTGGCGCCTTGAGAATAGAACTGTTTACATGCCCTCGTAAGGCTGGCACTGGGCCGCATCAAAGAAATGTTTTACCTGCGTCTGCCAGGTTGCATCCGGCACGAAAACGCGCAGAACCACAGCGCCTTCGCCTATATTCTGTTCTATCAGGATGGATTGCCCGTCGGACTGTAACCCGCCGGCGCGCAGGCTCGCCATGCCAATCGGATCGGCGACGATAAGGTCGAGCTGGCGTTCATTGGAAACGCTGTCGTTGAGACTGTACAGATTGTCGCCATTGGGCGCGTAAACGGACAGGGACCAGAACGGAACATCGCCTTTGGTCGTGATGTGAACCGGCCCGTCAGCCAGATCGAACCGGCACGTTGCCTGCTTCACGAGCGGATCGTTATCGCTGACCGGACCATGCTGCGGGTCGATGCGATGGAAGCGATAGGCATCGCTGGCGGATTCTATGCGCGACCATGCATTTTTGTCGGAGTAGACCGGCACGAGAAACAGAACCGCGATATGCACAATTGCCGCCCCGACAAGGCCAAGCAGGACGAGGCGCAGAATCTTACCCACGGCAGGCCTCCTGTCCGGCGGTCGGGATAATGCGGGGCATGACAAGATCGGACAGGCCGGACGAGCTCGCAGCTGGCGTATTATAGAGCGTCATGACGAGCACGAAGTTTCCGCTGCCTTGCACCGGCAGCCAGTTTTTCGGGCTGGCGTCCGGACCTATCGTAATCGAAATGCTGCCGTCATCGTCATAGAGCAGGCTGCGCGAGTGCAATGCGGTCTGCAATTCTTCACGTTGGGGAATTGGCTCCAGATCGGGCGCAGCAGCATAAAGGGTCCAGAAGCGCGCCGGAGGCGTGAGACCGTCCAGCTGGTAAATGCAGTTGCGGCGCAGCTCACGGCCATTGCTGTCGTGGCGAGCATAAAAGGAAAGACCTTCGGCGGCGCCAAGCGCAAGATAGGCTTTGCGAGCGGCGCGGGCCTTCGAGTACGGGTCGGCATCGGTCGTCCCAGCAGCAGGATAGGCGCTCCATACACCGACTTTCAGTTCGCCGAAGCCGCCGAAGCGATCGAGAACCAGGTCAACGCTCCAGATGCCGCCGCCAAGAGCGAGCACGAGCACTACTACAATCTTGAGAACCGATTTCAGCATCTTTTGTTCAAAGTATCGATACTTTGGTGCGTTCGGCAAGCGCCGGCAACGGCGGTGCCGTTATGAAGCGTTCGTGCAGCTCCTTGAGTATTTTTGTGGCTACGGGTGAAAGAACGCGCGGCGGCGGCGCCATCATGTCCTCGGACTTGCCGGTACTCGCCATCTGGGGGGCAGGTGTCTTTGGCGGTACGGGGAATGGCGGTGTGACGCCGGGGATCGCCTTGAGGTCGATATTCTGGTGCGCATAGGCCATCATACGCTGCCACGCCATGGCGGGAAGGACGCCGCCGGTGAGATCTTTCATTGGCGTGAAATTGTCGTTGCCGAACCAGACAGCTGCCGTGAAATTTCCGGTGAAGCCGACAAACCATGCGTCGCGATAGTTCTGGGTCGTGCCGGTCTTGCCCGCCACACGGGTCATGGGAAGCGCGGCGCGACGGCCGGTTCCGCGTTCGGGTACCTGAACCAGCATGGAATTCATCTCATACGCTGCATTTTCCGACAGGGCACGGTGTGGTTTCGGTGCATCACGGGAAAAGTCCCACAACACTTTCCCATCGGACGAGACAATTTGCGTGAAACCGTGCCTGTTCCCGGCCATGCCGCCATTGGGAAAGACGTTGAAGCCGGTCGCCTGATCCATCACCGTCATCTCGGAGGTGCCGAGCACCATGGTTTTATGCGAGGAGATCGGAGATTCGACGCCCATGGCCTTGGTCAGGGCTACGATGGGAGCGGTCGTGAGATAATCGCGTGCAAGGCGGACCGGCACGCTGTTGAGCGACCGTACGAGCGCGGTCGCCAGATCGACACGACCCGCAAAACTGCGGCCATAATTGCGGGGAGACCAGTTGCCCCAGCTGATTGGCGCATCGGAAACGATGGTGGTGGGCTTGAGGCCCTTTTCCATCGCCGCCGCGTAGACATAGGGCTTGAAGGAGGAACCGGCTTGCCGCAATGCCTTCGTGGCGCGGTTGAACTGGCTCACACCGTAGTCGCGCCCACCGACAAGGGCGCGGACCGAACCGTCATTGGCAAGCACCACGGTTGCAGCTTCGGATACATTGTATTCCTTGCCGAACTGGCGCAGGTGGAATTCCAGCGACTCCTCGGCAGCTTTCTGGATATTGCGGTCGAGCGTGGTACGGACGATCAATGTGTGCTGGTTCAGTTTTTCCGCGACCTTTTTCACTTCCTCAAAAGCCCAGTCGAGGAAATAGTCGGGACTTTCGTTCTTGGCGCGGTCTATGACGCTTGCCGGATGGCGGCGGGCAACCGCGACCTGTCCGTCGCTCATGAATCCGCTTTCCACCATATTGGACAACACGACATTGGCGCGTGCGCGGGCGGCAGGCAGGTTCACATGCGGCGCAAACTTTGCGGGAGCCTTGAACAGACCTGCCAGCATCGCCGCTTCCGCAAGCGACACATCCTTGACGCTTTTGCCGAAGTAAAACTCCGACGCGGCCGCGATCCCGAATGTTCCGCCTCCCATATAGGCGCGGTCGAGATAGAGCTGCAGGATTTCCTTTTTGCTTAGATTGCTCTCCAGCCACAGCGCAAGAAATGCTTCCTTGATCTTGCGTTCAATGGTGCGCTCATTGGAGAGAAACAGGTTCTTGGCAAGCTGCTGCGTGATGGTGGAACCGCCCTGCACGACGCCGTTGGCGCGCATGTTTTGGCCAAGCGCACGCGTCAGTCCCATGAAATCGATACCGTAGTGGTCGAAGAAACGCCGGTCCTCGGTGCCGAGCACAGCCTTGATGACATGATCGGGCAGTTCGTCAATAGGGACGGCCTGGCGGTGCAGAATACCGCGTTGGCCGATTTCGTTTCCGTAGCGATCAAGGAATGTGACGGCGTAATCGTCCTGGGCGCGCCAGTCCTTCCTGGTGTCCTCGAATGCCGGTAGCGCCAGCGCAAGCATGAGAACCGCCCCGCCGACGCCGAGCGTAAAGCCTTCATCCAGCACTTCGATGACAAACCGGCGAAACCCGCGCACGCGAAAACGTCGCGAGAAAACAGTGATATTTTCCCACCATTCGCCCAGCCGGAAACGGAGATTGTAGAGGCTGGAATCGACCCAGGCGTCGAATCCGATCAGGCGTGAAACCTTGAACGGTTTGCGCTTCTTGTTCCCGGAATCTTTTTCAGCCGTTTTACGCATAAACACTGACTTCGGCGCTTGAGGGGTCGCAGATAGAGAGAACCAACCGTTTCATCATAGCAGATATGTAGGTCACATCTCACGTAAATTGGGTAAACGAAATGAGGGGAACTGAATTTAGGAAAAAAATCATAAAATAGGAAATTAGTCCTTGACTGCGTAACGGTGGTTTGCTATGTTCCTGTCACAGTCGAAGAATTGCGGCTGTCGTCGGTTCAGCTACATACCCCCAGCTGGCATCGGCTATAGCAAGGCCCCGGAGAGCTCAATAGCTTTTCGGGGTTTTATCTTTTTTCGGTTGTAAAAATTGTGGATAATGCACTTGAAGATTGTGGAAAAGCAAACCCGCTTCGACGCACGCATCCGGTTGGCACACCGCCTGCAGATAGAGCACGGCATCGAACTGGCCGAGATGGCGGAAGTCATGGGGTTTTCGGATGAGACTTATTATCTGCGCCTGAGGCGGCTGAAGCTGGAATCCTCGCCAGACAATTTCAACCCTGCGCGAAGGACCGCCAACAGGGTTCTGCGACGGCTGCAGGCGGAATTGAGGCATATGATCGAAGGCGAAGAACTACCCGACAAGAGCAAGGCAGAGGCGCTGATGGCTCTGGCGCGTGCGGTGAAAACCGTGAGCGAACTTTCAAATGAAGCGGATGCTTCCCGGCAGGGCGGCGACTGTGATCCGCCGCCGGTGAGCACCGGCGACGTTCGAAAGGCACTTTCGCAAATTAACAGGAGAATAGAAGAAATTGCAGCAAAGCGCGCGCGGGAAATCCTGGGCGGCGGGCTTGACGCAAACGCAGATCGTGGCGGTGCAGCAGGAATGGCTGTTTCAGGCACGTGATGCGCAATTGCCGCCATCAGGTGAATGGCGCACATGGTTGATTCTGGGAGGGCGCGGTTCGGGCAAGACGAGGGCGGGCGCTGAATGGGTTTCCGGCATGGCTCTGGGACTTGCGCCGTTTTCCCGGCTGCAATGTGGACATATTGCCCTGGTCGGAGAGACTTTTGCCGATGCGCGCGAGGTCATGGTTGACGGAGCTTCAGGCATTCTCGCTTCGTCTCGGTTGGAGCGTCCGCGTTATGAAGCATCGCGCCGGCGCCTGATTTGGGAAAACGGCGCAGTCGCGTCGCTCTATTCGTCTGAAGATCCGGATAGTTTGCGCGGGCCGCAATTCGATGCGGCCTGGTGCGATGAGCTGGCGAAATGGAAGCATCCGCAGGAAACCTGGGATATGCTGCAATTCAGCCTGCGTCTGGGTGAGAGGCCGCGTCAGGTGGTCACAACGACGCCGCGCGCGGTTCCGCTGCTGAAGGCGCTGTTCGACGATCGCTCGGTGGCGATGACCCATATGCGCACCATGGAAAATGCGGCCAACCTCGCAGGTGGTTTCGTGGAAACCATTACGCGCCGCTATGCCGGGACGCGTCTTGGACGTCAGGAACTGGATGGCGAACTGATTGAGGAACGCGCGGGCGCATTGTGGTCCCGCGATCTGATCGAGGGATGTTTTGAGAGCGAAACGCCGCCGTTGCACCGTATCTTGGTGGCAATCGACCCGCCTGCATCGTCCGGCAAGGCGTCGGATGCCTGCGGTATTGTCGTGGCCGGAATAGATGCCGATGGTTTCGGGCACGTGTTGGCTGATGAAACGATGCAAATGGCCAAGCCCCATCATTGGGCATGCCGGGCGATTGCTCTTTATCACCGTTTCGAGGCTGATGCGATCGTTGCCGAGGTTAACCAGGGCGGGGAAATGGTGGCGGCGGTGCTGGCGGCCGAAGATGCGTCGGTGCCCGTTTTGAAGCGCCGGGCCTCGCGGGGTAAATGGCTGCGTGCTGAACCGGTGGCAGCGCTCTATGAACAGGGAAGGGTTCGGCATGCCGGGCGGTTTCCTGCGCTGGAGGACGAAATGTGTGATTTCGCGCCGGATGGGCTTTCCACCGGACGCTCTCCCGATCGTCTTGATGCGCTTGTGTGGGCTTTGGGTGAATTGATGCTCGGCGCAGATCACAAACCACGCATCCGCCGCTTCGGCTGAAATAAATACGACTTACTGATCAACTTGGAGAGGCCACCATATGGCGTGGAATTGGCCGTGGCGCAGAAGCGCCGCGAACGAACCCGTGCGTTCCGAAATCGGGCGCGAGACCAAAATGGCGAACGGTTTCGTGGCGCTGCATGTCGAACGCGGCGCATCGTGGATTGCGCGGGATTACACGACGCTCGCCCGCGAGGGCTTCATGCGCAATCCCGTGGCGCATCGCTGTGTTCGCCTGATCGCGGAAGCGGCAAGCAGCGTCCCCTGGCTGCTTTACGAAGGGGTGACGGAACATGAGGAGCATCCGCTTCTGGATCTCATGGCACGGCCGCAGGCCGGAGTTGACGGCAGCAGCTTTTTCGAACGGCTTTATGGGCATTTGCTGATTTCCGGCAATGCCTATGTGGAGCGCGTCGATCTGCCAAGCGGCAGGATAGAACTGCATTTGCTGCGGCCCGAACGGGTTTCGGTCGACACGGACGCAGGCGGCTGGCCACAGGCTCTGGCCTATCGGGCGGGTTCGGAGAGCAGAAGGATTTCGACTGGAACGGAAGCCTGTTCCGGCCTGCATCTGAAGCTCTTTCACCCGTTGGATGACCATTATGGTTTTCCGCCTCTCGAAGCGGCCTTGATGGCGCTCGACATCCACAATGCGGCAGGTGCCTGGAACAAGGCGCTGCTCGATAATTCGGCGCGGCCATCCGGTGCGCTGGTCTATGCGCCCAAGGAAGGCGGCAACTTGACGGAAGAGCAATTCGAACGGCTTAAGGTCGAACTGGAGGAAGGCTACACCGGCGCGGCCGGTGCGGGACGCCCGCTTCTCCTCGAAGGCGGTCTGGACTGGAAAGCGATGGGGTACAGCCCGCAGGATATGGACTTCATCCAAGCGAAAAACGGCGCGGCGCGGGATATCGCCCTTGCCTTCGGTGTGCCGCCGATGCTGCTTGGGATTCCCGGGGATAATACCTATTCGAATTACGCGGAGGCAAACCGGGCTTTCTACCGTTTGACTATTTTGCCGCTCATCGGACGGACCGCCATGGCATTTGGCGGATGGCTCGGCCCCCTGTTCGGCGGCGATTTGCGATTGGAATACGACGCCGACCGGATCGAAGGCCTGTCGGTTGAACGGGAGGCGCTCTGGCAGCGCGTATCGCAGGCCGCCTTCCTCACGGATGACGAAAAGCGCGATGCGGTTGGCTATCAGCCGCATTCAGGAAGGAGAGCATCATGAGCACCTGGAACGAAACGTTTTTTGCTTCGGACGCGGCGTGGATATGGTTTGCCAAGGTTGCAGGCGCGGTCGCTGGCTCGGCTGTGTCGCTGGCCTATATGCTGCCGCACGGCAAGCGCGAGGCGGCGATCCGTTTTGCGGTCGGGATCATCTGCGGCATGGTTTTCGGTGGCGCGGCAGGCGTGAAGATTGCCGAAACCCTCACCCTTGGCGGCACGCTTGGACGGGCAGAGCTGATGCTAATGGGATCTGCCGCGGCAAGTCTTGCAGCATGGTCTGCGCTTGGCATTTTCAAGCGGTTTTCCGAACGCATGAAGCAAGCACAACTGCCGGGAATTCTGCCTGCCGAAGGGAGCAAGAATGGCGAAGTCTGATCTGAAGCTTGAGACCAAGCGAACAGCACTCGCCATTGAGGATGTGGAACTCGATGGCAGCTTTTCCGGCTATGCGAGTGTCTTCGGCCTGGCAGATCTCGGTCATGACGTGATCGAGCGCGGCGCGTTTTCGGGCGCGCTTCGCGAACGCGGTGCGTCCGGTATCCGCATGTTGTGGCAGCACGATGCCGCCGCTCCAATCGGAGTCTGGACGGCGATCCGTGAAGACGCGCGCGGCCTTTACGTCGAAGGCAGGCTCGCCAAGGGCGTGACGCGGGCGCGCGAGGCGCTGGAACTGATGCGTTCGGGCGGGCTTGACGGTCTTTCCATCGGCTTTCGCACGGTGAAGGCCCGCAAGGATGCGCGCACCGGCCTGCGCCACATCATGGAAGCAGACCTCTGGGAAATTTCGGTCGTCACCTTTCCGATGCTGCCGCAGGCGCGCGTCAGCAGCGTCAAGGCGGGCTTGCCGACGGTCAGACAATTCGAACGCTGGCTCACGCGGGATGCGGGGCTGAGCCGTGCTGCCGCACGCACCGTTATTGCTAAAGGCTATGCGGCGCTTGCGGGTATGCAAAACCGGGAGGGGCGGGATGCCGACCGGATAAACGAGGCAGGTCTCGCACAGCTTATGCGTGACGCCTCAAAAGCTATGATTCAAAACCACAATCGATAGGAAATTAATGGAAAACATCCCTGCCATCCCGCTCGAAACCAAGAGCGTGGAATCGAAGTCGCTTGTTCAGAATCTGGGCAGCGACGGTGACGTCACTGAAGCTTTCGGTGAATTCATGACGGCCTTCACCGCCTTTCGGGAAGCCAATGACGAGCGGTTGGACAAGGTGGAAAAACATGCCGGCGCAGATGTGCTTATTCGTGAAAAGGTGGATCGCATCAACCGCGCGCTTGATGAGCAGAAGCAGGCGCTCGATCAGTATGTGCTGAAACAGGCCCGCCCACAATTGGGGCGCGGTGCGCCGGTCGTCAATATCGAACACAAGCAGGCCTTTGACGGTTATGTGCGCAGAGGCGATGAACAGCATTTGCGCGGTATCGAGCAGAAAGCGCACTCCTATGCTTCGGGTCCGGATGGCGGCTATCTTGTCCCCGCTGAACTGGAAACCGAGATTGGACGCAGGCTCGCCGTTCTGTCGCCGATCCGCGGTATCGCCAGCGTGCGTCAGGTGTCGGGCGCGGTTCTGAAGAAACCATTTTCGGTCAGCGGTCCGGCGGTCGGCTGGGTCGGCGAAACCGATGCGCGTCCGCAGACCGCATCCGCCAAACTTGCCGAGCTTCAGTTTCCGACCATGGAAATCTACGCCATGCCCGCAGCGACCTCTTCACTGCTGGACGATGCAGCGGTGAATGTCGAGCAGTGGATTGCCGAGGAAGTGGAAGCGGCCTTCGCTGAACAGGAAGGCGCGGCCTTTGTCGCGGGCGATGGCGTTAACAAGCCGCGTGGTTTCCTGAACTATGATTCCGTTTCCGATGATATCTGGGAATGGGGCAAGCTCGGCCATGTCGCGACCGGCACTGAAGGTGCTTTGCCGGAGGAAGCGCCATCCGATAAGCTGATCGAGCTGATTTATACGTTGAAGGCCGGCTATCGCCAGAACGCCAGTTTTGTCATGAACCGCAAGACGCAAAGCATGCTGCGCAAGCTGAAGGACAATGACGGCAACTATCTTTGGCAGCCGCCGTCTGCCGTCGGTGAAAAAGCCTCGCTGATGGGCTTTGGCCTGGTTGAGGCGGAACATATGCCGGATGTGGCCGTAGATGCTTCCGCCATCGCGTTCGGTGACTTCGGGCGGGGTTATCTGGTGGTGGACCGTATCGGCGTCCGCATATTGCGCGATCCATACTCCGCCAAGCCTTACGTGCTCTTCTACACCACGAAACGCGTTGGCGGCGGCGTGCAGGATTTCAATGCGATCAAGCTTCTGAAGTTTGCGGCTTGACGGGAAAGACAGCGGTTTTGCTGTCAGTTCTCGCAGGCTCATTTTCGCCATTCCTGCCGGTTTTGGCAGGTAGATTCACCGCGCGAACAAGGTGAATCTTTCCATGGGGTTCCAAGCGTAACTATCTGATTTGAAAGTTATCTTTTAGGGGAAAATCAATGACAATGTTTCTTGTCACGCCACCGGCGCTGGAGCCGGTGACGATCGCCGACGTGCGCGCATTTTTGCGGATTTCTACCGAAACAGAGGATGAAATCCTCCAGCGCCTGATAGCGACGGCGCGCGAGCTTATCGAGGCCGAGACTGGTCTGTCGTTGATCGAGCAGACCTGGCGGCTGCGTGTGGACCGTTGGCCGCGCTCCGGACGACTGGCGATTTTCAAGTATCCGGTCAAGGCGGTCACTGCGGTTGTCGCCTATAAGCCGGACGGCACCGCCATCAGTTTTTCACCGGAAGAGTTTGTCCTGCACCATGGCAAGCGACCGCAGCGCCTTTATATGGCGCAGTATCCTGATGCCTCGTCTTTTGAAGGTATCGAAGTGGATTTCATTGCCGGTTTCGGGGAAACCGGCGTCGATGTGCCGGACGCGCTGAAGCAGGCCATTTTGACCCTCGTCGCACACCTTTATGAAAAGCGCGCCGGTATCAACGCCGACGCCAGTCCTGCGTCTTTCCCGCTCATGGTCAACCAGATGGTCGATAGTTGGCGGCGGGTATCCTTATGAACAATGTACTTTTCATTGATCCGGGCCAGCTCACATCCGAGCTGGCTCTGGAGGCGATGCTGCCTATCGCTGACGGGATGGGCGGCTATACCGAAAAATGGTCGGAGGTTGCCATGGTCTGGGGGCGGGTGGAACCGGTTTCCAGCGCGCAGAAATATTTCGGCACACGGCCCCAACCAGAGGTAACCCACCGCGTTCTTTTGCGGTTTCGCGATGACATTTCTACAGACAAGCGGCTGCGCAAGGCTGGCAGGGTTTTCGCTTTGCACTCGGTGTACGATCCGGACGAGAGCGGGCGTTACCTGATCTGTCTGGCGACGGAGGAAGGGCGATGAACACCAGCCGATGAATATCACGATGAAGCTAACTTTCGACGGGCTTGTTCGGGTGCTGCGCTGGAAGGCGTTCGATGCCGGCGAGACCGTCGCGTTGGAACGCCACAGGCTGGAACGCGTGAGAACCGACGCTGATGATATCGATATGGCAATCGGGGGAAAGCATGACGAACGGAGCAGTAGCATTGCAGAAGGCCCTGTTTGAGGTCCTTAAGAATGACGACGAACTGATTGAAACACTCGGCGGTGAACGGGTTTACGACCACGTTCCGCCCAGGACGCCTTTTCCATATGTCACGCTTGGCGAGACGGCGAGCCGCGACTGGAGCACCGCCAGCGAAAACGGTGGCGAGCATTTTCTGAATATACAAATCTGGGCGAGGGAAAGCGGTCGCAAGCGGGTGCTGGACATTGCGGGCCGCATTGCGACGCGGCTCGATGAAGGGCCGGTTGATGTCAATGGGCATCGGCTCATCAACCTGATGCTGACCGAAGTTCTCGCTCGTAACACCGACGGTCTTGGCGGCTATCTCGGCACGATGCGCTACCGCGCCGTTACCGAGCCTGCAATCTGACATCCGGGAGAAATTGATGACAGCTCAAAGAGGCAAGGATATCTTGCTGAAGACGGCGCGCGATAACGGCTCGTTCGAGACTTGCGCGGGCTTGCGTACCAAGCGCATTGCCTTCAATGCGGAAACGGTTGATGTGACCGATGCCGACGCCGCCGGACGCTGGCGGCAGCTTCTGGCCGGGAGCGGTGTGCAGCGCGCTTCGGTGAGCGGCTCGGGGATATTCAAGGATGCGGCATCGGATGCATTGATACGCAGCATATTTTTCGATGGTGAGATCCGCGACTGGCAGATCGTCCTTCCTGATTTCGGCACGGTCAATGGTCCATTTCAGATCACTGCGCTTGAGTATGGCGGCAATCACGATGCCGAGGTGACATTCGAAATCGCATTGGAGTCTGCGGGACTGATCGCATTCGGAGAAGCGCTATGATGGTCAATCGCCATCGCGGCGAGGTCGGAGCCAAAATCGATGGCCGCGACTGGACGCTCTGCCTGACGCTCGGCGCGCTTGCCGAACTGGAAACAGCTTTCGAGGCAGACAATCTTGCTGATCTTGTTTCCCGCTTTTCGACGGGGCGGCTTTCGGCCAGCGACATGCAGCGCATCATTTGCGCGGGCTTGCGCGGAGGTGGGCATGCCGTCAGTCCTGCTGACGTTGCAGATATGCGGGCGGAAGGCGGCGTCGCCGGGTTCGCACGCATCGTGGCGGCACTTCTGAGCGCTACTTTCGGGGTCTCCGAAAAAGCGGAAAGTGATTCCCTTTCAAACCCCTGAATGCCGCAGTTGAATCAAAACATGCGCCGCAGCCTTTTCCGTGGGATGAGGTCATGCGGGCAGGATTTGGTTTGCTGCGGCTGTCTTCACAAAGCTTGTGGTCCATGACCCCGCGCGAGCTTGCTGCCGCGCTGCGTCCCGTAGTACGCACCGATGACGCGCCCTCCCGCCAGACGCTCGACGCGCTGATGCGCGCTTTCCCAGATAAGTAAAATTCCTCGCAGGTGATTTTTCATGACAGACGAAACGGTAACCGTCTCCGTCGATGCGGATACGAGCGCGTTTGATCGCGCCTTGACGGATCTTGAGAAGCGCTCGTCGCGTTTCGGCAACAGTCTGACTTCGGCGCTGAAAGGGGCTATCGTCTCCGGAAAGGGCCTTGAAGACGTATTGCGGGGGCTTGCTTCCGGTCTCGCAGGCTCGGCGCTTTCCGCAGGACTGCAACCGTTGCAGGGCCTGACATCATCTGTGATGTCAGGTCTCTTTGGTGGTCTCAGGGGCATCATGCCTTTCGCCAAGGGCGGCGTCGTTTCCAGCCCCACCTATTTCGGCATGGGTAACGGCTCGCTGGGGCTGACGGGCGAGGCGGGTGCAGAAGCCATATTGCCGCTGGCGCGCGGAGCGGATGGCCGTCTCGGTGTGGCGACTGGCGGTGGCGGCAAGCCGGTGCAGGTCGTCTTCAACATGAAGACGCCCGACGCGACATCGTTCAATAAATCGCAGGCGCAGCTTTCCACCATGCTGGCAGGCGCGGTACGTCGCGGCGCGCGGAGGCTCTGATGATGGCTGTGGCTTTTCACGATGTGCGCTTTCCGCTCGGCGTTTCGTTCGGCGCGACGGGCGGACCGGAATGGCGCAACGAGATCGTCACGCTGACGTCCGGTATGGAAAAACGTAATGCGCGCTGGGCGCATTCCCGCCGCCATTTCGATGCCGGTACGGGCCTGCGCTCGCTCGACGATCTCAGAACGGTTCTGGCTTTTTTCGAGGCGAGGCGCGGTTCACTCCACGCCTTCCGCTTTCGCGATCCATTCGATTTCTCGTCCGCGACGGGGAACCTCGCACCGTCGCCATTCGATCAATCGATAGGCATGGGAGACGGGAGAGCGGCAAGCTTCCAACTCGTCAAGCGCTACGAGACTTACCAGAGGCCGATCGTGCGCCCCGTGACCGGTTCTGTGGTGGTCGGTATTGGTGGCGCGCAGGTGCCTGAAGGTGAGGCCTTCGCGGTCGATAACACAACCGGTATCGTGACTTTCACGGCAGAATACCTGCCGGCGGATGGTGCCGCGATTACCGCCGGTTTCCTGTTTGATGTCACGGCGCGGTTCGATACAGATCGGCTTTCTGCTAGCATTGCCTCGTTTCAGGCCGGTGAAATCCCTTCAATTCCCATCATTGAGGTCAAGGCATGATCCCGGTTCCGGCAGCACTTGAATCACATTTGCAGGGCGAGGTGACAAGCCATTGCTTCGCCTGGCTTATAAGGCGTCAAGATGGCGTCGCGCTTGGCTTTACCGATCATGACCGGACGCTGACGGTAGAGCAGATTGCCTGCGATCCGCAAACCGGATTGAACAGCAGCGAGGCTTCCACCGCGCTTGGGCTTTCCATTGCAGGCGGCGAGGTCGAAGGAGTGCTTTCCTCCGCGAAGATAAGCGACACGGATATCGAGCAGGGCCGCTATGACGGTGCTGTCATTGAAGCCTATCTCGTCAATTGGGCGGAACCTGCCCAGCGCATGCTTTTAAGGCGATGGACGGCGGGCAAGATCAGCCGGTCTGGCAGTCGTTTCATGATGGAGTTGAAAGGAGCTGCCGCAGTTTTCGATGCGGTGCGCGGGCGGCGTGTCTTGCGTCATTGCGATGCAGGTCTCGGCGACAGGCGCTGCGGCGTGAACGCGGATGATCCGTGTTACTCCGCTGATGGAACCGTGCTGACGACGCAGGGTGTAAACCTCGCGGTTTCGGGCATTGATCATTTTGAGAATGGCTGGTTCTCCGAAGGCCGTCTTGTGTGGGCGAATGGAAGCAATGCCGGGCGCAGCTTTCGCGTGCTGCGGCATGGCGGGGACACTTTGCAACTAAGCGAACCGCCGGTCTTGCCAGTTGCGGCGGGCGATGGCTTTCGTATTATCGCCGGTTGCGACAAGAGCTTCGCCACCTGCAAGGCAAAATTCGCCAATGGGGTCAATTTTCGCGGCTTCCCACATCTGCCGGGTAATGACGCGGCTTACGCCTATATCAATGGCGCGGCTGAGTATGACGGGAGCGCACTGATCCCATGAGCCGGAGTGTGATTGTCGCCGATGCGGTTCTTGCGGAAGCGGAACGCTGGATCGGTACACCATACCGGCATGGAGCATCCGCCCGCGGCATCAGTTGCGACTGTCTGGGTCTCGTTCGTGGCATCTGGCGTGCGCTTTATCGAACCGAACCGGAAAGCCCTGGTACTTATGCGCCTGACTGGGCGGAAGCCGGAAATGGCGACCCTTTGCTGGAGGCAGCGTCGCGCCATATGTTGGCGCGCGAAGGTATTGAGCCTGAGCCGGGTGATCTCATCATCTTTCGCTGGCGGGCCGATGTCGCGGCCAAGCATCTTGGCATCATGGCGGACGGAAACCGTTTCATCCACGCCTATCAGGGCCACGGCGTTCTGGCCTCCGCTCTGGTGCCGCAATGGCGAAAACGCATTGCCGGTCTTTTCATCTTCCCCGAACTGAAAGCGTAATTCATGGCAACGGTAGTTCTGCAAGCAGTTGGCGCGGCGGTGGGCGGTATTTTCGGGCCTGTCGGTGCGGCTATCGGTGCCGGTGTTGGCGCGATGGGCGGCTATGCCATCGACAATGCGCTCATCAATTCAACACGGCATATCGAAGGCGCGAGGCTGAACGGCGGTCGCGTGGCCACAGCAGAAGAGGGCGCAGCACTGCCTTTCGTCTACGGCACGGCGAGGGTTTCGGGGACGCTGATCTGGGCGACGCGTTTCGAAGAGGACAAGACCACCACGCGGCAGGGTGGCAAGGGCGGGCCGAAGGTCACCAATTACAGCTATTTTGGTAATGCTGCCTATACGATTGCGGAAGGCGAGATCGCAGGCATTCGTCGTGTCTGGGCGGACGGACAGGAACTGGACCTCACCGAAATCGAGATGCGGGTTTATCGCGGTACGCAGACACAACAGCCCGACCCGCTGATCGAGGCGAAACAGGGGGGTGGAAATGCACCGGCCTATCGCGGCACTGCCTATGTGGTTTTCGAGCGCATTCCGCTGGATGGGTTTGGCAATCGTCTGCCGCAATTCCAGTTCGAGGTCATGCGCCCGGTCGGCCAGGTCACGCGCAATCTGCGTGCCGTGGCGCTGATCCCCGGTTCGACGGAGTTTGGCCTTATGCCCGATCCGGTGAACGATGAGCCGGTTCCCGGCGAGAAGCGCTGGATCAACCGTAATGCGACACGGGCCAGAAGCGACTGGAATGGCGCGCTCGATGAATTGCAGGCGCTTTGTCCCGATCTGCGTCACGTGGCAATCGTGCTGCCATGGTTCGGCGACGATCTGCGGGCCGGTCATTGCCGCATTCGCCCCGGTGTGACCGAGTTGGAAGCGCGCAAACCTAGCCATGTCTGGAAAGTGGAGGAGGTTTCGCGGGCACAAGCGCATTTCATTTCGCGAAACGGCGAGGGCGCGGCCTATGGCGGTACGCCGTCTGATGCAAGCGTGATCGCGGCTATCCGCGATGCGAAGGCGCGCGGGCTTGGCGTAACGCTGTATCCGTTCATCATGATGGACATACCGGCGGGCAACACCTTGCCGTCGCCTTACGGCGGAACAGGGCAGCCGGTCTATCCTTGGCGCGGGCGCATCACCTGCCACCCGGCGATTGGCTCCCAAATGACACCGGACAAAACGCCAGCGGCGGCGGAACAGGTAGCAGCCTTTGTCAATGGAGAATGGGGTTACCGTCGCTTCCTTCGCCATTGCGCAGATCTGGCTGTAGCGGCGGGAGGCGTGGACGCTTTTTTGATCGGCTCGGAATTGCGCGGCCTGACAAGCATCCGGGACGGGCGCGACAGTTTTCCATTTGTATCCCACCTTTGCACCCTTGCAGCCGAAATTCACGGCAAACTCGGAGCGCGATGCCGTATCACCTATGGTGCCGATTGGTCGGAGTATTTTGGGTATCAGGCACAGGACGGCACGGATGATCTCTTCTTCAACCTTGATCCGCTCTGGTCGCATCCGGCTATAGATGCGGTTGGCATAGACAATTACATGCCGTTGGCCGATTGGCGTGACAACGATCTTGATAACGGTAATCCCGATCGTTTCGAGACGGCCTGCGACCTTGACGGTCTTGCGCGCAATATTGTGTCGGGTGAAGGATATGACTGGTATTACGCCAGTGCGGAAGACCGTGCGGCCCGCCGGCGAACTCCGATCACCGACGGGATGGCGGGTAAGCCGTGGGTCTATCGCTACAAGGATCTGAATGCGTGGTGGAGCAATCCGCATTACAACCGGATCGGCGGCGCGGAAGCGGCGCAACCGACAGGCTGGGTGCCAATGTCGAAACCCTTCTGGTTTACCGAGCTCGGCTGTCCGGCGGCGGACAAGGGGCCGAACCAGCCCAATGTGTTCCCTGATCCCAAATCGTCGGAAAATGCCACGCCCTATTTCTCGAACGGATCGCGGTCGGACATTGCAATGAACCGCTTTCTGCGCGCCCATTATCGCCACTGGCAATCGGGCGGAACTGCAAACCCGGTTTCGCCAGTCTATGGCGGGCCGATGCTGGACAGCGAGCGGATCTATCTTTGGGCATGGGACACACGGCCATTTCCAGAGTTCCCGCTTTGCGCAGATGTCTGGGGCGACACGGCCAACTGGCGTCTCGGGCACTGGCTTAACGGTCGTATCAGCGGTGTTGCGCTGGATGAACTGATCGCCGCCATTCTTGCCGATTTCGGTCTGCCCGATGCCGATTGCAGCGGGGCTGACGGTCATCTGGCTGGTTTCGTCATATCGGAGCCGTCAACGGCTCGCGGTATTCTGGAGCCGCTGTTGAATATTTTCGGCGTGCATGGTTTCGAACAAGCGGGTCGGTTCGTGTTCAGGAGCATTGCGCGTGCGGCCCCCACGCTCGCCATCGGCGATACGCTGGTGCTGCCCGATGACGGCGAAGCGCTGACGACGGAACTGGAAGACGCAGGCGACCTGCCAGCCGTGGCCGAGTTTTACTGCAATGATCCGTTGCGCGACTTTCAGATTGCCGGTGCTTCGGCCCGGCGCGTTGCAGGACATGGCACCGAGAGCCTCAGCCTGTCCGGTTCCATGGAAACGGGACAGGCGACGGCACTGGCTGAAAGCTGGATGGCGCGTCGCCATGCGGAACGGCGGACTGCGAGTTTCGCTTTGCCGTGGTCATCCGCGGCAATTCACGTCGGCGACCGCGTCCGTCTCGACGTTCTGGACGGCGAACGCGATTATGTCGTGACCGCACTGGATGACGGAGCCACGCGAGCCGTAAAGGCGGCGGCACTCGCCCCCAATGTTGTCTTTGCGGATCGGGATAAGACGCCGCAGCGTCCGCCCGGCGGCCTGGCACTGGACATGAAGCCGGTCTTTCATCTGATCGACCTGCCGCTGTGGCCAGGCGCAGAGGTTCCCGCCGAGCAACTCCGCATTGCCTGCCACGCCAGGCCGTGGCGTGGTGCGGCGGTCTATGCCTCTCCTTCGGATGACGGCTTTTCCGAACGCAAGATGGTTGGAGACCGCGCCGTGATGGGCGAACTGGTTGCGCCATTGAATGGGGCGCCGGGCGGGCGGCTGATTGAGGGCCAGTATGTCGATGTGGTTCTGTATTCAGGCGAACTCCAGTCGCGACCGCTGGCGCAAATTCTGAATGGGGCCAATAGCGGCCTGTTACAATCGCCGCAGGGAGAGTGGGAGATCTTCCAGTTTCTCGACGCGGAGGAGGTGGGATTGAACCGCTGGCGGCTGAGCCGGTTGCTGCGTGGGCAGCTCGGTACGGACACCGCCGCCATGACCTTAAAGCCGGTGGAGACGTCTTTCGTTCTGTTGAACGAGGCCGTGACGGGTGTCGGGCTTCAATCATCGGAACTCGGTTTGGAACTCAACTGGCGCATCGGCGCGGCGGGCAAGGCTCTTGCGGATGAATATTTCGATACCGTGCGCATGGATGGCGGTTTGCGGGCTTTAAGGCCGCTCAGCCCCGTTCATCTGAAACTGGCCGCGTCTCGAAACGGTGACCTTTTGTTCAGCTGGATCAGGCGGGGCCGCATCGATGCGGATAGCTGGCTTGGTGAAGACATACCGCTCGGTGAGGAGCTGGAGGCTTATCGGCTGGAGGTCTGGAAAGGAGGGCAACTGGTCCGGAGTCAAAGGGTGATCGAGCCGTCATGGCTCTATTTCGGCGTCCAGCGGCAGGGCGATGTGGGCGCGAATCCGTTCCAGCTTCGTGTTGCCATGATCGGGGCAAAGACGGGACCGGGAGATTTCGCGGTTCTCAATGTTGTACACGGGCTGTAAATTCAGGAGATAAAACCTATGATTACAGACAAGCCATGGTATTTTTCACGCACCGTCTGGGCTGGACTGGTAGCACTCTTTCTGTCGCTTGCCGGCGCTCTCGGTTGGGTGACGGATACAATCGATCAGGGCGCGCTAGCGGACGTTCTGCTGCAACTGGCGACGGCTATCGCTGGAATTATTGCAGTATTTGGCCGTATCGGGGCAACTTCACGCATTTCATAATTTTACAAAGCGTGATAGCTAGTACGAACAATATCGTAGAGCGGCTCTGATGACTCCGTCATGGCCGGAGCCGCTCTCCTAAAATATCCTTTGAGCCTGGAACAGGGATGTGCTGTTCATGCATCGTTCAGCTGCCGGGCGCTATATAAGGCAGCATGATGAAACAGAACTCTGCTCTCAAAGTTTTCGCGCTTCTTGCCGCTGGTGTCGGCCTGCTGCCGGCTAGTGCCGGTGCCCTGCCGATTGCTGTGCCGCAGAAATTTAGTTCACTTGTGACTGTCGCCGGGGACTGCGCTGCGGTGGGTGAGAAAGTGGCCGCCTCGCAGGGCGGTCAGCTTGCCAAGGCCACGCCGACAACGCAAAACGGTCGCCCGATGTGTGTGGTCGTGGTACTGGTGCCTGGCCGCGATGGCGAGCGTCCCCGCCGCGTCGAAGTGGCTGTTCCCGCACAATAATAGGGGCATTTATTGTGCCGCGGCATCCGATTGAGGGGAGACAGTCCGCTTGCGTATCCTGATTGTTGAGGACGACAAGGATTTGAACCGGCAGCTTTCGGATGCGATGGTCGCCGCTGGTTATGTCGTCGATAGCGCCCACGATGGCGAAGAGGGACATTTTCTCGGAGATACCGAACCTTATGATGCGGTCGTCCTCGATATCGGCCTGCCGCATATGGATGGCATCAGTGTGGTCGAGCGCTGGCGTCGTAGCGGTCGCACCATGCCGGTCCTTATGCTAACAGCGCGCGACCGCTGGAGCGACAAGGTTGCCGGCATTGATGCGGGCGCCGATGATTATGTCGCAAAACCTTTCCATATCGAGGAAGTGCTGGCGCGTCTGCGCGCACTCATCCGTCGCGCGGCGGGCCATGCCTCGTCGGAGCTTGCCTGCGGCCCGCTGCATCTCGATACCAAGACGTCCAAAGCCAGCGTTGATGGGATTCCGCTCAAGCTCACGTCGCATGAATATCGTCTGCTGTCCTATCTGATGCACCATATGGACGAGGTCGTTTCGCGGACGGAACTGGTTGAGCATCTTTACGATCAGGATTTTGATCGCGACTCCAATACGATTGAGGTTTTCGTCGGACGTTTGCGTAAGAAGATGGGTGTGGATCTGATCGAAACCGTGCGCGGCATGGGGTATCGCATGCGATCGGATGATGCGGACGCAACGAAAGGGAACGAAAGCTGAAGCTTCTTCGTGTCTTTCCTCCTCTGCGTTCTCTTGCAGTCCGCGTCGTTACCCTTTCGACGCTCTGGGTCATTCTGGCGCTGGTGGTTGTGGCCACGCTTATCGGCTCGCTCTATGGTGATGCGGCGCGCAACAATTTTGAGCGTCTTCTGACTGCCCATCTTTTCAGCCTGGTCGGCGCGGTCAGTATTTCTGGCGACGGCACGTTTCAGGGGCGCCCGGAACTCGGCGAGCTTCGCTATTCCAGCCCGCTATCCGGTTGGTACTGGTCGGTCGATCCGGTTACGCCCAACCTTGCGGGAAGGCTGCAATCGCCGTCGCTTCTCGGACGCATCGTGCCGGAAATGCCGGTGACGCAGGTGCCTTTCGACAGCTCCTTCATGCGTAGTTACACCCTGCCGGGGCTCAATGGTGAAGAACTTTACATCGTTGAAACCGAAGTTGTGCTGGACAATGAAAACCGCGTCGCCCGTTTTCGCGTCATGGGCAATCTGAGTGAGGTGGAAAAGGAAGTATCCAATTTCAGAACCCAGCTTGCGATCTATCTGGCAATATTCGGTATCGGCAGTATCCTTATCAATGCCGCCGTCATTTTGTTTGGCCTGCGCCCGTTGGACAAGGTGCGATTGGCACTGACGGATATCCGTGAGGGCCGCTCGTCCAGGCTCGACGCATCGCTGCCGCTCGAAATCGCTCCGCTTGCCCACGAAATGAATGCGCTGATCGAAAACAACCGCCGTATCATGGAGCGGTCCCGTACCCAGGTTGGCAATCTCGCCCATTCACTTAAAACGCCGCTTTCCGTTCTTGTGAATGAAGCCCGCGCGATGGGGGGTGCCCATGGACGCATTGTACAGGAGCAAAGTGAAGCGATGCAGTTGCAGATTCAGCATTATCTGCAGCGCGCGCGCATTGCAGCCCAGCGCGACAGTGTTGTATTTCGCACGCCGGTTACACCTGTTCTGGAGCGTATGCATCGGGTTACCGCGAAGCTCAATCCGTCCGTCAAAATCACGTTCAAGAATATATTGCGCGATGCCGTCTTCGCCGGAGAGCGGGAGGATCTGGAAGAAGTCGTCGGAAATCTTCTGGAAAATGCCGGTAAATGGAGCCGCAAGCGCATCTCCATGAGTTTGCTTCCCAAATCGGAAAAGCCGCGTGAATTTGAGATTCTGATAGAAGATGACGGACCTGGGGTTCCTGCCGATAAAATCGCGGAAGCGCTCAAGCGCGGTAGCCGGGTAGACGAGACCAAGCCAGGGACAGGGCTCGGTCTTGCAATCGTTCAAGATACCATTCGCGAATATGGCGGGAGCCTCAGTCTCGGAAGAAGCTCTCTGGGTGGCCTGAGCGTGTCCGTGGTGCTGCCGCTTACGGAAGATTGACGGTTGTTTTTGGTCGAAAGCGGGATAGTGTGTAACGTCCGGGATACGGGCCGATTTGGAACGGGGCCTCGAACGAATTTCTAATCTGAAACCACACTGGAAGATTAAGTTTAAATAGGCGCATAATGCGACTGTATGCGTGCTGATTATTGATGAAGGCCGGTTTGTTATGATGTTGGTATCCAGGTTTTCTACACCTGTTGTGGTTGCTTCGGTCATGTTCGCCTTGTCTGCTTGTGGCACGACGGGTGGTGGCAAAGGGGGGCTTTGGGGCGGATCGTCGGCGCAGAAGCCTCAGACTAGCCTGCTCACGCCGCTCGGCAACGGCTTGCTGGGTAGCTCGGCAAGTCAGCTTGGTGCGGAAGACCGTCAGAAGGCGCTGGAGGCGGAATATCGCGCGCTTGAATATTCACCGGCAGGAAAGATCGTTTCATGGCGCGGCAGCGGTTCGGCCTCCGGCGATGTGATGGCAGCACAGCCCTATCAGGTCGGGTCGCAGAACTGCCGTCAATATACACACACCTACACAATCGGGGATGCACCACAGACGGCGCGCGGTACAGCCTGCCGCAACCCGGATGGCAGCTGGACACCGCTGACATAAAGCATGTCTCCCAAAAGTGGGGGACCGGTTTTGGGATAAAAGACATGCGTAAATCAAAAATTCTGTCTCCCAAAAGTGGAGCCGCATCGACAGCGGCAACTAAACCTCAGCCAGCATTTGCGGCGAATTGCCCTAGGCGATGACTTGCGGCAGGTTGATGTTGGTTTTTCCCGTGGCAGCGCTTAAGTCGTAGCCATGGGATTCTGGTTGATTGCAGCATTATTGACAGTCGCAGCCACGCTGGCTGTTTTGTTGCCTCTGACGAGGCGCAAGCAAGCATTCTTGCCTGCCGAAAAAAATGATCTTGAGGTCTACCGCGATCAGTTGCGAGAGGTCGAAACCGATGTCGCGCGCGGCATGATTGATGCGCAAAGCGCTGAACAGGCGCGCGTGGAAATTTCCCGTCGCATATTGAACGCCGAGAAAGCCGCAAAAGGGTCGGACGGCAACACGGCGCAGGCGCGCTCGGGTAGGATCCTTGCTTTTGTCGCGGTTCTTGCCGTGCCGCTGATTGCGTGGGGTGTCTATCCGCTTTTCGGTGCTCCCGATGTGCCTTCCATGCCGCTTTCCGCCCGGCTTTCTGCCAATCCGGAGCGTGGCTCCGTTGATGAGCTTGTGGCGCGCGCCGAAACGCATCTGGCGCAAAATCCGAACGATGTGCGTGGTTGGGATGTTCTGGCTCCGATCTATTTGCGGCTTGGGCGCGGGGCGGATGCGGTAAATGCCTATCGCTCGGCAATTCGTCTTGACGGTGAGAATCTTCTTCGTGTTCTCGGACTTGGTGAAAGCCTGGCACAGCTGGCTGGGGGCACGATCACGGCGGAAGCTGAGGGGCTTTTCAACAAGGCGGCTGAACTTGATCCGAACGATCTGCGTCCGCAATATTATCTTGCGCAAGGCGAGATGCAGGATGGGCGTCCGGACGCTGCGGCAAACCGGCTCCAGTCGTTCCTCGACAAAGCGCCAGCCGACGCATCATGGCGGGCACAGGTTGAACAGACGATAAAGCGCCTCCGGGATGCCGCCAGCGGCGCGCAGAAGCCAAAGGGGCCGACCACGGATGACGTGGAGGCGGCGTCCTCGCTGAGCCCCGAAGATCGTCAGGCCATGGTCGAGGGTATGGTTCAACGTCTCGATGAAAGTCTTCGCCAGAATGGCGGGGATATCGAAGGCTGGAAGCGCCTTGTCCGCTCCTATATGATCCTTAACCGCCGCGAGGCAGCACTTGATGCGCTTGACCGCGGCATGACGGCCCTTGAGGGCGAAAGCCGGTCGCAGCTCCAGAGTTTTGCCGCCGGACTTGGACTAGAGGCAGGGAACGCACAAAAATGAGCGCGACCGTAGACGAAAATGGACGCAACCCAAGGCCTGTCGGCAGTTTTTCCCGCACGGTGAGCCAGCGTAAACGCAAGCGCCTGATCCTGATCGGCGGCGCTTTGGCCGTTCTCGCGGTGGCTGTTGGCCTGATGCTGATGGCTTTCAGCCAGGATATCCGTTTTTTCCGTACGCCTGCTGATCTGACCGAACAGGATATGGCGTCCGGATCGCGCTTCCGTCTTGGCGGGCTTGTGGAAGAAGGTTCGGTCAGGCGTGAGGGCAGCGAATTGCGCTTCACGGTTACGGATACGATCAAGACCGTGAACGTGGTCTTCGAAGGCATCGTGCCGGATCTGTTCCGCGAAGGGCAGGGTGTGGTAGCTGAAGGACGTTTTGGATCGGATGGTATATTCCGCGCCGATAATGTGCTGGCCAAGCATGACGAAAATTACGTTCCCAAAGACCTTGCCGACAGCTTGAAGGAAAAGGGCGTATGGGAAGGCAAATAATCGGATCCGGAGACTGTATATGAGTGTCGAGATCGGCCATTTCGCGCTGGTGCTGGCGTTGGCGCTGTCGGTCGTTCAGTCGATCATCCCGGTGGTCGGTGCGCATCGCAGGGATACGCAGCTCATGTCGGTGGCTGTACCGACAGCGCTGGGGGTTTTTGCTCTGATCGTCCTGTCGTCGGCTGTGCTCGTCCACGCCTATGTTGTTTCCGATTTTTCGCTTTTGAATGTGGTCGAAAACTCGCATTCGCAAAAGCCGCTTCTCTATAAGATTACCGGCGTTTGGGGCAACCATGAAGGCTCGATGCTGCTGTGGGTGTTCATTCTCACCTTCTTCAGCGCGTTGGTGGCAGCCTTTTCCGGCAATCTGCCTGAAACATTGCGTGCCAATGTTCTGGCAGTACAGGGCTGGATCAGCACGGCATTTCTCGCTTTCATCATCTTTACATCCAATCCGTTCACGCGGATTGTCCCGGCTCCGATGGAGGGCGGAGATCTCAATCCGATCCTTCAGGACATAGGTCTGGCGATCCACCCGCCGCTGCTTTATCTCGGCTATGTCGGTTTTTCCGTATGCTTCTCATTCGCCGTGGCGGCGCTTATCGAAGGGCGTATCGACGCAGCCTGGGCGCGCTGGGTGCGCCCATGGGCACTGGTTGCCTGGCTGTTTCTCACCGGCGGTATCGCGATGGGCTCCTATTGGGCCTATTACGAACTTGGCTGGGGCGGCTGGTGGTTCTGGGATCCGGTTGAAAACGCGTCCTTCATGCCGTGGCTGGTCGGCACTGCGCTGCTTCATTCCGCACTTGTCATGGAAAAGCGATCGGCGCTCAAAATCTGGACGGTGCTGCTCGCCATACTCACATTCTCGCTGTCGCTGCTTGGCACATTCCTCGTGCGTTCGGGCGTGCTCACGTCCGTCCATAGCTTCGCCACGGATCCGGGGCGGGGTCTCTTCATTCTGGCAATCCTCGCCATTTTCATCGGCGGTTCCCTCTCGCTTTTTGCACTTCGGGTGCAAAGTCTGACGGCAGGTGGAATCTTCCATCCGATTTCGCGCGAAGGCGCGCTGGTCTTCAACAATCTGTTCCTGACGACTGCTGCCGCCACTGTCCTGATCGGCACGCTTTATCCGCTACTTCTGGAAGTCATGACGGGTGACAAGATTTCTGTTGGAGCCCCGTTCTTCAACATGACGTTCGGTCCGCTCATGGTGCCGCTGCTCCTTGCGGTTCCGTTCGGACCGCTGCTCGCATGGAAGCGTGGTGATCTCTACGCTGTCGCACAACGACTGATGACGGCTTTTGCCTTGTCGCTCATTGCCGCCGGTATCGTGATCTGGAACACCTCCGCACAGGCGCTCCTTGCCGCGTGCGGCATCGGACTTGCAGCGTGGCTTATTTTCGGGAGCCTGACGGACCTTGTTCTGAAAGCCGGTATCGGCAAGGTTTCGGCTGCGAAGGCCTTTGCACGCTTTAAGGGACTACCGCGTTCAGTTTTTGGAACCGCGCTGGCGCATATTGGTCTGGGAGTAACCCTGCTGGGGATCGTCAGCGTCACGACTTTCGGCACGGAAAACGTGTTGATAATGCGGCCGGGCGAAACCGCCCAAGTTCAGGACTACACGCTGCGTTTTGAGGGGCTGCGTCCACTTACGGGTTCCAATTTCACCGAAAATCGGGGCAGCTTTACACTGCTCGATTCAGCAATGCGCGATCTGGGAGTGATTGAACCATCGAAGCGCTTCTTCCCCGCGCGTCAGATGCCAACGACTGAATCCGGCATCAAGACGCTCTGGTTCAGTCAGGTCTACGTTGCGCTGGGCGACGAGCCGGGCGACGGATCCGTCGTCGTGCGCATCTGGTGGAAGCCGCATGTGACGCTCATCTGGTACGGTGCACTTGTTATGATGATCGGCGGCTTGTTCTCGCTGGCTGATCGCCGCCTGCGTGTGGGGGCGCCGTCGAGGAGCCGCAAGCCGACGCCAAAAGTGGCGGAGGCCCGGGCATGATAAAACGCATTTTTTTTATCGGTCTCCTGCTGGGCGCGACCCTCGCATTTCAAGGTACGGCGGCTTTGGCCGTCAACCCGGATGAAGTCCTTTCCGATCCGGAGCTCGAAAAGCGCGCCCGCGAAATATCCGCGGAACTGCGCTGCATGGTTTGCCAGAACGAATCGATTGACGATTCGAATGCCGAGCTTGCACGTGATCTTCGCATGCTGGTGCGCGACCGCCTGAAATTTGGCGACACCGACGCACAGGTGATGGATTTCGTTGTCGATCGCTATGGCGAATTCGTTCTTTTGAAGCCGCGTTTCAGCGCGCACACATTTCTCCTTTGGGGCTTTCCGGTGATTGTCCTTGTAATCGGCGCAGTCGCTCTGGTCTTCGCATTTCGTGGGCGCAGGCGGGTTGGCGAAACAGCGCCACCGCTTTCTGAGAGTGAAAAGGCTGAACTGTCCCGGCTTCTTGACGGCAAGTAAGCCGGACAGCAGCCCGATTTCCGGTCGAAACCTTACGAAACTTTCATCTTGCGGAAACTGCGCGGTAAGGTAGCTCTGGTTATCTTGCGCCCTATAACGTTTTTCAGGGCCAGGTTCCCAAGTGGTCCGGAGTGCTGTTCGCAAGGAGAAATACATGTCCAGAGTCAGGATTTCCAATTACCGCAAAGGCGTTGCCGCCGTTGCGCTTTCTGCCGCGCTTGCAGGTGCATTCGTTGCGACGGGGCCGCTCGGTGTTCTGAACGACGCCCGTGCCGACGCGGTGCAGGTGACGGCACCCCAGCAGGCAGGATTTGCTGATCTGGTCGAAAAAGTTCGTCCGGCAGTCGTTAGCGTTCGCGTAAAGAGCGACGTGAAGGAAACGGCGGATCGCGGTGGTCAGTTCGCAGCGCCTCCCGGTTTCGATCAGTTGCCTGACAATCATCCTTTGAAGCGGTTCTTCCGCGATTTCGGCATGGATCCGCGTGGCGACGCTCGCCCCGAGCGCCGTGGCAAACGCCCGGCTCGCCCGGGGCATGAGCGCCCGATCGCTCAGGGGTCCGGTTTCTTCATTTCTGAAGATGGTTATGTCGTGACCAACAACCACGTCGTTTCTGACGGCGATGCCTACAGCGTTGTCATGGATGACGGCACCGAACTCAATGCCAAGCTGATCGGAACTGATCCGCGCACCGATCTCGCTGTGCTGAAGGTGAATGATCCCAAGAAGAAATTCACTTATGTGAGCTTCGGCGATGACAGTAAAATCCGCATTGGCGACTGGGTGGTTGCCGTTGGCAATCCGTTTGGCCTTGGCGGGACGGTGACTTCGGGTATCGTTTCAGCACGCGGCCGTGACATTGGTGCGGGCCCGTACGATGATTTCATCCAGATTGATGCGGCTGTAAACAAGGGCAATTCCGGTGGTCCGGCTTTCAACCTTTCCGGTCAGGTGATCGGTATCAATACCGCCATCTTCTCGCCGTCGGGCGGTAGCGTCGGCATTGCGTTCGCTATTCCGTCATCCACCGCCAAGCAGGTTGTGGATCAGCTCATCAAGAAAGGTTCGGTCGAGCGCGGCTGGATCGGTGTGCAAATCCAACCGGTGACCAAGGACATAGCCGCTTCGCTCGGCCTGGCCGAGGAAAAGGGCGCAATCGTTGCCTCGCCGCAAAAAGACGGCCCCGCAGCCAAAGCCGGTGTTCAGGCTGGAGATGTGATCACCGCTGTGAACGGCGAGCCGGTGCAGGATCCGCGTGATCTTGCTCGCAAGGTTGCCAATATCGTTCCGGGCGAAAAGGCTACTCTGACAGTCTGGCGCAAAAACAAGGCCGAAGAGATCAATGTGACCATCGAGGCTATGCCAGGCGACTTGGGCAAGACCAGCGCGCCGTCCGGTGACAATGGTAGCCAGCAGGGTGAATCGCTCGACTCCTACGGCCTGACCGTAACGCCTTCGGAAGATGACGCCGGTGTTGTCGTAACCGATGTCGATCCGAACAGCGACGCTGCCGATCGCGGTATTCGCTCCGGTGATGTGATCGTAAGTGTCAACAACCAGACGGTTAAGTCGGGCAGCGACATCAACAAGGCTATCGAAGAAGCCGCGAAGTCGGGTCGCAAGGCCGTGTTGCTTCAGCTGCAGAGCAATGACCAAAGCCGCTTCGTGGCTCTGCCGATCGATCAAGGCTGATGACAGGCGACCTGGAACATTGTTGAAAAATCGATGCCAGGTGGGTGACTGCCTGGTATCGCTTCATCCAACAGAATGCTCTCAAAACTGCTCCCGTTTTGGCAAGAGATGTTCTAACTGTTTGTTTTCACCGCATTTGTGCGGCGTCAAATGTTTTCATTCGACTGCACAATGCTATAACCTCGCATCCAGTTTATAGTAGCGCCATGAAGATTCTCGTTATCGAAGACGACCGCGAAGCGGCCCGCTATCTGGAAAAGGCCTTTGCCGAAGCCGGGCACTCTGCCGACATTGCCGGCGATGGAGAGACCGGCTATGCGCTGGCCGAAAATGGCAATTATGATGTGCTGGTGGTGGACCGCATGCTGCCGAAGCGTGACGGTCTTTCCGTTGTGGCGGCGCTGCGTGCCAAAGGCAAGGAAACGCCGGTTCTCATCCTTTCCGCGCTTGGCGAAGTGGATGATCGGGTGACGGGCTTGCGCGCTGGTGGCGATGATTATCTCACAAAACCTTATGCCTTTTCTGAACTGCTGGCCCGTGTGGAAGTGCTCCAGCGCCGCTCCAGCCCGCGTGAAGCGGACACGATATATCGTGTTGGCGATCTGGAGCTTGATCGTCTGGCGCATACCGCACGTCGTCAGGATGTCGACATCACGCTCCAGCCGCGCGAGTTTCGCCTGCTTGAATATCTGATGCGCCATGCCGGACAGGTTGTCACGCGTACGATGCTTCTGGAGAACGTATGGGATTATCATTTCGATCCGCAGACGAATGTGATCGATGTGCACATCTCGCGTCTGCGCTCCAAGATCGAAAAAGGATTTGACGGTCCGTTGCTGCATACGGTGCGCGGTGCTGGCTACATGCTGAAAGCGGGGCGCGGCAAGCAGGCTTCGGCCGCTGGCAAGGTGGAATGATGAACCGTTTCGCCGCGCTCATGCGCACGACGGCGGCGCGCCTTTCGGCGCTTTATCTTCTGCTTTTCGCAGTTGGTGCCGTGGCCTTGGTCTTTTATATGACCAATCTTTCCGCTTCCATCCTGACCGGCCAGACGCAGCAGGCGCTCGGCGAAGAAGTCGCGAGCATCGGCAAAAGCTATGCGCGCGGCGGTATTCCTCAACTTGTTCGCACCATCGGTTATCGTTCGCGCCAGCCCGGCGCCTATCTTTACCTCGTGGCCGATCCGACGGGGCGTATCCTTGCGGGCAATGTTGAAAGTGTAGAGCCGGGCGTGCTGGATACGGATGGAGTTATAGAGCGCGCCTTCAATTATCGCCGCTATGGGGATCAGGGGGCCGAAACCGAGCACCGTGCGATCGCTGTGGTGATCGCCCTGCCGAATGGCATGCGTTTGATGGTCGGGCGCGATCTCGGCGAACCGGAACGCTTTCGCGACATTATTCGCCGTTCGCTGATGCTGGCTCTCGGCATAATGGGCGTTGGCGCTTTACTGATCTGGTTTTTTGTCGGACGGCGCGCGCTGAAGCGTATCGATGATGTTTCGCGTGCATCGCAGCGCATCATGGATGGCGATCTGACCGGCAGACTTCCCGTAAATGGCTCAGGCGACGAGTTCGACCGACTGTCCGGCAATCTCAACGTCATGCTCGGGCGTATCCTGGAGCTGAATGAAGGGCTCAAGCAGGTCTCCGACAATATTGCGCATGACCTCAAGACACCGCTGACGCGGCTGCGCAATCGCGCCGAGGAAGCGCTTTCGGGCAAGAAGGCCGGGGCGGAATATCGCACAGCGCTGGAGGATATTATTGGCGAGTCGGACCAGTTGATCCGGACCTTCAACGCTATCCTCATGATTTCGCGGCTGGAGGCTGGCTATTCTTCCGAAAGCCTCGAAGAAATGCCGGTTGCTCCGATTGTGCATGATGTGGCCGAGATGTATGAGCCGGTCGCAGAAGATGCCGGTGTTGCTCTGACGCTCGCGGCGCTGGATGACGTTGCCTTGCGCATTAATCGCGAGCTTGTCGGTCAGACTGTTTCGAACCTGGTGGATAATGCGATCAAATACGCGGGCGGGGAAGGGCGTACGGCTACAGTGACGCTTTCCATGGAACGGGACCAGCAATGGGTAAGGATCGTCGTTGCCGATAACGGGCCAGGCATACCGGAAGACCAGCGTGAGCAGGCGACAGAGCGTTTCGTACGCCTTGAAGAAAGTCGCACGCAGCCTGGTTCAGGTTTGGGTTTAAGTCTTGCCAAGGCAGTAATGAAGTTGCACGGTGGCGCGCTTCGCCTTGAAGGCAATGATCCGGGGCTGAGGGCCGTTCTGGAATTTCCGCTGCCGCACGGCGAGGCCTCGTAAAGGTAGATAGAGCGGTTCCGACAGTTCCGTCAGAACCGGAATCGCTCTAAATCTTTGTTTTGTCGCATTATCCGACGCAACTGCTGCGCACTTTGCCGGTAATGCTCTGATTGCATATGAGGGGATCATGGTGGCTGGCGATGCGAAGACATTGTTTTTCGATAGAAAAATCTCCGCGCTGAAACCGCTTGATCCTGAAAGAGCGAAGTCTTTTTTCGCTGATCTTGAAGCACGGGCGGAAGAGGATGATCTTAACGCTGTGACCGCGCTTTTGCGTGACGGAAAAGCGGCGGATTTTCTCTCCGCTGTACTGGACCTTTCTCCGTTCATCCGTGAAGCGCTCATCCGCCACCCGCGCATTCTGGACCGCATTGTCGCTCAAGCACCGGAAAAAGGACTGGCCGATATTCTGGCCGGGATTGCCGTTTGCGGATCGGAGGAGGGCGCTACGGAAGCGTCGCTGATGACGGGCCTGCGTCACTTGAAGCGCGAGGCGCATGTGCTGGTCGCGCTTTGCGATCTCGCGCGCGTCTTTGACGCAGAAAAGACAACAGGCTGGCTTACCGATCTTGCCGAAGCCTGCACCGGTGCGGCAGTTCGCTTTCTCCTCCGGGATGCTGATGCTGCCGGAAAGATCACGCTGCCGGATCGTGACAATCCGGACAAGGACTGCGGCTGGATCGTGCTTGGCATGGGCAAGTTCGGTGCGCACGAGCTGAATTATTCCTCCGACATCGATCTCATCGTCTTCGTTGATGAAACGAAGCCGGCCATCGGCGATCCTTATGAGTGCGTCGATACATTCTCGCGCTTGACGCGGCGTCTGGTACGCATTTTGCAGGATCGCACGGCGGATGGTTATGTCTTCCGTGTCGATCTGCGCCTGCGACCCGACCCGGGGTCTACGCCGCTTGCCATTCCTGTCGGTGCGGCTCTCCGCTATTATGAAGGGCGGGGCCAGAACTGGGAACGCGCGGCGATGATAAAGGCGCGGCCCGTGGCGGGTGATCGCGCTTCCGGCATGCAGGTGCTGGCGGAACTGGCTCCCTATGTCTGGCGTAAGTATCTGGATTACGCCGCCATCGCTGATGTACATTCGATCAAGCGTCAGATCCACGCTCATAAGGGGCATGGCGATATTGCCGTGCGCGGTCACAATGTGAAGCTTGGACGTGGCGGCATTCGTGAGATTGAATTCTTTGTCCAGACGCAGCAACTGATCGCCGGAGGGCGTTTCCCTGAACTGCGTGGTAATCAAACAGTGCCAATGCTGGCGAAGCTCGCTGAACGCGGCTGGATCACCGAGAAGGCCCGTGATGCGCTTGCCGGGGAATACTATTTCCTGCGTGATGTGGAACACCGTATCCAGATGGTTGCGGACGAGCAGACGCATATCCTGCCCGAAGACGGCGAAGGCTTCGCCCGTATCGCCCATATGATGGGATTTGCCGATCCGGCGCAGTTTTCCGATGTCTTCCTGTCGGCGCTCAAAGTGGTCGAAAAGCACTATGCCGCCTTGTTCGAACAGGCGCCGGAGCTGGGTACGGCCAGTGGAAATCTGGTCTTCACTGGCGATGTCGACGATCCGGGCACGCTGGAAACACTGTCCGCCATGGGTTACGAGCGACCCAGCGATATTTGCCGGGTCATCCGCACCTGGCATTTTGGCCGTTATCGCGCCACCCAGTCGGCGGAAGCGCGTGAACGGCTGACCGAACTCACTCCCGCACTTTTGCAAGCCTTCGCGGAAACAAAGCGAGCGGACGAATCGCTTTTGCGCTTCGACGGGTTTCTTCAGGGGTTGCCTGCCGGGATTCAGCTTTTCAGCCTGCTGCAATCCAATCCGCGCCTTTTGAACCTTCTTGTGATGATTATGAGCGCCGCGCCGCGGCTGGCCGAAATTATCACTCGCAATCCCCACGTCTTCGACGGGTTGCTCGATCCAGCTATTTTTTCCGAAATGCCGACCCGCGTCTATCTCGAAGAACGGCTCAGGGTCTTTCTGGGGGTGGCAACGGATTATGAGGAGATTCTGGACCGGCTGCGCATTTTCGCTGCCGAGCACCGGTTCCTGATCGGCATACGCCTTCTGACCAGCGCCATCGATGGCGTTCGGGCAGGTCGGGCTTTTTCCGATCTTGCCGAACTGATGGTCGGTAAAGCGTTCGAGGCAGTCGAAACAGAACTCCAGCGCCGCCACGGCAAAGTGAAAGGTGCGAAAGTCGCGTTGCTCGCCATGGGCAAGCTCGGCAGTCGCGAATTGACTGCTGGTTCCGACGTGGACCTGATCCTGCTTTACGATCATGACAAGGATGCGGAAGAGTCCGACGGCGAAAAACCGCTCGCTCCTTCGCAATATTATATCCGCCTCACGCAGCGTTTGATTGCTGCGCTATCTGCGCCCACGGCCGAGGGAATTCTTTATGAAGTGGATATGCGGCTGCGTCCCTCGGGGAACAAGGGGCCGGTCGCGACGCATATGGAATCTTTCGGCAAATATCAGCGCAACGATGCATGGACCTGGGAGCATATGGCGCTGACACGCGCTCGTCCCATTTATGGCGACGAGGAGCTTATCTCCGAGATTTCCGGCGAAATCGAGGAGGTTCTGGGCACGCCGCGCGATCAGACGAAGATCGCCAAGGATGTGCGGGATATGCGCGATCTGATCTATCAGGAAAAGCCGCCGCGCGACGACTGGGATTTCAAGTTGAAGCCGGGCGGGATCATTGATCTGGAATTTATTGCACAGTTCGCTGTTCTGACCGGTAAGCTGACAAAAAAAACGCGCCCGCTTTCAACGGAAGAGATATTGGCAGCGCTCGCCCCATCCTTCGCCGAACCGGCTCTGACTGATAGTCTTGTCGAGGCCCATCGCTTCTATACGAATCTGACTCAGACAATCCGTCTCTGCCTTGGCGGCGATGCCGGACGCGACGAATTCATTCCGGGCATGATCGACCTTCTGTGCCGTTCGGCGGATATGCCTGACTTCAAACGCGTGGAGCATCATCTGGCGGAATTGGCGACTGCGGTTCGTTCGAGCTTCGAAAAACTGGTGCAATAACCACGGTTTCCAGAAGTAGCAACCGCTCTGGATCAGGCTGCGTGCGGTTCTGTGTTGTGCCTGGTAAGCTGACCGGGCTTGCGGTCGGGGATGCATACTGAAACCACGGTTCCGACGCCTTCTGTGGAGCGAATGCGCAGCCAGCCGCCATGCAGCTCCGCCAGCGAGCGGGTGATGGCGAGACCAAGACCGGAACCCGTATGGGTTTTGGTGAACTGGTTTTCTACCTGCTCGAAGGGCTGGCCGATTTTCTTGATAGCCGATTTCGGAATGCCGCAGCCTGTGTCCTGAATGGTCATGAATAAGGCGGCACCCGTCTTGCGGGCACGCACGGTGATCTGTCCGCCATAGGAGGTGAATTTCACCGCGTTGGAGAGCAGGTTGATAAGCACCTGCTTGATGGCACGCCGATCAGCATACAGTTGCATCGCATCTTCGATGCGCGTATCGACAGCGATATTCTTCTCATCCGTTTGCAGCGAAATCATGCGCACCGTCTCATTGATGAGCGGGCACAGATCGATCTGTTCGCGGTCGAGCGAGAAATGGCCAGCCTCGATCTTCGACATGTCGAGAATGTCGTTGATGACGTTGAGCAGGAAGTTGCCGCTGGTGTGGATGTCGTTGATATATTCCTCGTAACGGTCGGAACCGAGTGGCCCGAAAGTACCTGCCTGAATCATCTCTGAAAAACCGATAATGGCATTGAGCGGCGTACGCAGCTCATGGGACATATTGGCGAGGAATTCCGACTTGGCGCGGTTTGCGGCTTCGGCGCGTTCCTTTTCCTGCCCGTATTTGCGCGCAAGTTCGGAAAGTTCGCGCACGCGGTCACGTTCGCCCTTGCGCGCAATGGACAGGTCGTGAATGGTCGCCATCAAGCGGCGTTCGCTGTCTACCAGACGTTCCTGATGCAGCTTGAGCTGGGTAATGTCGGTGCCGATGGAGACAAGGCCGCCGTCCTGCGTGCGTCGCTCGTTGACCTGCAACCAGCGCCCATCGCTCAATTGCCGCTCAAACGTCTGTCCGCCCGCGCGATTGTGCTCGTTTGCCATGCGGCGCTCGAAAGTGAACGGACGTGTATGGGCATCGACCTCATTGCGCGGCACACCGGGTTTCAGGGTCCAGACCGGCAAACCGGCATATTCGCTGAATTTGGAATTCGCCATTACGAGGCGATTGTTCGAATCCCACAAGATGAAGGCTTCCGAGATATTCTCGATTGCTTCACGGATACGCATATCGGCTTCCGCTGTCTGCTGTGCGAAGCGGTGTTGCTCACTGACGTCGAAGGCAATGCCCACCAGATGCAGATCGCCATCGCTGGCGATTTCTGCACGAACGCGCATCCAAACCCAGGAACCATCGGCGTGGCGCATGCGGAAAACGCGATCCACATGGGAAATGTCGCCCGCCGCCGCATGTTCGGCGATGGAATAGAGATCGCCGTCCTCCGGGTTGATGATCGCGGCCACATCGCCGAAAGGCAGCACGGCGTCCTGCGCTTCGTAGCCCAACATCTCATACATCGAGCGCGACCAGTAGATGCGTCCGCGCGCCATGTCCCAGTCCCAGAGGCCGCAGCGCCCGCGACCTAACGCCAGATCGATACGGCGCTGGATCTGCCCGGAAAGGTCGTCTGCCTCCCGTGCACGCGCCGCCTGACTGAAATAGGCGTAGAGGATGGCGAACATCACGCCGGTGGTGCCCGCGAAAAGCGTTATATTGAGCGAAACCGCCCGCCGCCATTCGGCGAAAATCGTACTTTCCGGTTCAACGGCGATGATGGAATAGGGCGCGGTCATCGGTTTTGAAAGTGCACCAAAAGCGGGCTGCCCTTGCAGCATGACTTTCAGAACACCTGCACGTTCGGAAAACAGAAAGAGCGGCTGTGCTTCGGTCAAGATCGTATCAACCGGCTTGTCCGCGACATCCTCGGAAGGCCCGGAGGCTGCGACCACGTTCGATTGACCGTCGATTACGGCAACGGTCATGCCAGGAGTGGTGAGGCCGCGCGAGCGGAACTCGGTGATGGCTTCACGGAGGTCTCTGGCCGAAATCTGCGCACCGGATTCCGTTCCATTCGCAATGCGCTCGACCGTCTGCGCCAAATGGGCAGTGGCAGCGGAAAGAGAAACCTTGTGCTGCTGTTCGATATCTTCGCGCCACGCCAGCATCGAGAACACGCGCGCCACACCAAGTATGACCAGAAAAATGATGATCAGTGCGGGAACGAGGCGGCGCAGAACAGGCTCGATCGAGACGAACTTGCCATAAGCCGGACCTGCGAGAAGGCTAACATGGCCCGAGAGCTTGCCCTTCCTCCTTTTCCGCCCGGATTCGCAATGCGTCCCCGCCGGCGCGCCATACGCGTCGGTGCTCGCCATATTCGGCCCCTCTTAATTCTCTTACGAGTGAAGCAACTCGGAATACGCCAATCCCGAATGCATTCAATGAATCAAAAGTGATTCGTGCTGTCCAGCGAATTCGTTAACGACGTGTAAAAAACGTCTGCCGGGCGGCGCATTTTTTGCATGAATCTCAAAGCGTTAAGTAGAATCTGTTTGTCAGCCGGTGCATCTAACACAATGAAAAGACTCACGAAAGCCATCTGTTTTGACAGCTTGCGCGTATGGACGCCTGCCGGTATGGGGTCGCGCTGGCCGACCGCAATGAAGCGGCCGGTCAAGGCGAATCACTCGTGCTAAATGAGCAAACAGCGAATCAGGTGAGCGTGCGGTCGACGATGTCGCGCAAATCGGTTGAAAGCTTGCCTGCACCGGAAATGCGGGCCAGCGCTGCCCGCGCATGTTCACGTCGTGTTTCCTCCAGAGAGCGCCAGGAGCGCATGGCGGTCAGAAGCCGCGCGGAGAGCTGGGGGTTTTCTGGATCGATAGCAAGAATCGTATCGGCGAAGAACCTATAGCCGGCACCGTCCTTGCGGTTGAAGCCGGTGGGGTTCGACGCTGAAAAGGCGCCGATCAGCGAGCGCACACGGTTCGGATTATCGAGTGAAAACAGCGGATGCTGGACGAGATCGCCGACCGCTTTGAGCGTATTTTCGCCAGGGCGCGTTGCTTGCACGCTGAACCATTTGTCCATGACCAGCCCATCCTTGCCGAAGCGCTGTTCGAATGCTGATAGCGCCGCGCGAGTTTCGTCGGTATCACCAAAACGCTGTACAAGAGTTGTCAGAGCCGCGAACCTGTCGGTCATGTTGTCTGCATTGGAGAATTGCCGGGCGGCGCGTGCCGGGCTTGATTCATGACGGCTCAGATAGTCGAGCAGCGCGTTGCGCAGGGCACGTTTGCCCGCCGGTTCAGCGGCTGGAGAGAAGGGGCCTTCCTGCTTCAGCGCGTCATAAAGTTCGGCAAATTCGGTTGCATAGGCACCGCCGATGGCTTCGACAAGGTGGTTGCGGCTGGCAAGGACCGCATCAGGATCGACATTGTCGCCCATCTCCCGCGCCACATCGCTTTCGGTTGGTAATGTAAGGCAGAGCGCGCGGAAGGCCGGGTCGAGCGTCTCGTCAGAAGCAACCCTGCCTGCAAGCTCGACGATCTTTGTATCGGTTTCCGGTGCGTAACCGCCGCGCACGCGCTTGGCGCCCTCGAGCAGTGCCTGCGTGAAGATACCTGTCATGGTCTGCCAGCGGGCCACGGGATCATTATCGTTCAGAGCCAGAAATGTGCGATCCTCAGCTGTCAGCGGGGACGCAATGTTGATTGGCGCGGAGAAACCACGCAGCAGCGAGGGTACAGGGCGCGCAGTGATGCCATGGAATGTGATGCTCTCGGACGCGTGGTGCAAATGTATAACATTACCATAGACATCGCCGCCCTCGACGGAGCTTGGTTGCATATCGCTGCCATCGGGTCCGACCAGGCCAAACTTGATCGGAATATACATGGGCTTTTTGACCTGCTGGCCGGGGGTTGGCGGCAGCGACTGTTTCAGGTCGATGGTGAAAGCGGCCTTTGTTGAATCATAGCTGAAGTCGGCTTCGACCCTCGGGGTCCCAGCCTGATCGTACCAGAGCGCAAACTGCGAAAAATCCTTGCCCGACACATCCGCAAAGACTTTGAGAAAATCTTCAATGGTTGCCGCATCGCCATCATGACGCTCGAAGTAAAGGTCCATGCCTTTGCGAAACAGATCCGGTCCGATGATGGTGTGGATCATACGCACGACTTCCGAGCCTTTTTCATAAACCGTCGCGGTGTAGAAATTATTGATCTCACGATATTCTCGGGGGCGTACGGGGTGCGACAGCGGTCCGGCATCCTCCGGGAATTGCTGCGCCTTGAGGATTTTTACCTCGGCAATGCGCTTGACCGGGCGCGAGCGCTGGTCGGCAGAAAATTCGTGATCGCGATAGACGGTCAGCCCTTCCTTGAGACAGAGCTGGAACCAGTCGCGGCAGGTGATGCGGTTGCCCGTCCAGTTGTGAAAATATTCATGCGCAATCACCGCTTCGATGCCAGCATAATCGGTATCGGTTGCGGTTTCCGGATCGGCCAGGACATATTTGTCATTAAAGACGTTCAGCCCTTTGTTCTCCATCGCGCCCATGTTGAAATCCGAAACCGCGACGATATTGAAGACATCGAGATCGTATTCACGCCCGAACCGCTCCTCATCCCACTTCATGGACCGCTTGAGCGCATCCATGGCGTAAAACGCCCGGTCTTCCTTGCCATGCTCGACATAGATGGCGAGATCGACTGGACGGCCCGATTGCGTGGTAAAATGATCTTTTACGACGCCCAGCGCACCGGCGACCAGTGCGAAGAGATAGGACGGCTTTGGGTGCGGATCGTGCCAAACGGCAAAATGCCTGTCTGCCGAACCTTCGATTATGCCGCTTTCGAGCGGGTTGCCATTGGCAAGTAGGATCGGCGCCGATTGACGATCCGCCTCGATACGGACGTGATAGACAGACAGGACATCAGGTCGATCGTAGAAATAGGTGATACGCCGAAAACCTTCCGCTTCGCATTGGGTGCAATAGACGCCGCTGGAGCGGTACAGGCCGGAAAGCTGCCGATTTGTCGTCGGGTTTATTTCCGTGACGACCTCCAGCATGAAATGCTCGTCTTCCGGCAAATCACTGATTTCAAGCCGGTCGGGCGTTGCAGAATAGCTGTTATTGGCAAGCTGCTGACCATTGATGCTGATGGAAACGAGTTTCAGTTCGTCTCCGTCCAGTACGAGCGGGGTTCCAACCGGTGTATTTGCGCGGCGGGTGATCGCAAGTTCAGCCCGGACAATGGTCTTTTCCGGTTCCAGTGTGAAATCGAGTTTCGTTTCCGGTATCGCGTAAGGCGTTGGACGATAATCTTGGAGACGGAATGTCTGGCCGGTTTCTGTACGCATCGCGATACTCTTCTCTGTAAACTCGGGATGGAGATTCGTAACCGGCTTTCCAAAGCATTTCCAGCAAAACTGCGTAACGATTGCGCGTTGGATAATGCATGAAAACAAACAAGCTATTCCAACAAACCACTCGGCAGAATTTTCACTTATACCGCGCGCCACTGGACATGCGTGAAAGCAGGCAAATCAAAACAAGGTGCGGTGCGCGAATATTTTTTACAACCAACCTGCGCCCCACTGGCACTCCGCCACAAACAGGCATAAGAAAAGCTTGCAGACTAAGTGTTTTCAGGCTGATTCACGCCTGTCGTTTTAAGGATTAGCGTCGTGAACGCCCCCACGCGCGCGCCCGTTGCGGCTTCCCACCTTGAGTCGAATCCGATGCTCGGCATCGGTCTCAAAATCGCTTCCGTTGCAGTCTTTGTCGCCATGTCCACCTTGCTCAAGGCGGCAGAAGGCGTTCCTGTCGGGCAGTTGATTTTTTTCCGTTCCTTCTTCGCGATCTTCGCCATTCTGCTATATCTGGCCTCGCGCGGGCAGCTTGCGGGTATATTCTACACGCAAAACGGTTTCAGCCATTTTTGGCGTGGACTGGTCGGCGTTTGTTCCATGTCCATGAGCTTCTTCGCCCTGACGAAGCTCCCTTTGCCGGAGGCTATTGCGATCAACTATGCGTCGCCGCTGATCACCGTTATTCTCGGAGCGGCCATTTTGCATGAAGTCGTACGATTTTATCGTTGGAGCGCTGTCCTTATCGGGCTTTTCGGTGTGATGATTATCATCTGGCCGCGTCTGACCATTTTTTCGGGCGGCGGCGTGGGCAATGACGAGACAATCGGTGCAATGGCAGCGCTTGGCGCAGCCGTCATGTCTGCCGTTGCCATGATGCTGGTCCGTCATCTGGTGCAGACCGAACGCACGGCAACCATCGTCATCTATTTCTCGCTATCGGCCAGTGTCATTGCGCTGGTCAGTTTGCCTTTCGGCTGGGTGGTGCCCACCTGGCCCCAGATGGCCATGCTCGTCGGGGCCGGCTTCGCTGGCGGCATCGGCCAGATTCTTCTGACCGAGTGTTATCGTCACGCACCCATGTCCACCATTGCACCGTTCGAATATACGTCAATGATTTTGGGCCTTGCGATCGGCTTTTTGCTTTTCGGCGATGTGCCGACTTTTGAAATGCTGATGGGGAGCATCATCGTAATGGCCGCTGGCGGCTTCATCATCTATCGGGAGCACAAACTCTCGATAGAACCCCATAAGGTCAACGCGCCGCAGGCACAATAACGGGTGGCTATTGCGGCTGTCCCGGCGTGCCTTCCGCGCGCGGGTCGAGCTGCATCGTTTCGGGCGTCGATTGTCCGTCCGGCGTATGGAACTTGAACTCGGTTTTCTGATCGCTGATTGCGGGCCGTTCGAAGCGCCGTATGCGCCACAGGGCATGAAGACCGTAAATCGCGTAGGACAGCGCCATGGTGACGAAAAAGCCCGGGGCTCCCATCGCATCCATCAGCGGGCCTGAGATGAGTGGGCCGATAACACTGCCCGCGCCATAGATAATCAGCAACCCGCCGGAAATCTTCACGAATTCGCTGGCATCGGCATAATCGTTGGCATGTGCGACATTCAGGCTGTAGATCGGATAGATCACCGAGCCGAACAGGAACATCATGATATAAAGTGCATAAGGAGATGTGGGGTGGAACAGCACCATCATCAGCGATAATGCAAAGCCTATTGCGCCTGCCAGCATCATGACAAATCGGCGATCCACGAAATCCGAGGCACGGCCAAGCGGGTATTGGAAAATGGCCCCGCCCACCATGGCGCATGCGAGCATGGTAGCGATACCGAAGGTCGAAAGTCCGTTCATCTCGCCGTAAATGGCGGCGAGGAAGTTCCATGTGCCCGCGACAATTCCCGCAATCAGCGAACCGATGGCTGCCGCCGGAGAGCGGCGATAAAGTCCTTTGAGATCGAGAGAGACTTGCGTCAGCGGATTGGGCGACTGGGCGCTGGAAAGTGCAGTTGGAAGCAGTGCGCTTGCGTAGATGATGGCGCAAATGATGAAGAGCGTTTGCGTCATGGTATTGCCGAAGGGCAGGATGTACTGTCCGCACAGAATCCCGACCATGGTGATGATCATATAGATCGAGAATATTTTGCCGCGAGAGTCATTGGTTACGCGTTCGTTCAGCCAGCTTTCGATAATCATATAGCTTCCGGCCAGCGAAAAGCCTGCGACGCCGCGAAATATCATCCAGGCCATCGGGCTGACTATGAGCGCATGAAAAAGCAGCGCCATGGACAAAAGGGTCAGCAGGGCTGAAAAGACGCGGACATGCCCGACGCGCCGCACCAGATGTGGCACCACGATACAGCCGATGGTGAAGGCCAATGAATAGCTTGTGCCCATCCAGCCGATTGTGGTGGTGGACCAGCCTTCCATGCCGGCTCGCAACGGCAGAAGAATTCCCGCAAGGCCACCGGCAAGCAGCATCAGGAATGTACTTGCAAGCAACGCGGCAATGGGCAGAAGCTGTCCAGCCATGGTGAACTCCAAGAAGGCTATGGATTTTTAAGCTACTTGTCGCCTTGGGGCGGTTTGGCAAGCGGCGTCATAGGTGACATTTGCGGCATGTTGGTGACAATGCGGCGCGTCCCTACCGGTGAACCACCGCGATATCAAGCCGTCAATTCGGCTAACTTCAATTTCACGGCCAGAAAATCGCGCCATGCGAAGCGTTTTTGCGCAGAGGTGCGCAAGAGATAGGCCGGATGCAGTGTCGGCATAACAGGAATTTCGAGCCCGGAGGCGGTGCGGTGAACCTTCCAATTGCCTCGCAGGCGCAAAATGCCTTCCGTGGCACCGGTCAGCGCCTTGCCCGCAGGACCGCCAAGCGCGACAAGCACTTTTGGTCTGGCAAGTTCGATCTGCCTTTCGATGAAAGGTCTGCAAAGTTCCGTTTCCAGCGGTGTCGGTGTGCGATTGCCGGGCGGACGCCACGGGATGGTATTGGCGATGTAGACATTTTCGCGTTTGAGGCCGATCGCCTCGATCATGCGGTTGAGAAGCTGCCCGGACTTTCCAACAAAGGGCAAGCCTTCCATGTCTTCGTCTCGTCCGGGTGCTTCCCCGACAAACATGACGTCGGAGGAAGGATCACCGTCGGCGAAGCAAAGGTTTTTTGCCGTGAACTTTAGATTGCAGCCATCGAATGCGGCGAGTTTCTCGCACAGCTCTTCTAGAGTGGCTGCTTGCGACGCCGCTTCGCGGGCAAGCGCAATCTGCGCGGCATCGGGCAGATCGGCCGCTGCCTGAATCGGCTTCGTGGCAGGAGAAGGTGCCGGGGCGGGGCGGGGCGTTTGTTGACGAGGGCGTTCAGGCTGGTTGCTCGCCTGTTGCATGACAGACTGCGCCTGTGGCGGGCGCTGCGGTGTGGCGAAGCGATCTATGGGCGTCTCGGATAGCGGTACATCAATGCCAGCTTCCGCATAAAAGCGGAGCAAGCCTTCCATATCCAGCGTATCGTGGCCATCATTCATTGTCACACCTCATGACTGAGGTGGCGAATTTTAGCGGCGAATGCAAGAGCGCGTCCTATATTTCCGGTTCAAACAGTCTGCTAAAATGGCGCAGGATGCGTTTGTCCTCCAAATCGCCAATCTGCATTGTTGATCGATCGGAATTTGACGTTTACGTTAAAGTAATTCAAATTGCACGCAGAACGTCGATTTTGGACAATTGGACGCATTTGCGAGAGTCTTGAACTCTGCGACAGGATAAAAGCGGAATATGGGGAAGGCAGGTCATCGCGAACACACTGTTTGTTCATCGGTATTTGCGATTGGATCATGCGTAAAAACAATTGGATGCATCATTCACGCTGTCGTAGTGAAGAGATGATGTTATCGGACGGAGGGATGAATGTCTGAAGCCAACGAGCTTCCCGAACGCGAAAGCATGGAATTCGATGTCGTGATCGTCGGCGCTGGCCCCGCGGGTCTGGCTGCGGCAATTCGTTTCAAACAGGTGAACCCTGAGCTTTCGGTCGTCGTTCTTGAAAAGGGCGGGGAAGTTGGCGCGCATATTCTTTCCGGCGCAGTGGTTGATCCTGTTGGCATCGATCAGCTTCTGCCGGGCTGGCGCGAGGAGGAGGGACATCCCTTCAAGACGCCGGTGACTGACGATCATTTCCTTCTGCTGGGGCCTGCCGGTTCGGTACGTCTGCCCAACTTCGCGATGCCGCCATTGATGAATAATCACGGCAATTACATCGTGTCGCTCGGCAATGTCTGCCGCTGGCTGGGCACGAAGGCAGAAGAACTGGGTGTGGAAATCTATCCGGGCTTTGCCGCCACCGAAGTGCTCTACAACGACGAGGGCGCCGTGATCGGTGTCGCCACCGGCGACATGGGTATCGAACGCGACGGCACGCACGGCCCGAACTATACGCGCGGCATGGCGCTGCTTGGCAAATATGTGCTCATCGGTGAAGGTGTACGCGGTTCGTTGGCAAAGCAGCTTATTGCGAGGTTCAAGCTGGACGAAGGCCGTGAACCGGCCAAGTTCGGCATCGGCCTCAAGGAGCTCTGGCAGGTAGATCCTTCGAAGCACAAGCCGGGCCTGGTACAGCATTCCTTCGGTTGGCCGCTTGATATGAAGACGGGCGGCGGCTCGTTCCTCTACCATCTTGAAGACAACATGGTTGCGGTCGGCTTCGTGCTGCACCTCAACTACAAGAACCCGTATCTATCTCCCTTTGAGGAATTCCAGCGTTTCAAGACGCATCCGGCAATCTGCGGGACGTTTGAAGGTGGCAAGCGTCTGTCCTATGGCGCGCGTGCAATCACCGAAGGCGGCTATCAGTCGGTTCCGAAACTTTCATTCCCTGGTGGCGCGCTGATCGGCTGTTCGGCGGGCTTCGTCAATGTGCCGCGCATCAAGGGCAGCCATAATGCGGTTCTTTCGGGCATTCTCGCCGCTGATAAGATCGCCGAAGCCATTTCCGCCGGTCGCGCTAATGATGAGCCTGTCGAAATCGAGAATAGCTGGCGCGAAAGCGCTATCGGAAAAGATCTGAAGAGGGTCCGCAACGTCAAGCCGCTGTGGTCGAAATTCGGCACGGTCGTTGGTGTCGCGTTGGGTGGCCTCGATATGTGGACCAATCAGCTCTTCGGGTTTTCGTTCTTCGGTACATTAAAGCACGGCAAGAACGATGCACAGTCGCTGGAGCCGGCTGCAAAGCACAAGAAGATCGATTATCCGAAGCCGGATGGCGTTCTTACCTTCGACCGTTTGTCGTCTGTGTTCCTGTCGAACACAAACCACGACGAAAACGAGCCGGTGCATCTTCAGGTGCGCGACATGGAGTTGCAAAGAACATCCGAACACGATGTTTTTGCTGGTCCATCGACACGTTATTGCCCGGCGGGCGTATATGAATGGGTCGATGCGGACGGCAATGCCGCAACCGATCCGCAAGCCAAGAATGTCCGTTTCGTAATCAACGCGCAGAACTGCGTGCATTGCAAGACTTGCGACATCAAGGACCCGAACCAGAATATCAACTGGGTTCCGCCACAAGGCGGCGAAGGACCGGTCTATGTGAACATGTAATGTTCGCATTCGGGACCGTGTCCGTTTCGTCCACTGCTCCAAAGAATGTCGGCGGACATATAAAGGAAAGGCGGTTTTTGACCACCTTTTTCAATGCAGCATGACCGATTGGGTTTCCGGTTCATCTTCGTCCCGCCCTACTGGTGGCGGGACCGAGAAATCCAGTCTTACGGGCAGGTGATCCGATCCTGCATCTTCGCGTACCGAGACTTTCGGTGTCTCGATTTCCGGACTGACAAGAATCTGGTCGATGGGCAGGCCGAGATAGGGCGCCAGTGTAACCGGCAGATAGTGGACGAGCCATGTACCACCAATGCCTGTCAGATGCCGCGTATCGGATGCCGCTTCGACGCGACGCACGGTGTTGCTCCAAGGCACGGCGTTGAAATCGCCCGCAATCACCAGCGGGCCTTTCAGTTCATGCAATACCGGTTCAATGTATTGAAGCTGGTATGGTTGCCAGCGCGGCCAGGGCCATGAGAAATGCAGCGCAGCCACATTGACGCTGGTGCCGCCAAAGTCGATAGGCGCGACAGCCAGAAGCCCGTCGCCAATGCAGGACGTCTGGCCATTTTCACTGAACGGTCGGCGCGACAGTATCCCTACGCCCCAGGTGCGTGGGTCTTCGCGGCAATGCAGGCGGTAGGGATAGGTGCCCCGAAGAATATCGAGCCATTTGGTCCACTGGCCGCTGGCTTCCTGATAGGTGATGACGTCTGGCTTCTCGCGGGCAATCATTTGCAGAATGCGTTTCGGTTCCGGATTGTCGTAGCGCAGATTGATCTGGACCAGACTATAATGCACGCTGGAGGAGGCTTCGGCATGCGCACCCCGAGAACCGCTGAGAAAATCGCGGGCAGCTCCAAGTGTCGTGCTGAATGCCAGAATGGCGAACAGCAGAAGCATTGCACCTTCGCGACGCATTTTGGTGAAAAGCAGCGGGAATGCCAGTACTGCCATTAACACGGATAGATGGGCTCTTCCGTGCGAGAATGTATCGAGTGCCGGATGAACGGCTCCCAGAAAACCGAGTACGAGCGGCACGGACACCAGCACAGCGGCTATGAGCAGCAAAAAGGATATGTTTACGGGGCTTTTCAACATGAACGGGACGTAATTGCCGAATACGGCGCGATGATGGAATAGGGAAAGCTACAGCTGCGAGAGTATCACGCTTAACTTACTCCCTTACTGAAACGCTGTTTCGTAGAAGCTTCTCAGCTTGCGGGAGTGCAACCGCTCATCCGGCATGCCAGCGATCTTTTCCATCGCGCGAATGCCGATGCGCAGATGCTGCGCCACTTGCCGCTTGTAGAATTCTGTCGCCATGCCCGGCAGTTTCAGCTCCCCGTGCAGGGGCTTGTCGGACACGCAAAGCAGCGTGCCGTAAGGGACGCGGAAACGGAAGCCGTTGGCGGCGATGGTGGCTGATTCCATATCGAGCGCGACTGCGCGCGCCTGTGACAGGCGCTGGACGGGGCCGCGCTGGTCACGCAGTTCCCAATTGCGATTGTCGATGGTAGCCACCGTGCCGGTGCGCATGATACGCTTCAGGTCGTAACCTTCAAGGCCGGTGATTTCCTCGACGGCCTCTTCCAGTGCGACCTGAATTTCCGCAAGCGCAGGCAATGGCACCCACACCGGCAGATCGTCGTCGAGCACATGATCTTCACGCATATAGGCATGCGCCAGAACATAATCGCCGAGCTGCTGGCTGTTGCGCAGGCCTGCGCAATGGCCGAGCATCAGCCAGGCATGCGGACGCAGCACCGCGATATGATCGGTAATCGTCTTGGCATTGGAGGGGCCGACCCCGATGTTGACCATCGTTATGCCGGAATGATCCGCCCGTTGCAGATGGTAGGCGGGCATCTGCGGTAAGCGCTGGAGCGTATTGGCACTGCTGGGCGCGGTTTCTCCCGCCAGGGTGACGATGTTGCCTGGCTCCACGAATTGTTCGTAACCGCCTCCGCCTTCAGCCATCAATTGGCGGGCATAGGCGCAAAACTCGTCCATATAGAACTGATAGTTCGTGAAAAGCACAAAGTTCTGGAAATGCGACGGGCTGGTTGCCGTATAATGCGCAAGCCGGTGCAGGGAGTAATCGACGCGCTGGGCGGTGAATGGAGCCAGCGGCATGGGCTCACCGGGTGCAGGCTCAAAATCCGCGTTGACGATCTTGTCGTCGGTCGCAGCCAGATCCGGCACGTCGAAAAGATCACGCAGCGGATGAGTGAAGGCATTGGCCACAGAAGCTTCGACATATGTGCCTTCCATGAAGGCAAAGTGGATCGGGATGGGAGTCGACGATTCCCGTACCGTGACCGTGACGCCGTGATTGCGCATCAAAAGGCGTATCTGTTCGGTGAGATAATGCTCGAAAAGGTCAGGTCTCGTAATGTTGGCGGCGTAGTCTCCGGGCGTCGAAACATGGCCATAGGCCAGGCGCGAATCCACATGCGCGAAGCTGGATGTGGAGAGGCTGATTTCTGGATAGAAAGCGCGGTAGCGCTGAGGCGCAATTTCACCGCGCGCAACTTTCTCGAACGCCTCCCGAAGAAAGGACGTGTTGCGATCATAGAGTTTTTGCAAGGCGGTCACCGCCGCCTTCGCGTCGGTGAACACTTCCGGCTCCATGAGTGGAGGTGTCTTGATCTCTGTCAGAAATGGATGTTCGATTCGCTGTGTCATGGCCCAGTATAGCAGACTCTATGACTATGGAATGACCGGCGATGAAGGGTTCAGGCACTTCTTTGCAAACTGACATAGAGCACCAGTCCGGCACCGCTCATCTTGGTAGTTTGGCCTATCTGCGTGTAAGCGAAGGTTGCGGCCGGACCGGTGAAAATGGCCGTGAACAGAAACACGCGCAGTGCGACAAAGGTGACGGTGCGGAGGTTGTTTCTCATGGCTGCGCCTCCTTGTGTACGGTGCGTGCGTGATGTGCCATCGTTTGCGTGCCGATAACCGGCTGATCGCGATAGACATCATATTTACGGTCTACGAAAATACTCGCCATTGCGGCAATTCCTGCAATCATAAGACATAAAATCGTCAATCGTTTCAATAACATGCTCGGCCCCCAAAAACTTGAAATCATCGTTTCTGGTTTTCGATTTTAGCCAGCACGGCTGAACCGTTCCTGAGAGACGCGTTCATCTGGCGTTCAAAAATATTGATGTTCGATTTATTGGGCCTTGAACCTCTTGTGCCTGCCATAATGGGGCTTATGTTTCCCATCATTGGAATGTGGGTGCGTTCCCGCACAAACTTTGGATCAGTTGGAGAAAACCCGTGGTTAAGCAGACCAAACCCATCGAACTTTACTACTGGCCGACACCGAACGGTTTCAAGATCAGCATCATGCTCGAAGAGCTGGGCATCCCGTATGACGTCAAATACGTCAATATCGGCAAGGGTGACCAGTTCAATCCGGATTTTCTGAAAATTGCGCCGAACAACCGTATGCCTGCTATCGTCGATCCGGAAGGACCGGGCGGGACTCCGATTTCGGTGTTCGAATCCGGCGCCATCCTGCAGTATCTAGGCCGTAAGTTCGGGAGGTTTTACCCCGCCGATGAGCGCCAACGCGTCGCTGTGGACGAATGGCTGATGTGGCAGATGGGTGGCCTTGGCCCCATGTCCGGTCAGGCCGGCCACTTCCGTGTCTATGCGCCGGAACAGGTTCCATATGGGATCGAGCGCTATACCAATGAGGTCAACCGCCTCTACGGCGTGCTGAACCGCCAGCTGGAGGGCAAGGAATATATCGCTGGCGAATATTCCATCGCCGATATGGCCAGCATAGGCTGGGTCAATGCCTATAAGAACTACGGTCAGACTCTGGATGACTTTCCGAATTTGAAGCGCTGGCATGAGACGATGAATGCGCGCCCCGCTGTGCAGCGAGGTCTGCTCGTAGGCAAGGAAGAGCGCGAAAAGTCCAATCTTGCGACGGACAAGGAAGCCCAGAAGATTCTGTTCGGCCAGAAGGCGCGTTAGAGTATTTCGCAGCTAATTGAATTCACTTAGCGACCGCGAATGCGACACGCTCTGGATCAATGCTTGAAATAGGAGGGCGGCACCGAGGCCGCCCTTGTTCGTGGAGACTATTGACGGGTGAGGCTTTCGCTCTTGCAGATCAGGCCGCCCATCACGCAGCCGGAAAGTGAAAGCGTGTTGCCCTTCACGCTCGCTTTGCCTGAATAGGTCTTGCCTTCATCGAGCTTATTCACTTCCCCCTTGTAGCTGCCATCCTTGCCCGACATCGTGCCAATGGACTTGCCCTTATATTCGCCGGTCATCACCGTGCCGCAGAACTTGTTCGCACCACAGGCGGCATAGCTGATCACAGTGCCGTTCGGGCGTTTCCACGAACCGACGATAGCCTCTGCTGCGAAAGCCGGAACCGCGAAGCTGGTGGCCAAAGTAAATCCCAGAATAAGAGTGCGGATCATTCATTCCTCCCAAAATGCCGCTTTCCCCGAGCGAACGGGTGACGGCGAAACCGCTATCATGCGTAAAAGAGACCGGTAGAGGCGTCCTCTCGCGTGCCGTTTAATTTACGCGTACGTAAACGTAATGCAGTTTCTGCAAGAGCGAAAGAGGAATATTGCGGCCTCCGCGGAAGGATCCGGAAAGAAATCGAGAGGGCAGGTCGATACAATTCTGACGACGGGAATGTCCGCTATGGTTAGCATCAGGTTTCCGTGCATCCTATGCATTTGAATCGATTTTTTCGAAAAAGCCTGCAATCCGTATGGCTTGGATGTTTAACGAAATACCAAATTTACGCCTTGTTCGGATTTTGTTGGTCCGTTGTTAAGCATCTGGTTTAACGCGCATTTCAATCCTTTCCCCTATCTTCAAGACCATGAACGGAACGACAGATCCGACAGTTCCGAACGGTGAAAGCCAGCTTCGGAAAGATAGATCGGACGGTTCTCGGGATTTAACAGGGACAAAGACAAATGGCACAGTTTCAGAGCTTTACGCACCAGGAAAAGGCAGTTTCGCAGGATCGCATCCTGCTGGAAATGGGTTTGAAGTACGCTATCGGGCGTGACTGTGAAATCGATGTGATCGAAGCACACAAGTGGCTCAACATTGCGGCCATCCGCGGCAACGCAAAAGCTGCCCGTATGCGCAATCAGGTTGCCGCGACAATGAGCAAGGGCGAACTGGCCGCAGCCCTGCGCGGTGCCCGTGAGTGGATGACGGCGCACTGAAGACAGCAAGAGAAGCCGCCTTCACGGGCGGCTTATTGTTTCAGCTTATGCCGAGATAACGCCCCGGCTTATGGTTGATCGCAATGATGATATTCATTGCAACTGCTCCCGCCAATGACAGCATCACGTTTTCCCAAGGTATGAACAGCAGGGAAACCAGCATGATGAGAATGTCCAGTCCGAGCTGGAACCAGCCGGCGCGAATTCCATAGGCATCCTGGAGATAGAGCGCGAGGATGTTTACGCCGCCCACGCCTGAGCGGTGGCGGAAAAGCGCCAGCACGCCCATACCCATCAGTGTGCCACCCATGAGCGCCGCGAAAAGCGGGTTGATCGCACTGAAATCCACGCTGACCGGCATCAGTCGGGCGAAGCCTGACATCATGGCAACAGCGACGAAGGTTCGGATCGTAAAGGCCCAGCCCATGCGCCGTACCGCGAAGAAATAGAACGGTAAATTGATCAGGAAATAGAGAAGTCCGAATTCGGTGCCTGTTGCATATTGAATGATAAGCGCAATACCGGCGGTGCTGCCGGTCATCAGCATGGCATGGCTGTACAGCGTTATGCCAAGCGCAATAAAGGATGTGCCAATCAGCATCGCAACCGCGTCTTCGTAAAGACGGTGGCGGTCGAATTTGACCGGATTGAGAGTATCGACAAGCGGAGTGGCGCTGTCTGCTATATCGGCCACGTTACAACTCCAGAAAAGAAAAAAGCCGGAATTCCAGCCCTGGATGCGCAAAAACCGGAATGTATTCCGGCATTCTGCGCCAGTTATCTTTGAACTGTGCCGAAGCTTTTGGGCCATCAAACGCAGCGTCAAGTCTTGGGAGACGCGCGAAATATAGCAGCAGTGCAAGCGTCTCGCACTGCTAGCAATATTGTTATTTTATGGCTGACATTGAGGATTTTCCGTAATTTTTTACGGTATTCTTGTTCCATTCTTTCGCGGCGGTTTCTTTGAGAAATACCTCAACCTCACGCGAGGTGCGCAGATGGTGCTTGACCAGATGCTCTGGTGTTTTCTCCATGAAGGCGAGTGCGCGGACGCGACCATTGGTGCGGTAAGTCGCAACCCATTTGAGAAAATCCCAGTCAAAGCGTTCTTTGCAGCCTTCGGCCATGTCAGGCCGCGAATGGCCATAATGCAGGATCGTCCGTTTAATCACGCGCCATAGACGGCGCAGGGTCGAAATGTCGAGAAAGATGAGCACATCCGCACGTGAGGCACGGTGGCTCATGGTTTCGCTATGATTGCCCTCGAATATCCAGTAGTCGTTATCAGCCGCTTCATTGGTAAGGAGACCGATTTCATCGCGCGACCGCATGACCCAATCAGGTTGCCAGTAAAGGGTGTCGATATGAATGACCGGTAAGCCGGTAATATCGCCAAGTGCACGAGCCAGACTCGACTTTCCCGACCCAGCTCCGCCTATGATCATGATGCGTTTTATCATCCTGTATCGGTTCCGGATGTTAACTTTGTTCGAATAATAATCGGACAAGGCAAGAGAATTACTGTAGTTGTACTGTGTGATGCCCGTGCGACTATAACGGGCAAAGAACGACGGTTAGAAAAATTGTATTGGATCTCAATGTAATATTGGCCAGATGATTGACAGTCAACTTCGCTGGGAGCAATCTTCGCGAAGAAGCAGGGTGGACGAGAGCAAAGCGCCTCCTTGCCATTTATCTATATTAGTAAGATCGCAAGGCTGGATACTGCGCCAAGTGATCGAAACGGCCGCATTCGATAGGAGCGACGAGATGTCTATTCGAACCATCACAGCTGTGGCAGGCACCGCCATCATTATGGGTGCGGCGGCTTTTGCCTTTTCATCGCCGGCAAGCGCGCTGACAATGAAGGAGTGCAGCGCCAAGTATCAGTCCGCCAAGGATGCCGGCACGCTGGGCAACATGAAGTGGAATGATTTCCGGAAAGCGCAATGCGGCGACGATGCTGCGGCGGCCCCTGCCGCTGCTCCGGCACCAAAGAAGGCTGCTAAAAAGAGTGAAAATGCCGCTTCTGGCGACGATAGCGCCAAGGGGCTGAGCATGAAGGAATGCAGTGCCAAGTATCAGGCGGCCAAGGACGCAGGTACGCTGGGCGGCGTGAAGTGGAATGATTTCCGCAAGACACAATGCGGTGCCGATGCCGCGGCAGCTCCTGCCGCTGCGCCAGCGAAAAAAGCTGCCAAGAAGTCGGCGGCCAGTACTGCGGCTTCTGCCGGTGATGGCGCCAAGGGTTTGAGCATGAAGGAGTGCAGCGCCAAGTATCAGGCCGCCAAGGATGCCGGTTCCGACAACGGCTTGAAGTGGAATAATTTCCGCAAGGCGGAATGTGGTCCCGGTGCCGATCCGGTCGCCTTGAGTACGGATGGTGCGAGCGAGCCTCAGGCTCCGACGACTGTTGCGCCACGCGGGGTCAAGTTCCCGACCGCTGTATCGTCGAAGTTTTCGAGTGAAACCCCCGGCAAGGCTCGCATGCATACCTGTCTCGAACAGTATTATGCCGCAAAGGAAGCCAACGCATTGGGCGGTCTGAAATGGATTCAGAAAGGCGGCGGATATTACAGCCTGTGCAATGCCCGCCTGAAGGGCAATTCGTAAGTTGACGCCAGATTAAACTGGATCTGCAAAAAGGGGCCGAATAGGCCCCTTTTCCTGTCCTCTATTCGTGATGCATTTTACGGTTTGCTGTTCTGGAACCAGCTGGAGATCGCAATGCACAGCCACCCCATAATGAGCATTGTCCCGCCAGTCGGTGCTGCGTAAGGAAAGAGACGGTTGCCGGTCATGTCACGCATGAAGAGGTCGCCGCAGAACAATGCGAGCCCGGCGACGAGAATCGCACCGCTGATATGCGCCGCCCGGCTGGATGGTATTATGAGCGACAGCACGAGCAGGGCAGGCGCATGCCCCAGAAGCAGTGGTGCTATCGTGCCCAGATGGCTGTCGCCCGCATGAGCCGCGCCTGCATAGGAGGCAATGGCCAATGCCCCGCACAATCCGGCAAGAGTGCCGAACAGGACGCTGCGGGGCCGATTGTTTTGTGAAAGCTCCATGTTTTTTCTTTCGTTGATCACACGCTCTCTTTGATGGAAGCGGATTGACGAGCATCTTCAAGTGCATCGGGCAGGGCTTCTTCAAATCTGTCCAGTTGCTCATTGATGCCAACGCTGACGCGGATGCAGCGATCCAGAACCGGCGCACCCGGCTTGCGAACAAAAACGTCACGGGCAATCAAGCCGTTCAGAACGGCGGTCGCGAAAGCGCCGTCATGGCCGCAATCGACAGCAACAAAATTTGTGGCGGAGGGAATGGCTGCGAGTCCATTCGCTGCGGCAATGGCTGCAATGCGTTCGCGTCCGACCTGGATTTTGGCAACGACGTTCTCAAGATAGGCTTGATCCTTCAGGGCGGCGATTGCAGCCGCCTGAGCGATGCGGTTCACTGCGAAATGATCGCGTATCTTGTTGAAGGAACTGATCGCTTCCTCACAGCCAACAACATAACCGCAGCGTATGCCTGCCAGACCATACGCCTTTGAAAAAGTGCGCATGCGCAAAATGTTTGGCCGGTCGGTCTCGAATGTCGGAAATGCAGAGGCAGGACCGGTTTCGCAATAGGCTTCATCGAGGATAAGCATTGTTGTTTCGGGTACGCGATCAATGAAGGACTGAATATCCGCGCCTTCATGCCAGGTTCCCATCGGATTGTCGGGATTAGCGATATAGAGAATCGCCGCCTCTTCCTTCCGTGCTGCCTCCAGCAGGCCATCGAGATTCGATTTATCGTTGCGATAGGGCACTGTGACCAGCGCTCCCCCATAACCCGCAACATGATAATTGAAGGTCGGGTAGCCGCCAAGCGAATTGATGACCTTGTCGCCCTCCCGGACATACTGTCGAACCACAAGACCGAGCAGTGCATCCACGCCCGCGCCGGGCATGATGTTTTCAGCTTTCAAACCATGATGCGCTGCGATCGCATGGCGTAGTTCGTAATTCTCCGGATCGCCATACTTCCAGACCTCAGCCGCTTCTTTCTGCATCGCTTCTACCACAGAAGGGGCCGGGCCAAAGCTGCTTTCATTAGCGCCGATCCGCGCGGTGAACGGCCTTCCGCGTTGCAGTTCAAGCGTTTCCGGTCCGACGAACGGAACCGTTGATGGGAGGCTTTCCACGAGAGGGGTGAGGCGGGGTGTTTCCATGGCGGCATTATCCAGTCGGTTTCAAGTCTGGCAACAAAACAGAGTGGAAGGATGGACAAGATCATTGTGTCGGACCAATACTGATCGCCTTCCGACTGTAGGCATATCAACTCGTATCCGCCGGTGCCATAAAGATCATGAAAATATCGCCCGCGAATGCGGGATAAGCCAAATAATGCATCTGGAACCACGCAACCATTCAAAGCAAAAATATATCTGCTGAAGTCCCCTGAATAGCAATCGGGAAGCCGCCAAGATGCGTCTCGTGATGTCGAGCAGGATTAGAGTGCATTCCGAAATGTATGAAACGATTTTCGGAAAAGATGCGCGTTAAAACAAAATCTTGGAGTGCAAATCTGATTCAATCAGATCGAAACGCACTCTAATGAGAGCCTGAACAGTCTCATACTTTATTTGAAACCACGGTCGATTCAGCCTTTTTCAGTCGAACCTATTGAATTTCAAGCACTTTAACGCATGAATCGAGATCATGTGTCGCCAGATGGGCGTAGCGCATAGTCATTTGCAATGTCTGGTGACCAAGCCACATCTGTACACGCCGTATATCAATGCCGCCGCGCACGAGTCTGGACGCGCAGGTATGGCGCAGAATATGTGGCACTACCTGGTCGTCCGCGCCAAGGCCGACTTCCATTTTGGCTTCATTCCAGATCTGGCGGAACCGGACCTGCGTGAGCATGGAGAAGGGGCCTTTTAGCCGCTCATGTGGAATATTGGCTGCTTTGCGTGCTCGTCTGGTCAGGGGAACGGTGCGGCTACGATTCGATTTCGTGAGCCAGAAGGTGACGCGCTGATCCTGAACATCATTCCATGTCAAACCGATGGCTTCGCCAAGACGGCAACCCGTATCGACGAGAAAGCCGGAAAGCCGGTAACTATCTTCGCAGCGCGTCTTGATCGCTGAGAACAGCCGTTTCTCTTCCGCATATTCAAGGAATCGGATTCGTCCCACCCGCTCTTTCTGCCGGATAAACTCCGGAAGATTGAAGATATCCCCCATCTTGTGCGCCTTTCGAAGCAGCTTGCTCAGTGCAGCCATCTTTCTATTGATGGTTGCATTGCTGTTGCCGCGCTCACGAAGCGAACCAATGACGGAGTCGAGCATTTCCTGATCGAAACCCGAAAAGCGACCGCCCTTCAGAATCTCGTCTATTTCGCCGAGGAACGACCTTACATTGTACTTGTGCGAACCGTCATCCCACAGGATGTTGATATATTTCGCTGTCAGTTCTGCCACCGAAAATTGATCGACAAGCCGGTGATTCTGACTTCTGCTGGATGTGTACTTTAAGTTGTAGTCGATAACCGGCGCATAAATATCGCCCGCATCGATCTTCGTTTTGTCAACGACGATCATTGCACGCCCCCCACTGATATATAAGGCGCACAACTAATGAAATAATTCGCAGAGTACAAGATAAGTGAGCTAACTTTATACTGAGACATGGATAGATCCTTCAAAAGACCCCCGTTGCCCCCAGCTTTATGTCGTCCCCGCAACTCCCCATTTGTCGGTCATTCGAAATCCCCATTTCGAAAAGACCTGTAATCACGCTTCTGTGAACTGCATTTCTAAAAGAGAGGACGCCAACGGTTTCCCGTTGGCGTCTTTTGCTTAAGCGTCGATCTGATTAGAACGAGCGCTGGAAGCGAAGCATGCCCTGGAAGGCGTCGCGCTTTGCGAGACCCAGGTCGCCGTAATTGCGCTTCCAGTTGGTGTAGGAAACTTCCGGCGTGATGGTGAAGCCAGGAACGATCTGGTAAGCAACGTTAGCCGTAACGGCGGTCTTGCCCCAATCTTCGTAAGCAGCCTGCAGGTTGAAGGTTGCCTTTTCGGTTGCCTTGTACTTCAGGCCACCCCAGACAGCCCAATCGCCGCCCCACTGACCGTACATCTGGTCGGTGTCTGCTTCCGAAGAGTATGCACCCTGCAACCAAACGGAGAACTGGTCGGTGACGTTGAGGTCGCCGCGAACCTTGGCAGCCCACTCTTCGATAACCGAGTCGTAAGCAACAACTGCTGCGATCGAACCCCAGCCCTGAGCGTACTTCAGGCCGCCAACGATATGCGGAATGTAATCGTTGATCGTGTGGTCTTCGTCGCCTTCTTCAAGAGCGATCACAGCCGAGAAGCCGTTGCCGCCAGTGAAGGTGTAGGAGATCTTGCCGGTGCGGTAGCCGCCAACTGCGACCACGTCATCGTTGATCACATCGCCGAGGTAACCGGTGAAGGTCTGGAATTCGGATTCATCCAAGCCAACCTTGAGGCCGCCGAGCTGAATGTAGGCAAACTGCAGCGCATGCGTTCCGGCATCGGTGCTTGCGCCGTAGCCATCATAGCTCGGATCTCCCAGCTCGCGACCAATGCGATCACCTGGGATGGAATCCCACTGGAAACGGCTTTCGGTGTAGGTGCGCAGGGTGCCCAGTTCGGTTTCCGAAGCGGTGTGGGTGCGCAGAGCGAAACGAGCGCGCTTCTGCCAGCCGCCGATTTCAACGCCGGAGTAAGCGTCGTCGCCGCCCTTGACGTCGTAACGGACGTAGCCGGAGATGCGCAGGCAGGTTTCGGTGCCCGGGATGTAGAAGTAGCCAGCGCCGTAAGCATCGCAAACGCGGACATATTCAACGGCTTCTGGCTCTGGCGCGACGATTGCGTCGGCAGCCTGAGCGCCGGAAGCTGCAACCAGAGCTGCAGCGGAGCCGAGGAGAAGGCTCTTGATGTTCATTTCTGACCTCCAGTCAAGAATCGGAGATTTTCAGAAAAGATAATTTATATCAGTATGTTATGGTTTTTCGTACTTCGCGACCTTAGAATTCCGCTACCTGCTGCGTCGGCAGAAAGCCGAGCCAGGAGAGCACAATGATGCGCCAAAGCAGGCAAGTACGAAGGATTTTCAGCGAATCTTTTGGGAAATGGCCCGCTCGGGGACTGGCGGAGAGGATGGGATTCGAACCCACGAGACCCTTCCGGGTCTACTCCCTTAGCAGGGGAGCGCCTTCGACCACTCGGCCACCTCTCCGGTAAGGGCGAGATAGCCGGTACGTCTGGTCATTTCAAGCGATTTACGCGCCAACTGGCAAATTTCCTGCGAATTATTGCACTTTATATACGTCGCCGGCCAGACGCTCTCTTCAAAACGCCGGTTTCTCGCCCCGCGCCGCTGTAAATTGAGGTCATCAAACAGTGCGGGAGATTCGTCCTTCACCGAACGCAAGGCACCGGAGATGCCACGTCTCCGACACATTCCGTCTGGCATGCGTTTTTTGAAGCGGATTCGCTCGCGTCTGGCGAGGAGATGCTAAAAAATACGCGTTTTCAAACGTTAAGGCGGGTTAATTCGGGTTTACGGATGTTAATAAAGTATGAATTTCCTGACCTGAAGTCGGCAATTTCGTGTCTTTTCTGCAACAACTGCCCTTCATAGCAGCACGACAAAGGTTGGGAGACCGTATTCGATGTTGAAACACAAATGAGGGCGAGTATCTTCACATCCAGAAGAAGGAGCGCTTCGGGGCGACTTTTTCAACAGGGGATGGGGACAGGTTGTCCTTCAGCCAAATCAGAATGCCCAGACCCATTTTTAACTTTGACTGGAGGTCAGAAATGAACATCAAGAGCCTTCTCCTCGGCTCCGCTGCAGCTCTGGTTGCAGCTTCCGGCGCTCAGGCTGCCGACGCAATCGTCGCGCCAGAGCCAGAAGCCGTTGAATATGTCCGCGTTTGCGATGCTTACGGCGCTGGCTACTTCTACATCCCGGGCACCGAAACCTGCCTGCGCATCCACGGCTACGTCCGTTACGACGTCAAGGGCGGCGACGACGCTTACACCGGCTTCGCTCGTGACGGCTGGGACAAGTCCGCTCGTTTTGCTCTGCGTCTGAGCACCGCTTCGGAAACCGAACTCGGCACCCTGAAGACCTTCACCGAACTGCGCTTCAACTATGCAGCGGACAGCTCGGGCGTTGATGGTGTCTATGGCTCGGCCAACGACGATGTCGATATGCGCTTTGCCTACATCCAGCTCGGCGGTCTGCGCGTTGGTATCGATGAGTCTGAATTCCAGACCTTCACCGGTTACCTCGGCGATGTGATCAACGATGACGTGATCGACGTTGGTACGTACCGCACCGGCAAGATCTCCTACACCTTCACTGGCGGCAACGGCTTCTCGGCTGTGATCGCTCTTGAAGAAGGCGGCGACGACTATGTTATCGACGAATACGTTCCGCACATCGTTGGTGGTCTGAAGTACGCTGGCGGTTGGGGTTCGATCGCTGCCGTTGCTGCTTATGACTCGGTTATCGAAGAGTGGGCTGCCAAGGTTCGCGGCGACGTCAACGTCACCGACCAGTTCTCCGTTTGGTTGCAGGGTGCATACTCTTCGGAAGCAGACACCGACCAGAACTATGGTCGTTGGGGCGGCGATTGGGCTGTCTGGGGTGGTCTGAAGTACGTTGCAACCGAAAAGGCAACCTTCAACCTGCAGGCTGCTTACGAAGATTGGGGCAAGACCGCCGTTACGGCTAACGTTGCTTACCAGCTCGTTCCTGGCTTCACCATCACGCCGGAAGTTTCCTACACCAAGTGGGACAGCGATCATCCGGCTCGCCTTGCTGGCGATGTTGGCAAGGACGCATGGCAGGGCATGATCCGCTTCCAGCGCTCGTTCTAATCCTTCAGGGATTGGTTACAGGAAACCCGGCAGCACACGCTGCCGGGTTTTTTCTTGCGTGGATTCGCATCTGCTTCCGTGACGCTTGCTTTTCAGGGCAACTCAAGTCTTTGTGCGGATAGCAGTGGTGCAGCGCGGCGGCTGACAAAGGCCGCTCAATCCAGCGAGACGGAGAAACTGCCTGATGAAAAAGTGGTTGTGGCCCGGATTGACCTGGACTGTTGCCCTGACGGCGCTGGCGCTCTGGTTCGGCATTGATCACGTCGAGGACGATATCGCCACTCGCACGGCGGAGGCTCTTGCACCCTATGTCTGGACCAGCTTTGATATCGATGGCCGCGACGTAACGGTGAAGGGGATGGCCCCGGACCCGCAAATGCAGGCATCAGCACATTCCGCCCTAACAAAAGTTTGGGGTGTGGGAACCATAACCGATCTGACCAACCTGCTTCCTGTTGCCGAACCTTATATATTCACGGTCACGAAAAGCGGGGAAGGCCTGGTTCTTTCAGGCTCTATCCCTGACAACACGGTTCGTGACCGGCTGATGGCCGTTGCCGGTGAACCGGAAAATGCTTCGGTTGATGACGAATTGGCTCTCGCGCGGGGCAGTCCGCCAGCGTTTGCCGATATGGCTCTTTTTGCGCTTGAGCTGGCAAAAAGTCTAAAGGATGGACGAGTGGAGATTTCGGGTTTGCGCCTTTCTATCAAGGGAAAAGCGGCGGATCACAAGGCCAGCCGGACAATCGAGGCGAAGCTGCTGAAGCCGCTGCCATTCGCTTTGCAGCTTGCAACAGTTGATGTTGAGGAACATTGATTCCCGCAAGGCGGTGGGCGCGTCGTCATCCCCTGTTTCTTTTTCGGCCGGAATTGACACTTTGAGCGTCTCGGCCTTTCCTCGTATGTCCATGAATGATGAGACGTTGCGTTGGCAAAACGATTGATGTTGCAAATCAGATAACGAGCGGATTAGACGATGTTATATCTTATCGCGATGTTCTGGCCCGTTCTCGTTCTGACGGCCATTGTCGGCATGACGGTAGGGTGGCTGACAAGTGCCGATTAATCCGTTCGGGGCCGGAGTTGCGAGAGTAGGAACGGCGGGGGACATTGAGAGTTTACTGCTGCGGGAAAGGGACGTTCCGCTGGCAGAAGTACAGAGTATGAGGAAATCGACATGCCGTTGCTGATCGTTCAACTGGCTATTCTCATTGCCGTCGCCTTTGTCGTCGGCTGCATTATCGGGCGCATTGTCCGGCGGCGCAAAGCGAGCCGCACCGATAATGAGAGGGTGATTATCGCGGCTGCGCTTTCCAAGCCTGCCGTCAATGAAACGCCCGAGCCCATTGGGCCTGGCAAGCTGGCCGACACTGAATCAGGTGGGGTTTCCGATGAGCAGAAGGACGGCGAAGCGCTGAATATAGATGCCGGGCCGGAGCCTGTAGCAACGGTCATCGAGGACGATACACCCGCAGAAGAGGCCGCACCGGAAGATGTCGCCGAGGAAACTGTCGAGATCGAGGAGCCGGGGCGACCCGAATTACTGGATGCTGCGCGTCGGGGTAAACCTGATGACCTGACGGCGATTAAGGGAATCGGAAAAGCCGTAGGGGAAATGCTGCACGGGCTGGGAATCTTTCATTACAACCAGGTGGCTGCCTGGTCGGCGGATGAAGCGGCATGGATCGAAAAACATATCGGTTTCCCCGGGCGGGTTCAGCGTGAAGAATGGGTAAGCCAGGCCGGAAAGCTTGCCGCATCAACCGCCAAACCTGCTTCGAAGCGTAACGCGAAAGGGAAAAAAGCAGTGGAGAAAAAGGCCAAGCCCAGAACGCCGCGCAAGAGAGCAGCAGGCTAGAATGGCATCCAAAACAGGAACTGTCTTCGTTAAGAAATCAGTTCAACTCTATCGCTCTCAATTAGCCGCCGCCCATATTGCTGACCGCGACTATCTGCGACCATAGATAAGGTCGGTCTGGATATCGGCGCTGCCGGTAATCCGGGTTTTATAAACCGCGTAATTTTCCATAACGCGTTGCACATAATTGCGGGTCTCGGAATAGGGGATGCGTTCTATCCAGTCCACGACCTGCTCGATCGGCTTGCCACGGGGATCACCGTATTTCTCGACCCATTCCGACGCGCGGCGCGGACCGGCATTGTACCCTGCAAAAGTGAGTACATAGGAGCCGTTGAACCGGTCCAGCTGCTCACCGAGGAAATGCGCCCCGAGGGTTGCATTATAAGCGGCGTCAGTGGTTAGCTTCTGCGCAGAAAAGGCCATGCCGTTGCGTGACGCGACATTTTTGGCCGTTGCCGGCATGAGCTGGAGAAGCCCCCGCGCACCCGCTTTCGAGACGGCGCCGATATTGAATTCGCTTTCCTGACGCGCAATCGCATAAGCCAACGCTTTGCCAGAGCCGCTGATATTGGCGTTGGCGGGGATCGCTCCCAAGGGGTGTGAGAGCGCGCCGACATCGAGGCCCCGCAAGGCGGCATTCTTGCCGACCCGCAGCGCAAGGTAATGGTTCTCGTTGCGTTCGGCCATTACGGCAAGCAGAGCCAGTTCGCCTGCGCTGTTCAGTTCCCGCGAAAGCTGGCCGTAAAGTGTTGTTGCCCGGTTGCCGTAGCCCACTTGTTCAAGACGCTTGATAGCCTGCACTGCTGATCTGCTGGCAAAACGGGCGCGATCCGCTTCCGTCGGTTTCGGATAGCTGAGTTCGGGCGATTTTTCACCAAGTTTCACTGCGGAAAGTTGACCGTAGAATGTCGTGCCGAAACGCGCCGAGCGGCGATAATAGTCGGTTGCATTGCCGTCAGCTCCTGCTTCGACAGCGCGGCCAAGCCAGTAATAGGCGCGTGAGGCGGAAATCGGGCGTGCGGAAATTTCGGCAATTTTGGCGAAGTGTACCGCAGCCGTCTTGGGCTGGTTCAGGGCGCGCAGCGCATACCATCCTGCATGAAACTCCGCTTCAGCAGCCATTCGTGGTGATTCGGCTGCATGGGCGGCGGCAAGTCTGTAAGCGAGTTGCGGCTTGCCCAGATCCAGAAGTTCGCGCGAGAGGATACGTCGTTCGACCCACCATGCATCGGGGTCGAAGAGTGTGGAAGCCTGTCGCGGAGCCTTCAGCATCAGATCTGTGGCTTCATTATAGTGTTCAGATCGGCGCAGATAACGAATCTTCAGAAACAGGTAAGCCGGATTTGCCTGCCAGGACGAATCCACGGCGGCAATTGTCTTGGCCGCATTGGGCGACTTTTGAGCGATAGCGAGCAGGGCATTATAGAGCGATTGCGCTTGTGCCGGTCCTGCCAGAAGTCTCGCGGACTGCAAACGGTCATTGTAGAGCGAATGGAGGAAACGCTTTTGATGGTCTTCGCGTGTCAGAACGCCTGAAAACTCTTTCAGCACTTTTTGTTCATCATCGGATGAAAGACGTTGCGTTGCCCACCACGGAGAAAGAAGCTGGCGAGCCTTGGCCGGATTGCCTGTGCTGACATAGGCCCGGGCCTGGACGATCATGCCCTCCGTGGTTTGGGGACGGGCGTTCCCGAAATGGCTGAGGACCGTGGTGGCAGAGGGATCTTCCCTGAAGAGAGCGCGTTCGGCATTGCGCTGCAATGTGGCCATTCCGGGCCAGCCTTGCAGTTCGCCTGCAGCCGCCGCGATTTCAGAACTTGGCACGCCATCGATGCCGGACATCGCAATGGCCCAAGTGAGAATCTGGCGATCGAGCGAGCCGCGCGGCATGGCGTTGCGGAACGCGATGGCGCTGATGGAATCCCCGGAATAGAGCGCATCGAGGCCATCTTTCAGCGCGCCGCCGATTGCAGCGGGATTTTCGATGCGGCTGAAGGACGAGGTTATCACAGGATCTGGTGCGGCTGGACGTGGCGTCGGTATCACCAGGTTCATCGGTGACTGGTGCGCCGCAGCGGGCGCGAAAGGGCGCGCCAGCGGTGTCGGTTTGTCGGCTGGCAGCGGTGTCTGGGCAAATGAAGGCTCCGGCTGCTGTGTGGCAGCCGCAATAAGGCAACTCGCCAGGAGAGCCTTTCCCTTCATTGATAATGCGGCGACTTTTCTTGACATTGCTTAACTGAACCAGAGATCCGATGGACGGGCAATATGTTGGTGAATTCCGGCTTTTCTGAGCCTTGCACTGTTTTGCCGATGCCCCGTTGGCGAGCATAGATGTTAAGAATGAAACTATACTTAATAGAGAGTTATAATATCTCATCGGTTGCCGACGTGCCGCACGATCTGGATTGGAGTGTTAACGCAGTCGCTGCCGATGATTTTTGAGCACGAAAGGCACAAGAGATTTTGTCGCAAATCTGCCGTAATGAGCCTGTTTTGAACGGCAATCTGCTTGCTCCATTCGTACGGCAAGACTATGGTGCAACGCCTCGCATGTGTTGGGACCAAGTTTGAAATTGGCTTGCGATGCGGGATCCAGTCTAATTCATTTCAGGAGTTCACGAATGCTGAAGGGCTCAATTACCGCGCTTGTCACGCCATTCGATCGTGAAGGGGCGTTCGACGAGAAAGCCTTTCGTGCATTTGTTAATTGGCAGATCGAGGAAGGCACCAAAGGCCTTGTGCCGGTGGGCACAACCGGAGAAACGCCGACGCTCTCCCACGACGAGCATAAGCGCGTTATCGAGGTATGCATCGAGGTAGCCGCTGGCCGCGTCCCGGTCATCGCCGGCGCCGGTTCCAACAATACGGTCGAAGCCATAGAACTCGCACAGCACGCCGAGAAGGCCGGTGCGGATGCGGTTCTGGTCGTCACGCCTTATTACAACAAGCCGAATCAGCGTGGTCTCTATGAGCATTTCTCGCGCGTCGCACGCTCGATCTCGATTCCGCTGGTGATCTATAACATTCCGGGTCGTTCGATCATCGATATGACGCCGGAGACCATGGGCGCCCTCGCACGCGATCACAAGAACATCATCGGCGTGAAGGATGCGACCGGAAAAATCGAACGTGTTTCAGAACAGCGTGCGACCTGCGGTAAGGACTTCATCCAGCTTTCCGGCGAAGATGGCACTGCTTTGGGTTTCAACGCGCATGGCGGGGTAGGGTGCATCTCGGTGACATCCAATATCGCGCCGCGTCTCTGCGCTGAGTTCCAGGACGCATGTCAGGCCGGTGATTTCGCCAAGGCGCTGGAATTGCAGGATCGCCTCATGCCGCTGCACAAGGCCCTTTTCATCGAGCCGAATCCATCAGGTCCAAAATATGCGTTGTCGCGTCTTGGTCGGGTGGAAAATGCACTGCGTTCGCCTATGGTCACGGTCGAAGCGGCGACAGCCGAGAAGATCGATGACGCCATGAAACACGCTGGTCTCGTCAACTGACCTGTCAGGCTTGACCGCAAAACGACTATTTTTGCGCTCCCGTCCTGCGGGGGCGTTTCCATTTCGTGCGCAGCACATTATATGGTGCCATCATGAACAAGCCGAAAAATTCTCCTGCGCGCAAAATGATCGCGGAAAACCGCAAAGCGCGTTTCAACTTTGAAATTCTCGACACGCTTGAGGCCGGTCTAGTCCTGACTGGAACCGAGGTCAAGTCGTTGCGAGCCAATCAGGCCAATATCGCCGAAAGCTACGCCAGCTTTGAGGATGGAGAGTTTTGGCTGATCAATTCCTACATTCCGGAATATACGCAGGGAAATCGCTTCAATCATGAGCCGCGCCGCTTGCGCAAGCTGCTGGTCAGCCGCCGGGAAATGTCTCGTCTTTTCAATTCGGTTTCCCGCGAGGGCATGACTGTTGTGCCGTTGAAGCTCTATTTCAACGATCGCGGCCGGGCGAAGCTTGAGTTGGCTCTGGCGCGCGGCAAAAAGACCCACGACAAGCGTGAAACGGAAAAGATGCGTGACTGGAACCGCGAGAAGTCGCGCCTGTTGCGTGATCGCGGCTGAATTCGAACTAGCCTTCACAGAGCGCCGTCAGGCGCTCTTTTCATTTAAGTATGAGCGTACGTTTCTGAAGACGTCACGGAACATTGCGTCGGTCAGCCTGCCAGTATTGGTGTTGTAACGCGAACAATGATAGCTGGAGAAGATGCGCATGCTTCCTACGTCGGTCGCTTTGTTGTGGCCGAACGGATGACGTGCCACCGGCGCGCCGAGTGCACGGATGGTTGACTGATGCGCAATGGTGCCGAGTGTGACAATGGCTTGCAAGTTTGCGAATCGCGTCAGCATCGGCGTGAGAAACTGACGGCAATTGTTAATTTCGCTGCCGATCGGCTTGTTTTCCGGAGGAACGCATCGGACCGCGTTGACGATGCTGGCATCCAGCAATCGCAGGCTGTCGTCCGGCCTTGCTTCGAATTTTCCGGTGGCAAAGCCGAATTCGCACAATGTGCTGTAGAGAAGTTCACCCGCATAATCGCCGGTGAAGGGGCGGCCTGTCCGGTTAGCCCCGCGAAGGCCGGGAGCCAGTCCGACAATCAAAAGCTGCACATCGTCATCATGGGCAGGCAGGAAAGGCGGCACAGGCGCATTGTGCCACTCAGGCTCTTTGCGCCGCCATTCCTGTAGAAATGCGTGAAGACGTGGACAGATTGCACAGTTCGGAGAAGGTTCGGAAATCATATCCTTGCATGAACCGGCCCGACGACGGCGTCAATAGCTGTCGTCGAGATCCTCGTCCGGACGGCGCGGAGCGCGTTCCGAAGGGTCGCGCCCGATTTCCGCTTTCAGCGAAACAAGGTCGATGAAGTGATCGGCCTGGCGACGCAGTTCGTCGGAAATCATCGCAGGTTGCGTGGTCAGCGTCGAAACGACGGAAACCTTGCGTCCCTTGCGTTGCAGGGCTTCTGCCAGCGAACGGAAATCGCCGTCACCCGAGAAAATGACGAAATGGTCTACGGTATCGGTAAGCTGCATGGCATCGACGGTCAGTTCGATATCCATATTGCCCTTGACCTTGCGGCGACCTGTGGAATCCGTGAATTCCTTGGCGGCCTTGGTCACGACTTTGTAGCCGTTATAATCGAGCCAATCGATCAGCGGACGGATCGATGAATATTCCTGATCTTCAACCAGCGCCGTGTAATAATACGCACGCAGCAGATAGCCGCGCTTCTGAAATGCCTTCAACAACTTGCGGTAGTCGATATCGAAACCGAGTGTCTTGGAGGCCGCGTATAAATTTGCACCATCAATAAAAAGCGCAATCTTTTCACGAGAATCAAACATCGTGTAATATATCCACTCTACGGTCTGACGGGAGTGGGCCGACGACCGCGTATTCAGATTTGTTTCTTAAACGGCGGGTGGTATCGAAATTTACCAAAGACGTTTATTGCGTTCTAAGCAGATATTATAGAAAAACAAGCAACTCATGGTTGTTATTTGCTCCCACTAAATTACTAGAGCGCGAGGTTGGTGTGAGCGGAGCTGTTACGGTCATGAAAATAAATCGTGGATTCGATGTCTGTGCCGGATTTTAAGTGCATGATAATTCGATTTTCAACCTTTCCGATAGATTTTCGGATGTAGAAGCTCTGATTTTTCGCTTTTGCTTGTATTTTCGTTGCGCAAGCGTTATGTGCTGGAAAAATTCCGTTAAAGTTTAAGAAATGAAAGGGACCGCCTATGGCCCGCGTCACCGTTGAGGACTGCGTAGACAAGGTCGAGAACCGTTTTGAACTGGTTCTTCTGGCCGGTCACCGCGCCCGCCAGATTTCCCAGGGCGCGCCGATTACGATCGATCGCGACAACGACAAGAACCCGGTGGTCGCACTTCGCGAAATCGCCGATGAGACGCTTTCGCCGGATGATCTGAAGGAAGATCTGATCCATTCGCTGCAGAAGCATGTCGAAGTGGATGAGCCCGAAGCCGCAGCTCCGGCGCAGATCGCCAGTGCTTCTGACGAACTGGCGGAAGGCATTGTCGAGGCTGCCGAGGAAGATGTTGTTTCTTTCGACCGTATGTCGGAAGAAGAACTGCTGGCAGGTATCGAGGGCCTTGTTGCTCCGGAAAAGAACGACGACTTCTGATCGCCCTTTCCGATTGCAGGTTTGGATACGCTGCGGCTTTTCAAGTCGCAGCGTATATTTTTGTGCGCAGTCGGACCAATTCTCTCGAAAGGGGCCGTTTTAGCAGGGAGATCAGATCACGGGGCCGATTTATGATCGTGCTTCGATGGGATGACGACCTGTGCAGGAATAGTATTGAGTGCGGTTCTGACGGTTCGGTGAAAGCCGACTGTTTTAAAAAGCTTGCGGGATGAAAAATTCTGCTGAAAATTAATCTTGTTGGCAGAAAGATTGCGCTAAAGAAACGTGAAATATTCGATTTTTCGCGGTTTCTTGTCAAAATGGCTGATGTATCCGCGTCGGTTTTGGAAGAGGTTCTCGTAGATGATGCGCCAGTATGAGCTTGTGGAGCGTGTGCAGCGATACAAGCCTGATGTGAACGAGGCGCTTCTCAACAAGGCATATGTCTATGCCATGCAAAAACATGGTAGCCAGAAACGCGCGTCTGGCGACCCATATTTTTCCCATCCGCTTGAAGTTGCGGCCATCCTCACGGATATGCATCTGGATGAAGCGACCATCGCAATCGCGCTTCTGCATGACACCATTGAAGACACGACTGCGACGCGGCAGGAGATCGACCAGCTTTTTGGCCCGGAAATCGGCAAGCTTGTCGAGGGACTGACCAAGCTCAAGAAGCTCGACCTCGTTTCCAAGAAGGCTGTCCAGGCGGAAAACCTCCGCAAGCTGCTGCTTGCCATCTCTGAAGATGTGCGCGTGCTGCTGGTTAAGCTCGCCGACCGCCTTCACAATATGCGGACGCTCGGTGTGATGCGCGAGGACAAACGCCTGCGTATTGCCGAGGAAACGATGGATATCTATGCGCCGCTCGCTGGCCGCATGGGTATGCAGGATATGCGTGAAGAGCTGGAGGAACTGGCTTTCCGCTATATCAACCCCGATGCGTGGCGCGCCGTCACGGACAGGCTTGCGGAGCTTCTGGAAAAAAACCGGGGCCTTTTGCAGAAAATCGAAAAGGACCTTTCGGAAATTTTCGAGAAGAACGGCATCAGGGCCAGTGTGAAAAGCAGGCAGAAAAAGGCTTGGTCCGTTTTCCGAAAGATGGAAACCAAGGGCCTGTCCTTTGAGCAGCTCTCGGATATTTTCGGGTTCCGGGTCATGGTCGATACGGTTCAGGACTGTTACCGGGCGATGGGGCTGATTCATACGACATGGTCGATGGTGCCGGGCCGCTTCAAGGATTACATCTCGACGCCAAAGCAGAACGACTACCGTTCTATTCATACAACGATCATTGGGCCATCGCGCCAGCGTGTGGAATTGCAGATCCGCACGCGTGAGATGGATGAAATCGCCGAATATGGCGTGGCCGCGCACTCGATCTATAAAGATCGGGGCAGCGCCGGAAACCCACATACGATTTCGACGGAAACCAATGCCTATGCATGGTTGCGCCAGACAATCGAGCAGCTTTCTGAAGGTGACAATCCCGAAGAATTTCTGGAGCACACCAAGCTTGAGCTTTTTCAGGATCAGGTGTTCTGCTTCACGCCCAAGGGACGTCTCATCGCGTTGCCGCGTGGCGCGACGCCCATCGATTTTGCCTATGCGGTACACACCGATGTCGGCGACAGCTGTGTCGGCGCCAAGGTCAACGGTCGCATCATGCCACTGATGACCGAACTGAAGAATGGCGATGAGGTGGAAATTATTCGTTCCAAGGCTCAGGTCCCACCCGCTGCCTGGGAATCGCTGGTGGCCACCGGCAAGGCCCGCGCCGCCATTCGCCGGGCCACTCGCTCGGCAGTGCGCAAGCAGTATTCCGGCCTTGGCATGCGGATTCTGGAGCGTGCCTTCGAGCGTGCGGGTAAGCCATTCAGCAAGGATATTCTCAAGCCTGGTCTCTCGCGTCTGGCGCGTAAGGACGTAGAGGATGTTCTGGCTGCGGTCGGGCGTGGCGAACTCCCGTCCACGGATGTGGTCAAGGCAGTCTATCCCGATTATCAGGATACGCGTGTGACCTCCCAGAACAACCCCGCCAAGACAGGCGAGAAGGGGTGGTTCAACATTCAGAATGCGGCGGGTATGATCTTCAAGGTACCGGAAGGGGGAGGTGAGGCTGCCAAGGCCGGTCCGCAGACTCAGCCGAAACCGGGCAAGCGCGCTTTGCCGATACGCGGCACCAATCCGGACCTGCCTGTGCGGTTTGCTCCGGAAGGAGCGGTGCCAGGTGACCGTATCGTGGGTATTTTGCAGCCGGGTGCTGGCATAACGATCTATCCTATCCAGTCTCCCGCCTTGACGGCTTATGACGATCAGCCCGAGCGCTGGATTGATGTCCGCTGGGATATTGACGAGGGCATGCATGAGCGGTTCCCGGCTCGTATCAGCGTTTCGGCGATCAATTCGCCGGGGTCGCTTGCCGAGGTGGCGCAGATCGTCGCCGCCAACGATGCCAATATCCACAATCTCTCCATGGTGCGCACCGCACCGGATTTTACCGAAATGATTATTGACGTTGAGGTGTGGGATCTCAAGCACCTCAACCGCATCATTTCCCAATTGAAAGAAAGCGCGAGCGTCAGTGGCGCGAAGCGTGTGAACGGATAGGACCAAGATGAATACCGAAGACGTGCTTGCCGTTTTCCGCGAAGCGGGAGCGATCCTCGAAGGCCACTTCATTCTTACTTCCGGCTTGCGTAGCCCCATTTTTCTGCAAAAGGCGCGTGTTTTCATGCATGCCGACAAGACGGAAAAACTTTGCAGGGCGCTGGCCGAAAAGATTGGCGATGCCGGGTTGGGCAAAATCGATTATGTCGTCGGCCCTGCGATCGGCGGATTGATCCCGTCCTATGAAACCTCGCGCCATCTCGGTGTGCCGTCGGTCTGGGTCGAGCGTGAGAATGGCATTTTCCGCCTGCGCCGTTTCGACGTGCCGAAGGGTTCGCGGGTGGTGATCGTGGAAGACATCGTGACCACGGGTCTGTCGATCCGCGAAACCATCGGCTGCATGAAGGATTTGGGTATCGAAGTAGTGGCGGCTGCCTGTATCGTTGATCGCTCGGCGGGCAAGGCCGATGTTGGCACGAAGCTGATTTCGCTCGCGGAGTATGAAGTGCCTGCCTATTCGCCGGATAATTTGCCGCCGGAACTCGTCGCTATTCCAGCCGTCAAACCCGGCAGTCGTAATATTTGATGGCAGATGCTCCGCATGGAGCGCCTGTGAGATAATATTAGAATATGGTAATAACAGCCCTGCGGCGAAATTCCGCTTTGCGGGACGCGTTCTGGTTACCTAATTTAGGGCAAGCCGGGCAGATTGTCTGCCCGTCAGCTCACCAGTAGGATTCTATCGTGGCTGTTGCGTCTGTTGTTTTTGATCAAAAATCTCCGTACCGGGCACCTTGTGGGGTATGCGTAGATTGCGATGTGCGGCGCATGGCGGTTTGTTCCGCGCTGGACGATGGCGATCTTGGCGCGCTTGAAGCAATCATGACTTCCAAGAAGCTCGACGCCAACGAAATGCTGGTCGAAGAGGGGGAGCAGAAGCGCCGGGTTTTCAGTCTCACCTCCGGAATGTTGCGAATTTACACGTCGCTTCCAGATGGTCGGCGCCAGATTGCGGGCTTTCTCCTTCCTGGCGATTATCTCGGTTTGGCTGACGACGACGTTTATTCGCAATCTGCCGAGGCCGTCGTGCCATCGGTCTTGTGCGCTTTCTCCACGAGAGAGATGGACAATTTGATGGAGCGCTTTCCGAAACTGAAGGAAAGGCTGCACGATATGACGCGCGCCGCATTGCGCACCGCCCGCGACAACCAGCTCGTGCTCGGCCGGCTGGCGCCGGTGGAAAAGCTGGCGAGTTTCCTTCTGGTTCTCTCTGCGCGCGCGGAAAAACGGGGTGAAAAACCCAATCCCGTTCACTTGTCGATGAATCGTACTGATATTGCCGATTATCTGGGCCTGACAATCGAGACGGTGAGCCGGAGCTTCACGAAGCTGAAGACACAGGGGCTGATCCAGTTGCTTGATGCCAATACCGTTGAAATCCTGTCACGACGCTCCCTTGCAACTGTTGCGGGTATGGGGCCGGACGACGTCTGATCGTAACTGGTTGACTGCAGTCGCGTTGATTTAAATCAATGCGACACACCGAATTTCCTCTAATTTTGACCTGGAGAGTGGCGCGGCCCCTGTGGTAAACGCCCGGTTGAAATGGGGAGAGCAGGTGTTGTTGTGGCTGGGAATTGCGATATCGGCGGTTATTCATATACAACTTCGTGCTGTATTCCGCCGCCTTGCCCCGCCGGACGTAGCCCTTCAGCCGGTGTATATACACCAGGCAAGGGCTGGCCGGAACGCACGACGTTCAGGGTGGGCCAGCCATGCATGAAGAAGCGATAAGACGTTACGCTGCTCTTGCCGTTCCCCGTTATACGTCCTTTCCGACGGCTGCGGACTTTGTTCCAGTCGAGGCTGGTATGACGCGCCGCTGGTTGCGCCAGATTGGTCCCGAAGAAGGCGTTTCGCTCTATATTCACGTCCCTTACTGCAAGCAGCTTTGCCATTATTGCGGCTGTCACGCCAAGATGGCGATCCGCGACGACGTGGTTGAGCACTTCTACAATGCGCTGTTGAGCGAGATCGAAACAGTCGGGGCTTGTCTCACTGCGCGTCCGCACGTAACGCACCTGCATTGGGGCGGTGGAACACCGTCGATCCTCAATCCGCGCCAGTTTACGAGCATTCTGGCGGCGCTCCGGTCTGTCTTCGAATTCGCGCCTGCCATGGAACACGCGATTGAGCTTGATCCGCGCACGGTGACACCGGAACTGGCGAGAACCCTGGCTTTGATGGGCGTCAATCGCGCCAGCCTCGGTGTGCAGGATATCGATGCCAACGTGCAGAAGGCAATCGGTCGTGTGCAGCCGATGGAAATCGTAAGCAGAGCAGCGGGTCTTCTTCGCGATGTCAGTATCGACAGGCTCAACTTTGATCTGATTTACGGTTTGCCGCTGCAAACGGTCGATACGCTGCGCCAGACCTGCGAGACTGTGGCAGCGCTGAGACCGGATCGCGTTGCCTGCTATGGTTATGCGCATCTGCCACAGCGCCGCGCAAATCAACGGCTTATCGACGCAACGATGCTGCCGGACGCCGACGAGCGCTTCGCGCAGTCGCGTGTTGTGGCCGAATGCTTTACGCGCCTTGGTTATGTTCCGGTCGGGATTGACCATTTCGCATTGCCAACGGATTCGCTTGCCATCGCTTCGCAGGAAGGAACGCTGCATCGCAATTTCCAGGGCTATACGGACGACCGCAGCCAGACACTGATTGGTCTGGGCCCCTCATCGATCTCGCAATATCCGGGCGGATATGCGCAGAATGTTTCGGATATCGGTCAGTACAGGCGGCGCGTGGAAAATGGCGAGCTTCCAACGGTGCGTGGTTACACGATGCGTGACAATGATCGTATTCGTTCGTCCATCATCACTGCGCTGATGTGCAATTTCCGGGTTGATCTCGACGCGGTTGCAATGGGCATGGAGTTCTCAGATGAACTCGCCTTGTTGCGCCCGCTGGTCGCGGACGGGCTGGTGGAGGTGAATGGCGGTGTTGTCAGCGCTACAGAAGATGGCAAGCCGTTGATCCGTTTGGTCGCAGCCGCATTCGACGAGTTTCGCAGGGAGAGTGTCCACGGCTTCAGCTTCGCCGTGTGAGCTTGTGCCAGAACAAAGAAATGGAGCACTGTTCGCTCTATAAAGTTATGCCGCTCGACCGGGCCGTCAAAGGTCAGTGGCATGGAAGCACCGCACGTTGGGGGACGTGCGGTGCTTCACTTATTCTAGAGCATTTTCGAGCCAGAAGTGCGGTGGGTCTGCGCAGGATAATGCGATTAAACAAGGAGATAGCTACGCTTTACGATGCTTTTCCAGTTTGGGCAGGAAAATGGTCAGAAGACCGAGCAGCGGCAGATACGAGCAGATTGTATAGACGAATTCGATCCCTTCTCTGTCCGCTACGATGCCAAGAACCGCCGCAGCAATACCGGCCATGCCGAATGCGAAGCCGAAAAACAGTCCGGATACCATGCCCACGCGCCCCGGCAACAATTCCTGTGCGAAGACCACAATCGCCGGGAAAGCCGAAGCCAGGATCAGGCCGATGATGACCGTTAGAACGGCAGTCGTTTCGAGGTTCGCGTAAGGAAGGGCGAGCGTGAACGGAAGGATACCGAGAATCGAGGCCCAGATCACCTTGCGCGCGCCAATCTTGTCGCCGATAGGACCGCCGATGATTGTGCCGGCAGCCACTGCACCGAGAAACAGGAACAGAAGCAGCTGCGACGCCTGCACCGAAACGCCGAAATGGCTGATGGTGTAGAAGGTATAATAGCTCGTGAGACTGGCCATATAGATGTACTTGGTGAACACCAGCAGCGCCAGCACGGCAACGGAAGCGATCACCTTGTTGCGCGGAAGCGGCAGAGCCTTGTCAGGCTTCGGCTTGCTTGCATTGGCAATGCGATAGCGATTGTACCAGTTGCCGACATACCAGAGCAGGAACATGCCGATTAGGGCCGCAACCGAGAACCATGACACGCTGATTTGGCCGAAAGGCAGGACTATGAAGGCGGCTAGCAGTGGTCCGATGGACGAGCCGAAGTTGCCGCCAACCTGAAACAGCGATTGGGCGAATCCGTGGCGTCCGCCCGAAGCAAGGCGCGCAACGCGAGCCGCTTCCGGATGAAATACGGATGAACCGAAGCCGACGCAGGCCGCTCCCAGTAGCAGAATGGAATAATGGTGTGCGGTCGCCAGAAATACGAGGCCGACAAGCGTGCAGCCCATGCCGAAAGGCAGTGAATAGGGCAGCGGCTTGCGATCTGTATAGATACCCACGAGCGGCTGCAGGATCGAGGCCGTCATCTGGAAGGTAAAGGTTAGCAGTCCGATCTGCCAGAATGACAGGCTGTAGTTCTCCTTCAGCATCGGATAGATGGCCGGAAGGAGCGACTGCATCATGTCGTTCAGGAAGTGGCCCATACTCGTGGCGAGTATGATGGTGAGGACCGTACTGTCCGCACCGCTGTTTGATGGCTGCTGTGCAGCACTCATGCTCATAATGCTACTCCGAGGATGAAATCCGGTCTAAAGGCATGTTTCCCGTACAATGTGCCGGACAAAGCCGGGAAAACAAGGTCCCAAGGAATTTGCAGGTAAATAATGGAAGCCGGGAAGGTGTCGCGACCAATCCCGGCTCGTCATTTAATAAGGCTATTGCTGTGCGCCCGCTTTCGTGATTTGGTCCACTACCTTCGAGACTGGGCCAGACTCGAACAATTTCAGTGTCGGGATATCAATGAAACCGCAATCGCCATCGCGTCTTTTCCTGCCAGGGAGCGAGGAACTGCAAAGGTTCCACGAACGTCGTATCGCCATGCTGGAAGACATGACCGGGCCGGTAATTGCGTTGCCGACGCAATATCCCGACGGGTATTTCGTGCCGCGCCACCGTCATACGCGGGCGCAGCTTCTATGCGCGTCGCAAGGTGTGGTGCTTGTTACGACCGATGCCGGTCGCTGGATGATCCCCAGCGATCACGCGATGTGGATTCCAGCGGGTGTGGAGCATTCGGTCGAGATTGTGGGCGATGTCCTCATGCGTTCCATCTATATTTGCGTGGATGCGGTATCCGGCGTGCCGGACTATCTGCATGTGGTCGGTCTGACTGATCTGATGCGATGCCTCATCATAGATGCAACAGCAGCCGATAGCACGCCAGAACCGGCCAGCCGCGATGCGCTGGTGATCGAGCTGATCCTGAGAGACTTGCATACATTGCCGCAAAGGCCGCTTGGCTTGCCGTTTCCTTCCGATCCCCGGTTGCAGAAGCTCTGCCGTGATTTCGTGAAAAAGCCGTCTTCTCGTGCGACGATTGATGACTGGGCGGACAGGATGGCGATGAGTCGGCGTTCGTTTACACGGCATTTCCAACGCGAAACAGGGGTGAGCCTGTCGGTCTGGCGTCAGCAGGCCTGTTTGTTTGCGGCTGTTCCGCGTCTCTCGGAAGGTGAGGCGGTGACGAGCGTGGCGCTGGACCTGGGCTACGAGAGTGTATCGGCATTCACGACGATGTTTCGCCGTATGCTGGGCGTACCGCCGCGTTTCTATCAGCCGAGGCTGGATACCGTTCCCTTTGAACGCAGCGACAGCCTGATTGCCGCATTAATAGAATAATAACAATTGTCTCCGGGCAGGGAGAGCACTATTAGAAGCCTATGTTGTTTCAACGTCGAAATCCTCCAACCAGACGGGAGCGCCTAAAGCTTCTGGTCTGGCCGCGTCGTTCCTTCTCCCGTTCCTTTCGGTATGGGGGCAAAAGGATTCTGCGCATTACCGCGTCGCCGCATGCGGTCGCAGCCGGTCTGGCTGTCGGTGTTTTTTCGGCGTTCACGCCGTTCTTCGGTTTCCATCTCATCATCGCAATTGTGCTGGCCTATTTTCTGGCGGGTAATATTGCCGCCGCCGCGCTCGGCACGACATTGGCCAATCCGCTGACGCTTCCTTTCATATGGGGAAGCACTTTCGAGCTTGGGCGTCTCGTACTGAGCGGAGGCATGGACTCGGCTCCGCCTGTTCACCTCGGGCGTGCGCTTGAGACGATGCGTTTCGATGAAATATGGACGCCTCTTCTGAAGCCCATGCTTTTCGGATCGACGATCCTTGGCGCGGCATTTGCCGTGATTGTTTATTTTGTAACGCGCTATGCCGTATCCGCCTTTCGCCGTCGGCGTCTTGAACGCCTCGCCGAAAAGCATCGTGCGTATCGCAGCCGGGAGCTTCGCAAAGCATGATCGTCGGCATTGGCAGCGACCTTATCGACATTCGGCGAGTGGAGAAGGCCCTGGAGCGGCACGGCGACCGTTTCCGCAACCGGGTTTTCACGGAAATAGAACAAAGAAAGTCGGAAGGGCGCAAGCAGCGCGCGGCCTCGTATGCAAAGCGCTTCGCTGCCAAGGAGGCCTGCGCAAAGGCGCTCGGCACGGGCATTGCGCAAGGCGTATTCTGGCGGGATATGGGCGTAGTCAATGCGCCTTCCGGCAAGCCTACGATGCATTTGACGGGTGGCGCGGCGACACAGCTTCAGAAACTTCTTCCGCATGGCACCCGCGCCGCCATACATCTGACAATTACCGATGATTTTCCTCTCGCACAGGCCTTTGTGATCATCGAAGCCTTGCCTGTAAATGAATAATTGCGGTTGTGGCGGGTAAACTCATAATCGTGCGGGAAATTTGCGGTCAGATTGCATCGCGCAGTCATAGCCGTTATTAGATCGCGTTATCGGAAGCGGAGATATAATGAGCGTGCCCAGCAAGAGCGAAACCAAAAAATCCGGCGGTCTCGGTGAAACCGTCAGCGTTATCGTACAGGCATTGCTGCTGGCATTGGTCATCCGCACCCTGCTTTTCCAGCCCTTCAGCATTCCGTCCGGCTCAATGCGTCCGACGCTTCTGGAAGGTGATTATCTGTTCGTGTCGAAATATGCCTATGGTTATTCGCGCTTTTCGCTGCCCTTCGGACTGGACCTGTTCTCGGGGCGGATATGGAGCACGGAGCCGAAGCGGGGCGATGTGGTCGTCTTCAAGCTACCCAGCGATACGTCGGTTGATTATATCAAGCGCGTGATCGGTCTTCCGGGCGACAAGGTGCAAGTGCGCGGCGGTGTACTTTACATCAATGACCAGGCGGTAAAACGCGAGCGTATTGGCACCATCGACAATCCCGACGTGACCGAAGTCAACCGCCCCGTGGAGGTTTACCGCGAAACGCTTCCCGATGGCGTTACCTACGACACGCTGGACCTTGCGCCGAACTCCATCGGCGATGACACGCGCGTCTTCGAAGTGCCCGCCGGCCACTATTTCATGATGGGTGACAATCGCGATAACTCGCTGGATAGTCGATTCGGCGTGGGCTATGTGCCGTTTGAAAATCTTGTTGGCCGCGCCAACATCATCTTCTTCTCCATCGCCGACAAGGCAAGCCCGCTGGAAATCTGGAAATGGCCGACGGATGTTCGCTTCAACCGGCTGCTCAGCTCAGTCAATGCCACACCGCATACAGCCGTAACCGGAAACTGAAATGGCTTCCCCAAATCAGGCAGCTACAATTCTGGAGGAGCGCACTGGACACCGTTTTCTCAATCTGAAACGGCTGGAGCGTGCGCTCACCCACTCAAGCGTGCAGGCGCCTTCGCGCGCAAACTATGAACGACTGGAATTTCTTGGCGACCGTATACTGGGCCTCACCGTTGCGGAAATGCTGTTCGAAGCTTTCCCCGATGCCCTTGAAGGCGAGTTGTCGGTGCGTCTCAATGCGTTGGTCAATGCGGAAACTTGCGCCGCAATTGCTGACGAAATCGGGCTTGCCGATCTCATCCATACGGGTTCCGATATCAAATCGCTCAACGATGCGCGCCTCCTCAACGTGCGCGCCGATGTGGTCGAGGCGCTGATCGCCACCATCTATCTCGATGGCGGACTTGATGCCGTACGGCCTTTTGTGGCGCGCTACTGGAAAGAGCGATCGCTGGAAACGGGTGCCGCCCGGCGCGACGCCAAGACTGAATTGCAGGAATGGGCGCACCAGCAAGGCAATCTACACCCTTCCTATGCCGTTTTAGGTCGATCGGGCCCGGATCATGATCCGCTATTTACCGTAGAAGTGGTGGTGAAGGGATTTGCGTCCGAGACAGGGCAGGGCCGCTCCAAGCGTATTGCGGAACAGAGCGCCGCCGAAGCCATGCTCTATCGCGAAGGCGTATGGAAACGCGATAATGCTTCCTGACGGAAGCATTTTACTGTCACATGCAAAAGTAAGAACTTGGAGCGGTTCTGGTGGTGTGGCCGCTCTAAAGAAGCAGGTTTTCGAAGCCGATATCGGCTATGATGAATTGATCGCGCAGGGTTGAGCAAATTCGCGGCGCTGCGGCATCCGGGTGCTTGCCCAAAAGGGGAAGCGCCTGCAAAAAGACCGTCTGGAAGGATGAAGAATGAATAATCCGGTGAAACCGGCTGACGGCGAAAATGAAGCCGGGCAGACCCAATCGGGATTCGTGGCGCTGATCGGGGCGCCGAATGCGGGTAAATCCACGCTCGTAAACCAGCTTGTGGGTACGAAGGTTTCCATCGTCACGCATAAGGTGCAGACGACGCGCGCGCTGGTGCGTGGCATATTCATCGAGGGGCAAGCGCAGATCGTCTTGGTCGACACGCCGGGTATTTTTCGCCCGAAGCGCAGACTGGACCGCGCTATGGTCACGACGGCCTGGGGCGGTGCGAAGGATGCTGACATTATCCTCGTACTTCTCGATTCACAGGGCCGTCTGAACGAAAATGCCGAAGCGCTTCTGGAAAGCATGAAGGATGTGCGCCGGAAGAAAGTTCTGGTGTTGAACAAGGTCGATAGGGTTGATCCGCCGGTCCTGCTCAGTCTGGCTCAGAAAGCCAATGAGCTTGTGGCGTTCGACAGAACCTTCATGATCTCGGCGTTGAACGGCTCGGGCTGTAAAGACCTTGCCAAATATCTTGCCGACAACGTGCCGAACGGTCCTTGGTACTACCCGGAAGACCAGATTTCCGACATGCCGATGCGTCAGTTGGCAGCGGAAATTACACGTGAGAAACTGTATCTGCGCCTGCATGAAGAGCTGCCCTATGCATCCACTATCGAGACGGAACGCTGGGAAGAGCGCAAGGACGGTTCTGTGCGCATCGAGCAGGTGATCTATGTGGAGCGCGAAAGCCAGAAGAAGATTGTACTGGGCCATAAAGGCGAGACCATCAAGGCTATCGGCCAATCGGCTCGCAAGGAAATTGCCGAGATTCTCGAACAGCCTGTGCATCTCTTTCTGTTTGTGAAGGTGCGTGAAAACTGGGGCAACGATCCCGAGCGATACCGTGAAATGGGGCTTGATTTCCCCACCTGATCATATGGTTGAAGACCATGGAATGGCGTGATGAGGGTATAGTTCTGGGCACGCGTCGGCACGGCGAGACAAGCGCTATTGTCGAAGTGATGACCCGCGAACATGGCCGCCATATGGGTATGGTGCGCGGCGGGCGTTCCCGCCGCATGCAACCGCTTCTCCAGCCCGGCAACCACGTCGATCTGGCATGGTGGGCGCGGCTGGACGAACATATGGGCACATTTACCGTGGAGCCGCTCGGCTTTGCCGCGGCCCGCCTCATCGAAACCCCCGTCGCGCTCTACGGCGTCCAGCTCGCCGCGGCGCATCTTCGGCTGTTGCCGGAGCGCGATCCGCATCGCGGTCTTTACGAAACGCTGCGGCTTATCATCGAACATTTCGACGACCCGCTTGCCTCTGGCGAGCTTCTCTTGCGTTTTGAAGTGATGATGCTGGAGGAATTGGGCTTCGGTCTCGATCTGAAGGAATGTGCGGCGACCGGCTCGACGGAAGACCTGATCTATGTTTCGCCGAAGTCGGGTCGCGCCGTGTGCCGTGATGCGGGTGCGCCATGGGCGGACAAACTTCTGGCGCTGCCTTCATTCGTGAACAACACATCGGTTCGTGCCGGCTCCTATGAAGATATCAACCGCGCCTTCACAATGACTGGTTATTTCTTCATGCGTCACGTCTGGGAACCGCGCGCACAGACACCGCCCGATGCGCGTGGCGGCTTTTTGAATGCGTTAGGCCGACAATCACAGTCATACTGATCCTGTTCAATTTTATGATTGGGGCTGGTTCTGCATTCCGAATCGTATGGGGGAGGGAATTGTGGGTATCACAGCCGAACTGGACGGATTGCATGGCACTTTGACGTTGCCAACCAGTACCGAGATGGTCCCGGTAACTCTCATTCTCCCCGGATCCGGTCCAGTCGACCGCGACGGTAATCTGCCAAGCGTCATCAATAACAGCCTTAAACTTCTGGCAGAAGGATTGGCCGCCCACGGAATTGGCGCATTGCGGATCGATAAGCGTGGCGTTGGCGAAAGCCTGGCCCAATCCACCGCTGAAAATGGGCTTCGATTCTCGACTTATGTTGATGATGCGATACGGTGGTCACATTGGCTGGAAGCCCAACCGAGAATGAAAACTCTATTCATTATCGGTCATAGCGAAGGCGCGCTGGTCGGTACACTCGCAGCGCAGAAACACCACTATCAAGGAATGGTTTTGCTTGCAGGTGCTGGCGAGTGCGCCGGGAACGTCCTGCTCCGCCAAATAAGAGCGAAGGGACTACCCTTGCCGCTGCTCGCCGAGGCGCAGAATGTCATTGGCAGGCTCACGACGGGCAAGAGGGTGCTGGAGATTTCACCGCCATTGGAGTCGTTGTTTCGCCAAAGCGTTCAACCTTATTTGATGTCATGGTTTCCAGTCGACCCGGTGAAAGAACTCGGAAAAACCTCTGCACCGGCTCTCGTAGTGCAGGGCGGCACCGATATGCAAACGTCACTGCAAGACGCCGATATGTTGGCAACCGCGCGCCCCGGCATCGAAAAGCTTATTTGGCCAAGCATGAACCACGTTTTGAAAAGCGTAACCATGGAACGCAACGCTAATCTTGCGACTTATTCCAATCCAGAGCTACCACTTTCGAACGGCCTGGTTATGAAAATCGCTGAATTTATCAAGCGGAACAGGATTTCAGATCTGGGGAAACCGGCAGGCTGAACACCTCGCCTTCAAAAGCGTCCGCTCCGCGTCCGATCGAGCGAATCGCTTGAACCATGCGACCCTGGCGTTCAAGCAACTGATCGGCAAGCGTTACAAGGCGAATATTGGGCGTTGCCGAGGGCGAAAGCGCGCGCAGTTTCATCGCAAGCTCTTTCTCGTCAAGCTGCTGGTCGAGTGCCAGTGCAGCGATATAGGCGGCAGCAGGGGAGCGCGATACGCCCGCATAGCAATGAATGAGCAAAGGCGCTTGGCGGTTCCAGCCCTGAACGAAGTCCAGAAATTGCCGCATCTGGTCCGCATCGGCCAGAACCAGTCCGTCGCGTGGCTCTACAATATCGTGAAAACTAAGACACAAGCGTTCAGTCTTACAGGCACCGGGCAAGGGAGGAATATCACCGCTGGTCAACGTGATGATATGGCTCGGGTGATGATGCGCGACCTGAAGCGGCAGTTGGGAGAGGGGGCTCACCACAATATGCGTCATTGCTTATTTCTCGCGCAGCCGTTCCAGCGTTGAAAACCGTGCGAGGAACTCCTCCTGCACGTTTTGCGTCGGGCGCGGCGCGAGGTCCAGCCCGGTCGGATCAAAACTGCGTGGGCGTCCGAAATATTTTATGGCTTCGGCTTCCGTAAAGCCTGCAAGCCGTGTCGCTTCAAAGAACGCGGCCACCTGATCGGCGCGCTTTATGAGTGTCTTCAGCTGCGCCGGCATCACTGGCGGCAATGAAAATCGCAGATGAATGGCGCTTTGCAGCCGATTTTCGATATGCTTGTAATTGCCGCCCATCACCGCCTTGAATGGCGAAATCATGTCGCCAATCACATATTCGGGGGCGTCGTGCAGAAGTGCCAGCATCTGCCATTCGGCGGTTGCCTCCGTTACGAGGCGATTGAATATTTGCTCTACCAGCAACGAATGCTGCGCCACCGAGAAAGCGTGCTGGCCGACGGTCTGACCATTCCAGCGCGCGACACGCGCAAGTCCGTGCGCAATGTCCTCGATTTCAACGTCGAGCGGAGAGGGATCGAGAAGATCAAGTCGGCGGCCTGAGAGCATCCGCTGCCAGGCACGCGCCTTTCCCGAACTGTGGTCGGCAGCAGCCATCACGCGTTTCCTGTTTCCGCTTCCGGAAAGGTGAAACGCACATGAGGCGGCAGGGCGAGCGAGATGGCCGTTTCACCTGCAAGAATGGGCGTGTTCGAATCTATTGCGTCTTTTACGCGATCGATGCGTACCAAAGCAACGCCAACCCCGTCCGCCGAGCTGCCAAGGGCGCCGATGTCGCGGCCTCCGGCTGTCACGACCGTCCCTTTAGGGGGCAGGGCGGTGCTGGATTTTGCCACCAGCACGCGGCGGCGGGCCGTGCCGCGATGTTGCATGCGCGATACGACCTCCTGCCCGACGAAGCAGCCTTTCGGGAAAGTCACGCCGCCGGTCTGGTCGAAATTGACGTCATGGGGAAAAACGTCGTTATAAGCGAAATCAGTTTCTCCTTCCGCAATGCCGTACTCTGCGCGAAGTCGCGTCCAGGCGCTTTGATCATCCGTTCCCGCTGTTTTCCCATAAATGCGCAGCACGTTTAGTTCGTTTGGAAAACGGGTATCGCGCTTGATTGAAACATCTTCTGAAGCAACGGAATCATCTTGCCAGGAAACACTCACAAGTGATTCCGGAGACTGGGAAATTTCCGCTTTGGCGCGCAAGCGATAGAGCATCATCCGCTTGCAGAAGTCCGCTACCACGCTGGCCGGAAGATCAAATCTCAGGCCATTTTCAACGCGTGAAACAAGAAAGTCGAAGAGGATTTTCCCCTGGGGCGTCAATAGCGCGCCGGGTTTCAGTTCGTCGGGGCCAAGCGCGTCCAGATTGGTGGTAATCACGGCTTGCAGGAATTTCTCCGCATCCTCGCCGGTGATGTGAACCAGTGCTCTGTTGGAAAGATTTACCGCTGCGGGTGCCGTCGTCATTGCTTCGTCCTTGCCTTTCGTGCCTTCGTTACGTAAGCCCCAATGGAAAGCCCCGCAAGCCCCATCCGAAACGCAGGAGACAACAATGGCTCAGACTCCCGGTATAACGTTCGATACGATTCTCAAGGGCGCAACCATCGTCAATCATGACGGCACCGGCCAGCGTGATATCGGGATCAGAAATGGGCGCATCGCTGCTATCGGTTCTCTGGCGCAGAGTTCTGCGGGCGAGGTGATCGATTGCACCGGCCTGCATATTCTGCCGGGTGTGGTAGACAGTCAGGTCCATTTCCGCGAGCCGGGGCTGGAACACAAGGAAGATCTGGAAACCGGTTCGCTTGCAGCTGTTCTTGGCGGCGTCACCGCTGTCTTCGAGATGCCCAATACCAAGCCGCTGACGACTTCCGCCGAAACGCTTGAAGACAAGATCCGCCGCGGGCGGCATCGCATGCATTGCGATTTCGCTTTCTGGGTGGGCGGCACACGCGATAACGCCAAAGATGTGGCCGAGCTGGAGCGTCTGCCAGGTGCTGCCGGCATCAAGGTTTTCATGGGCTCATCGACGGGCGATCTGCTGGTCGAGGACGATGACGGTGTTCGTTCGATCCTGAAGAATACGCGCCGCCGCGCCGCCTTCCATTCGGAAGATGAATTCCGCCTGAAAGAGCGCGAGGGATTGCGGGTGCAGGGTGACCCATCCAGCCATCCGGTCTGGCGTGACGAGGTGGCCGCACTTCAATGCACGGAACGTCTGGTTCGCATCGCGCGTGAAACCGGCGCGCGCATCCATGTGCTGCACATTTCGACAGCCGAGGAGATCGATTTCCTGAAAGACCACAAGGATGTCGCCACCTGCGAGGCCACGCCGCATCATCTCACGCTGTCGGCTGATGAATACAAGACGCTTGGCAATCTGATCCAGATGAACCCGCCGGTGCGTGACAAGCGCCATCGCGATGGCGTCTGGAAGGGTATCGATCAGGGTATCGTGGACGTTCTTGGATCAGATCATGCACCGCATACGCTGGAAGAAAAGCAGAAGCTTTATCCGGCTTCGCCATCCGGCATGACCGGTGTGCAGACGCTTGTTCCGATCATGCTCGATCACATTAATGCGGGTAAGCTGTCGCTCGAACGGTTCGTCGATCTTTCCAGCCATGGCCCGAACCGGATTTTCGGTATGGCGCGCAAGGGGCGCATTGCAGTTGGCTATGATGCCGACTTGACCGTCGTAGATATGAAGCGGCGCGAAACCATCACGCATGAGCAGGCTGGCTCCAAGGCTGGCTGGACGCCATACCACGGCAAGACCGTGACCGGCTGGCCGGTTGGCACATTCGTGCGCGGCATGAAGGTGATGTGGGAGGCCGAAATCGTCAACCCGCACAAGGGCGAGCCCGTGGAATTTCTGGAGGCATTGCCGAGGAAATAACGGCTGACAGCGGAACTTATTCCCCGGCGGTGAAAAAGCGCCAGCTGCCGTCGGGGCTGATGCCAATGCTATAGAAAATATAGCCGCCTGCCTTCTTCATCTCCTCGAAGTCGCTAGCGGTCACGATCTCGAACAGCTCGACAATTTGCGGCGGCGTCAGCCGGTCGAGCGGCATGGCGTAGAAATACGGCCAGACGTAAACTTCGTCGTCTTTCCCCACATTCATATGAACGTAGCCGGTGCCAAGAAGATCGGCGATAATGGCGAGAATTTCACGGCCTTCCACATCGCCTGCGAGCGATTTCAGAAAGTCGATCACGTCTTCTTCATGGTCGTTCAGCGAAAGCTCGATTGTCTTGTCCTCAACGCCGAGAAGCGGACGCAGCCGTTCTATATCGCCTGAGCGGGCCGCTTTCAGCATGCGATCACGCATGAGCTTCACGGGTGTCGGGAGGTTCTCAAGATCGCGATGAATTTCCGGCATAGGCTTGCGGCTGTTCACGGACGGGGCGACTGGATGATGGTCGGGCGCGGCGACAGGCTCGATGCGTGAGGTACCGGGCAGGGGAATCTGCAATGGTCTGTCGTTTTCGTCCGCCACAGCCCGGAGGCCGGGGTGCGGGACGAGACCCGAGCGGTCGGCGAGCGCTATTGTCAGCGTGTCCGCCGATGCTGCTGTTGAGACGGTCATGATGAGGCAAATCGCTGCCAGCAATGACGGTGGCACAGCGAACTTCCTGTCGCGGAGAAACATCGGTGCTTTGGATGGGGAGATTGGAGAACGACCGCTGATCATGCCCCGCGACCAACGGTCAGAATGACTATTGAAGGATACGCTGCGGCAGGAAGGTGCCGGCAATAATCTGCTCGCGCATTCTCTCGATCAGCTCAAGCGCACTATCGTCGCCTGCTTCACGGATAAGTTCCGTCAGCGCGGTCGCGAATGCGGCCTCTGCGAGGATTTCCGGCTCGATGCCCTCGGAAATACCTTCCGCCCACGCTTCATTATGATATTCGATTGCCACCAGCTTCTTCTCGCGGGCAATCATTTCGTCCAGATCGGACGGTGCATGTTCCATCGATTTCATCCTGGCTTTCGCCTTTCTGCCGCATTGACCGTTGTCTCACCGTTTGTCGGGAGCGCAAACGCCTTGCAGCCTGACCGCCTATTAAGACAGTGTTAACAGAATATCACGGAATTGAATGAAACTATTCCTGTCAATCCGCACAAGAGTTAATGCTTGGTTAATTTCCATAGCGCGAGATGATCTCGTTCGACAAGCCTTCGCCTTCCTTCATGTAGCGGTCTATCGCCGCAAGCGCTGAAGGGGTGCAGCGGGGATAGTTATCGCTGAAAACGCGATACCCGTGGTTGAAGCTCGATATGAGCCTCATCCGTTCCGCCTCGGAAGGCTTTTCCGCAGCGACGATGGCGTCCATCCGATCCCGCCATTCACTGCCGACTTCTCCGCAAAGGTTGCGCAAATAATGCAGCGAGCCGAGAACCTCGGATAGCCGCAGCATCTTGCCCTCATAAGGCGCATCCTGGGCAAAAGCCGGACACACCATGCCCGCCCACAACACGATTGCGAGCCGGAATGCCCATCGGGAAAACCAATTGCCTTTCAAACGTGAAACCTCTCACCTGAAAAGGACTTGTTGCCTGAAATAGGGGCTGCTTCAAGGCAGATCCTCAAACAGGATTAATATCCCGAGCGATCTTCCTTTGCAGCCACAGAACGCGCCACATCGAGCGTGCTGTCGGTGACCTTTTCGTCTGCCATTTCCTCGATTGTCAGCCAGCGGATAGCTGCGGCATCGTCGCCCGGCTGTTCGTCGCCGGAAACATCCAGCGCGCGAAAGACGGACAGGTAATAGCTCTGATCATAGGCTTTGCCTTCAAGCGCCAGATCGACCGTGATGACATGCGAAAGCGATTGTGCGTCCAGCGCAGTCTCCTCTTTCAATTCGCGTATGGCTGCTTCTTCTGCTGTTTCTCCGGCTTCTACACCGCCGCCGGGAAAAGCCAGCCAGCCTTTCCATGGCTCCTTGCCGCGTTCCACGAGAAGGAAGCGGTCGTCGCGGCGGCAGATCAGCGATACGCCGTGAATTTGGGATGGTAGGGGAAAGACGGAAACAGTTTTCATATTGCTAGCTATGATCTGGTGCGTGCCATTTGGCAACAGACAGCATGGGTCTTGACCACAGGTCAAAAAGACTGAACATGCCGCTTCATGTGCGGACGATTTTCATTAACTGCAAGCCGGGAAGAGGTTGAAGCCTTGCTGGCTGCGATAGTCGCGGAGGATTTCCCCCCGCGCTATAATATTGCGCCCACCCAGCCAATCCTCTCTATCCTGGCAGGTGAAACCCCGCCGCCGGGCAGTAACCGCCCGGATCGCGTCGGGATGCTGGTGCGCTGGGGGTTTGTGCCGTCCTGGGTGAAAGACCCGAATGACTGGCCGCTCATGTTCAATATCCGTTCGGAAACCGCAGCAGAAAAGAATTCCTTTCGCGCTGCGCTCAACCATCGCCGCGCGCTTATCCCCGCGTCTGGCTTCTATGAGTGGCGGCGTGTGGGAAAGAACAAGTCGCAGCCCTATTGGGTGCGCCCGCGCAACGGCGGCATCGTGGCTTTCGGCGCGCTGGTGGAGACATGGAGCAGCGCTGACGGCTCGCAGATTGATACTGCCGGTATTCTGACGACCAAAGCAAACGATCTTTTACGCCCCATTCATGAGCGCATGCCAGTTGTGGTGCAGCCGGAAGACTTTGCGCGCTGGCTCGACTGCAAGCGCATTCTGCCCCGTGAAGTCGCCGACATTATGCGACCGGTTCAGGCAGATTTCTTCGAGGCTATCCCTGTGTCCGAGAAGGTCAACAAGGTGACCAACACATCTCCCGATTTGCAGGACCGCGTAGAGGAAGACTTGACGGCGCAACCGACTGTACCGAAAAAGAAAAATAGGCAGGACCCGGAGGAGGATTCGGGTGACCAGCTTTCCATGTTCTGATCCATCTGCCGGTCGTTTCTGACTGGCGTGACCTTTCAAGGAAATCGTCCGTGTTTTCAGCAGCCCTTTCCGGCTTCCTTCTTGGTGCTTCGCTTATCATCGCAATCGGTGCGCAAAATGCATTCATCCTGCGTCAGGGTTTGCTGCGCCAGCATGTCTTCATTCTATGCCTGATTTGCGCATTATCGGACGCGCTGCTGATCGCGGCAGGGGTGGCCGGTCTCGGCACACTGATTGCGCAATCGCCGAAGCTGATCGCTTTTGTGACGATAGCCGGCGCGGCATTCCTGTTTTGGTACGCCTCGGTGGCTTTCCGGCGTGCCTTCCACCCTGAAGCGATGCAGGTGAAGTCGAATGGCGGAGCAAATCTCAAAACGGCAGTGGCAACCTGTCTGGCGCTCACCTTCCTCAATCCGCATGTCTATCTGGATACGGTTCTGCTGCTTGGCAGCCTTTCGGCGCGTTTTGAAGGTTCTGCGCGCGCCGCTTACGGGGCAGGCGCGATGATCGCGTCATTCGTCTGGTTCTTTGCGCTGGGTTACGGCGCACGCCTGTTGCAACCTGTCTTCGCCAAGCCTTCGGCGTGGCGAGTTCTCGATTGCATTATCGGCATTGTCATGGCGCTGATCGGTATCAGCCTGTTAACCCGGTTTTTTAATAGCTAGGATCGACTGGCGGCGATTGTCGTTGCGGGCATCGCTGGTGCGCTGCGCGGCGTTCAATGCCGCGACGAGCACGGCCGGTCCGATTTCCCTGTACTGATCGACCAAACGGTCCTGACGGGGGCGGAGTTCGGTTTTAGGCATTGTCCTGTTCCTTTTTCAGAATACCTATTCACCATTTTGTGATTGATTGGGACCGAATAAAGGCTGTTTGGAGCCGGTTTTTGGGTAATCCGGTTAACTGCCATGAACCATTCCGATGGTTGCAGCTATGCAACAGTCTGGCGGGATGGCGAGCGATCAAATTGATCGTTGCGCAGTAAAAGCGCTTGACGGAAGCGCATGCGGCAGGGATAAGTGCGGGCATGAAAACGCCGATCGTCACGAACATCTGTATTTGTGCAATTATTATTGGCTAGCAGCTTGCTGGCCCGGCCGTTTTCGTCTCCCCTTTCAAGAAACAGGATGATAACGCCCCGGCCAGTCGGCTGTGGTTTTTAGCACCGTATTTTCGTACGAGTCTGAGCATTTAAGGGGACTATTCATGTCGGAGACTGCGCAACACTTGCGTCTTTACAATACGTTGACCCGCGCCAAGGAGGATTTTGTCCCCATCGATGCGAACAATGTGCGTATGTATGTTTGCGGTCCCACCGTTTATGATTTTGCGCATATCGGCAATGCGCGGCCCGTCATCATATTCGACGTCCTGTTCCGGCTGCTGCGTCATGTCTATGGCGCGGAACACGTTACCTATGCCCGCAACATCACGGATGTGGATGACAAAATCAATGCACGCGCTGCCCGCGACTATCCCGATCAGCCGTTCAACGAAGCGATCCGCAAGGTTACCGAAAGCACCAATGCACAGTTCCAGGCGGATGTAACGGCGCTTGGCAATTTGCAGCCGAGCGTTCAGCCGCGCGCTACCGAGCACATGGACGAGATGCGTGCCATGATCGACCGGCTGGTACAGCGCGGCGTTGCCTATGTGGCCGAAGATCACGTGCTCTTCTCGCCCTCGGCCATGAATGATCTCAAGGGGCCGCGTTACGGTGCGCTGGCGCGTCGTTCATTGGACGAGATGCTTGCAGGCGCCCGTGTCGACGTGGCGTCTTACAAGCGTGACGAAATGGATTTCGTGCTCTGGAAACCTTCGAAAGAGGGAGAACCCGGTTGGCCTTCACCCGCCGGAATTGAGGTTCTCGGGCGACCCGGCTGGCATATCGAGTGCTCCGCCATGTCGATGGCCAAGCTTCTGGAACCGTTTGGCGGGGGGCTGAAATGCGATGATCCCGAGAAGAACCAGTTCGATATTCACGGCGGCGGCATCGATCTCGTGTTTCCGCATCATGAGAATGAAATCGCGCAATCGTGCTGCGCCTTCGGCTCGGAGCGTATGGCCAGCATCTGGATGCACAACGGCTTCCTGCAAGTCGAAGGGCAGAAGATGTCGAAATCGCTCGGCAACTTCATCACCATTCGCGATGTGCTGAATGAGGGACTGCCCCAGCTCGGCGATTGGGACGACAATGCGGTCCGCGACCGTTGGGTGGGACTCGCGGCACGGCTGTCGATGCTTCAGACCCATTATCGCGAGCCGATCAACTGGACTGCGCAGCGTCTGGCCGAATCGGCTGAGGAACTGCATCGCTGGTATGGCTTGCTGCGGGACAAAGGCTTCGTCGCGCAGGAGCACCGTGCGGGAGCCGGTGAAGTTGTCGAAGCCTTGTCGGACGATCTCAACACATGGGCCGCGATCACGGCACTGCGCAAGGCGTTCAAGGCGAAAGACCTTGCGGTTCTGGGCGAGGGGCTGGCGTTGCTGGGACTGTTCGATCCACATTTTGTAGCAGCTGCCGATTTGCCGATATTCGCCAAGGCCGATGTTGATCCGGCTCTGATCGAAACCCGCATTGCCGAGCGTCTTCGCTTCATCCGGGAGAAGAACTGGACGGAGGCGGATCGCATCCGCGATGCGCTTCTGCAGGAAGGCGTGCAACTCAAGGACGGCAAGGACCCCGCCACCGGCGAACGCATAACGACATGGGATGTGGTAGGGTAATAGCGGCTTATCGACAGGGAGGACGACATGACGCTCGATAACAAGCCGGTTTATACAGGCGGTTGCCAGTGTGGCGCAGTGCGCTTCCGCATTGATGGCGCGTTGGGTTCAGCCTCGATCTGTCATTGTCGTATGTGTCAGAAAGCCTTCGGCAATTTCTACGCGCCGCTGGTTTCGGTCAGCAAAGCCAGGTTCGAATGGATCCGGGGCGAACCGAAAAGGTTCCGGTCGTCAAATCATGTCCAGCGCGGGTTTTGCGCGGAATGCGGAACCCCGCTGACCTACGAAGCGCCGGATGGTGTTGCGCTTGCGATCGGTGCGTTCGACGCGCCGGAAGAGATCGAGCCGACCGTCCAGTGGGGCGTTGAAAAACGGCTCCCCTATGTGGACGAACTTGCAAAGCTTCCCGGCTATGAAACCGAGCGCGATCCGGAGAGTATCGAATTTGTGAGAACGATGATTTCTTACCAGCATCCGGATCATGATACCGACGACTGGCAGCAACGATAACGTTAATCCAGCATATTCCACCGACAGGCAGGCGAGAATGACACGCGAGCGCATTTATATCTACGACACAACTTTGCGGGACGGGCAACAAACACCCGGCGTCGATTTCTCCGTCGAGGACAAGAAATCCATTGTCGTGCTGCTTGAGGAACTGGGCGTGGATTATGTCGAAGGCGGTTATCCCGGCGCCAACCCGACGGATACGGCGTTCTTCAAACGGCGGCAGACGACGCGTGCGAAATTTGCTGCTTTCGGCATGACCAAGCGAGCAGGCGTATCGGCTTCAAACGACCCCGGCCTGTCGGGCTTGTTGCAGGCATCCGCCGATGCAGTCTGTTTTGTCGCCAAAAGCTGGGATTATCATGTGCGTCTGGCGCTTGGCTGCACAAATGAGGAAAATCTGGAATCGATCACCGCATCAGTGACGGCGGCGCGTATGGCTGGTCGCGAGGCGCTGGTTGATTGCGAACACTTCTTCGATGGCTACAAGGCAAATCCGGAATACGCGCTTGCCTGCGCCAAAGCTGCTTATTCGGCGGGCGCGCGCTGGGTGGTACTTTGCGATACCAACGGCGGCACACAGCCCTCGGAAGTGGCCGGCATCATCAAGGCCGTAACCGCCGTTGTGCCGGGTGAAAGCCTTGGCATTCACGCTCACAATGACACGGAGCAGGCTGTTGCGGTCTCACTTGCCGCCATCGATGCCGGTGTGCGGCATGTACAGGGAACGCTGAACGGCATTGGCGAACGATGTGGCAATGCCAATCTCGTGTCGCTGATACCGACACTCGCGCTGAAACCCTATTGGGCGGATCGGTTTGAACTCGGCATCAAACCCGCAGCATTGAAGGCCGTCACCCGTATTTCACGTGCCTTCGATGACATTTTGAACCGTCCTGCAGCCGAACAGGCACCTTATACTGGCAGCTCCGCTTTTGCCACAAAGGCTGGCATTCATGCCTCGGCTCTGCTCAAGGAGCCGCAGACCTATGAGCATGTGCCGCCGGAAACTGTCGGCAATAGCCGTCGTGTGATGGTTTCTGATCAGGGCGGGAAGTCCAATTTCATTGCTGAACTGGAGCGGCGCGGCATCCGCGTTGCCAAGGACGATGTGCGTCTCGACACGTTGATCACGCTCGTGAAGGAGCGTGAGGCCGAGGGCTATGCCTATGAAGGGGCGGATGCAAGTTTCGAACTTCTCGCCCGCAATATGCTCAATCCGCAGCCGGATTTCTTCAAGGTCGATTCGTTTCGCTGCCTCGTCGAACGGCGCTTCGACGCTAACGGCATGCTGAAAACCGTTTCGGAAGCCGTGGTGAAAGTGGAAGTGGATGGCGAAGTGCGTATGTCCGTTGCCGAAGGCCATGGACCGGTCAACGCGCTCGACATTGCGCTTCGCAAGGATTTGGGACGCTTTCAGGCCGAAATCGAAGACCTCGAACTGGTTGATTTCAAGGTGCGTATCCTGAATGGCGGCACGGCAGCCATTACGCGCGTACTGATCGAATCCGGGGACGCAACTGGCGCGCGCTGGCGCACGGTCGGTGTTTCCGACAACATCATTGACGCCTCGTTTCAGGCGCTGATGGATTCGGTCAATTACAAGCTGATGAAGAACCGCTCGCTTGCCGGACTCGTCGCCGCTGAATAGGCTGTTCATTCACTGTAATTGATGCTTTGATCAGTTTAATTGAATGGATTTTATGAATCGTAGAGCGCATAGCAGGGCAAAGAACTGAGCTTCGCAGCCTCCGATGGCTTGTATTCGCGTTTCATATTCGCCCGGGAGAACGGCATGACCGACCAGACAATTTCCGATGCCCGTCTCTCGGACGGGTCGCGGGGGTTTCTTATGGCGTTTGGCGCCTACGCCCTTTGGGGCGCGTTGCCTTTTTATCTGAAGGCGCTATCGCATGTGCCAGCCATGGAAGTTGTGGCGCATCGTGTCATCTGGTCGGTGCCTGTCGCACTTGTGCTGCTTCTTTTGCTCGGGCAGTTCAAGGGCATACTGAATGCTGTTCGCCAGCCCCGTATGCTTGCGATGGCGGCACTAACTGCCGCGCTGATCACGGTCAACTGGTCGATTTATGTCTGGGCGGTCGCGCACGATCAGGTAATGGGGGCGGCTTTGGGCTACTACATCAACCCGCTTTTCAACGTGGTTCTCGGTGGTCTGTTCCTCGGGGAAAGGCTGACCAAAGTGCAATATGTGGCCGTGGCTTTCGCTTTTGCCGCGGTCCTGCTTCTGACCGTCAATGCGGGCGGTTTGCCATGGGTATCTCTTGCATTGCCGCTGACGTTCGGTCTCTACGGGTTCTTCCGCAAGTCGCTGCCCATGCCGCCGCTGCAAGGTTTCACGCTGGAAGTGCTGATCCTGTGCGTGCCGGCGCTTGGATATATCGTCTGGCTGGCGGCAACCGGTCAGGACAATTTCTACGCCGGTCCGGCCTTTAATGTGTCATTGCTGCTGCTGGCTGGTCCGTTCACGGCCATACCGCTTATCCTCTATGCCGGCGGCGCAAAGCTCTTGCGTTATACGACGCTGGGGCTGATGCAGTATATGACGCCGACCATGCTGTTTTTCTTCGCAATTTTCATCTTCGGTGAGCCGTTCTCCACCACACAGCTTGGCGCCTTCGTGCTGATCTGGCTGGGATTGGCGCTGTACACGTGGTCCACGCTTTCGGAGCATCGGCGTAATCGCGCGCGGGCGTGAGACATGCTTTACAACCGGAGGATATGCCTATCCGCCGATCAGCATTTTATAATGGGCGATAAGCATTCGCGAGCGCGACGAATTCTTCCACGCTGAGCGTCTCGGCCCGGCGGGTACCATCGATGCCGGTCTTTTCCAGAAGCTGTGCGCCGCCGACAGGTTTCAGGCTTTGGCGCAGCATCTTGCGGCGTTGTCCGAAGGCAGCCTGTGTAACCTGTCCCAGCGCAGCCGCGCTGCACGGCAGCGGCTTCTCGCGCGGTACAATGTGGATGACGGAAGACATTACTTTGGGCGGCGGCGTAAAAGCCTGCGGGGGCACGTCAAAAGCTATCTTTGCCTGAGCACGCCAGCCGGCTAATACACCCAGTCGCCCATAGTGATCGCTGTCAGGGGGTGCAACGACACGCTCTGCGACCTCGCGCTGGAACATCAGCGTCATTGACGAATAGAAAGGCGGCCATGGCTCCACCAGCAGCCAGTTGAGAAGCAGCTGCGTGCCGACATTATAGGGCAGATTGGCGACGATACGCGGCTTTGGACCATCGGGGAAAAGAGCCGCGAAATCCTGCTCCAGCGCATCGCCGGAAATGATTCTCAAACGTCCGGGATAATGCGCCTCGATTTCCGCAAGGGCTTCCAGGCAGCGCTGATCGCGCTCGATGGCCGTGACAATCGCACCTTGTGCCAGAAGCGCACGGGTAAGCCCGCCGGGGCCCGGGCCAACCTCGATCACCGGCTGATCCTGAAGGTTTCCCGCCTGCCGGGCAATCTTGGAGGTGAGATTCAGATCGAATAGAAAATTCTGCCCCAATGATTTCTTTGGCATCAGATCATGCCGTTCGATCACCTCGCGAAGGGGGGGAAGATTGTCGATGCTCATGCGTGATTTCTCGCGGCATTTTCTGTCAGTTGCTGCGCAAGCCGGATTGCCGCAACAAGACTGTCGGGCCGGGCGATTGATTTGCCGGCAATATCGAAAGCTGTACCGTGATCGGGCGATGTGCGGATGAAGGGCAGGCCAAGCGTCACATTGACGGTCTCATCGAACGCCAGCGCCTTCGCTGGAATGAGCGCCTGATCATGGTACATGCAGATCGCTGCGTCATAGGTTGCGCGTGCCGGAGCATGGAACATCGTGTCCGCCGGGAGCGGGCCGCGTGCATTGATCCCCTCACGCCGTAGTTCCTCGATAGCTGGCCGGATGATCGCATCATCTTCCTTGCCCAAGGCTCCGCCTTCACCCGCATGCGGATTGAGACCGGAAATCGCCAGGCGAGGGGAAGCAATGCCGAAGCGGTTTTGAAGTTCGCGCGCCGTAATGCGCGAGACTTCGAGTATCTCTTCCGTTGTAAGTCGCGACGGCACTTCAGACAGCGGAATATGAATTGTGACCGGAACGGCACGCAATTGCGGTCCTGCGAGCATCATGACTGGAATAACCTTGTGGCCAATATGCGTGCTTGCCAGTTCGGCCAGAAATTCGGTGTGGCCCGGATGCGCGAAACCGGCTTCATAAAGCGGCTTCTTGGCGATGGGACAGGTGACAACCGCCGAAGCTTCACCGGCAAGGGTTAAAGCAACCACTTTTTCAATGGCCTCTATCACGCCAGCGGCATTTTCAGGCAATGGAGTGCCCGGGCTTTCCTTATGGCCGTTTGCCAGTGGTAATACGGGAAGTTTATGCGCAAAGAGCCCCGTTGCCTCAGAAGCAGTGGATATCGTTGCCAACTGGATATCGAGCCCAAGATGATTTGCGCGTGCTTGGATTTGTTTCGGATCGGCGATCAAGACAAATGGTGGCAGAGACAGCGCATCGCGCCTGAGCCAGGCCGACAGGGTAACGTCCGCGCCAATGCCTGAAGGGTCGCCGATACTGAGGGCGAGTGGTGGAAGAGGCGTTGCAAACATTTAAGCAATCTTTCCCATGACGGTTGGGAATGAAGGGGCTGTTCCCCGGATTTTGGCATGAATCTGAGCGCCGGAACCGCAGCGCTCGATTAGCAACGCCCGAATGTCAACGCCTGAATGTCAACGATTGACGATTGTGGCTTTCTCACGCAGTTCCTGAAGATATTTCTTACCCAGGTTTTCCGCCTTCTTTTCCTGGCCTTCCGCCGAGTCGGTTCCCTCCATGGAGAAAACGAGCTGCGCGACACGATCGTCTGACACCTGACGCGTGGAACATACGGCAAGGAATTCAACACCCTTTTCGGTGTCATGCGGCGGTGTCGTGCGACCGACGCCAGTTGCCTTCACGTCTTTCGACCATTCGCTCGGCAATTGTAGTTCAATGATGCGGCCGAGATCCCGTACCGTGACGTCGAGAGTCCCCTTGGCTTGCTGGCGGGTGGAATCACAGTTCTTGAAACGCGAGCGCAGGGCATTGGCTTCCTGACGGCGCTTGGCCAGCACGGCTGGTGAGCGCTTGGAGGCGGGTACAACGAAGATTACCTGCTGCAGATGATATTCAGTGGCGACCGGTTTTTTGCCGCCATCCTTCAGCATGCGCTGAACAGCTTCCTGTTCGCTAACCATGCCGGTTGCGCGGAAACGGGCACTGACCAAACGGCCCCAGCCCATCTGGACCATGATATATTTCTTGAAGTGATCAGGTGTAACGCCCGACTGGTTCATGACTTGATTGAGCTGGGCCACGCTCATCTTGTTGCGGGTGGCAAAACCGGCATAAGCATTATCTACTTCCTGATCGGGAATATTGATGCCACGCGATTTCATCTCAATGCGTTTCAGCATTTCCTCGGTCAGTTCCTGACGTGCAAGCTGATTGAGGTTGCCGCCCCTGCGCTGAAGTTTGAGGAAAGCCATGCGGTGCTTGATGTCGCTATTGGTGATTGCATTGCCCGAGACGATGATCTTGACCCCAGAATCCCCGGCAGCAAGGGCTGGGACCGGCGATGCAACCGTTCCAAGCACCGTCAGGCAGACAGCGGCGCCCAGCATGGAAGCGATAAGAGGTCTTGCAAACATCATCTTTCTTTCCCGATTCTTTCAGGCCGGAGAATTGAAATTCTCACCGGATGTATTCCACTTTGGCCATCGACTGCTAGTAGGGCTGACGCGCCAAATCTATCGGAAGCCAATATATGCTGTCTGTATAAAGGAGCCAGTGCGGCGAAACAATGACCCTTGAGCTTTTTACGAGCTTGAACCCGGGGTGTTTACTGCATCAACACACTAAAATTCAGCCCGATAAGACTCTTATAATAAATGAAAAAGAACTATGGAGGCAATTGCCACGCTTCCCGCCACAGAACTTTCCGGCATAATCTGCCCGGCACAAAATGAAGACCGGCCAGATTATAGTCTAGAAGCTTTGCGAGCCGCTGCCGATATCGCCGAGCGTGCGCAACGAAATGTTGAAGCCGATACTGTGCGATGCCTTGTCTTCACCCGGATTGCGTGTCTGGACATAAGCCATCGAGTAGGTGAAGCACTCGTCATCATAGGCGAGGCCGGATGAGGCGCGCACCAGTGTTTCGGAAACCAGATCATACGTGCCTGAGCCGAAAACGCTCCAGTTCGTGTTGATCCGGGCTGTTGCACTTCCGGTCACTTCCTGCCGCACTTCGGAATAACCATAGGCGGGCTGTGGCGCGATATATGCGTATTGTGTCGATAGTGTCAGCTTTTTCCAGCTTTGCTGAGCCTCAAGCTCGCCGCGCTGAACGGCAAAACTGTCTTTGTCGAAACGTCCGCGCGCTGCCAGTGCAAGCCCGGTCGAGTTGGACGTGCCGATCATCGCGACATAATCCGAACGCGAATCTTCCAGGCCTGATTCTGCGCCGACATTGACAAAATCGCTGGTTCCGTAAGAGTTCACGCCGCCCAACTGGAACGATTGTCCAGCCAGTGCGTACAGTGCCCAGTCGCTATTATCGAAGTTGCCCGAATAACGCAGGCCGAGATTTGCGCGCGTACCGCCTTCAACACGGTCATAGCCGGCAAACTTGTCACGCGAGAAAAGGTTCGTCGCGTCGAACACGAAGCTTTGGGCGTCTTCGTTTGGAAGCTCGCCCGCATAACGCTCATTGTTGCGGATATAGAGCTGGGCAATGGGCTCCAGAATATGCGTCGAACTTGTGGTCGAGAACAAAATCGGCCAACGCAGTTCAAGACCGGCAGTCGCCATTGCTCGCAGCGCTTCGGAGCGAACCACAGCATCCGTATATCCGGCATCAGCCGGGTTGAAGTTCGTATTCACGCCGATGGCGTCGGCCCGAAGAGCCAGCAACGGTGTGATTACAAGCCCCGCCGGAGTAATGAATGTACGTTTCCATTCCGCTTCGTTGGTCAGGCGCACATTGGTGCCACTGAAGCCGGGAATGCGGGGATACTTCGAGCCGAAAGCATAATTTGCATTCTCGCGATAAAGAGCTTGCAAATTGGTCGTGAAGTTCAATTCGCCGCCATATACAGGTTCTGGCAGCGTGTAGGAATAATCCAGACTTGGGAAAACCCAAGGCTGCTTCGAGTGCATTTCAATGTCTTTATACACATCGGTTCGAGGGTAGGATTCCTGCACATTGAACCGATAGAAATTCAGATCGAAGTAATTGCGGTTATTGATGCCGGTCAGATAAATTTTCGAGACCTGCGTTTGTAAATTATAGCCGTCCAGATCGTATGTGCGACTGAAATTGCGATCGGTCTGTGCCATCACATCCCAGCCGAAACGCCAGCGCGAATTGATTTCGAAATCCCCCTTCGATGCTACCATGCCGCGATTTTCTTCTTCGCGGTCAATGGTGTTCGCATCAAACTCTCCCGGCTTCATCTGATGAATGCCAGCAATGCGGAGGTTGTAGGTTCCGTTTTCCAGACGATGACGCCATTCAGCTTCCGTTAGAAAACCCTGTTTGGTATAGGCGGTCGTGGAAAGCGTCAGGTCGTAATTTGGCGCGAGAGCCCAAAAATACGAGTTCTTGACCCCAAAGCCCAGTTCATCCTTGTAGGCAAAGCCCGGAAACAGGAAGCCGCTTTTGCGCTTAACCGTCGGGTCGGCCATTTCGAAGGCTGGAAGGTAGGCCAGAGGCATACCGAACAATTCAAAACGACCACGCTCGAACCGCACCGTCTTGGTGGCGCTGTTCCAGATGATCTTGCGGGCTTTAATCTGCCACAGAACCGGTTTGTCCGGGTTCTTCGCGCACGGCTCGCAAGCGGTATAGACACCATTATTGAAAGTGGTGATTTCACCGTTGCTGCGTTCGGCGCTCTCGGCGGCAAAGCGCGTGTTGTCCGTTGTCTCGACGCGCAGGCCATTCACGAAGCCGTCGCGGAAACTGTCGGTTACATCAATGTGGTCAGAATAAATCCGGTTGCCGTCGCGCTCGACAATCTCGACATTGCCGGTGGCGGTCATCCGTCTGGTTTGCTGGTTATAGGTCACCTTGTCGGCAACAAGCCTGTTGCCGTCATATTCGATCTGTACCCGGCCTTCCGCAGCGACAGTATTCGCATCACGATCATAGATGAGATTGTCCGCCTGCAAAAGCATGCGGGCATTGGGATCGCCCTGATAATTGGCGGCGAGGGCATCCTGCGCCTGCGCAGGCGACGGAAGAATTGCAACAGAAACGAACGGTAAAGCAAGGACGCACGCCAGGGCAGTCCCACGCGCGAGGCGTGAGAGCGAATGGGGCAATACCATGCGGGCGTTACTCAAACCCACTAACCATCCTCCTTGTGTAACAGAAAGGAGACACCAAAGAATGTCGCAATAACAACGGGAACCCATGCGGCAACGAAAGGCGGAACGAATCCCGCGTTACCGAATGCCTTCACGAGCACAGAGACGACATAAAGCATGAAGCCCGCGACAACGCCACCCAGAATCATCGCCCCTGACTGACCAAACCGCACAAATTTCAACGACACTGTTGCAGCAATGAGAGTCATCGCCATCAGGAGTGCAGGCAATGCCAGAAGTGACTGGTATTGCATGTCAAATGCGTCCGCGGAATAGCCGAATGAACGCGCGACTTCGATCTTGTGTCTCAACTGCGTGAAAGGAATCGTTTCTGGCGATGCGAGCTTCTCTTCGACATATTCGGGGCGGAGTTGCGTAGGGATACTGAATGTATCCAGTTTCCGAGGCTCTTCGCCGCGCTCGATGCGCGTGACATCGGTCAGTTCCCAACGACCGTCTTTTAATTGCGCCGTGTGCGCATCGTATCGAACTTTGATGTTTTTCTGGTCGTCGAACTGAATGAAGGTGGCGTCAGACAGGGTCGCGCCCTGGTCCAGAATGCTCTTTGCGCCGATGATGGTTTCACCCTCGTCGGTTTTCTGACGCAGCCATGGATCTCGCAACGCCGATACATCCGTAACATTGCCGTTCTTCCAGGTTGCAGCAATTTCCTCGGCTTTTGCGAAGCCGTGAGCGGCGAAGGGATTAAGGATGAAGATGGTAGCCAGCCCGAATAAAAATGCGCCCAAACATGCCGGTAGCAGGAACTGCCATGCCGAAACTCCAACCGAACGCGCTACAACCAGTTCATATTTTCGGTTCAACGAAATCAGCGTCGCCATGGCGGAAAACAGGGCCACGAACGGGATCATTTGCTGCATGATGAAGGGGACACGCATTGCCGAAATACCCAGTGCGGCCCATACGGTGTAGCCCGGCAAATTGGCGAGTTTGCTCGCATTCTCGGTAAAATCGAGAAGCATGGACAATGCAAAAATACCAAGCAGAAAATACAAGGTAGTCTGCACATAACGCATGAAGAAATATCGACCGAGCGTCCATCCGATCATGCGCGGCCTCCCGCGTTGTCGCGAGTACGCCCCGTCACTCGGGCATAGAAACTGGAAATGCGCAGTTTCAGGCGATCGAAATTATCGAGAGCTTTATCGCTCCATTTGTCGGGCAACCCGATTCTGCGTCCGGTGGCCAATGCAAACCCCGTCAGCAGCATGACCGTAATCGGAACGAGATACATGCCGAAGATATACACCTCTTCTTTATCCGCACGATCGGACGCAAAATAGCCAGCCCAGTAAACGAGCAGGGCGGTGGTGATTGCGGAGAAGGACGCGGATACGCGGGCTTCGCGATGCGAGCGCGAATCTCCGGCGAAAGCCAAAGCGATCATGGCGAAGACTACCGGATACAGCCATTGCGTCAGACGTCGGTGCAACTGAGCTTTGTAGAGCAAGGGTCTGGTCTGAAGGGCCGGGTCGTTCGGGTCGGGATTGAGCAGATAGGAAAGCGGACGATCCTTCGCATAGATGACCATATCGTCACCAGCCGAGGTGAACTGGCTGAGGTCGAAGGCGTAGGAATTGAATTTGATGATCGAAACCGTGCCATCGGAAACGTTCCGGCGCTGAACTTCGCCATTCTGCATAAGAAGCATATCGCCGGACGGCGTGGTCGCTATCGCGCCATCAGCCGCATAGTATATCAGGTCGAGGGACGGATCACGCGAGTCGGCGATGAACAATCCGCCGATGCTGCCATCGGCACGGCGATCCGCGATCTGAATATAGAGATTGTCTGCAAGCTTGCGGAAGCTGCCCTCCTGGATGACCACATTGAGCAGATCCGCGCTGGCATTAGCGATCATTGCGCGCATGTTCATGCGTGCATAAGGATCGACATAGTTGGCAACGAGGAACGAAACGATGGAAATTCCCGCTGCGAGGATGAGAATGGGGCGCATGACGGCGCTGCGCGGCGCGCCGGACGCGTTGATCACAACCAGTTCGGAATCCTGGTTCATTGTGGAAAGCGTCTGCGTGATGGCGATGATCAGCGCAAACGGCATGACGAGCGGAATTGCCGAAGGAATCAGCAGCGAACTGAACTGAACGATTGTCTGGAAAGTCTGACCGCTGGTGGTGAGAAAATCGATGCGCTGGAGCACCTGCACTGTCCATGTGATGCCTACCGCCGCGCCGAGCACCGCGAAGAACATGATGGCCACTCGGCGCAGGATGTACAACTCTATCAATCGCATAGGTGGAGTCTACATCCCGGTTTCGTTGACAGAGCCTGTTTCCGGCGAGGAAACAACGCTCCTATAATGACCTAATCTAATGCCGCTTGGCTAAGATTGCCCCAATAAACGCAGTTAACAGGTTACTAAATGCGGAAGGCTGAAGCTAGGGCATGTCGCATTCGATCATACTCATTGTGCTCGCCTGGATTCTTGGCTGGTCGCATTATCGCTGTCGCTAAATGAACCTATTCAGCTGTGAAATGCTCTAGGCTACGAACCCAGCGCTAACCCTGTTAAAAGTATTACCCCACCTGAAGCAACCTGTTTTTACATGAGAGTAAGGGGCTTTGGGTTGCATTCCAATGGATTTCACTCAAGGTAACGAAAAAGAGAAGTGCGCAGGGTAACCTCTTGGGCAACCCCTTGCCGTTTCGCCATATTCGTCTCACATCAGTGAGGAAAAGTCGTGACACGATCGTGTCATTCCTCAATCGGCAATCAGTCTGGAGTTATCATGTCTAAACGTCCCTCGATCTCTTTCAGCGAATTCGCAGCACCGCAAAAGGGTGTGGCCATCGTTCTGGTCGCCAAAGGCGGAGGATTTGCGGAAGAGGCGGCTAACGCGGTTGGTGGTGCCGAGAAGATAACCCGGATTGCCGAAATTGCGGATTTTTCCGGTGCCCTGGGAAAAACAGCGGAAGCGATTGATTCGGGAGATGGCCGCCTCGACAAGATCGTTCTTGTCGGTGTTGGCGATCCGGCCAAGCTTGGTAATGACGACTGGATCAGGATCGGCGGCGCGGCTTTTTCGCGAATCGGCAAGGCTGAACGGGTGACGGTCGCGTTGGCACTGCCGGACACGACAATTGCAGGTGACGAAGCTGCGGATGTGGCATTGGGTATGATTCTGCGGTCCTACACATTTGACCGCTATAAAACCCGCAAGAACGAAGAAAACGGCGAGCCGAAGCACGCAGCCAAGGTTGATATCTGTGTTGCGGATGCAGCCACAGCGAAAAAGGCCTTTGGCGTGGCGGACGCGATTGCCGATGGGGTCATCCAAGCCCGTGATCTGGTCAACGAGCCTGCGAACATCCTCGGCCCGGTTGAATTTGCTGAAGAGGCCGAAAAGCTTGAGAAGCTTGGGGTGAAAGTCGAAGTGCTGGGCGAGAAGGAAATGAAAAAGCTCGGCATGGGCGCACTTCTGGGTGTTTCGCAAGGGTCCGTGCGCCCGCCGCGTCTCGTCGTCATGGAATGGCATGGCGCAAAGGGTAAGGAAAAACCGGTCGCATTCGTTGGCAAGGGCGTGGTGTTCGATACGGGGGGGATTTCCATCAAGCCTGCCTCGGGCATGGAAGAAATGAAGGGCGACATGGGCGGCGCTGCCGCGGTGACCGGCCTGATGCGCGCGCTCGCCGGACGCAAGGCAAAGGTCAATGCGATCGGCATTATCGGCCTGGTCGAAAACATGCCGGACGGCAACGCGCAGCGTCCGGGTGATATTGTGACTTCGATGTCGGGCCAGACCATTGAGGTTATCAATACCGATGCCGAAGGTCGTTTGGTGCTTGCCGATGCGCTTCATTACACGAATGACCGTTTCAAGCCGCGTTTCATCATCAATCTAGCGACGCTCACTGGCGCTGTGATGGTTGCCCTCGGTCAGTATCATGCAGGCCTGTTCTCCAACGATGACGAACTGGCGGACCAGCTTTATGATGCCGGTCAGTCCACAGGTGAGAAACTCTGGCGCCTGCCGCTGGGGAAGGAATACGACAAGATGATCGATTCCAAATTCGCTGACATGAAGAACAGTTCCGGTCGTTATGCCGGCTCCATCACGGCAGCCCAGTTCCTGCAGCGCTTTGTCGGCGAGACGCCGTGGGCACATCTCGATGTGGCCGGAACGGCGATGGGATCGCCTGCCAGCGAATACAGCCAGGCATGGGCTTCGGGCTATGGCGTGCGTCTTCTCGACCGCCTTGTGCGCGACCATTTCGAAAGCTAGAAGAATGCAAAACCGGTTCCCGCTTTTGCTGGAAATGCTCTAAAATCCTATCCGAAACAACGAGATGGGGTGGAGATATGAATCAAAATCTTCGCCCCATCCCTCAATGCAAAGCAAGGCCGGTCCGGATAAGATATGGCAGAAATCCTCTTTTATCATTTGACGGAATCAACACTCGACGAAGCGCTGCCGGGGCTCGTCGAGCGCTCGTTGGGGCGTGGCTGGCGTGTGAGCATCCAGACGGTCAGTGATGAGAGGCGCGATGCGTTGGACAGCCTTCTCTGGACATTTTCCGATACGTCTTTTGTCGCGCACGGCACCGACAAGGAACCCAATCCCGAACACCAGCCGGTTTTGCTGACCACGACTGATGCAAACCCGAATGGTGCGACCGTTCGCTTTCTGGTCGAAGGGGCAGGGCTTGAACGGGCAGGGGATTATGAACGTCTTGTCGTCATGTTCGACGGTCACGATCAGGAGCAGCTTGATATTGCGCGCGGGCAATGGAAGGCCTTCAAGGCGGAGAATCATGATTTGACCTACTGGCAGCAAACCTCCGATCGACGCTGGGAGCGGAAAGCCTGATGCGTGCCATCCTGTTTCTGATGATTGTCGCAGGCATCGCTCTCGGGCTCGGTTATCCCTGGTATATGCGCCATTTTACCGGCAGTGAGATCGGGCGCTGGCCGATGCTCGAAAGTCGTGCGAGCGGCTTCAGGATTCGGGAAGTGCGCTTGGCCGCAAATGATGCACCTGTGCGTGTCTTCATCAATGCAACGCCGCTGCCGGGCTATGTGCCTGTCGAGCGCCGTTCCGCTGTCACGCTTGCTGTCAGCCGTGACGGACAGCCGGTCCTCTCGCAAGGTCTCGATTTTGTTTCAACGAGCGGGTCCATCAACACGGATCGCCCGCAGGACGGCAGTATTCTGCGTCAAAGTGCCGGTGATATCGATCCGGTCATTCCGGGGCTTTATGCGTTCCGCCTTGTGCAGGGAAATACTGACGGCCTGCAACTATCCAAGGCTGATCTCGTGTTGCGCCGGGGCGCGGAAACTCCGAACGAGGTCTATACGACTATCGGCCTGATCCTGGGCGTGCTCGGTGTTTACGGTTTGATGCGCACCCGCCTGCCGCGGAAAGTTTGAGCAATGGCGATGATCCGCAGCATTCTCGACCGCCTTTTGCTGCTTCTGCTATCAGCGGTCATTGCCATGGTTGCTTTGGTTCCGTTGGAAAACATGGGTGTGTTCGGTTCGCGTTTCGAGGGACAGAGCGGCTATGCCGCCCTTTACTTCGGATTTCCCATCCTCACCGTGGTTTTCGCGGTACTGGCAGTCAGCCTCGCGCCGCGTCCTTTGCCCGCGCCGATGCGTTTCATCGGCTGGGCAGTGCTGGCGTTGGTTATAATCGTGCTGTTTTTATTTTAGGCGAGGCGGTTCAGTCCGCCATCGCCTCTTCATATTCTGCCGAAAGTTCCAGCCAGTCATCTTCAGCCCTGGCGAGTGCTGCTTTGGCGTCACTCATCTCCTTGTTGATCCGGATCGCCTTTTGCGGTTCCTTCTCATAGAGCACCGGATCCTCAAGCTGTGCACTGAAGCCCTGAATCTGTTTCTGCAGTTTTTGGATCAAGCTATCTATTTCCTTGATCTTTTTCTGCAGTGGGGCAGCGGCCTCCCGCTTCAGGGCAGCAAGCCTGCGCTGCTCTGCCTTGTTGACCTTGGCGCTATCGTCGCGTTCCGCCGCAGCTTCTCCCCTGGCGTCCGCGAGCACGATCTGGCGATATTCGTCGAGATCGCCGTCGAATGATTTCACATTGCCTTCGCGGACCAGCCAGAGACGCTCCATCGTGGCCTCAATGAGATGGCGATCGTGCGCGATCAGGATGACCGCGCCGTTGAAGGCGTTGAGCGCATGCACCAGTTCTTCGCGACTGTCGATATCGAGGTGGTTGGTCGGCTCGTCGAGAATCAGCAGGTTCGGCCCGTGGAAAGTCGCAAGCCCCATGAGAAGACGTGCTTTCTCGCCACCTGACAGATCCCTGGCCGGCGTCAGCATCTTTTCCGTGGAAAGCCCCATCTGGGCAACACGTGCGCGCACCTTTGCTTCCGCTTCCGTCGGCATCAGCTTGCGTACATGCTCGATGGCATTGTCTTCCGGCACGAGATCGTCCATCTGATGCTGGGCGAAGAATGCCACCTTGAGATTGGGCGAAACTGTAAGCGTACCCTTTTCGGGCATGAGCCGTCCGGCGATCAACTTGGCGAGCGTAGATTTGCCATTCCCGTTCGAGCCGAGCAGTGCGATGCGGTCGTCATTGTCTATGCGCAGGGTGACATTCTGCAGGACCGGCTTTCCGGGCACATAGCCGACATCAGCGCCGTCGAGGGCGATGATCGGCGAGGCGGTCTTCTTTTCCGCATCAGGAAAGCGAAAAGGCTGCACATTGCTCTCGACATAAAGATCGATGGGTTTCAGCTTTTGCAGCGCCTTGAGGCGAGACTGCGCCTGACGGGCCTTGGTGGCCTTGGCGCGGAACCGCTCCACGAAGGATTCCATATGCTTGCGATGGGCTTCCTGCTTGGCATGCGCCTTCTGCTGGAGTTCCAGCATTTCGTGCCGTTGCCGCTCAAACTGGTCGTAATTGCCGCGCCAGAAGGTGATTTTCTTTTGGTCGAGATGCATAATCGATGAAGTGGCGGAGTTCAGCAAATCGCGATCATGGCTGATGATGATGACCGTATGCGGATAACGCTTCACATAATCGACCAGCCACAGCACGCCTTCAAGGTCGAGATAGTTGGTCGGTTCGTCGAGCAGCAGCAGGTCAGGTTCGGCGAAGAGGACCGCGGCCAATGCGACGCGCATGCGCCATCCGCCGGAGAAATCCGATGCCGGTTGCCGTTGCGCTGTGGTGCTGAAGCCGAGACCGGACAGGATTGCGCCTGCGCGGGCTTCAGCCGAATGGGCGTCAATATCGGCGAGTCGTGTATGGATTTCCGCGATACGATGCGGGTCCGTGGCTGTTGTGGCTTCTTCGAGAAGGGCGGTGCGTTCCTTGTCCGCCTTCATGACGATTTCGATCAGCGCCTCTTCCGTGCCAGGCGCTTCCTGCGCCACCTGACCGATACGCGTGTTCCTGGGCAGCGAAATGCTTCCGGTTTCCGGAGCAAGGTCTCCTGTAATTACACGAAACAGCGTGGATTTTCCGGTGCCGTTGCGCCCGACAAAACCTGTCTTCGACCCTGCTGGCAGCGTTACGCTGGCGTGGTCGATCAAAAGGCGTCCGGCGATGCGTACTGAGATGTCATCTAGAATAAGCATGATGAATGCGCTTTTGCACGGCTTCCGCCATTTCTGCAAGTATCATGCGAAGCGGCGACCGTTTTCAGATTGCTGAAAAAGAGCAAGATCAAGGGACGGGGCATCAGAACCGATCCGCGTCAGGGCGGCATGAACCTGACCGCGATGATGTGTCTGGTGGTTGAAGAAATGCGCTAGTGACGGTGTAAGACGCTGGCTGATCGTGCGCATGTCGCTGAGCGAGGTGAATGTGTAACGTCCGGCGAGCTTATGCGCATCCAGCCCGTCGGCAAAGCGGCAAATGCGGGCGTCTTCTACCCGCCGCATGTCGCGCAGCATGATGAAATTGTCGGAAATTACTGCATCAAGCGTTTTGGGATGGTCGCCCTCGTTCGTGAAGCGCTTCATCCAGATCCGATCGACAACAAGCAAATGATTGAACGTCCGATGAATAGAGCCGAAAAACAGGCCGAGATCCAGCCTGTACTCCTCGTCGCTCAGCTGTGCCGCCGCCTCATAGAGCAGTTCATTTGCCCATTGATTGTAATAGGCAAACATCTGAAAGTGCTGTTCCATGAAATCCCCCGCGGATGAATCGTCCTAATATCATCTATGCGGTCAATTTTCTGTTGCCTCAAGCTGCTAGAGCGTCATGCAGCTAAATGAATTCATTTAGCGACCCGATCATGTGACCGGTCAAAAACCTAGAGCGGCTGCAATGAATGTGATTAAATGCGCCACGCTCTGGAAGCGGATGCGAGGACTTGCGAACAGTCGGCCTCTTGGCAATTCGACCTATCGACGGTATAGAGCCTCACTTTTCTAAAATTTCCCATCAAACAAGGTGTCATAATGGCAATCGAACGTACCTTCTCCATGATCAAGCCCGATGCGACCCGCCGCAACCTCACCGGCGCGATCACTGCCAAGCTCGAAGAAGCTGGCTTGCGTGTTGTCGCTTCGAAGCGCGTCTGGATGAGCCTTCGCGAAGCTGAAGGCTTCTACGCTGTTCATAAGGACCGTCCGTTCTTCGGCGAGCTGACTGAATTCATGTCTTCCGGCCCGACCATCGTTCAGGTTCTCGAAGGCGAAAACGCCATTGCCAAGAACCGTGAAGTCATGGGTGCTACCAACCCGGCCAATGCAGACGAAGGCACCATCCGCAAGGAATTCGCCCTGTCGATCGGCGAAAACTCGGTTCACGGTTCGGACGCTCCGGAGACTGCTGCTGAAGAAATCGCTTACTGGTTCTCCGGCACCGAAATCGTCGGCTAGAGCATTTCCAGCAAAAGTGCGTAGCGTCTACGCAGGGAAATCAGTTCATTGGACTGATTTCTGTTTCTGCTTCGATGCGCAGGATAATGCGACGAAACCAAAAAAGCCGGGCGTGAGCCCGGCTTTTTTTGTACTGGCGGTTACAGGCTTTGCGCCAACTTTGCTATTTCCTTGCCGTCTTCATCCAGAAGGACGAGTTTGCCTGTGTCGATTTTGTATGATCGGGCTTGCCCCAGCGTAGCAAGAAACTTGCGTTCCTGATTCATGAGTGCTGGCGGACATTGCATGTAGGTGGAACCGATTTCCGCAAAAGAAATGGACGTACCGGCAATGCTGGCCTTGCTGAAATAGCGATTGCACCCGCCAGAACCGCTGACTGCGCCGTCAGGAGCGATGGTAAGCGTGGTTTGCGCATTGTCGATCACACCGCCGCCCTGAATATCTTCAGCCAGCCAGTCCTTGCCTTCTATACCGATGGCTTCCCCGTCGTTGCCGCTCTTGCGCACCATGACGACCCTGATTTCGAGGGGCGCGCTGGGGTTCTCCGGGTCGATGGAATAGTGTTCGTCGTTGACGAACCACAATGTATCGCCGGCGGAAATTCTGGCCTGCAATGCATAGGTGTGACCTGGCTTGATTTCGGTGGTGTCAAAGCTGATAGCGAACGGGATGGGTGCGCCCTGCACGGATTCAATGCGTGTTTCGCCAATTGTCCGGGAAGGCGCGTCCGCAAGCGAGACATCGGCCAGTTGGACCGTCAGGCTCGCCTCCGGCGGCAGAGCGATCCGCTCGCGATATATGACTCTCCCGCTGATGGTTTTCTCAGCCGCGATGCTTGTTGTGGGCATGGAGGTGGTCAGGAACAAGGCTGCGCCACCGAGCGCGCCAACACCGACCACAACTGCAGCCACTATAGAGAGAGATTTTGTCAGTCCCTTTTGTATTGTCAAAATCCGATTTTCCGTTTCCCGCTTACAGCATCTACTTTTCTTCAGGCGCTTTTGCGGTTTCAAGTCTGCCTGCAAATCAACGCCTCACCGGCGCCAGATTCACAACACTGACAATACCGGAAGCTTCATGTGAAAATTATGGCAATTCAAGATAGCACGCTGCAAATTACCCGATATTTTAGCGGGTTAAGTGGTTAATTTCAGATTAATGAATTAAAATTGACGTTTTCAGGATATGGCGCAATTCAACGCGCTAATCGTCTCCAGCCTGTTCCCAGCGCTGGCGACTTTTCTGGTCCTCCAATTTGGACGAAACCCAGTCTCCAGCAACATTGCCATTGAGGTGCTCGCGCTTCCAGAAAGGCGCATCGGTTTTCATATAATCCATCAAAAAGGATGCGGCTTCGAAAGCGGCATGGCGGTGCGAGGACGCCGCCGCCACCAGCACGATATTCTCGCCCGGTTTGATCAAGCCGTAACGATGGATGATTGAAAGTCCGAGAAGTGGCCAGCGTGCGATGGCCTGTTCGGCAATGCGTTTGATTTCCGCTTCCGCCATGCCGGGATAGTGTTCAAGCTCCAGCGCGGCAAGTCTGCCGCTTTCATCGCGGCAGCGGCCAGTAAAAGTTACGACCGCACCGATATTCGTTTGATTTTCATCGAGCCTGCGGATTTCCGTGGCAATGTCGAAATCTTCGCTGCGAATGCTGATGAAGAGGGGGCACGTTTGCTGCCCGTCCATCTCAACCTCCAGTCATAGGGGGAAAAAACGCCACTTCGTCGCCATTCCTGATCGGCTCGTCATGTTCGGCGTGTTCCTGATTGATCGCGGCACGGATGACGTTTTCATGCTCGAAGGCTGCTTCATATTCCTCGCCGAAGCGCTTCAGATGGCTGATGAGCTGGCCGACTGTTGTTGTCGCAGCGGGAAGCTCGATCACATCTTCCCCTTTGCCGATTTTCTCGCGAACCCAGGCAAAATAGATGATTTTCACACTCACAGGGGTCAATCCATCACATGTTTGAGGCCCGCACGGAAATAGTCCCAACCTGTGTAAAGCGTCAGGAGGGCGGAAATCCAGAGCAAGACAATGCCTATTTCGGTAGTATACGGCAGGATCTTGTCACCAGCAGGGCCGGCGAGCAAAAATGCAAGAGCTACCATCTGCGCGGTGGTTTTCCATTTGGCGAGTCGCGATACCGGCACGCTGACCTTCAGTTCGGCAAGATACTCGCGCAGGCCCGACACCAGAATTTCACGGCAGAGGATGATGATCGCGGCCCAAAGGCTCCAGCCGGCGATGGTTTTGGCCGGGTCTGCCGCAAGCAGCAGAAGACAGGTTGAAACCAAAAGCTTGTCTGCAATTGGGTCCAGCATGCGCCCAATGGTGGATGTCTGTTTCCAGATACGAGCCAGATAGCCATCGAAGAAATCAGTTATGCTCGCGATGATGAAAATCGCCAAGGCGCTCCAGCGCGCAAAATCGCTTGAATGCAGGCGCCCTTCAATGAAAAAGCACAATGCTACCAGTGGAACGGCAATAATTCGTCCATAGGTGAGGATATTGGGCAAGGAGAGGGTGTGTTTGTTCTGCATTTTTCCGCCGCATCAGTTACTTGGTGCACATCATCAGGGATGACACAGAAAATCAACTCCTGCGCATATATTGTGCCCGGACCTAATGACGCTTGTGGGCAATTGCGGGCAGAATTGCGTCATCGATCGCGGAAATGATCGTGAATTGTGCGTGCGATGGCCTCCGAAATGCCTTCGATCTGCATCAGATCCTCGACAGCCGCGCGTGAAACCGCCTTCGCTGTTCCGAAATGATGCAAGAGCGCACGTTTGCGTGAAGGCCCGATTCCCGCAATTTCATCGAGCGGATTCTTGACCATTTCCTTTTTGCGGCGCGCGCGATGCGTGCCGATGGCGAAACGGTGCGCTTCATCGCGTAAGCGCTGAATGAAATAAAGAACCGGATCGCGCGGCGGAAGTGTGAAGGGCTGCTTGCCTTCCACGAAGAAGCGCTCTCGCCCCGCCTCCCGGTCGACGCCCTTGGCGATGCCGATGGCGATGACGAGATCGCTGATGCCTAAGTCGCCCAGAATTTGCCGCACCGCACCCACTTGCCCCTGACCGCCGTCGATCAGAAGGACATCGGGCCACGCGGGAAATGCGTCGTGATTGTCCTCATCGATTGCTGCCTCCGGAGTGCCGTGTTCCTTGACCAGCCGGGAGAAGCGGCGTTCGATAACTTCCCGCATCATGCCGAAATCGTCGCCCGGTGTGATGTCGGTGGAGCGGATATTAAACTTGCGATACTGGTTTTTCACGAAGCCTTCAGGTCCGGCGACGATCATGCCGCCCACCGCATTCGTGCCCATGATATGCGAGTTGTCATAGACTTCTATGCGGCGAGGCGTGCGTTCAAGCCCGAATGTCTCGGCCATGCCCTGCAGCAGGCGCGCCTGCGACGAGGTTTCGGCAAGCCTGCGGCCAAGGGCCTCGCGTGCATTGGTCAGCGCATGCTGGACCAAATCTTTTTTCTCGCCGCGCTGGGGAACATTGACATGCACCTTATGCCCTGCACGTGTTGAAAGCGCCTCGGCGATCAGTGATTGTTCTTCAACGGTTTCGGATAACAGGACAAGGCGCGGGCAGGGCTTGTCGTCGTAGAACTGGGACAGAAATGCCCCGAGAACCTCTGCCGGACCAAGCGAACTATCGGCCTTCGGGAAATAGGCGCGGTTGCCCCAGTTCTGGCCGGTACGGAAAAAGAAGACCTGAATACAGGTCATGCCGCCTTCCTGATGGATGGCGAACACATCCGCTTCTTCGACCGTCTGCGGGTTGATCCCCTGATGGGATTGCACGTGCGAAAGCGCAGCCAGACGATCCCGGTAAACGGCGGCATGCTCGAAATCGAGATCGGCGGATGCGGCTTGCATCGCGGCAGCAAGATGGTCCTTCACTGTCTGGCTTTTGCCGGACAGGAATGCTCTCGCTTCGGAAACCAGTTCCGCATAATCTTCGTCGCTTATCTCATGCGTGCAAGGCGCTGAGCATCTCTTGATCTGATACAGCAGGCAAGGGCGGGTGCGCGTTTCGAAAACGGAATCCGTGCATGTGCGCAGCAGAAAGGCACGCTGGAGCGCGTTGATCGTGCGCCCCACAGCCCCCGCCGAGGCAAATGGGCCGAAATAATCCCCTTTGCGAGACCGCGCGCCACGGTGTTTGAAAATGCCCGGTGCCCGGTGATCGCCTGTGAGGAGTATGTACGGAAACGACTTGTCGTCGCGCATCAATACATTGAAACGCGGTCGCAAGCGCTTGATGAGATTGGCTTCAAGCAGAAGCGCCTCGGTTTCCGTGCGCGTGACGACGAACTCCATTGTCGCCGTTTCGCGAATCATGCGGACAATGCGATTCGAATGACCGATCCCCCGCGCGTAATTGGAAACACGCTTCTTGAGATTGCGGGCTTTCCCCACATAAAGCACGTCACCATCGCTATTGAACATGCGATAGACGCCGGGATTATTCGGCAAACGTTTTACAAATGCATTGATGATGTCCTGACCGCTTAAGCCTGCCGTATCCGGTGAACCGTCGGATGAATCCCACTGGATCGAATCAGTGAGCGACGGAGCGGCGGCGCCCTGTTCTGCAGTCTCTTCGTTGTCTTCGTCATCCTCCGTTTCCGCGTCGCCGACGAGAATACCCGCCACATCCTGCTCGTCGTCGGACGGCAGGTTCAATGCGGTTTCATCAGCGGGCTTACGGGTTCCGGTCATTCGGTTATTCCTGCGATATCGGGCGTTTCCCATGCCAGATGCTGCCCGCCATCCAGTGCGATCATCTGTCCGGTCACGGAACGGCTCTCCCAGAAATAACGAACAGTACGCCCGAATTCCGACAATTCTGGCGCGCGCTGCAATGGAAGCATGCTGACCTGTCGCTTAAAATCCTGCGGCTTCTGGCGCTCGCTTGGCAGGGTCGGTCCGGGTGCAATCGCATTCACGCGTATGCGCGGAGCCAAAGCTTGTGCCAGCGTACGCGTCGCATTCCAGAGCGCTGTCTTGGAAAGCGTATAGGAAAAGAAGTGCGGATTGAGTTTCCAGACGCGCTGGTCGATCACATTGACAACCAGACCGTCATCTCCCGCTGGCAGGCTTTTCGCCATTTCCTCCGCCAGAATCACCGGAGCCTTCAAATGGATGGCGAAATGCCGGTCCCACAGGTCCATATCAAGATTGCCGATACGGTCGTCCTCGAAGAGTGAAGCGTTGTTGACGAGAAGCCGGACAGGCCCGATCCGGCTCGAAGCCTGATCCATCAGGCCTCGCATATCGCGCTCTGAACCAAGATCCGCTTGTACCGTGCAGGCAACCCCGCCACGCGCGGCAATTTCGTCAGCCAACGCCTTTCCTTCGTCCAGTGAGCGGTTGCAGTGGATTGCGATCGGAAAACCGTTGGCGGCAAGATCTTCGACGATCGCCTTCCCAATGCGCCGCGCGCCGCCCGTTACCAGAACGGGGCATTTTGCAAGCAGATTTGGCTCCAGATCGTTCAACACGGTAAACACTTTCTTATCGGGATTCTTTGATTGTTTCATGCCATTTTGCATCGGAAATTGCAGCTAAAAACGGCGCTCTGGTTAATCATAGCTGACAAAGTTGCAGCAAATTCAGCAGCTTCACAATTGCTTTGGATGGAAAGCCGCGCTCCATTCTCCATCGTCATGTTTATATAGGCGGCAAAGCCAGGCGTTGCGAGAATGCAACATCGCATTTTTGCCATCTTCTCGTCAGCTTCTCTCCATGAAACGGGGCATTTCATGCCGCAATTACCGACGATACGTTGGCCCTGTCAGCGCGGCATGGGCGGTTCACTCCCAATGCTGTCCGCCCGATAAGGGACCGCGCCAAACGTAATTTGTGTAAGGAGAATGCTATGCGCACTCTTAAGTCCCTCGTAATCGTCTCGGCTGCGCTGCTGCCGTTCTCTGCGACTGCATTTGCAGCTGACGCCATTCAGGAACAGCCTCCTGTTCCGGCTCCGGTCGAAATGGCTCCGCAGTACAGCTGGGCTGGCGGTTATACCGGTCTTTACCTCGGCTATGGCTGGAACAAGGTCAAGACGAACACCGATGGCGACATCAAGCCGAATGACATGAAGGCTGGCGCTTATGCTGGCTGGAACTTCCAGCAGGACCAGTTCGTGTACGGTGTTGAAGGTGATGCAGGTTATTCCTGGGCCAAGAAGTCCAAGAACGGTCTGGAAGTCAAGCAGGGCTTTGAAGGCTCGCTGCGTGGCCGTCTCGGCTACGACCTGAACCCTGTTCTGCCGTACATCACCGCCGGTGTTGCCGGTTCGCAGGTCAAGCTTGACAACGGCATTGATGACGAAAGCAAGTTCCGCGTTGGCTGGACTGCCGGTGCCGGTCTCGAAGCCAAGCTGACCGAGAACATTCTGGGTCGCGTTGAATACCGTTACACCCAGTTCGGTAACAAGACCTACGACGTTGGCGGTGAATCGATCCGCAACAAGCTCGACACCCACGACATTCGCGTCGGCGTTGGCTACAAGTTCTAATTATCTGATAATTGAACACGGAAAACCGGGCAGGAAACTGCCCGGTTTTTTGTTGCCCGACGTCTGATACAAAAGCCCTGGAACTTCAAGCGATGTTCCAGGGCCTTATCTTTTTGAAACTGATAATTTTATCCGCGCGGCAACAGCTCGGCGAGTTCTGGGTGGAGTTCCTGAAAACGTTTCAGCCAGCGCTTGAGCTTGGGACGGCCACGTTCCCATTTGCCTTCAAATCGTAACGACAGATAACCAAGTGCTGCGGCGACCGCCAGATGCCCGGCATGCAGTTTTCCGGCAAGGCGGGGCGGGGTTTCGTTTAGAAAATCGAGCGCGCGTTCGGCTTTGCGCCATTGCAGATCGAGCCAGGGCTGATGGATCTTTTCTTCCGGACGCATGCGCCGTTCGTAGACATGGACGAGCAGAACATCGCAGAGACCATCGGCAATGGCTTCATATCGTTCCGCATCGGTACGTTTTTCGGCATTGCGCGGGAACAGCTTGTTACCCGAAACCCGGTTCAGATATTGTGTGATGGCACGGCTGTCGAAGACCGGTTTGCCATCATCCGTCACCAGGGTCGGAATTTTGCCGAGCGGATTGACGTTCGTCAGGTTTTCCGGCTCGGTAGAGGTATTCACGACCACGCCTTCAGCTGGAACGCCGACATAATGAGCGGCCATGCGCACCTTCGCGCTGTAAGGAGAGGCAGGGGAATAAAGAATCTGCGTCATAGGTTTTTCCTGAAAGTGGGGATTATCGGGGAGCGGGCATCATGACCGAGCGGCTGCGGCATGCATTGGCATCGACCTGTGCGCAGGCGCGGAATTGCAGATCCTTGGTCATGCAGATTCGCACTTCCTGAAGATAGTTGCGCGCACAGGAAATCGAGATGCCATCAGGTCTCATACCCGGATTGGCGGCAATGAAAGCCTTTTCCACGAGCAGGGGATCGACGCGCCGACCGCTCGTCAGATTGCGAAGGCTCGGCGGAACCCTGACCTCTTCATAGGCGTCGCGCACGGTTGTGAAATAATCGTTCTGCGATAGACCCGAACAGCTGCCATGCTTGCGCCATTGATGGGCGACAAGACCGGCGGACGGCATGATATCCGAAAGACCCGAAATAATCTGGCGTGGTACGTAGCCGCCACGGCTGCGAATATTGTCGAGCTGGCAATTCGCTGGATAACCCCGTTCGTTCTGCGGCCATAGTCCGTGCACGACAAAACCGAACGGGCGTCGGGCATTGCATTGCTGTTTGTTCGCCCGCGGCCCTTCCGACGCGCAATAGCTCGGCGACCACGACAGCGACAGAACGTAGAAATCGAAGTCACCGGGACGGTTGTTATAATTGTCGGCTCTGGCCAGAGTGCTCGCAAAAGCAACCGCCAGCAGGGCAGCGGAAGCCGCCGCCAGTTTACGCAGCATCTAAGCCTCCGGTCAGCGGAGAACGCGGCAATGCGCGTCGTAGACATACCAGCGATCGAAGCCGTCCACGCAGAATTCCACATTGCGGCCCATCGAGGCAAAGCCCTGACCTTCCTCAACCACGTACCAGACCGAGCGATATTCGCCATCGGTCAGAACCGCCGTGGCTTTGCAATATGTGCGCTCGATTTCGGCCGGGTTGTTCTTGGGCTCATAGCGCGTCAGGCGGACATCGCTCATGGCTGAAATGCCTACCTGCGGCAGGTTCGGTACATGGCGCACCTGATAGCCAAAGCGTGAGACAACAGTCCGCAAAACACTCTGCTGGCTGCAAAGCCCGGCATCGGAAGCATAGGCGGGGGGTGGAGCGAGATAATCCGCGGCGCTGGCCGGCAAGGATGCAAACGTCAGGGGGAGGACCGAGGCAGCGAGAAGGGCTGCGCGCGAAAATTGTCCGATACGATCCAGATTGCGTTGCATATCTCTATCCTGTCCCAAAATGCGAACCCGAAGTCCGCTCATATCTGTGATAGCCGAAGCCGCTTTCGTGGTGCAGTTTCTTTCAGCAATCAACGCTGGTCAAGTGCGATCCGTCTCGGTGCGTATCCACTTGATGCTGAAATTGCTCCCCTTTTCTTCCGCAAGCATTTGGGTAAGGCATGGGAGCAGCGTTTGCATCTCACTTTCAAGTGTATAGGGCGGATTGACGACGATCATGCCCGTCCCGTCGAGGCGCGGCTCCGACGACGGCGGGCGAATCGCAAGCTCGATCTGCATGATCTTTGGAATGCCGGTTTCGCGCAGAAGCCTGGCGAAGCGCTCGGTCTCGTTGCGGTCTTTCACCGGATACCAAAGTGCGTAAGTTCCGCCGGCAAAGCGCTTGTGTGCTTTCGCGAGTCCGTCAGCGAGGCGATCGAATTCGCCCTCCTTCTCGAAGGGCGGATCAACCAGTACGAAGCCGCGTTTTTCCTTGGGCGGAAGGTGGGCGCCAAGCGCCAGCCAGCCGTCAAGCTGGGTCACGCGCACCTGATAGTCGCCGTCGAAGAGTTTGGAGAGCGTCACTGCATCCTGAGGATGCAATTCCAATGCCGAAAGCCGGTCCTGTTTGCGTAGAAGATGGCGGACGAGCAGCGGAGAACCGGGATAGTGGCGCAGCTTTCCAGTGTTGTTCACTGCCTGTACCGCGTCCATATAAGGCAAGAGGAGGGCGTGGGCATGCGCGTCGATCTTGCCCTTTTGGGCCGCTTCCGTCACGCGTGCAATGCCCGTTGTCCATTCGCCGGTCTTTTCGGCTTCGGTCCCCCTGAGATCGTAACGGCCAATGCCCGCATGGGTATCGATGACACGAAAGGCCTGGTCCTTGTGCTTCAGATATTCGACAATTCGCGCGACGATGACATGCTTGACGACATCGGCGAAGTTTCCAGCGTGATAGGCGTGACGGTAATTCATGATTGCGCTTGTTTCACGCCCCATCGCTTTCGGCAAGGTCTCTCGCTGTGAAAGCAGAAGATGAACGGCATCATGCGTCGTTCCTGCAATATCTCCGCTGTCATAAATGTGACATATAACCGGCAGTATCCGCTTTATCACCTGATTCGAGTCCGCAATGTCCGGTGGCGTTCTTCTGGTTGTCCTGTTTGGCGCACTTCTTCACGCCAGTTGGAACGCCATTGTAAAAGGAAGTGGCGACAAGTTTTTCGGTGCTGCCAGCGTGACTGGCGCGGCCGGATTGATCGCTTTGTTTGTTTTGCCCTTCTTGTCGCTGCCCGCTCCGGCGAGTTGGGCCTATATGCTGGCTTCCACGGTCACGCAGACCTTTTACATGTCGCTGGTAGCGGCGGCCTATAAATCGGGTGACATGAGCGAAGCCTATCCGATTATGCGCGGCACACCGCCATTGCTGGTAGCGCTTGTGAGCGCGCCGCTGGTCGGCGAAGTGATGGGCTGGCAGAGCTGGCTGGGCATTCTGCTTATCTGTTCCGGCGTGCTGGCCATGGCTTTGGACGCGCGTCGGCGAAATCACGGCACATCCAGCCGCACCGCGCTGCTTGCTTTGGCGAATGCCGGTTTCATCGCCAGCTACACGATCATCGACGGACTTGGCGTACGGGTTTCCGGCAATCCTCTGTCTTATACGCTGTGGCTGTTTCTGATGAATGCCGTGCCGCTTGCAGGCTGGGCGCTTTATCGGGAACCTGATCGCTTCATCAACTATCTACGCAATCGCTGGCGTCCGGCATTGATCGGCGGGGCGGGTACGCTTGGCTCTTATGGTTTGGCGCTTTGGGCCATGACCATGGCGCCTATCGCGGTTGTCGCTGCGTTGCGGGAGACCGCCATCCTGTTTGGCGTGCTGATTTCTGCGCTGGTATTGAAAGAAAAAGTCGGTCTGCCGCGCTTCGTGGCGGCGGCTCTGATCGTCCTTGGAGCTGCCGCCCTGCGTTTGTCCTGAAAATTTGTTTCGTTGCGGCCAAAAACTTTCGATAGAAATCGTTTCTGCACAAATCGGCTTGCGTTAGGAAAGCGCCATGAACCAGAACGCCACCATTTCCAATATCCGGGTCGGCCACTCGGCTTGTCCGCACGACTGTCCGTCTACGTGCGCGCTTGATGTCGATCTGCTGGACGAGCGGACGATTGGCCGTGTACGCGGCGCAAAGGACAACAGCTACACTGCTGGTGTCATCTGCGCCAAGGTGGCCCGTTATGCGGAACGCGTGCATCACCCTGACCGGTTGAAACGCCCGCTGGTGCGGGCAGGCGGGAAGGGCGAGGGCAAATGGAAGGAAGCCTCATGGGAGGCTGCGCTTGATCTGATTGCGGAACGCTTCGAGAAAGCGGAGCGCGACTACGGCAGCGAAAGCATCTGGCCTTTCTTCTATGCGGGCACGATGGGGCTGGTTCAGCGCGATTCCATCCATCGCTTGCGCCATGCCAAGGGCTATTCGAACCAGTTCGACAGCTACTGCACGAATACGGCCTGGACAGGCTATTTCGCGGGAACGGGCAGTCTGACCGGTCCAGATCCGCGAGAAATGGCGAAGGCCGATTGTGTTGTGATCTGGGGCACCAACGCCGCCGCCACACAGGTCAATGTGATGACCCATGCCGTGCGGGCGCGCAAGGAACGCGGTGCGAAGATCGTCGCCATTGATGTCTATGCCAATGCTACGGTGCGTCAGGCGGATATGGGCATTGTCCTGAAGCCGGGAACCGACGGCGCTTTCGCCTGTGCCGTTATGCATGTACTCTTCCGCGACGGCCTTGCCGACCGTGCCTATCTGGAGCGCTATACCGACGATCCGAAAGGGCTGGAAGCGCACTTGCAAACCCGCACCCCTGAATGGGCGGCGGCGATTACCGGCCTGGCAGTCACGGAAATCGAGGCGTTTGCCCATCTCGTCGGCAAGACGAGGCGAACCTATTTCCGCCTTGGCTATGGTTTTACACGCCAGCGCAACGGTGCGGTGAATATGCATGCCGCCGCATCCGTTGCGTGCGTAACGGGCGCGTTTCAATATGAGGGCGGCGGCGCTTTTCATTCCAATTCGGGCATCTTCAGGATGGACAAGCGTGAAATCGAAGGACGCGCTTTCCAGAAAAACGGGATTCGCTATCTCGACCAGTCGAAGATCGGGCGCATATTGACCGGAGATAACGAGGCGCTTTACGGCGGCCCGCCGGTTATGGCGCTTCTGGTCCAGAACACCAATCCGGTGAACGTGACGCCGGAACAACGTCTGGTACGTCAAGGCTTTGCACGTGAGGATCTGTTTGTTGCCGTGCATGAACAATTCATGACGGACACAGCCAAAATGGCCGATGTGCTGCTGCCCGCCACGACATTTCTGGAACACGATGATATTTATCGCGGTGGCGGGCAGCAGCATGTAGTGCTGGGGCCGAAGGTGATAGAGCCATATGCGGATGCGCGCCCGAACATCTTCGTAATTAACGAGCTTGCCAGGCGCCTCGGCGTCGGACATCTGCCTGGCTTCGATCTTGATGAGCGCACGCTGATCGACAATATGAACGCAAACAGCGATCTGCCGCCCTTCGATGAACTGAAGGAAAAGCGGTTCATCGATATCCAGCCGCCTTTCGAGGAAGCGCACTATCTCAATGGCTTCAAATGGCCGGATGGCAAGTACCGTTTCCGCCCCGACTGGACGGGTAGCCCATCACCGAACAAACCGCCCGAAATCATGGGGCTACAGGGGCCGTATCGATCAATTCCCGAATTTCCGGATTACTGGGAGGTGATTGAAGTTGCAGACGCGGAGCATCCGTTCCGCCTGACCACCTCGCCCGCCCATAACTTCCTGAATTCCACGTTTGCCGAAACTGCCACGTCTCTAGCCAAGGAAATCAGGCCCGAACTGCTCATCCATCCCGATGATGCAGCAGAACTGGGCATCGTAGACGGCGACCGGATCGAGATCGGTAACCACCGCGGTGAAGTCGTGCTTCATGCCGTGCTGCGCGCCGGTCAAAAGCGTGGCGTTGTGGTGTCGGAGGGTATTTTCCCGAATTCCGCGTTCGAGCGTGGCGAAGGCATCAACACACTCGTCGGTGCCGAATCTCCCGCGCCTTACGGCGGATTGGCTGTCCATGACATCAAAGTCTGGATAAGGAAATTATAGCAATTTCCAAAAGCTTCTGATTTTGGAAGACATACGTGAAGAATGGATAGGGCAGTTCCAACCTCCCGGTCTGAACTGCCCTATCCGAACTGCTTTATCAGCCCGCGTAGTTCAGCTTGAGCTTGGAAACGCCCACAGCAGCATTCAGGCCCTTCTGGCCCTGAACGGAGATCGGCTGCAGGGAAATCGTCTTCCACGAACCGCCGGTCAGGATATTGGTGCCGAAACCTACGCCAATGGCCGCATTGGCGGACGCGCCAACATAACGCCCCTTGAGCGCCCCTTCCGGACGAACCGTCGGGGCCCATACGGCCCAGGCAATCGTGCCGCCGTTAATGAAGCCGATATCGACGCCAAGCTTGGTCATTGTGCCGGTGTAACGTTCCCACGATCCCCGACCCCGTACAGGCCTGAAGACGCAATCCACTTCCTGCTGGCTGCCGATGATGACACCGATCGCCGGAGAGATATCGCAGGTCAGCGTGCCGACTTCCGAACGCGGCTGAGTGCGACCGGCGGAGGGAGGGACCACATAGTCAGCCGCGATAGCCGGAGCCGTAACTGCAATGCCGGAAACGACGGCCATTGCCGAAAGGAAGGAAGTCGAAAAACGGAGAGACATGATCTTGTCCTCTTCTTGAACAGATATTGAAAGAGACGCTTTCACGACTCTTAACGGGATTTGCCGAAGCAGGTTCCGTTACGAAGGGGAATTAGAGCTTTTTGTGGGAAGTTAAAGCTTCGTAAACAAAAAAACCTGTGCGATCAACGTGACGCACACGGAAAGGGCTAATCGTATCAGGCGCTTATGACCATCGTTTCCATGGAGGATGCGGGGAGCTTCCCGCCGCTGGCAAATTGGCGCAGCGCGAGCGGATAAAGCTGATGCTCCGCCTTGAGAACACGCGTGGCGAGACTTTCCGCCGTGTCGCCATTGCAAACCGGCACCGCAGCCTGCGCAAGAACGGGGCCTTCATCCATGCCTTCCGTCACCAGATGCACTGTACATCCGGCAATCTTCATGCCCGCCTCAAGCGCGCGCTGGTGCGTGTGAAGTCCGGGAAACAGCGGCAGCAGGGAAGGATGGATATTGAGAATACGGCCTGCATAGGGTGCGATGAAGCGCCCGGACAGAAGTCGCATATAACCGGCCAGACAGATAATATCCGGCTTCAGAGCATCCAGACCGGCAAGGATCGCATCTTCATGCTCGTCCTTGGAAGCATAATCCTTGCGCTTGAATACCCGCGTCGCAATACCTGCGGCCTTAGCCTTTGCGAGGCCGCCAGCTTCGGCCTTGTCGGAGAAGACGGCCACTATTTTCGCCGGAAAATCGGGTGCCTGTGCAGCCCGGATCAGCGTCTCCATATTGGAGCCGCCGCCCGAAATGAAGATGACGACCCGCTTGCGGCTCATAGCGTAAGCGTACCCTTGTAGATCACGCCATCCTTCTCGCGTTTGATCATGCGGCCCAGCGTGACGACTTTTTCGCCTTCGGACGCGAGTGCAGCCACGACTTCATCGACTTTGTCCGGCGTCACGACCGCGATCATGCCAATGCCGCAGTTGAATGTGCGCAGCATTTCTGTTGGTTCGACGCCGCCGGTCTCGGCGAGCCAGGAGAAGACGGGGGGCACGGCAATAGCCGGCAGATCGATTTCCGCGGCGAGACCTTCCGGCAGGACGCGCGGGATATTGTCGGGGAAACCGCCGCCGGTGATGTGTGCCAGAGCCTTGATACCATCAGATGCGCGGATGGCGGCAAGCAGGGGCTTCACATAGATGCGCGTTGGCGTCAAAAGCGCTTCGCCAAGCGTCGCGCCCGGCTGAAACGGAGCATCGGATTTCCAGCCGAGACCGGAAAGCTCGACGATGCGGCGCACGAGCGAGAAACCGTTCGAATGAACGCCAGAGGAGGCGAGGCCGAGAATGACGTCGCCTTCCGATACGTCGCCGCGCGGCAGCAGGCGGCTGCGTTCGGCTGCGCCGACGGCAAAGCCTGCGAGATCGTAATCGCCATCGCGATACATGCCGGGCATTTCAGCCGTTTCGCCGCCGATGAGCGCGCAACCGGCTTGGCGACAGCCTTCGGCAATGCCGGAAACGATATCCACACCCTGATCGGGCGACAGCTTGCCGGTTGCAAAATAGTCGAGGAAGAAAAGCGGTTCTGCGCCCTGCACGACAAGGTCGTTCACGCACATCGCGACAAGATCGATGCCGACCGTGTCATGCTTGTCTGCGTCGATGGCGATCTTGAGCTTGGTGCCTACGCCGTCATTGGCCGCGACAAGCACCGGATCGGTAAAGCCTGCGGCCTTGAGGTCAAACAGACCGCCGAAACCGCCAATCTCGCCATCCGCGCCAGGGCGGCGTGTCGAGCGCACGAGCGGCTTGATTTTTTCGACCATCAGGTTGCCGGCATCGATATCGACGCCTGCCTGCGCATAGGTCAGGCCGTTCTGGCCGGCGGGCTTGTTTTCCATGGTCATGGCCTGCTCCTGAAACTGGGTGCTTACCCACGCTGCGGACTGTTTAAAGCATTTTGCATCCAAATGGAAACATTTGGCGTCGCACAAATGCGGTGAAAACAAATAGTTAAAGCATTTCCGGCAAAAGCGTGCAGCGGTTTTGCGTTTTTGGAAGTGCGATAAAACTAAGGATTTGGGCGCAATGGCACGAGATCGCCCGCCCTGCAAGACCATGCAGCGGGAAAAGCGCAAAAGAGTGCTGGAATCTGTCGAAATTTTCGACGAGTTCGGCGAGCGGCCCGGCCCTGGCGGTTCTCCGCTTGCTTTTTGCCTAAACATTGCAATCCTGATCTACCGATCTACTTTTCTCATCAGCCTGCGATAAGATGTCGGTAACGCCGTCTTGATATGACGGCAGCCTTTATACGCAAGCCTCGCACAGAACGGATTCATATGGCCAAGAAACCGACGCCAACACGTCCAAGCACCAGCCGGACCATTCGCCAGTCGGAAGCCAAGAGGCGCGATGGCGACATTCATGTCAATGTCGAGGTCGGAGCGCTGACAGGTTCATCCGTTCGCCGTCAGGCGGTCTTCTGGATCGGCGCGGTGGCGATTTTCGTGCTGTTTCTGGTGGTGTTCAGCTCGGTGCTGCTGCCGTTCGTGGCGGGTATGGCGCTGGCCTATTTTCTCGATCCGGTCGCGGACCGGCTTGAACGGTTCGGTTTGTCGCGCCTCGCAGCCACGATCGTCATCCTGCTGATTTTCCTTATGGCACTGGTGCTTGCCCTAATGATTATCGTGCCAATTCTGGCAACGCAGCTTGCTGATTTCATCTCCAAGCTGCCGGGCTACATAACCCAGTTGCAGTCGCTGCTTGCGAATGAGGATTCGCAATGGCTGAAGAAATATATCGGCATCGACAGCTCGGTCATTCAGCAAAACCTGAGTTCCCTGCTCCAGCAGGGCGCCGGTTTTCTATCCACGCTGCTCCAGTCCCTGTGGAATTCGGGGAAATCGCTGATCGACATTGCGGGGCTTTTCGTGGTCACGCCCGTCGTTGCATTCTATATGCTTCTCGACTGGGATCGTATGGTCAACAGCATCGATTCCTGGGTGCCGCGTGCGCAGCTTCACACTGTACGCCGCATCGCGCGCGAGATGAACGCTGCGGTCGCTGGTTTCATCCGCGGGCAGGGTACGCTCTGCCTTATTCTTGGCACCTATTACGCTATCGGCCTCACGCTGACCGGCCTCAATTTCGGCCTGCTGATCGGCTTTTTCGCAGGGCTTATAAGCTTTATTCCCTATATCGGGTCCTTCGTGGGGCTGGCGCTGGCGATCGGCGTTGCATTGGTCCAGTTCTGGCCCGACTGGATCATGATCTGCGCCGTTGCGGCAGTGTTCTTCCTCGGCCAGTTTGTGGAGGGAAATATCCTCCAGCCCAAGCTGGTCGGGTCTTCGGTCGGCTTGCATCCGGTTTGGCTGATGTTCGCGCTTTTTGCCTTCGGTTCCCTGTTCGGCTTCACTGGAATGCTGGTCGCGGTGCCTGCTGCAGCCGCCGTCGGGGTGCTTGTGCGATTTGCACTGAATAGCTATCTCAATTCTCCGATGTATGATCCTGCCTACCATCACCCCGGACATGATGCCGGGCCGCTGATCGAGGCAGGCGAAAATGCAGGCAAAGAGAAATGAAACTGAAGCGTAACCGGGCAGGGTTCGCAGGAGTTGGCGATGCGTGACGCACCGCGCCAGATTCCACTGAACCTTGAGCACCAGCCCGGCTATCACCGCGAGGATCTGATCGTTACAGGATCGAACCGTGCGGCTGTGGACCTTATTGATCGCTGGCCCAACTGGTTGTCGCCGGTAACGATCCTTGCCGGACCGACGGGTGCCGGCAAAACGCATCTGGCTGAAGTCTGGCGCACGCACACCGATGCACTGCTGGTCAATCCTGCCAGGATCACCGACGAAGCGGTGAATGGGGCTGCCGAACGGCCGGTATTGATCGATGATATTGGCGGAGCACTCTTCGACGAAACCGGCCTTTTCCATCTGATCAACAGCGTGCGCCAGAACGCTGCGCAAGGTGTTGGCCCGTCTCTCCTCATGACCTCGCGTCTGTGGCCCGCCAACTGGAATGTGAAACTGCCCGATCTGTCCTCGCGCCTCAAAGCGGCGACGGTGGTGGAAATTGCGGAACCGGACGATCTTTTACTCTCCGGTGTGATTCATAAGTTGTTCGCCGACCGTCAGGTGAGCGTTGAACCGCATGTGGTGACTTATCTTGTGAGCCGCATCGAACGGTCGCTGCTCTCCGCCATTCAGATCGTTGATCGGCTGGATCGTGCGGCCTTGGAGCAAAAGACACGGATCACGCGCGCGCTTGCGGCGCAGGTGCTTGCGGGTATGGACCGCCGGGAGAGCTGATGGTGCAGCACTGATGAAGATTGCGGTTACAGGTGCAGGAGGCTTTATCGGAAGCGCAACGGTGCGTCAGCTGGAAAGGGAAGGGCATCAAGTCTCGTCTTTTTCCCGGCGCGATCTCGCCAATGCGGATTTCGCCGGTATGGATGCTGTCGTACATTGCGCGGCGCTTGCCCATCGCACCGGCGCTGAACGACCTGACGCTGATGCGTTCGATGCGATCAATCATCGCCTGACGGTCGAGCTGGCCGAAAAAGCCGGACGTGCCGGTGTTAGGCGCTTTGTCTTCGTATCGACCATTTACACTATCGCAGGCAACCCGTCGCCGCTGACGCCGGATATGCCGTTTGCTCCGCGTGATGACTATGGACGGGCAAAGGCGAGGGCGGAAGCAGCGCTGATCGCCATGAGCGATATCGAGATCGTCATTGCGCGGCCAGTGCTGGTTTATGGTCCCCATGCCCGCGCCAATCTCAAGGCACTGATGAAACTGTGCGATAGTGCGATGCCGTTGCCGTTCGGTGCAGCGCGCAACAAACGCAGTTTCGTGTCATTGGAAAATGTCGCCCGCGCTCTGGCCTTTCTGAGTGAAGCGCCTGCCGCAAAAGTTGCAGGGCAGATATTTCACCTGTCTGAACCCCAGCCGCGTTCGACGTGTGAACTGGTGACGAAAGCCCGTATTGCGATGAAAAGGCCTGTCCGGCTTTTGGCCGTACCTCCCTTGTTGATGAAAACGGCACTCACCGCGATGGGCAGGAAAGGGCTTTATGACCAGCTATACGGTGATCTGGTTGCCGACAGTTCGTCATTGATTGCAGCCGGTTTCGATTATTTGCCCGGCGACCCTCAACTGGAAGCAATGGCTCGGACGGCTCAGCCATAACTGGAGCGTTAAACGAAATCGTCGGAGCCGTTCCAAGTTTTTGTTTTGGTGCATTATCCCGCGCAAACCCGCTGCGCATTTTTGCTGGAAATGCTCTAGTTTTTCTCGCCCACGGCCTTCGGAGGCCGGATACGCTTTTCAGGCACGGCAGCGGCTTGCGGCTTCTTGGTCACCGATCCGGTAATCAGTGCTGCATTATCCGGCTTGTTGCGGCCGCCGATGAGCTGATCTTCGTGAACCCAGCCGATCATATTCGTCTTCGGCACGATGACCCGGTGCCAGCGGCCGGTTTTCCCGTAAGAGCGCATTTCACGCCCCTTTTCGACGGTACCGATGGCGGGAGATTTGTTCCACGCATTCTTATGAATCGTCAGTCGCGATTTCGCATAGATCACTGAAGGCGAGTGGGCTGGCGTGTTCACGCCGCGCGGCGGCAATGCGCGGGGCACTCCTGTTGGCGCTGAAACCTTGGTCTGACCGGACGGCCGCGGTGATTTTGCAGCTTGGACGGCAGCCTGTTGAACCGGCTTTGACGCCGCAGGAGCAACCGATGCTGAAGGACGCGGAACCGGACCCACGGCGGCGCCATAATCTTTCGACGGCGCCCTGCTGACAGCAACTTCCTTGCTTTTGGGTTTTGCCGGTGCGGAAACGGTGGGCTTGGCCGTTGTCGGGCGCTGGAAGAGCGATGAGATCGCCGCTTGCGGACTTTTGTGGTGAGCCGTCGCCCAAAGGCTGAAAGCGCCCAGTCCGAGAATGGCACCAAGTGCCAGCACTGGTACAAACGACCCCGATCCGCTCTTACGCTTCGTGGAGCGCTTGGGCGCGCGGGAAGTCCGTTTCCTTGCAGCCATTGTTTGTCCCCTATCCGAATCGCGACAGGAAGACTCTATTGGGTCTTCCTTCGCATTTCGTTACCGGGGATGGTCAGACAGATCGCGTGATCCCGCCATCGACACGCAGGTTCTGGCCGGTGATATAGGCGGCGCCGTCGGACGCAAGGAATGAGACCGTTGCGGCAATCTCTTCACTGGTGCCATAGCGTTGCAGAGGTACGCTTTCGCGCCGCTCGTCTGTTGCGGGCAGGCTGTCGATCCAGCCGGGCAGCACATTGTTGATGCGGATGTTGTCGCGCGCATACGCATCGGCAAATATTTTCGTGAAAGATGCGAGACCTGCGCGAAACACAGCCGAAGTCGGGAACATGGCGCTTGGCTCAAAGGCCCAAGCCGTCGAAATGTTGATGATGACACCGGATTTTTGCTTCTGCATCGCAGGCACCACCAGGCGCGACGGGCGAACTGCATTCAGGAAATAGGTGTCCATTCCCTTGTGCCAGTCCTCGTCAGTGATTTCGAGAATAGGTGCGCGCGGGCCATGCCCGGCACTGTTCACCAGAGCATCGATCCGACCCCATTTTTCCAAAGTCTGGTCCACCAGCTTTTTCAGATCTTCATTTGACTGATTCGATCCGGTAACCCCGACCCCGCCCAGTTCTTTGGCAAGGGCTTCTCCTTTGCCGGAAGAAGAGAGAATCGCCACCGCAAAACCATCCTGCGCCAGCCTCCGAGCACAAGCTGCGCCCATGCCGCTGCCGCCGGCCGTTATAATCGCTACTTTTTGATCTGACATTTCCGCGACCTTCATCATTTCCATTCGGTTCGATAATTGAACGTAACGGAGGAAGCCGAAACACCAAATGAATTTTGTTGAAGGTAAGATTTCTGCACGGTTGCGCTCAGCCGGTGAGAAATGAAAAACGCCGCATGAGCGGCGTTCTATCATGAATATGCATCAGGAATCATTGGTGCCCCGACCTCTTGTCGTTGCAAGAGGTCTCGCTTGAGGTGTTGTGCTGCTGTCTTTGGTTCGTTTCGCTTGCTTCGACAGCATTTCGAAACTCCGCCCACTCACGCTCGTGACGACGATAAAGCTCATCGGAAACAGTCTGGATACCCATTTCGATCCTCCGTTGATCTGGCAGGCCAAATAACATGAGCTCGTCCGAAATGTTGCATCACAAAGCGTAAGCGATTGAAATCTTAATCGATTTATATGTTTATAACTTCAAAGGGCAGTTCAGTTTTCCTGAATGGAAACACCGTCTTCTCCGATTTTCATTTCTATCCCGGCCGGTTTTGTTTCTTCACGATAAACATAAACGGCAAGACCGGCAGCCACGACGACAAGCGCGCCGATAATCAGATAAAGCCCGTTCCGATTCACATTCAAACTCCTGCATGGTGATTTGTCCTGTTCAAACGCCTGAAAAGGGTGATGGTTCCACAGCGGGGCAGGTCTGGAAAAACCTAAGTTAGCCTCTGCCAACAGTTATTTTGTCGTTTCGTCATTTTTACCACTTGCTTTATGTCTGAGCATTATCTAGGAGAACAGCGCTCGCACAAAATGTCGGAGCGTAGCGCAGCCTGGTAGCGCACCTGATTTGGGATCAGGGGGTCGCAGGTTCGAATCCTGCCGCTCCGACCATTCTCTTCCATATGTGATTGAATAGAACTCCGCTTTAAGCGGTAAGCGTTGTGAAGCGCGCCTTTATCGCGTTGACATGGGTTGGCGTGTAAACTATTGCCTTGGTGGATTTCCACCCCCTGCGAAGGGGAGAGCAAGAGCATAGTCCAAGGTTCTTCAAATGGTTGCACGCATTTACCGTCCGGCTAAAACCGCCATGCAGTCCGGTCAGGCGAAAACAGATCAGTGGCTTCTGGAATTTGAGCCGGAAAGCCCCCGCAAGGTGGAGCCTCTGATGGGCTACACGTCTTCCGGCGACATGAAGAGTCAGGTTCGTCTGTTCTTCGAAACGCAGGAAGAAGCTGTGGCTTACGCGATGCGCAACGGCATTGCTTATCGGGTGACGGAACCGCAAGAGGCGAAGCGCCGCAAGATTTCCTATTCGGATAATTTCCGCTTCGACCGCACGCAGCCTTGGACGCACTGAAGATTTTCCCGGCTTGACGATTGTTGCTGTAGCCGGGGTAATCATGATTACTTCGATAAAGCCCTGCTGAGGGCTTGCTCGAAACATTATCTCGACTTTTCAAAAGGCGAGGTCCCGTAGCTCAGCTGGATAGAGCACCGGCCTTCTAAGCCGACGGTCACAGGTTCGAATCCTGTCGGGATCGCCATCATTTCCAAGTTTTGTCGAATGACACGATGATTGGCCTTTTCGGCCACTATGTTGCCCTTGGGTCAGGTTTACTGACATTTCCCAACAGTTTCAGCTGCATGACCGCCAACATCAAGTGCGCGTGAGCGCTCTCGGTTACGAACGCACGAATCCTCAATCGACCAATGAGTGATCGCGTCCGCAATGTCCGTATTTCCTGTTAGGCCATAGGGAAAACGTGCCCCAAAAGCCTTTGCGGCTCTGAAAGATCGTTAAACCACATTCAGGGCAGTCAAACGCAAAAAATGCCACAAGGCTATGGCCGGCCGCGATGGCAATTCCAACGAGTAATACAGCCCCGCCAAGTAGCTCCATCAGGAATGTTATCCAATAAACAAGGGTTAGGGCGACAACTGCAGTCCAAGCTGCAAACAGCCATGATTTCCGATAGAGCGACATTGGCTTGTCCTTTCGTCTGCTGCCTGATCGTCCAGTCCTGCCAGCAATCGAAACCATGTGGGCCTGGCACACAGTTGCCAGCGGTCGCGTTCTGCAAGAGATCATCATTTGCGGTGCCGCAGAAAATCAAAACCCTGTTATGCCAAAGGTTTTGGTCGCGTTCCCGTGCCGGGAAGACCGCGTGACATGAACAGCGCAGCTAGGGCGAAGCCGAACAGTAACAACAGCGCCCATTGAAAGCTTGCATCGTCTACCGGCGATCCGTGCTCTAGAACGATGACGGTCGCTATCGCCCCCAGTGCACCGCCCAACCGTTGGCCGATGTTGACCAGTGTGGCGGCGTCTCCCGTTTCATGCTTTTCGACCGCGCCATATGCCGCAGTCATGGCGGGCATCTGTGCCAGAGCCAAACCGATCCCTCGTAAGAAAAGCAGGACAGCGAAGCCCGTACTCGGCAGGAGCGGCATAGCGAAAAACGGCGCGGTGCCGATAACGAGCAATATGCCTCCGGCGAAGCATACCACAGCAGGCCCTCGCTCGTCGGTGAGAACGCCGGCGAACGGTAGTGCCAAAGCTGATCCCAATCCCATCGCGAGAAGCATTAACCCGGCCTCGGTGGGAGACTGTCGCAAAACGTCCTGAAAATAGAGCGGGAAAAGCAGTAGCCCGCCATACATGGCCGCACCTGTTAGCCCGGACACCGCCACGGCCATCGTGAAGCCCGGGCGGTTCAACAGGCGCATGTCGATTAACGGTACAGCGGCATTTCTCGCGGTCCAGAGGAATGCCGCTGTCAGGGACATACCGAGCGCGAAAGACGCCAGCGAGATCAACTCCAATCCCGATGCGCCGATTTCAGCAGTGCCGTAGAGCAGGAGCGGCAGGCCAATCCCCATCATCACGATCCCCCGGCCATCCAGCTGGCTTTCTTGGGGCGACTCATCCATCGGCAGCATGGTTCGGCCCGCGATCAGGGCCAAAGCTCCGAGGGGGACATTGATCCAAAACAGCCAGTGCCATGAAAGGGTGTCGATCAGCATCCCACCGAAGCCGGGGCCAAGAGCAGGCCCGAGCGCGACGGCAAAGCCCACTGTTCCCATCAGCCGGCCGAGCTGACGGCGATCGGCGATCCTCGAGAGCAACGCCTGTCCGGCTGGCACCATAAGGCCGGCGGCCAACCCCTGCAGGCAGCGCGCGATAACAAGCACCCATAAATCGCTCGATAGGGCGCATAAGGCTGAAGCCAGGATGAATCCGAATGTGGAAATGATCCACAATCGCGATTGACCGAAGCGGCGGCTAAGCCATCCGGTCAATGGCAGCGATACGGCAAGAGCTATCAGATATCCGGTCGCCACCCATTGCGCCTTAGCAAGCGAAGCATCGAAATCGGCGCGGATCGCTTCGAGAGCGAGGTTGGCGACGGTGGAATCCAGCATCGCCATGAAAGCGCCGGCACCGGTGATCGTAGCCACAGCCCAAAGGCGCAGAGGAATCGGGGGAGCTGTTGACGTCATCATGAAACCGGTCCGTAGATAGTCAGTTGGCGTTATGATACAAATGTATCATAACATTGCACAGCAACTTGGGACACCCCACCGATGCCAAGAACCGTTGACCATGGAGAGCGCCGATCCACGATATTGGAAGCGTTCGTGCGCGTTGCTGCGCGCGAGGGGCTGGCTTCCTTGACCCTTCGTTCAGTCGCAGCCGAAGCCGGGATTTCGCTGCGTCTCGTTCAGTACTATTTCGAGACCAAGGCGGGTCTCATGCAAGCCGGTCTCGGACTTCTCGAAAGGGAGAGCAACAGGCGGTGGGAGAGACGTATTGCGAAACTCCCGCAGTCACCTACGGCGCATTTGACCCTACGGGCCCTATTTGAGGAAGCATTGCCGACAGACGAAACCAGCCGCGATTTCCATTTGCTTTGGATGTCCTTCGCGATTTTGGCGCAGACCGATCCCGAAATCTCGGACCGTCCATTCCTCGACGGTCCTAACCGTATCGGGCAGCGCATCGCTGCGATACTGGACCAAGGAAAAAGCGATGGCGAGATACACCCGCAGGTGGACGTCGAGGCCGAAGCAGTCATTTTTCTAGGGATGTTAAACGGTTTCGCTACCGCGGTGCTCGTAGGTCAGATGACCGCCGACGCAGCAATGGTGAGCTTTATCCATCAGATCAACCGCTTATCCGCCACCTAGGAACGCGGCAAAAGGTGGCCAGCAGGAAACCATCTAAACCGCATCGTAGTTTCGTCGCGAAAGTCAGGCAAACCGCCCTAGAATCTGCGACACGTAAGAATATTACGGGTAAAAAATCGTGGCAAAAAAGGCTAAATATCTGAAACCAGTTAAATTTGACATGCTTGTTTTCAATGACTTCGAATAACCTCGAAGGCCAAATAGCATGTCGTTCGACAAGTTTGTCATTCTTGTTCATCGCTGGCGCTATTGGCCATGCGGTCCGTCACCTCCGCGTGATCTGAGATAGGGACGTGGCCCGATATGCCGCGATCTGCCTCCATCCCAGCCGGGGCGCTCGCGCCAGCCGCGGCGATCCCAGTGTCGGTTATGGCGATGGTGCCAGCGATCGCCGCGCCAGTGGTCGTCACGGTCGTTCAATGCCGCACCGATTGCGGCGCCAGCAATGAGCGGAATGCCGATCAGCGCGGCAGTACGACCGAAATCATCCGAATAGCCGCCAGCAGAACCTTCTCTTATGGCAAGATAACGCGACGATGCCCAGCCGAATGTTCCTCCATAGCTAACCTGACACCAGCCATAGCCCGATGTGCAGCCCCGTACAGTAACCGGTGCGCCACTTGGGATTGCACCCAGCGTCGCATATCGGGTCCCGGGTCCGGTCCGGATGTTAAGATTGGTAGTGGAGATGGCGTTTGCCGCTTGCGCTGCGCCCGCTGCGAAAACGCCCAGCGCAACAAAGGCGGCTTTCAAAGCAAGCTTCATAGGACTTCTCCTCGAATAAACTCGTTTCTGTTGAAACGTGACGAGGAATTAAAAGTTCCCTTTTTGCTACAGGCGGCTTTGATGCCAGGTACAGGAAAAGCGCCGGTTGGACCGGCGCTTTTATAACGGTTTTGTCTGGAACGATCCGTATCTAACGGCGGCAACGCGCGACATAGATGCGCCCGCGGCGATCGCGATATTCGCAATTGCCATTGCGCAGCTCGCGCACAAGTAGGCCACCCAGCGCACCTGCGCCCGCGCCAATCAGTGCGCCGCGCCCGCCGCCTGCAATGCCGCCTATAATCGCGCCACCCGCCGTGCCGATAGAAAGGTCTTTCTCAGTGGTGGTGCAGCCTGAAATCGCCATCAAGGCTGCCAGTCCGAGCGCCACTTTCCACATCCCGATCTCCTCCTTTGAAAAAGCCAAGCAATGCCAGAACGATTATTCCCGCAGTCGGTTGCATAAAAGGACCGGGAAAACTGCGAATAATGATCCGGCGAGGATCAGGGCTTCAGCGGCGATAACGCAGGATGACGGCGACAGCGAGCACGGCAAGCCCAATCGCCATGAAGCCCTGAACTATAAAAATCCAACTCATCATGATCTATTCCTTCAGTGCGACGGTCCCGAGGTGTGAGACGATACGCATATCCGACGCTATCTAACGCATTTTTGCAGTAGGGGAAACGGTTGGATGAATTTTCATACAAGCCGTTTGCGATATGCTTCTGGCTCGACCGGTGCCGAATGAAAATTTCCAATGAGATTTCCGGTGATGTCTGCGAACACTGAAACGCGAAAAGCGGCACATGGCCGCCTTTCATTTGTTCCTGATCATATTTTCGTCTGGGCGTATTCCGTTTCGATCCGGCAATAACCCAGTAATAACAAAGCCGGACCGGTTTAGCTATCGGGGCCGAAATACTTGGCCTTCAGTTTGGCAATGTCTTCGCTCTCATGCGCGCTGATGATTGCGACTGTTGCCGGTTTTACAAACGGGCTGTGTCGCGGGAATGCAAAGCCGTACTTGTCCGGGCTAAAGGTATTTCCGACGATTGACACCGGTTCACTGGCATTCTTGTGTGTATAATATTCCAGAACAGGGCTGTCGGCCACGATGGCCGCGATCTCGTCATTGGTGAGCGCTGCTACGGCCTCCTGAAGATGATCGAATGGCACGGTAGCGATTGACCGCGACTTGAGCGTTTGTTCGGATACACTGCCTGCGCGTACGCCCACCGGCTTGTTCTGGAGGTCAGCGAGGCTGGTGATATTATTGTCCAGATGCGCAACGGTCATGACGCTGGTGATGGAGGACGTCACATAGGCAATAATGGCTATGCCGCAAACCATCCAGAATGCCTGCCAGATACGGCCAACCCAGCCGAACAGATTCTTGCGGGTTGTCTTGCCCGAAGTGGCAAGGGAAACAACATGATAAAAGCTTTCTGCCAGCCCTTCGCGCCAGCGCTTGGGAAAGCCTGCGTCGAAGCGTCTGTCGAAGACGGTCAATAGTACGGTAGAGGCGAGAATGATTGCGAGAATCCATGCATAGGTTGCAATGTGTCCTGCGTCGTCCAGACGGTTAAACAAGTCGCCCCAGCTGTCACCCGCCTGCGTGTGCACCATGATGCGCAAGCCGGCATCGAACCATGGATGCGTGAAATCCACGATCTCGGCCCGGTTTTCGGTGATCGTCAGATTGGTAACACCTGCATCGATTTCATTTTTGGAAACCGCTTTTACCAGTTCACTGTAATTGGAATATTCTACGAACTCGGAGGCAAGTCCCAGACGCTTGGCGATGTTGTGCCAAAGATCGATCGCCATGCCGCTGAAATCATCACCTTGTTTAATGACGAAAGGCTCGCTGACATAAACGCCGACTTTGATCGGCTGTTTGGGCTGCTCCTGGGTTGCCGCCAAAGTCGGGTATGCAACCAAGAGTAATACAAGAAGAGCCTTTTCTATGAATTGGCGAAGCGAAGCTTTATCTGTAATAAACGAAAACACTGTTCCTGGCCGATTTCTGATTGACTACGATTTTCAGCCCTAACAGTAATTTCTTTTTGTTAATATTTGCTTTTAAATGACCGTTGTTTTGTTCGATTAAGTTTATTGTTGTTTTAGCTGTAACTAATAACGAAGGCGCCAGAATTTTCATTGGAGAGACTGGAAAAGCTGGATTTCCGTCATGCCTTGGCATGATGCTGGCCGGATGCAATCCGGCCACGCAGAATGGTTGCCATGCCGACCGAATGAGGCCGGATCAGATGGCGGCAAAGCCTTTTTCCAGATCGGCGATCAGGTCGGTAATATCTTCCAGGCCGATCTGAAGTCGAATGACAGGGCCGGAATAGTCACCCTTTGCGACAGTACGGTCACCAAGCTTTACTTCCAGCGCAAGGCTTTCGTAGCCGCCCCAGGAATAGCCAAGGCCGAAAATTTCCAGCGCATCGAGAAACGCGTGTGCTTCCGCACTGCTGCCTTCGGAAAGCACAAAGGAGAAAATGCCGGACGAGCCGGTGAAATCGCGCTTCCAGAGTTCGTGGCCGGGATGGCTTTCGAGGGCCGGATGCAGGACGCGATCGACTGCCGGGTGCTGTTCCAGCCAGCGTGCGATTTCCAGCGCGCTTTTGCGATGATGCTCCAGCCGCACACCCATCGTGCGCAGCCCGCGCAGAACTTGGTAAGCATCATCCGGCGCCGCGCAGAGGCCAAGTGCGCCATGGGTTTCGAGAAGCTGCGGCCAGCATCTTTCATTGGCGGAAATGGTACCGAACAGGATATCGGAATGGCCGGAGGGATACTTCGTGGCCGCATGAATCGTAACGTCCACGCCGAAGTCCAGCGCCTTGAAATAGATCGGCGTCGCCCAGGTATTGTCCATCATGACGATAGCGCCGCCCTTGTGCGCTTCTTCTGCTATGGCAGGAATATCCTGAACTTCGAACGTGTTGGATGCTGGCGATTCCGTGAATACGACCTTGGTATTCGGTCGCATGAGGCTCGCAATGCCTGCGCCGATTTCCGGCTCGTAATATTCAACCTCGACACCCATGCGCTTGAGGACCGTATCGGCGAAATGACGGGTTGGATTGTAAATCGAATCGACAAACAGCGCATGATCACCGGGTGAAAGAAAGGCGAGCAACGGGACTGTTACAGCCGCGAGGCCTGAAGGCACGCAAACCGTACCGGCGGAGCCCTCCAACGCATCGATTGCCTTGCAAAGCGCATCGGTAGTCGGCGTACCGCGTGTTCCGTAGGTATATTTCTGACCACCGGTCGTCATGGTCTCGGCATCGGGGAAAAGAACGGTGGAAGCACGCACGACGGGCGGGTTGACGAAGCCGTGATAGTCGCGCGGGGCATAGCCATCATGCGCGAGCCTTGTGTTTATACCCAGCTTCTTTGAGTTATCCTGCTGCTTAGCCACGAAATTGCCTCCAGACCGTGTTGCATGCTGATCCATTCGATAAGGCGCGTTGAGGCTGGATGCAACCTTGCGTCATATATGTTGCGTAATGACAGGAATGAAAAAGGATTCGGGCATGACGGCGCAGGAAATGAAAACCGTTCTCCTTAATCCGGTACGGGCAGCACTGGAGCTTGTTCGGGCGCTGATACGCCCCGCTTACAAAGGTGCGCCCTCGTCATGGACACTGGAAATGACAGCCGTCGCGGTCCTGCTCCCCTTTGTCATTCTGGTTTTGCATCTCTGGGATGCCGATATCATCCGGGCGGCTGCGCAAAGCACGAATATTGTGATGGAAATTCTGCGCACGACAACAGATGCGATTCGCACGGTCGTCTGGCTTGGAGTGGCGCTGGTCGTCTGGCTGGCAACGGCATTTATGCTCTCGCCGTCATTTCGGGGAGGGATGCAGAATACGCTCGTAAAGCTCCACGGATGGGCAACGCTTGTGCTTTTCTCTATTGTTGTTGGCAGTGTGCCTGTCGAAATCGGAAAACTCGCTATCGGCCGCGCGCGCCCGTTTCTTCTGGACGAAGTCGGGGCCGCCTATTTCTCGCCGTTCAACGGAAAATTTCTCTATGAGAGTTTCCCTTCGGGACATTCCATGATGGCGGGAATCATGATGGCGTCGCTCTGGATTTTCCTGCCGCGATGGCGAGTTTTGACCGTTCCGGCTTGTCTGCTTTTTGGCGTGAGCAGACTTGCCGCTGGTGCTCATTATCCCACTGATGTCGTTGCCGGGCTTGTTATCGGCTTCATTGCGGCGTGGTGGGTGGCGCGCTATCTGGCGACGCGAAATATTATTTTTTTGATTGATGATGAAAGTGCACTTCCAAGAGTTTGACTTCTCCCTATGGTGGTTTTTTATTGTTTGCACAACCGTAGTATAATAAATGTAACTATTTGTTATTGTTGTTATTATTGCTTGGTGGCTTCTCCTGTACATCGCTATCCGGTGTTGTGGACGGTTCTACCCAGAAATCGGGAAAATATGTAAAAAAATGAATATTTCCGGTTGTAACTTTTCGCGAAAGCACCGTGTCAGCCGAGTTATTATCTTGACCAACGCCAAAATATCGCCTTCGATAAGATGGTGAAGGCGACAGGCATGTCACCGCGCCCAAAAATAAAATCGAAGGCCGAATAACGGTCTCGGGCGAGGGGTGGCCTGGTGTGAAGGCATGGGCTTGGGAGGTCACACGGCTTTTCCAGACAGTTTATGCGAAAAATAAAGCAACAGGAGACGCTTGGGACAGGCTTGTTCCGGCGCGTTCCAGGGAACAAAAAAGGTTGCAAGCCAGATGAAAAAGACTGTTTTGACGGGTGTATTGGGTGCAGCGGCGCTGTTTTGCGCAGCTTCGGGAGCATCCGCAGATACGCTTTCCGATGTGAAGGCGAAGGGTTTTCTACAATGCGGTGTGAACACGGGTCTGCTTGGCTTTGCGTCGCCCGATGACAAGGGTGAATGGTCAGGCTTCGACGTCGATTATTGCCGTGCCGTCGCCGCTGCGATTTTCGGCGATCCGACCAAGGTGAAGTTTACGCCGCTCAACGCGAAGGAGCGTTTTACGGCGTTGCAGTCCGGCGAGGTGGATGTTCTGATCCGCAACACGACCTGGACGATCAGCCGCGATACCTCACTCGGCCTCGATTTCCCGGGCGTCAATTACTTTGACGGTCAGGGCTTCATGATCAACTCCAAGAAGCTCTCCGGCATCAATTCTGCACTTCAGCTTTCCGGTGCGTCCATCTGCGTTCAGGCGGGCACGACAACCGAGCTGAACATGGCCGACTACTTCCGCGCCAACAAGATGGAATACAATCCGGTTGTCTTTGAAAAACTGGAAGAGGCGAATGCCGCCTATGACTCCGGTCGTTGCGATGCCTACACGACCGACCAGTCGGGCCTTTATTCGACCCGCCTGACGCTGGCGAACCCGGACGATCATGTGGTTCTTCCTGAAATCATCTCCAAGGAGCCGCTGGGGCCGGCAGTTCGTCAGGGCGATTCGCAATGGGCCGACGTAATCCGCTGGACGCACTTTGCGCTTCTCAATGCTGAAGAATTCGGCATTACGCAGGCCAATGTGGACGAGATGAAGAAGTCCGACAATCCGGAAATCAAGCGTCTTCTCGGTGTGGAAGCTGATACCAAGATCGGTACGGATCTGGGTCTTTCCAACGACTGGGTTGTCAATATCATCAAGGGTGTGGGCAATTACGGCGAAATTTTCGAGCGCAATCTGGGCGCAGGCAGCCCGCTGAAGATCGCGCGCGGCATCAACGCCCAATGGACGAAGGGCGGTTTGCAATACGGTATGCCGATCCGTTGAGGACGGTGGCTTTACGTGCCGATACAAGGCGGGTGTTTCGGCGCCCGCCGGATTTTTCGGCTCTATAAGAAACTCAACCCATGCCTTGCAGGTTTCTGCAAGGCAGAACGGTTCGGCATTCTGCGCATGATCCACGAGACCGTTGCCTGGGCATTGCCTCCGGGTAAATGGCTTTTATCAAGGGATGCGTGGAAAGCCGGAAAGATACAGGGAACATATGGCTTCCTATTCTGCAACCGAACGCCGCCGCAGCAGCGGCGGAACTTCGCTCCTGTACGATCCGCGCGTTCGCGGTATTTTTTATCAGGTCGTGGTCTTTGCTGCGATTGTGGGTTTTATCTACTGGATCGTCGGAAATACGATTACCAACCTCCAGCGGGCAAACATTGCGTCAGGCTTCGGCTTCCTGAATGGCCGAGCCGGCTTCGATGTCAGCCAGAGCCTTATCCAGTATTCCAGTGATTCCACCTATGGCCGGGCTATTCTGGTCGGATTGCTGAACACGCTTTACGTTGCTGGCCTTGGCGTCATCACCGCTTCGGTGATCGGGTTTCTGGTCGGCATCGGGCGTCTTTCCCATAATTGGCTGATCCGCAAGATTTGCACGGTCTATGTCGAGATCTTCCGCAATATTCCGCCGCTTCTGGTCATTTTCTTCTGGTATTTCGGTGTTCTGTCGGTTTTGCCGCAAGCGCGTGAAAGCCTGTCCCTGCCATTGGGCACCTATCTCAACAATCGTGGTTTCTTCATGCCTTCTCCTGTGTGGGGCGAGGGGGCGTGGCTGCTGCCGGTCGCATTGCTGCTTGGTGTCGCCGCTTCGTTCGTGATCGGCCGCTGGGGACGTCGCAGACAGATGGCGACGGGGCAGATTTTCCATACGGTGCGCGTGTCGGTGGCCCTTATCATCGGATTGCCGCTGCTGGCGCTTGTGGCCACAGGCTTCCCGGTTTCGTTCGATTTTCCCAAGCTTGGGACCTTCAACCTGACCGGCGGCGCACAGGTGAAACCTGAATTTCTGGCGCTCTATCTGGCTTTGTCCTTCTACACGGCGTCATTCATTGCCGAAACCGTGCGCGCCGGTGTCCTGGGGGTCAACAAAGGGCAGACGGAGGCAGCTTATGCGGTCGGTTTGCGTCCCGGCCAGACGATGCGCCTCATCATCGTACCGCAGGCGCTGCGCATCATCATCCCACCGCTTTCGAGCCAGTATCTGAACCTGATCAAGAACTCCTCGCTGGCCATTGCCATCGGCTATCCCGACCTCGTTGCCATCGGTGGCACTATCCTCAACCAGACCGGCCAGTCGGTTGAAGTGGTGGCCATCTGGATGGTGATCTATCTCGGCATCAGCCTGATTACTTCGGCTCTCATGAACTGGTTCAACGCCAAGATGGCGTTGGTGGAGAGATGACCATGGAAAACGCTGATCTCCAATATGTCCGCTCGCAAATGGTTGAAGACGAGGCGCCGCCGCGTTCGGTGCTGGGCCTGTCACACTGGCTGCGCGTCAACCTTTTTGCCACGCCTGTCGACGCGGCGCTGACAATTTTTGCCTTGTTCGTGCTGGTCTGGTTCATTCCGCCGATGATCGAATGGCTGTTCGTCAATGCGGCCTGGACCGGCACGGACCGTTCGGCCTGCCTGACCGTCGCCCAGGGTGGCGCGCAGCCGGAAGGCTGGTCCGGGGCCTGCTGGGCTTTCGTCAATGCCAAGTTTCAGCAATTCATCTACGGGCGCTATCCCTTTGATCAACGCTGGCGCGTCGATCTTACCGCTGCTCTGTTCGTACTGCTGCTTGTGCCGCTCCTGATACCGAAGGTGCCGCAAAAGGCACTCAATGCGATATTGTTCTTCTTCGTACTGCCGGTTGTGGCCTTCTTCCTGCTGGCTGGCGGCTGGTTTGGGCTTCCTTATGTGGAAACTCCACTTTGGGGTGGCCTTCTGGTTACGCTGGTGCTCTCTTTCGTGGGCATCGCGGTTTCGCTGCCGCTTGGCATTCTGCTGGCGCTTGGGCGTCGGTCGCACCTGCCGGTCATCAAGACCTTCTCCATCATTTTCATCGAAATGGTGCGCGGCGTGCCGCTGGTTACGGTGCTTTTCATGGCCAGCGTCATGCTGCCGCTGTTCCTGCCGCCGGGCGTCACATTCGACAAGCTGCTGCGCGCGCTGATCGGCGTTGCTCTTTTCGCGTCGGCCTATATGGCGGAAGTGGTGCGCGGCGGCCTTCAGGCTATCCCGCGCGGGCAGTATGAAGGGGCGGATGCGCTTGGCTTGAGCTATTGGCAGAAGACGGGACTGATCGTCTTGCCACAGGCTTTGAAACTGGTGATTCCGGGTATCGTGAACACCTTCATCGGTCTCTTCAAGGATACCAGCCTGGTCTACATCATCGGCATGTTCGATCTCTTGGGTATCGTTCGCCAGAATTTCTCCGACGCTAACTGGGCTTCTCCGCAGACGCCCGCCACAGGCCTGATCTTTGCAGGTTTCGTTTTCTGGATTTTCTGTTTCGCGATGTCGCGATACTCTATATTCATGGAACGAAGGCTCGACACGGGTCATAAACGATAAGAATAAAGGGAATTATGGAAATGAGTGCACAAAGCGCCCTCCAGCAAACCGAGCTCGGTGTCGAAGTCGATCGTTCGAAAATGCAGGTTTCCAAAACCGATGTCGCCATAGAAATCACCAACATGCACAAATGGTATGGTGAGTTCCACGTGCTGCGCGACATCAATCTGAAGGTCATGCGGGGCGAGCGTATCGTGGTTGCAGGACCATCGGGTTCGGGAAAGTCCACGATGATCCGTTGCATCAATCGTCTGGAAGAGCACCAGAAGGGACAGATCGTCGTCGATAATATCGAGCTTACCAACGATCTGAAGAAGATCGATGAAGTGCGCCGCGAAGTCGGCATGGTGTTTCAGCACTTCAATCTCTTTCCGCATCTGACGATTCTGGAAAATTGCACGCTGGCCCCGATTTGGGTGCGCAAGATGCCGAAGAAGCAGGCCGAAGAGGTCGCGATGCATTATCTTGCGCGCGTGAAGATACCGGAACAGGCCAACAAATATCCGGGGCAGCTTTCGGGCGGCCAGCAGCAGCGCGTGGCGATTGCCCGTGCGCTGTGCATGAATCCCAAAGTCATGCTGTTTGACGAGCCCACCTCGGCCCTCGATCCGGAAATGGTAAAGGAAGTACTGGATACGATGGTGGGCCTTGCTGCCGAAGGCATGACCATGATCTGCGTGACGCATGAAATGGGCTTTGCCCGTCAGGTCGCCAATCGCGTGATTTTCATGGATCAGGGGCAAATTGTCGAGCAGAACTCGCCGAATGAGTTCTTCGACAATCCGCAGCATGAGCGCACGAAACTGTTCCTCAGCCAGATATTGCACTGACCGGCTTTATAAGCTTTGAATCAAAACACCCGTCCAATCAGGCGGGTGTTTTGCTTTATTCTTCGTGCGATCCTTCGCAGAACTGGATGCGGTTTCCAAAGGGATCGATCACGTTCATCACGCGCCCCCAAGGTTCGTTCTCTCGATACTCGGGCGCATGTAGCGATAGCCCCGCACACTGATCTCTTTGTGCAACGCTTCGACGTCCCGCATGCGTACGAAAATATTGGCGCCGGGGCTTCCGTCGCCATGATGTTCGCTTAAATGCAGCACCAGGCCATCCCGCGAAACCTGCATGTAAAGCGGCATGCTCTCGGCAAATCGATGTTCCCAATCCAGTTTGAAGCCAAGAAAGTCGAGATAGAATTCTCTGGCTTTCTCGATATCGAAAATACGGAATACCGGACAGGTCTGTTCAAAATGAATTGTCATTCTGGAGCACCTTTGCGACTGATCGCTGTGGAAGTTCACGGGAGATGTCATGACGAATTTTCAATGGGCGGAGAAACTCGCGCCTGAGCAATATCGCGAATTTTATGAGTTCTATAGTAAGGAATGGTGGACGAAAGAGAGGACGGCGGAAGACGTTGCGCACATGCTTGCCCACTGCGACGTGCTGATCGTTTGTCTCGATGCGGACGGCAGGATCGCAGGCTTTGCCCGTGTATTGAGCGACTTTACGTTCAAAGCTATGATTTTCGATGTGATCGTGGCGGAGCGGTATCGCGGACATGGGCTGGGACCAGCACTTGTCGAACGCATTCTTCGCCACGAACGTTTAAAGCGCGTGAAAAGCTTCGAGCTTTATTGCCCCGACAGGCTGGCGCCATTTTATGAAAAACTCGGTTTTGTCAAAGGCACTTCGTCGCTGCTTTTCAAACAGCCATAGCTCAATCTTCCACGAAATGGCACAGACGTTGCAATGCGTCGTCCCACTGCGCCGAAACGGTCGCCAGATAGGTGCGGGCATCGACGAGCGGAGCAGGATGCAGGCGGAACCGGCTTTCGCGACCGACTTTTTCTCGTTCCACCAGTCCAGCCTGCTCCAGAACCGTCAGGTGCTTGGTTACGGCTTGCCGAGTAATGCTGCCGTTCTGCGAAAGAGCAACGATGGACCGGCTTGTACCGTCGCTCAGCGTTTTGACGAGCGCCAGCCGGGTCGGATCGGCCAGCGCTGCAAAAATGGTAGAGATCTCTATGCTCTGCATAACTGCGTTTTCGTTCATTTCTCAACATAAGCCTTGATGTTGCCGACCTGCTCTTCCCAACCGCCTTCGTTCATCCGCAGTGCCAGAGGGCGGCGTTCTGCGGGCAAGGCGTCGAAACCACTCTCGATGACGGTCAATCGTGTTCCCGCATCAATGGGCTCCAGCCTGAACTCAACCAGCGTCGGCGGCTCCTTGGAATAGTCCGTATCGCGATCCACAGCATAAGGATGCCATGTGAAGGCGAAATAATGCGGGGCCTTCATCTCCTTGATGAAGGATTCCCAAGGCTCGTGTTCAAAGCCGGGATAAGTCATGCGGCCGATGGAACGGGTGCCGGCAATGAATGGGCCATCAATCTTCACCTGAAACCAGGTTCCGAATTCTTCGTGGTCGGTCAAGGCGCGCCATACGCGATCAATGCCGGCGCGAATATCGACAGTTTTTTCGATATGGTTTGTCTTGCTGGTGACAGTCATGGCATTCATCCTTCTTAATTGGCAACTTTATGGTTGCTAATTTACAGGAGATCAAAAATTACGCAACCATAAAGTTGCATTTTATGCTGGTGCTTTATCAGGAAGGGGGAAGAGCGTCACAAACATCTCCGCCAGCGTGCGATCGCCTGTGACGGTCAACACGCAGGCTGCTTCAAGAGCCGAGAGGGGCTGGCCACCATAAATGGCGGCCGCCAGCATGCGCGGCGAACCGTTGAACGACACGTCAGGGCGTTCCGGCATGCCGCGTGTGATTTCCAGTTGGTCGTCATGCAGGTGGGCGGCAAAATCCTCGCCGTCAAGTCGAAGGCCGATGATTGCCTCCATGCCATGCGATCGACTGCTGTCCATCATGGTGCGTAGCGAAAGCAGAAAGGAGGTGACAGAAATCGGCAGATTCGGATCATGGCTGGGGGAACGCGCCGCCCATCGGCCAAGGGCCTGCAGGATAGGCTCGCTTTCATAGCCCCATTCTGTCAGCTCATAGACTTGTACCGACGCGGGCGGCGGAAGTTTTGTCTTGCGCAGAATGCCTGCCTCTTCCAGTCCTTCCAGCCGTTGGGTTAGCACATTCGCGCTGATTCCGGGCAAATCCGAGCGCAAATCACCGAAGCGTTTCGGCCCGAGCATCAATTCGCGCATAATGAGAAGGGCCCAGCGTTCCCCAATTAAATCAAGGGCATGAGCCGCCGCGCAAGCATCGTCATAGCGGCGGCGTCCAGCGGTTTTTTCTCGTTTGGTTGTTTTTTCTAACTTCATAGTTGCTAATGATAACTTATCTGGCATTATGTGCAAGCAAACTTACCGCAGGCCAAAGGTAAATCTACTGGAAAAAGGCCTGATCGCCGGGGGGATGGGCAGGCGATGCAAAACTTGAAAAGAGCATGGGTAAAAGCCCTGCCAATGGAGGAAACAACATGCCGAAAATGGTTTTCGTGAACCTGCCCGTAAAAGATGTCGTACGTGCCACGAGCTTCTATGAAGCCATTGGCGCGCAGAAAAATCCGATGTTTTCTGATGAAACCGGATCCTGCATGGTGTTTTCGGACACAATTCACGCCATGCTTCTGGAGCACGACAAGTTTAGCCAGTTCACGCCGAAGAAGATCGCCGATGCCAGTACGGTGAGCGAAGTGCTCGTTTGTCTGTCAGCGGAAAGCAAGGCTGAAGTGGATGAAACGGTCGAAAAGGCGGTGAAGTCGGGCGGTCGCGCAGACCCGGCAGCGAAACAGGATTATGGTTTCATGTACGGACGCAGCTTCGAAGACCCTGACGGTCACATCTGGGAACTGATGTGGATGGACATGGAAGAAGCCAGCAAGGTTATGGGCTGAGGAGGAGAAAATGTCAGGATTGACAATCTGTCTCTGGTTCGACGGGCAGGCTGAAGAAGCTGCGAACCACTATGTTTCGATCTTCCGCGCCTGCGGAAGGTCGGCTTCGGTCGATGGTTTCATTCGCTTCAAGCACGGTCATCAGCAGAACGAGGATCAGCCGGTCGTTGTAAACTTCACACTCGACGGGCAAAAAATGTGCGGTCTGAACGGTGGACCCGAATTCAAGTTTTCACCGGCAAGCTCGTTGATCGTCCGATGCAAGGATCAAGCTGAACTGGATGGTTTCTGGGACAAATTGCTGGAAGGCGGCTCGCCGATGGAATGCAGTTGGCTGACCGACAAATACGGTTTCGCGTGGCAGATCGTCCCCGACATGCTGCTGGATATATTGCAGGACGGTGCGCCGGATGTCCGTCAGCGTGTTGCGGATGCCATGATGAAGATGGTCAAGATCGACATCGCGACACTGGAAGCCGCGCGCGACGCTGCCTAATCCCGTATGGCCGCAACGGCATCGTAGCCGTAAAGCCAGTCCAGGTCTTTCAGGAAGGTATCCGGGCTGCGTATGGCGAAAAGCGTGTTGCGGCCAAGCGCGAAAATGCCGGTCGCGTGATAGGCGAACCTGTTAAGCTGGCCGCGCTTTGCAACGGCTGCAATCCGCGCCTTGCGGACTGTTTCGTAATGTCGAAGTCCCGCTGCTTGGTCCACGGCATCCAGCGCTTCGGCAAGGGCGGCGGCATCTTCGATTGCCATCGCCGCACCTTGCGCGGCAAATGGCGTGACGGCATGGGAGGCATCGCCGAGCAGGATTGTCCGGTTCGGTCCCAGAAACTGCGCATCCGCTATTTCGAAAAGCGGCCAGTAAGTCCATTCGGCTGTAGCGGCCAGCACATCGCGAACCGGTTTCCCCCAATCGGTATAGATAGACTGCAAACGCGCGGGATCGCCGGTTTGGGACCAGACTTCTCCGGGGTTCTCGCCTGTCGTGATGGCCACGAAGTTGAAAAAGCTTCCACCCTTCACCGGATAAGCGATGAAATGCGCCTGCTTGCCCAGCCAGGCGGAAACGGCGCGTTCCGGCAGTGCGGCGGTGAACGATGAAGGCAGGGCATCGGCAGCAAGTGTCGTGCGCCATGCAATATGGCCGCTGAAACGCGCCTTGTCGTAACCGGCCTTTGAACGCTGTGCAGACCAGACGCCATCGCAGGCGATCAGATAAGCGCCATGCACGGTTTCTATCTCATTGCCGCGTTTTACGTCTGCGATGATCGTGCTGCCGTCCATCTTGTAGCTGGCGATCTCGGTGTCGAGGCTGATTTCGATGGCAGGGTTGTCCCGGCAGGCGTCCAGAAGCGCGGATTGCAGATCGGCACGGTGACAGACAATGTAGGGATGGTGCCAGCGGTTGGTTGCCGCGTCGCCAAGCTGCATGGAAAGCAGCGGACGGGCCTTGCGCCCATCCACGAGATAGAGAGCTTCCGGTGTGACCGCTTGTGCGGCAAGCCTGTTGAGAACGCCCAGACGCTGCAAGTGGCGGGTGGCATTGGGGGCGAGCTGCAAGCCCGCACCCACTTTGGAAAGAGCTTGGGCTTTTTCGAAGAGCTGAACAGTCCAGCCCCTTGCTGCAAGTTCCAGTGCCGCGCTCAATCCCGCGACGCCAGCTCCTGCAATCAATATGCGCCCTTTGCTCATATCCGTTTCTTGCCCGGTGCCGCGGCGCCTTGAAAATCAGGCAGCTTTGTCGGCGGAGGCTTCGTAAACGCAGCCAGTCGGGGTGGTTTCATCGGCATGAAGCGACGCATTGTGGCGAAAGAGCGTCGAGCAGTAAGGGCAGACGACTTCGCTTTCGTCTCCCATGTCGAGGAACACATGCGGATGATCGAAGGGCGGGTTCGCGCCGACACACATAAATTCCTTCACGCCGATTTCAATAGCCGCATGGCCAGCGTCGTTCTGGAAGTGTGGAATGATGTGATCGGACATAATATGCTCCGGTGCTGGATAAGATCGTGGTACGCTTTAATTCTGGGAGGGGTGTACCTTGAAACTCTTGTTTCCGGAAGGGTTTTCATCAATTCTGAGGACATTTCAAGCTATTTGCTATCAAACTGTCATATGACAGCCATAGGCTTAAGGTCGTGCCGGAATATTCCGGCGGAAGCCGGGACAGGAAAAATGAGTGAAAACAGCGTTATGGCGAGCGAAACTCACGAGATGGCAGCGGATATGGCTCACAGTCGCCGTGACATTCAGGGGGATGGCAATGCCTTGGATGCTCACAAGACTTTGAACGGTGAAAAACTTTCGGAATTGATGGAAAGTCCCGATCGTTTCGTCAATCGCGAATTCTCCTGGCTCCAGTTCAATCGTCGTGTTCTGGAGGAAGCCGCAAATGCACGCCAGCCGCTGTTGGAGCGCCTGCGATTCCTGTCCATTTCCGCCGCCAATCTGGACGAGTTTTTCATGGTGCGCATTGCCGGTCTTGCTGGTCAGGTGCGGGCCGGCGTCGTGATGCGCAGTGCCGACGGGCGCACACCGCAGGAACAGCTTGATTTCGTTCTGCAGGAAGTGAGCCGCCTGCAGGCCGAACAGCAGGAGCGGCTGCGCGTTCTGCGTGAAGAGCTGGTAAAAGAAAGTATAGAGATCGTCCGGCCTTCCGCTTTGATGAAGCAGGAGAAGGAATGGCTTGAAAACCACTTCCTCGAAACGATCTTTCCGGTTCTGACGCCGCTTTCCATCGATCCGGCGCATCCGTTTCCTTTTATCCCGAATCTCGGATTTTCGATGGCGCTTCAGCTGGCGCGTCGCGTCGATAACCATCCGATGACGGCGCTTCTGCGCATACCGGTCGCGTTGAAACGCTTCATTCAGTTGCCCGGCGAACAGTCCACTGCTTATCGCTTCATCACCATCGAAGATGCGGTGAGCCTGTTCATCGGCAGGCTGTTTCCAGGGTACGAAGTGCGGGGCGCGGGGACATTCCGCATCATTCGCGATAGCGATATCGAAGTGGAAGAAGAGGCTGAAGACCTCGTGCGCCTGTTCGAAACGGCATTGAAACGCCGCCGTCGCGGTCAGGTGATCCGCATCGAGTTTGACGGCGAGATGCCCGAAGCGCTGCGCGTTTTCGTGGTGACTGAGCTCGGCGTTTCCGAAAGCCGCGTCAGCGTGCATGAAGGGTTGCTCGCGCTCAACATGATTTCGGAAATCGTGTCTATCCCGCGCGATGACCTGAAATTCGTGTCTTACAATCCGCGTTTTCCGGAGCGTATTCGCGAGCATGGCGGCGATTGCTTTGCCGCGATTCGCGAGAAGGACATCGTGGTCCACCATCCTTACGAATCCTTCGACGTCGTGGTGCAGTTTCTACGTCAGGCTGCTGCCGATCCGGATGTGCTGGCCATCAAGCAAACGCTTTACCGCACATCGAACGACAGCCCCATCGTGCGTGCTCTGGTCGATGCGGCAGAGGCGGGCAAGTCGGTGACGGCGCTGGTCGAGCTGAAGGCGCGCTTCGACGAAGAAGCGAATATCCGCTGGGCGCGCGATCTGGAGCGCGCCGGCGTTCAGGTGGTTTTCGGCTTTATCGAGTTGAAAACTCACGCGAAAATGTCGCTGGTGGTACGCCGTGAGGATCAGCGTCTGCGCTCTTATGTCCATCTTGGAACGGGCAATTATCACCCGATCACCGCGCGTATCTACACGGACCTTTCCTTCTTCACATCCGATGCCGATGTCGCCCGCGATGTGGCGCATATCTTCAATTTCATCACCGGCTATGCCCAACCGGCGGAGGAGATGAAGATTGCGATTTCGCCCTTCACACTGCGTTCGCGTATCCTCAGACATATCGAGGATGAAGTAACGCATGCGAAAGCCGGGCGGCCTGCGGCGATCTGGATGAAGATGAATTCTCTGGTCGATCCACAGATTATTGATGCGCTCTACAAGGCAAGCCAGGCAGGCGTGCAGATTGATCTCGTGGTGCGCGGAATATGCTGCTTGCGTCCGGGGGTTCCGGGCTTGTCCGACAATATCCGCGCAAAGTCGATTGTCGGGCGTTTTTTGGAGCATAGCCGCATTTTCTGCTTCGGAAACGGCAATGATCTGCCGTCCGACAAGGCAATCGTCTATATCGGTTCCGCTGATATGATGCCGCGTAATCTCGACCGCCGGGTGGAAACCCTCGTACCCATCACCAATGCCACGGTGCACCAGCAAATCCTGTCGCAAATCATGTTTGCCAACATAATTGATAACCAGCAGAGCTATCAGCTACTTGCGGACGGCACCTCTCGCCGGATAGAAAAAGAAGAAGGAGAGGAAGCTTTCAACGCGCAGGAATATTTCATGACCAATCCTAGCCTGTCGGGTCGCGGAAAGTCGCTGAAGTCTTCGGCCCCCCGCCTTATCGCGCATCGGAAGCGCGCGCAGGCGGAAAGAAAATCGACTGCATGAGTCCAGCTGTAGCACAAGGCCGTCTGAAGGGGCTCAAGCCCGTCGCGGTCATCGATGTCGGTTCGAACTCGATCCGCGTCGTCATCTATGAAGGCATCGTCCGCTCGCCGACGGTGCTTTTTAACGAAAAGCTGCTTTGCGGCCTTGGCAAAGGTCTTGCGAAAACCGGCAAGCTTAATGAAAAATCCGTGGAAGCGGCCCTGCGCGCACTGAAGCGTTTTCGCGCGCTGGCAGAGCAGGCGGGCGCCGTCTCGATTCATGCGCTGGCGACGGCCGCCGCCCGCGAGGCGAAAAACGGGCCCGATTTCATCGCGCAGGCAGAAGCCATTCTCGGACGGCACATCGAGGTGTTGTCGGGCAAGGAAGAGGCCTATTATTCCGCGCTGGGCATCATCTCCGGCTTTTACAAGCCGCAGGGCGTCACCGGCGACTTGGGCGGCGGCAGTCTTGAACTGGTCGCGGTTGACGATCATGAGGTCGGCGAGGGGATCACCTTGCCGCTTGGCGGTCTGCGCCTGTCGGATATGTCCAACGAGCAATTACCCGAAGCGGCAAAGATCACCCGCACGGAACTGGCAAAGGCAACGCTGCTTCAGGCGCATCAGGGACAGGTCTTTTACGCGGTTGGCGGTACCTGGCGTAACCTCGCCAAGCTGCATATGACCGCGAAGAACTATCCGCTGCATGTCATGCATGGTTACGAAATGGACCCTGCCGAAGCCCGGAATTTTCTGAGGCGTGTGGCCAGAGGCAATATCGACACCATGCGCGGCATCGAGGCTGTTTCCAAGAATCGCCGGCAGCTCCTTGCTTATGGCGCGACCGTTCTGCTCGAAACGATCCGCCGCATGAAGCCGTCGAAGATCGTATTCTCGGCGCTCGGCGTGCGCGAAGGTTATCTTTATTCACTCCTGCCGAAGAATGAGCAGCGGCTCGATCCATTGCTGGCTTCCGCGGAAGAACTGTCGATCCTGCGGTCACGTTCGCCCCGCCATGCCCGCGAACTGGCGACATGGACAACACTTTCGCTGCCGCTTCTCGGCTTTGACGAAACGGAAGACGAGGCGCGCTACCGGCAAGCCGCGTGCCTTGTGGCTGACATAAGCTGGCGTGCCCACCCCGATTATCGCGGCTCGCAGGCGCTCAACATCATCGCTCATGGCTCATTCGGCGGTATAGACCATGCCGGTCGTTCCTTCATGGCGCTTGCAAATTACTATCGCCATGAAGGGCTTGTTGACGACGAGATTGCACCCGAAATCGTCCAGCTTGCCACTCCGCGGCTGCGCGAAAGGGCGAAGCTGCTCGGGGCGCTGCTGCGTGTCGTCTACCTTCTCTCCGCATCCATGCCGGGTGTCATTCCGCGTCTGTATTGGCGGGAGGACGAAAACGGCATAGCGCTGGTCGTTCCCGGTGATTTGGCAGAACTCATTTCGGATCGTCCCGAAGGACGGTTGAATCAGCTTTCAAAACTGACCGGCAAGAATCTCTATTTCGCCGTGGGTGACAGGGCTATTGAAGAAGCAAGGGAATAGCGAAGGGCGCGGAACCCCAAAATTGCTGCACATATTAGTTGGGGCCTGTCGGTAAGGGACTGCAACCAGTCCTTACTCCGTCAACTGGACCGCCTGAATACGCCGATCTTCGAACTTGATGCCGATTTTGCCTGCAATCAGGTCGAGCGCCTTCTGGCCGAACACCTCGCGGCGCCAGCCTTGAAGTGCCGGAACATTGGCATTTTCGCCCTCGGCAGCGATTTTCTCGATATCGTCGGTATTCGCGACGATCTTCGCAGCCACGCCATACTCTTCCGTTACAAGTTTCAGAAGAACTTTCAAAATATCGGCGGCAGCGGCGCTGCCTTCCGGCGAATGTGAAGGCTTTGGCAGTTTCGGCAGATCTTCCTTCGGGATGGCCAATGCGGACTGGATCGCGGCCACGAGGCCTGCCGCCTGACCGGAGCGCTCCCAGCCTTTCGGGATGGAACGCAGGCGGCCCAAAGCTTCCGCGTCGCGGGGCTGCTGCTGGGCAATCTCGGCGATCGTGTCATCTTTGATGATGCGTCCACGCGGTACGTTGCGTTCACGCGCCTCGCGTTCCCGCCACGCGGCGACTGCCTGCACGATGGCGAGCTCCAGCGGCTTGCGCACCCGCGCTTTAACGCGGCGCCATGCATCGTCCGGGTGGAGGTCGTAAGTCTCGCGTGCCTTCAGCACGGCCATTTCCTCGTTCACCCACTCGCTGCGTCCTTCACTCTCCAGCTCCTTTTTCAGATACAGATAGATGTCACGCAAATAGGTGACATCGGCCAGAGCATAATCGAGCTGCTTGTCGGAAAGCGGGCGCCTGCGCCAGTCGGTGAAGCGCGACGATTTGTCGATATGTTTGCCGGTTACCTTCTGCACGAGCTGGTCATAGGAAATCGCATCGCCGAATCCGCAGACCATGGCGGCGACCTGCGTATCGAAGATGGGCGAGGGGATGAGATCGCCGAGATGGAAGACGATCTCGATATCCTGCCTGGCGGCATGAAAAACCTTGACCACTTTCTCGTCGGCCATCAGCCTGAAGAACGGCGCAAGATCCAGACCCGGCGCAAGCGCGTCCACCAATGCCGTATGGTCGGGCGAAGCCAGCTGGATGAGGCACAATTCCGGCCAGAAGGTCGTTTCACGGATGAATTCCGTGTCAACGGTCACAAAATCGGATTTGGCAAGGGCGGATACGGCCTCTTCGAGACCTTCGGTAGTGGTGATCAGATGCATGTTCTTCTTTTAAACAACGCTGCGGGGCTTGTCGTGAAAGAATGCGCAAAACCGATCGCATAACAAGTGCAAATAGTGTTTTTTATCGATACGTTGCGTCAAGCTTGGCTCAACACCGGGGGCAGCAGGGAATGCAGGCTTGACAAAACCGGGTCAAAATGCGCTTTTCCGCCAGAATTTGCGGGCGTTTGCCTGCGCTGACTTCTCATACTCCAAAAGGCAGAAATCATGCACCGTTACCGCAGCCATACCTGCGCAGCCCTTCGCAAGACGGACGTTGGTTCAAATGTCCGTCTGTCCGGCTGGGTTCATCGCGTCCGTGACCATGGCGGCATTCTCTTTATCGATCTTCGCGACCATTACGGCATTACCCAGATCGTGGCCGATCCCGATTCGCCCGCGTTCAAGGTGGCCGAAACCGTTCGCGGCGAATGGGTTATTCGCGTTGACGGTGAAGTGAAGGCTCGCGCCGGAGACGCGGTCAACCCGAATCTGCCGACCGGCGATGTGGAAATCTTCGCAACCGAGATTGAGGTTCTGGCTGCCGCCAAGGAACTGCCGTTGCCGGTTTTCGGCGAGCCGGACTATCCGGAAGATATCCGTCTGAAATATCGCTTCCTCGATCTGCGCCGCGAAACGCTGCACAAGAACATCATGAGCCGCACCAAGATCATCGCCGCGATGCGTCGCCGCATGACCGATATCGGCTTCAACGAGTTCTCCACGCCGATCCTGACAGCCTCTTCGCCGGAAGGTGCGCGCGACTTCCTCGTGCCAAGCCGCATCCATCCGGGCAAGTTCTACGCGCTGCCGCAGGCGCCGCAGCAGTACAAGCAGCTTCTGATGGTTGCCGGTTTTGACCGCTACTTCCAGATCGCGCCGTGCTTCCGCGACGAAGATCCGCGCGCCGATCGTCTGCCGGGCGAGTTCTACCAGCTCGACCTTGAAATGAGCTTCGTTACCCAGGAAGAAGTCTGGGAAACGATGGAACCCGTCATGCGCGGCATCTTCGAAGAGTTCGCTGAAGGCAAGCCGGTAACGCAGACGTTCCGCCGCATTGCCTACGACGATGCGATCCGCACCTATGGTTCGGACAAGCCGGACCTGCGCAACCCGATTGAGATGCAGGCTGTGACCGACCATTTCGCCGGTTCGGGCTTCAAGGTCTTCGCAAACATGATCGCCAATGATCCGAAGGTCGAAGTCTGGGCAATCCCGGCTAAGACAGGCGGCTCGCGCGCATTCTGCGATCGCATGAATTCCTGGGCGCAGAGCGAAGGTCAGCCGGGCCTCGGCTACATCTTCTGGCGCAAGGAAGGCGACAAGCTCGAAGGTGCCGGCCCTATTGCCAAGAACATCGGCGAAGAACGCACCGAAGCCCTGCGCAACCAGCTCGGCCTTGGCGATGGCGATGCCTGTTTCTTCGTGGCTGGTCAGCCGTCGAAGTTCTACAAGTTTGCCGGCGATGCACGCACGCGTGCGGGTGAGGAACTGAACCTCGTTGACCGTGATCGTTTCGAACTGGCCTGGATCATCGACTTCCCGTTCTACGAATGGGACGAAGACAACAAGAAGCTCGACTTCGCACACAATCCGTTTTCCATGCCGCAGGGCGGTATGGATGCGCTGGAAAACATGGACCCGCTCGCAATCAAGGCCTACCAGTACGATCTCGTCTGCAATGGCTTTGAAATCGCATCCGGCTCGATCCGTAACCAGCTTCCGGAAGTCATGGTCAAGGCTTTTGAGAAAGTCGGCCTGAGCCAGCAGGATGTGGAAGAGCGCTTCGGCGGTCTCTATCGTGCATTCCAGTATGGTGCACCCCCGCATGGTGGTATGGCTGCCGGTATCGATCGCGTCATTATGCTGCTTGTCGGTGCGAAGAACCTGCGTGAAATCTCGCTCTTCCCGATGAACCAGCAGGCGCTCGATCTCTTGATGAGCGCGCCTTCGGATGTCACGCCCGCGCAGCTGCGCGACCTGCATATCCGTCTGGCTCCGGTTCAGAAGAGCTAGACTGTTCGACAGCGAACAAAAAAACCCGGCTTGATGCCGGGTTTTTTATTGCGAAAGAAAGCCCGGTGAGTCGTGCACACCGGGTTCCCGGACATTAGTTGTTAGCGTCGATGCTGATTTTCAGAAGCTGGATGATCTTGGTCGGGTCCAGCGATGCGGTGGCAACTATAGAAGCAAACGTGACTGGCTGATCCGGCGAAGCGGTTATCGTCAGCGACTTCGGATCGGTGAAGTACTTATCCGAAGCGGCCTTAAGTTGCTGCGCGAATTCCGGGTTCTTGAGCTGTGTCGCCATCAGCGGCACCATCATCTTCATCTGTTCGCCGAGTGCCTGGGCGTCCGATCCCTGCTGTTTTGCATAATATCCGAGCAGCTTCTGGGTCAGCGCGTCATTGTCGAAGCGGATCGACAGGTTCTTCAGATTCAGCTGTTCGGCGAGGCCGAGAATGGCAAGGCCGGCTGCATCCTTGTCGGCATCGGCTTTGCTCATGGACTGCTGGGTTTTCTGCACGGCTTCCAGGAATGCCAGATCATAGCCGCCGAGATTGCCGGTGATGTTGATCTTGCCCAGTTCCAGTGCCTGGAGTTCCAGCTGATCGAGCGAAGTGTCACCGGATTGCGGCGACCAGCTTCCCTTGGAATTCAGCGAGCCCTTGAAGGTGTTCATATCGAGTGGCGCGAGAGGGTTTTTGCCGTTTTTGTCAAAGGCTGCATCGATGTCCGCGATGGTCCAAGTATAGCCGATCTTCTCCGTCTTGTTGGTGGTGTCGAGCGAAAGATCGAAGCCCTTCAGCGTGGCGCCATCCGTGCCAGGCTTGCCGAATTGCATCTCGTCGATTGTCAGCTTGTCATACATGACCATCTCGTCGAGCGGACCTTTCGCCGCCTCGGATGGAATATGCACGTTCTGCATCGACATGCCCTTGATCGTAGCCCTGTCGTTCTTGCCTTCGGCATTGTCGAGAGAAAGGTCGGGAACGGCAACCAGTTCGATCATATAACCGCCCTCAGGCGTATCCTGCACATTTTGCAGCTTTACATCACCGATGGGGACTGCTTTCTCGGAAAGTGGTGCGAGATTGATCTGCGTGCCCTCAAGAACGATGTCGGAACCGTCCGACGTGACGTTCGCAAAGCTCAGTTCTCCACCTTTCTGTGAATAGAGAGCCTTGATACGTTCGGCGACTGCGTTGGCGTCTGCGGCCATGGCAGAGCTGCCGAGGATCAGCGAAAGTGCTGTGCTCGCGGCGAAAACGCGCGCTGCGGGCCTGATAGTGACGAAAACGTGCATTCAAAGCTCCTGCCTGATCTCAAATTTTGCGCAGCAGTCATAGGCGGAAACAGTCGATATTAACAATCTGATTTTCTCAACCCAGGATCGCAAAATGGGAAAAAATAGCCCGATAACCCTATAGTCTGCAAAAGGCGGCAGATTTACGACTGCTGCACAATTCCTCAAATCAACGACGATTGCCGAATTATGCGGTGGATTTAGACTGCCGCAGTGTCCTTTGCATGCCATATCCGGCGTGCAGCGCTGTTATGTACCGGATTGGTTCTTCTCAACGCTTGCTGACGATTCGCGCAATTGGTACTTAGGGACATGGGAAAAAGTCTGATTCCGCCGGGTGACGGCGAAGAACACATCGAACGGGTCGATCTCAAATCGGCTCTCGAGGAACGGTATCTCGCTTATGCGCTGTCCACGATCATGCATCGTGCGCTGCCGGATGCGCGCGACGGCCTGAAGCCGGTGCACCGCCGCATCGTGCATGCCATGCGTTTGCTGCGGCTCAATCCTGATCAGGCTTACGCGAAATGCGCGCGTATCGTCGGTGACGTCATGGGTAAGTTTCACCCGCATGGCGACGCCTCGATCTACGATGCGCTGGTGCGTCTGGCACAGGATTTCGCGGTGCGTTATCCGCTGGTGGACGGGCAGGGCAACTTCGGCAATATCGACGGCGATAACGCCGCTGCCATGCGCTATACCGAGGCGCGCATGACCGAAGTGGCGACGCTGCTGCTGGAAGGCATCAACGAAAACGCCATCGACTTCCGCCCGACCTATAATGAGGAAGACGAGGAACCCATCGTTCTTCCGGGCGCTTTCCCCAACCTGCTGGCTAACGGTTCGGCGGGCATCGCGGTCGGTATGGCCACGAATATTCCGCCGCACAATGTGGCCGAGCTGTGCTCGGCAGCTCTTTATCTCATCAATCACCCCGATGCGCCCGTTGAGGAGCTGATAACTTCACCGGAACAGTGGGCTGAAATTGAACATGAGGCCAAGACCGACCCCGCCGCACTGCTGAAATGCAAGGTGCGCGGTCCCGATTTCCCGACGGGCGGTGTTCTTGTCGAAGATCACGCCAATATCGTCGATGCCTATCGCACCGGTCGTGGTGGTTTTCGCGTTCGCGCGCGCTGGAACAAGGAAGAGGCCGGTCGCGGAACCTGGGTGATCGTCGTCACCGAGATCCCCTATCAGGTGCAGAAATCGCGCTTGATCGAGAAGATCGCCGAACTGCTTCTGGCGAAGAAACTGCCGCTGCTGGATGACATTCGCGATGAATCGGCGGAGGATATCCGCATCGTTCTGGAGCCGAAGAACCGCACGGTCGATCCCGAACTGTTGATGGAATCGCTCTTCAAGCTCACCGAACTTGAAAATCGTGTTTCGCTCAACATGAACGTGCTGTCGCATGGCAAGGTGCCGAACGTTTTGTCGCTTGGCGCTGTGCTGCGCGAATGGCTGGAACACCGCAAGGAAGTTCTTGTTCGCCGTTCCGAGTACCGTTTGGCCGAAATCGAAAAGCGGTTGGAAATCCTTGCCGGTTTTCTGATTGCCTATCTCAATCTCGATGAGGTCATACGCATCATCCGTGAGGAGGATGAGCCCAAGCAGGAGCTGATGCGAACGTTCGAATTGACGGACGTTCAGGCCGAGTCGATCCTCAATATGCGTCTGCGTTCGCTGCGCAAGCTGGAGGAATTCGAGATCCGCAAGGAGTTCGACGGTCTCACTGCCGAAAAAGCGGATCTGGAGGGGCTGCTGGCTTCGGGCACGCGCCAGTGGAAGAAGATCAGCACCGAGATCAAGTCGGTGCGTGAAAAATACGGCCCGAAAACCCGGCTTGGAGAACGCCGCACGACTTTTGCCGATGCGCCGACCCATGATCTTCAAGATATCCATCAGGCGATGATCGAGCGTGAACCGGTCACCATTGTGGTCTCGGAAAAGGGCTGGCTGCGCGCGATGAAGGGGCATCTCGCCGATTTTGCGACGCTTTCCTTCAAGGAGGGTGACAAGCTGAAACTCGCTTTCCATGCGGAAACGACCGACAAGATTCTGTTCTTCACGACCGGCGGCAAGTTCTTCACCATTGGTGCGAACACGCTACCGGGCGGGCGCGGTCATGGCGAGCCGATCCGCATTCTGGTCGATATGGAAAACGATCAGGATATTCTGACGGCTTTCGTGCACGATCCGTCTGCGAAGCTTCTGCTGTGCTCACATGAGGGCAATGGCTTTATCGTACCCGAGAATGAAGCTGTGGCTAACACGCGCAAGGGCAAGCAGGTGATGAACGTCAAGGCGCCGGATGAGGCGAAGCTTTGCCAGCGCGTTTCGGGCGATCACATTGCCGTCGTCGGTGAGAACCGCAAGATGGTGGTCTTCCCGCTTTCGGACATTCCGGAAATGACCCGCGGCAAGGGCGTACGCCTGCAAAAATACAAGGATGGCGGTGTATCCGACGTCCGCACCTTTGCTATTGCCGAAGGCCTGTCATGGCAGGATTCGGCGGATCGCACCTTCAATCGCGGCAAGGATGAACTCGCCGAGTGGATCGGCGCACGGGCTTCCGCAGGCCGTGTCGTGCCCAAGGGCTTCCCGCGTTCTGGAAAATTCTGAATAGTAGAAAGGCGGCTCTAAAGCCGCCCTTTGCATAGAAATGTCCTCTGGGCCTGCAGCTGTCCGGAGGAGCGCTCAGCCCTCAAACCGCTGCCAGCCGCGGGGGCCCAGATGCTCCTGCGGCGTGAAGCGGATTTTATACTGCATCTTGCGTGAACCCTCGACCCAATAACCCAGATAGACGTGCGGCAGACCGGCAGCGTGCGCACGCTGGATATGATCGAGGATCATATAGGTGCCGAGCGAACGCTCGTGCGCATGGGGTGAGAAGAACGAATAGACCATTGACAGGCCGTCGGCCATCACATCGGTCAAGGCCACCGCAATCAGTTCACCGTCGCTCTTGGAATTGATGAAACTCTCGGGCCCGCGCTTGCGATACTCGATGATCTGCGTGTTTACATGCGTGTCCTCGATCATCATCGCATAGTCGAGAACAGTCATGTCCGACATGCCGCCGGAACGGTGCCGTGCATCGAGATAATCGCGAAACAGCGCATATTGTTCGGTGCTGGGTTGCGCCTTGTGTACGCGCCCGATCAGGTCGCGATTATTGCTCCAGGTGCGGCGCATATTGCGCGTCATCTCGAATTCATCGGTGAGGATGCGCACTGAAACGCAGGCGCGACAAAGCTCGCAAGCCGGACGATAGGCTATGTTCTGAGAGCGGCGAAACCCGCCTTGCGTCAGAAGATCGTTGATCTCGTTCGCCCTGTCTCCCACCAGATGCGTAAAGACTTTCCGCTCCATTTGACCCTCGAGATAGGGGCAGGATGATGGAGCTGTCAAAAAGAACTGCGGAGACTGTTGCGGTTGATGGGTCATTCAATATCCAGGAAATGGCAATACCGAAACCATCACGATACCCGATAAGGATCGAGCCGACCGCACAAAACGTCAATAGGCATTTTGCACAGCCGGCTCTGAATTTTTTTGAAGCTTCACGTCAGCACTTAGCGATCAGAGCGAATTACCGCCGTGCCGAGCAGAAGATCGTGTACAGCACGCTTGCGGTCGAGAACCAGCGTGGCGAGCAGGATCAGCGGCGTCAGCACCGCATTCAGGCCCCAGAACAGAACCGAATGGACGATGGCCAGCATCGGGTCCACGGTGCCGCCTTCCAGGCGAACCAGCTTGATATTCATCATCTGCATGCCCTTGGTAGCCTGTTGCGGGCCACCCAATGTGCGCGCGATGTAAAAAAGCGCCACCATCGGGAACATGATGCCGTAGAGCACCCAGCCGAGGCTGAGCGTGATGATGCCCAGGATTGCAATGACGATTGCAGCGGGGATGCAAAGCAGAAACACGATCAAATAATCGATGAGAAAAGCCATGATCCGGCGTGTTCGCACGCCTTCAAAAAATGCGCGGCTTTCATAACGCGGGCCCATGACTTCGCCGTGCAGAATATGGTCGGACATTTTTCCTTCCAGTCGTTTCTAAGGAAGCGTCCGGGAAAATGAGACAACCGGCGCTATTCCGCACCACACGGAACAGCACTCAACATGGGAACCAAAACTGGCCGTTTCAAGGAAATTGATGCGATCTGGCCATCGGGCCTGAAAAAAGTCAGTCCTGCTGCCTGAGTTTTTCAGCCGCTTCCAGCGCGAAGTAACTGAGGATTCCATCGCATCCCGCACGCTTGAAAGCCAGCAGGCTCTCCATCATCACTTTCTCTTCGTCGACCCAGCCGTTGATGCCCGCAGCCTTGATCATCGCGTATTCGCCGGACACCTGATAGGCATAAGTAGGCAGGCGGAACGCATTTTTCAGCCGGTGTATGATGTCGAGATAGGGTAGGCCGGGCTTCACCATCAACATATCGGCGCCTTCCGCGATATCCTGTTCGGCTTCGCGCACGGCTTCGTCCGGATTGGCCGGATCAAGATAATAGGTCTTCTTGTCCCCCTTCAACAGGCCCTGCGTACCGATTGCACCGCGATAGGGACCGTAAAAGGCGGAAGCGAATTTTGTCGCATAGGACATGATCGGCAGGTGGGAGAAGCCGTGTTCGTCCAGCGCCTGGCGCACGGCGCCAACGCGACCGTCCATCATGTCGGAGGGCGCGATGATGTCGGCGCCGGCCTCAGCCTGCGAAAGAGCGCCGCGAACCACCATGGCGACCGATTCGTCATTGACGATTTCACCATTGCGCAAAATGCCGTCATGGCCATGCGTGGTGAACGGGTCGAGCGCGGCATCGGTGATGATGCCGATTTCCGGAACCTCCTTCTTGATCGCGCGTACGGCGCGATTGATCAGATTGTCCGGACTCGCGACGAAGGAGCCGTCTTCGGTTTTTACTTCCGACCTTTCTCGCGGGAACGGCGCAATGGCCGGAATGCCCAGCTTTGCTGCCTTTTCTGCCAGCCGTACCGCCATGTCGACGGAATAGCGTTCCACGCCGGGCATCGCGTCCACAGGTTCGGTCACGCCGGTGCCATATGTCAGGAAAAACGGAAGGACGAGATCGTCTACCGTCAAGCGGGTTTCCTGCACCAGCCTGCGGGACCAGTCGGCCTTGCGCATGCGGCGCAGGCGGCGGCTACCGGTCACGTCATCGACATGCTGGCTGATATTGGCGGATAGATATTTGGACTGACGATCATTCATTGAAGTATTCCCGGAAATAGGGGCCCGAACCACACGCGTTCGAAAGGCTGACATCGGACGAGGAGGGTTTATCACGGGAAAAGTGATGAAACCAAGAACATTGGCCTGTGCAGGATTGACGCGGGGCGTCTCTCTTTCTACCCCTTTTATGGAACGGGAGAGATATTATGCAAATTGACTTCGGCGGCGGCAGTGAAATCGGTTTCGAGCGCAAGGGAAAAGCAGGGCTTGTGAAGCTCACCCGTACATCGGCGCTCAACGCGCTTACGCACAAGATGATTTTGGCGCTCGACCGCGCGCTTCAGGCCTGGGAAGACGATCCGGAAGTCGCTTGCGTGATTCTGGAAGGCGAAGGCCGCGCTTTCTGCGCGGGCGGTGATGTGGTTGCTGCATACAAGGCCAGACAGGAAGGCGCCCCTGCTTATGAGTTCTTTCGCGACGAGTATCGCCTCAATGCGCGGATCGGACGCTTTCCAAAGCCCTATATCTCGCTGATTAATGGCATCGTCATGGGCGGCGGCGCCGGTATTTCCGTCCATGGCTCGCACCGTATCGTGACGGAAAACACCATGTTCGCCATGCCGGAAACAGGCATCGGCTTTTTCCCGGACGTCGGAGGGAGCGCGTTTCTGCCGCATCTCCACGACAATTTCGGCTATTATCTCGCCCTGACCGGCAACCGGATCCGCTGGGGCGATTGTCTTCAGAGCGGCATTGCCACCCATGCAGTCGCCGCAAACGATCTGGAGGATGTGCGCGATGACATCATTGCGACAGCTGATATCGACGCGGCATTGACCCGGAGTCAATATCCTGACTTTGAGACATCCGTCGAAATGCGTCAGCTTATTTCGGAATGTTTCTCGGGCGCGACAGTCAATGATTGTCTGGCGGCGCTGGAAAAAGCAGCAGAGGCTGGCAGTAAGCCTGCTATGGACATCCTGAAGGTTGTTGCTACCCGTTCGCCCACGAGTGTTGCCGTGGCCTTCCGCCAGATTGCTGATGGGCGCTCCCTCAATCTCGACGACTGCATGCGCATGGAATATCGCATCGCGAACCGGATGCTTGAAGGACACGACTTTTATGAAGGCGTTCGCGCGGTCTTGATAGACAAGGATGGCGCGCCGGCATGGAACCCGGCTTCGCTCGATGAGGTAAAGCCGGAACAGGTCAACGCCTATTTCGCAAATCTGGGCGACAAGGAACTGAACTTCTGATGCATATGAACGAGCTTCGCCAGCATACGAAACCGAGCGGAACCGAATGGGCCTTCACCTGGTTCATGCGTCTGCTCGCGCTGACAGCGCTGGCGAGCGGCGTTTTTTACTGGATACGGCTTATCGGCATTCATCCGGGCCTGCTCTGGCGCTTCGACCTGATGCCATGGCTATGGCAGACGGCAACCGTGGCCTTGGCCGTTCTGATGCCGGTGGCGGCGACTGGCCTTTGGATGCGTGCGCCCTGGGGCCCGGTGCTATGGTTCGTGGCGGCAATAGGCGAAATTGCCATCTATTCGGTTTTCGCGCGCCATTTCGAATACAAGCCGCTCACCGTGGGGTTCAATGCGGCTTGCATCCTGATCTATATTGTTTTCCGCGTCCTGCTCTTTGTTGAGAGAAAACGGCAGGCGAGGGCGAGCTTGCCTGTTTAGAGCGCTTTCGTACCCTGATAACGTGCAAAAGGCTTGGCCGTTTCTCCGTCGAACAGCAGCACATCGTAAGTGTCCGGGGCGCTTCCGGGCATTTCCATGCCGGGGGATCCCATCGGCATGCCGGGCGTTGTGAGCCCGATTGCTTTCGGGCGTTCTTTCAGCAACTGCTTTACCGAAGCTGCCGGCACATGCCCCTCAATGACATAATCATCGACGATTGCCGTGTGGCAGGATGACAAATTCGGGGCGACGCCATATTTTGCCTTGACCGCACCCATGGCTTCTTCGACCTTGACCGTTACCTGAAAGCCTGCCGCCTTCATATGGTCTGCCCACGCTTCGCAGCATCCGCAATAAGGGTCTTTATACATGGTCATGTGCGGCAGCGACGCGCCATCGGCCGTGACGGGCTGGGCATAGGCGGAAGCCGTGAGTGCGGTTAAGCCTATTAGTCCGCCGATGAAGGTTTTATATGCGGGACGAAGCGGCATGATGCCTCCTTTTGATAAGATTCCGCCGAAAACTAGCCCGCACATCGTTTGTGTTCAAATGACGAAAATTTAATGATCGCACGATGTCAAAAGTCCGGAAAACCGGCATTCCTGCCTGGCCGGATCGCACGCCGACTGCTCGCCTGCCTTGGGCTTAAGTAAGCAAACGTTAAGCCTGAAACCGCATTCCTCTCGGTAAGTTACTGTTAAGTCTGACTTTTAAGTCGAATTTTATGCATCTCCCCTAAAGTCCTCTCAGAACGGTGAGAAAATACACCGCATAAAACAGGAAAAGAGAGCTGCATCTTGGTTTCATGAATGCGGCCCCGACAGAGAGGCAAAAGAAAATGAACAATGTTCAGCGCAAGACGGATGCGTCAGCTCCGCTTTCAACACCGGAAACCGCGCTTCGTTCCCTTTATCTGGAAGCTCTCCAGCTGGTGGAGCGCCTGCATCGCCGCCTGCTCGACGTCGTCAAGGATGAATTCGACCGCAATGGCCAGAGCGACATCAATGCGACACAGGCGCTGCTCCTCTTCAATATCGGCAATTCGGAACTGACTGCCGGTGAGCTGCGCTCGCGCGGTTACTATCTCGGCTCGAATGTATCCTATAATCTCAAGAAGCTGGTCGAGATGGGCTTCATTCATCATCAGCGCTCGCGGGTGGATCGTCGTTCGGTTCGTGTCAGCCTGACCGACAAGGGCAACGAGATCGCCACGCAGGTCGCAGCGCTTTACGAGCGTCACATCGCTTCTATCGAACAGGTCGGCGGCATTCAGATGGAAGAGTTCATGGCGATGAACAAATCGCTTCAGCGTCTCGACCGCTTCTGGAACGACAGCATCGCTTATCGGCTGTAGAACTGTTGGGTATCTGCCAGGCTTGTGGCAGAACTGTCACAACGGGCGTGCATTGAAGAGATGAAACGTGATTGGCGGGCTGATCTGGCGGCGTGCGGCTTGAAAACCGGGCTGCGCGACATGATTAAGCCATAAAAACCGACATAAGCGTTTTAAAAAGGCACGGGTAATATTGTGCCATCTTCAGAAACAGGCCGGGAAGGGCGAGCGGGTTCGCATGGTTGCGGGCCGGGTATCGCCTTGCTGTCCTGTTGCTGGTAATCTCCGGAATGAATGCCGCAGAAGCGGTCAGCCTTTTGGGACGAAGCAAATGACCAAGACCGACAGACCAGCCGAAGCTTTCAAAGTGGATCGCCGTCGCTTCCTGCGTGGCGCGGCAACAGCGGGCCTTTCCATGGCGGCCTCGACCATGGTGCCCTCGGCTTTCGCCCAACAGGCATTAACGGATGTTCTTGCCGCACCGCGTCGCGGAAACTGGGACGACCAGTTTGATGCGCGCGCGACCGGTGGCCAGAAGGTTGCAACCAACCAGCCGGTGTTGAGCATGCAGACCGTTGACAATCTCCAGGCTGCAATTGCGCAATATACCGATATTGCAGGGCGCGGCGGTTGGCCGACAGTGCCGGGAAATGCCAAGCTGAAGCTCGGCGTGACCGACCCTTCGGTTCAGGCTTTGCGCAAGCGCCTCATGATTTCCGGTGACCTTCCGCAGAGCGCGGGCCTTTCCAGTTCTTTCGACACTTATGTCGATGCTGCCGTAAAGCGTTTTCAGGCTCGTCACGGCCTGCCCGCAGATGGCGTCATGGGACAGTTCACCTATGCCGCGATGAATGTTGACGCCAATGTCCGTCTTGGCCAGCTTCACACCAACTTGCAGCGTCTCACGCAGATCGCGAATGTGACTGCAGCCGAACCGCGTTTCGTGATGGTCAATATTCCGGCCGCTCGCATCGAGGCCGTGGCGGGCGGAAGCGTCAATCAGCGTCATACGGCGGTGGTCGGCAAGATCGATCGCCAAACACCGATTCTCAATTCGAAGATCCACGAAGTCATTCTCAATCCTTACTGGACGGCTCCGAAGTCGATCATCCAGAAGGACATTATTCCGCTGATGCGCAAAGACCCGCAATATCTCGCGAAGAACAAGATCCGCCTCTATAATCAGCAGGGGCAGGAAGTTCCGCCGGAGAGCGTGGACTGGAACACCGATGACGCCGTGAAGCTGATGTTCCGGCAAGATCCGGGCAAGATCAACGCCATGTCCTCGACCAAGATCAATTTTCACAACCAGCATGCGGTTTACATGCATGACACGCCGCAGAAGAGCTACTTCAACAAGCTCATGCGCTTCGACTCATCGGGCTGCGTGCGCGTCCAGAATGTGCGCGACCTTGACGTCTGGTTGTTGAAGAATACGCCGGGCTGGGACCGCCAGAACATCGAAAATACTATTAAATCGGGTGAGAACACGCCGATTCAGCTTGCCGATCCCGTGCCGCTGCACTTCGTCTATATCTCGGCCTGGTCCACCGGCGACGGTGTCGTCCAGTTTCGGGACGACATTTACAAGATGGATGGCGCGACCGAACTGGCTCTCGGCACCGACACCTGATTTGTCGCAAAATCGCTTGATGGAAGCCGCCCGGAGCCACTCCGGGCGGCTTTTTAAATATGCATGTCTTTATCAAATCGGTTTGCCGCATTTTGGAGCATGCTTTTCGCCTCACGGCCATTGGCCTTGTGGGTTCAAGTGTGATAATGCGCCTCATGCTTATAGCTTTTACCGGCTAACCCGGAGGGTGTGAAACATGTCTCAAGCCAACGCCGCCGCCAGGAACGCGTTTTCTGACGCTTTCTTCAATGCAAGCCTCGAGGACATCGATGCCGATATTTTCGGTTCAATCCGCAACGAACTCGGTCGCCAGCGCCATGAAATCGAGCTGATCGCCTCGGAAAACATCGTTTCGCGCGCTGTTCTCGAAGCACAGGGTTCCATCCTCACCAACAAATATGCCGAAGGCTATCCGGGCAAGCGCTATTACGGCGGCTGCCAGTATGTGGACGTCGTGGAAGAGCTGGCGATCGAACGCGCCAAGAAGCTTTTCGGCGCCGATTTCGTAAATGTCCAGCCAAACTCCGGCAGCCAGATGAACCAGGCGGTGTTTCTGGCACTGCTTCAGCCGGGCGATACGTTCATGGGGCTGGATCTGAATTCAGGCGGTCACCTGACGCACGGTTCGCCGGTCAATATGTCGGGCAAGTGGTTCAACGTCGTATCTTATGGCGTTCGCGAAGACGATCACCTTCTGGATATGGACGAAGTTGCCCGTCTTGCGCGCGAGAACAAGCCGAAGCTCATTCTGGCAGGCGGTACGGCTTATTCGCGTATCTGGGACTGGAAGCGCTTCCGTGAGATCGCCGATGAAGTCGGCGCCTATCTCATGGTCGACATGGCGCACATCGCCGGTCTTGTTGCCGGTGGCGTGCATCCGTCGCCAGTCCCGCATGCGCATGTCACGACGACGACGACCCACAAGTCGCTGCGCGGGCCTCGCGGCGGCATGATTCTCACCAACGATGCGGATATCGCCAAGAAGATCAATTCGGCTGTGTTCCCTGGCCTTCAGGGTGGTCCGCTGATGCACGTCATCGCGGGCAAGGCTGTCGCTTTTGGTGAAGCGCTGAAGCCTGAATTCAAGCTATATGCCAAGAACGTCGTGGACAACGCTCGCGCGCTTTCCGAAGAGCTGAAGTCGCATGGTCTCGACATCGTTTCCGGCGGCACTGACAACCATCTGATGCTGGTTGACCTGCGTCCGAAGAATGCGACCGGCAAGCGCGCCGAGGCTGCTCTTGGCCGCGCCAACATCACCTGCAACAAGAACGGCATTCCGTTTGATCCTGAAAAGCCGTTTGTCACCTCGGGCGTCCGTCTTGGCACGCCTGCGGGTACGACGCGCGGTTTCGGCGTGGCCGAATTCAAGGAAGTCGGCGCCTTGATCGCCGAAGTTCTAGACGGTCTGAAGGTTGCCAATTCCGATGAAGGCAATGCTGCGGTCGAACAGGCCGTGAAGGAAAAGGTGGTCGCTTTGACCGACCGTTTCCCGATGTACGGCTATCAGGGATAAACCCGGTTGAGAGTTACCAAAAGACCCCGTCCAACCTTGTTGAACGGGGTCTTTTGGTTTCCAGCAATATTAGGATGAGATGCACGAATAGGCTATCATCTGCAGGAATCAGAAAAGACCGTTTTGAAAGAGTGCCATGCGTTGCCCTTATTGCCAGTCTGAAGATACGCAAGTGAAAGATTCCCGCCCGGCCGAAGACGGCGCTGTCATTCGCCGCCGCCGTGTCTGTTCAGTCTGCGGCGGGCGCTTCACGACATTCGAGCGTGTGCAGCTGCGTGATCTGATGGTCGTGAAAAAGAGCGGCCGCCGCGTGCCATTCGACCGCGAAAAGCTGACGCGTTCCATAGAAGTTGCCTTGCGCAAGCGCGACGCGGATAGCGATCGCGTCGAGCGTGCGATTTCCGGTATCGTGCGCCAGCTTGAAAGTTCGGGTGAGGCGGAAGTGTCTTCGGACGAAATTGGTCGTCTGGCAATGGATGCTCTTAAAGGTATCGACGATATCGCTTATATCCGCTTTGCTTCGGTTTATCGCAATTTCAGCAAGGCGGTCGATTTTCACAATGTCATCGATGAATTGACAGCCGCCGAGACCGGGGACGATCTGGACGCGTAAAGTATGAGTGGCTTGAAACTGTCCCATTCGCATGTGACCCCGGAGGATCTTCGCTTCATGGCGGCGACGATCCGTCATGCCCGGCGGAACAAAGGGCTGACCGGCACCAATCCTTCCGTAGGAACGCTTATCGTTAAAGATGGCATCATCGTTGGGCGGGGTGTCACGGCGGTCGGTGGACGGCCTCACGCAGAGCCGCAAGCGCTGGTGGATGCGGGCGAGGCTGCACGAGGCGCAACCGCTTATGTTTCGCTGGAACCATGCGCCCATCACGGTCGCACACCGCCATGCGCCGAAGCGCTGGTACGGGCAGGGGTTGCCCGCGTGGTCGTCGCTGCCACCGATCCCGACGATCGGGTAAGTGGAAAAGGCTTCGGTATCCTGCGCGAAGCCGGAATCGAAGTTGTGCCAGGCGTCCTTTCCGGGGATGCTGCCGATGACCTCGCAGGCTATCTGAATCGATCTGCCAGGAAACGCCCGGAAGTGATTCTGAAACTTGCACTTTCCGCCGATGGAATGATTGGTCGAAAAGGTGCGGGACAGGTCGCTATTACCGGTCCTGTATCGCGTGCGCAGTCGCACATTTTGCGGGCGCAGACGGATGTTATCCTGATAGGTATCGAGACGGCGCTGGCGGACGACCCGGTTTTGAACTGCCGTCTGCCGGGGCTTGAACAGCGCTCGCCCATTCGGGTCGTGCTGGATAGCGGATTGCGTCTTCCGCTCTCTTCGAAGCTTGTCCGGTCTGCTGATGTGCAGCCGCTCTGGATAGCATGCAGCGAGGATGCATCGGAGGAGCGGCGTCAGGAATTGAAGGCTGCAGGCTGCCGCATTCTGGCGACCGAGGTCCATGACTGCCGTATCGCTTTGCCGGAATTGATGGACGATCTCGCTGCACAGGGTATTTCGTCGGTTCTGGTGGAAGGCGGAGCAGGGGTCGCCAGAAGTTTTCTGGACGAGAATCTGGTGGACCGGTTGGTCGTCTTCCGTTCTCCGGTCGAAATCGCCGCAGCGGACGGGGTTGTTGTGGACGAACTTGAAACCCATATCGCTGACGAATTCAAAATTCTCAGACATGCGCGTTACGGCGACGATGCCTATGCGGAATATGTAAGGATGACTTGATGTTTACAGGTATTGTCACCGATATAGGCAAGGTGGATCGGATCAAGCCTCTCAACGAGGGTGTGCTGCTGCGCATCGAAACCGTTTACGATCCCGATACCATCGAGCTGGGAGCGTCGATTGCCTGTTCCGGCGTGTGCCTTACCGTTGTTGCCCTGCCGGAAAAAGGCACGAATGCGCGTTGGTTCGAAGTGGAGGCCTGGGAAGAAGCCCTGCGCCTGACGACGATAGCCAACTGGCAGAACGGCACGCGCATCAATCTTGAGCGCTCGTTGAAGCTTGGCGACGAGATGGGCGGGCATCTGGTGTCCGGTCATGTCGACGGACAGGCGGAAATCATCGAGCGTAAGGACGAGGGCGATGCCGTGCGCTTTACCCTTCGCGCACCGGAAGCGCTTGCGCCCTTCATCGCCCAGAAAGGTTCTGTAGCGCTGGACGGCACATCGTTGACCGTCAACGGCGTCAATGGCAATGAATTCGATGTTCTGCTTATTCGCCATTCGTTGGAAGTGACGACCTGGGGCGATCGGAAAGCCGGCGACAAGGTGAATATCGAGATCGACCAGCTTGCGCGCTATGCCGCAAGGCTTGCGCAATATCAGAAATAAGCTTAGAGCCTAGGAATCTAAAGCTGTAATAGCCGATCCCGATTTTAAGCGTTGACCGCAGGCTTTGCGGTCCGCAAAATTTGTCATGGAGTTTCTCATGTCCCAGCACGAGGCGCAGGCGCCGCATTTGCTTATTGTTGAAGCGCGTTTTTACGACGATCTTGCCAACGCGCTTCTGGAAGGTGCAAAGGCCGCTCTCGATGAGGCTGGCGCGACATATGATGTCGTGACGGTGCCGGGTGCCCTGGAAATTCCGGCAACGATTTCATTTGCTCTCGATGGTGCCGATAATGACGGTACGGAGTATGATGGCTATGTGGCGCTCGGTACGGTTATCCGCGGCGAGACTTACCATTTCGATATCGTTGCCAACGAATCGTGCCGCGCATTGACCGATCTGGCGGTAGAAGAAAGCATCGCCATCGGCAACGGTATCCTGACCGTAGAGAACGACGAACAGGCCTGGGTGCGTGCCCGTCGTGAAGACAAGGACAAGGGTGGCTTTGCTGCCCGCGCGGCACTGACGATGATTGAACTGCGCAAGAAATTCGGAGCCTGATAGCCATGAGTTCCCCCGCAGAAGGCCGCCCGACACCCAATATGCCCCGCACGGCCAACAAGCGTGGCGTCGCCCGACTTGCCGCCGTACAGGCGCTTTACCAGATGGATGTCGCAGGCACGGGCGTCATGGAGGTCGTGTCCGAATATGAAGCTTTCCGGCTTGGTAAGGAAGTGGACGGCACCCAGTATCTCGATGCCGATCCGCAATGGTTCCGCGCCATTGTGGCAGGAGTTGTCGACAGTCAGCTGACGCTGGATCCGATGATTCATCAGGCACTGACTGAAGACTGGCCTCTGTCGCGCCTTGATTCGACCCTGCGCGCGATCCTGCGCGCTGGCGTATGGGAACTGAAGTCACGCAACGACGTGCCGACCGCTGTCATCGTTTCGGAGTATGTCGATATCGCCAAGGCGTTTTATACCGAAGACGAGCCGAAGCTGGTCAATGCCGTGCTCGACCGCCTGGCCTTCGTCATTCGCGGTGAAAGCCGTGGCGTGAAGCCGCGCCAGAAGAACTGACCCCTCAGTCATTGGCTGGATCGTAGCATGACTCCCAAAATGGGACCCGCTTCGGATTGACGACATACACGAAACAAAATCTTGGGAGGCTGTGAGAAATCACGGCCTCTTTGCATTTTAAGCTGGCAAAGAACGGCTTGACCTTTGCTGAACCGTTTCGCATCTTGAGCGCGCGGCATAGAATGCTGAAATGCAGGGACTTCCGCCAATTGTTTGATTTCTGGGGGAAGTTCACGAGAAGAATATACCGTAGAGGCCCGGTACCGCTTGTTGGCTTCAGGCACTTCCATGCCGCTCATTAGACCTCATGCGCCCGGATGGACGCACAGGGCTCTAAACGTTGAACCAGGCATCGCGCTTCAGGAAACCGGTAACGGTTTCCAGACCGGTGTTGTCGGCCCGGGGAGGGGTTTCGGGCCTTTCATGCGCATTTGCCTGCCGGCAATCGCATTGCGGTCTGACGGTAGCTGGCGCGAACTCAATGGGAGTTGGCCTAAATGGTAGTAGGAGTGACAGTTCTTCTTCTCGTCATTGCCTGTGGTGTGCTTTCCGTCCTTTTTGCTTTCTTGTTGATCCGATCGGTTCTGGCAGCCGATCAGGGCACGCAACGCATGCAGGAAATCGCTGAAGCCATCCGCGAGGGTGCATCAGCCTATCTCACACGGCAATATTCCACGATCGCCATCGTCGGCGTCGTTGTCTTTCTGATCGCCTGGTATCTGCTGTCGATCACAGCGGCAATCGGCTTCCTGATCGGTGCGGTCTTGTCCGGCGTCACCGGCTTCATCGGTATGCATGTTTCCGTCCGCGCCAATGTGCGCACAGCGCAGGCGGCATCGCTCAGCCTTGCTGGAGGGCTTGAACTGGCATTCAAGTCAGGCGCTGTCACCGGCCTGCTGGTGGCGGGCCTCGCACTGCTTGGCGTCTCGGTTTACTATTTCATTTTGACGGTATGGCTGGGCTATGCGCCCGCTGACCGAACGGTTATCGATGCACTGGTGGCTTTGGGCTTCGGTGCGTCGCTGATTTCGATCTTTGCCCGTCTTGGCGGTGGTATTTTCACAAAAGGGGCCGATGTCGGCGGCGATCTGGTCGGCAAGGTCGAGGCAGGCATTCCCGAAGACGATCCGCGTAATCCGGCGACAATTGCAGACAATGTCGGTGACAATGTCGGCGACTGCGCAGGCATGGCGGCTGATCTGTTTGAAACCTACGCCGTGACTGTGGTTGCAACCATGGTTCTGGCTGCGATCTTCTTCAATGGGTCGGACGTGCTTGCCAGCGTCATGCTCTATCCACTCGCCATTTGCGGTGCCTGTGTGATCACATCCATTGCTGGGACATTTTTCGTCAAGCTCGGTGTCAACGGCTCCATCATGGGCGCTCTCTACAAGGGGCTGATAGCGACCGGACTTTTTTCGATTGCCGGCCTTGCAGTCGCGAATCTGCTGACCGTCGGCTGGGGTGAAATCGGCACGGTCGCGGGTAAGAGCGTAACGGGCACCAATCTGTTCTTTTGCGGTCTCATCGGCCTGGTTGTGACCGGCCTCATAGTGGTGATAACGGAATATTACACCGGCACCAACAAGCGTCCGGTCAATTCCATCGCGCAGGCATCCGTGACCGGCCACGGCACGAATGTCATTCAGGGGCTGGCGGTATCACTCGAATCGACTGCGCTTCCGGCCATCGTTATCGTTGGCGGTATCATCACCACCTATCAGCTCGCCGGTTTGTTCGGGACGGCTATCGCCGTGACTGCCATGCTTGGCATCGCGGGCATGATCGTGGCGCTCGATGCCTTCGGGCCGGTTACGGACAACGCTGGCGGCATTGCTGAAATGGCGGGACTTGATCCGGAGGTGCGCAAGGCGACCGATGCGCTGGATGCGGTTGGCAATACGACGAAAGCCGTTACCAAAGGCTATGCGATCGGTTCGGCAGGCCTGGGCGCTCTGGTGCTTTTTGCGGCCTATTCGAACGATCTTGCCTATTTCGCGGCCAACGGGCAGACCTATCCGTATTTTGCGGATATGGGACCGGTCTCGTTCGAACTTTCCAATCCGTATGTGGTTGCTGGGCTGATTTTCGGGGGGCTGATTCCCTATTTGTTCGGGGGTATGGCCATGACGGCCGTGGGCCGTGCAGGCGGTGCGGTTGTACAGGAAGTGCGTCGCCAGTTCCGCGAAAAGCCGGGCATCATGACGGGGAGCGAACGCCCGGATTATGCGCGGGCGGTCGATCTTCTGACGAAGGCGGCAATCCGGGAAATGATTATTCCCTCACTCTTGCCGGTTCTGGCGCCGCTTGTCGTCTATTTCGGCGTATTGCTGATCTCCGGCTCCAAAGCGGCGGCTTTCGCGGCGCTTGGCGCTTCGCTCCTGGGTGTCATCATAAACGGGCTTTTTGTGGCAATCTCCATGACGTCGGGTGGCGGCGCATGGGACAATGCGAAGAAGAGCTTCGAGGACGGGTTTACCGACGCTGACGGCGTGAAGCACATGAAAGGATCGGAAGCGCATAAGGCGTCCGTCACCGGTGACACGGTGGGCGACCCTTACAAGGATACGGCAGGCCCTGCCGTCAATCCGGCGATCAAGATCACCAATATCGTAGCACTTCTGCTGCTGGCTGTTCTGGCACACATGGCTTGAGCAGCTTTGTCTGACAAAATAAAAAACCCGCCGGAAAGGCGGGTTTTCTTTTGCGATACGTCTCGCCGGATCAGTTTGCCGCGCCGCCTGCTGATGGCAGCGAGGTCGGTGCCTTGGAAACACCCTGAATAATCTGACCGAGGAAGGTCTGGTCCTTGCCGCCGGTCGGTGTGGTGCGCCCGACGAAGTCGAAGAGCTTGCCGTCCTTCAGGCCGTAATTGGCAATCTGCTTCACCTTGCCGTCGCCATCGAAATAAATGGCGAGAATATGCCGATCGATGATCTTGGGCTTCATGAACTGCGCGGCACGATAGCGCTTCTGCGAAATGTAGTAGAATACTTCATTATCGAAGATCGCAGTTGACGAAGGCGTGCCAAGCGCCAGCAGCACCTGCTCGCGGCTGGAGCCGACCGGTACCGAATCAAGTGCTTCCTGATCGAGCACATAACCCTCTGTCAAAGTTTCGGACGGGTTTAGCGTGGATGCGGTGTTACATCCGGCGAGAGCCGCCGAAAAGAGAATTGCTGTGCCTGCGAGAAGGGCGCGCTGTCTGCGCACGCCAAAGAAAATTCGCTGCAACAAAGACCTCTCCATAATTCTATTATCAGCGCGGCACTTTCGCCGTCCGGAGAACTTCGGTAAACCACCTTGCTTCTGGATGCAACTGGAACGGTCGAACGGACATGATTCTCCAACTTTTCCGCCGCAAATCGAAAGTCAACGAGGCCATCGTGCTTCGCGTTTACGAGACGATCGTGGCAGCGGCGCGGCAAAAGCGCTTTTATGCACAGTTTCAAGTGCCTGATACGCCGCTTGGTCGATACGAAATGCTGTCGGTCCATATTTTCCTTGGCCTGCACCGCATGAAGGGCGACAATTCCGCCCTGATGGCGCTGGCACAGGAATTGACGGACGAATTTTTCAAGGATGTCGATCATTCCCTGCGCGAACTGGGAATCGGCGATCAGGGCGTGCCAAAGCGCATGAAGAAACTTGCCCGCATGTTTTACGGACGCGTAGAAACCTACGGGACCGCACTTGATGCAAACGATGCGGCTGCACTCGCGGCGGCGCTGACGCGAAATATTCGCCCGGATCTCGAATTCTGGCCGCATGCGCACCATTTGAGTGAGTATGTTTTTGGCTGCCGCGATTGGCTCGGGAAAATTGAAGACGGCGCTTTGGTGGCAGGGGATTTATCGTTTATGGATGCGGATAAGATGACGGTCGTATCCGATCGCAATGCAAATGAGGCAATGTAGCATGACTGAAAAACCGGCGCTGACCTACCTTGTTCCGGTTCTTAACCTTCCGAATAAAGGCCTGACGGTTCAAATCGGGACGGATGAAAAGGAAAGGCGTGCGCTCGCTGCCGACCATGGCCTTGAAGGCGTGAACTCTTTTGAAGCCGAGTTTTTTCTATCGCCGTGGAAGAAAAACGGCATCCGTGTTCGAGGTCATATAGAAGCTGAAATCGTGCAGTCCTGCGTGGTGACGCTTGAGCCGCTCACCAATAGGATTTCCGAAGATGTCGATACGATCTTCGTACCGGAGAACTCGCGGCTTTCCCGCATTCACCTTGACGAAAGCGGCGAAATGCTGATCGACGCCGAGGGGGCCGATATTCCGGAAACCTTTTTTGGCGACAAGATCGACCTCGGTGCGGTCGCGGAAGAATTCTTTGATTTGGCCATCGATCCCTATCCGCGCAAGCCGGAGCTTCCGGAAGAAAGCGAACCTGCGGTCTTTGGCGATGAAGGCGAGGACGAACAGCCGGTTTCGCCGTTCGCGAAGCTCTCTGAATGGCAAAAGAAGCCGTGACTTGCGTTGCATTTGACAGAATCTGGTTGTGCGGGACCGCAAAAACACTATTTTCGCTCCAAACCCTATCCGCTTCAAGGTTGGGCAGGGATCAGGGATCGTACAGGAATAATCAATAGTGATCAAAATTTCGATTGACGCCATGGGCGGTGATTTTGGCCCTGAAGTGGTCATCCCCGGCGCGGCGAAGGCGCTTGAGCGCCATCCTGAAATTCGTTTTATCTTCTACGGCCTTGCAGGGCAGGTCGAGCCGGTTCTGGCGCGCTATCCGAAACTCAAGGCAGCCTCGGAATTTCGTGTGAGTGAAATGGCTGTTCGCATGGACGACAAGCCCAGCCAGGCGCTTCGTTCCGGTCGGGGTAAATCCTCCATGTGGCAGGCAATCGAGGCTGTAAAGACCGGTGATGCGGACGCATGTATCTCGGCTGGCAACACCGGCGCGCTGATGGCGATGTCCAAATTCTGCCTGCGCATGCTGCCGGATATCGAGCGCCCGGCGATTGCCGGCATCTGGCCGACCCTGCGCGGCGAGAGCATCGTGCTCGACATTGGTGCGACCATCGGTGCCGATGCGCGCCAGCTGGTCGATTATGCCGTCATGGGCGCGGGCATGGCCCGTGCGCTCTTCGAAGTCCGTCGTCCGACCGTCGGCCTGCTCAATGTCGGTACGGAAGAGGTAAAAGGCCTGGATGAAATCAAGGAGGCGGGGCAAATTCTGCGGGACACGCCGCTTGCGGGCCTCGAATATTTCGGTTTCGTGGAAGGCAACGATATCGGAAAAGGACGCGTGGATGTCGTCGTGACCGAAGGCTTCACCGGCAATATAGCGCTGAAGACCGCGGAAGGTACTGCGCGCCAGATGGCCGAACTTCTGCGCCAGGCCATGAGCCGCACGTTCCTCGCCAAAATCGGCTATGTTTTCGCAAAAGGGGCTTTTGATCGGCTACGCGAGAAAATGGACCCGAACAAAGTCAATGGCGGTGTTTTTCTGGGGCTGAGCGGCGTTGTCATCAAAAGCCACGGTAGTGCGAACGCTGATGGTTTCTGCTCTGCCGTGGAAGTCGGTTACGATATGGTACGTAATCGCCTGCTTGAAAAGATCGAGGCGGATCTGGCGCATTTCCATCACAGTCATCCGCATGTTTCATCGACGGACGGCAACGGGACGGCTAGATAGGAATCGGCTCTGAAACAATGAGTCGGCATTTTTGACGGTTAGGGCGATTAAGCTTTGTTTCCGTCGTTTTTGAGGACAGGAAATTGACGATGATACGATCTGTCGTGAGAGGCATTGGCTCAGCGCTGCCGAAACGGATCATGAAGAACACCGACTTCGAAGGTGTTGTCGAGACGTCTGACGAATGGATCGTCCAGCGCACCGGTATCCGTCAGCGTCATATTGCCGGCGAAGGTGAAACAACCGTTTCACTGGGTGCTGCAGCTGCCCGCGCCGCGTTGGAAAATGCAGGTCTTGAGCCTTCCGATATCGATCTGATCGTTGTTGCGACCTCCACCCCCAACAATACTTTTCCGGCAAGCGCGGTCGAGATTCAGAAGGAACTTGGCATCACCAGGGGCTTCGCATTCGATATGCAGGCGGTGTGCAGCGGTTTCATCTATGCCATTACCACTGCCGATCTTTACATTCGCGGCGGCATGGCCCAACGCGTGCTGGTAATCGGTTCGGAAACCTTCTCCCGTATTCTCGACTGGACGGATCGCACGACCTGCGTGCTGTTCGGCGACGGGGCAGGTGCTCTCATTCTGGAAGCCGCAGAAGGGAAGGGCCTGACGTCCGATCGCGGTATTCTTGCAGCCAATCTGCGTTCCGACGGCAACCACAAGGAAAAGCTCTTTGTCGATGGCGGCCCTTCGACGACTCAGACTGTTGGTCATTTGCGCATGGAAGGCCGTGAAGTCTTCAAACATGCAGTTGGCATGATTACCGACGTGATCGAGGCTTCCTTCGAGGAAACCGGCCTGACAGCGGAAGATATCCAGTGGTTTGTGCCGCATCAGGCCAACAAGCGCATCATCGACGCTTCGGCGAGAAAACTGAATATTGCTGAAGATAAGGTCGTTATCACCGTTGACCGCCACGGTAATACGTCGGCAGCGTCCGTTCCTCTGGCTCTGGCGACCGCCGTTGCCGATGGCCGCGTCAAGCAGGGCGATCTCGTTCTTCTCGAGGCGATGGGCGGGGGATTCACCTGGGGTGCGGTTCTCTTGCGCTGGTAAGTGACAAATTTGATCTGCCGCGAGGAAACTCGCGGCTTGACCGCGCTGCTTTTATTTGTGTAACGTCCTGTCACGTAAGGATATTATTAGTTCAAACGCTAACCAGGCAGGTTCGGTCATGGGAGGTAAGACGGTCACACGTGCTGATCTGGCAGAGGCTGTTTATCGCAAGGTAGGCCTATCCAGAACAGAATCGGCGGCTTTGGTCGAGATGATCCTCGATGAAGTCTGTGACGCTATCGTCAACGGCGAGACGGTGAAGCTATCGTCCTTCGCGACATTTCAGGTTCGCGACAAGAACGAGCGGATCGGTCGTAATCCGAAGACTGGTGAAGAGGTTCCTATTCTTCCACGCCGCGTCATGACCTTTAAAGCTTCGAATGTTCTCAAGCAGCGTATTCTGCAAGAGCATCAGAAGCGGGCGAAAAAAGCCGAAAAATGATCTTCCTCTATGTCGCCTTCAGGCGGCATTTTTGTTGGGTCATTGAATATGTCGAAGCGCTCCGGGCGCTCATGTAGCATTGCAATCTGCTTTTCCATCCCAATGATGATCGGCAACGCAACCGTCTGGTGAAGGCAGGCGGTGGCATTTGTGCGTGCGCGCAATGGGCCGTATCCCTCGGTTCAAACCTGAAGGGATGCTTATAAAGCTCTGATATTATATAATGGTGACGCGGAACGAATCGGTTTCGTCATTTTCTGATTCCGGAAAAGTAAGCTTTTCGGAATAAGTTCTTAGGTTGGAAGTCATCCGGATTGAGCCGTGTTTGTGGCTCCGGACGAGTCGTATCGATAACTGTCCCGGATATTGGTTCCGGCGATCGGTGTGCGGACATTGCAATTGCGGCTGCCGAAGCGTGGTGCGGGCAGTTGATTGAACGATCTGGGCTGGCAAGGTGGCGCCGGGAGGCGAAACCCAAACGCTGGAAAGGGCAAGTGGATGGACAAGAGCCCTGATGCATTCAGGACCATCAGCGAGGTCGCGGACGATCTCGACCTTCCGCAGCATGTGCTGCGTTTCTGGGAAACGCGCTTTACCCAGATAAAACCTATGAAGCGCGGTGGCGGACGTCGCTATTATCGTCCGCTTGACGTCGAGCTGCTCAAAGGTATCCGGCATCTGCTCTATGATCAGGGCTATACAATCAAGGGCGTTCAGCGATTGCTGCGAGAAAACAATGCACAGTTCATCATTGCTCTAGGCAATGGCGATGTGCAGGCCGTTGAGGCCATTACGCGCCAAAAACAGGCAGCAGCGGACAAGCGCAGCGCTGAAGAAGCTGCGGAAAACGAATTGGCTTTGCCAAACGGCATCAAGGCTCCGCAGCCCACACGCAAGCTGTTTGGCCTTCTCAAAGGGGAGGAGGATGGCCCCATCGGGGCCGATGGCAAGCGACCCTCCAAAGACAATCGCTCCCTTCTGCAAGAAGCACTGTTCGATCTTCTGGAATGCAAGCGCCTTCTGGATCAGGTGCGTTAAGCGCTCAATATCCGCAATGTCGAAAAGGGAGGCTGAGCCTCCCTTTTATGTCAGGCTTATGTGGATGATAGTTTCAGTCCGATGATCCCTGCAAGGATCAGCGTTACGCTGGCGACGCGGAAGAAGGTTGCGGCCTCACCGAGTATGAATATACCGACAACAAAAGCGCCGACTGCACCGATGCCGGTCCAGATTGCATAAGCCGTGCCGAGCGGCAGACTGCGCATGGCAATGGAAAGCAGAATGAAACTGCCGATCATCGTCACAATGGTGATCGCGCTGGGTGTGAGAAGCGAAAACCCTTCCGACTTCTTCATGAAATAGGCCCAGATGACCTCAAGAATGCCTGCAAGCGTCAAATAGATCCATGCCATATTGAATATGCTCCCTTGAGCTGAATTTGAATTGGGTCGTCCCGCTGGAAAGCGAAGCGAAAAGGCCGTCCTTTCCGCAAATCGAGGTTTGTTTCACTGTGTTTTGGTGCAGCCGTTCAGCCTAGTGCGATGGGTGCAGTGCGTCGTTGAGATACATACATGTCAACATGGCGAAGACATAAGCCTGAATAACGGCCATCAACGCTTCCAGTGCGGTCAATGCTACAGTCATGGCCAGAGGCAGAACGGCGGCAATGAAGCCCAGCGTCCCAAGGCTGCTCAGGCCGATTATAAAACCGGCGAACACTTTCAAGGTGATATGGCCAGCAAGGATCACGGCGAACAAACGGACGGAATGGCTCACCGGGCGGGAAATGTAAGACATCACCTCGATAGGAATGATGATCGGCGCCAGCACCATAGGCACGCCTGAGGGCATGAACAGGCGAAAGAAGCGCAGGCCGTGCCGCGCGATTCCGTAGATCGTCACCGTTAGAAACACCAACATCGCCAGCGCGAAAGTAACAATGATGTGGCTCGTCACCGCAAACGCGTAAGGAAACATGCCAATGATGTTGGCAACGAGAATGAACATGAAGAGCGAGAAAACGAACGGAAAGAACATCATGCCCTTTGCACCCGCATTCTCCCGCAATGTCTTGGAAACAAGCTCGTAGAGAATTTCGGCTGAGGATTGCCATCGACCGGGAACCAACGCGCGAGTGCGCGACGATAGAAGCAGGAAGCCGCCGGCTGCAACTGCCGTCAGCGCCATGAACAGCGCCGAGTTGGTAAAGGCGATCGGCAGTCCACCGATCTCCCCAAACTCTACGAATGGTTTGATTGCAAATTGTTCAATCGGTCCCGCCATAGGATCCCCTTCCTATGGGGTCGTCCCCGATAACAACACAGGCGTGGGTCGTCCCACGCCATATTTAAATAGTAACAATTTTCAGCAGAGGCAAGAGGTATCGCGGCAGCTAATTGCCCTGCGCTATGCAGGCTCGCCGCGGAACTATCGTGTAGCTCTCCGGATTTCCCGCCATCCAAAGCGTTGGTAATGTACGGGAACAATCATCATAAGCGAAAGAGAAAATGGTCGGAGCGGCGGGATTCGAACCCACGACCCCTTGACCCCCAGTCAAGTGCGCTACCGGGCTGCGCTACGCTCCGAACCGGGGAAAGCCTTAGAATGCAAAGGATTTTTCCGCAAGCCCTAAATTCAAGAAAAGCGCAAATTCTGGAACTATAGGCGCTGCCTTGTTGAGCATATCCAGGACGCCGACGGCGCTATATGCGTTGCTGGCGCATGTGTCGGTATTCCAGGCCGGCGCAGCCCCAGATGATCCCGAACAGCAGATAGAAATGTCGCCAGTGATCGGTATCGATAACATTGCCGATCAGGACATGACCGAGAAAGGTTGCGTAGGCGCAGAGCAGGAACGGCTGCCACGGACGATTGCGGAAGAGAAGGCGCAAGCCGAGCCCCAGGGTCAGGAGGATGAGTGTCATGAAGGAAACGAACCCGATCCATCCGTAGTCGAGCGCAGCTTTCAGCCAGTTGTTGTGCGTATCTTCGCCGAATATAGGGCCGAATTCCAAAGGCCCGATACCGAGCGGATGCTGCATCGAAAGCAAAAAGCCGTACCAGTGGCGGGCAAAGCGGCCCATTCGATCCGTGTCGTAGCTTTGTTTTTGCGCGCGTTCGAGAAGGAAGTCGCCAATGCCAGGTATCTGCACGATGATCAGGAGAGCGATAACCGCGGTAACGAGGACGAGCAGGGAAACGATGATCAGGCGCAGACGAAAGCGATCGCTGTTCGTATGCAGGAAGAGTACGAAAACGATTACGCCGAACGCCAGCGGCACCATGGCCCAGGCGGCACGCGAAAACGAAAAAAGGACACCCGTCAGCAACAATATCAGAACGGGAAGGTAGAACAGTGCGTTTCGCATCCTTCCGGTCAGGATTCGGTATGCGGCCCAGCTCAGAGGAAGAATGAGGAATGGACCGTAGACATTGGGATCCTGAAAAGCTCCTTGCGCCCGGCCATAGCGCGTAAAAATGTCGGCGCCGGGAAAGAGGTTCAGGTAACCCGCGATCCCGAGCAGCGAAACGACGATCCCCACAAGCGTATATGCATTGAAGATAACCTTCAGCCGCCGATAATCCGCCTCTATGACGGCAGTGTAGAAAACAGTGGTAAAGGCCAGAAACAGTGAAACGGCGATATAGAGAGGCGCTTTCTTGAGGTCCGCCATCTGCATGGCGGAGATGACGCCGCCAAAATTGAACATGACGAAAATAGCAAGCAGAACAAGGCTTGTCCGGCTGAGGCGCAAGCCGAACAGAAGCGCGACCACGATGAGCCCCGCCATGTATATCTCATAAGGCGCAGGCTCGCTCATCACGAAGCCCAGCAGGAAAACCCCGAAGCCGACGGCAAAATTTATAATGATGCGGTTCAGCGCCCGATGCCGAATGATGTCGGTTGCGGGCGGGGCTGGCCGGTATTGGTCGAGCCTGTGCGTCGTGCTGCTCAATAGGCGTTTTCCGTGTTGAGGAGTCTGATCGGCGTCATGAACAGGATCTTCAGATCGAACCAGAGCGACCAGTTCTCGATGTAGTAGAGATCGTACTCGGTGCGCATCGTGATCTTTTCTTCATTGTCGATTTCACCGCGCCATCCGTTGATTTGCGCCCAGCCCGTCACGCCCGGTTTGACGCGATGACGCGCGAAATAGCCATCGACCACTTCATTATAGAGGAGATTGTTGGAATGGGCGGCGACTGCGTGCGGACGCGGGCCGACAAGCGATAGCGAGCCGGCGAGAACATTGAAAAACTGCGGCAGTTCATCAAGGGAGGTTTTCCGGATAAAGCGCCCGACGCGCGTGACACGCGGATCGTTTTTGGTGACCGCGTTGCGTGCGGTGGGGTCACATTTATCGGTGTACATCGAACGGAACTTCCACACGTTGATGACTTCATTGTTGAAGCCATGACGTTTCTGCTTGAAAATTACGGGGCCTTTGCTGTCGAGTTTGATGGCCAACGCAGTCACCAGCATGACCGGTGAGAGAAATATGATACCGGCAAGGCTGAATGCGATGTCGAAAATGCGCTTCGCAACCGAATCCCAGTCGTTGATCGGCTTGTCGAAAATGTCGAGCATGGGAACCGAGCCGACATAGGAATAGGCCCGCGGACGGAAGCGCAGATGGTTGTTGAGCGCAGACAGGCGAATATCGACCGGCAGCACCCAGAGCTTCTTGAGAAGGGCAAGCACACGCGCTTCAGCGCTGATCGGCAGTGAAACGATCAGCATGTCGATATGGGCGATACGCGCAAATTCGATCAGTTCGTTGATGTTTCCAAGCTTCGGATAGCCTGCGACAATCGGTGGCGAGCGCTTGTCGTCCCGGTCATCGAAGATGCCGCATATGCGAATATCATTATCGGGTTGCTGTTCCAGCGAGCGGATAAGCACTTCGGCATTGGTTCCGCCGCCGACGATGACGGCGCGGCGCTCCATCGCGCCATTGCGCGCCCAGCGCCGTATTTTCCATGAAATGAAAAGACGGGCAGCAAGCAGCAGCACAAAAGTGCCGATCGCCCAGATCAGGAACCAGCCGCGAGAGAAATTCGACGATGTCTTGAAGAGGAAAGCCGCTATGGCGAGCGTTCCCAAAACCGCAGCCCAGCTTATCACCAGCCGCTTCAGATGCCTGCTTGGACTGCGCAATATGTTGATCTGATAACCGTCATTCAACTCCATCAGCAACACGTAAAGCGCGCCGCCTGCTGCGGTGACAAGCGGATAGTACAGGACGAGTTCGGAACTGAACCCGACATAGAAGATGAAACTCAGAATACCGGTTATCAGAACGAGACCGAATTCTGCCAGGCGCATGACGCCGCTGAGCATGAGCGGCGAGAACGTCTCGCGTTGATATTGCGCGGCCATCTGGCGCGCCATTGCATTGAGTTCAACCGGTCCCTGAGGTTTGGAATCCTGTTTGCCGACGGTTTCCACCGCCTTGCGGTCAAACGGAGAAAACGCATCATTTTCCCGCACGATAATTGCCCCTGCTATTCGAATTGCAGAACTATAACTAAAATCAGTATCCTAAGAAATCTCTGAATAATCGGGAGTAAGAGCTGCCATTAGCTCAGGAATACGCTTCAAGGTAAATTAAATCTATCGAATGCGCCATGGATTGAAGATTGAAACGGTCGTGCAGGCGAGACAGATCGGGCATCTGCGCGTGAAAATTGTCTTTGTCGGATGCGGCTTCGAGAAGTTTGTCTGCAAGCGATTCCACATCCGGTTCCACGAGCGCGGCTGAGGTGGAGCCGAAAACTTCAGGAATGCCGCCCACGCGGCTTGCGATCACAGCTTTGCCCGCTGCCAATGCTTCCAGAACGATGTAAGGAAAGGCTTCGGCGCGCGAAGGCACGACGACGATGCTCCCGAGTGCAAATGCTTCCCGCGCGCCCATGCCCGGCAGAAAGCGGATGCGGTCCGCAAGGCCGGTCTGTTGTGTGAGCCGCATGAGCTCCGGCTTTTCGGGGCCGTCTCCGACCAATATTGCGGTAAAGTCCGTTTCTTTTTCACGATTGAGCTGGGCGAGGGCGCGGATCAGAATGTCCGGACCCTTGAGGTCCCGCATTGTGCCGACGAACACGAAGCTGACCGGTTCGGCGACGTCGGTGACCGGAACGAATTCTTCATCCGCGAGGCCGTTATAGACGACCGCGTGAAGATTATACGGCTTGCCGACCTTCTCTTCATAAATTCGTTTCTCGAATGTCGAAACGAACAGGGTGGCATCGGTCATCATGCCGAAAAGCCGTTCGATGAGAAAGATCGCCCTGCCGCGGTGCGTCTTTTCATCGAAGTGCAGGCTTCCGCCATGCGGCGAATAGATACGGGCTACGCGAAACCTGAAAACCCGTAGAACAGAGCCGAACAGTCGGGCATAGACGCCGCCTTTGGCGCCATGTCCGTGCAAGATGTCCGGCCGCAATTTTTTGATAGAACGGTATGCCTTGAGTGCTGCTGCCGCGTCGCCGAAACCGACGTGGCGCTGCATGGCGATGCGATGAATGCCAAGCGCAAGTTGTGGCCGCAATTCTTCCAGAAGCGCGTCTTCACGTGCGCTGCCAGTTGTGGAATCGCAAAGAATGCCAACCTGATGACCGTTGGCAGCCTGCATGCCGATGAGATCGCGAACATGACGAAACAAACCGCCGGTCGGCTCCCGTAAGCAATGCACGATGCGCAGTGGGGGTGTATCAGGGTCATCGGACATTCATTGCCATCAAAACAGTCGTTCGCGCACATAAATGGTATCGCCCGGCAGGATCGGATCGGAACTGAGAACCCGTCCCGTAAGAACCTTGCCGTTGAGCTGGCGCGTAATGTCCATATTCTCCTGGTTTGCGCGCGGGCTGAAACCGCCCGCTGCTGCAATGGCCTTTTGTACCGTCATGCCCGGCACGTAAGAATACTGGCCTGCGGCCCCGACTTCGCCCATCACGAAGATCGGCCGATAACGATCGATCTCCACGCTGACATCGGGATCGCGCAGATAGCCTCCTCGCAGTTTCGAGGCGATGATTCCCTCCAGCTGCTTGGCTGTCTTACCGCGCGCCGGGACGCTGCCGACAAGCGGGAAGGCAATATAACCTGCCTGATCGACATTGTAGCTGTTGGAGAGACTCGGTTGCTCGAAAACGGTGATGCGCAAACGGTCGCCCGCATCAAAGAGATAGGGTTGATTGAGTGCTTCGTGGAATGCAGCCGGAGCGGGACGGTAGCTGGAGCAGGCCGAAAGCGTCATTGCGGTTACGCCGAGCGCCGCGAATAGAACTGGTCCTATGCGTTTGTTTTTATTTGTTTTTGCCGTCATATCTCGCCTCGGTCTCTTCCGAAAAGCATTGCCCCGCGTCGCTCCGAAATTTCACGGTCAGGCCGGTTATGGCAACGAACAAGTGAATATCGATTGCAAGCGTTATCGATTGATTAGGGTTAATGGCTGGTAAAGAAGAGCACTCTTGAGCCAAAAACTTTTGTCCGGCGGCTGGCGATTGGCCTGCGGCTTCGGTTTAACCCTCTGGTTACCTTGATCGTTTACTTTTCCGAGCCTGAAACTGGGCATATTGCGTGAAGAGGGCCCATGGAGAATCGGAATGTCTGAAGTCGATCCGTTGTCCAAGGACGCAGATATCGATATTGGCGCGCTTTTTTCGAGCTTGCGCCGCAACTGGCTTTTTATCCTTGGCGGGGCTGCTCTCATGGCGGTGCTTGCATGGGGGATCTGCCTTTTGCTGACACCCGATTACCGTGCTGAAACCCGTATTCTGATCGAGGCACGGGAATCCATCTATACGCGCCCCAATGGCGAAACTGCCGCCGAACGGCCCTTGCTCGATCCCGAAGGGATCAAGAGCCAGGTTGAAGTATTTACCTCGGGCGATCTCCTGAAGAAAGTTTCCGACAAGCTGAACCTCACGGGAAATGAAGGCTTCACAACGACGGAGGTGAAGCCGTGGACACGCGCTTTGATCCTGCTTGGCATGCGCACGGACCCGGCCAGCCTGACGCCGGAAGAACGCGTTTTGCAACGGCTGCGCAAAAACCTTCAGGTTTTTAACGTCACCGGCTCCCGGGTGATTGTCGTTCAGTATCACTCGGCTTCGCCTCGGACTGCAGCCAGTATCGCCAATGCCATTGCGGACGAATATGTTGCACTCCAGAGTGCGGCGAAGCTTGCATCGAATGACGATGCCGCCAGCTGGCTGGCGCCCGAAATCGAGGATCTTCGCACACGCGTTCGCGAGGCCGAGACGAAAGTCGCAAATTATCGTGCGTCAAAAGGTCTGCTGACCGGACAGAGCAACAGTACCATCGCTGCACAACAGCTTTCTGAGGTTTCGACGGAGCTGACCCGTATACGCGCGGAACGGGTGGCGGCGGAAGCCAAGACCGAAAGCATCCGCAAAACGCTCGCTGCGGGCAAGCCTGTCGATACGCTGCCGGACGTAATCGCGTCCGGAATGATGCAGCGGCTTGCCGAGCGCCGCATCCAGCTGAATGCCCAGATTGCGGAACTATCGGTCACGCTGCTTAATGGCCACCCCCGTATCAAGTCGCTGCACTCGCAGCTTGCTGATCTGGATCGTCAGACTGCGGAAGAGGGGCGCAAGCTGCTTGCGAGCCTTCAGAACGAAGTGACCGCTGCGAAGCTGCGCGAAGAGGAGCTTAACCGCGAGCTGAACCGGGTGAAGGCACAGGCCGCGCAGGCAGGCGATCAGGAAGTTGAGCTGCGTGCACTCGAACGCGAAGCGACCGCGCAGCGTGAATTGCTTGAAACCTATCTGACACGCTATCGGGAAGCGGCGTCGCGCACCGACAGCAATTATGTGCCTGCCGATGCGCGCATCTTCTCACGGGCCGATGCGCCGACCACGCCTTATTACCCGATGATCCTGCCAATCGTGAGCGCGACATTCGTTGCGGGCCTTCTTCTGCTCTCGATCTTTGTGCTCCTGCGTGAATTGTTCAGCGGTCGCGCTTTCGTCGCCACCGATGGCCGTCGCATTCAAGCGGTGGAGGAGATCGAGATGCCGGTAATTGCGGCAGCGACAGCCGCCGCCCAAAATCCGCCTTCGCCGCGTGAGCAGGTACTGGATGACGCAACCGGGGTGAAAGAGGCAGGGCGTGCGCGCCGCTCGTGGGCCGTTCCCTTTTCGGCAAGGGACCGGAAATCCGAGGAGGAGATGCCCGTGCATACGCCTAAAAACCCCAATGGTGTGGAAGCGGTGACCGATCTGCTGATCGCGGGACGGCAAAAACGGGTCGTGATCGCCTCGCCGGAGGGCGACCGGGCCTCCGCCGGTTCCGTGCGTCTGCTGCGGGAGCTGGCCGACCGCGGTAAACGGGCCATACTGATCGACATGACGGCGCATGGCACAGTTGGACTGGCCATGCTCGATGGCACCCAGCTGCCGGGAATTACAGAGCTTCTCTCGGGCGAACGCCGCTTCAACGAGGTCATCCACAGCGACCGTTTTTCACAGGCACACGTCATTCCGCTGGGAGCCGCGGACCCCGAAGTGGCGATGCGTTCGGCGGATCGTCTGCCGCTTATTCTGGACGCGCTGGAAACGGTCTATGATTTCGTCATCGTTGAGTGCGGCCCGTCCAGCGCAGCGCAGATGCGCAAGGTGACTGACGGTCCCGCAGCCGTGCTGATGAGTGTCGTTGACCCTGACAACAACGATGTCGCTCTGGCCGCGCTCGATCTCGATCAAGGCGGGTTGGAAGACGTAATCATCCTGATGGCCGATGCGGCGGGCCCGCGCAACTCCGGTCATGGCTCTTCCCGCTGATCAGCTCATACCGATTCCAGATCAACGGCTTATGGCGATCTGTTGAATCAAATCTGGAACAAGATTCCCTCAGCGGAGAAATTTGCTCCGCACAGTTTTCGCAAATTGCCACAGGCGGGGATTGCGCTTGACGATGACGGCCAGGCCGGCGGTCAGGGTTTGTGCGAAGGCGTACATGCGGCCCTTGGCCGACAGGGGCAGAACGGTATCGTAGATTGCGAATTCTATGTCGCACCAGTCACGTTTATACGGTTCATCGCCGATGCCGAGGCTGTAGACGGGATGGCCAATATCGCAACTGCGCTTGATATCCTCGAAGAACAGGAATTCACCGGGACTGGCGGTTATCAGGTCGTCGTCGGCAATTGCTCCGAAATCCACGGTCGGTCCGGTTTTCGAGATGGTCTTTCCGATAATGGAGCGAACGACGCCGCCAGCCTCCAGAAAGCGCAGTTCGTTGGTGGCGTCCGCTTGGCAAACGGCTTTTGCAAACAGCGCCTTGAAGAACGCCTGCACACCGGCATCCGCGAAAGGATCGCTGATCCCCATCTGCCGGAAGCGATGTGCCTTCATTTCAAAGAACAGGTCGAGAAGTCCATCTGATTCCGCGTGCGTTTCGGGTGAGGCGATTTTCCAGCCGCCGATTTCTTCATATCGGCGTCCGTGCTGGCGATGTTTCTTGAGCCTGCGTCTGCGATTGCTGCGCTCCAGTATCGCGTCGAAACCGCCGCTGAGCGACGCAGCCAGCACAGGATTGGGATTGAGGCTCCTGCCCAGCTGAAGAAGCGGACTGTCCATGTCGGACAGCGTTGGCAATTGGCGTGTCAGCGACAAGGCGTCGATCTCCGGTCGCGCCTTGCGGATGGCCGCAACCATCCTGTCCAATGCGTCGCGGTCCAGCAGGCCGGCTGTCTCCGGATCGATCCATGGAAAGTTGCAGTTCGCATGAGATCCACCGGGATAGCGTGCGATTTTTACGCCCTTGCTGGTGACCACTTCCAGCGGCAGAAGCAGCACGGGCCTGTCGTTTGCAAAAAGCCCTGCAACAAAACAGTCCGGATTGACATGCCCGCGCCAGCAATCGATCCATGCGAAGGATTGCGGCGCGCCGTAAACCGCCGCGTCTTTCGCCCAAAGGCGGCTTGCTTGCGGAAAATCGGTGAGGATGCGCGCAGTAAGAGCGGCTTGTTCCGTCATGATGCGATGTGCCCCCCGCACGACGATCAGTTCTGTTTCTTGCGGGGTGGCTGCGCCATCCACCAGATGATTCCCATCGCGGGCAGGACCCAGAGAATGCCGGTCACGAAGAAATAGAGAAGATGGACCCATGCACTGGAATTGGCGAGATGCGCCACCGCGATGATTGTCGCAAGCACCGCGTAGACGATAACCAGTGTGACCAGCAAGAATGTGCCGATCAGTTTCTTCAGCCTAACGGGCATGATTGTGTCTCTCCTCTTCCGCATTCATCACTAGAACGGATCCCGAAAAGTGTGAAACGGTTTTCGGAACAAGATGCATGTCAAAACAAAAAGTCAGAGCGCCGATCCGATTCAATCAGATCGGAATACGCTCTCGCTCTGAGAAGAGCCAGTGAAAGCGTAAAAACGCGGCGGCATGTCGCGTGACGCCAACTTGTAACCGCTTCGCCTATGCGGCATGTATCCTCCAGCGTACTAGTAAAAGGTGAATGGCATGACGGCAGCATCATTGCAGCGTATGGGACAAGGGTCGGGAACATCAAAGGATGATCGCGACCGTCGCCTCGTGCGCTATTGGCTCTATGCGGTCTTTGTCGTTCTCGTTGCAATCGTGATGGTGGGCGGCGCCACCCGCATGACGGGTTCGGGCCTGTCTATCACCGAATGGAAGCCGATCCACGGCGTTATTCCCCCGCTCAACCATGCCGAATGGCTGGAAGAATTCGACAAGTATCGCCAGATCCCGCAATATCAGCAGATCAACAAGGGCATGTCCCTTTCGGAATTCCAGTATATCTTCTGGTGGGAATGGGCGCATCGCATGCTGGCGCGGTTCGTCGGCTTTCTGGTCGCCATTCCGCTCGTCTTCTTCTGGCTGAGCGGACGCCTCAACACGGGCCTGAAATACAGAATGCTCGGCCTGCTGGCGCTTGGCGGCTTGCAGGGCGCCATCGGCTGGTGGATGGTTGCGTCTGGCCTCAGCGAGCTTACCAGTGTCAGCCAGTACCGACTTGCGATCCACCTGACGACGGCCTGTGTCATCATCACGGCGGTGTTTTATATCGCGCGGGGGCTTGCCAGCTATAGCGAGCGACCGGCGGCGCGCCCGATCCAGCGCTTCGCCGGCTGGCTGGTGCTTGCGGTTCTGGTTCAGATTTATCTGGGCGGGCTTGTCGCAGGACTGCATGCGGGCCTCTCCTACAACACCTGGCCGCTCATGGATGGCGCGATCATTCCATCCGATCTGTTCATCCAGTCGCCATGGTGGCGCAATCTGTTCGAGAATCCGAAGACCGTGCAGTTCGTACACCGCATGTTCGCCTATACGGTTCTGGTGATGGCCGTGCTTCATGCGGTTCAGGTCTGGCGGAGTGCGCCGGACACCACCCATGCGCGCCGCACGGTCGTGCTGCTTGGCCTCGTTCTTGTTCAGGCCGTTATCGGCATTGCCACGCTTTTGATGAGTGTGCCGCTGCATCTTGGGCTGACGCACCAGTTCGTTGCGCTGATCGTCCTGGCCTTCGCCGTCGCGCACTGGCGCGCGACCAAAGGTGCTTACGGGGAATAGGCGGTCTGACGCAGATGTCGCAGCGCGGAAGCGATCTTCAGTTCCCGTGCTTCGCCCTGATCATTCCCGTCCTCGCGATGCCATGCGGCTGAAAGACAGCCATAAGCGAAAGCATGGTCGAGAATATGGGCAGGCGGGCAACCGATGATCGGCGCGAAGTGCTCCGCCATGCGCTGGGCGCGCTGAAGATCGAGACAAAGATCGTCACGGTCCAGCGGATTGTAGAATATGTTGGCCGCATCGAAGGCTGCATCGCCCACGAGTCCATGCGGGTCGATGGCAAGCCAGCCGCGTGGCCCCCGGATGATGTTTTCGTGGTGAATATCGCCATGCAGCGGAATGGCCTTGTATGGCATTGCCAGCAGGCGTTTCGCAAGCCTGGCTGCTTCCGCATAGATCGGCTTCTTGTCTGTCACGGCAAAGAGGCCGGAGAAATGCTTGTCCAGCGGTTGCAGGTCGGCGGGTATCGGAGCGGGAGCGGGTGTATACAGCGCGGCAAGTACGCCTCCGAAAATCTCCAGACATTCGGCATCGCGACCGCTCTTCAAATGTTCATCGAGATGATAGCTGCCCGCATATTCGAGCAGCATCGATGTTCCTTCAAGGCCGTAAAGGCGTGCAGAGCCATGACCATTCTGCCAGCCAAGATAATGCGCGCCGCGCAACTCCTCCATGCCGGCAGGCTTCAGCTGCTTGACGACGAAAGCCTCGCCCGGATGGTTCTTGCGTTCAACTTTCCAGACGAGGCTTGAATGCGTATCGGCCAGCGGCGCGAATGCGCCGATATTCCATTCGACGGGAAATACTGGCCTGGCTGCCATCAGGCCTTGCCAAGCATAAGGTTCATGTTTTGCACCGCAGCGCCCGATGCGCCCTTGCCGAGATTGTCGAGCAGGGCCACCAGATTGACCTCGCCATCGCCTTGCGTGCCGAAAACGTACAGCTTCATGCCGTCCTTGCCTGCAAGCTCTTCCGCTTCGACACGCGGCAGCTTGCCGCTTGCTTCAAGCGGAACCACTTCGACAATATTCTGTCCCGCATAGTGCTCCGTCAGAACCGCGTGAACCTTTTCAAGCGAAGGCGAGCCGTCGAGTGCGTCAAGGAACAGTGGAACTTGTACGATCATGCCCTGCGGGAAACGCCCGACGCTGGGGCTGAAGATCGGGCGGCGGTCCAGACGGCCATGCAATTGCAATTCCGGCACATGCTTGTGCCGCAGGGGCAGGCCGTAGACGAAGTTGCTGGTTGCAAGATGCTCCGGATGGTTCTTGTCTTCCATCTGCGCAATCATCTGCTTGCCGCCGCCGGTATAGCCGGAAACCGCATTGACGCTGATCGGGTAATCGGCAGGCAGAACCCCGGCATCACGCAGCGGGCGGACAAGCGCAATCGCGCCCGTCGGATAGCAGCCGGGATTGGCGACAAGACGTGCTTCCGCAATCCGTTCGCGCTGGCCCTTGGCAAGCTCCGCAAAACCATAGGCCCAGTCCGGGTTCACGCGATGTGCGGTAGACGTATCGATGACGCGGGTCGAGTTATGACCTTCGAGCAGTGAAACGGCTTCCCTGGAGGCGTCGTCCGGCAGGCACAGGATCGCAATGTCGGCAGCGCGCAGATAGTCGGCGCGCAAATCCTTGTTGCGGCGCTCGGCTTGCGGAATGGAAATTACTTCAAGGTCGTCTCGCTCGGCAAGGCGGCTGCGAATCTGCAAGCCAGTGGTGCCGTGTTCGCCATCGATGAAGATTTTCGGTTTCATGCGTTTTGCCTTTGAATTCAGTAATTTACGTCGGTGTCCGGAATCAGTCTTGTAGCGTGTTGAATCGGTTTCTCAACTGTAAGAATAGCCGCGCCTCATCGTCGCGCCTTCTTTTCGGCGAGCAGGCCCAGATAGTACATCGCGATTGTAGCGCCCGCTATCGCCGTTATATCGGCATGATCATAGGCCGGTGCAACCTCGACCACATCCGCGCCCACGAAATCAAGCGTTGCCAGCTTGCGTAGCACCGACAGCATCTTGGCCGACGAAGGGCCTCCGGCAACAGGTGTACCTGTGCCCGGTGCGAAAGCGGGGTCCAGACAATCGATGTCGAACGTCAGGTAGGTCTTCTTGCCACCAGTACGTTTCAGGATTTCCTCGGCAATAACCGCCGCCGGCATATCCTCGACTTCGTGGCCATGGATGATCTTGATGCCGCAATCTTCCGGCGCATGGGTGCGGATGCCGACCTGGATCGAGTGATCGGGATCGATGATGCCATCGCGCACGGCGCGGGCCACAAACGAACCGTGGTCGATGCGCTTGCCATCGTCAAACCATGTGTCCTGATGGGCATCGAACTGCACCAGCGCCAGCGGGCCATATTTGGCGGCGTGGGCCTTTAAAAGCGGCCAGGTAACAAAATGATCGCCGCCAAGCGTCAGCAGAAACGCATCCGATTTCAGGATTTTCGCGGCTTCGCGTTCGATGGTCGCGGGCGTTTTGTAATGATTGCCATAGTCCAGCAGGCAATCGCCGTAATCGATGACTGCGAGGTTTTCGAACAGATCGCGCTCGAACGGATACTGCGGATCATTGTCGAAGATCGCCGATGCACGCCGGATGGCTTGCGGGCCGAACCGCGCGCCCGGGCGGTTGGAAACGGCTGCATCGAACGGAATGCCCCAGACGACAGCTTCGGCCCCCTTCAGCGACTTGGTGTAGATCCGCCGCATGAAGGACAGGATCCCTGCATGGGTCGGGTCTGTGGCGGCGCCGGTCAGGCTGCGGGCTGTTATCGCGTGATCGATGGTTTTCGAGGGCATCTGTGGCTCCGGAAAGCATGAAACAGATTTTATATAGCGGAAGAGTGGATAACAAAAAAGCGGACCCGAAGGCCCGCTTTTCTGTAAGCTCTGAAGCGATAGATACTAGCGCCTGGAGAACTGGCCCTAAGCGCGTTAGCGCTTGGAGAACTGGAACGAACGGCGGGCCTTGGCCTTACCGTACTTCTTACGTTCAACGACGCGGCTATCGCGGGTCAGGAAGCCACCCTTCTTGAGAATCGTGCGCAGGCCCGGTTCGTAGTAGGTGAGGGCCTTGGAGATGCCGTGACGAACGGCACCGGCCTGACCGGAGAGGCCGCCGCCGGCAACAGTGGCGACGATGTCGAACTGACCGGCGCGGTTCGATGCGATGATCGGCTGCTGGAGGATCATCTGCAGGACCGGACGTGCGAAATACTTTTCGAATTCCTTGTCGTTGACGGTGATCTTGCCGGAGCCCGGCTTGACCCAAACGCGTGCAACGGCGTCCTTGCGCTTGCCGGTGGCATAGGCACGGCCCTGTGCATCCAGCTTCTGGACGTGAACCGGAGCGGCGGCTTCGGTCGTGGCAACGCTGCCGAGTTCTTCGAGCGAGTTGAGCTGCTCAGCCATGATTATGCATTCCCTTTGTTCTTGCGGTTCAGCGCTGCGACGTCAAGGACTTCGGGCTGCTGAGCTTCATGCTGATGGTTCGAGCCTGCATAAACGCGCAGGTTCTTCATCTGGCGACGTCCGAGCGGGCCGCGCGGGACCATGCGCTCGATAGCCTTCTCAACAACGCGTTCCGGGAAACGGCCTTCGAGAATCTGGCGCGCGGTGCGCTCCTTGATTCCACCCGGGTGACCGGTGTGCCAGTAATATTTCTTGTCGGTGTATTTCTTGCCGGTCAGAACAACCTTGTCGGCATTGATGATGATGACATTGTCGCCATCGTCAACATGCGGGGTGAAGGTTGCTTTGTGCTTGCCGCGCAGGCGATTGGCGACGATGGTGGCCAGACGACCGAGGACAATGCCTTCTGCGTCGATCAGAATCCACTTCTTCACCACTTCAGCCGGCTTCTGAGAGAAAGTTGCCATAGAAGTCTTCCTTGACTTAATCCCTGATTGAAAGATCAGGGCTTTTTTTGTTGCTTGTGTTGGACAGGTCCAACCCGAACGGGCATGCAAAAACTGGTTCTGCTCGCTCCGAGCCGGGTCGATACACCAAAATTCATCCCATCGTCAAGCTAAACTTTTCAAGGGGGTTTTTAAAAAGATAATAAAAACAATGCGTTAATATATTGGTATTATAGTACCTTATATTTTTTGCCACTCTTCTCATCTGGGTGGGATCGAGTATGTGGACGTTGCATGAGCGACCAATTCGCCGGTTATAACGTCCGTAAGGCTGATCTCGAGAACGGCAAGGCGTTTGCCGAGCTTCAGAAGCCGCGCAACGGCTTCCACGGCACCGGGTGAGGGTTTGCGCAGGAAATTGATATTGAGATTGGTGGTTACGGCCAGCGCGACCGGCCCGATATGGGCCAGAATCGCGGCGTAAGCGGCGACATCGGCCAGCGCAAACAGGGATGGTCCCGACACTGTGCCGCCGGGGCGTAGATGCTTTTCGTCTGCGTTGAGTCGCATCGTCGCAAAGCCTTCACCGATGGCTGTGAATTCAAATGTGTCGTCGAGCTGCGGAAACTCGCGCTTCATGAATATGCGCAGGTCCTCGATGCTCATAGCCAGGCGGTGCGTCGTGCTTATGTTCATACGGTGACCTCCCTCGTCAGCCAAGGAATAGGAGGAATATGGATATGCTTGCAAGCCTCAGCCATGACATGCGAACAATAAACACGATCAATGAAGCGGAGGATTGAAATGCAAAACCCGACCGACGACCAGATCCGCGACATTCTCAACTCGGTTAAAACCATCGCGCTGCTTGGCGCGTCACCGAAGCCGGAACGGCCCAGCAACGGCGTCATGCGGTTTTTATTGTCCAGAGGCTATCATGTGATCCCGGTCAATCCGGGGCAAGTGGGCAAGGAAATCCATGATCAGCGTGTCGTGGGACATCTGGCGGACATAGAAGAGCCGGTGGACATGGTCGATGTCTTTCGCGCACCACATTCTCTGCCGGGCATTGTCGATGAAATTCTGGCGATGAAGCACCGGCCATCGGTTTTGTGGACGCAGCTCGATGTGGTGCATGACGGGGCGGGCAGGCGGGCTGAAGAAGCCGGTCTGAAGGTTGTCATGGATCGCTGTCCGGCCATCGAATATCCGCGTTTGATCGGCTGACGGGCGGCGCGAAATTATTTTTCGTCAATATGCCGGTTTGCGTAATTTCCTTCTTTGCTTTCTTTTGCCCAGCGCCTAACGTCCCGACAAAATGTAGTGCCTTGTTTGTCAGGAGGAAAATATGTCGAAGCGCTCACCCGGTATAGAAACGCTGGCCGTCCACGCAGGCGCGAAACCCGACCCGACCACGGGCGCGCGTGCGACGCCGATTTACCAGACGACATCTTTCGTATTCAATGATGCCGATCACGCAGCTTCGCTGTTCGGCCTGCAGGCTTTTGGCAATATCTACACGCGCATCACCAATCCGACGACAGCCGTTCTGGAAGAACGCATTGCTGCGATGGAAGGCGGAACGGCAGCGGTTGCAACCGCGTCCGGTCACGCTGCGCAGTTGCTTGTATTCCATACGTTGTTGCAGCCGGGTGACAATTTCATTGCCGCCAACAAGCTTTATGGCGGCTCGATGAACCAGTTCGGGCAGGCGTTCAAGTCGTTCGGCTGGCAGGTGCGCTGGGCTGACGCCACCAATCCGACGGATTTCGCCAAACATATCGATGACCGCACCCGCGCCATCTTCATTGAAAGCTTCGCCAATCCCGGCGGCATTGTGTGCGACATCGAGGCTATTGCCGAGATTGCCCACAAGCACGGCCTGCCGCTGATCGTCGACAACACACTTGCTTCGCCTTACCTCGTGCGTCCGATTGAGCACGGCGCGGATATCGTAGTCCATTCGCTCACCAAGTTCATAGGCGGACACGGCAATTCCATGGGTGGTATTCTGGTCGATGGCGGTACCTTCGACTGGGCAAAGTCTGGCAATTATCCGCTTCTGACCGAACCGCGTCCGGATTATGCGGGTCTGGAGTTGCACAAGACATTCGGCAATATTTCCTTTGCCATCGCCGCCCGCGTGTTGGGTCTGCGCGATTTCGGTCCTGCCATCTCGCCGTTCAATGCTTTCCAGATTTTGACCGGGACGGAAACATTGCCATTGCGCATGCAGCGCCATTGCGACAACGCCTTGAAGGTTGCTTCGTGGCTGCATGGACATGAAAAAGTGTCCTGGGTCAGCTATTCGGGTCTGCCGCATGACAAATTTCATGCGCTGCAGCAGAAATATGCGCCGAAGGGCGCAGGGGCGGTTTTCACATTCGGCATCAAGGGCGGCTATGATGCGGGCGTGAAGTTTGTCGACAGTCTGGAACTGTTCTCGCTGCTGGCAAATCTTGGCGACACGCGCTCGCTGGTCATCCACCCGGCCTCGACCACCCATCGTCAGCTGAACGACGAGCAGAAAGTGGCGGCGGGCGCGGGCCCTGACGTCGTGCGCCTTTCCATCGGTATCGAAAATGCCGATGATATTATCGCCGACATCGAACAGGCGCTGGCAAAGGTCTGACCTTGTGAGCCGGTTTCTTGAGTTCGACCTGTCCGGCATCGAACCGGAAGAGGGCGCGCCTTTACCGGAACGCGTCCTCGCAGGCGACCCGAAATTTCGCACCTGGAATCTTGAGGAAGATGCGGGCGGCACGCTTTTCGCAGGCATATGGGAAAGCACGCCGGGAAAATGGCGGATCGAATATGACGAATGGGAATTCTGTCACATAGTGTCCGGTCGCTCGGTTGTCTGCGAAGAAACCGGCGCGTGCCGTACCGTGGGCCCCGGCGACGGTTTCGTCATTCGTCCGGGTTTCAAGGGCACTTGGGAGGTTCTGGAAACCACGCGCAAGGAATATGTGATCAAACTCTGATCGGATTTATCGACCGGCAAATAAAAATCCGCAGACAGGTCTGCGGATTTTTTTCTTTATCTGGGACCGCGCTTGATTGTGCGCAGGACCGAATGATTACCGGACGGCGGCCTGTTGTCACCGGCATTGCTCGGCGGACGCTCTGGCGGGCGGGGCCTGTCAGGACGATAGTTGGGGCGCCCGGGCCGGTCGTGGTCGCGATGGCGATAATGATTCCTGTATCCGCGATAGCGGCCATCGCGATAATAACGCGGATAACGTCTGTAATCGCGGCCGCTGTCGTAGATGATGCCGCTTCCGACATAACCGCCGCGCACGTAATAGGGATCGTAATATCCGCCGCCGGAACCGTAATAGCCTTCCGACACGCAACCGCTCAACATCAACCCCGATACGCCGACGCCGATAGCAAAAACAAGCGATTTTAATGACATACTCGCTACTCCCGAAAGGTGAGGCACGGCATTTCCCGAACAGGACGCCGTGCGGCGGAACAACATGGAGAAGAATTATGCGCGCTTCTCCGATGCAGCCATAATCAACAAAGATTACAGAATGATAGAGCATTCCCAGCGAAAGTGGGAACCGGCCTTGCGTTCTATATCAGCTGCGGCGGAACATGCGTCCGATGGCGATCAGGATACACGCACCAATGAAGCCCGCAATGAGATAGCCGATCCAGCCCGTCAGCATGACGCCGAAGAAGCCGAGAAGAGCGTTGGCAACTGCCGCGCCGATAATGCCGAGAATGATGTTCATGAACACGCCTTGATTGCTCTTCATGAACATTTCGGCAAGCCAGCCCGCCAGCCCGCCGACGATGATTGCTGCAATCCAGCCAATTTGTGCATCTTCCATGGAAGCTCCTCCCTATGGCCCATTAACAATAAGAGGGTAACTATGCGGGGGCGTGAGAGGTTCCCTTGATGGGCGCCTTTTGCTGCAACATAAAATTAAAAACAATAACCGCATCGAGAGGTGGTTATTGTTGCTGTCGATATTGGACGGTTTATTTGCGGGCATCGTCGATTTCAGTCGCGATGCGTTCAAACTTGCCAGAAAACGATGTTCCCAGTGTCTGTGCTCCTGAGACATTGTGCTTTATTTTCTGGTCTTCCTGACCTGGAGCCAAATTGCACGGGCAATTCTTTTTACGCCCTTAAGTTGCATAGTAAATGGAAGACGAGTATTGTATATGATTAATAAATTGCTGAATTTACAATGAAAATTGCGGATGCCGTCCTTGGTTGTATTTAAGTTTGTATTTCATACCGACGCAAGTCAATCGACGCGGTGATGCGTCGATCAGGCTGGCTGGACCAGATTTGCCATCAGGCGAAAAGCGCCGGGCACGAGGCGATCCATCTGATGATGCAGCACGAGGCTTGCATGCGTGTGACGGCCATCGCCGATCCTTGCGGAGACGAGGGCGCCGTAAAGCGGCTGCTCGCCGTCGTCATGCATGGAAAGAAGCGGCTGATAGGCGTTATCCCAGCTGGATGCGAAATAAAGCCCGCGTTCCTTTTGCCAGTCCTGCCAGTCGTCGTTATCGATACGATTCGGCCCTGTGAGCAGGGGGTGTTCTGGCGCGAGCATTGACACGGGTGCCTGCGGGTCGGTGACGCGCCAGCGCAGCGACGGCGAACCGATCGTCAGTTTGCGCGGCGGCGTCCGGTCAGGGTGCCAGCCGTCTGCGGGGCGGTGATAAAGCGTCACCAGATGGCCGCCCTGTTCCACGAAGCGATGCAGCCTGTCTGTGGCGGCCGCGAGATCCTTTCGCAGTCCGAAAGCGAAAATACCGACGACGATGGTTGTGAATGGCGAAAGGTCGCCCGCAAGGTGATGTGGCTCAAGTTCCGTTACATCGAGGTCCATACGCTTGAGCCATAGGCCGACATTGTCGGCACCTCCGCCGACATAGCCGATCCGCGTCTCTGGTCGTTTGAGATCGAGCGCGAGAACAGGCAGGTCCGCAGGCTCGCGCCAAACGACATTTCCGATGTGAGGATAACCGATTTTCGTTGTTTGCCATGCAGGCTGTCCGTCGATTATCGCCGACAGGCGCGTCAGTCCGAGTTCCAGCCCATCGGTTGCGTGCAGGGCAGCGGTCGGGCCATTCACCGCGACGTTCCATCCGCTTTCGGATTGAAACGCAATTTTTCCCGCTGGGCCATCGATGAGCAGGTTGACGGGCCATTGCGCAGTCTGTGCACGATCCGGCGAAACGATAATCGCAGGCGGATCGAGACGCAGCGATACAGTCGGGGTGACGGCCAGCGGTTCTTCCATATCGAACAGCGCTTTTGCGTGGTGACCGTCAAAACGGGCCGAAAGCCGGATGAATGCCTGACCATTGCCACCAAGCGCTCGCCATTCGGGTTCAAAGAGCGGCGAGAATGCCGCTTGCTTCGACGCGCAGATATGCAAGATATCCTTGCCGTGTTTTCGTTCGTCCAGAACAGCGGAGCAGCCATCCGGCAGGAGAGCTTCAGCAGAAACTTCGCACCCCGGCGCGCCGGGACCATATTCAATGATGAGGCGCGTTTCGCTTCCCGGTGTCAGTATCGGCGTATCGAGGCAAGCGCGCTCGAACACGGATGCGGCTTCGATCAGCGCGACATCGACTTCATGGAGCTTCCGCTCCAGCCGATGACCGTGCAACCGCAGAAAATTTTCCGGTGCGCCGTTCAGCGCCGACTTCAAATTCTGCGCGGCCAGAACAAGCTTCGCGATGATGTCATCACGCCTGGGAAAAGCGGCAATGGCTTCCGCAATAACATTCTGAGCAATGTTGAGGTTCTGCCGAACTTCGGCAGGCAGGCCCTCCGTTTCAGCCAGTACAGCCAAAGCGTTGGGCAGTCCGTCAAGGATTGCTGTTTCCGGTATGCTGTTCGGCAGCTTCAAATGCAGGGCCCATTCGGTTCTGGCCATTTCCGGCCAGTGGCCCATCCCCTGTGTGGCGTGGCAGGCACGTGACCATTCGCCAATACGGTCATATTCCGCGCCGGTTGCTTCATCGCGCCCCCTTGCATGGATCGTCAGCGTCTTATCGGGCGGCGGCAATTCGTCATCATAGGTATCTCCCCCACCCGGCCATGCGGGTAGGTAGAATTTCGCGACCTGCCAGGGTGACAGCCCTTCGGCGAAATGCTCTGGAAATGCGCTTTCATCTGCGGCCAGCCGCACGGCTTCCTCCGCTGCCCGTGTCATGGCGCGGTGGTGCCCGTGCTGGCCGGGCACATCAAGAAAGGTCGGGAGCACGATATCCGGGCGCTCGGTGCGATAGGCGCGTACCAGTCGCTCGACGGTTTTCTCCTCGCCCCAATGGGCAAACGTGCCGCCGCCATCCTTGGAGAAGCCGAAATCGTGGACGGAATCTTCAGGGCCGTGGCCGAGCCAGTGCACATCGCAATCGAGAATACGTGCGGCTTCCTCCATCTCGCGACTGCGGATCACACCGAGCGCACCGCCACGTTCGGGGCCGAGCGCATTCTGCCCGCCTTCGCCGCGTGTCGAACAGGCGATTATCACACGCATGCCAAGCCCGAACCGGAGAAAGGCCATCAGACCGCTTTGTTCGTCATCCGGATGCGCGCCTGTATGCATCAGCGTTACGGTCGAGCGCAGCCTGCTCAAGGCACGGTGCAGGCGGATAATGGCAGGGGACGACTTCTGGCGCTCGATGCGCTGAAGGGCAGTGAGCATGATTCCTCCCGAACGGTCTCAGATTTCTGAATTGGTGTCGAGTTTGGGCGTCATCGCCTCGAACATAGGCAATGATGCGGCACCCAGTGCTGCGGTGAACTGGCCGGTCTGCCCACGGATAACCCGCGGTAACGCGCGGGCGCGGCGGCTCGCAACGGAGATCGGCAATCCGCCCAAATGCCAGATCAGATCGTCAATGATGGCGTTTGGCAACATGCCGCCGAGAATGATCGTTTCGGGATCGACGATGTTTTCGATCATCGCGATCATTGGAGCAAGATGATCGGCAGCTTCCTGCAGCCAGCCCATCAGTATCGGGTTGCGCGCTTCGTGCAGCTTTTCGAGCGCTTCGAAATCCGTGTCGTCAATCCCCGCCGCGTGAAGCTTTTCGCGCAGAATATGGAGAGAGGCATAGGTTTCGAGGCAGCCCTTCTGGCCGCAGGCGCAGCTGCGCCCGTTAGGCGTAATGACGATATGGCCGATTTCACCGGCATTGCCGAAAGCGCCGCGAAACGGCGCGCCGTCCTGGATCATGCCAAGCCCGATGCCCGCGCCGAAATAGATCATGGCGAAGTTGGAGATTGCATGACCCGCGCCGAACAGGCGTTCCCCCACCGCCGCCGCATTGGCGTCATTTTCGACGATGACAGGCTCGCCGCAGGCTTTGCTCAGAACCGCCGCCGCATCGATCCCGGACCAGCCGGGCAGGGTGGTCGGGCCGACGGAACTCATGCCCTCAATGTCGAAGGGGCCGGGCATGACAACGCCGATGCCGAGCAGGCGCGCCGGAAAATCGGCCTTGATGGCATCAACTTCCGTGCGCAACTGCGCCGAGAGCTTTTCCGGGCTGACGTCGCGAATGGGACGTACATGCTGCCTGCGCGGCGTGCCGGAAAGGTCCAGCACCGTCGTCACCATATGGGTCGAGCCCATTTCGACACCGATGGTCATCGCACCTTCCGGATTGACGGCAAACTGGATCGGCGGCTGGCCGCGTCCTGTTTTCAGCCGCCCTAACTGCATCAGCAGATTCTCTGAAACCAGTTCATCGACGATATTGGCGATGGCTTGTGCGGTCAGATGCGTGAGGCGGGCGATATGCATCCGGCCAAGAGGACCGTGGCGGCGCACCACATCAAGCACGACACGCCGGTTATGATCGCGGATTCGCTCGGGATTCTTGCCGAGAGTGACCGCAAGCGATCCGCCCGGTGCAGCCGCAGGCGTAGTGACCCGCTCGTCTTCGGATTGCCCATCTGATTTCGATGTCATGGTCCCTCCTGTCTCCCGTCAAAAGAGATAACGCGAGCCGCTTTTAACAGCAATATATTAATTCAACTAAATTATCTTATTGACAAAAGGCCCGCAACATTGAACCGTAAAGACAGGGTGGTGAAGGCTGCCTTGCTTCATGGCGGGAAAGTTGGGTTCCCGTTTGAGGAGAAAATGGGCGCTGCGCATAATCTGCGCGGCATGTGGTGGAGAATTGGCGGAGGGCCAGGTGCCAGTCCGCTGCGATGTCCGGCAACCGCGCAGTTAGGATCCGGTTGAGCGGGGCATAAGGGAGGTTTTATGCGTAAGCTTTTATTGGCAAGTCTGGTCGCCGGGCTTAGCTCGTTCGCGATCAATGCCGCTCAGGCCGTCGAAATCGAATACTGGCAGTATGTCTTCGAGACGCGCGTCAAGGCTATGGACAAGCTTATCGAGAATTTCGAGAAGGCCAATCCGGACATCAAGGTCAAGCAGGTCACGTTCCCGTATGATGACTACCAGACCCGCGTGATTGCCGCCAAAATGGCAGGCAAAAGCCCGGATGTGATGCAGCTCTTCTATGGCTGGCTCGACAAATTCGTGGCTGGTGGCATTTTGCAGCCGCTGCCGCAGGATGCGTTCCCGCACGACAAGATCAAAAGCGAATTCTTCCCGATCGTTTCGGCTATGAAGCGCGGTGACGAATATTATGGCCTGCCGACCGCCGTCCGCTCGCTTGCCCTTTTCTACAACAAGAAGCTCTTTGAGGAAGCCGGTCTCGACCCGAACAATCCGCCGAAGACGCTGGATGAAATGGTTGAAGCCGCCAAGAAGACTACGAAGCGCGATGCTTCCGGCAATCTTCTGGCCGAAGGCATCACACTCGACATGCCGGGGCAGGATCAGCATTGGTGGCGCGAAGTTCTGGTGCGCCAGTTCGGCGGACAGCCTTATACCGACAATGACCGCAAGGTCGCTTACAACGATGCCGCTGGTGAAAAGGCGCTTGCCTTCTATACCGGCCTTCAGACCGAGCATAAGGTCGGCGAAGTCAAGTTCATGGACGAAGGGCAGGCGGCTTTCCGCGCCGGCATGGCGGCCATGACCATTGACGGCACGTTCCGTCTCGGTTCGTTCCGCACCATCAAGGATTTCGAGTGGGGCGTGACCGAACTCCCGGCCAATGCCGAAGGTGTTCGCTCCAACTATGCAAGCTACTTCGCCAACGGCATCAGCGCCAAGGCAAGCGGCGAAAAGCTGGAAGCAGCCAAGAAGTTCCTGAACTACATTTCTTCCCCGGAAGCCATGGATATCTGGTTGAAGGATGTGGGCGAACTGCCTGCGCGCCGTTCCGCCGCCCTGACCGAAGCGAACCTTGCCGATCCGATCTACGGCCCGTTCCTGAAAGGTCTGGAATATGCGCACACGACCATGTTCGTGGACGAGCTGAAGCAGCGCCAGATCGCGGTCGATATGGCCAACCGCGTCATCCTCGAAAAGCAGCCGGTCAAGGAATCCGTCGATCAGGCAGCCAAGGCCGAGCAGGACGTGCTCGACGCGGCCAAGTAACAGGCTTTGAAATTGCGGCGGGGCATTCACCTCGCCGCTTTTCTCACGGCGCGTTTCGAGCGCAGCCGAAGGGTTTTGAAACATGACAATGACAGCTGAAACAGGCGGTATGGCGAACGGGCCTTCGGGCAATCGCCTTATGGATCGCCTTTCCATGCGCACGCGACGGTTGATCTGGGTGTGGACCTTCCTCGCCCTGCCGATCCTGTTCTATTCAGTCATCCGCTTTTACCCGACGATTGAGGCCTTCTGGCTGTCTCTGACGGATTGGGACCTGATGAACCCACCGAAATTCATCGGCTTTGCCAACTATCAGAAGATGTTCGCTGATCCGGAATTCTGGAAAGTGTTCAGGAACACATTCACCTATCTGCTGGTCGGCACGCCGATCAGTTTGCTGGTTGCGTTCACAATTGCCTGGTATCTGGACCGCGTGCGCTTCATGCACAGCTTCATCCGCGCGCTCTATTTCCTGCCTTATCTCACCACGGCAGCGGCCATGGCGTGGGTCTGGCGCTGGTTTTATCAGCCTGCCCCCATCGGCTTTATCAACAATATACTGAGCGCTGTGGGTTTACCGCAACAGGGCTTCCTGCGCTCCGTCGATCAGGGTCTATATGCGATCATGGCGACGTCCATCTGGGCAGGGCTGGGTTTCCAGATTATCATCTTCATGGCGGGTCTGCGCGCCGTTCCCAACACTTTCTATGAAGCCGCACGTATCGACGGTCTTGGTGAATGGGCAATCCTGCGCAAGATCACGATCCCGCTTCTGAAGCCCACTACGGTTTTCCTCGTCGTCTTCTCGTCCATCGGCTTTCTGCGCATCTTCGATCAGGTCTACAACATGACCACGAACGATCCCGGCGGACCACTCGGCTCCACCAAGCCGCTGGTGCTGATGATCTATCAGACGGCCTTCTCCTCCTATGCGATGGGCTATGCGGCTGCACAAACCGTCGTTCTCTTCACCATCCTGCTTTGCGTTTCGCTGTTGCAGCTCTGGATCCTGAGGGAAAAGAAATGACAGCGTCCGCGCAAATCAAGCCCATGCCTTTTCAGAACATAAGGCCCGGTCGCATCCTGACATGGACATTGTTGTTCATCGGCGGTCTCATCATGATCACGCCGCTGGTCTTCATGTTCTCGACTTCGCTCAAGACGGCGGGGCAGGTTTATGACCTGCGCCTGATCCCGGCAGAGCCGACATTGCAGAACTATGTCACCATCCTTGCCGACGGGCGCTTCATCCGCTGGTTCATGAATTCCATGATCGTCGCGGTCGTGGTTACGCTGTCGAACGTGTTCTTCGATAGTCTCGTGGGCTACACGCTGGCGAAATTCCATTTCCGCGGGCGCTACTTCATCTTTCTCGCCATCCTTTCCACGCTGATGATTCCTACCGAAATGCTGGTGATCCCGTGGTATCTGATGTCGAGCAAGCTCGGCTGGCTGGACAGCTACTGGGGCATCATGTTCCCCGGCATGATGACGGCTTTCGGCACGTTCCTCATGAAGCAATTCTTCGAAGGCGTTCCCAACGACTTTCTGGAAGCTGCCCGCGTCGACGGCCTCAACGAATTCCAGATCTGGTGGAAAGTGGCCATGCCGCTGGTTACGCCTGCGCTCTCGGCGCTTGCGATCTTCACCTTCCTCGGCAACTGGACCGCGTTCTTCTGGCCGCTGATTGTTGCGACCAGCCCGGAGCTTTACACGCTGCCGGTCGGGCTTTCGAGCTTCGCAGTCGAGCAGTCCATTCAGTGGGAAATGATCATGACCGGCGCGGCCATCGCCACGCTTCCCACGCTCGTCGTTTTTCTTCTTCTCCAGCGTTACATCGTGCGCGGTGTCATGCTTGCTGGCCTCAAGGGTTGAACCATGTCTGATCTCGATCCACGGCTGTCCGATAAAAGCGTCTTTCCCGATCCGGTTTACAAGGAAACCGTACTTCGTCCGCTTTTCGACGGCGCCAAGACCCACCATATCGACGGCTTTCGCCGTATCGACCGCGCACATCTGGTTATGCTCGTCGAAACCGGCATTCTCGACCGCGAACAGGCCGCAGCCATCGCCGGTGCGCTGGAAGCAATCGACAATGAAATCGATCCGTCCAAACTCACTTATACAGGTGAGGTGGAAGACTTCTTCTTCCTTATCGAAAGGGAATTGAAAGCCCGCATCGGTGCCGATATTGCCGGCCGTCTGCACACGGCGCGTTCGCGCAACGACATTGACCACACCCTGTTCAAGCTTGGCCTGAAGGACCGCATCGACACGCTGATGACGCAAGCGCGCAATCTGCTCGATGCGATGATTGCGGCAGCCGAACGCGAAAAGGAGACACTGATCGTCGCCTATACGCACGGCCAGCCTGCGCAGCCGTCGACCTTCGGCCATTATCTTTCCGCGGCAATCGAGGTTCTCATCCGGGATATGGAACGGATGGAAGCCGCGCGTGCCATCGTCAACCTGTCACCCATGGGGGCGGCGGCCATCACCACCTCGGGCTTCCCGATCGCTCGTGAACGAGTTGCAAGTCTGCTGGGCTTTGCCGCCCCCTTATCGAATTCCTATAGCTGCATCGCTGCGGTGGATTACATCACTTCCACCTATTCGGCGCTGGAACTGATGTTCGTGCATCTCGGTCGTCTCATTCAGGATTTCCAGTTCTGGACCAGTTTCGAGGTCGGCCAGATCTATGTGCCGAATGCTTTCGTGCAGATTTCTTCCATCATGCCGCAGAAGCGCAATCCGGTTCCGGTCGAGCATATGCGCCATCTGGCAAGCCAGACCATGGGTCGCGCCCGCACCGTGCTGGACGTGATGCACAACACGCCGTTTACCGACATGAACGACAGCGAAGGCGAGACGCAACAGATGGGCTACGAGGCGTTCGGCTCGGCTGGCCGCGTTCTCGATCTTCTGGCTGCTTTCATCGGCGCAATCAGCATCGATCCGGCGCGCGTGGCGGAAAATATTCGCCGCTCCTGCATCACCATCACGGAACTGGCGGATTCTCTGGTGCGTATCGAAGATCTCTCGTTCCGGCAGGCGCATGAAATCGCCGCGAAGGTGGCACGCTTCGTTGTAGGCATGGGCGGAGGTTTGGAAAAAGACGGTTTTGAACCTTTCCTTGAAGCATTCCGCGAATCTGCCGGACGTGAGCCGTCCTTCGGGCGTGAAAAGTTCGAGGAACTGGTATCACCGCAGCATTTTGTGGCGGTGCGCGACCGTTTTGGCGGGCCGGCGCCTGCGGCCATGAATGCCGCACTTGCGCGCTACAAGGCGGAAGCAGAGCGTTTCAAGACGCAGGCCTTCGATCACGCGGAGCAGGAGGCGAAAGCCGCCCGCGAACTTAATGAAAAATTCAGTGCACTTGTGGAGGCACGCTGATGGCGACCATCGAACTTGAAAAGCTGGTCAAGCGTTACGGCAAGGTCGAAGCGGTCAGGGCAATCGACCTCCAGATCAAGGACGGCGAATTCGTTGTCTTCGTCGGGCCTTCCGGCTGCGGCAAGTCCACGACGCTGCGCATGATCGCGGGCCTTGAGGATATTTCCGGCGGTCAATTGAAGATCGGCGGCGAGGTCGTCAACGAACGCGATCCAAAACAGCGCAACATCGCCATGGTGTTCCAGAACTATGCGATCTACCCGCATATGACGGTGCGCCAGAACATCGGTTTCGGGCTTTACACTTCGAAACTGTCCAGGGCCGAGAAGGACCGGCGCATCGAGGAAACCGGCAAGGCGTTGGGTCTCGAACCTTATCTCGACCGTCGCCCGGCTGCGTTGTCGGGCGGGCAGCGCCAGCGTGTCGCCATTGGACGCGCGATGGTGCGCAATCCGTCTGCCTTCCTGTTCGATGAACCCTTGTCGAACCTCGACGCCCAGCTTCGCGCTCAAATGCGCATCGAAATCAAACGCTTGCATCAGCGTCTCAAGACGACGACCGTTTACGTGACGCATGATCAGGTCGAAGCCATGACCATGGCCGACCGCATTGTCGTCATGCGCGACGGCCACATTCTCCAGACTGGCACGCCGACCGAGCTTTATGAGAATCCGACCGATGTATTCACCGCAGGCTTTATCGGCAGTCCGTCGATGAACCTGATTGCAGGTCGCCGTAATGGATCGGGTGTGGACCTGACTCCGGATGGTGAATTGCTTGTGGGTGTGCGTCCGCACGACCTGAAGGTCGAGGAAGGCAAGCCCGGCGGTTTGTCGCTCACCGGCACGGTGGCGGCGGTTGAACCGCTTGGCGCGGAAACGCTGGTGCATCTCGACATCAACGGCACGCCGGTCATTGCCACCGCACCCGGAAAGGTGATCCCGGAAGCAGGCAGCGTGCTGACGGTCTCCGCACCTGCCGGAAGTCTTTACCTTTTCGATGCCAAGACCGAGAAAAGCCTGGGCCGGTTATGATTTCTCCAGAGTTCAAGCGTCCGGCTGTTCTCAGCATAGGACGGATTTACTGCGACCTCATCTTCACCGGGCTGCAATCGCTGCCGCAGCCGGGGCGTGAGGTCTTTGCCGAAAACATGAAGATGGCGGCCGGCGGCGGGGCCTTCATTTCCGCAGCGCATCTTGCCCATGCGGGCAGGGCGGTGGCGCTTGTCGCGCGCCTTGGCTTTGATGGCCTGTCACGTGGCATCGAGCCGGAGCTTAAGGTCGACGGGGTGGATCTTCGCTTTTTGGAACGCTCGGATGATGCCGGACCACAAGTGACGGTTGCAAGTGTCATCGGCTATGACCGCGCATTTCTGTCGCGCCGCGCGGGTTCTGCATTGCCGTCAACGCTTGCTGGTGCCCTGCAATGGAAAGAGGCAGGCCATCTGCATATTGCCGAATTTGCGACGCTGCATGAAATTCCCGACCTCGTGCGGCAGGCGAAGAATGCCGGCCTTTCGGTTTCGCTTGATCCGAGCTGGGACGAAACGCTGATCTACGAGCCGGGCCTGCTTGCAGCCTGCGAAGGCGTGGACCTGTTTCTCCCCAACCGCGAGGAAGCGCAAGCCATCACCGGCCATGACGATCCGGCAAAGGCGCTCGACGTTCTTGCAGAGCACTTTCCGATTGTGGCCTTGAAAGGTGGCGGCGGGGGCGCATGGTTGCGCACTGGCGATGCCGACATCCATATGCCTGCGAAAAACGTGCCGGTGGTCGATACCACCGGGGCGGGCGATGCCTTTAATGCGGGGTTCATTGACGCATGGCTCGAAGGTCACGACGCCCACCGGGCGCTGGCAGCCGGTATCGACTATGGCAGTCTCGCCGTGCAGGCGACAGGTGGAGCATCCGTCCTGCGTTCGCCGGAAGCGCTGGCGGTTTAAACCGGGTTTCCTACTCTATGAAGACATTGACGCTGGCGGCACGTCCCGCGGCGTCAATTACGGTCAACGTCGAATAGCCGGTTCCGTCCGGTTGCCACATAGCGGTGCGGCGGCGTTCCGGTTCGGATACCGGCTTGCCGTTTGCCAGCCACCGGAATGGTGCACGACCGCCTTGCAGCTTCAGCACCAGCGGCGAGGCCATTTCCGAAAGTGCTTTGAGTTCCACATGCGCACCGTCCGGCGGAAAGACGATGCGCGGCGCGGGCTCGATTGCAGCTTTCAAGGTCGGCAACGGATCGCTAGCCGACGAAAAGCGTATTTGCGTTACGGGAAGGTCTGCCCGTGCTGTGCGAAAAGCCCCGGCGGGCGCACGTGGCAGCGGCACAGATGCAATGCCGGATTTTACAAAAGCCTCGAACAGAATTGGTGCGGCGGAAGCATAGCCGGAAAGCCCGGGCACCGAACCGCCATCGGCGCGCCCGACCCAGACACCCAGCACATAACGCCCGTCATATCCGACCGACCACGCATCGCGATAACCGTAGGATGTGCCGGTTTTGTAGGCGAGGCCGCGTCGCGGTGCGCCTTGTGGCGACACGACGCCGGAAAGGATATCGCCGATCTGCCATGCGGCGCGTTCATCGAGTATGGCACCGGACGGCGAAACCGGCTCGATGGTTTCCGTCCCGTCTCTGAGCGCGCTGACGCGTCCGCCATCGGCAAGGCCGGTATAGAGCTGCACCAGATCGCGCAGGCTTATGCCCGCGCCGCCAAGCCCGATCGCGAGCCCCGGCGGCTCGCCCTTTGGCAATTGTAGATTGACGCCCGCCTGCCTGAAGCGCGTGGTCAGGCGGGCAGGGCCAATGGCATCGAGCAGGCTGACCGTCGGTACATTGAGCGACATTTGCAGCGCTTGCCGGATACTGACGTCGCCCTGATAGCTCATGTCGAAATTGCGCGGGCGATACCCTGCAAAATCGGCTGGCCGGTCCTCGATGATGGTTTCCTGCGCGATCAATCCCTGTTCGAAGGCCAACCCGTAGATGAAGGGCTTCAGCGTCGAGCCGGGCGAGCGCACGGCACGGGTCATATCGATCCAGCCTTGCCGTTTGCCGTCGAAATAATCCGCTGAGCCGACTTCGCCCAGAATATTGCCATTGCGGCTGTCCGTCAGAACCATGGCTACGGAGACTTTTGGACCAAGCCTGACCGCAGCGCTGCGCGCCACGGTTTCAAGTCCGCGCTGCACGGATTTTTTCAAGGTAAGCTGGTGGCGCGCTTCGGTTGGCGCTTTCTTCAGCGCCAGATCGGCAAAATGAGCGGCAAGTGCTGGCAGCGGATGGCGCGTCTGCGCAATGCGTTCGCGGCTGGCGCGGGCGGCTTCCTCGTCGCTCAGCACGTCCGCATCGGCCATGCGTGTCAGGACCCGATCCCGGGCGGCACGTGCATTCGCGGTTTCCCGGTCAGGCCGTCGCCGTTCGGGCAATTGCGGCAAGGCGACGAGAAGAGCGGCCTGCGATGTCGTCAGACGGCGCGGTTCCTTGCCGAAATAGGCAAGAGAAGCAGAGCGAACACCTTCCAGATTACCGCCATAGGGCGCCAATGTCAGATAGCGTTCAAGAATCTCGTCCTTGCTCAAACGCCTTTCGATCTGAACGGCGCGGGCGAGCTGGAGAAACTTGGAGCCGAAGCTGCGGCTTTCACGTGGCTCTACCAGCCGGGCAAGCTGCATGGAAAGCGTGGAACCGCCCGACACGATGCGGCCATTGCCCGCAAGTTGCTTGGCCGCACGCATCAGCGCCCATATATCGATGCCGCCATGGTCGTAAAACCGCTTGTCTTCATAGGCGATCAGCATTTTCAGGAATTTCGTATCGACATCCTCGATGCGGGTATTCAGTCGCCAGTAGCCATCCGGCGTTGCATAGGCGCGCAGCAATTCTCCGTCGCGGTCCATGACCTCGGTCGAAATGGTCAGCCGTTCAGGCAAAGGCGGAGGATATGCTTGATCGAGCCAGTCAAGACCCATCACAGCCAGTGCAGCGGCGCACACAACAGCCGCGCCGCCGATCAGGAATTTGATGCGCCTGTTCATCAGGGCATTGTCACCTCCATCATGCCGGTCGCGGTGCGGGCGGCATATTGCGGACGATACATGTCTTCCACCGTCGCTGCCGGATGGGTGTAAAGCCCAGGCGTTACGGCGCGCACGACATAGGCGAGAACGATCTGCTTTTTCTCTCCCGCCGAGCGGTCGAATGCTGCAACGAAACGATCGTCACGGAATTCGAGATGCGCTGCCTGCGTATTCTCCAGCCAGGCGAAATTGCCAAGATCGGCGCTGGAGACAAGACCCGGATTGTCGATCTCGAGCCCGGCGGGCAACAGGTCGGTAACGAGCACACGGGATTGCCATGCTTTCAGGTCGTCGATCTTCAGAACCACCACCAGGCGTTCGTTCTGACCGACACTGGTGATATTCGCTTCCTGTCCGTCGAGTGTGTAATAGCTGCGTGTGATCTGGAAACCGTCGCCTCCCGCCGGCAGGGACTGGACGGGCGGCGCCACAGCCGTCACAACCGCGTCGACTGCTTCGCTGCCCCTGTTCGTGACGACAAGCGGCTGCGTCTCGATTGCATTGCCGTTCATGCGTTCGGAAAACGCACCGTCATGGGGGGTGCCATTGATATCCAGCGCAATGGCGTCGTTGTTTTCTTTCAGCCCGCGCGCGGCAAGCAGCATCCATGCCTGGTCCTGCGTGCTCAGATAATCGGCCTTGTCGCGCTCGTAACCCACAAGCGTGACCAGTGAGGGCAGAATCTTGGGGGCAGGTCTGGTTTCAGCCGCAAGCGCAAGCATCGCCGCGCCGTCGCGCAGCCGCGACCCGTAATCGGAGCGGTTATAATCGAAGTCCGTATTCGATGTTGCCCGCCCCAGTGCCGCATTGAACACCCGTTCCGAGCGCTGCTGATCCCCGTAAAGGGCAAGGCTGGCAGCAAGCTGGGCTATGGCCATCGGGCTGGTGAAGTTCTCAAGCTGGGTATCGGCGTAGTAACGCAGATCGCCCACAGAAGCCTTTTTATTCCGGGCTAGCACGTAGAGGCCATAGGCGATCTCGTTGCCGCGTTCCTTCACATCTGTCGTATAGCCAAGCGCGTTTTGCAGATTGGCAAGGGCGGAAATCAGGGATTCCTGTGGCACATCATAGCCTTTTTCACGGGCACGTGTGAGGAAGTCGGTGACATAGGAATCAAGCCACATATCACCCGATCCCGGCCCCCAAAGGCCAAAGGAACCGCTTGAAGACTGATAGTTCAACACGCGATAGATGGCGTCCTGAACACGCTTCTTGAGTTCGTCCTGATTTTCCAGCCCCGCCGCCATTTCCGATCCTGCGGCCATTTCACTGAGGTAAAGCAAGGGAAGGGCGCGGCTGGTGGTCTGTTCCGTGCATCCATAAGGATAACGGTCAAGCGCCATGAGCAGGGACGGCACGTCGAAAGCTGCACTTCGGGTAACCCCGATACTGACATGAGCGCCATCAAGCAGACTTTGTGACAAAAGCTCGCCATCGATTTTGAGGCTTCCACCATTAGCGGCAAGGTTGACCACGTGGCGCGTCGTGACTGGCAGGTCGACCGGACGTACCGGCAGAGCCAGATTTTTCTCGACGGCAATACCACTATCATTGGCAAGGCGAATGGTGACGCTGCCCTGTCCGGTAGTCTGTGCGGACAGCGGTACCGTGATCGACTGCCGCTTGCCGCCAACAAGCGTGAGCGTGTCGGGATAGGAGCCGGTTTCCGTGCCGAGATTATCCGTCGTCTCGACGCTCAGCCGATAATCGCCGTCCGGCGCATCCGTGTTGGTGATGTCCAGACGCATCGTCGCCTGATCGCCGGGCGCCATGAAGCGCGGCAGACCAGCAGTAACGACGACGGGATCGCGCACGATCACATCGCTTGTGGCATGGCCGACGGCCTTCTTGGTCCAGGCGACCGCCATCACGCGCACGGTGCCGTTGAACTGTGGAACATCGAAATCTACGGTCGCCTTGCCGTCGTCGTCGAGTTCGACGGGGCCGGAGAAAAGCGCAACCAGTTTTTCGGTGGGCGGACTGCCTTCTGCAGCCATATTGCCGCCATCGCCGCCGGTGCGCAGTTTGCCGCTGACGCCGAGAGACCCGTCAATCAGACGACCATACATGTCTCGCAGTTCAAGCCCGAGCTGGCGTTGGCCGAAGAACCAGTTTTCCGGGTTCGGCGGTTGGTAGCGGGTGAGGTTGAGAATGCCGACATCCACAGCCGCAACCATGACATAGGCCTGCTCACCACCCGCATTCTCAACGGCAACGGGAATGGAAAGCCTGCCGCGTGGCGCAATCTTTTCCGGCGGCGTCACCTTAACGGACAATTGCTTGTCGGCGGGATCGACCTTCAGCCATTTGAGGCCGATGGCGCGGGAAGGCATGCGGCTTTGCTCGGCATCGCCGGGGCGATAGAGCGTGGCGGTGACATAGGCGCCTGCGCCCCAATCCTCGTCAACCGGAATATCGATCGTGGTGCCACCTTCCGGCACACTGGCGGTGATAGTCTTGATGAGCTTTTCCGCGCCGATGGTGACGAGCAATTCTCCGGCAAAGCGTGGCGAGACCTGCAACTTCGCCGTTTCGCCTGCCACATAATGGTCCTTGTCGAGCGCGATTTCGAGGCCGTCCGGTGTTTCCGTCGACGTGGCGGCCACATACCAGCCCGCATCGAACTCGTAGCTCGTGGCTGGGCCGGACGCGTCTGCTGTCTCGATTTCAAGACGATAGCGGCCCCAGTCCACTGGCGCTGAAATCTGCGCTTCGGCATCGCTTTTCAGGTCGATCTTGCCATCGGCAACAGCCTTGGTGAACGTCACCGGCTCGTAGTTCCAGCTATTCCCGTTACGATACCACTGATAATTGCGCTCGATCTTGACGAGCGACCAGACCGCACCGTCCAGCGTTTTTCGTATGCCCTTGTTGTCGGAGGCAATGACGGTGAAATTCGCCGTGCCACCCTGCGCAACCGAATCTCCGGAAAATTCCGGCTTGATGCCGATCATGTCGCCTTCGGGGCGCACGGCAACGTCCAGTTTGCGTTCCACGGCACGACCGCCGCTTTCGCGCATGCGCACGGTGACCGCGGCATTGATCAGCCGCGTCGTGGACGGCAGTTCATCGATTGCGACGGGAATGGACGCCTTGCCGTCATCGCCGACATTCGGCAGGTTATCGAGGGGCAGGCGCGAGGCTTCACCCTGATCCTCATCGACGAGCCCGAAATAATAGCCCTTGAAACGGTCCCAGTTGCGTGTCGTGGAAAGCGTCACTTCCCCTTCAAGCGCCAGACCGGCGGCGGGCGCACCGTAGAGGAACCGGCCATCGACCGTGACATTGGCTGTTTCGCCAGCGGAAATTTCGGTCTTGTCGGCACTCAGGTCGAATTCAATGCGGTCCGGCACGAAATCCTCGACCAGAAACATCTGTGAGGTGATGGCAGGCTGTTTCGGGTCCGTATGGATCGACACATTCCATGTGCCGCGCATGGCGTTTGCCGGAAGTGTCAGGTCGACTGAATGCCCGCCTGCCTTGGAACTGTCGGAGACGAGACGGCGGTCCTCCACGCCGTCAGGACGCGTGAAGATAAAGGTCAGCGGCAGATTGTCGACGGCGGCTGACTTATCGTCACGGGCAAGCGCCGCCGTGTGCACCACTTCACCCGCGCGATAGATGCCGCGCTCTGTCCAGGCATAGACATCCAGAGCCTTGGGCGCGGCGCGTCCGGTGACGCCGCGATCGGAAAGATCGAAGCCGGAGCGCGTCATGTCGAGGAAGACGAAATCGTCGTCGCCCTGATTGGCCATCATCACAGCAGGCACCATGCCGCCTGTGCCGCGTGTGAGGCCGGGTGTGAATTTCGCGCGACCTTCGCTGTCAGTGGTCGCTTCGCCCAGCACTTCGTTGTTGCGGGCGAGCAGCGTCAGCTTGACGCCGGAAATCGGCGTGGCGGTTTCTAGCGAACGGGCGAAGACACTGATGCCATCTTGCCCGGTATAAGTTGAAAGGCCGATATCGGAGACGACAAACCATTGCGTCGCCTTTGTGCCGTAATCCTCGCCCTTGCTGACCAAGGGTTCGGCGGTCAGCACATAGACCCCCGGCTGGCGCTTGGGCAGTGCCTCGTCAACGGGGAAGCTGGTTGTTACCTCCTTGTTGAGTTCATTGCCTGCCGTATCGATCTCGCCTTCCCAGACCGGAGCGCCCAGCTGGTCGGAAACCGTGCTGATGTCATAGCTGTCGAGCTGGCGCAGGAACTGGAAGCCGGAAAGAAGCTGGGCCAGCGACCGGTCGCCCACGCGGTAAAGCTTGACCTTGGCCGCATCCATATTGACGCTGACCAACGGAATGCCTCGTCGCGCCTTGGCGGGAAGAACAAAACTGTCGCCGGTGAAACGCACGGACGGCGCGCGGTCCTGCACATAGATCGACAGATTGACCGGAGCGGGCAAGGTTTCGCCGATGGCGGCAGGCAGGCCCTGCCGGAACGTCACATTGTAGTGACGGCCATGCTGCAGCCCTTCAACGCAGATCTGGCGGTCCTTCGCTTCGATGGCCTGCGGAGTGGCGTTATCGATCTTGATAAAACTGGCGTAATCGACACCTGATTTCACCAGTTCCTCGGAAAACTGGGCACAGATGCGCGGAGAGGCATTGTCGTTGTCGACGGTATTGTCGATGATGCGGAAGCCCTTGCGCGCTTTCAAATCTTCATAGGCAGCGCGAACCGACGCCGAATTGATGAGATCAAGGCTCGCTTCGTAGGCTTGCAGGGCTGGGCGTGAGAGTTCGCGGCGATCCAGTGCTTGTGCCATCGCTGCCAGAGAATCGGCGCGCCCGGCCTGCGTGCGCGAGGTCTGGTAAGCATTCCAGGCGGCGGATGTCGCATCGCGCTGAAACTTGGATTTTTCCTGTCCGTTGGATGGCTCGATGGCGATCACCGCATAGGCAAGCCCTGTCCACAGCGCGCTGTCGTCAGGCGACGCGCCGACTGCGCTCCCAAACTTCTGCATGGCGGTACGCGGATCGCTGTTGGCAAGCGCTGCTGCGGCTTGTGCCTTGAGCGTGTTCAGCCCTTCGCTGCCGTCGCTGGCGATCAACTCTGTTCGTAACTTGCGCGCTTCATCGACGAGATTGTCTGTGAAAAAGGTGAGGGCAGGCGGTGCGCCGATATCCGGTTGGGCGGTGTCGGTAACGACCTTGCCCGCGATGGAGCCGGTGGAGGCATTGAGCTTGTTGAAATCGGATTTCAGAAAGCACCATTTGGCCTTCACATTATAAGTGAAGGCGCGGCAGGCCTTGTCGCCAAGGCAGCTGCTTTTGCACTGGTCGAGCGTGGCATTCTTTTCGGTGCGAAGATCGAAGCCGAAATAGTCGCTTTGCTCCGTGGTCTCTATCCGCCGCATGTCGGCAGCGGAGACCGGCAAGGACAAGAAGATCACAAGCGAAAGTGCAGTAAAGGCCGCTGACAACCATCTGAATCGAAACGACATGTCCGTCCCCTTCCTCTCGATCTCTGTGAACAGAGTAAAGCCTGACGGATCGGTTCGGCAACACGCTATCGACGGGAATCGGAACGGTGAGGTCGTATTGTCGGCAATTGTACGAATTGAGCGCGCAAACGTCCCAGCTTCGAACTATATCAACAAAATTGCAATATCATTGATTTTAAAGGGGAAATATGGTGGGCGATGAGAGACTCGAACTCCCGACATCTTCGGTGTAAACGAAGCGCTCTACCAACTGAGCTAATCGCCCGACTGTTTCGCCAGCCGTCGTGAGAGCCGTTTAGGCAATTCGTTCGCTAAGTGCAAGTGGAAAAATAGCGACTTGCACGAACAATTGCATTCGCCACCAGAAAAATCGATGCCACATAATAGAGGCGTCTGTTTTCGCAAGGATCAACCTTCTTGCTTAAACAGGGACACAGCGCACGTGATCGTTGAGGGATGAAACGGATTCGGTCGTGGATGAGGACATGATTCCATAATTGTGAAGCGTGTTGTTCAAGGCTGGGGCGTCAACAGCAGCCGTCAGCCGATATTGGGCGGTCAAAACCACGGAAAATAAGAGACTTTTCCCCAAACTGAAGATTTTTACCCTTTCTGTGAGCCACTTGCTTGACACTTGTTTGAGAACCCCTTAAACGACCGCTCACACCGGACGGAAACGCCGGTAACGATGCAGCCGCAAGGCTGATCGAGAAATGCGCGGGTGTAGCTCAGTTGGTTAGAGTGCCGGCCTGTCACGCCGGAGGTCGCGGGTTCGAGCCCCGTCACTCGCGCCACTTTCCTCTCAACAAATCAAAAGATTAGATGTTGACACGAAAGTGGCGCTGACCGCGTGCTTATAGCACTTTTTTCCTGTCTTGATTTGCTGTTTTTGACGATGCGCAGAAAGGTCTGTGCATGAATTCTTCAATATCGCAATTCTTCCCGAAACACTTGCTTGACACTTGTTCGAGAACCCCTTAAACGACCGCTCACACCGGACGGAAACGCCGGTAGCGATGCAGTCGCAAGGCTGATCGAGAAATGCGCGGGTGTAGCTCAGTTGGTTAGAGTGCCGGCCTGTCACGCCGGAGGTCGCGGGTTCGAGCCCCGTCACTCGCGCCACTTTCCTTTCAACAAATCAAAAGATTAGACGTTGATATGAAAGTGGCGCTGGCCGCGTTTCACATGCCCAGCATATAAATCTGTTGCCGCTGTTTTCATGTTTGCGCCGGAAGGCTGCGTGCTCATCGCGACTCTGCGCCGAACGGATGCATCGCGTGCGGAGAAGCGCGGATTGAAGTCACGGTTTGATTCTCGCTATTTGGAGAATTGCTTCCAGGACAGGTAGGCGACCGACAAAATAATTGCCGCGATGACGATGAGGTCGCCGCCGGCGAGTAGATATGCACCCATGCGTAACCTCCCTTCGGTCTGTCTGGCCTGCAACGTGTCTAATGATAGAGAGAGAATGATCGATCTGAAGGCATGCCTTGGCGCGGCTTTCGACCGTTGGATGTTTCCATTTCGGATTTGGTGCTTGCGACGAATGAATTTTTCCACGCCCGGGATGGAGGGGCAGGGTGGTTGACCGGCGAAGGGTTTTCGCCGGTGTTTTATTCTGCCGAGCCGCAAGATTGCGCCGCGCCCCGTGGCTTGCCGTTTCGGGAGCTATAGAAAGAGGAGGTTGCGGGCAAGAAGCCGCTTGCAAATGATTCTCTTTGCTCGTGCCGGTCGGGGAGGCGTGCGCGACATTTCCTCACGAAATTATGATCTTTTCATGCTATACGGGGTTTAGATGAGCTATGCAGGCCCGATACGGTCTCTTGTTGAGCGTGTTGGCCCGGCTATGCCCATCAGATAATGCCGGAGGGGTTGCGCTTGTGCGCTCGCTGCGCTAACCGTCCCGGCGAAAGCGCTTAAGTTCGCACGGCATGCCTTTTGAAGCTGCTTGGGGCGACGGGGTTGCAAGAGATGCAATGTGTCGCATGGCCGTGAGCTTCAAAAAGCTTATGACAGGCGGCGCAGCCTCGTATTCAAGCCGGATAAAGGATCATGAACGAGCTTTTAAGTTCCTACCTGCCGATTGTAATTTTTCTCGGCATAGCGATTGTAATTGGCGTAGCCCTTCTGGTTGCGCCGTTCCTTGTCGCCTATAGACAGCCCGACCCGGAAAAGCTTTCCGCTTACGAGTGCGGCTTCAACGCCTTCGACGATGCGCGCATGAAGTTCGACATCCGTTTCTATCTGGTGTCGATTCTTTTCATCATCTTCGATCTTGAAGTCGCCTTCCTGTTCCCGTGGGCCGTGTCCTTCAGTGATATCGGCTGGTTCGGTTTCCTGTCGATGATGGTCTTCCTTGGTGTTTTGACCATCGGCTTCATTTATGAATGGAAGAAGGGAGCGCTGGAATGGGATTGACCACAGCCAATACGACGCTCGTGGCTCCGCAGCCGAAGGGTATCCTCGACCCGCGTACGGGCAAGCCTGTCGGTTCAGACGATGCATTCTTCAACGATCTGAACAGCGAATTGTCCGACAAGGGCTTTATCGTCACGTCGGCTGACGCGCTGATCACCTGGGCGCGCACCGGCTCGCTGATGTGGATGACCTTCGGTCTGGCATGCTGCGCCGTGGAAATGATGCACATTTCCATGCCGCGTTATGACGCCGAACGTTTCGGCATTGCGCCGCGCGCTTCTCCCCGTCAGTCCGACGTAATGATCGTCGCAGGTACGCTGACCAACAAGATGGCGCCTGCTCTGCGCAAGGTCTACGACCAGATGCCCGAGCCGCGCTATGTGATTTCGATGGGTTCCTGCGCCAATGGTGGCGGCTACTATCACTATTCCTATTCGGTGGTGCGCGGCTGCGATCGTGTGGTTCCGGTCGATATTTACGTGCCGGGCTGCCCGCCCACTGCAGAAGCGCTGCTTTACGGCATTCTTCTCCTTCAGAAGAAGATCCGCCGCACGGGTACGATCGAGCGCTGATCCGGTTTTCGGAACCGGTTTGCGCCAGCCAAGGTTTGTTAGGGGTCGGCTGCCATCCCCCGAAAGGGGCTCCCAAGGGCAGGGCGAGTTCTAAAAAAGGAAGTTAAGGATATGAGCGAAGAAGCTCTCGGTGAACTTTCCGGTTATATCAAGGAACGTCTCGGCGATGCTATCGAAGAGACGAAGCTGGCCTATGGCGAGCTGACGCTCAGTGTTCCGGTGGCGAGCCTCATCAGCGTTCTGACTTTCCTGCGTGACGATGTGCAGTGCCAGTTCATCAATCTGACGGACATTTCCGGCGTTGACTATCCGCAGCGCGCAAAGCGCTTCGATGTCGTTTACCAGCTTCTTTCTCCGCGCCAGAATCATCGCATCCGCGTCAAGGTTCAGGCTGATGAAGACACGCTGGTGCCTTCGGCGGTCGCGGTCTATGTCGGCGCTGAATGGTTTGAACGCGAGGCTTACGACATGTATGGCGTGTTGTTCTCCGGCCATCCGGACCTGCGCCGCATCTTGACGGACTATGGTTTCGAAGGCCATCCGCTGCGCAAGGATTTTCCGCTGACGGGCTTTGTGGAAGTGCGCTACAGCGACGAGCTGAAGCGTGTTGTCTACCAGCCCGTGGAACTGCGTCAGGAATTCCGCAATTTCGATTTTCTCTCGCCATGGGAAGGGACGGATTACGTTCTGCCGGGCGATGAGAAAGCCAAGGCGAACTGAGGTTGCATCATGGGCGCTGGCGAAAGATTGAATGGTCAATGTCTTTGCGGAGAAGTGAAGTTCACTGCTTCTCCGGCCAAGATGGAAATGGATGTCTGTCATTGCGGCATGTGCCGGCGGTGGTCGGGCGGCGCTTTCATGGCCGTCAATTGCGGCACTTCAGTCGAGATCGAGAACGAATCCGCGCTGAGCGCCTACCAGTCTTCGGAATGGGGCGAACGTCTGTTCTGTTCCAGATGCGGTTCCTCGCTGTTCTGGCGCGGTGTGCATGACGGAATGACGATGGTTTCGATGCAGGCGTTCACTGCACCCGAACAGTTCCATTTCGCTGAAGAAATCTTCATCGATAACAAGCCTGCGAATTACGATTTTGCCAACGACACCCACCGGATGACCGGCGAGGAGTTTTTGGCGGCTCTTGCAGCCAAACAGGAAGCTGAACATGGCTGAGACTCAGGTCCGCAATTTTAATATCAACTTCGGTCCGCAGCACCCTGCGGCGCACGGCGTGCTGCGTCTGGTGCTTGAACTCGACGGTGAAGTCGTCGAGCGCGTCGATCCGCATATCGGTCTGCTGCATCGCGGCACCGAGAAGCTGATGGAGGCCAAGACTTACCTCCAGGCTTTGCCTTATCTCGATCGCCTCGATTACGTGGCGCCGATGAATCAGGAACACGCCTATGCGCTCGCTGTCGAACGCCTTCTGGGTATCGACGTGCCGAAGCGCGGCCAGCTTATCCGCGTTCTGTTTTCGGAAATCGGCCGTATCCTCAATCATTTGCTGAACGTGACCACGCAGGCCATGGACGTTGGCGCGCTGACGCCGCCGCTCTGGGGCTTCGAGGAGCGCGAAAAGCTGATGGTGTTCTATGAACGCGCCTGCGGCGCGCGTATGCACGCGGCTTACTTCCGTCCGGGCGGCGTTCACCAGGACCTGCCTGACCAGCTTATCGAAGATATCGGCAAGTGGATCGACCCGTTCCACACCACACTGAAGAATCTCGACGATCTCATCACGCCGAACCGCATTTTCAAGCAGCGCAACGTCGATATCGGCGTAGTTTCGCTGGAAGATGCGTGGGCATGGGGCTTCTCGGGCGTCATGGTTCGCGGCTCTGGCGCTGCATGGGATCTGCGCAAGTCGCAGCCTTATGAGTGCTATAGCGAGATGGAATTCGATATTCCGATCGGCAAGAACGGCGATTGCTATGACCGTTACCTGATCCGCATGGAAGAAATGCGCCAGTCGGCGCGCATCATGCGTCAGTGCGTTGACCAGCTTCTCGGCAAGGAACGCGTCGGCCCGGTCTCCAACACCGACAACAAGATTGTGCCGCCGAAGCGCGGCGAGATGAAGCGCTCGATGGAAGCGCTCATCCATCACTTCAAGCTTTACACGGAAGGCTACCATGTGCCTGCCGGTGAAGTTTATGCAGCAGTCGAAGCCCCGAAGGGTGAATTTGGCGTCTTCCTCGTTTCGGACGGCTCCAACAAGCCTTATCGCTGCAAGCTGCGCGCCCCGGGCTTTGCCCATCTTCAGGCTATGGATTTCCTGTGCCGCGGCCACATGCTGGCCGACGTGTCGGCAATCCTTGGCTCGCTTGATATTGTGTTTGGTGAGGTTGACCGCTGATGTCCGTTCGCCGTCTCGCAGATGATGCCGTCCAGCCGGCTGGTTTCGCGTTCAACGCGGAAAATGAGGCCTGGGCGCACAAGACGATTGCAAAATACCCGGAAGGCCGCCAGCAGTCGGCCGTCATTCCGCTGCTCATGCGTGCGCAGGAGCAGGATGGCTGGGTCACGAAGGCTGCCATCGAGCATGTTGCTGCAATGCTCGACATGCCGCTGATCCGCGTTTTGGAAGTCGCAACCTTCTATACGCAGTTCCAGCTCAAGCCGGTCGGTACGCGTGCCCACATTCAGGTTTGCGGAACCACGCCGTGCATGCTGCGCGGCTCGGAGGCGCTGATGGATGTCTGCCGCCACAAAATCCACCACGATCCTTTCGAACTGAATGCCGAAGGCACGCTGTCGTGGGAAGAGGTGGAATGTCAGGGCGCGTGCGTCAACGCACCGATGGTCATGATCTTCAAGGATGCTTATGAAGACCTGACGCCGGAACGCCTTGCCGAAATCATCGACGCTTTCGAAGCAGGGAAGGGTGATGCGGTTAAGCCGGGTCCGCAGAACGACCGGGTGACGTCCGAGCCGATCAACGGCCTGACGTCGCTGACGGAAGATCTGGACTACAAGAAGATCGGCCTGGAAACCCGCAAGGCATCCGACGCCGCCGCTGCCAAGGCCAAGGCCGAGGCGGAAGCCAAAGCGAAGGCTGAGGCCGAAACCGTCGCGCCGTCCAATGCCGCCAAGCCTGTAACCAACGCGCCTGAAACCGCGCCAGCCCTCAAGACGCCGTCTGACGTCAAGGTGTCGAATGCGAAGGAAAAGGCTGCGTCGGTCGAGGCAAAGCAGGACTTCAAGCTCGATGACAAGAACCGCCCGGCTGCCATGGAACGCCCGGAAGCGGCTGACGATCTGAAGCTTATTTCAGGCGTCGGCCCGAAGATCGAAGCCACCTTGCACGAGCTTGGTATCTTCACTTTCAGACAGGTCGCTTCCTGGAAGAAGGCCGAGCGCGAATGGGTTGACGGTTATCTGAGTTTCCACGGTCGCATCGACCGTGAAGACTGGGTGAAGCAAGCCAAGGCTTTGGCCAAGGGCGGTGTCGAGGAATACATCAAGGTATTCGGAAAGAAGCCGGTATGATGAGCCTCCCGCCAAGGTCGTATATTGTGACTAACACGAACGGAAACAGGTGAGACATGCTGGCTGATAAAGATCGCATCTTCACCAATATTTATGGCTTCAAGGACCAGTCCTTGAAGGGCGCGATGTCGCGCGGCCATTGGGACAACACCAAGGGCTTCATCGACAAGGGCCGTGACTGGATCATCGACGAGATGAAGGCGTCCGGTTTGCGTGGCCGCGGCGGCGCTGGCTTCCCGACCGGCCTCAAGTGGTCGTTCATGCCCAAACAGAGCGATGGACGTCCGCATTATCTCGTCGTCAATGCCGACGAATCCGAGCCGGGCACCTGTAAGGACCGCGAAATTCTGCGCCACGATCCGCACACGCTGATCGAAGGCTGCGTGATCGCCGGTTGCGCCATGGGTGCGCATACCGCTTACATCTATCTGCGCGGCGAATTCATGCGCGAGCGTGAAGCGCTTCAGGCGGCGATTGATGAATGCTACGATGCCGGCCTTCTCGGCAAGGACAACAAGTGCGGCTGGGATATGGACATATTCCTGCATCACGGCGCGGGCGCTTACATCTGCGGCGAGGAAACAGCGCTGCTGGAAAGCCTTGAAGGCAAGAAGGGCCAGCCGCGTCTGAAGCCGCCGTTCCCTGCGAACATGGGCCTCTATGGCTGCCCGACCACGGTCAACAACGTTGAATCGATCGCGGTTGCGCCGACAATTCTGCGTCGCGGCGGAGCATGGTTCTCGTCCATTGGCCGTCCGAACAATGTCGGCACCAAGCTGTTCCAGATTTCCGGTCATGTGAATACGCCGTGCACCGTGGAAGAAGGTCTGGGCATTACCTTCCGCGAACTGATCGAGAAGCACGCTGGCGGCATCCGCGGCGGCTGGGATAATCTTCTCGGGGTCATTCCCGGCGGCGCATCCTGCCCTGTCGTCAAGGCAGAGGACATGATGGATGCCGTGATGGATTTCGACGGCATGCGCGAAGTTAAATCTTCGTTCGGTACCGGCGGCGTGATCGTCATGGACAAGTCCACCGACATCATCAAGGCGATTGCGCGTCTTGCGGCGTTCTTCAAGCACGAAAGCTGCGGTCAGTGCACACCATGCCGTGAAGGTACGGGCTGGATGTGGCGCGTGATGGAACGCATGGTCAAGGGCAACGCGCAGAAGCGTGAGATCGACATGCTGTTCGACGTCACCAAGCAGATTGAAGGTCACACGATCTGCGCGCTTGGTGATGCGGCTGCATGGCCTATTCAGGGCCTGATCCGCAATTTCCGTCCGGAAATTGAAAAGCGTATCGATGAATATACACGCAACGCCGTTCAGAGCCGCAACATTCGTCTGGAAGCAGCGGAATAAGCGGGCTGAACAAGTTGTGAGACTTGCCTGGCAGGCAGGTCTGGAAGTCTGACATCTAGAATATGCGGCATGAGCCGCAGGTTTGGAAAAGCGATGGCAAAGATCAAGGTTGACGGCACAGAGATCGAAATTCCCGATCACTATACGCTCCTTCAGGCTGCCGAAGCCGCAGGCGCGGAAGTGCCGCGTTTTTGTTTCCACGAACGGCTTTCCATCGCCGGAAACTGCCGTATGTGTCTGGTTGAAGTAAAAGGCGGACCGCCGAAGCCGGCGGCATCCTGCGCCATGGGCGTGCGCGACCTGCGTCCCGGTCCGAACGGCGAAGCGCCCGAAATCTTCACCAACACGCCGATGGTCAAGAAGGCCCGCGAAGGTGTGATGGAATTCCTGCTCATCAACCACCCGCTGGATTGCCCGATCTGCGATCAGGGCGGCGAGTGCGACTTGCAGGATCAGGCGATGGCCTTCGGCACGGACGGTTCGCGCTATCGCGAGAACAAGCGCGCTGTCGAGAACAAATATATCGGTCCGCTCGTCAAGACGGTCATGACGCGCTGCATCCACTGCACGCGCTGCGTCCGCTTCACGACCGAAGTGGCCGGCATTTCCGAGCTGGGTCTGATCGGTCGCGGCGAAGACGCCGAGATCACCACCTATCTCGAACGCGCCATGACCTCGGAACTTCAGGGCAATGTCATCGACTTGTGCCCGGTCGGCGCTCTGACCTCGCGTCCTTACGCTTTCCAGGCGCGTCCGTGGGAATTGAACAAGACCGAAACCATCGACGTGATGGATGCGGTCGGTTCCAACATCCGCGTTGACACCCGTGGCCGTGAAGTGATGCGCGTCATGCCGCGCATCAATGAACACGTCAACGAAGAGTGGATTTCCGACAAGACCCGCTTCATCTGGGACGGTCTGCGCACGCAGCGCCTCGACCGTCCATATGTGCGCAAGGATGGCCGCCTGGTCGCGGCGTCGTGGCCTGAAGCTTTCGCAGCAATCGCTGCCAGGGTTTCGGCAACACCGGCCGACAGAATAGGCGCTGTTGCCGGCGATCTGGCTTCGGTCGAAGAAATCTATGCGCTGAAGACCCTGATGGGCTCGCTCGGCTCCGCCAATATCGACAGCCGTCAGGATGGCGTGAGCCTCGATCCGGCGCTCGGTCGTGCAACCTACCTTTTCAACACTTCGATCGAAGGCATTGAAAACGCTGATGCTTTGCTCATCATCGGTTCCAATCCGCGGATCGAAGCCGCAGTTCTGAATGCACGCATTCGCAAGCGCCAGCGCATGGGGCCGTTCCCGGTCGCGCTGATTGGCGAACAGACTGAGCTGCGTTACGACTACGAGTATCTGGGCGCAGGCGCAGACACGCTCGCAGCCGTTGCCGCTGGCAAACACGCATTCCGCGACGTGCTGGCCAAGGCCGAACGTCCGCTGATCATCATCGGTCAGGGCGCGCTCACCGGCGATAATGGCCGTGCGGTTCTTTCGACCGCCGCCAAGCTTGCGCAGGATGTCGGTGCGATCAAGGACGAATGGAACGGCTTCTCCGTTCTGCATACCGCAGCTTCGCGCGTCGGCGCTCTGGACCTCGGCTTCGTGCCGGGCGAGGGCGGCAAGCCGGCCCGTGATATGCTGGGCAAGCTTGATGTCGTGTTCCTGCTCGGTGCAGACGAACTCGACATGACCGCCAAGGGTTCGAGCTTCGTGGTGTACATCGGCACGCACGGCGATGCCGGTGCGCATGTCGCAGACGTCATTCTGCCGGGCGCAGCCTATACGGAAAAGTCGGGCACATGGCTCAACACCGAAGGCCGCGTGCAGCTCGGCAACCGCGCCGGTTTCGCACCGGGCGAGGCTAAGGAAGACTGGGCGATCCTGCGCGCTCTTTCCGACAGCCTGGGCAAGCGCCTGCCGTTCGACTCGCTGTCGCAGCTTCGCGCGAAGCTCTATGCGGACTACCCGCATATGATGGCTATCGACACCATTACACCTGCTTCCGCCGACGATCTCGTCGCGCTGGCAGGCAAGGCTTCCAATCCGGGCAGCGACGCGTTCGTTTCCCCGGTCAAGGATTTTTACCTCACGAACCCGATCGCCCGCGCTTCCGCCGTCATGGCAGAGTGCTCGGCGCTTGCGGCAGGCAGCTTCAGCCAGGCAGCCGAGTAAGGCGAGAGAGAGACGGAAAAATGGACGGAATTTTTGCAGCTTACGTCTTGCCCGCGCTGATCATAGCGCTGAAGTCGGTCGTTCTGCTCGTCGTATTGCTGATTGTCGTGGCATACCTGCTTTATGCGGATCGCAAGATCTGGGCGGCGGTACAGCTTCGCCGCGGCCCGAACGTGGTCGGCCCCTGGGGTCTGTTCCAGGCTTTTGCCGACTTGTTCAAATTCGTTTTCAAGGAACCGATCATCCCGTCGGGCGCCAACAAGGGCGTGTTCCTGCTGGCTCCGTTCGTTTCGGCGGTTCTGGCGCTGGCGACATGGGCGGTCATTCCGGTCAGCGAAGGCTGGGCAATCGCCAATATCAACGTCGGCATTCTCTACATCTTCGCCATTTCTTCGCTTGAAGTTTATGGCGTCATCATGGGCGGCTGGGCGTCCAACTCGAAGTATCCGTTCCTCGGCGCGCTTCGTTCTGCCGCCCAGATGGTTTCCTATGAAGTGTCCATCGGCTTCGTGATCGTCACGGTGCTGCTGACGGTTGGCTCGCTCAATCTCACCGACATCGTTCTGTCGCAGAATACCGGACTTGGCACCATGCTGGGCCTGCCGGGTTCGTTCCTCGACTGGAACTGGCTCAGCCTGTTTCCGATGTTCGTGATCTTCTATATCTCGGCTCTTGCTGAAACGAACCGCCCGCCTTTCGATCTGGTCGAAGCGGAATCGGAACTCGTGGCCGGTCACATGATCGAATATTCGTCCACGCCGTTTCTGCTGTTCTTCCTCGGCGAGTATGTGGCGATTACGCTGATGTGCGCCCTGATGACCATCCTGTTCCTCGGCGGCTGGCTGCCTCCGGTTGATGTGTGGTTCCTCAGCTGGGTGCCGGGCATCATCTGGTTCATGCTGAAGCTGTGCTTCTGCTTCTTCCTGTTCGCCATGGCGAAGGCAATCGTCCCGCGCTACCGTTACGACCAGCTGATGCGTCTGGGCTGGAAAGTGTTCCTGCCGATCTCGCTGTTCATGGTTGTCGCCACGGCAACCTTCCTCAAAGTCTTCGGTCTGGCGTAAGGAGTAATAAGAATGGCTTCAATCGCACAAGCGGCCAAATCGCTCCTTCTCAAGGAATTCGTCGCGGCTTTCTTCCTTTCCATGCGTCAGTTCTTTGCGCCCAAGGCGACACTGAACTATCCGCATGAAAAAGGCCCGGTTTCGCCGCGCTTCCGTGGCGAGCATGCGCTGCGCCGTTATCCCAACGGTGAAGAACGCTGCATCGCCTGCAAGCTTTGCGAGGCGATTTGCCCGGCGCAGGCCATCACCATCGAGGCTGGTCCGCGCCGCAACGACGGCACGCGCCGCACGGTGCGTTACGACATCGACATGGTGAAGTGCATCTATTGCGGCTTCTGTCAGGAAGCCTGCCCGGTGGATGCCATCGTTGAAGGTCCGAACTTCGAGTTCGCGACCGAAACGCGTGAAGAGCTTTACTACGACAAGGAAAAGCTCCTTGCTAATGGCGACCGCTGGGAACGCGAAATCGCGCGCAATATTGCGCTGGATGCGCCGTATCGCTGATCGGTAACAGCCGGAATTTTGTTCCGGCTGCCGAGGTTTTAAAATTGGCGGCAAGGTGGGGAGACCCGGCTTGCCGCTGGAATTCGGGTTTCGCGAGTTTCTCGCGGCAAACAAAGAATAAAGCGGGCAAGGCAATAAGGCTTTGCTCACGGAAAGGTGTTGGGGGTTCCCCATGCTAACAGGTATTGCGGCAGCGTTCTTCTATCTGTTCGCCTTTATCATGATCGCCAGTGCGTTCATGGTGATTGCGGCGCGCAACCCCGTGCATTCGGTGCTGTTTCTGATCCTCACATTCTTCAATGCGGCGGCTTTGTTCCTGCTGACGGGGGCCGAGTTCCTCGCCATGATCCTGCTCGTCGTTTATGTCGGCGCTGTGGCGGTGCTCTTCCTCTTCGTCGTCATGATGCTTGATGTGGATTTTGCGGAACTGAAGCGCGGCGCACTGCAATATGCGCCGGTCGGCGCTCTGGTGGGGCTCATCCTGCTGGGCGAATTGATCTTCGTGTTCGCGAGCCACATCTTCACGCCGAAGCTGGGGCAGGGCATCGTGCCGATCCCCGATCTGGCCGAGCGATCCAACACCGCAGCGCTCGGTGACATTCTTTATACGACTTACGTCTTTTACTTCCAGATCGCAGGCCTCGTCCTTCTGGTTGCGATGATCGGCGCTATCGTTCTGACGCTGCGGCACAAGCCGAACGTCAAGCGCCAGTCCATCCCGGTCCAGGTTGCGCGCACGCCGGAAACCGCGATCGAGATCAGAAAAGTCGAAACGGGCAAAGGGATCTGAGGACAAGCATATGGAAATCGGTATCGCTCACTATCTGACCGTTTCGGCCATCCTGTTCACGCTTGGCGTCTTCGGTATCTTTTTGAACCGCAAGAACGTCATCGTCATCCTGATGTCGATCGAATTGATCCTTCTCTCGGTCAATCTCAACTTCGTGGCGTTTTCATCCGTGCTCGGCGATATGGTCGGGCAGGTCTTCGCCCTTTTCGTACTGACTGTTGCGGCTGCTGAAGCCGCTATCGGTCTGGCAATTCTCGTTGTTTTCTTCCGTAATCGCGGTTCCATCGCGGTGGAAGACGTCAATGTTATGAAAGGTTGACGGGCAAATGCTCTACTACGCGATCGTCTTCCTTCCGCTTTTCGGCTTCCTGATTGCCGGTCTTTTCGGCAATCAGATCGGAGCCAAAGCGAGTGAATACATCACTTCCGGCTTCATGGTCATCGTTGCGCTCCTCTCGTGGGTGGTCTTCTTCCAGATCCCGATGGGCCATGATGCTGAAACCGTTCGTATCCCGGTTCTTCATTGGGTCACGTCGGGCACGCTGTCTTTCGACTGGGCGTTGCGCATCGATACGCTGACCGGTGTCATGCTGGTGGTCGTGAATTCGGTTTCGGCACTCGTGCATATCTATTCGATCGGATATATGCACCACGATCCGAACCGTCCGCGCTTCTTCGCCTATCTGTCGCTCTTCACCTTCGCCATGCTCATGCTGGTGACGTCGGACAATCTCATTCAGATGTTCTTCGGCTGGGAAGGCGTGGGCCTGGCTTCCTATCTTCTGATCGGTTTCTGGTTCAAGAAGCCTTCGGCCAATGCCGCCGCCATGAAGGCCTTCGTCGTCAACCGTGTTGGTGACTTCGGCTTTCTGCTCGGCATCTTCGGCGTGTTCGCCCTGTTCCAGTCGGTTGATTACAACACCATCTTTGCCGCCGCCGCCAACTATCTCCCGGCGGAAGGTGCGAGCGACGCCAATCAGGTAGTCCTGAATTTCCTTGGCTATCAATTGGACAAGCAGGGTGCGATCACGATTACCTGCCTGCTGCTCTTCATGGGCGCGATGGGCAAGTCGGCGCAGTTCCTGCTTCACACCTGGCTTCCTGACGCCATGGAAGGCCCGACCCCGGTTTCGGCGCTCATTCACGCCGCCACCATGGTCACCGCCGGCGTGTTCATGGTTGCGCGCATGTCGCCGATCTTCGAACTGTCGCACACGGCTCTGCTGATCGTCACCATCATCGGTGCGACCACGGCATTCTTCGCCGCGACCGTCGGTCTGGTGCAGAACGATATCAAGCGCGTCATCGCTTATTCGACCTGTTCGCAGCTCGGCTACATGTTCGCGGCGCTGGGCGTCGGCGCTTACGGTGCCGCTGTTTTCCACCTGTTCACGCACGCCTTCTTCAAGGCGCTTCTGTTCCTTGGCGCCGGTTCGGTTATCCATGCCGTTTCCGACGAGCAGGACATGCGCCGCATGGGCGGTCTGCGCAAGGTGGTTCCGACCACCTACTGGATGATGATCATTGGCACGGTTGCGCTGACGGGGCTCGGTGTTCCGGGAACGCTTATCGGCACTGCCGGTTTCTTCTCCAAGGATGCGATCATCGAATCCGTATTCGCCTCGCACAGCGGCGCGAGTGGCTATGCCTTCACGCTTCTGGTCGTGGCTGCGCTCTTCACGAGCTTCTATTCCTGGCGTCTGATTTTCATGACCTTCCACGGCAAGCCGCGCGCTTCGGCGGAAGTCATGCATCATGCCCATGAATCGCCGCTGGTCATGCTCGTACCGCTGTTCCTTCTGGGTATCGGCGCACTTCTGGCCGGTGTCCTGTTCAAGGAGTACTTCTTCGGTCACGATTATGCCGAATTCTGGAAAGGCTCGTTGTTTACGTCGGCTGCCAACCAGATTCTCGAGGAATATCATCATGTTCCTCTATGGGTTAAGCTGTCGCCGTTCATTTCGATGGTGCTTGGCTTCGTCATCGCCTGGGTATTCTATATCCGCTCGCCGGAAATGCCGAAGGAACTCGCAGCCCGTCACCGTGGCCTGTACCAGTTCCTCCTGAACAAGTGGTACTTCGACGAACTGTACGACTTCATCTTCGTTCGTCCGGCGCGCTGGCTTGGCCGCGTGTTCTGGAAGGGCGGCGACAGTTGGCTTATTGACGGCTTCGGCCCGGACGGCGTGTCGGCCCGTGTGCTCGATGTCACCAACCGCGTCGTCAAGATGCAGTCCGGATACCTTTATCATTACGCATTCGCGATGCTGATCGGCGTCGCCGCGCTCGTCACCTGGATGATGCTCGGGAGCTCTTTCTGATGACCGACTGGCCAATTCTCTCAACGGTCACGTTTCTGCCGCTCGTCGGCGCGTTACTGATCCTTCTCATCAAGGATGACAGCGAGGCTTCGCGTCGCAATATCCGCAACGTCGCTTTGCTGACGACGGTGTTTGTCTTCATCCTGTCGCTCGTCGTCTGGGCCGGTTTCGATAATTCGAATCCGGGTTTCCAGATGGTCGAGCAGCTCGACTGGATGGGTGGCGGCATCAGCTACCACATGGGCGTGGACGGTATTTCCGTCCTGTTCGTGGTGCTTTCGGCATTCCTGATGCCTTTCTGCATTCTCGCAAGCTGGGTGTCGGTGGAAAAGCGCGTCAAGGAATACATGATCGCGTTTCTCATTCTGGAAACGCTCATGATCGGCGTGTTCTGTGCGCTCGACCTGTTCCTGTTCTACGTGTTCTTCGAAGCAAGCCTTATCCCGATGTTCATCATCATCGGCGTGTGGGGCGGCAAGCGCCGCGTTTATGCGAGCCTGAAGTTCTTCCTCTACACCTTGCTGGGCTCGGTCCTGATGCTCATCGCCATCATGGCCATGTACTGGCAGGCAGGCACGATGAACATCGTGGAACTGCTGAAGTACGACTTCCCTGCCGGTATGCAGACATGGCTATGGCTCGCATTCTTCGCGTCCTTCGCCGTCAAGATGCCGATGTGGCCGGTCCACACCTGGCTTCCGGATGCGCACGTTGAGGCGCCAACGGCTGGCTCGGTCATTCTGGCAGGTATCCTCCTGAAGCTCGGCGGTTACGGTTTCATCCGTTTTTCGCTGCCGATGTTCCCGCTGGCATCCGCCGATTTCGCGCCGTTCATCTTCGCTCTCTCGGTCGTCGCGATTATCTACACCTCGCTGGTGGCGATGGTGCAGGACGATATGAAGAAGCTGATCGCCTATTCGTCGGTAGCGCACATGGCTTACGTGACCATGGGTATCTTCGCTGCCAACGAGCAGGGCATCCAGGGCGCAATCTTCCAGATGCTGTCGCACGGCATCGTGTCGGGCGCGCTCTTCCTCTGCGTCGGCGTCATCTACGACCGCATGCATACCCGCGAGATCGCAGCCTTTGGCGGCCTTGTGAACAACATGCCGAAATATGCCGTCGCCTTCCTCATCTTCACGATGGCGAATGTCGGCCTGCCGGGCACGTCCGGCTTCATCGGCGAGTTCCTCACGCTGTTCGGCGTGTTCCGGGTCAATACGTGGGTGGCGCTTTTCGCAACCTCCGGCGTCATTCTCTCGGCCTGCTATGCACTGTGGCTCTACCGTAAGGTGATCTTCGGTGCGCTGGACAAGGAAAGCCTGAAAGCGCTGCTGGATCTCAGCCCGCGTGAGAAGCTCATTCTCTATCCGCTGGTGGCACTCACCATCTTCTTCGGCGTATATCCGACACCGGTCTTCAATGTGACTGCTGGTGCCGTGAATGCTCTGGTTCAACAATACGACGCTGCTGTTGGCGGTTCCGCCAACGCAATGCTGGCGCAATAAGAAAATAAAGGCGTGAGGTCATGCAGACTGATCTGATAGCTCATCTGACCCTTGCAGCACCGGAGGTTCTCCTTGCTGTAGGCGCCTTGGCGCTGCTCATGATTGGCGTGTTCTCCGGCGAAAGAGCCACCACGCTTGTCAACGGCCTGTCCGTTGCGGTGTTGATTGGCGCACTGGCACTGGTGTTGCTGTTCCCGGCCAACGGCAACGCTTTCGGCGATGCATTGGTCAATGACGGCTTCAGCCGTTTCATGAAGACACTGACTCTCATCGGTTCCATCGTGACACTGGTGATGTCGGTCGGCTTTGCGAAGGCGGAAAAGTTCGACAAGTTCGAATTCCCTGTGTTGATCGTATTGTCGACGCTCGGCATGCTCCTGATGGTGTCGGCATCGAACATGCTGTCGCTTTATCTGGGCCTCGAACTGCAATCGCTGGCGCTTTATGTGCTGGCGGCGTTCAATCGTGACAGCGTACGCTCGACGGAAGCTGGCTTGAAGTACTTCGTCCTGGGTTCGCTTTCCTCGGGCATGCTTCTCTACGGCATCACGCTCGTTTACGGCTATACCGGTCATATCGGCTTTGCCGAAATCGCCAGGGTAGTCGCCGGCGGAGAGCGTGAACTGGGCCTCGTCTTCGGCCTCGTCTTCATCCTGGCCGGTTTGGCGTTCAAGATTTCCGCTGTTCCGTTCCACATGTGGACGCCGGACGTTTACGAAGGCTCGCCGACGCCGGTCACGGCGTATTTCGCAGCCGCTCCGAAGATGGCCGCCATGGCGCTTATCATCCGCGTCGTCGCGGAGGCCTTCGCTCCGGTCACGCAAGACTGGCAGCAAGTCATCATCTTCGTGGCGATAGCATCGATGGTGCTGGGCGCCTTCGCCGCCATCGGCCAGCGCAACATCAAGCGCCTGATGGCATATTCGTCCATCAGCCACATGGGCTATGCTCTTGTCGGTCTTGCTGCCGGTACGGCTGTGGGCGTGAAGGGTGTCGTCATCTACATGGCGATTTACCTTGCGATGACGCTCGGCGCTTTTGCTTTCATCCTTGCCATGCGTACCAAGGATGGCAATGTCGAAAACATTGACGACATGGCTGGTCTCTCCCGTACCAATCCGGTGCTGGCGACCATCATGACGATCTTCCTGTTTTCGCTGGCTGGCATTCCGCCGCTCGCAGGCTTTTTCGGCAAGTGGTACACCTTTGCCGCAGCCGTGCAGGCCGGGCTTTACCCGCTTGCCATCATCGGCATCGTGGCTTCGGTCGTGGGCGCATTCTACTATCTGCGCATGATCAAGCTGATGTGGTTCGATGAACCGGTCATCGGCTTCCAGCCGGTCGCGGGCGAGTTGCGTCTCGTTCTCGGCGTTACGGGCGCCTTCGTGCTCTTCTACGTCTTCATTGCCGGGCCAATCGGCGGTTTTGCCGAAGCCGCAGCAAAGACGTTCTTTTAAAACCGGGGCAGGCGGACGCATTGATGAGTTTTGCGCTTTCGCCTGTTGCCGAAAATGCTGCCTACCGTCTCGAAAGTTTCGAGACGGTAGGCTCCACCAACGCGCTGGCTCTGGAACGGGCCGCAGCTGGTGATCCAGGCAAGCTCTGGCTTGTTTCGAAGAGGCAGGAAAGCGGGCGTGGAAGGCGTGGTCGCGCCTGGTCTACACCGGAAGGCAATCTGGCTTCCACGCTTCTCCTGATTGAATCCTATGAGATGAAAACAGCGGCGACGCTGGGTTTCGTCGCGGGCCTTTCGCTGGCCGATGCGCTGGATGCCGTCTTCGCCGCATCCGGCCCGCCAATGCTGCCGGGGATTGGTCTCAAATGGCCGAATGACGTGCTGGTGGACGGAGCCAAGCTCTCCGGCATTTTGCTGGAATCCTCGATTCTCGCAAAGGATCGGTTTGCTATCGCAATCGGCATCGGCACCAATGTCGTCACCTTCCCCGACGATCTGCCTTATGCGGCGACATCTTTGAAACAGCTGGGCTGCAAGTGTGACGCTGAAATGCTGTTCACCGCCTTGTCCGATGCCTGGACGGTCAATTATCGTATCTGGAACGAGGGGCGTGGGCTTGACGCCATTCGCAAGCGTTGGCTGGAGCGTACCCATGGCCTTGGCCGGACCGTAACCATGCAGGTCGAGGGCCGGGTAGTCGAAGGCCGTTTCGAGACCATCGATGAGGCCTGTCGTTTTGTAATCCGGGAGGATGATGGCACGCGAATTGCTGTGACTGCCGGCGACGTATACTTCGGAACGGCTGCAACAATTCGGAAATAAGTGCTTTCTTTTGACTTGCAGGCTTGCAACAGGATGACTTTGGGTCCAGTTGGAGCCTCGGAGCATTTCCAGCAAAAGTGCGTAGCGGTTTTGCGTTGGATAATGCGACCAAACAAGTATCTGGAGCATTTCCAGCAAAAGTGCATAGCGGTTTTGCGTTGGATAATGCGAGAGGACAAATATTCAGAGCAGGTCCGGCGTTTCAATAGAAACAGGAACCGCTCTAGACTGCAGGAATAATAACAAAGGAAATTTCATGGCCCGGTCCAGTAATACGGAACTCGTCTTTCTGCCACTTGGAGGCGTCGGCGAAATCGGCATGAATTTGGCCATGTATGGTTTTGGTCCTGCCGATAACCGTGAGTGGCTGGTCGTGGATATGGGCGTAAGCTTTGCCGGACCGGAACAGCCCGGCGCCGATCTGATCCTGCCGGATATTCGCTATCTGGAAGCCGTGAAGCAGAACGTGCGCGGTATTGTCATCACCCATGCCCACGAAGATCATTACGGCGCTCTGCTGGATCTGTGGCCGCGCCTGAACGTGCCGGTATATGCCACGCCGTTTACGGCCGGGCTTCTGGAAGCCAAGCGCCAGTCGGAGTATAACGCGCCGGAAATCCCGATCACGATCTATAAGGCGGGCGAAAAGTTTGAAATCGGCCCGTTCAAGGTCGAGGCCATTGCGGTCACCCACTCCATCCCTGAGCCTGTATCACTTGCGATAACCACGCCGCTGGGCACGGTCGTGCATACCGGTGATTGGAAGATGGACCCGGAACCGGCACTTGGTCCGGTGATCGATGAAGCGCGTTTTCGCGCAATCGGGGATGAAGGCGTATTGGCGCTGATTTGCGATTCGACCAATGCCATGCGGGACGGTGAATCTCCTTCGGAACGGCAGGTGGGCGAAAGCCTGCGCGATCTGATCGCAAACGCACGCGGGCGTGTGGCGGTTACATCCTTCTCGTCCAATGTCGGGCGTATTCGCTCCATCACGGAAGCGGCGCGTGATGCCGGACGGCAGGTGCTGGTTGTCGGACGGTCGATGAAGCGCGCCATTTCGGTCGCATCCGAACTTGGTTACATGGAAGGCCTGCCGGAATATCTGAGCGAAGAAGATTACGGTTATATTCCGCGTGAAAACGTGGTGATGATCCTGACCGGCAGTCAGGGGGAGGCCCGTGCGGCACTTGCCAAGCTGGCGCGCGATGAAATGCGCAGCCTCGCGCTTTCCCCCGGCGATACGGTGATCTTTTCATCCCGCGCCATACCCGGGAATGAAAAGGCTATTCTCGATATCAAGAACCGCCTGATCGATCGCGGCATCAAGATCATCAGTGACGACGATGCGCTCGTCCATGTTTCGGGCCATCCACGCCGCAATGAACTGAAACGCATGTATTCGTGGGTTCGTCCGAAGATACTCGTTCCCGTACACGGCGAAGCCGCGCATCTTGTGGCTCAAGGCTCGCTTGGTGCGACCGAAGGCATCAAGGAAGTCGCGCAGGTGCGTGACGGCGACATGCTGCGTCTCGCTCCGGGCAAGGCCGAGATTATCGATGAAGCGCCGGTGGGCCGTATCTACAAGGACGGCAAACTGATCGGCGATGAAGATGAAATCGGCATGGTCGAGCGGCGCAAGCTTGCCTATGTCGGCCATGTTGCGGTTTCCGTGCTGCTCGATCGCGATTACAAGATTATCGATGAGCCGGATCTGGTTACCTTCGGCGTGCCGGAAGAGGATGCGCAGGGTGATCTCATGGAAGACCTGCTTCTCGATGCGGCAATCGAGGCGATCGACAGCATCCCGCGTGCGCGTCGGAAGGACATTGCAGTCGTTCGGGAATCCGTGCGCCGTGCGGTCCGCGCTGCGGCAAATGAAGCATGGGGCAAAAAGCCGGTGGTGACCGTGTTCCTCAATCGGTTACGTTAATCAGGTATCTCATGAGCCAGCAGGGGAGGTGCATATGCTCGAACGCTTGAACCATGTGGCAATTGCCGTGCCTGACATAGCGGCGGCAGCAGCTCTTTATCGCAGCCAGCTCGGTGCGAAGGTGACGGCGCCCGAGGCGCTGCCCGAACATGGTGTGACGGTTGTTTTCATCGACGTCGGCAACACCAAGATTGAACTGCTGGAGCCTTTGGGTGAAAACTCGCCCATTTCTGCCTTTCTTGAAAAGAACCCATCGGGCGGCATGCATCACCTCTGTTATGAGGTGGCGGATATCATTGCCGCTCGCGACCGTCTCAAGGCGGAGGGTGCACGTATTCTCGGTGACGGCGAGCCGAAAACCGGTGCGCACGGCAAGCCGGTTCTCTTTCTGCACCCGAAGGATTTTAATGGTACATTGATCGAGCTGGAGGAGGCGTGAAGATGACGATGATTTCGGGGATCGCTATTTACTTCGTTATCTGGTGGATATCGCTTTTTGCACTGTTGCCGATCGGCCTGCGCACGCAGGCGGAAGAACACGACGTAACGCTCGGCACCGTGGCAAGCGCCCCGGCACGCCCACGCGTTGGCCTTGCATTTTTCCGCACCACCATCGTCGCGACGTTGATTTTTGTCCTGTATTATTATCTGACCCAGATCCGCGGCTTTGGCCTCGATGATATTCCGCATTTCTTTCCCGATCTGACATAAAACAGTTTTAGGGGCGGTTTGGACTGAACCGTTAAAGCCGTCCCATTCAGTTTTTCATATATGTTTTGTCCCGTCCGGATGGGATCGGAATTCGGCCCTGCGAACCGGCTTTGCGGAAAAAGCGATTTCCGTTGCTGAGAAAACGATACCCAGTTGAAACGACGTCCGGGACAGTAAAAGGCACAGCAAACAGCCTGGTATCCTGTCATTCCGCCCGCTTGAAATCGACTGCCTATTTTATAGGCAGTCATTGTTTTGTGCCGTTCTGAAAGACCAATCCACGGTTGAATCAAAAACTGATTATTTTGCCGCAACTGTTTGAATAAGCAGAAATTTAGCGGGCTAGAATTGACCGCGCCGTGACCCGCCTGCTTTGTGGCGAGCGGAATTGCTTTTTTGGTTCTGGCATGCCTCGGTTCAGGAGGCACCAGGATAAATCCCATCAAATCAGTGGGTTATCTGTCATCATTGGATGAAGGGAAGCTGAAGGTAGTCGCAAAAAAAAAGCAAGGCTTGCGCCTTGCCAATAAAATACGCGTTCGATCCGTTTCCGTGTTACCGGCGGCAGCGGTGTTTCGCGCCTGGATCCATCCTCCCAAGACTTTGACCGCGTGAAACCAACGGTTTTATTCCGTTGTTGCTCTTATGCTGAAAAAAATAGCGAACTGCACAGCTTTTGTCACCAAAAATCTTTCGTGACGTCATATTTCTTTCGTAAAATTTCCTAATCCTTGGTGATATATCTGTAATATATTGAAATTGAATGTGATTTTCTCACGATCTTTTTCTACAACCCGTGGCATCCCTATGGCATCTGTGTCCGCAAGGTCAAAAAGTAGTCAAATTCGCCAGCGGTAAAGCTTTTCCAAGCGGGTTTTCAATAGCGAGATAACCCGATAAGAAACCCGTTAGTTTGCTTAATTTTTGCCTGATTCTACACGCACTCAGGCATTCTCTCTTGATCGGTGGTCACGATGCGTCTGTCGCGGTACTTTTTGCCCATACTGAAGGAAAATCCCAAGGAGGCGGAAATCGTCTCCCACCGGCTCATGTTGCGTTCGGGCATGATCCGTCAGCAGTCGGCAGGCATTTACTCCTGGCTGCCGATTGGCCTGAAGGTCCTGAACAAGGTTTGCGACATCATTCGTGAAGAGCAGAACCGCGCGGGCGCTAACGAAATCCTGATGCCAACCATCCAGTCCGCGGATCTGTGGCGCGAAAGCGGCCGCTATGATGCGTATGGCAAGGAAATGCTGCGCATCAAGGACCGCCAGGAACGTGAGATGCTGTTCGGTCCGACCAACGAGGAAATGGTTACGGATATTTTCCGTTCCTATGTCCGCTCGTACAAGGACCTGCCGCTCAATCTCTATCACATTCAGTGGAAGTTCCGCGATGAAGTGCGTCCGCGTTTCGGCGTGATGCGCTCGCGCGAGTTTCTGATGAAGGACGCCTATTCGTTCGACCTCGACTATGAGGGCGCGAAGATGGCTTACTACCGTATGTTCGTGTCCTATCTGCGCACATTCGCCCGCGTCGGCCTGCAGGCGATCCCGATGCGCGCCGACACGGGCCCGATCGGTGGCGATCTTAGCCATGAATTCATCATTCTGGCCGAAACCGGCGAAAGCCAGGTCTTTTGCGACCGCGCTTATCTCGATCTCGCCGTGCCGGGCGCAGACACCGATTTCCGCGATGATGAGCAGCTCACCGCTATCGTCAAGCGCTGGACGACGCCTTATGCTGCGACCGACGAAATGCACGACGAGGCCGACTGGACCAAGGTGAAGGCGGACGATCAGCTGTCCGCACGCGGCATTGAAGTCGGACACATTTTCCATTTCGGCACCAAATATTCCGAACCGATGGGCGCGAAAGTGCAGGGCCCGGACGGCAAGGAACATCTGGTTTCCATGGGGTCGTACGGCATCGGCCCGTCGCGCCTCGTGGCGGCGGCAATCGAGGCATTCCACGATGACGCAGGTATTATCTGGCCGAAGGCCATCGCACCGTTCGGCGCGGGTATAGTCAACATGAAGCCGGGTGACGAAGGCTGCGACAGCGTCAGCGAGAAGCTTTATGAAGCGCTGGAAAAGGCCGGTCTGGACCCACTGCTTGACGACAGGGATGAGCGTCCGGGCGCGAAATTTGCGACCATGGATCTGATCGGCCTGCCCACGCAGGTGATCGTCGGTCCGCGCGGCGTTGCCGCTGGCGAAGTCGAGATCAAGGACCGCAAGACCGGCGAGCGCCAGAATCTCACGGTCGAGGCCGCTATCAACATGCTGACGGCTGAAGCATGAGCAACGCGGCGGCAGCAAAGTCCGAGGGTAAGGCCAAGGCAGCCATGAAGGCTCCGAAATCCGGCCCGTTCTCGGCCTTCGAACGGATGATCGCATGGCGATATCTGCGTGCGCGTCGCCGCGAAACATTTATTTCGGTGATTGCAGGCTTCTCCTTCACCGGCATTATGCTGGGTGTGGCGACGCTTATTATCGTGATGGCGGTGATGAACGGTTTTCGTGCCGAACTCCTCACCCGCATTCTCGGGATAAACGGTCATCTCATCATGCAGCCGATCGACCGTCCGCTTGACGATTATGCCGATCTCATCACACGCATCGATGGCATTTCAGGTGTGAAATTCGCCATTCCGGTGGTGGAGGGACAGGCGCTGGTTCAGGGCAATGTGGGTGCGGGTACCGGGGCACTGGTGCGCGGGCTGCGCGAAGAGGACCTCGACAAGCTGAAGCTCGTATCCGGCAATATCCGTCAGGGAACCCTTGCCGGCTTCGATCAGAGCGGCGGCGTCGCAATCGGCACGCGCATGGCGGAAAGCCTCGGCCTTTCCATCGGCGACACCCTGCGCGTCATTTCGCCGGACGGGGATGTGACCCCGTTTGGCGTGAACCCGCGGGTCAAAGCCTATCCGGTCGTGGCGATTTTCGAGATCGGCATGTCCGAATATGATGCATCCATCGTCATGATGCCGCTTTCCGAGGCGCAGCTCTTCTTCAATCAGGAGGGCAAGGTACAGTCGCTGGAAATCTTCATCGATAATCCCGACAAGGTGGATGCGATGCGTGCGCCGGTGGAGGAGGTGGCGGCACGCCAGCTTTCACTGGTCGACTGGCGCCAGCGCAACCAGACTTTCTTCTCGGCCTTGGAGGTCGAGCGCAACGTGATGTTCATGATCCTCACGCTGATCGTGCTCGTGGCCGCGCTCAACATCATTTCCGGCCTTATCATGCTGGTGAAGGACAAGGGCCACGACATTGCAATTCTGCGTACGATGGGTGCGACGCGGGGTGCGGTGATGCGCATATTCCTTATGACAGGCGCCGCCATAGGCGTTACCGGTACAATCGCCGGGGTCATACTGGGCGTGGTTGTGTGTCTCAATGTCGAGCGCATCCGCGAGTTCTTTTCCTGGCTCTCAGGCACGACGCTGTTCAATCCGGAACTTTATTTCCTCAGCCAGCTTCCAGCGAAGATGGATCCCGGCGAGACGATTTCCGTCATTATCATGGCGCTGGTGCTCTCGTTTGTGGCTACCATTTTCCCGGCCTGGCGTGCAGCCAAGCTCGATCCGGTCGAAGCATTGAGGTATGAATAATGGCGGCTGAGCCCATTTTGAAACTGGAGCGCGTCGGCCGGGCATATAACGAGGTCAACCGCGAACTGGTTATCCTCAAGGATGCCGACTTCACCTTGCGGCGTGGTGAAATGGTGGCGCTGGTGGCTCCATCCGGTGCGGGAAAATCCACGCTGCTCCACACTGCGGGACTGCTGGAACGACCGGATAGCGGCAATGTCATTCTGGACGGGCGCTCGTGTAGCGCGCTGTCTGACGACGAACGCACTGCGATCCGCCGCAACGATATCGGCTTCGTCTATCAGTTCCATCACCTGCTGCCGGAGTTTTCCGCACTGGAAAATGTCATGATGCCACAGATGATCCGGGGTCTTTCCAGACCGGCGGCGTCCGAGCGGGCGCAGCAGCTTCTCGATTATATGAAAATCGGCAAGCGGGCCAGCCATCGACCGTCTGAACTGTCCGGCGGCGAGCAGCAGCGTGTCGCCATAGCGCGCGCGGTTGCCAACGCGCCGCTTGTGCTTCTGGCCGACGAACCGACGGGAAATCTCGATCCGACGACCTCTTCCTATGTCTTCGGAGCGCTTGAGGCGCTGGTGCGTCAGTCCGGTCTCGCGGCGCTCATTGCGACCCATAATCACGAACTGGCCCGTCGCATGGACCGTCGCGTGACATTGCAGGAAGGCAAGGTTGTCGACGTCTGATTGACGTCGCTTGTCATAGCTCTTTCCAGGTTCTGATCTTTTGAAGCCGCAGGCGCTGATGTGCCTGCGGCTTTATATTCATTATTCGTAAACCTTAAACAAAGCAGCGCCGCAGTTCCTGTGTTGACATGAGAACAAAACTGGAACAATATGAAAACATAAGTGAACAAAGAGGAGTTTAATCCATGACCGATCTCGTCCACGACGTTTTGTCTTTCATCTCGGTAAGCCTGTTTATCGCAACATTCGCCATATGGGTCAGTGCTATCTGAAAGACCCGCGCCGGTTCTTCTGTGAACCCGCGCAAGCAAGGCGATAGTCGCTCTGGACATCGCCGCCGCATTCCCCGAAACTAACCGAAGAGGGCGATAAGAGTCGCCCGCCGCAATCAGGCATCGCCCCATGCTGGCATGGGGAGGACCAATACTGTTTGGGCGTCCCGCCCGCAGTGGTCCGCGTCGGATAGGCGATTTGGAAAGGCTTGGCACGGCTCCGACAATTCCGTTGAAACGGGAGCCGTTCTGGATTGATCGGGGTATGAGAATGAGCGATGCAGCAGCTGTCAATGCGGCGGGCGAGGGTGTTCCCACGCCACGTTTTGTCCATCTGCGCGTGCATTCTGCTTACTCTTTGCTTGAGGGTGCACTGCCACTCGGCAAGATTATCAAACAGGCGATTGCTGACGAAGCGCCAGCCATCGCGGTAACAGACACCAACAATCTGTTCGGTGCATTGGAATTTGCGCAGAAGGCATCCAAGGACGGCTTGCAGCCGATCATCGGCTGTCAGGTGGATGTTGCCTTTGGCGATCACGCGGATAATGGACGCAGCGCTAATCGCAGGGTTGCGCTCGATCTGGCTCCGCTGGTGCTGATGGCTGCGACCGAAGAGGGCTATACCAATATCGTGCGGCTCGTCAGCCGTGCTTTTCTGGAGACGCCTTCCGGCGATCCGGTGCATGTGGATGCAAGCTGGCTTCCGGCCATGGCGCGGGATGTGATTGTGCTGTCGGGCGGACCGCTTGGCCCAATCGGGCGCGCTCTTGCTGCCGATCGTCCGGACAGGGCGCAGGCGCGTCTGGCCTTTCTAAGTGAGGCGTTCGGCAACCGCCTTTATGTCGAGTTGCAGCGTCACGCCGGTTATGATCGTGCTCTGGAAGCAAAGACGGTCGAGCTTGCCTATGAAATGGGGCTGCCGCTGGTCGCGACCAACGAAGCCTTTTTCCTCAAGGCGGAAGATTTCGAGGCGCATGACGCACTTTTGGCTATTGCCGAAGGCCAGATTCTTTCAAACGATGACCGTCGCCGCCTGACGCCTGATCATTATCTGAAAAGCCGCGCCGAAATGGCGGCGCTTTTCGCCGATCTGCCGGAGGCTCTCGAGAATACGATCGAGATTGCCGAGCGTTGTAGTTGGTATACGCAGACACGCAAGCCGATCCTGCCGCGCTTTACCGGTGAATCCGACGATCCCGAAGCGGCGGTTCAGGAAGAAGCCGAAGAACTGGCCCGGCAGGCCCGCGAAGGCCTGAAGATGCGCCTTGAAACGGCGGGGCTGGCGGAAGGCTATACGGTGGAACAATATGCCGAACGTCTCGAATACGAGATCGGCATTATCACCCGCATGAAGTTCCCCGGTTACTTTCTGATCGTTGCCGACTTCATCAAATGGGCCAAGGCGCACGGTATCCCGGTGGGGCCGGGGCGCGGTTCGGGTGCAGGTTCTCTGGTCGCTTATGCGCTGACCATCACCGATGTCGATCCGCTGCGCTTTTCGCTTCTGTTCGAACGCTTCCTCAACCCGGATCGCGTTTCGATGCCCGACTTTGACATCGACTTCTGTCAGGATCGCCGGGAAGAGGTGATCCGCTACGTGCAGGAGAAATACGGGCGTGACCAGGTGGCCCAGATCATCACTTTCGGTACGCTGCAGGCGCGCGCTGTGTTGCGCGATGTGGGCCGCGTGCTGGAAATGCCTTATGGGCAGGTGGATCGGCTCTGCAAGCTCGTGCCGCAGAACCCGGCCAATCCGGTTTCGTTGGCGCAAGCCATCGATACGGAACCGAAAATCAATGAAGAGCGCGAGAAGGAGCCGGTCGTCGGGCGTCTTCTCGATATGGCGCTGAAGCTAGAGGGGCTTTATCGCCACGCTTCGACCCACGCCGCCGGTATCGTGATCGGCGACCGTCCGCTTTCGGAACTGGTGCCGATGTATCGCGATCCGCGCTCGGACATGCCGGTCACCCAGTTCAACATGAAATGGGTGGAACAGGCGGGGCTGGTCAAGTTCGACTTCCTCGGCCTCAAGACGCTGACGGTGTTGGAAACAGCCGTGAAGCTGGTCGCGCGCAAGGGGATAGACATTGATCTTTCCCATCTGCCGTTTGATGACGAACTGACCTATGAGATGCTGTCGCGCGGCGAGACAGTTGGCGTGTTCCAGGTTGAAAGTGCTGGCATGCGTAAAGCGCTGCTCGGGATGCAGCCGGACCGGATCGAGGACATCATTGCGCTCGTTGCGCTCTACCGTCCCGGCCCGATGGAGAACATCCCGACCTATAATGCGCGCAAGAACGGGGAGGAGGAAATTGCCTCCATCCACCCGAAGATCGACCACCTGATCAAGGAAACGCAGGGCGTTATCGTTTATCAGGAACAGGTTATGCAGATCGCGCAGGTGCTGTCCGGTTATTCGCTCGGTGAAGCTGACCTGCTTCGTCGCGCCATGGGCAAGAAAATCCGCGAGGAAATGGACAAGCAGCGCGTCCGTTTCGTGGATGGTGCAATTGAGGGCGGCGTCGATAAGGCGCAGGCCAATATGATCTTCGATCTGCTTGCCAAATTTGCCGACTACGGCTTCAACAAGTCGCACGCGGCAGCTTATGCCATCGTCTCCTACCAGACGGCCTATATGAAGGCGCATTACCCGGTCGAGTTTCTGGCCGCGTCTATGACCTACGATATGTCGAATACCGACAAGCTCAACGATTTCCGCCGCGAGGCAAATCGTCTGGGGATTGAGGTTGTGCCGCCTTCGGTCATGACGTCTTTCCGGACCTTCGAGGTCGGGGAGCGAAAGATTTTCTATTCACTCGCTGCCATCAAAGGCGTGGGCGAAGCCGCCGTGGACCATATTGTCGAGGTGCGTGCGCAAAAGCCGTTTGAAAGCCTTGAAGATTTTTGCGAGCGGATCGATCCAAGGGTCGTCAACCGGCGCGTGCTGGAAAGCCTCATCAACGCGGGTGCGATGGATTGTTTCGGGCGCGACCGGCCTGCCATGAGTGCGGGCATGGATCGCATCATGGGCTTTGCGCAGCGCACGCAAGAAAATGCTGCCAGCGGCCAGTCGGATATTTTCGGTTTGTCCGGCGCGCCGAAGGAAACGCTGATCCTGCCGCAGGCAGCACCCTGGCTGCCTTCGGAAATGCTGCATCGCGAATTTCAGGCGGTCGGCTTCTACCTGTCCGCGCATCCGCTCGATGAATATCGCGATGTGCTGAACCGCATGCGCGTGCAAAGCTGGGCCGACTTCTCTGCGGCGGTGAAGCGTGGCGCGAATGCCGGTCGCCTTGCGGGAACCGTCACAGCGCGGCAGGAACGCAAGACCCGCACCGGTAACAAGATGGGCATCGTGCAATTGTCGGATGCGACGGGACAGTTCGAGGCCGTTCTGTTCTCGGAAGGCCTGGCGCAATATCGCGACCTTTTGGAAAGCGGACAATCAGTGGTCATTACCGTTCAGGCGGAAGACCGGCCGGAAGGCATAGGCCTTCGAATTCAAACGGTCCAGTCTCTTGAGGATGAAGCCTGCCGCTTGCAAAAGGCCATGCGGCTTTATCTGCGTTCTGCGGAAGCGGTGAAGCACATCGCTCCGCATTTCAACCAGCGCGGCGATGGGCAGGTGAGCCTGATTGTCATCAAGGATAACGGCCAGCGGGAAGTCGAGATTGAGCTGCCGCACCGTTATCGCGTTAGTCCGCAACTTGCCAGCGCCATGAAGGCAATTCCGGGCATTGTGGATGTGGAACTGGTCTGATCTGAAACCAGACCGATGACGCTGGGACGTTTCGTACTTACCCGTTTTCCTGCTTGTATCTTTCAAGGCCGTCTGAAGGTTGCGGCCATCGCATGGGAGCTTGGAGTGCGATATGCGCGGGCTGGCAACGGGCCTGAACTGAAGGACGGCAACAGCCTTCACGTGTCGTTCGTGTGCGTCTCCAGATATCGTGCGTGGCAATTAAGGCGAACACATTTTTGACAAGGTTTCAGACCCGAAACGCGTGAGAGAACGTATTTAAGCGTGTTTTTGCGTGCAGTTCGCACGTTTTACACCGCTTAAACTGTGTCAATTTCATGTGCAAGGCGTCAAAAACATGGCCAAAAAGCATCATTTTGATGTCTTTCGCCGATTGTGGACGACCGTCATCGGCCTTTGGTTTGCAATTCCGTTGCAGACAAACTGGAACTTCCGCTGCTGCGAGGCGTTTTGTTTTCCCGTAAGCGGAGATGCAAAAGTGAAGGAGGCGGACCATGCCTGCCAGGTCACAAGCCCAGCAGAAAGCTGCTGGCGCGGCACTCGCCGCCAAGCGCGGCGAAATCAAAAAGAGCGAGCTTTTCGGAGCATCGAAGGAAATGTATGAATCGATGACCGAGACGGAACTGGAAGAGTTTGCGGAGACAAGACGCAAGGGCTTGCCCGATCATGTCTCCGACAAGAAGACCTCCTGATTTGGGATCAGAGGCTGGCGAGCGCTGCCTTCACAGGCCCGCCAGGGGAGAAAGCTTAGTTCGAAGCTTTGCTGGGAACCAGTTCGATGGCTTTCAGTTTGCCGCCGGAGATGCCGCAACGCAGCGTGATGGTGTCCCATTGGGTGCTGCCGTTTTTCACGCGTGCTTCGCCGGGCACGGCAATGACAGCCGATACTCTGCGCGGATCCCGCGCACTGAACTTTGACGACTTACTGTTTGTTTTTGCAGCAGAAATGTCGTCTTTTGTGAAGCCGAGACGATCATACTTCCTGCTCTTCTTTATATAATCATAGGCGCTGGCAATGCAGTTCGCGATTTGCGGTGATGCGCCCTGATCCTTTACGAGGGTCTGATAGTTTCCTGTGAAATTCTTTGAATGCTTTGGAACCGCGTCTGCATGGGCAACAGCGGCAAAGCCAATAGCGAAAATAGCGGAAAGTATAAATTTGGTCGATTTCATGTCCACGTCCTTCTGAAAAAACCGTCGCTTGTAAATGCGCGGCGGGATTGAATCGATAATACTTGATCAGCTTACAATGCCGATTTGGATTTTTTTATGAATATCCAACGCTTACGATGATATCTTACTGGCAAATTCGAGCAAGACAGGATTTTCCGTGGCACCCTTGATCGAGATGCATATTGGTGCGATGCGCGGCGTCACCATCCGGGCCGATGACGGTCATGAAGAGTTTGCAGCTTGCACGGTGGACGTCGCGCCAGAATGTCTTTTCCTTGTCCGGTCCATTCCAGCCGCTTGCAAGCTCGGTTTTGCTGCCGTCCGAAAATGTAAATGACATAATGTCGAGCGCATTGGCGAAAGCGTGCTCGGATACACGCCCGGTGGAAGCTCCATTGACCTTTCGGCATTGATAATCCGACCCTGTGCCGATTTCGGTGATTCTGACATTGGAACCATAGCTGTCTGTCGCCGCTTTCTTCACGTTCTCGCTCCATTGGGCGAGCGACACCGCCATGGCACAGTTGATCGTGATCGGATTGGCGAATTTCAATGGCTCGTCCTTTCCGATCGCTGTGAGTGAAAGCGGAGAGTGGGCACCGCATTGCGCGCCGTCTTTGATGGGCGGCAGCAGTACACCCTCGACATCTCCAGAAATCAGTGCCGGGCAGGCAACCTGATAAATGCGTTCTTCCTTCTCCGGTCGCGCCTGTTCTGAAGGTTTTGACTTTTCGTCCATCGGTTGCGGCGGGTTGGGCTTCTCTGCTGGTGGCGCTGGCTTATGCGTCGGGGCGGGCGGCTCGTCAGGCGAAACGGCTGGTACGGCCTCGTCTTTCTGTGCGTGCTCCGGGCGCGGTGCCGGAGTGGGGACAGGTATGGCAGCCGGCGGATTTGCCCTGGCCTCCGGTTTTTGAGCAGCGCTGCTCTTCCGTTTCACAGCCGGCGGTTTGCTGCCTTGCTTCGCCGCGGACCGTTTGCGGTGACGCTGTGTTTTTTGCGCGTCGCGTTTCAACAGATTTTCAATAAAGGTTTGCGCCTGGGTGGGGGCAGGACCAAAGCCTGTTTCATTCGATAGCATGAAGACGCAAAGAGTAGCGAAAGCGACAATCAGGAAGTTCCGGAAGGGAGGAAAAGGCAAAGCCATGAGGACCTCATCGTTAAGCGCTATCAGCAGCGCAGGCAGGCAATCCGGATGGCGGATCGGAATCTATAATAGGCAAAGGGGCACTGGCGTTCCTTCACGCTTGATGGCAATCTGTTGCAAAAGGCGGAAAGGGCCGCATTTTCGGGCTTTCCCGGCGGATCGACCTTGACAAGATGACATGGCCATGACTAAAAGCCGCCATCGCTGGCGCCTGATCGTGCCGGCGTTTCATTTGACGTGTCCCGTGGATGAAGATCGCAGCTGCGCGCTTCATCCTGTCAGTCCTCGAAAACCGAGGGCAGAGGAGGGCGCGTTTCCTCAGCGCCTCCGGGTGCTCTAACTTTTTGAAGGAAATGCGATGAGCAAGCGCGAATCCGCAAAGTATAAAATTGACCGCCGTCTTGGCGAAAACATCTGGGGCCGCCCGAAGTCCCCGGTCAACCGTCGTGAATATGGTCCGGGCCAGCACGGTCAGCGCCGCAAGGGCAAGCTGTCGGATTTTGGTGTGCAGCTGCGCGCCAAGCAGAAGCTGAAGGGCTTCTACGGCGACATCTCCGAAAAGCAGTTCCGCAAGACCTACGACGAAGCCGCTCGCCGCAAGGGTGACACGGGTGAAAACCTGATCGGTCTTCTCGAATCGCGTCTGGACGCCGTTGTGTACCGCGCAAAGTTCGTTCCGACCATTTTTGCTGCACGCCAGTTCATCAATCACGGTCACGTGAATGTGAACGGTCGTCGCGTCAACATCCAGTCCTACCGCCTGAAGGCCGGTGACGTTGTTGAAGTCCGCGAAAAGTCGAAGCAGCTCGTCATCGTTCTGGAAGCTGTCCAGCTCGCAGAACGCGATGTGCCGGAATACGTCGAAGTTGACCACAATAAGATGGTTGCGACCTACACCCGCGTTCCGACCCTCTCGGATGTGCCTTACGCCGTCCAGATGGAACCGAACCTCGTGGTCGAATACTACTCGCGTTAATTCTAGCCTCCGGGCTGGAGAGCATGATCCTGAAAAGCGGGAGCCGTTTTTCCGGCAAGATCATGCTCCAGTATCGCAAAGAAATGGCCGTCCATGGTTTCCCCATGGGCGGCTTTTCTGTATGTAGGCGCAAGAAATCCATCAAGCCCCCGCAGGAAGCACCATGAACGCTTTCGATCCAGATATTGCAGAAGATACCGGCGACGGCTGTCATCCGCTGTTCCGCAATGTGCCCGCCACAGTTGAGTTCAACAAGCTGCGCAAGCGTCTTTTGCGCCTGACGCGTCAGGCTATCGACGATTTCGCGATGATGAAGCCGGGCGAGCGCTGGCTGGTCTGTCTTTCAGGCGGCAAGGATTCCTACGGCCTGCTGGCATTGCTGTTGGATCTCAAATGGCGTGGCCTTTTGCCGGTGGAACTGCTGGCTTGCAATCTCGATCAGGGGCAACCGAATTTTCCCAAGCACATCCTGCCGGACTTCCTGAACCGCTATGATATCAAGCACCGTATCGAATATCAGGATACCTATTCGATCGTGACCGGGAAGCTGCCGGAAACGAGCACTTATTGCTCGCTTTGCTCGCGCCTGCGTCGCGGCAATCTCTATCGTATTGCGCGCGAGGAAGGGTGCTCGGCCATTGTTCTCGGCCATCATCGCGAAGATATTCTCGAAACCTTCTTCATGAATCTGTTCCATGGGGGTAGGCTTGCTGCGATGCCGCCCAAGCTTCTGAATGACGAAGGCGATCTGATGGTCTTCCGCCCGCTGGCCTACGCTGCAGAAGAGGATCTCGAAAAATTCGCCACCGCGATGCAGTTTCCGATTATCCCGTGCGATCTGTGCGGCAGTCAGGATGGGCTTCAGCGCAATGCCATGAAGGCCATGCTGTCCGATATCGAAAAGCGCATGCCCGGCCGCAAGGATACGATGATCCGCGCCATGACGAATGTGCGGCCAAGCCATTTGCTGGACCGTAAGCTGTTCGATTTTACAGGCTTGATGGCCGATATGAAGGGGGAGAATGATCGTGACGTTTGATGACAGGCAGGCCGATTGGCTGGCGGAACTTCTGGCTGAAGCAGCCAGTCTGGAAATTATGCCGCGTTTCCGCCAGCTCGGCGCTGACGATATCCGACAGAAGACATCGCCGGCTGATCTGGTGACCGAAGCCGACATCAATGCGGAGCGTTTCATCACTGCAAGGCTTAAGAAACGGTATCCCGATGCGCTCATCGTGGGCGAGGAAGCCTGTTCGGACGATCCGGCTCTGCTGGACGGTCTGGGTCAGGCGGAACTGGCTTTCACCATCGATCCGGTGGATGGCACGTTCAACTTCGCGTCCGGCGTTCCGCTGTTCGGTGTCATGCTTGCCGTCGTTTCGAAGGGTGAAACGGTTGCCGGCATCATCCATGACCCGGTTGGCAAAGACTGGATCATGGCTGTGAAGGGCGCTGGCAGTCATATCCGCCGTGAAAACGGTGCTGTAACGAAGGTGGGTGTCGCTGCACCTGCGGATATATCGCAGATGACAGGCTCCGTCTCATGGCAATATACGGCGGAACCGCTCCGTTCCCGACTGGCGCGCAATCACACGAAGTTCCTGTCGCAGATCGGCTATCGTTGCGCTGCGCATGAATATCGCATCATTGCGACCGGCGGCGCGCATTTCGCTGTCTATAACAAGTTGATGCCCTGGGATCATTTGCCCGGCGCGTTGATCCACCAGGAAGCGGGCGGCCATCTCGCCCGCTGGGATGGCAGCGATTATCTGCCGTCGCACACAGGCGGCGGTTTGCTGGTCGCACCGGACAAGGAAAGCTGGCAGGCCATTCAGACCGGGCTTTGGGAAGAATAAAGACATAAAGAAGTCCGCCGAATTGGCGGGCTTCTGTTTTTGTCTCTGAAAGCAATCAGATCACGTGTTCGACTGCCGGATTTTGCACCCGGAACAGTTTGCCGCGTTCTGCGATCAGGACACAGACAAGAGCTACAAAACCAAGCACGCAATAGCCGGTTGCGACAGGTGTCGTCGTGCCATCGAAGGCTTGGCCGATCACCGCGCCCAATGCCGCGCCGATTACCGTCTGCGCGAAGCCCAGCACGGAGGAGGCGGTTCCTGCCACTTCGCCCAGCGGCTCCATGGCCAGTGCATTGAAGTTTGCTGTTACAAGGCTGAACGAGAACATGATGGTCATGTAGATGGCCATCAGGAGCGGGAATGGGACTGGACCTTCCAGCGTGACGGACAGCACCATCCAGAGCAGGCTGAAGCTGGTAAAGACCAGCAGCATTGTCTGGGAAATGCGGCGCATGCCGAAACGGCCGACGAGACGCGAGTTCAGGAAGGATGCCAGTGCCAGCGTCAGGGCGACGGCGGCAAAGGCCAGCGGAAACAGTTCACCCAGTTTGTAAATACCGACAAACATCTGCTGGGCCGAATTGATGTAGCCGAACAGCGCGCCGAGGATGAACGACGTTCCCAGCATGTAAAACAGTGCGACGCGATTCGAGAGCACGATGCCGAAACCGCCAATCACGCTTCTGACCGTCAGTGGGCGACGTTGATCGGCGGGCAGTGTTTCCGGTAGGCGAAAGAACGCCCAGATGCCAACGATTAGCGCCATCAGTGCCATGGACAGGAAGATCAGGTGCCATTCGCCGAACAGCATGATGAGCTGGCCTGTGGCGGGCGCCACGACAGGCAGGATCATGAAGACCATCATGACAAGCGACATCACCTCTGCCATCTGACGACCCGCAAACTTGTCGCGGACGACGGAAACAGCGATGACGCGCGTGCCGGCGGCACCAAGTCCTTGCAGCACGCGCAAGATGATGAGCGTCGTGAAATCGGTGACGACGGCTGATCCGAGCGCTGCGAGAACATAGATTACCAGCCCGCCGAACAGCGGCAGTCTTCTGCCGAAACGGTCGCTCAACGGTCCGTAGAAGAGTTGGGAAACGCCAAAGCCGAGCAGATAGGCGGTAATGACGAACTGGACGTGATTTTCCGACTGCACGCCAAGGTTCGCGCCGATCTGCGGCAGGCCGGGTAGCATGATGTCGACGGCCAGCGCGTTGATGGCCATGATCGCGGCGATAAGTGCAATGAACTCACCGCGACCGCGCATGGAAGTCTTCTGGTTCGATGAACCATCCTTGATATCGAGCGGCATGACTGGCATTCCCTGGCAGAGTGGCACCGTATCTTTCGAAAGCGGTGCGGAAGACAGAATCTAGAAAACAAAAACCGGCGAAAGACGCCGTTGATACGAACACGTCAGGAAAACGCAAAAGGCGCCAAAGAACGGCGCCTTTTGGAAAAAAGGTGAGGCTAAAGCCGTATATCTGGCAATTAATCCTCAAGCTGCCTTGGTGGCAATCCCTTTATCGGCAAAAAGTGACTGCAATTCGTTGGACTGGAACATTTCGCGCACGATATCGCAGCCACCGACGAATTCACCCTTCACGTAAAGCTGCGGGATGGTTGGCCAGCTGGAATATTCCTTGATTCCCTGGCGCAGGTCGTCAGACGAAAGGACGTTGACGCCTTTGTAATCCACGCCGAGATAGTCGAGAATCTGCACGACCTGACCGGAAAAACCGCACTGCGGGAAACCCGGTGTGCCCTTCAGGAAAAGCACGACGTCGTTTGTCTTCACTTCGTTGTCGATGAAATCATTGATGCCGGTCATCTGGTTTCCTTTCAAGGTGCGGGCACAAGTTCCAGCACAAAAGTGGGAGAAGTTCACCCAATATAGTCATTTGAATGCTGGTAATCACCCTCTCGGGGTGAAAGCAAGTCAAATTCGCGGGAAGAACTCCACCAGTGGGGCAGCATCTTGCCGCAGTTGTCACCATTGCCCCCGGTTAAGGGGCAATGGTTTGCGTTTATTCCGGTACGCTGGTCTGCAAGGCGAGCGCGTGAAGAACGCCGCCCATATTGCCCTTCAACGCGTCATAGACCATCTGGTGCTGCTGCACGCGCGACTTGCCGCGGAAGCTTTCCGCAACCACTTCGGCAGCATAATGGTCTCCGTCTCCGGCAAGGTCGCGGATCGTCACCTTTGCGTCGGGAATTCCCTCACGTATCAGTTTTTCGATCTCATGTGCGTCCATAGCCATGCAAAAACTCCCGCCGTTTCCAGCTGCCTTTTTATAGTTCTGTCGAATCGTAACGCACCATCGTGGTACGTCAATGCTCATCTGTCTAACCTTTAAATTACCGACAAGCAAACCGCCCGGGACGGGGTTTCCGGCCGGGCGGCAATTGGTGTCAACTGTCGGGGACAGGATCAGTTATCGCTTGCAGGCTCGCCGCTCATGAAGTCCGGAAACCAACCCTCGAAAGCTGTCGTCAGCTCCGCGACGCTGACATCGCAGATATCGCCGAATTTCACGCGGTCACCGCCGACAGCACCGAGTACGCGGAACGGAATGCCTGAGCCCTCCGCATTGAGTGCGATAAGTTTGGCCATCTCCGGCGTGGCGGTCACGACGTAGCGTGCCTGATCTTCGCCGAAGAGAACCGCGTGCGGCAGGCCGTCGCCGGCATCGAGCGTGGCACCTTTGCCCGACTTGATCGCCATTTCGGCGACAGCAATTGCAAGGCCGCCGTCGGAAAGATCGTGGCAGGCCGTCACCTGACCGTTGCGAATGACCGAGCGGACGAATTCGCCATTGCGCTTTTCCTGCGCCAGATCGACTGACGGAGCAGGGCCATCCGCACGATCGAACAGATCGCGCAGATAGACCGATTGGCCAAGATGCGTGCCATCGCCGCCGAGCAGAACCAGCATGTCCCCGTCCTGCATGCCGCCAATTTTGGCCATTTGCGACCAATCCGGCATGAGGCCCACGCCGGCAATGGTCGGTGTGGGCAGAATGGCCTGACCGTTGGTTTCGTTATAAAGCGAGACATTGCCCGAAACGATAGGGAAATCGAGTGCACGGCAGGCTTCGCCAATGCCTTCGATGGCTTTGACGAGCTGGCCCATGATTTCCGGCTTTTCCGGATTGCCGAAATTAAGGTTGTCGGTCGAAGCGAGCGGCTCCGCACCCGTCGCGGTGATGTTGCGCCAGCATTCGGCAACCGCCTGTTTGCCGCCCTCGAAAGGATCGGCCTCGCAATAGCGCGGCGTCACGTCAGAGGAAAAGGCGAGCGCCTTGGTCTCGTGACCTTCAACGCGGATCACACCGGCATCGCCGCCGGGAAGCTGCAGCGAATTGCCCTGAATGAGCGTGTCATACTGCTCATAGACCCAGCGGCGCGACGAAAGATCGGGTGAGCCGATCAGCTTCAGGAGAGCAGCCGAATAGTCTTCCACCTGCGGCACATTGCTGGCGGGCAGCGGTCCGTGCTTGCCGGGCTCCATCCACGGGCGGTCATACTCCGGCGCTTCGTCGCCGAGATCCTTGATCGGCAGATTGGCGACTTCTTCGCCCTGATGGATGATACGGAAGCGCAGATCGTCGGTCGTCTTGCCGACGATGGCGAAGTCGAGACCCCATTTGCGGAAAATGGCTTCCGCTTCTGCTTCCTTTTCCGGCTTCAGAACCATGAGCATGCGCTCCTGGCTTTCCGAAAGCATCATTTCATAGGCCGTCATATTCTCTTCGCGGACCGGAACATGATCGAGGATCAGTTCGATGCCGAGGTCACCCTTGGCGCCCATTTCGACGGCAGAACACGTAAGGCCTGCCGCGCCCATGTCTTGAATTGCGATCACCGCACCCGATGCCATCAGTTCAAGACATGCTTCGAGAAGGCACTTTTCGGTAAAAGGATCGCCAACCTGAACGGTCGGGCGCTTTTCCTCGATGGACTCGTCGAATTCTGCGGATGCCATGGTTGCGCCGCCGACACCGTCACGGCCCGTCTTCGCGCCAAGATAAACGACCGGCAGCCCGACGCCTTCAGCTTTCGAGTAGAAGATACCGTCGGTTTTTGCCAGACCGGCTGCAAAGGCGTTGACGAGGATGTTGCCGTTGTAGCGCTTGTCGAAATTGACTTCGCCGCCCACCGTCGGCACACCGAAGGAATTGCCGTAGCCGCCGACACCGGACACGACACCGGAAACCAGATGACGGGTCTTCGGATGGTCAGGCTCGCCGAAGCGTAGCGCATTCATTGCCGCGACCGGACGGGCGCCCATGGTGAACACGTCGCGCAGAATACCACCGACACCGGTGGCCGCGCCCTGATAGGGTTCGATGTAGGACGGGTGGTTGTGGCTTTCCATCTTGAAGACGATGCAGTCGCCGTCACCGATATCCACAACGCCTGCGTTTTCGCCGGGGCCCTGAATGACGCGAGAACCACTGGTCGGAAGCGTGCGAAGCCATTTCTTGGAAGACTTGTAGGAACAATGCTCGTTCCACATGGCCGAGAAAATGCCGAGTTCGGTAAAGGTCGGCTCCCGCCCGATCAGCTCAAGAATGCGCTGATACTCGTCCGGTTTAAGACCATGCGCTTCGATCAGTTCTGGCGTGATGTCTCGCATATTGGAAATAGTCATGGAAATGGGAAACCCCGTCGCAGGCTGTGGCGTCCGACGCCCTGTGCCTGAGGGATGGACGCCTTATGCATACCGCGGAAAGTGGGAACCGGTTTTCCGATAACGGCATGCAACGAAACAACAACTCGACATGCCCCGCGTGAACCTGTTCCCATGCGGCGCGTGTCGAGGTTTTCAAGGCGCCTCTTTAACCTATGTTTCCACGAAGCGCGACAGGAAAATACCGCTTTCCCGACCTGATTCCTTGTATCCACGCTCACGCTGGGCCTTTATCCACGTCCATGCTGGCGGTTATACGCTGCCTTCATATCCGGCCTGCTCGTTTTCGAGCAGCCGCCGCAAGGTCAGAAAGCTCTCTTCGACGCGATTGCGATCAGCAGGCGACGAGAATGCAATGCGGACGCGGTGATAGGTTTGATCGACACGTCCCGCCTTGAACTCGTCTTCGTCATCAATGAGAATTCCGCTTTCATAAGCCGCCGCCTTGAATGTTCCCGAGAGCCACGGTTCGGGCAGCCCCATCCAGAGAAACGGAATATTGGGCTTCGACACAAAATCGAAGCCAGAGAAAATGCGGCGGGCCATTTCCTCACGTGCGCGTGTTTCGGCCCGGCATTTCTGGTGAATCCCATCGGCTTCGCCGGACAGTACCAGTTGTGCGCCGGTCTCCGCCAGCAGAAACGCCGCGCCGCCCGTCACCATCTTGTGTGTCACCTTCACGCGCTGCGCGCAATGGGCCGGGCAGGCCACCCATCCGCTGCGTACCCCTGCCGCCACCGCTTTTGAGAGACCGGACACGACAAAGGTTCTTTCAGGCGCAAATGTTGCCAGCGGTGCGATATCGACCCCGCTCATGACGCCATAAATATCGTCCTCGATGAGCCAGACATTGTAGCGGCGCGCTATGTCGGCAATCTCGCGGCGGCGCTGCTCCGGCATCGAGGCGAGGGTAGGGTTGTGAAGTGTTGGCATGAGAAATGCCAGGGTCGGGTGCTGCTGGCGGCAGGTGCGCTCGAATTCTTCCGGAATCAGGCCGTATTCGTCGTGTCCTGCCTGAATCGTGCGCCTTCCGAGCAGGCGCACCGACCGGCTGATCTGGGCGTAAGTCAGATTTTCAAACAGAATGCGGTCGCCGGGATTCGTGAATGCGGTGATGATCGCTATGCTTGCCGCCTGTGCGCCGTTCGTCACGACAATCGTGTCGAGATCCGGTGTCCAGCCCGCTTTCGAAAGCCACTTTCGGCCCGCTTCAAGCCAGTGCTGCGGAAAATAGCGGGAATAGCTGGCGATATCCTCCGGGAAGTCCCGATGAATGTCAGCGTTGATTCTGGATAGAATCTTGTGCTGGCCAACCTCGGGGGCGGCGGTCGTATCGAAGCGCACCTTGCCGGTGGGTACATCGGCCGGTTTCGTGCCGGTGATGGCGGAAACGGCGGCATCGGCGCCCTCGCCAAGCACATAGGTGCCGCGCCCGACTTCGCCGCTGACCAGTCCGCGCTCACGCACAAGCGCATAAGCGCGCCCGATTGTGCCGATTGTCACCTTCAGGTCGAATGCCAGGTTGCGTTGCGGGGGCAATTTCGCACCGGGAGCGAGAGCTCCATCTGAAATGGCACCTTCAATGGCATTCGCCAGTTGAAGGTAAATGGGGCCGGTCTGGTCTGAAAGATCTGGAAGCCAATTTGTCATAGTGACAATTTATAAATTGTATCAAGTTGCTGGTCAATTGTAGAGTCAATCTATTATCGCAATGAGTGAATTGTAACCATAACAAAGACAGGATCTTTCCATGGTTTACTTCCGGCCAAGCACCGAAACAATAGATACTATTCTGCCCATTCCAGGTGCCGACCACCTTTGCGATCTGCCGAAAGGGCTGCACCCGCATATATCCGCTGCAAAGTTGCCCGTGAGGCCGACTACGGGGATGGTTCGCCGTTTTTTCGATTGGCTTGCCTATCGCGCCCAGCTTCGCCGCAGTCGTCTTTCGTTGTTCGAGCTAAGTGACGAGCAATTGCGGGACATCGGTTTGAGGAGATCGGAAGCTGAGCGGGAAGCGCACAAGGTGCGTTTTCATTTGCGTTGATCTGGCGGACTGTCGAGGCAGGCCAAGATCATACGGGCACCTGTTTGATCATATGGTGTTGCAATTGCAGCGCTAAGCATGCGGACCTAGAATAAAGAGTTATCGAAGTGGTGGAGAACAGGAATACATAGGTCAATCCTGAAGAGGATGTCGCCATGATCTACTTCCGGCTTGAAAACGAGATGATTGATCTCGTTCTGCCCGAACCGGGCATTGATAAGCGAAAAGATCTGGACGCAGGATTGCGCCCCCGAGTTGGGCTGGTGCCATTGTGGTGGCTACCGATGAACTGGAGATGGGCAATATTTCGCGTAAAATCTCATTGCGCAATGTCGCGTACAAAGTCGATTCTGAAAGAACTCAGTGACGACCAGTTGTCCGACATTGGTGTTGCGCGGAAAGACATCGAACAGGTTTTCCAATCCCGTTTCGGGCGCTGATACTGCGATGGAGCACGCTACACTTCCTTGTCAGGACGTGTAGCGTTAGCACTTGATCAGCAGCCGCTTTGACCGGACGCCCAGCGATTGACGTCATTGGCAATTCGTCCGCCATGGCTTTGCTGCATCATGGGGCCGAAGGCTTCGACGCGCGCCGGATTGCCTTGCGCCTGCACCACCAGCAATGGACGCGAAGCGGGATTGCGCGCCGGGACGACGAGAATGCGCGGACGACCCGTGAATGAATTCAACTCCGGTGCAAGCGAATAGCCCCGGAAATCCTTGTCCCTGGATTTGAACCAGCAGCTGTTTGCCGAAAGGGCAATGCGTTCCATGGTGGGCAGCGCCGCCTTACTGGAATCCAGTGCGATTGGACCCGGTGCCGAGCGCGGCGTACAGGCCGCGATAAGGACGAGCGCAGGCAGGGCTATAAAAGCGATAGTCTTGTTCATCAAGGAGAGGGCTCCGCTGGAAAGCGATTGTCGGGAAAATCAGGCTAATTGCGGCATGAATGCCTTTAATCCGTCGCTCATCTCGTTCCAGATGCGCTCGAAAGCCGGGTTTTGCTTCGCCTTGGCTGCATATGCGTCGAATTTGGGGAATGCGGCCAGCAAATCTGCTTTGCCCGACAGTTTCATGAGCGGTTCCATTAGAAAGCGGACCGGAAGCACCCAGGCATCGGCAAGTGTCGGCTCGTCACCGAGGGCGTAGCTCTTGTCTTGCAGTCGTCCTTCAACGATGCTCAAGCCGGTATTCAGCCGCGTGAACAGCCGGTCGATCGTCGCCGAGTCGCGCTCCGGCTTGCTGAGCAGGATGAATAGCTTCATTGCCGGTTCGAGCACCTCAAGTTCGGTAATGCGTGCAACGAGGCGGATCAGCGCTCGTTCTCGCGCGGTGCCGGGCAGAAGCGGGGTTTCCGGAAAATGATCTTCAAGATATTCCGCGATCACCACGGCTTCGTACAGTGTTTCGCCCGAGCTGGTAATCAGGACGGGAACACGGCGCAGCGGCGTCACATCGCCGAAATCCGCCGGAAACGGGTAGGGCAGGGTCAATGGCTTGAAGGGCAGGTCTTTCAGATAAAGCACGCTGCGCACGAATGCCGAATATGGGGAGAGAGGCCGGGAATAGAGCTGCATCGTATGGTTCCCCTGATTTGTTGCCGCAGGAAGTATCCAGAGGCAAAGCTGCCACGAAAATCAGCAGTTAGCTAGACCACATTTCGTGGCTTGATCGATAAGCAGGGAACGTTATTTTTCAGAAGCGCTGAATAATTGAAGTGGGCGGCTCCATGGGGCCGCCCTCTTGAACATTTATCAGGCAGCTACGCCCAGCGCACCGGCGAAAAGCGCACGGCCATCGTCGCCGCCATGCGCGGTTTCGATCAGGTTTTCCGGGTGTGGCATCATGCCAAGCACATTGCCGCGTGCGTTGACGATCCCGGCAATGTCGTTGACCGAGCCGTTGGGATTGGTGCCTTCGGCATAACGGAACACCACCTGGCCTTCGCCTTCGAGGCGCTTCAGTGTTTCGGCGTCGGCAAAATAGTTGCCATCGTGATGGGCAACTGGGCAGCGGATAATCTGGCCCGGCTTGTAGCCGCGGGTGAAGGACGTGTTGGCGTTGCTGACTTCGAGCTTCACTTCGCGGCAGACGAACTTCAGCGACGCGTTGCGCATCAATGCACCCGGCAGAAGGCCGGCTTCGACGAGAATCTGGAAGCCATTGCACACGCCCATGACCATGACGCCCTTGTCGGCCTTCTCGCGAATGGCCTGCATGACCGGCATGCGGGCGGCAATCGCGCCGCAGCGCAGATAGTCGCCATAGGAGAAGCCGCCGGGAATAAGGATCAGATCCACATCGTTGGGGATGCTCGTATCCGTCTGCCAGACGGTTACGGGAGCCTGACCGGTGATCTTGGTGAGGGCTGCGATCATGTCGCGGTCACGGTTGAGGCCGGGAAGGAGAATGACTGCGGATTTCATGGCTTGTGCTCTCTGAAAATCTTTATCGTTCGGTCTGAAAACCGGCTGGCCCTAGCCGATGGCGATGGAATAATCTTCAATCACCGTATTGGCGAGCAGCTTCTCGCACATGGCCTTCAGGTCGGCTTCGGCTTTGGCCTTGTCCGAGCCTGCGAGTTCGAGATCGAACACCTTGCCCTGACGTGCGGAGTTGACGCCATCGAAACCGAGGCTGCCGAGTGCGCCGATAATGGCTTTGCCCTGCGGGTCGAGAACGCCGTTTTTCAGTGTAACGGTGACGCGTGCCTTGATCACTCTGTAGTTCCTGCTGCTTGTCTTCGATAAAGAACGAAACAGCCCGGAAAGCACGTTTCCGGGCCGGGCGGAGAATTATTTCACGAGTACGGGACCGGAAGGACGGGGCGTGTCGTTCTCGTTCATGATTCCGAGACGGCGCGCAACTTCCTGATAGGCCTCGACGAGACCACCCATGTCGCGGCGGAAACGGTCCTTGTCCAGCTTGTCGTTGGTGGTGATGTCCCACAGACGAGCCGAGTCCGGCGAAATTTCATCGGCAACGACGATGCGCATCATGTCACCTTCCCAGAGGCGGCCGCACTCGATCTTGAAATCGACGAGCTGGATGCCGACGCCGAGGAACAGGCCGGTCAGGAAGTCGTTGACGCGAATAGCGAGCGCCATGATGTCGTCGATTTCCTGCGGGCTGGCCCAGCCGAAAGCGGTGATGTGCTCTTCGGTAACCATCGGGTCGTCGAGCGCATCGGCCTTGTAATAGAACTCGATGATGGAGCGCGGCAACAGGGTGCCTTCCTCGATCCCAAGGCGCTTGGCCAGCGAACCGGCAGCGACATTGCGCACGACGATTTCGAGCGGAATGATCTCGACTTCCTTGATCAGCTGCTCACGCATGTTGAGACGGCGGATGAAGTGGGTCGGGATTCCGATGCGGTTCAGCTGGTTGAAGATATGTTCGGAAATGCGGTTGTTAAGCACGCCTTTCCCGTCCACGACTTCATGTTTTTTCTTGTTGAACGCGGTTGCGTCGTCCTTGAAGAACTGGATAAGCGTGCCGGGCTCGGGGCCTTCATAAAGAATCTTGGCCTTGCCCTCGTAAATACGGCGGCGACGGTTCATGGCTTTTCTCGGATTTCCATATCTATGGTGATCGGCCCAAATCTTTGATGATCGACTTAGCGCCACTATTCTCGCGGGCTACCTATCGCAATTGCGGAGTTTTAACAATCCTGCTTTGTGCCAGTTCCCCTGTTTTCGGCCTTTGTGACGCAAGAATATGCGTGGGCGCCAAGAAAATGGTTGTAGGCTCTTGTATAATCTTGCGCCCCTTGCCAGCTTTAGGCAAGAGAATGGATGACGATCTCTACTAACCTGAAAGTCTGGGAGCTTTATGAATGACCACTGGCATGGATGATCGCCGCGACGCTTTTGAAAAGAAATTCGCGCTTGATGCGGAACTGCGTTTCAAGGCGGAAGCGCGCCGCAACAAGCTTCTGGGACTCTGGGCTGCGGAGCAGCTTGGCAAGAGGGATGCAGACGCTGAGACCTATGCGAAGGAAGTCGTTGCCGCCGATTTCGAGGAAGCCGGCGACGAGGATGTATTCCGGAAGCTCCGCGCCGATTTCGATGCCGCAGGCATCAGCGTGCCCGACGAGACGATCCGTGAAAAGCTGTTTGCCTTCCTTGAGGAAGCGATCCGTCAGGTAAAGCAGGATTGATGAATATTCAGGGCGGGAACGCAAACAGCGTTTCCGCCCTGACTGCATGAAATGAAGGAAATTCGAATGTCGTTGTCTTCACGTCTTCGTGCCGGGGAAACCATCCTGTCGGCGTGGTCCTCACTGCCCGAACCGTTGACGGTAGAGGTTCTCGCCAATAGCGCCTTCGAGGCCGTAACCCTCGATATGCAGCATGGCGGTCATGATGAATCGAGCATTCTGCGCAGCCTCGGGCCGGTGCTGAATGCAGGCAAACCGCCTGTGGTGCGCATTCCCGTGGGGCGCTTCGATATGGCAAGCCGGGCGCTTGATTTCGGAGCCGAGGCTGTCATCGCGCCCATGATCAATTCCGTGGACGATGCGCGCAAGTTTGCGGCTGCCATGAAGTATCCGCCGGTGGGCGAGCGCTCCTGGGGCGTTTTCCGCTCCACTGCCGGTTATGGTGCACCCGACGCGAACCAATATCTGACCACCGCTAACCACGACACCCTGGCCTTCGCGATGATTGAAACGCGCGATGCCTACGATGCGCTGGATGCAATTTTGGATGTGCGAGGCATAGATGGTGTCTTCGTTGGTCCGGCCGATTTCTCGATTGCCTGGAGCAATGGCCGCGAGGCCAATCCCAATTCGGAAGCAATCGTAGAGCCGATTGCGAACATAGCGCGCAAGGCCGCAGCGGCTGGAAAGTTCGCTGGCATTTATTCGCCGACACCTGAATTCGCACGGCGTTATATCCCGCTGGGCTTCCAGTTCCTGACACTGGACAATGAGGTCGGCTATATCCGTCTTGCAGCGGAAACGCTGGTAAAGGCCGTTCGCGCCTGAAGCCGATAGAGCTTAACAAAAAAGGCAGGCTTCGAGCCTGCCTTTTGAAGCGTTATATCCACATAACTGTCGCGGAACGTCGTTTGTAGAGGTCGGATAATAGAATTGGCGTTATGAACTATGCTGGCTGGCGAAATACTCATTCTCACGGGACCGCCCGGTTCAGGGAAGACTACCACGGGGCTGACTCTCGCCGAAACATATGGATCGCCGAAGGTCCATCTTCATTCCGACGACTTCTGGCACTTCATTAAGAACGGCATCGTCCCACCATATCTGCCTGAAGCGCATGAGCAGAATGCCGTGGTCATGGATGTGCTCGCAAATGTTGCAGAAGGCTATGCCAAGGGCGGTTATTTTGTCGTTGTGGATGGGATAATAGGTCCTTGGTTTCTGCAACCATTCATGACAGTCGCCGCGCCACTCCACTACGTTGTTCTGCGACCGCAGTTGGATGTGGCTATTCTTCGCTGTCAGGAGCGCGGAGGGAACACATTGACCGATCCGGAACCGATAGCGGCGCTCCATCGGCAGTTCTCATCGCTAGAGCAGCTTGAGAGACATGCTCTATCGACCGATGGTCAAACTCCTCGTGAAACGCTCGACATGGTAATCGACGCCGTGGAGAGTGGCGAGTTTCGATTGACGATATAGAGAAGATCGGGAACGGGCCAGCCAGCAGCCCGCCGTGTAATCTGGCCTAGTACGGTCAGTGCCGTTTTGGCGCTTGTAGCTGCGACATGAATTCGGCGAAGACCATCGAGCCTTCCGGCCATGGCCCATGGCCGGATTCCGAATTGATGTGACCGGATTCGCCCGCGTCAATCAGCATCGCTCCCCAATCCTTCACGACATCTTCCGCAGCCTCGAAGCTTGAAAACGGGTCGTTGCGGCTGACCACTGTGATTGCCGGAAACGGCAGGGAATCACGCGGATAGGGGCCAAAGGTCATCAAATGTTTCGGGCGGATTTTCTCATTCGAAACATCCGGCGGTGCGACGAAAAATGCACCTGCGACCTTGTGCTGGATATGCGGTACGGCGTGAACGGCGGCTGCGACGCCAAGTGAATGCGCAACCAGAACGATGGGCTTTGTAGCCTCGTTCGCGGCCTTGACGACTTCGCCGATCCAGTCGTCGCGCACGGGCTTGGACCATTCGGCCTGTTGCACGCGCCGCGCCGTGGAAAGCTTGCTCTCCCAGCGGGTCTGCCAATGATCGGGGCCGGAATTGGTATAACCGGGGATGATGAGGATATCTGCGTCTTTGACTTTCATGGCTCCCCATTTAGAGGGCCTTTATGACTTCTTCAAGCACCGCGCACCAGAAGATGATAGAGGGCATGCGAATGATGAACAGCCTGTTCGCTGATCGCGATCTTGTGAAAGGCGCCGCAAATGGTGATCTTTGGCGGGAACAGAACGCGAAGGAGAAAGCGACATGGCAATCAGCAGACGTATGCTGCTTGGCGCTGCTGGCACCGCTGCGCTGGCTGACATTTTTCCAGTTCGCGCGGAAATGCCGTCGAAGGAGAACGACATGACACAGGAATCGAATACGGCAGCCGTCGAGACCGCACGTCCGGCAGCACCGCTTCCCTTCGCAATGACGACGCCGGTGCGCGTCGCTCGCGTCGGTCTCAAAGCCCGGGATGCTGAAACACTCGCCGAATATTATCGCGATGTAGTCGGCCTGCGCGAAATGACCCGCCGCGGCGCATCCATTGTACTGGGTACGGGCGACCGCGAACTCATGGCAATCGAGCAATTTTCAGCGGCAAAGCCGGATGATCCACGCAGCGCTGGTCTTTATCATACGGCTTTCTTGCTGCCGACGCGTGGCGATCTGGCGCGCTGGTCGCGCCGCGCCATCGACAGGCAGTTGCCGGTCAGCGGTGCATCGGACCATAAGGTCAGTGAAGCGATTTATCTGACCGATCCCGAAGGCAACGGCATCGAAATCTACACCGACCGCCCGCATGACGAATGGCAATGGAACGGCGGCCAGGTGGCCATGACCACCGATCCCCTTGATGTGGGCGATCTACTCGACGTCATCAAGCGCGAAGGCGGCGAATGGGACCACGCCCCGCAGAACACCGTAGTAGGCCATGTCCATCTGCGCGTCGGCAACGCGCGGGAAGCCGAGGCTTTCTGGCACGAACAGCTCGGCCTTGAGACGGTAGCGGCCTATGGCGACAAGGCGGTGTTCATGTCCACCGGCCGCTATCATCACCATATCGCGGCCAATGCCTGGCAAAGCGCGGGTGCTGGCAAGCGCGACATGGATCGCACCGGTCTCGCATGGGTTGAACTGGAAGATACACGTGGCGGCAATAACAGCACGTTCGTGGACCCTTGGGGCAACGTGGTCAACACGATCAAGACCAAGGCGTAAGCCAACTGATTTTTGAAATACAAAAAGCCCCATGCTTTCAAAAACATGGGCTTTTTACTGATTCAAATTATGAGCCAACCAAAGAGTGTTGGCGAGATTTGCAGGCCGCCAGAGGCGGCGTCTCCCTAGCCGAAGACGCGCTTGAAAATCGTGTCCACATGTTTGGTGTGATAGCCAAGATCGAACTTCTCACGGATCTGCTCTTCGGACAGTGCGGCGCGCACTTCCGTGTCGGCCAGCAGTTCCTCAAGGAAATCCGCACCCTGTTCCCAGACCTTCATGGCATTGCGCTGCACGAGACGGTAGGCATCTTCACGGGACACACCAGCCTGGGTCAGCGCCAGCAGAACGCGCTGCGAGTGAACGAGACCGCGGAATTTGTTCATGTTTTTCAACATGTTTTCCGGGTAGATCACCAGCTTTTCAATCACCCCAGCCAGACGGTTGAGCGCGAAATCGAGCGTGACGGTGGTGTCCGGACCGATGGCGCGCTCGACGCTCGAATGCGAAATATCGCGTTCGTGCCAGAGAGCGACGTTTTCCATGGCGGGCGTGACCGACATGCGCACCAGACGAGCGAGGCCGGTCAGGTTTTCGGTCAGCACCGGATTGCGCTTGTGCGGCATGGCAGAGGAACCCTTCTGGCCGGGCGAGAAGAATTCTTCCGCTTCCAGAACTTCCGTGCGCTGCATATGACGGATTTCGATGGCGATGTTTTCAATTGACGATGCGATGACGCCGAGCGTCGCGAAGAACATCGCGTGACGGTCGCGCGGGATGACCTGTGTGGAAACCGGTTCGGCTTCAAGGCCAAGTTTGGCGCAGACATATTCCTCGACGCGCGGATCGATATTGGCGAAAGTGCCGACGGCGCCGGAAATTGCGCCGGTGGCGATTTCTGCCCGCGCTGCAACGAGGCGGGTACGCCCGCGCGCCATTTCGGCATAAAAGCGCGCAAAGGTGAGGCCCATCGTCGTCGGTTCGGCATGAATGCCATGGCTGCGACCGATACGCACCGTGTCCTTGTGCTCGAAAGCACGCTTTTTCAGAGCTTCCAGCACCCGATCCATATCGGCGAGCAGCAGATCGGCAGCGCGCACCAGCTGGACGTTGAGCGTGGTATCGAGCACGTCGGAGGAAGTCATGCCCTGATGCACGAAACGGCTGTCCGGGCCGATGAATTCGGCCAGATGCGTGAGGAATGCGATCACGTCATGCTTGGTGACTGCCTCGATCTCATCGATACGCGCGACGTCGAACTTCGCCGCGCTACCCTTTTCCCAGATAGTCTTTGCAGCTTCCTTCGGAATGACGCCAAGCTGCGCAAGAGCTTCGCAGGCATAGGCTTCAATCTCGAACCAGATGCGAAACTTCGTTTCGGGAGACCAGATGGCGACCATTTCTGGCCGGGAATAGCGCGGGATCATTGGCTTATCCTATGAAATTGAACAAATGTAACTTAGCAATTGCGGGCAGCTTCGGCAGCAGCGCGAATGGCTTCGATATTGGTGCGGTAGGCTTCCACGGACCCGCCCCTGTAGACGGCCGATCCTGCCACAAGGATATTCGCGCCTGCTGCTACGACCGACCCAGCTGTTTCCGGCGTGATGCCGCCATCCACTTCGATGTCGATGGGCCGGTCGCCGACCATGTCGCGTACGCGTTTGATCTTGTCGAGCATAGGCATGATGAACTTCTGTCCGCCAAAGCCCGGATTGACTGTCATGACGAGGATCAGATCGACGTCTTCGATCACATTTGTCAGTGCTTCGACAGGCGTTGCGGGATTGAGCGATAGGCCAGCCTTTTTGCCGAGTGCGCGAATGCTCTGCAACGAACGGTGTGTGTGCGGGCCTGCCTCGGCGTGAACCGTGATGAGGTCGCATCCCGCATCCGCGAAGGGTTCCAGATAGGGATCGCATGGGGCGATCATCAGGTGTGTGTCGAAAAAAGCCTTGGTGCGCGGGCGGATCGCCTTCACTACCTGCGGGCCGAATGTGATGTTCGGCACGAAATGCCCGTCCATGACATCGATATGAATCCAGTCCGCGCCTGCTTCCAGCACGGCATCGACTTCTTCACCAAGACGGGCGAAGTCGGCGGAAAGAATGGATGGGGCAATGGCAATGGGGCGCATGATGGTCTCCTGGAGCATTTCCAGCAAAAGTGCGAAGCGGTTTTGCGTTGGATAATGCGTAGAAACAAAAAGATAGAGCGGCGTGGCTTGCCCGTATCATATGAACGGTGAGAATCCTATCCCCAGCGCTTATGGAACCACATCCATTGGCCAGGATATTCTCGAACCCAGTCTTCCACGGTATCGTTGAGAAGTTGCGCCGTCGCGGCAACGTCGATTTCGCCTTTTTCATCCCGCGGCAGTTCCATGCGTTCATGGAGCTCCAGCCGATAGCGCCCGCCGGGCAGGCGGATGCAGCGCGCCGGATAGACATCGCAATCATATTGCCGCGCCAGCTTGGCAAGCAGCGGATTGGTTTTTACCGGGCGGTTGAAAAAGGTGGATGGCACACCGCGATGGAACTTCTGGTCCACCAGCATGCCCACATTGCCGCCATCGCCGAGAATGCCCGCCAGCGCCCAGGCCGCACCCGCTTTCGACGGCACCAGATGCCCCATATTGGTGCGGCGCGCTTTCAGAACCTTGTTGGCGATATAGGGATTGTTCGGGGGGCGGAAAAGAGCGGTGACGTTCAGGCCGAAGGTGGCGGCGCAGATCGGCAGAAGCTCGAAATTGCCGGTATGAGCCGTAAAGAAGATGTGCGGCTTCTTTTCGTCGCGCAGGCGTTCGAAGATCGGAATTCCCTCAACTTCGATGAGGCCCGGCTTGGCAGCATAGGGATCGAAATCGAAAATCGCGTCGAGGAAGATGTACTCCGCCAGCAGGCGGGCCATCGAATCCCACATGTCACGGGCGATTTCCTCGATTTCCGCTTCGCTTTTCTCCGGATAGGCGGCGCGCAGATTATCGGTCGCGACCTTGTGGCGGGGGGTCAGCGGGCCGATCAGCCGCGCCACCTTGGCTGAAAAGCTGATCGCCCCCTTCGCCGGGAAAAGACGCAAGAAACCAAGCAGCACAAAAACCGCCTGCGCCCACAGCCAATAGTTGAGTTGCTTCAGTTTGCGCGTATAGCGAAACAGGAAAAGCTTCAGTTTGAACATCATTGCGGCAGTGTTCAGTCGATCTCGAGAATGATCTTGCCGAATACGTCCCGGCCTTCCATGCGCTTCAGCGCCGTGTCGATGTCGTTGAAACCGACAACGGTGTCGATCACCGGATGCACGATGCCGCGCGCCATCTTCTGCATGGCGTCGGCCATGTTTTCCATGCGGCAGCCGAACGAACCGAAAATCTTGAGCTGCTGCTGGAAGAGCTGCATCAGGTTCATGCTCGTGGAAACACCCGAGGTGGAGCCGCAGGTGACGAGGCGCGCGCCGCGCTTCATGCAGAGCATCGAACCGGCCCAGGTGTCCGCGCCCACATGCTCGAACACCACATCCACGCCCTTCTTCTTGGTGAGTTTGCGCACTACGCCTTCGAAACGATCCTCGCGGTAGTTGATGACGTGATCGGCGCCCAGCGCCTTGGCTTTCTCGATCTTGTCGTCGGAGCCGACCGTCGTGATGACCGTGCAGCCCATCTTCTTGGCAAGCTGGATGGCCGCTGAGCCGATGCCCGAACCACCTGCCTGAACGAGAACGGTTTCGCCCGGTTCAAGCTTGGCGTTGTCGAACAGCATGTGCTCGACCGTGCCGAAAGTGACGGGCGCGACCGCAGCACCGATGGCGTCCACGCCGGGAGGGGCAGGAACAAGCAGGCGGGCTGGAAGATTCACGGCCTCGCAGGCAAAACCGTCGAGATGGAAACCGTGCACGCCGCCGACATGCTCGCACAGATTGTCACGGCCTTCGCGGCAGGCGCGGCAAAGACCGCAGGTGCGCGCACCGTAAATCGAGACGAGCTGCCCCGGCAGAAGGCTTGAAACGCCCGGGCCGACAGCATCGACGACGCCGGAAGCTTCCGCGCCGATCACCAGCGGCATCTTGCGCTTGGCAAAAGCCATGCCGCGCCAGCCCCATACGTCGATATGGTTGAGCGCGACGGCCTTGATCCTTACGGTAACTTCGCCAATGCCGGGGGCGGGCGGCGGAGTAATGTCGGTGATTTCAAGGCGACGATCGTCGAGTAGCTGCAAGGCGCGCATGGTGGTTCCTTTCATGGCATGATCCCGGATACGGCAAACCGTCCGGGATCATCAGGAATTTATCTTTGTCGGACCGATTAATTCGGATTTGCCGTCAAAACAAGGCTGGTATTCTGTCCGCCGAAGCCGAACGAATTGGAAAGCACGGCGGAAACTTCAGCCTGACGTTTCACATTCGGAACAACATCGAGAGGAATGGCCGGGTCCGGGTTGTCGTAGTTGATGGTCGGGGGCAGGGTGCCTGTCTGGATCGTCAGCAGCGAGAATACCGCCTCGATTGCGCCAGCCGCAGTGAGGGTATGGCCGATCATCGACTTGTTGGAGGAAACGGGAATCGAGCCGAGACGTTCCCCGAATACGCTCGAAAGCGCCAGATATTCCATCTTGTCGTTTTCGGGCGTCGAGGTGCCATGCGCGTTGATATAGGAAATTTGGGTCTCGGTCAGACCGGCATCGGCGAGGGCCGCGCGCACGGTGCCAATTGCAGGCGATGCATCCGGTTTGGAGCGCGTGCGGTGGAAGTCATCGGCTTTTTCGCCGCAACCAGCCAGAATGCCCAGCACTTTGGCGCCGCGTGCAACAGCGCTTTCTAGCGATTCCATGACGAGTGCGCCTGAACCTTCCGACATGGCGAAGCCGTCGCGGTCCTTGGAGAACGGCTTTGAAGCCTTTTCCGGCTTTTCGTTCTGGGTGGAAAGCGCGGACAACAGCGAGAAGCGGATCAGGGCTTCCGCTGAAACGGAACCGTCGGTTCCAATGGAAAGCACACGGTCGCTTTCACCGCGACGGATGGCTTCCACGCCAAGCTGGATGGCGGTTGCGCCGGAAGCGCACGCGGTCGAAAGCGTGATCGGCAGGCCGCGCGTGCCGAATATTTCCGACAGGCGTTCGGCGATGTAGCCGAACTGCGTCGTGTTGAAGAGCGCATCCTGACGGGCGCGACGGCAGGCTTCGAGCAGAAGCTGGTAGCTTGCCGGTCCTTCGTCTTTCACGCTGGCATCAAGTGCGAAGCGGCTCTTCCAGTCGAGTTCGACCGGAGGGGCGGCCAGAAACAGCGGGCCGCCGAAATCCGTCGTGGAAAGACCGGACTGAGCCACAGCTTCCTCACCGGCAAGGCGGGCCAGCGCCTCTGAAAGCGCTGAAGCGCCGACTTCGCTTTCCGGAAGAAAATCAACCGTACCGGAAAAACGCGTGTTCAGATTGTCGATGGGAAAACGGGTGATGGTGTGGATGCCCGACTGTCCGCCGGTCAGCGCGGCCCAGTTGTCTTTCTTGCCCTGGCCGAGCGAGGAAACAACGCCTGCACCTGTGATGGCGACGATGGGACGGCCCAGATGGTCTGTATATTTGCTCATCTTATGCTCTCACCAGCTTTGCAGCGCCTTCGGCGCGCGTTGCCCCAATGGTGGTGACGATGGCCTCGTCGACCGTGCCGTCGACAGCCTTTTCGGAGGCGTCGAGCGGTGCGAATGCTTCGCCCTTCCAGACGGAAATCGCCGCCAGCGCCAGCGCCAGCGGGAACTGCGCCTCGCGCAGGTGACCGGTCAGGCCGGATATACCGCGATAGGTCGCGGCAAGCCCGTCCAGTACCGACTTTTCAGCCCTGGTTGTTTCATGCGCGCCCGATGCGCCGGAAATAACATAGGACGGCTCCTTGCCGCCATTGGCCGCGAGGACCAGATCGCGCATCGTTTTGGCGAGATCCTGGCTGCTGCGGCGAACCTGCGCGCTTTCGATACCGGCGATCTCCGCATAGGCGCGTGCGCCGCGCTTTTGCGCATGTTCGGCATTTTCCAGAACAAGAAATACCCCGCCGGAACCTGAAATCATGCCGCCCCCGGCCGAACCGTCGCGCTGCCAGAGCGGAGCCCAGCCGTCGTGCTTGAGCAGGCCGCCCAGTTCATGGCCGAGAATCATGTCGAAATGTTCGGAATTGTAGGAGCCGCCGACGAGCGCATGCGTGCTCTGGCCGGTGCGGATGCGCGCCGCAGCTGTTTCGATTGCCGAAATGCCGGAGCCTTCCTCGCCCATAAAGGTACGGGAAGAGCCCGTCACCTTATGCACGATGGAAATATTGCCTGCGAGCAGGTTGGAAAGCTGCGCAAGAAACAGGGTAGGGCGAAGCTCCGTCGAGAGTTTCTCGTTGAGCATGACGCCGCGATCATTGCTGGTGCGGCCTTCTTCCAGAATTTGCATGTCGACGGTGATGTCGCGTTCGCCGCCGCCTGCGCCGACGACCATATCCATGGTCGCGCAAAGCGCTTCGTCGTCCTTCATGCCGGCGTCCTGCAACGCCAGTCCTGCTGCATAGGTGCCGAGACGCTGCCATGTTTCCATCTGGCGCTGGTCGCCACGCTTTGGAATTTGCAGGCTCCAGTCTACTTCGCCGAGCGGGTGGACAGTGTAGGGAGCAAAGGCTTCGCTTTCGAGGCGTGGTTTTGCACCAGCCTTGGAATAGCTGTTCCAATGTGCTTCCACGCCTTCGCCTAGCGAAGAGATGATGCCGATGCCGGTGATGACGACTTTATTGCTTTGCATGGTTTCGGTTCGTCCGTTGTTGCTGAAACTGTTCCAGAAACGGAATCAGGGCGAACACGGATGTTCACCCTTCAATACCGCCATATTATGTGCCGGTTCAGGCCTTCTTGGCCGCAACCAGTTCATCGATCTTGGCGCAGAGATTCTTCAGAACAAAGTATTCTTCCGTCGGAACCTTGCCTTCGTTGACTTCCTGCGTCCACTGTTCCAGCGGAATCTTGATGCCAAAGGCCTTGTCGATAGCGAAAACAATGTCGAGGAAGTCAAGGCTGTCGATGCCCAGATCGTCGATGGTGTGGCTCTCCGGCGTGATGGTGTCACGGTCGATTTCGCTGGTCTCGGCGATGATATCGGCGACTTTGTCAAAAGTAGAGGACAAGTTTCGATTCCTTTATTTCTGGCGATGCAGCACTGGGCATGCGTCTGACTATTTGCGCGTGTCTAGCGTTTTTCCGGCGACAGGGAAAGACATATTACCTTCACGATCACCAGGTCTTGAATGGCGCATATAAGGCGCGCAGCATGCCAAGCGCAACATAAAGGCAATCGGGGATTTTGAAAATGCCTTCCAGGCTTTCCTGTCACGGCTCGCTTCTGACGCGCCTGACGAAGTACCAGAGTCCCACTGCCGCTAAGGCCACCATAACGATTGCCAGGGCATATTGAACCGGGCCGCTGCCCGTCACAATGGCTGCAAGCCCCGAAACGACGCTGCCCATCGTGCCTAGCGCTTCAGGGTGCTGGAGCGCCGATGTGAGCGCGAGATCGGCCTGCCGCGCTTTGGGTGATGCCACCGCTATTGATTCGGCTGACTGGGCAATCGGTGCGGCAGCTGCCAGCGCCAGCGCGCGGGAACGGACCCGTTCGACGCGGGCAAGCCAGCCATTCCCGAAAATGGATGCTGTGGACAACCCCCGCAACCATGAAGCCCGCGCATCGCAAAGCGCATTGATGATGTCTTCCGGCGCACGTGCTGCAGCCGCAGCAACGGTTTGCGCCCCGATAACGCCATCCTCGGCTGTGTCGACCAGACCTTGCAACATTTTCGCTGCGCGGCCGGGCCCCGAATTGACGGCGAAATCGAACACAGCATAGTCGAGCCCCGAAGGAAGGTCGTTTCCGTCGATCTTGTCCCAGAATTCCTGCCTGTAGATTTTCGTCGCGCTTGCTTGGGCCAGATTCTTCACGTCTTGTGGAGAAACCTGACGTCCTGCCCATGCAGACAATGTTGCTATGGTGATGCCCATGTTCGTCGCGCCGCCAGGGTCGGCCGGATTGTCTGTATAACCACCTTCTTCATTGAAAATGTAAGGCATGACTTTCTGGAAATTTTGTCTCATGGAGTTTCCTTTAATATATATTTTGAAAATCACTCGAATATGAAATATTCATAAGTATAGCACCGCAAACTGGCAGGAGAAATGTGCATTTTATTTTGATGTGCATCCCGGGTCGTGCGGGTGAAAATATGTCCTGTCCCGGCATCAGGCACTTGCGAAGTCAGCGGCGTTGCGGCTTGATGGCCTCACAGAAATCGCACCGGTTACAGGCGGGAAATGTGATGTCGGAAATTTTCGGATATGCGCCGGATGGACAGGCGGTTCATCGGCTGACAATCGCCAGTGGTCCACTTGAAGCCAGAATCATCACATGGGGCGCAGCCATTCAAGACCTGCGCATGCAGGGTCATGACGCGCCTCTGGTGATCGGTTATCGCGACTTTGGGGACTACCCGGCACATTCGCCGCATTTGGGAGCCATTGCCGGGCGTTCCGCCAACCGTATCCGCAATGCCCGCTTCGAACTGGATGGCGAGATCTACGAGGTCGAGCCGAATTTACTCGGTCGCCACAACCTTCATGGCGGTAGCAGGGGACTTGGCAACCGCGTCTGGAATGTTTCTGCCAGTGGCGCGGATTTCATCACGCTGACGACCGTCGCAACAGACGGAGAAATGGGCTTTCCGGGCAACCTCAACGTTGGCTGCACCTATATGCTGAATGCTGACGGCATCCTGATCGTGCGTCTGGAGGCGGTGACCGACAAGCCAACGGTCTGCAATCTGTTGCATCACAGCTACTTCAATCTCGACGATGGCGGCGAGGGCGATATTCTCGATCATCAGCTGAAAATTGAGGCGGACGCCTATATGCCGGTTGACGAGACGCTTATTCCCGACGGACGGGTCCTGCCGGTCAGGGATACGCCTTATGATTTTCGTGATTTTCGTGCAATCCGTTATCAGGAAAACGATTCGCAGCTCCAATATGACAATAATTTCTGTCTGACGGCGGCACGCGGACCCTTAAGGCCATGCGCCTCGGTCAAGGCAGCGAAGTCCGGCATCCGGCTTGATATTGCGACAACGGAACCCGGTGTTCAGTTCTACGCGGGCAATATGATGGCCAATGACTGTATCGGCCTGACCGGAAAACCTTATGGCAAGCATGCGGGTTTCTGCCTTGAGCCGCAGATCTGGCCCGGATCGCTGGAGTATCCTTACTTTCCGCAGGCGATATTGCGTCCGGGCGATATTTACGCCCAGACGAGCCATTTCACATTTACCCGTGAGTGATTTTAGAGCGGCCCCGAGGTTTCCATTCAAACAGGAGCCGCGCTATCTTGAAAATGCGGCGCGCGCTGTTTCCATGGGGGCGAGCGCACCGCGAATTTCCACGACACGTGCCGCAACCGCATGGGCCTTATGCGCAGCTTCCACGGGGGAAAGCCCGCTCAGGCGCGCTGCAAGATAGCCGCCGTTGAAACTGTCGCCTGCGCCGGTCGTGTCTATGGCATTGGCAGCGACCGAGGGAACGCGCACTTGTTCGCCGTTTGCGATGACAAGTGCCGGTTCCGTTCCGTCTTTCACGACGATTTCCTTTACGCCGAGGCCGATAAGCCGTTCCGCGCAGGCTTGTGCACTCTTGTCGCCGAACAGAGCCTGTTCATCGGGGAAGGTCGGAAGTGCGATATCCGCCTGACGCATGGCTTCGCTGATGGTTTCCTGCGCCAACGCACGGTCGGGCCACAGCTGGTAGCGGAAATTGGGATCGAAAACGATCCGCGCCCCGCCAGACCGGCACTGACGGATCACGTCGAAAAAGGTTTCCCGATGCTCCGGCAGGACGACGGCAAGTGAAATACCCGAAAAATATATCATGTCGCGGCCTGAAAGGCTGTCTTCGAGAGCTTTCCTGTTGCTTGCCAGTCTGCGGGCCGCCGAATCGTTGCGCCAGTATGTGAAAGAGCGTTCCGCCCCGTTAAGCGTGATGGCATATAGGCCGGGATGAAGCCCTTCGATGATGGGACTGTGAGCGATCCCAATCCCGTTCGAAGAAAGGAACACGCGCTGTTTCTGCGAAAAGTGATCCTCGCCAAAGGCGCTCACATAGTCCACGTGATAGGACTTTTCGGTCAGCGCACGCATGTACCAGGCAGTGTTCAGCGTATCGCCGGCAAAGCCCATGCGCCATTGATCGCCTTCATTGCCGGAAAGCTCGATCATGCATTCGCCGATGGACGCGAATCCGCTCATGCTTTTCTCCTCGTCATTTTTCACTACGCCTATACGAAATTGCGCATGTGTAAAATCGTAATGTCACGCCTCGTTTATCGACTTGCCACAATCGGTGTGTAACGATCCCGCCAAACGAGGATTCGATATGCGTTATGCCATTTATTTCACGCCGCCTTCCAGCGATGCGTTGTTGAAGGTTGCCGCCAACTGGCTGGGGCGCAATGCCTTCAGCGGCGAGCCGGTGAAGACCCCTTCAATTCGCGCGCTTGCAAAAGAAGAAATTGCGAAACTGACCGAGGAACCGCGTCGATACGGCTTTCATGCCACGATGAAAGCACCGTTCCGCCTCGCCGAAGAATATTCCGAGAGCGATCTTTTATCGGCTTTGATGCATTTCGCCTCTTCGGTCGAGCCGGTCACGATTCCGCGTATCACCCTGTCCGCCATCGGCCCTTTTTTCGCGCTGGTGCCGGAAGAGCCGGTGCCGGCACTGAACCAGCTTGCCAATGATGTGGTTGTTGCTCTGGATCGCTTTCGCGCACCCCTCAGCAATGAGGAAATGGCGCGCCGCAGGCCGGAAAGGCTGAGCGAACGGCAGCGTCATAATCTGGAGCGGTGGGGCTATCCCTACGTATTCGAGGAATTCCGCTTCCACATGACATTGACCGGACCGGTCGAGGAGAAAGACCGCGTTCATGTCGAGCGCACGCTCGATGACTTTTTTGCTCCGGTTCTGGGGGATGCCGTCAAGGTTGCAAATCTCGCCTTGTTCGTGGAACCTGAGAGAGGGGCTCCGTTCGAGATTCATTCGCTGCATCCGCTGACGGGCGGCGATATGGCGTCGGCGCGGCTTCCACGGGCTGCGGGGAGAATCTGAACGATGGCCAATGAAACCATATTGCGCAATGCCGGTATCGTCCTGCCCGATGAGGTGGTGAACGGTTCGGTGAAGCTTGTCGATGGCGTGATTGCCGATATTTCTGCTGGCGTTTCCGCGCTCGGCGACGATATGGACGGTGATTTTCTCACGCCGGGGCTGGTGGAGCTCCATACCGACCATCTGGAAGGGCATTATGCACCGCGCCCGAAAGTGCGCTGGAACCCGATTGCTGCGGTTCAGGCACATGACGCGCAGATTGCGGCTTCGGGTATCACCACCGTCTTCGACGCATTGCGCATCGGCTTTGACGAAGAGGCCGAAACCGGCATTGACGACATGTGCAAGCTGTCGTCGGCGATTGCCGAAGGACGCGATGCGGGGCGCCTGCGCGCCGATCATTTTCTGCATTTGCGCTGTGAAGTTTCGGCCCCCGACTGCCTGTCGGCTTTCGAACGTTTCGGCAATCATCCGCTGGTGAAGCTGGTTTCCCTGATGGATCACGCGCCCGGCCAGCGCCAGTTTACCGATATCGAGAGCTATAAGACCTATTTCCTGCGCAAGCTGAAAGTGTCGGAAGAAGAATTCCGCCTCTATTGCGAAAAGCGCATGGCGCAGTCGCAGCAATATTCCGCATCGACCCGCAAGGCGATTGCCGATTCCTGCCATGAACGCGGCGTCATCCTTGCCAGCCATGATGATGCAACGCCTGACCATGTGGCGGAAGCCAGCGCGCAGGGTATTCGTGTTGCGGAATTTCCCACCACGCATGCCGCAGCCAAGGCTTCGAAGGAGTCGGGCATGTCGGTCCTGATGGGCGCGCCGAATGTCGTGCGCGGAGGCTCGCATTCAGGCAATGTTTCAGCCCGAGAACTGGCCGAGGCAGGGCATCTCGACATTATCTCGTCGGACTATATTCCGGCAAGCATGATGCAATCCGCTTTCTTCCTGGCCGACGTGATGGACAGCGTCTCGCTGCCGCAGGCGATCCGGCTGGTATCGGCCAATCCTGCAAAGGCCGTCGGTTTTGATGATCGCGGTGAAATTACCGTGGGAAAACGCGCTGATCTGGTCCGCGTGCAGGTCGCGGATCACGTTCCGATCATCCGCACCGTCTGGCGGGAGGGGCGCCGGGTCATCTAGAGCGCATCCCGAAAAGTGTGAAACGGTTTTCGGGATGCGCTCTAAAACAAAAGCTTAGAGCGCAGATCTGATTCAATCAGATCGAAACGTGCTCTAGGCTCAGCCGACCGGCGAAGGGGAAACGGCATCGAGGCCAAGCTTGCCGTTCTCCATGATTTTCAGCTCCAGCTCACGATAGCTTTCGATGCTCGTGTGGGATGTTTGGGGTGAATGCGGATGCGTCGCGGTGACGACCACCACGCAAGCACCTGCGGTTTCTCCCGCCACTATGCCTGCTGGAGCATCTTCGAAAACCAGGCAGTTTCGGGTGTTGAAACCAAGCTTTCTGGCTCCAAGCTCGAAGCATTCGGGGCTTGGTTTGCCGCGCTCTACATCCTCTGCGGAAACGATTGTCTTCGGCATAGGCAGGCCAGCGGCCTTGACCCGGCGGCGAGCAAGTTCCAAGGGTGCCGAGGTGACAATGGCCCAGCGATCTTCAGGCAGAGAGCTTAGAAATTCGTGTGCGCCTTCGATGGGCGCAATGCCGTCGATGTCCGCCATTTCCGCTTCAAGCAATATTTCCGCCTCGCGGATCGGGTCAACGCCCGGAAGGCCGAGGCGACGAACTGTCTCGACGGCGCGGACGCCATGTATTGTCGGCAGGAATGTTACCGGATCTATGCCATGGCGTTTTGCCCATTCACTCCAAACGCGCTCGGTCGCCGCTATGGAGCTCAATATCGTGCCATCCATATCGAATAGAAAGGCATCGAACGATTTGCCGAAGGGAGAAAGGGAGGTCACACCGCATTTCCTTGAATGACAGGGGAAGAATCGGATGAATAGGTTTCACGTCCGATCATAATGCGGAATTGAACAGAAAGTCACAGCCTTCTCCCCTGAATGAGGCTATGGAAGCCGTGCAGATGAAAATCCGGCGCAAGCCACTATATTATGGCAGCAAGCGGGCTGCTCCGGAACTTGATCATTGCGTGTGTTTATGGCTTTTTGCACCGCTTGAAAGCCGAGCGAAGATCAGGGAAGAAATGGCGGGCTGAATCGCCTTCTCAGGGTTGTTGTGTAAATGATTGATATAAAAAATAAAAACAGCATCTATCCGGATCGCCGTTTCGCCGTTGCGCCCATGATCGACTGGACCGATCGTCATTGCAGGTATCTCCATCGGCTGTTTTCGAAGCACGCGCTTCTCTATACGGAGATGGTTGTGGCCGATGCCATCCTCCATGGTCCGCGTGAGCGTTTGCTTGGTTTTGATGACACGCAGCATCCGGTTGCACTCCAGCTCGGCGGCTCCGATCCGGTGAAGCTTGCCGAAGCGGCGAAGATAGGTATCGATTTCGGATATGATGAGATCAATCTGAATGTCGGCTGCCCTTCGGACCGGGTTCAATCAGGCACATTCGGCGCTTGCCTGATGCAGACGCCGGATGTGGTTGCGAGCTGTGTGGCGGCGATGAAAAAAGCCGTGTCTGTGCCGGTTACCGTCAAGTGCCGCATCGGCGTTGATGACCAGGATACGGAAGTTGCGCTGGATGCCCTGGCTGGTTTGACGCTTGAAGCAGGCGCGGATGCGCTTTGGGTGCATGCGCGCAAGGCATGGCTGAAAGGGCTTTCACCCAAGGAAAACCGTGAAATTCCGCCGCTCGACTATGATCGCGTTTATCGCCTGAAAGCGCGGTTGGGAAACACATTTATCGGCATCAATGGCGGTATTGGCACATTGGATGCGGCGCGGACGCATCTGGATCATGTTGACGGTGTCATGCTCGGGCGGGCAGCTTATCATAACCCGGCTTTGCTGGCGGAGGTTGATGGCTGCATCTACGGCGACGATGGATTAAGCGCTGACATGACCGCGATCATCGACGCCATGTGCGACTATATCGATTGGCATATCGCGTCCGGTGGCAGGCTCTCGCATGTAAGCCGCCATATGGTCGGGCTTTTTACAGGCCTGCCCGGTGCGCGTCGTTGGCGGCAGATTCTCTCTACTGATGCGACGAAGCCGGGAGCAACCAGCGACGTGCTACGGTTGGCGCATGCAGCAGTGACGGAAGCCAGTGCGGAAGTGGCTTGAAGTGGCTCTCGTTCCGTCACTTAAGCAAAGAGGCCACATGCGGGAACCGGCGCATGAACAGAATGATGAATTGCGCCGAAATCAGTATAAACGCACCCGCTGACAGCAGGAATGCATTCTCATATACCGGCTGTTGAAACCCCTGAAAATCGCCATTGGATATCTTTTTCCAGCCCATAAAGTTCTGCTCTACAGCGATAACGGCGGCGAAAAAAGCGCTGAGACGAAGGCCGAAAATATAAAGTAAACTTTTGTAGTTCGGAAGAACCATCGCGAGCCCGAGAACACCGATGACGGTTCTTTGTACCCGGCAGTAAGGGCAAGCATAGACCATGCCGGTGTAGTCTGCTGTCCATGCGATCAGCGATACGAGTATGCTGAGCAGCCCAAGAATAATTATATAATTCTTAATATTTTTCATAATAACGCCTTAATGAAATTAAGTATTTAGTATATATTGAAGTTGGGCGCCTTGTAAATCGCAATAAGTATATAGTTTGTTCAGGCGGTATTTATAAGTAATCAATCAATCAATATCAACTGGTCGCCGCGAACGGTAAAGCCGCCAAGTGTTTTCAGGAAATTCATGCCAAGCAGGCTGCCGGTCATCAGCCCTTCCTTGGTCACTAGTGCACGAATGTCGTGGCGCTCTATTTCACCGATTTGCAAGGTGGAAATACGGATGTCGGCGGCATGGGCCTGGCCATTGGCCGTCATGACCGGCACGGAATAAGACAGTGACGCGGTATCCAGGCCTGCGCGCTGTGCGTCTTCCTGTGAAAGCACGATCGACGATGCACCAGTATCGACCAGAAAGTGCACACGTGCGCCGTTGACCCGTCCATTGACCTCGAAATGACCATTGGCTGATTTAGCCAGGGTTACCGTCAGCGAACCGTCTGCGCCGCGACCGGAAATCGGACTGCCGGGGATCAGTCCTGCGGTGATCCGGCTCGCTGCGTCCTGAAGATCGTATCGATATTGATAACCGGCGACGAGGCCAAGCACGATCACCGCCCAGACAGCCATGTTGCGCGCGAAATCGCTGAGCCGGATACCGGAGCCGAGCAGGCCCGCAGCCAGAACGACGCCCCAGATGCCGAGATAGGCCGCACGGGCGAAGGCATCGTTGGCAAGCCCCATGGTCATGCCGCTGTCATTGTTGGACATCAGCAACAGGGCAACGATCGCTATGACGGCAATTGCTATCCAAAAGAAACGCCCCATCAGCCTTCTCTCTTTTCCAATTCTTGGTGCCGCACCGGCAATTGCATCATCACGGCCTGCCGTTCTGCATCGGACATGCCCGACCAGCGGGAGATTTCATCCAGCGTACGCGCGCATCCGAGGCAAAAACCGCTTCTTATATCCATCGTACAAACCAGCATGCACGGCGATTCGATCATGGTCTTATTCATGCATTCAATGTGGTTGCGTCACAGCGCCATGGCAAGTCCGGTCAGAACGGCAAGCGCGCCGATCTGCTGTGCCGCGCCAAGCGTATCGCCGGTCTGTCCGCCTATCTTCGTCTGACACAGTCTTGCGAAACCGTAGAGAGCTGCGGCGATGAGGATCACCGTGTTGACGACAGCCGGAATGCCACCCGCCGGAATGAGGCACAGCAGCAGAATAAGGATGGCAATGGTCAAGGCGCAGACCACCGTTTCCCATTGCGGCTGTCCGGCACTGTCAGCCAGTCCGCCTGGGCGCGCCGAGGGCAGGGCGTACCATATGGCGAGCATGCCCGCGCGGCTTGCGGCTTCCGAAGCAATGAGCGCGAGCGCGGCATAACCTGATCCTGCACGCTCCATGATTGCCGCCAGAAGCGAAGCTTTCAGGACGGTCCAGATAATGAGGGTCAGGGCGGCGAAGGTTCCGATACGTGAATCTTTCATGATATCGAGGCGGCGGTCGGGTGCTGCGCCGCCGAAAAAACCGTCTGCCGTGTCGCCCAGACCATCTTCGTGCAGTGCCCCCGTCATGGCGGCGAGCATGCCGACTGCGATCAGCCCGCAGGCAAGGGCGGGCAAATGCAGGCCATCGGCGACCAGAAGAGCAATACCTGCAAGCAATCCCAGAACAGCGCCGGCAAGCGGGAAGGCGCGTGCAGTATGCGAAAGCGAATCGTCAACGCTGGCAAACCAGCTCTGCGGAAGGGGCAGGCGGCTCAGAAAACCCAGCGACCGGATAGTATCGCCTATAAGGCCATTTCGCTGCAACTCACTGCTCCGCTTTGCTTTCTGGTCGGGTGCGTTACGTTTTTTTCTGCCGAAGCCAATCAACTCAAAGAGGTGATTTGAAAATTCACGCCAGTGCTTATAGGACGAGCGCAACAGATTTGCATCCTCCCTTCATTGAATGGACTGAACGATATGAGCGCTAGCGGCCTTCCTTTTGACGATTTCCGTGAACTGATCCGCAATCTTCCAGGCCCGGATCTCGGTGCGGAAACGGCAGTCCGCACACGGGAAGCAACTTTGACCAAGCCTGCCGGCTCCCTTGGGCAGCTTGAGGAAATTGCAGCCTGGCTTGCTGCGTGGACCGGAAAGCATACACCGCAGATCAATCGCCCGCTGGTTGCAGTGTTTGCCGGCAATCATGGCGTGACGGCGAAGAACATCACGCCCTTTCCGTCGAGCGTGACCGCGCAGATGGTAGAAAATTTTGCGGCTGGTGGCGCGGCCATCAATCAGATCTGCATTGCGCATGATCTCGGCCTGAAGGTTTTCGATCTGGCGCTGGAGCATCCGACCGCCGACATCACAGAAGAAGCCGCCATGGATGAGCGCAGCTGCGCGGCCACCATGGCCTTCGGTATGGAAGCTATCGCTGGCGGCACCGATCTGCTCTGTATCGGCGAAATGGGTATCGGCAACACCACGATTGCCGCGGCCATCGCTCTGGCGCTCTTTGGCGGTTCAGCGGAAGATTGGGTTGGTCCCGGCACCGGATCGACGGGTGAACTGATGCAGCGCAAGCTTGCGGCGGTTCGCGGTGCGGTCGCGCTCCATCAGGCGCATTTGAAAGATCCGCTGGAAGTGCTGCGCCGTCTGGGCGGGCGTGAAATTGCTGCCATGGCGGGTGCAATTCTGGCCGCTCGCATGGAGAAAATTCCGGTTATCGTCGATGGTTTCGTGGCAAGTGCCGCTGCGGCCGTGCTCTATGCGGTCAATCCGGAATCGATCGATCATTGCCTGTTCGGTCATGTTTCAGCAGAACCGGGTCATCGCCGCCTGCTGGAAAAGATGGCGAAAAAACCACTTCTCGATCTTGGCATGCGCCTTGGTGAAGGCACCGGCGCGGCATTGGCCGCAGGGATCGTCAAGGCCGCCGCTCTATGCCACAGCGGCATGGCCACCTTTGAACAGGCTGGCGTGACGGCCTCGAAGCAATAAGACAAAAAGCCCGGAGAATTCTCCGGGCTTTTTCTTCAGTTGTTGTCTTTATCCAGCACCATGTAATCGAGCGGCAGTTCGGTCGTGTATTTGATCTGCTCCATGGCAAAGGATGAAGACACGTCGCGAATTTCGATCTTGCTGATCAGACGCTTGTAGAATGCGTCATAGGCGGCGATGTCCGGCACTGCCACGCGCAGGAGATAATCGACATCGCCACTCATGCGGTAGAACTCGATGACCTCGGGAAATTCCTGCACAACTTCCGAGAACCGTTTCAGCCATTCGTGGCTATGGGAACTCGTGCGCACCGAGACGAACACGGTAACCCGCGTATTGACGCGCACCGGATCGAGAATGGCGACACGACGTTTGATAACGCCGTCTTCTTCGAGCTTCTGGATACGGCGCCAGCACGGTGTCGTGGAAAGGCCAACCTTCTTGGCGACGTCAGCCACCGCCAATGTTGCGTCTTCCTGCAATAAGCGCAGTATTTTCCTGTCGAGCCTGTCCATGCGTTCTCATTCCCGGTTTTAGAAATCGTTTCCCGAACTTTACAGTGATCTGAAACGTCATACCTTATGGTTTGCTATCTTACGAAATTACAGGAAAATTTTTCTTGCGAAAGCTGACAGAATAAAATTTATCTATCGTTCTTGATGAGGTTGCGGACTTTTGCCTGAAGAATGGGCACGACTTCCGCGTCAAACCACGGATTCCGTTTCAGCCATGCACTGTTTCGCCATGAGGGGTGTGGCAATGGGAGGACGATCCTGCCACTGGCATTCGGCGTGTCCATAAAATATCGCCAGTTCTGCACGGTTTCCGTCAGACTGCGTCCGCGATGGCCGGGCAGGTGATAGGCAAGCGCGTACTGACCGACGACAAGGATGAACTCCAGTTGCGGCATGCTGGCAAAAACACGGTCATGCCAGGTCAGTCTGCATTCGCGGCGCGGCGGCAGATCGCCGCCATGCTTATCGTAACCGGGAAAGCAGAAGCCCATCGGAACGATGGCGAAAAGCGCTGGGTCGTAGAACTGTTCACGGCTTGTACCGAGCCACTGTCTCAGACGGTCTCCCGAAGGGTCGTTGAAAGGCAGCGAGGTGTTGTGAACGCGAATGCCCGGTGCTTGCCCGCAGATCGCGATGCGCGCTGTGCTGGAGACGATGCAGACAGGATTTGGCTCATGCGGCATGGGCGGTGGGAACAACGGCTCGTCACGGCAGATACGACACGCCTGAATGGAACGGCTGAGCTTTTTCAGATTATCCATAAAACGCGGTTCAACTCCGGGTTTGAAAAAAATCGAGGATGGCTGCGATATAATCCCTGATGTAGGTCAGAACGTTGCCAATTACATCGGGCGGGGACGGGTTGCGGTCTGCCTCAGGCGCTTCACCCGGCTTCGTGTGCTCCTTGCGCCATTGCGACGGTGTTTCGAACCGGCCGGCCCATATACCGCGGCGGTTCCGGCGGGCCTCTGCCTCTTCACCGCGATAATCGCCGTAGGCGACAGCCCAGCCCTGTTCGACCATCCAGCCATTGAGATCCGTGTCACCGAGATAACAGCGTGCGAGATCGCGCGCATACTGGTCCACACCTTCCTTCTCGCAGCGAATCTGCCTTTTTCCGATCAAGACTCTCAATGCGTTGCGGGCATCTTGACCGCAGGCATAGCGTCCATCGGGTTTTTGGCAGCTTTGCTGCATTTCCGGTGCATCGATGCCCTTCAAACGAATATGAATTTTGCCGAGAACAACAGTATCGCCATCGATTACATAGACCGGGCCGGTCAGGGATTCCCGTGGCTGGCGATTGACAGGCAGATAAACGATAGCTGCACCAAGGATGGAAAAAAGCAGTAGAGTCAGGAGGATGCTGCGAAAACCTCCACCTGTTTTCCGGCGGTGGGGATGGAAACGTCGTCTGTTGAACCGTCGGTTATAGCGCATCTGCCACTGTTCCCCGTTTCATGCTGTTTATCCTATTCAGTTGCGGGGCCAAAATCCTGAGTGGCGTATTCCCGGTATTTTGTTGGGGGGCGACAACAGTTAGTTTGTGATCAATTAGCAACAGTCTTTACCCTTGCTTTAGGCTACAAACATGCCAGACGACTTTTGCCTATTTCCCGCCACAAAGGCGCGGCACCCGATAAGGAAAGGCAAAAGGCCGTCAAACAAAACCGGAGCAGTCGCTCTCGCGGGATAGGCAGAAATGACAAAGGGCGTGTTGTTGCAGAACGATTCGTTGCAGGATGGGAAAAACCCCGTCAGTGCTTCCTTTTTCGCTCCATATTCCAGGCGAGCTTTTTTCCGTCAAGATCGGGTCGCAGTGTTGACGAAAAGAGCGTGCATTCTGCTTCCCATGAATTCCTCTTCCACCGAATGTGAAAGACCGGCGTTGTGATGCGTATTCGCAGTTTTTCATACCCAGCAATCGCAATGATGCTTGGCTTTGCCATTGCATGCAGCAGTGCTTTGGCATTCGATCTCAACGATGATGCTGAAAAGTCGCGAAGCCCGTTTGAACTCTTCAAGTTCGGTTTTTCCGCTTACAAGAACGGCCATAAAGACGAGGCCATCAAGGCGTTGCGCTATGCTGCGGAGCGCGGCCATCAGGGCGCGAAATGGAAGCTGGCGCGCATGTACGCCGATGGCGACGGTGTGACGGAAAACGACTACGAAGCTTACCAGATATTTGAGAAGATCGTCCGTGACGGTGCGGATCCCGGTTCCGAGAACGAAACCTATGTGGCTGACGCGCTTGTAGCGCTGGCAGGTTATGTAAAGCAGGGTATTCCGGGGTCTCCCGTTCATTCCGATCCCGGTTTTGCCCGCGATCTCTACATACAGGCTGCCTCGAATTTCGGTGATCCTGCCGCACAGTTCGAATTGGGCAAGATGCTTCTTTCAGGTGAGGGCGGCGATCGCAATGCGGTTCAGGCCGCGCGCTGGTTCCAGCTTGCCGCAAAGAAGGGCAATACGAATGCGCAGGCCATGCTTGGCAATATGCTGTTCCAGGCTGGCAAAACCGTACGTGGCCTTGCCTTGCTGACGGCGGCATTCGAGCGCTGCCAGCCGCAGGATTGCCCCTGGATTCGTGATTTGCAGGAACAGGCTTTCTCCATCGCAGGCGAGGCCGACCGCCGCAACGCCGTCGTGCTATCCAGCGATCTGGTTAAAAAAGGCGAGTACTGATTCTCAGACGGAAAGGTTGATCGTCACCGGCACATGGTCGGACGGCTTTTCCCAGGCGCGAACATGCTTTTCTATATTGGCCGATACGAAATGATTGGCCGCTTCCGGTGACAGCATCAGATGATCGATGCGAATGCCGTTGTTTTTCTGCCAGGCACCAGCCTGATAATCCCAGAACGAATATAGTCCGTCTTCATCAGTCGCCGCACGGACGGCTTCGGTAAAACCCAGATTTTCCAGCCGCCGAAAGGCCTGGCGTGACTGTGGCAGAAACAGCGCGTCGCCCAGCCATTGCTGCGGGTTCTTCGCATCCTGCGGTTCGGGGATGACGTTGTAATCGCCTGCCAGAACGAGCGGTTCCTCAAGCGCGAGCCGCTCCTTCGCCCACGCTTCGAGGCGCTGCATCCATGAGAGCTTGTAGGGAAACTTTTCGGTATCAACCGGATTGCCATTTGGCAGGTAAAGCGAAACGACGCGCACAACGCCTTTATCGGTGGAGAAAACAGCTTCAATGAAACGCGCCTGTTCGTCGCTGTCATCACCCGGCAGACCGCGATTGACCTCGTCCGGTGACTTCTTCGAGAGGATAGCGACGCCGTTGAAGCCTTTCTGGCCATGGGTTTCCACGTGGTAACCCAGCGCTTCAAGCTCCAGTCGGGGAAACAGTTCGTCCACCGACTTGATTTCCTGCAGGCAGGCGATATCCGGCGAAGACTCCTTCAGCCAATGCTGAAGGTTGTCGATGCGCGCTTTGACGCCATTGATGTTCCACGTAGCAATCTTCATGTCCCAATGATTAGGCGCTCGGGCAGGCGAGGGCAAGCGCCGCCGCTCCTCCATCACAGATTTTCCGTCGCTATCGATATTTCGTTACGTAGACCTTTGTATTGACGGTTTGACGTTCCTATCTTCACTCGACAAGAGCCAAACAGGAGATTTCGAATGTTCGACGCCAAGAAGCTTCTCGACCAGTTTCTGGGATCGCAAATGCCCGGCACATCGGGGAGTGTTCGCGACAAAGCTGGACAGGCCGCCGATCTTGCGAAGAAAAATCCCCTTGCGACCGGTGCTATTGCCGCCGCCATTCTCGGCACCAAAACGGGCCGCAAGCTCGCCGGTAATGTTGCCACCGTGGGCGGCATCGCCGCCATCGCCGGCCTTGGCTATCTCGCATACAAGAACTATAAATCGGGGCAGGCGCCCCAAACCGCTGATCAGCCGGCTGCGAAGGAGCCGGAACTTCTTCCGTCGCCGCCCGCAGATTCACCCTTCCATCCACAATCTTCCGTCATGAGCAACAGTTTCGCGCTGACGCTGGTACAGGCGATGATTGCAGCTGCAAAGGCTGATGGTCACATTGACGACGCCGAACGCGCTCGCATCATGGAGAAGGTGCAGATTTCCGGCCTGGATGAAGAGGCGGAGGCCTTTCTTCAGAAGGAACTGGCCGATCCTGTTGACCTCAATGTCCTGGTAGCCGCGGCACAAACGGAAGAGCAGAAGGTCGAGCTTTATACCGCCTCGCGGCTGGCTATCGATCCTGACAGCCGGGCCGAACGCGGCTATCTCGATATGCTTGCCGGACGACTCGGTTTGCCCGATGCGCTGGTCGATCACATTGACGCAACGGTTTCTTCCGTGAAAGTCTGACCAAACAAAACCGGCAGCCTTCGGCAGCCGGTTTTTCATTCCGGTGGCAATTTTCGTCCGAGTTAGATGGCGAAACTGGTGCCGCAGCCGCAGGACGACGTGGCGTTGGGATTGCGGATCTGGAACGATTGTCCCATCAGATCGTCAACAAAATCGATTTCGGAACCATCCAGATATGGCACGGATATGGAATCGATCAATACTTTCGCACCAAGCTTCTCGATGACCACATCGTCATCCGCCTGGTCATCGACCAGATCGTATTTGTAGGAAAAACCGGAGCAGCCGCCGCCTTCGACCGAAACGCGAAGTGCCGTCTTTTCCGGCTCTGAACCGAGAATCTTAGCAATCCGCCTGGCTGCGGATTCGGAAACGGTAATACCTGTCATCTGTCTTGTTCCGCTTGCAGTTGCGACGATCGTAAATGACCATTCCTATGGTTTTCTGATAGCCACATACTTGCCTTCATGTTTAGCTGATAGCTATGAACGCACTGTGCGGAAGTCAATCTCCGCATGAAATTCGTGTAATCATATTACGGTGAGGAATAGATCGCAATGTCGCTGGAAGGAATAGGCTTCGGTTATCGTGAGCGAGCGCCCTATGCCTGCGATCCCGCGCTGAGTCGTGGTCGTCTGGTGCCGGAACCGGAAAGCCCGACGCGCACGCCGTTCCAGCGCGACCGTGATCGCATCATCCACTCCACTGCATTTCGCCGTCTGAAGCACAAGACGCAGGTTTTCATCGCGCACGAGGGGGATCACTATCGCACCCGGCTGACGCACACGATAGAGGTGGCGCAAATCGCGCGTGCTCTGGCGCGTGCGCTGAGGCTCGATGAAGACCTGGCGGAGGCCGTAGCGCTGGTTCATGACTTCGGCCACACCCCGTTCGGACATACGGGCGAAGACGCGCTAAATGCGCGGATGAAGGACTATGGCGGGTTCGATCACAATGCTCAGTCGCTGCGAATCGTCACGAAACTTGAGCACCGCTATGCCGATTTCGATGGCTTGAACCTCTCCTGGGAAACGCTGGAAGGGCTTGTGAAGCACAATGGTCCGCTGACAGGCGCAGTTGCCACGCACCCCGAAACTGCGGTGCCGCAGCCCATTCTCGATTTCAATCAGCGCTATGATCTTGAGCTGTCCCGCTTCGCCAGTCTGGAGGCGCAATGCGCGGCAATTGCGGACGACATCGCCTACAATGCGCATGACATTGATGACGGCCTGCGCTCCGGCCTTCTGACACTGGATGCGCTCGACGATGTGCCGCTGACAAAACGTCTGCTGGATATCGTACGAACCCGCTATCCACGGCTCGATGCAGTCCGCACCGGTCATGAGCTTGTGCGCCGTCAGATTACGATCATGGTGGAAGACGTGATCGAGGAGGCGCAACAGCGGATTGCAGCAGCAAACCCCCGAAGCGTTGGCGAGGTTCACGGACAGTCGCAGGCACTGGTCGGGTTTTCCGATGCGATGCGGGAAGAAGAAAAAACATTGAAGCGCTTTCTCTTCAAGAACCTCTATTTCCATGAAAGTGTCGTTGTCCGCAGACAGGCAGCCGACAGGATTGTGCTGGATCTTTTCGATGCCTGTTTTGCCGATCCGGCACTTATGCCCGCCGAATGGCGGTCGGGCTGCGAGGCGTTGGATGTGGCGGGCCGTGCGCGCCGTGTCGCGGACTATCTCGCCGGGATGACTGACAATTATGCCGTGCGTGAACACCGACGATTGTTTGACCATACACCCGATTTAGCTTAATCGGAGCCGGACAATGTGGGTTTTGGCTCTGGAAAGTGCCGAAGCCTCGCTATTTCTTATGATGAGCCGACACCGGAAAAGAAACACTAATTCCAGGTGAAAGCCTGACAGGACAGACCATGAATATCTTTGCAGATTTCGACGCACGTATTAAAAAGACGTTGCAAGATATTGATCTGAAACCGAAAGAAGGCGGCGATCTGGATCTGTCGCGCATCGGCGTGGAGCCGCCGCGCGATGCTACGCATGGTGATATCGCGACCAACGCCGCCATGGTTCTTTCCAAGGCGGTGGGCGAAAATCCGCGTGAACTGGCGACCCGCATTGCCGAGGCGCTGAAGGCGGACGTCGACGTCGAGTCGGTGGACGTAGCCGGGCCGGGCTTCATCAATCTGCGGCTCAAGGCTTCTTACTGGCAGCGTGAACTGGCAGTCATGCTCAACGAGGGCACCGATTTCGGCCGCTCCAAGCTGGGGCGTGGCGCGAAGGTCAATGTCGAATATGTCTCGGCGAATCCCACCGGCCCGATGCATGTCGGCCATTGCCGCGGCGCGGTCGTGGGCGATGTGCTGGCCAATCTGCTGAAGTTTGCCGGTTACGATGTCACCAAGGAATATTACATCAACGATGCCGGTGCACAGATCGACGTGCTCTCCCGTTCGGTGATGCTGCGTTATCGTGAAGCGCTGGGCGAAAATATTGGCGAGATTCCATCGGGCCTTTATCCGGGCGATTATCTCGTGCCCGTTGGGCAGGAGCTGGCCAGGGAGTTCGGTCGCAGGCTCCTCGAAATGCCGGAAGATGAGGCGCTCGCCAGCATCAAGGATCGCACCATTGATGCAATGATGGCGATGATCCGCGCGGATCTCGAAGCCCTCAACGTGCATCACGATGTTTTCTATTCCGAGCGCAAGCTTCACGCTGATCACGCCCGTGCGATCCGCGCTGCAATCAACGATCTGACGCTCAAGGGGCATGTCTACAAGGGCAAGCTTCCGCCTCCGAAGGGCCAGATTCCTGACGATTGGGAAGATCGTGAACAGACACTTTTCCGTTCCACGGAAGTGGGGGATGATATCGATCGTCCTTTGATGAAATCTGATGGCGCCTTCACCTATTTCGCCGGCGATGTGGCGTACTTCAAGGATAAATATGATCGCGGTTTCAGCGAGATGATCTATGTGCTGGGCGCCGATCACGGTGGTTATGTGAAGCGCCTGGAAGCCGTTGCGCGCGCCGTTTCCGGCGGCAAGGCCAAGCTTACCGTGCTTCTCTGCCAGCTTGTAAAGCTGTTCCGCAATGGTGAGCCGGTCCGCATGTCGAAGCGGTCGGGCGAATTCATCACGCTTCGCGATGTCGTGGAGGAAGTGGGACGCGATCCGGTACGTTTCATGATGCTCTACCGGAAGAACGACGCGCCGCTCGACTTCGATTTTGCAAAGGTGACAGAACAGTCGAAGGATAATCCGGTCTTCTACGTGCAATACGCTTCCGCACGCTGCCACTCGGTATTTCGCCAGGCGGCGGATCAGCTCGGTCTTGCCGATCTGGATCGCGTGACCATGGCCGGCCTGTTCGATCGCCTGAACGACGAGAGCGAAATTGCGCTTATCCGCAAGCTTGCGGAATATCCGCGTCTGATCGAGGCTGCGGCCATCCATCAGGAGCCGCACAGGCTCGCATTTTACCTCTTTGATCTCGCCAGCGCGTTTCATTCTCAGTGGAATCGGGGCACGGAAAACCCGGACTTACGTTTTATTAAGGTTAACGATCCAAACTTGTCACTAGCCAGGCTAGGGCTGGTTCAGGTTGTTTCCGACGTGTTGACCTCCGGGTTGACGATTATCGGCGCGGATGCGCCGACGGAAATGCGCTAGGATTACTCGGCCGTTTACTCGGCTCAATAAGTCGAAAGACAAACTTGAGCGGTGCCGATAAGTCTAGAAAGATGGAAGACCAGCATGAACGCAAGTCATCGGTCTTCCATCAGGCGCAGGAAACTGCCGTCAACTTTTGCCCACATTGCCTCGCTAATATGCAATGTATGGAGGCGTCTTATGGCGTCCAGGGTTTGAGTTAGGAAAACGCCATGACGGACAGCAGTGCAAATCCCCGTAATTACGGCGAGCGTCCCGCGCATGAAGATGATCCATTGATGGAATTGTCGAGGATCATGGACTTCAGCGCGCCTGCTGATGAAAACGCTCTCTGGCATGAGCGCCGGTCTGACGATTACGATAATCCTGACAATGGCACAGCACATGATGAATTCGCTGTCGATCTCGAACGCGAACTTCTCGGCGACTTCGGAGACTATGTCCAGCCGGTAGGCGGCTCTGTCGACGGTGATCATTCTGCCGGGCGGAACGCTTATTCCGAAGAGGCAGGGGAACCGCGCGAGGAAGATTTTGCATTGGCGCTGGAAGAAGAGTTGGATCTTCATCTCGACGCCGACAAACAGGTTGCCGCGCCCGAAATACTTGAGTTCGAAGACGTAGACCGTTCCGAGCCTGTGCCGCAATTCGACTATTCGGATTATTCGCAGGCGCGTGATTCCACCGAAGATCATTTTGAAGATCATTTCGCTGCCGTGGAGCCGCTGCACAGCCAGCTGGATGACGGGGCTGGTCGCGAGGACGTTGATCCAACGGTCTATCAGCCCGCTATCGAGCCGCAAGAAGATACCCATTTCGCCAGCCCGGTCGATAATCAGGATTGGGCCGCTCCGCTGGCGCATGCGCCCGAAGAAGCCTATCCGGCCGAACCCGTACAGTCGCCGCTTTCGCTGGAAGACGAGCTGGAAAATCTCCTGTTCGGCGATGGGTCGCAGATAGGCGCGCCGACCGATGTTTATGCGCATGAGGTAGAGCCGGGCACGGCCTATCAGCCTCACCCCGCGCCTGCCTATGAGGAGACGCCGCAAACCGTGGCGTCCGCAGTTGAACAGGACTATGCGCCGCACACTGATGCTCCTGCTTATCCGTACTACACGCGTAGCAATTTCGCTCCTGAAGGGAGCGGGCAGGAAAACACCGTCGGCACGCCGCAGGATGTTGCGCCGGTGGCCTATGGCGCGGCTCAGGGCGTGCAGGATGATGCCTTTGCGCTTGATGACGATTTTGCATTCGACATCGAGGAAACGGAAACCAGAGCCGAGGGGACGGACGACGACCTCTCCGCGCTGGATGAAATCAGCTTCAGCGATGAGGATTTCGGTTTCGAGCCGTCGGGCGATCTTTCTGCCCCCAAGGCCAATCACGGTCCTGAAGAAGACTTTTTCGGCGAAGACGATCTCGATCTTGGCAGCGAGCTGGAAGCCGCTCCTTCGTTGCCATCCTACGCCCATGCAGTGCGGGAAGACGATGCCCCGAATACGGCGTCGTCGTTCTCGCACGATACCAATCCGCCTGCGGCGGTCAGCGCTCCGGCTCCGGAAGTGGAGACCCTGAGTGTTGCGGAAAACAAGGTTGAGCAGACCCATTCGCTCGATTTGCCGGAAGTCGATTATGGCGACGAGGAAGCAAATTCAGGACTGAGCGATCTAGAAGCCGAATTTGCCGAAGTCTTCAATACCATTGGTGTCGAAGAAACCGGCGCCAAGCCCGACGCGCAAAGCGAAGCGGATAAGGCTTTCGAGGATATCTTCCGCGAGAGCGCCTCGACCTATATGCCGAGCGCCGGAACCGTTGCCGGTGCCGCACTTGGACTGGGCGTGGCGGGTGCTGCTGCTTCTTATGGACGGCCATCATCGGCACCTGCCCAACAGGCAACACAGGCTGGTGTGGCAGGCAGCGAGGATGATTTCTACAATCATTGGGCCGCTCAGGGCGCGCAGACGATAGAGGGCGGTGATTATGGCGCTCGCGCAACCATGCAGCCCGAAGATGATCTTGGCAGCGCAGCCGAGGCCTATCGCAATCGCCCGGTGCGCGGTCGCCGTGGTTTGATCCTCGCCAGCGCAGCGGGAATTGCCGTGCTGCTTGGCGGTATTGGTTATCATTTCCTGGGCGGAAGCGGCTCCGACGAGCCGATTGTGATTCGCGCCGACAATCAGCCCACCAAAATCCAGCCGGAAAATCCGGGCGGCGCGACCGTTCCCAATCAGGACAAGGCGGTTTACGACCGGGTGGCGGGTACGCTGCCGAACAGCCCCGAACAGAAGTCGCTGATTTCCTCGGGAGAGGAACCCGTTGATATTTCCGGAACGGATGACAGCGAAAATGCTGCCAGCAATATTCCGGACGAACCTGCCGGTACGAATGCAGCTGGACAGGGGCAGTCGGCCCAGATGGCTTCCGATCAGAACGCGCCGCTAATCCAGCCGCGTGAAGTCGAAACCATGATCGTAAGACCGGATGGAACCATTGTTCAACCAGAGCCGGTTGCAGCACCGCAGCCAGCACCCGTGGCATCTCAGCAGCCCACGGCTCCATCGGGTGGCGATGAAATTGCAGCACTTGCTTCGGCCGGTGATACCGCGCCCCAGCCAGTTGCGCCGGCTCCCGGCGTCGAACCGGCGCAGGCCGAAACGCCGAGACTGCCGGTTCGTGCACCTGTTGTCCCATCGCGTCCCGCTGAACAGCCGGTCAACATCGTTGGTAATGTGCCGCAGCGCACGGCTACTCCGGCCGCTGCTGCTCCGCAAGTGGCGTCTGCCGCAGGCGGTGGCTATTTCATCCAGATCGCCTCGCAGCCATCTGCTGAACTGGCGCAGAAGTCTTATGCCAACATGGCTCAGAGATATGCGAATGTTATCGGCGGTCGCGGCGTGGACATCAAGCGTGCCGAGATCCCCGGCAAGGGCACCTATTACCGCGTTCGGGTTCAGGCTGGCTCGAAGGAAGACGCATCCGCTCTTTGCGGACGCCTCAAGTCGGCGGGCGGCAACTGTCTCGTGACGCGATAAGCGACGTAAGCACAATTAATATGTGAATAGGGCGGCTTTGCCGCCCTATTTCGTATCACTACCAAGTCTGGCGTCTTTCCGGTAAAGCAGAATTACGCAAAACTATGATCGCAGTGCTCAGGAACAGATCGAAGGAAAGACGCATGAGAGAGTGTAAGGCATGGATTGCCGGTGTATCGGGAACGACGCTTACGCCGGACGAGATTGCGTTTTTTCGTGATGAAAAGCCATGGGGCTTTATTCTCTTTGCACGCAACGTGGAAAGTCTGGAGCAGGTTGCCGATCTCACCGCCCATATGCGCGAGTTGACCGGCTGGAGCCAGACGCCGGTTTTCATTGATCAGGAAGGCGGACGTGTACAGCGTCTGCGCCCACCTCTGGTGCCCAATTATCCTTCCGCCGGAGACGTGGGGGCAATCTATGCACGCGATCCAGAGGCGGGGCTGCGCGCCGCATGGCTGCATGCGCGTCTTCATGCGTTCGATCTTTCCAGGGTGGGCGTCAATGTGGATTGCCTTCCCGTTCTGGATGTTCCGGTGGAAGGTGCACATGATGTAATCGGCGCGCGAGCCTATTCCAAGAATCCGCATGCCGTTGCCGCTCTTGGCCGGGCCGCCGCCGAAGGCCTGTTGGCGGGCGGGCTGCTGCCGGTCGTGAAGCATATGCCGGGCCATGGCCGCGCCTTCAGCGACACGCATAAGGAACTGGCGCGTGTCAACGCGCCGCTTAGCGAGTTGGTTGCGCATGATTTCATACCGTTCAGGGCGCTCAACGATCTGCCGATGGCCATGACGGCGCACGTCGTGTTCGATTGCATCGACCCGGCGCATCCGTCCACGCTCTCGCCGACGGTGATCAATACGGTCATCCGCGACCTGATCGGGTTTGATGGCCTTGTCATGAGTGACGATATTTCGATGAAGGCGCTTGCGGGCGAGCTGGATGATCTTGCTGAGGGAATCATTGCCGCTGGATGCGATATCGTTCTGTATTGCGCCGGTGTGATGGACGAGCTGGTCAAGGTTGCCGCACGCGTTCCTGTTCTTGAAGGCAAGGCGCGCCGCCGCGCCGATCTCGCGGAAGCCTATGTCGGCGACCCTGATCTTTCCGACGAAGAGGAACTGCGCGAGGAGTTCGGTCGCATGTTCGAACTGATGGCGTAATCGTCAAAACTTGGTAGACTGATCCTCACCGGTTGCCAATGCTTGGAAACCGGACATAAAAGCAGGATAATGCGCTTGTCTGCATCGGGAGCAAATACAGGGGGAAAAGACGGCGCGCTCGTGCCGATGGATACCCTGTGGCAAGGTGCGGACGCAGAGCGTGGCGTAAGCGAGCCTTCACTGCTTATCGATGTGCAGGGTTTTGAAGGGCCGTTGGACCTTCTCCTGCATCTGGCTCGCAATCAGCGTGTTGATCTGGCACGCATTTCCGTTCTGGCGCTTGCCGAACAATATTTGGATTTCGTCGATCGCGCCCGCGCCTTGCGGCTGGAGCTTGCGGCCGATTATCTGGTGATGGCTGCCTGGCTGGCCTATCTCAAATCGAAACTTCTGATTCCAAAACAGCAGGGCGATGATGGCGCGACCGGTGAGGAACTGGTCGCTTCGCTGCAGTTTCGTCTGAAGCGGCTGGAGGCCATGCGCGACGCAGCCGCCGCACTCGTCAACCGCAACCGGCTGGGACGCGACGTGTTTGCACGCGGTATGCCCGAAATGGTGGTTGTGGATAAAAGTAGCCATTTTTCGGCAACGCTTTATGACTTGCTGACAGCCTATGCTTCGCAGCGCCAGCGTCAGGCTGTATCGCACGTGCAAATCGCCAAGCGTGCCGTATGGTCGCTCAAGGAAGCGCGTTCGGCTCTCGTGCGGCTGATGGGCGTCGTCGGGGACTGGGTTTCGCTGGACCGTTTCCTGATCGACTATGCTCTTTCTCCGCAGGAGAGGGCGTCCGCGCTTGCAAGCTCTTTCGCGGCAAGTCTTGAGCTTGTGCGGGAAGGCAAGCTGGAAGTTCGTCAGAATGCACCTTTTGAGCCGATTTACATACGGGCGATGCCCGGCTTGAGCGAATTTGATGAGGACGAGGATGTCTGAAGCGGAACGCCGTACTATGGCGGAACTCGAAATGGATGGTTTTGACGAAGATGTGCAACCTTCCGTCGAAGCGCTCGATATGATCGAGATTTCCCGCATGGCGGAAGCCATTATTTTTGCCTCGTCCGAGCCGGTTTCGGAGCGTGCGCTGATCGAGCGCCTGCCGGTGAGCGCCGACGTGAGTTCCGTATTGCAGCATCTCCGGAAGATCTATGAAGCGCGTGGAGTGCATCTGGTGCAGGTTGGCAATGCCTGGGCTTTCCGCACTGCGCCCGATCTCGCATTTCTGATGAACCGGGAGGCGGTGCAGCAGCGCAAGCTGTCTCGCGCGGCAATGGAAGTGCTGGCGATCATTGCCTATCATCAGCCGGTGACGCGCGCGGAGCTGGAGGAAATTCGCGGCGTTGAGACCTCCAAGGGCACGCTCGACGTTTTGATGGAAACGGGATGGATCAAGCTGCGCGGCCGCCGGCGTACACCGGGGCGTCCCGTGACCTACGGCACGACCGAGACATTTCTCGATCATTTCGGCTTGCCGGAGATTCGCGACCTCCCCGGACTGGAGGAGTTGCGCGGGGCAGGGCTTCTTTCGGCACGCATGCCGTCCAGCTTTGCGGTGCCGGTTCCCAACATCGATCCGGATGAGCTGACGGAAGACGAGGAGCCGCTGGAAGATATCGATCTGGAGGGGCTGGGCCTGCTTGCTCCACGCGGCGATTGAGCGGCAGAATGACAGCCTGCGACGAATTAATTTGGTCTGGAGCCGTTCACTGTCATACTTCCGTTTGAAAGATTTGTTGAAACCGCTTAAATCGTAACCGACATTGCAGGAATATGCCGCGACCTGGCGGCGATGAGAGGAATGACATGGGTAGCTTTTCCATCTGGCACTGGCTGATCGTCTTGGCGGTTGTGCTTCTCCTGTTTGGCCGCGGCAAGATTCCCGAACTGATGGGTGATGTTGCCAAGGGCATCAAGAACTTCAAGCAGGGCATGAATGACGAAGATGCCAAGGACGATCCGCGTACGATTGACGCCAAGGCGGAAGAAGCCGTCAACGACGTCAAGAAGACCACCAAATCCTGATTTGCCGGAACGATGTTGTGCGTGCAACCTCGCGCGCAACATAATTCGCCATTGAACTGTGCAGTTTTTCGTCGAAAGACGGAACACGCGCGAAATGCGCGGGGTATCGAATATGCTCGACATCGGTTGGTCTGAATTGCTGGTGATCGCGATCGTCATGATCGTGGTGGTCGGCCCCAAGGATTTGCCAAAGATGCTGAGGGCGTTTGGCAAGGCGACGGCGCGCATGCGCACGACAGCGAATGAATTTCGCAGCCAGTTCAACGAAGCCTTGAAGGAAGCCGAACTCGAGGATGTGAAGAACATCATCGATGAGACCCGTAAACTCGATCCGCGCTCGAAGCTGACGCAGGTCTTCGATCCGATTCGCAGCGCAGGCGAGGATCTGCGTTCCGGTCTTCAATCAACCACGTCGATGTCGCCCGCCGCACCGGACAAGGTTGCGGAAGTATCGACCCCGGCTGACACGACTGGTGCACCTGTTCCGGCCGCTGCGGAAGAGCCGGCTGTCATGGCTGGAGCTTCTCCTAAAAAGCCGGTACGCAAGGCGGCGGCCAAGCCTGCCTCCGCTACGAAGCCTGCCCCGACGGCGAAGTCCGCCGCAAAAAAGGCGACTGCGACCGCGAAGACGGCAACGGCAAAACCTGCCGCGCCCGCCAAAAAGCCCACCAGGAAGACAGGAACCAAAGCGTGAACCGGGACGATGAAATCGAACAGAGTGCAGCTCCTCTGCTCGAACACCTGATCGAACTGCGCCGCCGCCTCATCTGGGCGATCCTGGCCTTTTTCGTGGCATTTATTTTGTGTTTTGCCTTTGCAAAACAGCTCTTCAATCTGCTCGTGGTGCCCTATCAGTGGGCAATCGACTGGGCCGGGCTGGATCGTTCCAAGGCGGAACTTATCTATACCGCGCCGCAGGAGTTTTTCTTCACGCAGGTCAAAGTGGCGATGTTCGGCGGCGTTGTGTTGGCGTTTCCGGTCATCGCGGCGCAGATATACAAGTTTGTTGCGCCCGGCCTCTACAAGCATGAGCGCATGGCATTTCTGCCATTTCTTATCGCCTCCCCGCTTCTGTTCCTGCTCGGCGGTGCGCTTGTCTATTTCTTCTTCACCCCGATGGTGATGTGGTTCTTCCTCGCTATGCAGCAAACCGGCGGGGCCGGGGAAGTGCAGATTTCCCTTCTGCCGAAAGTATCTGAGTATCTGAGCCTCATCATGACGCTCATCTTCGCTTTCGGGCTGGTCTTTCAGCTGCCGGTCGTGACCAGCCTTATGGCACGCGTAGGGCTGGTGACGTCTGCAGGGCTGAAGGATAAGCGCAAATATGCGATCGTGATCGCGTTCGTCGTAGCTGCGGTGCTGACGCCGCCCGATCCTGCGAGCCAGATCGGTCTTGCCTTGCCGACGATCCTTCTCTACGAGATTTCGATCGTGATGGCTCGATTGATCGAGAAGAAGCGTGCGGAAGCGGAGAGTGCCGCTGAAGCTGAAAACGACGCTTCACCCTCTTAATTCGACGCTGTCGGCTCACGAAACCGCAGAATTGCGGTTTCTTCCTGTTCAAATTCACGAAACGGCTTTTCTCCATGCTCGACATCAAATGGATTCGCGAAAACCCCGAAACCTTCGATCAGGCGCTTGCCAAGCGCGGGACAGCACCGCTTTCGTCCGAACTGATTGCGCTTGATGAAAAGCGCCGCGAGCATGTCGGCAAGGTTCAAGCCGCGCAGGAACGCCGCAATGCTGCGTCGAAGGAAATCGGCAAGGCCATGGCCGAAAAGGATATGGCAACGGCTGACAAGCTGAAGGCGGAAGTTGGTGAACTGAAGAATTTCCTCACCCAGGCAGAGGACGAGGAACGCCGTCTGGTCAAGGAACTGAACGATGTGTTGTCGGGTATTCCCAACGTTCCACTCGAAGACGTGCCGCTTGGCAAGGACGAAGCCGACAATGTTGAAATCCGCCGGGTGGGCAATCAGCGCAATTTCGCTTTTCAGCCGAAGGAACATTTCGAACTGGGCGAAGCGCTCGGTTTGATGGACTTCGAACGGGCGGCAAAGCTTGCCGGTTCGCGTTTCACGGTGCTCAAAGGCCCTCTGGCGCGGCTTGAACGTGCGCTCGGCCAGTTCATGTTGGACCTTCACACCGGAGAGCACGGCTATACGGAAGTCATGCCGCCCCTGATGGTGCGTGATGAAGCCGTTTATGGCACCGGCCAGCTGCCGAAATTTTCCGAAGACCTGTTCCGTACCACCGACGGACGCTGGCTGATCCCGACGGCGGAAGTGCCGCTGACCAATCTGGTCGCAGAGGAAATCGTCGACGTAAAGGGTCTGCCGCTTCGCTATACGGCACTGACCCCGTGCTTCCGTTCGGAGGCGGGTTCGGCCGGTCGCGATACGCGCGGCATGCTGCGGCAGCACCAGTTCCTGAAAGTGGAAATGGTGTCGATCACCGATGCGGATAGTTCGGTCGCCGAACATGAACGGATGACAGCCTGCGCTGAAGAAGTACTGAAGCGTCTCGGTTTGCCGTTCCGCACGGTTGTGCTTTGCACCGGTGACATGGGCTTTGGTGCGCAGAAAACCCTTGACATCGAAGTCTGGCTACCGGGCCAGAATACCTATCGCGAAATTTCGAGCTGCTCGGTCTGCGGTGATTTTCAGGCGCGCCGCATGAATGCGCGTTATCGCCCCGAAGGCGAAAAATCGACCCGTTTTGTGCATACGCTGAATGGTTCAGGCGTTGCCGTTGGCCGTGCGCTGATTGCCGTGATGGAAAATTATCAGGAAGAAGACGGCGGCATTCGTATTCCTGAAGCACTTCAGCCCTATATGGGCGGCCTCACGCGAATCGAAAAGGCTGCGTGATTCGGATTATCAATCGCGATGAAGGAGTGACGACGTGCGCATTTTGCTGACGAACGATGACGGTATCCACGCTGAAGGCCTCGCAGTTCTGGAACGGATCGCACGCCAGCTTTCGGATGATGTATGGGTGGTGGCGCCCGAAACCGATCAAAGTGGTCTTGCGCACTCGCTCACGCTTTCGGAACCGTTGCGTCTGCGCCAGATTGATGAGCGCCATTTCGCACTGCGCGGCACGCCGACCGATTGCGTCATCATGGGTGTGCGCCATGTTTTGCCCGGCGCGCCGGACCTTATCTTGTCGGGGGTGAATTCGGGCGCAAATATCGCCGATGATGTCACCTATTCCGGCACGGTTGCGGGCGCGATGGAAGGCACTTTGCTCGGCGTTCGCTCAATTGCCCTATCGCAGGAATACGATTATGAGGGCGACCGGCGCATAGTGCCCTGGGAAACCGCCGAAGGCCACGCGCCGGACCTCATCCTGAAGTTGATGGAGGCGGGTTGGCCGGAAGGTGTTCTTCTCAATCTCAATTTCCCCAATTGCGGGGCGAATGACGTAAAGGGCAGCCGCGTTACCGCACAGGGCAAGCTCAGCCACGATGCACGTCTCGATGAGCGCCGCGACGGTCGTGGTTTCCCTTATTTCTGGCTGCATTTTGGGCGCGGCAAGGCTACGGTCGCGGACGACAGCGACATTGCCGCCATTCGTTCTGATCATATCTCCGTCACGCCTCTGCATCTGGACCTGACCGCGCACAAGGTTCGCGCAGAACTGGCTGCGGCTCTTGGGGTTGAAGCATGAGGCAGGGAGTGTCTGAACGCCCGCGGCTTTCGGACCGGGAAGGATTCGCATCCTTTGTTATGCGCATGCGGGGCTGTGGGATTGACGATGCCCGTCTGTTCGCAGCGATCGAATCGACGCCACGCCAGAGTTTTCTTGGCGCATCGTGGACACATCTCGCCTACAGCGCGCGCTCCGCGCCGCTCGAATGCGGCGAGTATATGGAAGGGATCGACGAGCAGGTCCGCGTGATTGCGGCCCTGAATCTCGAAACTGGCCATCGCGTGCTGGAGATTGGCACGGGTTCCGGCTTCACGGCGGCGGTTATGGCCTCGCTTTCGGGGCGCGTCACGACTGTTGAGCGTTATCGCAAGCTTTGCGACCATGCGCTGCAACAGTTCGTCTCGCTGAAACGCGAGAATGTCATGGTCAAACATTCAGATGGCCGCCATGGCATGCCGGGCGGGCCGTTCGACCGCATTGTCGTGTGGCTGGCCTGCGATGAGGTGCCGCGCCACTTCGTTGAACTTCTGGCGACTCACGGCGTGCTCGTCGCGCCGATCGGACCGGGCGATGGGGTGCAGATGATGACGCGCATTTCGAAAGTCGGCAGCCGTTTTGAACAGGAAGAGCTGATGCCGGTACGCTACCAGCCCTTCATCGAAGGCGTGTCATCGGTTTTATAAAAACACTGTCTCTAGTCGATTTATGCAGATGAAAGCCTCTTTCCAGTTTGTTCCGGAGGGGGCTTTTGTGCATATGGTATTCAATTGGTGAATTTTTTTGAGCGATGTTTCCATTCTTAACCAGCGAGTAACATTAACGCGTTTTAATGACTCCTACTGAGTTTCGAGTATGGACGAGTTGAACATGCGTTTCCCAATTTTGCAGCATACGTCCGAACGCCTTCTGCGGAATGTCGCAATCGTTCTGGTTGCCGGATTCGGCGCTGGGTGTAGCGCAGATACGATGCGCTTTACCGACGGTCTCTATACGGGCTCCACGTCCAGCCAACGTGTTGCACAACAGCCCTCCGGAGGCGTTTATGCGTCTGCGCCTATGGCTTCGGCTCCACCGGTTTCAAGCGGATCGGTCCAGCGTAATACGCTTCCTCCGGTGTCGTCGGCGCCTGTGGGCGCACCGGTCGCAGCTGCCCGCCAGTCAATACAGGCTCCGGTAGCGGCGGCTTCCACCCAGGTTCAAAACGGGGTAAATCAGGCACAGGACAGAGCTGTCTCTCAGGTCAATGCCGCTGAAACCCGCGTGGCGAACGCCGCCACCGCGACGCATAATGCCGCGAGCGGCGCCAAGGAAAAGGTGCTCGGCCAGCTTCCGGTAACACCAGGGCAGGGCGCGCCGCGCCCGACTGACAATAATATTGCGGTGATGCCGCAGGCACCCGCCGTCAATGGCAAGAAACAGGCTGCAACCGATATGGCGTCGGCTGGCGCGACGGCTGCGGCGCCGCCTTCGCCCGGTGGCTCCTACGCGGTCAAGAGTGGCGATTCGCTTTATTCCATCGCCCAGAAGCATGGCGTTCCGGTTGAACAGTTGAAGAAGGCAAACGGCCTTTCAAACGGTGCGATCCGTGTTGGCCAGACACTCGTCATTCCGTCTGCTACGGGAACGGCCAAACAGGTTGCGGCCATATCTCCGCAGCCCGAAAAGCCGACGGCGAACAATGGTGTGCAGAATGCATCCACGCCGCCCAATGCCGCTTCTAATGTCAAGCCTTATACGCCACCGCAGGCGAGCAACAAGGTTATTGAAGATGCGGAGAAGGACCAGTCGGTAGCGCCGACTTCGACCGGTATTTCGCAGATGCGCTGGCCGGTTCGCGGGCGCCTTCTCGCAAGCTTCGGTCAGCGGGACGGAACCTCCGTCAGCGACGGTATCGACATCATGGTACCGGAGGGAACGCCAGTTAAGGCGGCGGAAAATGGCGTTGTCATCTATGCGGGTGATGGGCTGAAGGAATTCGGCCAAACGGTTCTGATCCGCCACGACAACGGACTTGTCACCGTCTACGGCCATAACAGCAAGATTATGGTTCAGCGGGGGCAAAAAGTCCGTCGCGGTGAGGAAATCGCAAAGTCCGGCATGAGCGGCAATGCGAAATCTCCGAAACTGCACTTTGAAGTGCGCAAGAATTCCGCGCCGGTCAATCCGTCCAAATACCTCGAATCCTGATCGCGCAATGATTGAATGAAAAGCGGGCTTCAAGCCCGCTTTTTTTACATCGTCTTGCCGAGACGCCCCGCAAGATCCTGAATATATTGCCATGCGACACGGCCCGAGCGATTACCGCGGGTGGTGGACCATTCCAAAGCTTCCGCGTGCATCTTTGCGTTGTCATAGTCCAGTTTGAAATGTGCTGCGTAGCCGTCGACCATCGCGATGTAATCGTCTTGGCTGCATTTGTGGAAGCCGAGCCACAGGCCAAAACGGTCGGACAGGGAAACCTTTTCCTCGATTGCTTCGGAAGGATTGATCGCCGTTGAGCGTTCATTGTCGATCATATCCCGCGGCATCAGGTGCCGGCGGTTCGAGGTCGCGTAGAAGATCACATTGGCCGGACGGCCTTCCACGCCGCCTTCAAGCGCTGCCTTCAGCGATTTGTAGGATGTGTCGTCATGGTCGAAGGAAAGGTCGTCACAAAACAGGATGAAGCGATAAGACGCTTCCTTGATGATGTTCATCAGCACAGGCAAGCTGTCGATGTCCTCTCGGTGAATTTCAACAAGCTTCAGCGGGTTCTCATTCAGATGTTCGGCGTTCACGCTTGCTTGCGCGGCCTTTACCAGTGACGATTTGCCCATGCCGCGCGCGCCCCACAGGAGCACATTGTTGGCCGGATAGCCTTTTGCAAAACGGCGGGTGTTGTCTACAAGCTGGTCGCGCACCAGATCCACACCCCGGATCAGGGAGATGTCAACGCGGTTGACGCTCTTGATTGGAACAAGCGCAAGGCGTTCGGGTGCCCAGACAAAACAGTCTGCGGCATCGAGGTCCGGCGTTTGCGCTTCCGGCGGAGCAATGCGCTCCAGCGCGGCGATCAGGCGGTCCAGCTTCTGGCTCAATATGTCTTCGGTCGTCATTTCATGCCCCTGCAACGATAGGGTCGATGGCTTAACATGTCACAGCGCCTGCGAAAAGTGTGCGACGATAGCGCAGGGAAGGCATCGCCGGTTGCAATTGGCGTGATAACCATTGTAATGCCGTTAAGAATTTGTCTTCGAGACTTCAGAGGAGTTCCTAATGTTTGTAACACCGGCTTTCGCTCAGGCACCCGGCGGCGTGGTTGGGCCAGATATGCTCATGAGCATTCTGCCGTTCATCCTGATCTTCGTGATCATGTACTTTCTTATCATCCGTCCGCAGCGCACTCAGATGAAAAAGCGTCAGGAAATGCTGAACGCCGTTCGTCGTGGCGACACCGTTGTCACAGGTGGCGGGATCATCGGCAAGGTCGTCAAGGTTGTTGATGACGGCGAAATGGAAGTCGAAATCGCCGATGGCGTTCGCATTCGCGTTATGCGCAGCACTCTGATGGATGTGCGCGTGAAGGGCGAACCTGTCGCGGATAACAAGAACAAGTAATCTTCTTGTAAGATTGGTCGAACTCCAAAGCTGACTGTCAATCGATGCGAGGCTTGGAGTTCGGCAACAATTCGGCTTGTGCTGTCATGCGGGTGCCGCACATGCAAGAAAACCGGAGAGCAGTTCGCCATCGGCGAATTGCGGCCCGCTGTCCACGCTGAAACGGAACTGCTGCCCGATGCTCTATTTTTCACGCTGGAAATCGGCCTTGATCTGGCTGACGGTTATTGCAAGCATCATCATTGCATCTCCCAATTTTTTTTCGCGTGAAACTCTGGCGAAGTTGCCGGGCTTTCTGCCCACGAAACAGGTCGCATTGGGGCTTGATCTTTCCGGTGGCTCCCGGCTGGTGCTTCAGGTGCGCGATCCGGCCAAAGGCGACATCGGGCGGACGGTCGCCATTTTGCATCAGCGACTGGAGGAGCTTGGCTACGGCAAGCCACTCGTAGAAGAGGAAGGGCGCAATCAGATCAGCGTCGAGGTCGCTGGCCTCTATGACGCCCAGCTCCTGAAAGATATATTGAGCATTCGCGGAAACCTTGCGTTCCGTGCTGTCGATGACACGATGTCCCCCGATGACGCCATCCGCGGAACGCCTCCGGCTGACAGCGCAATTGTCTATTCCTTCGATGATCCTCCGGTTGGTTATCTCCTGAAGAAGCAGCCGATTCTTACCGGCGCGGACATCATCGATGCCAAGGCCACATTGTCGGACGACGACAATGAACCGGTCATTACCCTGACCCTGGACGAAACAGGCCGAAAGCGCCTTGCCGAAGCCACGTCGCAGGCCATTGGCAAGAGCTTCGCCATTGTCGTCGACAGTCAGGTCGTATCCGCTCCGGTCGTGAGTGAGCCTCTCGATACCAGTGAATTGCAAATATCCGGCGCATTTGATCTGCAAGCTGCCAACAATATGGCCGTGGTTTTGCGATCCGGCGCTTTGCCCAAAAACGTGACGGTGCTGGAAGAGCGCACAATCGCTTCGGCGCTTGGTGAGGACTATGCCAGCGCAGCCGTGCTTGCCGCGCTGCTCGCCGCACTGCTCGTCGGTCTGTTTATGGTGCTTTCCTATGGCATCCTTGGCGTCATTGCCATGGTGGCGCTTGTGGTCAACATCATCATCCTGACCGCGATATTGTCGCTGATCGGCGCTTCTGTCAGTCTCGCCAGTATTGCGGGGCTCGTGCTGACCATCGGTATGGCGGTGGATGCCAATGTCCTGATTTATGAGCGCGTGCGCGAGGACCGCCGAAAGGGATATTCCGTCGTTCAGGCCATGGAGTCGGGTTTTTATCGCGCTCTTTCGACAATCGTCGATGCAAACCTGACCACACTCATTGCAGCGCTTGTGCTGTTCCTGCTGGGTTCCGGCGCCGTCCATGGCTTTGCCTTGACGGTTGCAATCGGCATCGGCACGACGCTTTTCACGACGCTCACCTTCACGCGGCTTCTGATTGCCCAGTGGGTGCGCACTGCAAAGCCCAAGGAAGTACCGAAGCGCCGCCTCAAGCTGGTGCCCACGGTGACGCATATCCCGTTCATGCGCCTCCAGTTCATCACGCTCGGCATTTCAGTTCTGGCTTGCGCCATCGTGGTCGCGCTGTTTGTCAATATCGGCTTCAATTACGGTATCGATTTCCGCGGCGGTTCGATGGTCGAGTTGCAGGCACGCAGCGGCGATGCCGACCTTGAAGACATCAATGAGCGTCTTGCCGAGCTGAATATTGACAGCGCGCATGTTCTGCCAGCCAAGTCGGCACGTTCGGCGCTTGTCATTATCGGCAGCCAGGAGGTGGGCGACGATGCGGAACAGACGGTCGCGGTGAAACTGCGCGGCGAATTCGAGCAGGATTATTCGTTCCAGCGTGTCGAGGTTGTTGGCCCGACGGTTTCCGAGCAGCTGTCGCGTGCGGGCATTCTTGCGGTGATCCTGTCGCTGATCGGCATTTTCATTTACGTCTGGATGCGCTTCCGCTGGCAGCTTGCGCTCGGTGCGGTGATTTCAACCCTTCATGATGTCATCATCCTTGCGGGCATGTTCATCGTCTTCCGCATGGAGTTCAATCTCTGGAGCGTGGCTGCCATCCTTACGATCATCGGTTACTCGCTGAACGATACAATCGTCATCTATGACCGTGTGCGTGAGAATCTGCGACGCTACAAGAGTGCGCCGCTGCCCGCGATCATCGACGCGTCGATCAACCAGACACTGTCGCGTACATTGTTGACATCCTTCGTGACTTTTCTCGCCCACATACCGCTCTATGTGTTCGGTGGCGCGGAAATTCGCATGTTTGCGCTGGCGTTGAGCGTGGGCATCGTCGTGGCCAGTTATTCGTCGATCTTCATTGCCGCTCCCTTGCTGGTTCAGTTCGGGTTGAAACCGCGATCGGATGAAGCGAACGACGCAGTGGGCGATGAACTGGCGCAGTCGCTCAATCTGGAAAGCTGAAAATGGCAAAAGGCATTCAAATCCGTGAAGCACATTTTCCGGGGCGCGCACCGATCGACGCGTATGGCGACGGCGGCTTTCGTTTTGCCGAGATGTCGCATCGCGGCTCGATTCTCTGTCTGCCGTCGGGAATTCACGGCTGGCAGCCCGCAACGCCACCTGTCCTTTCCCGGGCCGATCTCGGTTTGATTCTGGAACTGGCCTCCGATATCGAAATCCTGCTGGTTGGTACAGGGCAGGACTTGCGTCGTATTCCGGACGATGTGCGCGCGATTTTGCGTGAGCATCGTATTTCCTCCGACCCAATGAGCACGGGTGCTGCCGTACGCACTTACAATGTGCTGCTTGCGGAAGATCGCGCGGTGGCGGCGGCATTGATTGCTGTAGACTGATTGTCATGAATGAGAACGAGGCACATTGCCTGGCACTTCTCCGCGAAGGTGACCGGGATCGCTACCTATCGGTGCTTTACGCCCCGCAGGACAAGCGCGGCGCTCTGGCTGCACTTTATGCGTTCAACGCCGAGGTGGCGCGGATCCGCGATCTGGTACATGAGCCACTGCCGGGCGAGGTGCGCCTGCAATGGTGGCGCGATCTGATCAATGGCGAGGCGAGGGGTAGTGCGGAAGGCCATCCCGTCGCGGCAGCGCTGATCGCTGCGATAGAAAAATATGAGCTGCCGCGCATTGCATTCGACAATTACTGCGAGGCGCGCGTCTTCGACCTGTACGATGACCCGATGCCGAGCAGGAACGATCTGGAAGGCTATTGCGGCGAAACCGCATCGGCGATCATCCAGCTTGCCGGTCTTGTTCTCGATCGCGACGCGGCGCAAACTCATACTGAAATCACCGGCCATGCCGGTGTGGCGCAGGCCGTAACCGGTCTTTTACGCCTTTTGCCGATCCATCGCAGGCGCGGACAAATCTATATACCCGCCGATATGCTCAATGCGGTCGGCGTTAGCCGCGAAGTATTGTTGAACGATGATGATAAAGCGGCAGCGGCACGTGCGGTGAGCGTCATGCTGGCACTGGCGCGCGACCATCTCGCAATTTTCGAACAGGCCAGAAGTCAGCTTCCCAAAAGCCTTGCTCCGGCTTTTTTGCCTATGGCAATCGTGCCGGCATATCTGAAGGCGATTGAACGTCTCGGCGGCAGGGCAACGGAGACGGTGGCCGACATATCAGCCATCCGTAAGCACTGGTTGATGCTGCGGGCAAATTTCTAGATAATGCGGCAAAACCGGGAGCCGGTTTTTAGCGGCTTCCGGTCTTTCTATATTCAAGCGGAAATTCCCAGCCAATCGCGACAATCGGCAAGTGCGCGGGCAGAAAGCGCTCGTTTCTTGGCGATGGTCTTTTCCTTGCCACGCAAACGCTGGCCTTCCGGCTTTGGCACGTCCACCGGAGGGAAAAGCCCGAAATTCACGTTCATCGGCTGGAAAGAGCGCTTGCCCGGCTCGTCGTCGGCAACGATGTGGCCGCCTGTGATGTGGCCGAGAAGCGCGCCGAAAGCCGTAGTCGGCGGCGGTGGTATGACGGCCTTGCCAAGCTTTTCCGCAGCGGTGAAACGCCCCGCGAGAAGACCGATTGCTGACGATTCGACATAGCCTTCACACCCTGTCACCTGACCCGCGAAACGCAGGGACTGGCGGGATTTCAGGCGCAAAACGCTATCGAGCAGCACGGGAGAATTGAGGTATGTGTTGCGATGCAGGCCACCGAGGCGCGCAAATTCGGCGTTCTCAAGCCCCGGAATCATCCGCAATATGCTGGTTTGGGCACCATATTTCAGCTTCGTTTGAAAGCCGACCATATTATACAGTGTGCCCAGCGCATTGTCCTGACGCAATTGCACGACCGCATAGGCCTTGACCGTCGGATTGTGCGCATTTGTCAGCCCCATCGGCTTCATTGGGCCGTGGCGCAAAGTTTCCGGGCCGCGTTCGGCCATGACTTCAATCGGCAGACAGCCATCGAAATAGGGCGTGCCTTCCCATTCCTTGAAATCAGTCGTGTCACCGGCGATGAGAGCAGCGACAAAAGCCTCATACTGCTCCTTGGACATAGGGCAGTTGATATAATCCTTGCCGGTGCCGCCGGGGCCGACCTTGTCGTAGCGCGACTGGAACCAGCAAATGTCCATATTGATCGAATCAAAATGGATGATGGGCGCAATCGCGTCGAAAAAGGCCAATGCATCCGCACCGGTTTCGGCGCGAATGGCTTCCGCAAGGGAGGGGGCTGTCAGCGGGCCGGTGGCCACGATTGTCGTTCCCCACTCCACGGGCGGCAAGCCGGTAATCTCTTCCCGTTCGATCGTGATAAGGGAATGCGCTTCCAGCTTGGCGGTTACAGCTTGCGAGAAACCTTCACGATCGACTGCCAGCGCCCCGCCGGCAGGAACCTGATGCGCGTCTGCGCATGTCATGATGAGGGAGTTCGCAAGGCGCATTTCGGCATGAAGCACGCCGACGGCATTGGTTTCCGCATCGTCGGACCGGAATGAGTTTGAGCAGACAAGTTCTGCAAGCTGTTCGGTCTTGTGCGCGTCGGTGCCGCGAACGGGACGCATTTCATGCAGAATCACAGGCACGCCCGCCTGCGCGATTTGCCAGGCAGCTTCTGAGCCGGCAAGACCGCCGCCAACCACATGAATGGGAGAAGGATTGCTATTGTTTGACATGGCCAATCCCTTATCGCCTTTGCGGGTCGCCTTCAATGGGAGAAGGTTTCTGAAAAGTGGGAAATGGATGTTTCAAAAACAAATGGCATCCATCGCGGGAGGAGGGCGACGGATGCCATTATAATAAGACCGGCATTGGGAGGAGGACCGGTCTTGTTATCGCAAAACCTGGGAGGAGGGTGGTTCTGCGACGAACCAAGTCTGGTGGGAGGAGGATCCAGGCTTGGAGAAGTATATAAACTCTGTTAGCGAGCCTTGGTCTGACGCGCGACGTAAGGAATGTCTGCGCGGGAAATGCCAAGGTCGTTCAGCTCACGGGTGGAGAGCTGGTTCAGTTCGCTGACGGTTTCGCGGTAGCGGCGCCAGTTGTTGTAAGAGCGGATCAGGTTCATTGTTTTATTCCTTCATCGTTAGAGGAACGCTTAATCAATTCATCTCGTTTGTTGCCCATGATATAAGCTATTGTTTTCAAAGGTTGGAGACCCGAGTTTGCATAGCTGCCTTGCGAGGGCTGCACGACAACATAAATCGATTAGACTGGCTGGGCACGAAATTGCCGCAAAGTGATTTGACCTAACTATTTGCCGGCAAGAGAGTTTCCTATATGTTCTCAGTTGCTTGCACTCGCGACTGACACCAGTTGATAGATTGATCAGGAGTCACTTTGTCATTTTCTCTTTCTGTTGAACGTCTGGTCCGTCGATGGCAGCAGGACGGCTTGATCGATGCGCAGACAGCCTCGCGCCTGAACGCCGATCTTGAAAAACGCGCCTCGGGGTTCAGTCTCGGCTCGGTCCTTGCCACGCTGGGTGGCCTTCTGCTCGGCGCTGCCGTCATCATGCTGGTTGCTGCCAACTGGCAGGATATGCCGCGTCTGGCACGCATCGGGCTTATCTTCGTACTCATATGGGCGAGCTATCTCGGCGGCGCATGGCGGCAGGCGCGTGGTGACAAGGTGTTTCCATCGACACTTTATATTCTGGGGGCGGCGTCCTTTGGCGCGGGCATCGCGCTTGTCGGGCAGATGTATCATATGTCCGGCGATATACATTCGGCGGCGGTGTACTGGACGCTCGGTGTCCTGGCTGCGGCTTTTCTTCTGCGAGCGCCGATCCTTGCCGCTTTTGGTGCAGGCGTGGCTTGTTTTTATCTATCGACCTACGTGTTCGCCGGTTCCACGGCGGGCTATGACGATCTGACCTATCGGTGGACCGGTCCGCTTATGTTGCTTGCTGGAACAGGCGCGGCACTTTTCACCCGCTCGCGCCATGCCGCTCATATTCTGGCGCTGTTCAGTATCGGCTGGGCGATCCTCATTTACTCGGAATATGAGAGCTATGTGGTTTTGGTGCTGATGATTGCAGTGGGTCTCGCTCTGATGCTGGCCGATGCCTTCGCGCACGAAACCGTGCAGCGCTGGACCCGTTTTGCCCAACCGCTCGCTGCCTATGGGTTGCTGACAGCGCTTCTTGCATTGGCGATCCTTCAACTGGATCGCATGATTTCTTATTCCGGCGACACTGTCGGGCTGGATCAGGATGTTCTCTATGGTGTCCTGATTCTGGCGCTTTCAATTGGCGCTATCGCGCTTTGTGGCCGTCACAATGGGGGCTTGCGCTCCATTGCCTACGCGGCATTCTCGATTGAGGTGCTTTATCTGGCCTTTGAAACAGTCGGCACGATGATCGGCACGTCCGGCTTCTTCCTGACGGCGGGCATTCTGGTGCTTCTTCTGGCCGCTTTTGTGCGTCGCATGGAAAACAGGTTTGGCCGCAAGCGCGAATACGGAGTTCAGTCATGATGATCAGGGCCAAATGGCTATATGCCGGAGCGGTCGCAGCGGCGCTGCTGCAATCGGGCATTCTCTATGCGGGAATAGAGAAGCGCGCTTCGGTTCTGCGCTCCGGTCGCGAGGTAGTGCTGCAAACCGAACCCGTGGACCCGCGTGACCTCATGCGCGGCGACTATGTTATATTGGGCTACGAAATTTCCAGTGTTCGGCGGAAAGACATTCTGGGAGAACCGCCAGCGGGTGCGCGAACCGTATATGTGGCGCTCAAGCCGGATGCCGGCGGGGTATGGCGTTTCTCGCGGGCCGCGTTCACCGTGTTTGGCGACCTCGCATCCGATGAAGTGCAGATTCGCGGTGAGGCCATTTATCCTGTCTCTGATGACCAGGATCAGACCGTGCGCCTCAATTTCGGCATCGAACGTTATTATGTTCCCGAAGGCGAAGGACGCGAGATCGAGGATAGCCAGCGCGAACACCACATCACGGCTGTAGTCGCTGTGGATGCGAATGGCGGAGCCGTCATCAAGGCCCTGCGGGATAACGGGCTTCAGCTCTATGCCGAGCCGCTTTATTGAGTCTGTTCGTACAGGCAAATTCCGGCGGGGTTGGCTCACGCGATAGGATCGCTATATAGAGGCGGAAAGGGCAGAAAGCGCTTCGTCTTGAAGAACTCGGCAAATCAATGCCGGCAAGGCGGCTTTTTTCCTTTGAACCGGGAAAATTGGATGATATAGAGACGCGCGCTTTCGAGGGGCGGTTCAATATCTGAAACGGATTTGGTGCGTTCGGTAGAATGCACTTCGGTTCAGAAGCGGATGTGGCGAAATTGGTAGACGCACCAGATTTAGGTTCTGGCGGGAGACCGTGGGGGTTCGAGTCCCTCCATCCGCACCAACTGCCATAAGGCAAAAGAATTTCTCTCCCGCGACAAGGCAAATCGGCCGGTGACGGCGGGAAAATGACAAGAAGTGAAGGTTTGAACATGCAGGTTACCGAAACGCTCAATGAAGGGCTGAAGCGCGAGATTAAAGTCGTGGTTCCGGCCGGAGATCTCGAAGCCAAGCTCGCCGAGCGGCTCGAAACCGCGCGTGGCCGTGCCAAGATCAACGGTTTCCGTCCGGGTAAAGTGCCTGCTGGCCATCTGCGCAAGATGTACGGCAAGTCCTTTATGGCGGAAATCGTCAACGAAATCCTGAACGATTCGTCGCGTTCGATCCTCGCTGACCGCAATGAAAAGTCGGCGACCCAGCCTGAAGTCATCATGTCGGAAGACGAAAAAGAGGCCGAACAGGTGCTCGACGGCAAGGCCGATTTCGTTTTCTCACTGAATTACGAAGTCCTGCCTGCCATCGAAGTCAAGGACTTCTCCAAGATTGCCGTGACCCGCGAAGTCGTCGACATCTCCGAAGAGGAAGTCGACGAGCAGGTCAAGCGCATCGCTTCCTCGACCCGCACCTTCGAAACCAAGAAGGGCAAGGCCGAGAACGACGATCGTGTGACAGTCGATTATCTCGGCAAGCTTGATGGCGAGCCGTTTGAAGGCGGCGCCGACAATGATGCACAGCTCGTTCTTGGTTCCGGCCAGTTCATTCCGGGCTTTGAAGAACAGCTCGTCGGCGTCAAGGCTGGCGACGAAAAGGTCATCAATGTGACGTTCCCGGCCGAGTATGGTGCAGCCCATCTCGCCGGCAAGGAAGCGACCTTCGACATCAAGGTGAAGGAAGTTGCCAAGCCGAATGAACTGGAACTTAATGACGAAACCGCGAAGAAGCTCGGCATCGAGACGCTTGAGCGCCTGCGTCAGGTTGTTCGCGAACAGATTGAAAGCCAGTACGGCTCGATCACCCGTCAGAAGGTAAAGCGTCAGATTCTCGACGCTCTCGATGGCGATTATCAGTTCGAAACGCCGCAAAAGCTGGTCGATGCCGAATTCAATAACATCTGGCAGCAGATCAATTTCGACCTCCAGCAGGCTGGACGCACCTTCGAAGACGAAGAAACCACGGAAGAGGCAGCTCGCGAAGAATACCGCAAGCTGGCCGAACGCCGCGTTCGTCTTGGCCTCGTTCTTTCCGAAATCGGTGAGAAGGCTGGCGTAGAAGTGACGGAAGAAGAACTGCAGCGCGCTGTTTACGACCAGGTTCGCCGTTATCCGGGCCAGGAACAGCAGATTTACGAATTCCTGCGCAAGACGCCGGATGCCGTCGCCAACCTCCGGGCTCCGATCTTCGAAGAGAAGGTTGTCGACCATCTGCTCGCCAACATCAACGTGACCGACAAGAAGGTCTCGAAGGAAGAGCTGACGGCTGAAGACGAAGATGCGGTTTCGGAAGCCAAGCCTGCAAAGAAGGCTGCGCCAAAGAAGAAGGCTGCGCCGAAGAAGAAGGCCGACGAAGGCAAGACTGAAGAAGCTTGATCGGCTCCTTCTCGATGAATACGGATTGGCCGCGCGTTGCGCGGCCTTTTCGTTTTCAGTTCATGAAATGGAAGGCTGAAAAGCTTGCATCACTGGAGGCTTTGTTCTAGCCAGTAGGGAACGAGTTTCAGCCCAATCAAAGTATTTACGAGCCAGCATGTCCCTTATCGATACGCGCACGCCAGAACCCAAACGTTTCATTTCAGGCGCCACCGGCGACTGGGAAGTCGTCATCGGCATGGAAGTCCATGCGCAGGTCACATCGGAGTCCAAACTGTTCTCCGGGGCCTCGACGTCGTTCGGTGCAGAACCGAATTCAAACGTCTCGCTCGTTGACGCAGCGATGCCGGGTATGCTGCCTGTCATCAATCTGGAATGTGTGAAACAGGCTGTGCGCACCGGCATCGGTCTCAACGCCCAGATCAACCTGAAATCGGTTTTTGATCGCAAGAACTATTTCTATCCCGATCTGCCGCAGGGCTATCAGATATCCCAGTTCAAGCAGCCGATTGTTGGTGAAGGCAAGATCATGATTTCGGTCGGGCCGGACAATAAGGGCCAGTTCGAAGATGTGGAGATTGGCATTGAACGGCTGCATCTGGAGCAGGATGCGGGCAAGTCCATGCACGACCAGCATCCGACCATGTCCTATGTGGACCTCAACCGTTCTGGTGTGGCGCTGATGGAAATCGTGTCCAAGCCTGACCTGCGTTCGTCAGATGAAGCGCGTGCTTATTTGACCAAGCTGCGCACCATCGTACGTTACCTGGGCACTTGCGACGGCAATATGGACGAAGGTTCCATGCGTGCCGACGTCAACGTATCGGTACGCCGTCCGGGTGGCGAATTCGGCACGCGCTGTGAGATCAAGAACGTCAATTCGATCCGTTTCGTCGGTCAGGCAATTGAATATGAAGCACGCCGCCAGATCGCCATTCTCGAAGATGGTGGCTCCATCGATCAGGAAACCCGCCTTTTTGACCCGGTAAAAGGTGAAACGCGATCCATGCGCTCCAAAGAAGAAGCGCACGACTATCGTTATTTCCCCGATCCAGATCTCTTGCCGCTCGAATTCGATCAGGCTTTTGTGGACGCGCTTGCCGCCGATCTGCCGGAGCTTCCAGACGAGAAGAAGCAGCGTCTGGTCGAGAAGCAGGGCATTTCCGTTTACGATGCGTCGATCCTCGTCACCGAGAAGGCTATCGCTGATTATTATGAAGCGGTAGCGAAAGGCCGTGACGGCAAGGCTGCCGCCAACTGGGTCATCAACGATCTGCTGGGTGCGTTGAACAAGGCTGGCAAAGGCATTGAAGAATCACCGCTTTCGCCGGACCAGCTCGGAGCTATCATCGATCTCATCAAGGAAGGAACGATTTCGGGCAAGATCGCAAAGGATCTCTTCGAAATCATCTGGAATGAAGGTGGTGACCCGAAGGTAGTCGTTGAAGAGCGTGGTCTGAAACAGGTAACCGATACCGGTGCTATCGAGAAAACCGTTGACGACGTGATAGCCGCGAACCCGGACAAGGTCGAACAGGCCAAGGCCAAGCCGACGCTGGCAGGCTGGTTCGTCGGTCAGGTCATGAAGGCAACTGGCGGAAAAGCCAATCCGCAGGCGGTCAACGAACTGGTCAAGGCCAAGCTCGGGATCGAAGAGTAATGTGGGTCCGAAGTGCGACTGAGGCCGATCTGAAAGCGGTTCATGAACTGCTCGTATCGACCTGGCACGCGACTTTTGACGATATTCTGGGCCGGGAGATGGTTGATGCCATCACTGGCCAGTGGCACAGTCTCGCGGCGCTGAAGGCCAATCTGAAGAAGCCTTATTCGGAGTTCGTCGTCGCCGATAACGGCGAGGGCAGCATCGACGGCATGGCTTTTGCAAGTCAGACTGAGGCGGGCAAGGCATCGCTGCATCAGCTCTATGTGCGTCCGGACGCGCAGGTTCAGGGTGTGGGTACGATGTTGCTTGCCGAGATAGAGATGGCGTTTCCGGACGTGCGCAAGATCAGGCTGGAAGTGATCGAGAAGAACGCCAGGGCGTTAAAATTCTACGAACGCAAAGGTTATGTGCAGGTTGGACGCAATGACGACTGGGGCGAGCCTCACTGTCGAGAATCTGTGCTGGTTCTGGAAAAGTCGCTGGAAAGCTGGAGCATGTGAAGCTCTTCATACTCTTGTGACAGCGGCAACTTGACTCTTGCCTTGACCGGGCGATAGGGCCATAAGCGAGGAAAATGCGACAACTTCGGTTGTTTGCGGCAATGATGGATCTGGAAAAGGCCATGATGAAATTTCTTACACAAGTCTTCACGTGGTGGAACGGTCAGACACTGGGAACCCGTTTCCACACCTGGCGCAAGGGTGAGCGCGTCGGTGAGGACGAATTCGGTAATGTCTATTATCAGGGCGGCAAAGACTCCGAAGGTCGTACGCGTCGTTGGGTGATTTACAACGGCTATGCGGAAGCAAGCGCTATTCCTTCTGGCTGGCATGGCTGGATGCATCATCGTGTCGATACGCCTCCAAGCAAAGAAGATTATAAGCCTCGTGACTGGCAGAAGCCTCATCTGCAGAACCTGACCGGTTCACCTTTGGCTTACCGTCCGAAAGGTTCGATCGCCTTGCCGGGCACGCAGCCAGCGGAACGCCCGCGCGTTACCGGTGAATACGACGCCTGGACACCGGGAAACTGATAATTCTGTAAAGCTTGTCCGGCGCTGCTATCAGCGCCGGATTTTTGTTTTCCCGCCTTTACCCGGCAAAAAAGCGAAAAGGTTTGAGGATAGAGAGGCTGCCGTAGGCCGGCACGCTCATTGAGGGTTGCGACAGGGCAACGAATCGTCACATTTCGTGCTTAGGAATTATTCCGGCTTTATTTAACCATCTTTGATGCGGATTTCCGTTTTGACGAAGCATTTTCTTGGCATGTCAGGTTACGTAAACCAGAAGGTCAGAAAGGCCGTTCAGGTCTCTCTGGTTTCACTTCTGACAAGCTCCGGCGGCGTCTATACCGCGCATGCCGAGCGGATTTCCAATCCGGTCGCGGAATTCTCGGGTCTGGATAAGATCACCGGGCGTATCACGACATTCGACGTGTATATCAATGAGACGGTGCAGTTCGGCGCGCTTCAGGTGACGCCGAAGGTCTGCTATTCGCGTACGGAAGATGAGGCGCCACGCACTGACAGTTTCGTCGAGGTGGACGAGATTACACTGGACCGCAAGATTCGCCGTATTTTTACGGGGTGGATGTTCGCTGACAGTCCGGGTCTTAATGCTGTTGAGCACCCCATTTACGATGTCTGGCTGAAAGACTGCAAACAAAAGTCGGATGTGCCGCCGCCGGATCAGCGCAAATAAGCGCTTGATAGAGGCGCCCGAGCTAGAGCATTTCCAGTGCGTAGCGGTTATACGACAAACATTTCCATCAGCACAGGAACCGCTTTAGAACCGGGATATCCCTTCGAGGGCCTGTTCCAGTATTTTTTCGTATTTCTTCCGGGGAATTTCCACCGCGCCAAGGCGTTTCAGATGCGGAGTGATGAATTGCGTATCGAGCAGCACAAAACCCTGCTTGGACAAATGCTGTACGAGATAAGCGAGACAGACCTTTGAAGCGTCACGCTTGCGCGTGAACATGCTTTCGCCAAAAAAAGCCCGGCCCAAAGTCACGCCGTAGAGACCGCCGACCAGTTCGCCGTCATGCCATGCCTCAACGGTATGGCAGTGGCCGATTTCAAACAGTTGCTTGTAGGCACTGCGAATAGGAGTGTTGATCCAGGTACGGGCGCGTTCGCCGGAACCGCTGGCACATCCTGCAATGACACCTTCGAAGTCGGTATCGAGCTTGATATCGAAGATGCCTTGGCGAATTGTTTTTTGAAGACTTCGCGGCATGTGGAAGCCATCTAGCGGAATGATACCACGTTTTTCAGGGCGAACCCAGAAAACCTCCAGATCATCCGCCTCCTCGGCCATCGGGAAAACTCCGGTGGCATATGCCCGCAGGAGCAGCTCCGGCTCGATTGAATAGTCGTCCGGGGATGCTCCTGCGGCCACGATGTTTAAGCGTCCCGGTTTTCGGATTTTCCTGCCAGGTATTTTTCCAGCCAATGGATATCATAATCGCCATTGGCGATATCCTGATTGGAAATCAGGTCCTGAAACAGGGGCAGGGTCGTCTTGACGCCATCAACCACAAACTCGTCGAGCGCGCGCCGCAGGCGCATCATGCATTCGACGCGATTACGTCCGTGCACGATCAGCTTGCCGATGAGGCTGTCGTAGTAAGGCGGGATGCGATACCCTGAATACACACCCGAATCCACGCGAATACCGAGTCCGCCTGGCGTGTGATAGTGTGTGATCGTTCCAGGCGAAGGCGCGAAGGTACGCGGATCTTCGGCATTGATGCGGCACTCAATGGCGTGGCCTGAGAAGCGGATGTCCTTCTGCCTCACAGAGAGGCCGAGACCGGCCGCTACACGGATCTGCTCATGCACCAGGTCAATGCCGGTGATGGCTTCCGTAATCGTATGCTCCACCTGCAGGCGGGTGTTCATTTCAATGAAATAGAATTCACCCTCTTCATAGAGGAACTCGATCGTGCCGGCACCGCGATAGCCAAGCTCCGCGCAGGCATTTGCGCAGATCATGCCGATCTTTTCGCGCGCTTCGGAGTTGAGAGCCGGAGAATTGGCTTCTTCCCACACTTTCTGGTGGCGACGCTGCAACGAGCAGTCGCGTTCACCCATGTGGACGGCATTGCCCGCGCCGTCGCCCATGATCTGGACTTCGATATGGCGTGGTTTTGAGAGATATTTCTCGATATAAACCGCATCGTCACCGAACGCCGCACCGGCTTCGGTACGCGCCGTCGCAAGAGCAATGGAAAGGTCTTCTTCCGTGTTGGCAACCTTCATGCCGCGTCCGCCGCCACCGGCGGATGCCTTGATGATGACCGGATAACCGATTTCCTTGGCAATACGCGCAGCTTCCACTTCGTCCGTCACACCGCCATCAGAGCCGGGAACAACCGGGATGCCCAGGCGCTTGGCCGTGCGCTTGGCCTCGATCTTGTCGCCCATGACGCGGATATGCGAAGCGGTGGGGCCGATAAAGGTGATGCCATGTGCTTCGAGAATTTCGGCAAACTTGGCGTTCTCCGCAAGAAAGCCATACCCCGGATGGATAGCATCCGCACCGGTGATCTCGCAGGCAGCGACAATCTGGTGGATATTCAGATAGCTATCACGCGAGGGAGGGGGGCCGATGCACACGCTTTCGTCGGCCAGACGCACGTGCATCGCATCAGCGTCAGCCGTTGAGTGAACGGCGACCGTCTTGATGCCTAGTTCCTTGCAGGCCCTAAGCACGCGAAGAGCGATTTCGCCACGATTGGCTATTAGTATCTTTTGAAACATTGTGCTTGCTGCCCGATCCTAGAGCATTTTGCAGCCGGGCAATCTCACCCGGCGTTGCTGAAATGCAGCTAAAACAAAAGTCAAACCTATCTCCGTGATCCTACTCGATCACGACGAGCGGTTCACCGAATTCGACCGGTTGAGCGTCCGCGACCAGAATAGCCTTGACCGTTCCGGCGCGCGGGGCGGGAATCTGGTTCATGGTCTTCATCGCTTCGATGATAAGGAGCGTCTGCCCTTCCTTCACCTGCGTGCCAACTTCGATGAAATTGCGTGCGCCGGGAGCGGGAGCGAGATAGGCGGTGCCGACCATTGGCGACGGTACCGCGTTCTTCGCAAGCTCGGCCTTGGTGGCTTCAGCAGTCGGCGCGGCCGCGGCCGGAGCTGCGACGGCAGCAGGGGCAGCTGGCATGACCGTGGCTGCAGCCTGAACCGTCACCTTGCGGGAAACGCGAATGCGCAGATCACCATGCTCGACTTCAATGTCGGTCAGGTCGGTTTCATTGAGAATATCCGCCAGATCGCGGATTGTTTCCTTGTCTATGACGGAATTTTTGCTGGACATATTAGGCCCCTTTTAAGCTTTGCCCGTTGTTTTGTTCTTCTTTGGCAATTGCCGCAAGTGCGCGCAGGCCGAGCAGGTATCCTTCCGCGCCAAAGCCGCAGATAACGCCCTTGGCGACCGCGGACACATAGGAGTGATGCCGAAAGGCTTCACGCGCATGAATATTCGACAGATGTACTTCCACAGCCGTTACCTTGGCCGAACGGATGGCATCGTGAATTGCGACCGAAGTATGGCTATAGGCAGCAGGATTGATCAGGACATAAGCGTCTTTCTCGCCCGCTTCCTGAATCCAGCTCACCAGTTCGCCTTCATGGTTGGACTGGCGGAAATCGACCACCAGACCAAGCAGTTCCGCTTCGCGTTTGCAGCTCGCTGCAATATCCTCGAGCGTTGCAACGCCGTATATACCCGGTTCACGCTTCCCCAAAAGGTTCAGGTTGGGCCCGTTCAGAACAAAAACTGTTTTCGCCATTTCCATCCGCGATCGATAACGCGTTTACCACTAAACTTCGGTAACACTTCGCATTTCATATAGAGGGCTTGGAAGCAAGCCGAAAGCCTCTAATTCGTTGCAGGTGTTTTACCAAGGCGGTTTTTCCCGCTATTCTTTGTAAAATAAAGGTGCTTGGGGCAGTTTTGGCTCATACACCGCATTTTGTGATGCCATGGCGCCTGACCGCTTCGTTGAGCGTGAGAGAAAGGCGCCATGGAGTTTCGCTAGTTTTTCCCAGCCGCTCTGGCCGCGGCGATTCTTTCTGCCAGCCCTTCAACCCCGATTGCGCCCGGCACGAGTTCGTTGCCGATGATATAAGAAGGCGTGCCAGTGATATTGAGCTGGCTTGCCAGCTGATAGGTGCTTTGGAAGGCACCTGTAATAGCCGGATCTTGCATTTTCTCGCGCAGTTGGGCTTCATCTGCACCCAACTTGACTGCATCTGCGATGGCTGTTTCTTCCGTCGCGCGTTCCTGTGCCCCAAGAAGAACCTCGTGGTACTCCTTGTACTTCTCCGGCATGAGCGCCTTGAAGGCTTGCGCGACAATATGGGCGCGTACGGAATCCGGTCCCAGAATCGGAAACTCCTTCATCACGAAACGCACATTCTGATCGTTCTTCAATACGGCTTCCATATCGGTAAGGGCGCGCTTGCAATAACCGCAGTTATAATCGAAAAACTCCACCACTGTGACGTCACCATCCGGATTGCCGAACACGGCATCATGCGCCGGGTCGTAAAGCGTATCCTTATTGGCAGCTATGGCTTGTTTTACCTGGGCTTGCGCAGCCTCGGCCTGCTTGGTTTCCAGCGCGCTCTGCACTTCCAGAAGCAATTCAGGATTCTGGAGCAGGTAATTGCGCACGACATTTTCCATCGCCTGCTGCGACGTCATATTGGACGCTGAATTTTCGACTGGAGCGGACGCAGTAACCCGTGAAGCCTGATGCCCCATACCCGCGTAATAACCCAGACCCAAGGCAGCAACACCGATGAGGCCGCTCGCGAGTGTTATGGAAACAGCATTCTTCATTCTATTCACTTTCGTTTTTCAAAAAGATCACGCCAGGCTTATGACCCGGCACATTATTTTTTCTTTTTCGCGTTGATGATGTCTTGTGCGCGCAGCCAGTCCGGCGAGCCGGATTTGAATTGTTTTTGCGCGCGGATCGCAAATATCTGGGCCTGCTGTAGTCTCCCGGAGTAATAGTTCATATCCGCAGTAGCCAGATCGGCGCGGGCCATATCGCCCGATTGGCCGTAAGCCTGAGCAAGATAGCCATAACCGCCGGGGAACTCTGGATCGGAGGCGATGCCCGCTTTTATTTCCTTGATCGCCGTCGGCATATTTGCCTTGGCACCGGTTAGCATCAGTGCGCGACCATAGCTCATGCGCAAAAGTGGCGACTTGCGCGGATCAAGCGATGAAGCTTGCTTGAAGGCTTTGGCTGCGCCTGCGGCGTCATTGGCCTTGATGAGAATTTCTCCACGCATTTCGCGAAAATACGGGTTCTTCGGCTGCTCCTTGATGAGGGCATCTATTTTTGGCAAAGCCGTGCGTGCCGAACCGTTGAGATAGCTGGAAATGGCATTGCCGTAACGGGCGGCCAGGCCACCGGGATTGTTGCGGAACATCCGCTGAAGCGCGCCCATATTGCCAACATAGGCCGCGATCTTGGCGCGCGCCATGTCGTGGCGCAGTTGCAGGGCGGCGGAATCGGTCTTGTTGTAGTAAGGGCTTTTCCGTGCCAGCTCTTCCAGATTGGCAATACGTTCACGTGGGAGAGGGTGACTGATCCGGTACTGATCGATCTGGGTGCCTGAAAGCGAAAGCGCCGAGGCGAAACGCTGGAACGTATCCAGCATGCCCTTTGTGGACTGGCCTGTCGCGTTGAGATAATTCACCGCCAGCCGGTCTGCAGTCATTTCTTCCGTGCGCTGATAATTGAGCAGGCTGCGCATCGCCAGTTCGGTACTGCCCATGGCAATGCCGCCGCCTGCACCGGCTGCAGCGCTGCTGCCGCTCGCGGCTCCCGCTACGCCCGCCCCGACACCGAGCAGCGCGCCGATGATGGCCATTGTCCGGGCGCGGCTCAGCTGTTCGCGCAGACGATCCTGATGTCCGCCAGCCAGATGTCCCGATTCGTGCGCGATGACACCGATGATCTCGTTTGGTGTCTCGGCCTGCATGAGCGCGCCGGTATTGATGAAGATGCGTCGCCCATCCACGAACGCATTGAAGCTTTGGGAATTGACCAGAATAATGCGAACGCCACGGCTTTTAAGCTTGGCTGCCTTGAGTATCGGAGCGGCATAGTCGGCGATCAGCGCTTCGATTTCGGCATCGCGAACGATAGGCACACTGCCGCCGCGTGACTGTGCCGATGCGGGCAGGACGCTTGTTGCGGCAATAGCGAGAGCCGAAAACGCTGCAACCGAACGACGGATGAGACGGTTGAAAGAAAATGTTCTGGCAGGGAAGGTTGCAGTCATTGTCCCCATAATGGCCTTCGTCCTTCTTCGACTTGGTGCGATTCTTATAGCCTGTGCCGCAAACTGCCGATAGATCAGCGTGGCACATTGTCCACCCCGTCTGATTTGATCGCCTTTATCCAGAGGTGCTGTTGCTTTACCAATCTGGCGAATATACGGCGAAGTGCCAAGCCCTGTTTCTGCAACTTTCTGGAGGCAAAGTTGAACACTCTTTCCAGCCGCAGCGCGGTCGAGCCTTTTCACGCTATGGATGTTCTGGCGGAAGCCAATCGCCGCCGGGCGGCGGGCCACCCGATCATTTCCATGGCTGTCGGGCAGCCAGCCGATCCCGCACCGGACGCTGTTCGCCAGGCGGCGGAACGCGCGCTCAAGGATGGCCGGATCGGCTACACCGATGCGCTCGGTCTGATTGAACTGCGTGAAGCGATTGCTGCTCACTATGCGGATCACTATGGCGTTTCCATTTCTCCCGAACGGGTGGCCGTTACAACCGGCTCGTCGGCGGCATTCAATCTGGCCTTCGTGGTCTATTTCGATCCCGGCGACCGTGTGGCGATCACACGTCCCGGCTATCCGGCTTACCGCAACATTTTGACGGCTCTCGGGCTGGAAGTAGTGGAAATACCGACGGGGCACGGCGCTTCCGCATCGCTGACCGCCGAGGCCCTGGCCGCGGCCCATGCCGAAAAGCCGTTGAAAGGCGTATTGTTTGCGAGCCCCGCCAATCCGACTGGCGCAGTCATCAACAAGCCGGAACTGAAGGCCATTATCGAAACAGCGCGCAATCTTGGCATCAGGGTCATTTCCGACGAGATCTATCATCGGCTTTCCTACGAAACCGATGATGTTACGGCGCTGGAAATTGCCGATGATGTGACGATTATCAACTCCTTCTCGAAATATTATTGCATGACGGGCTGGCGCATCGGCTGGATGGTTCTGCCGGACGCTGATGTGCGAGCGATAGAACGTCTGAGCCAGAGCCTGTATATTTCCGCCCCGGAACTGTCGCAGCGAGCGGCCATCGAAGCCTTTCACGCAACCGCCGAACTGGAGTGCGTGAAGGATCGTTACCGCCGGAACCGGCTTATTCTGATGGAGCACCTGCCGAAAATGGGACTGAAACTCGCCGCTCCGATGGACGGCGCTTTCTATGCTTATTGCGATGTTTCCCGTTTCACCAATGACAGTATGGAATTTGCCCGGCAGATGATCGCCGAGACCAACATCGCGGCCACGCCCGGCCGTGACTTCGATCCGCTGGACGGGCACCGCACCATGCGGTTTTCCTATGCCGGAAAAGTGGAAGAAATGGAGGAGGCCATGCAGCGACTGGAAAAGTGGCTTCCTGGAAAGAGCATTTGAAGCACGTGGTCCAAAAGCCGGAAATGGCTTTGGGGCATACCTGTAAAGGCCGATAGATAGAACGGCTCGCGTATCTCCGTCACAACGAGAACCGCTCCCAAAAGAAAAACCGGCGTTTCCGCCGGTTTTTTCGTCTCAGACCTTCCCGAAAGGAAGTCTTTCTATAATTGCCCGTCAGGGATATTAGAAGAACCCTTTTTTCTGCCACCAGCCAGAGCGCTTCGGCTTGGCGTCGTCGGTCTCGCTGGAGGTCACAACCGGCTCTACGCTCTTTTGCGTTTCTTCCGAAGCAGCTTCCGTTTCGACTACAGGTACCGGGGTTTCCTGAACTTCCTCTACAGGCGTGGCCGCTGCCTTGCGCGTGCGGCGCTTAGGCTTCACGGCTTCCGTCACGTCACCGTCGGCGGCCTTTTCCTCAGCCGGCGCCTCATCGGTGGCCTTCTTGCGCGCCCGTGTTTTGCGCGCCGGCTTGGCTGGGACTTCCTCAGCCTCGACGGCAACCACGTCGTCCGCTACCGCTACTGGTGCAGCTTCTTCTGTCTTCGCCGTCTTGCGGCTGCGGGTTTTGCGGGCTGGTTTGGCGGGCTTCTCCTCCGCTTCCACAGCAGTGACTTCGCCGATCTGGGCAGCTTCAGCGTCCTGGACCGACACCACTTCCGCGACAGCCTCGACAGGCGTTTCTTCCGTCTTCACAGGGGCGTCTTCGACTTCTACAGGGAAGACGGGCGTAAAGCCGACTGGCTCTGCGTCAGGCACTTTGGCAGTGCGAACTTCATCCTCGCGGCGGTTTTTGCGTCCACCACGACGACCGCGACGGCGCTTCTTGCGGCGATCTTCCTCGCTGGAGGATGAGGCGGCGTCCGATGTCGAGGCCTCGTCCTCATTGCTTTCATCGCTTTCCGCTGCACTTTCGACCTGTTCGCGATCATCGCGATCCCGTCCGCTGCGACGGCGACGGCGGCGACGACGCTTGCGGTCGCCATCCTCTGCTTGATCCTCGCGGGGTTCTACGGTCGGCTGTGCTTCCTCTTCCGCTTCGTCCTCATCGACGGGGATTTCCGGGTCTTCGATATCGTCTTCGATGTAAGCCATCGGCTGCACAGGCGGCTGCGTCACGGGACGGGTCGAAATGGCGCCCTTATCGATGGCAAAATGCTGGTGACCGACGCTCTCATCTGCATGAATGCTGATCGCAACGCCAAAACGCGCTTCCAGGTCGGCCAGCAGCTGGCGCTTGTTGTTGAGCACATAAAGCGCCGATGCCGCAGGTGTGCGTACGATAAGGTCGTATCCCGAATGACGCAGAAGGTAATCCTCGATACCGCGAATAATGTGCAGCGCCATGGACGAATCAGAACGGATATGGCCCGCGCCACCACAATGTGGGCAGACCTGCATCGTGCTTTCGAGCACTGAAGCGCGGATACGCTGCCGCGACATTTCCAGAAGGCCAAAATGTGAAATGCGCCCGACCTGAATGCGTGCGCGGTCATCCTTCAGGCACTCCTTCATCTTCTTTTCGACAGCGCGGTTGTTGCGCTTTTCTTCCATGTCGATGAAGTCTACGACGATCAGGCCCGCAAGGTCGCGTAGCCGTAACTGGCGCGCCACTTCCTCGGCGGCTTCCAGATTAGTCTGAAGGGCCGTGTCCTCGATGGAGTGCTCGCGCGTCGAACGGCCCGAATTGACGTCGATGGCCACCAGCGCTTCCGTCTGGTTGATAATCAGATAGCCGCCGGACTTCAGCGTCACCTGCGGCAGAAGCATGCGATCAAGCTGCGCTTCAACGCCATTGCGGGTGAAAATCGGTACTTGTTCACGATAGGGCTGGACCACCTTGGCATGGCTCGGCATGAGCATGCGCATGAAATCCTTGGCCTCGCGATAGCCGTTTTCGCCAGAAACAAGAATTTCACTGATGTCTTTATTATACAGGTCTCGGATCGACCGTTTAATCAGACTGCCTTCCTCGTAAACGAGGGCAGGAGCGGTCGATTGCAGTGTCAGTGTGCGCACGTTTTCCCAAAGGCGCATCAGATATTCATAGTCGCGCCTGACTTCCGCTTTGGTGCGGTTTGCGCCCGCCGTACGCAGGATCACGCCCATGCCCTGCGGCACTTCGAGTTCCTTGACGATGTCCTTGAGGCGCTTGCGGTCCTGCAGGTTGGTGATCTTGCGCGAAATGCCGCCGCCACGCGCCGTGTTCGGCATCAGCACGGAATAGCGACCTGCAAGCGACAGATAGGTCGTCAGAGCGGCGCCTTTATTACCGCGCTCTTCCTTGACTACCTGAACAAGAAGGATCTGGCGGCGCTTGATGACTTCTTGAATGTTATACTGACGGCGATGCGTGCGGGCATGCGTCGGAAGTTCTTCCAGCGCATCCTCGGAGCCGACCGATTCAACGAAATCGTCTTCATGCTCGGCATCGTCATCGTCGGAATTGCCGTTTTCGATCGCTTCGGAAATGACGTCTTCGCTCTGGAGCAGTGCAGCGGCTGGTGTTCCCGGAACGTAATTTTCAAACGCGGGGCCAACAGGCTCGGCAACGGGCAGCCCGCCATCCGTGCTGATCGCATGCACTTCGCCACCCTGTCCATCGCGCTTGCCGCGCCGGCGACCGCGACGCGGCGAAGAGCGCTCGCTTTTGGCGCGCGGTTCGTCGTCGTCATCTTCCGCCCGCGCTGCCTTGGCTTCCGCTTCCAGCAGCGCAAGGCGGTCGGCTACCGGAATCTGGTAATAATCGGGATGAATTTCCGAGAATGCGAGAAAGCCGTGACGGTTGCCCCCGTACTCGACGAAGGCAGCCTGCAACGAAGGCTCAACGCGGGTGACGCGTGCGAGATATATATTGCCTTTCAGTTGCTTCTTATGTTCCGACTCGAAGTCGAATTCTTCAATCTTGTTGCCACGCGTGACGATGACGCGGGTCTCCTCCGGGTGGGAGGCATCTATAAGCATTTTGTTGGACATTAGTGTCTTTCCTGCCGGCATGGATGCGCAAACCGCGTGCGCCGGACAAAGCCTTGATGGCTGCCGTGCTTGCTGCGATGCGTCTGCCGGATGATACTGGGTTCGTCGAAACAGGAAGCGCTGTTTTCACGCGCAACGGCCTTGCGGCGATCGCGGTCTTCAGGCTGGAAATGGTCAGTCTTGCTTGACCCATAATTGTTCCGAACGAAACGACCTCATATATGGCCCGAAAAAAGATGGGCCGCCCTTTTTGCTCTTTGTCTAGAGCTGGCGACAGCGCGTAAAGATACGCCGTCGGCCAATGGAAACGGAAACGGCGGGGGAACCGCGTGACCGCTAAATTCTGTATCGGCTAGGGGCGGCGAACATATATGCCGCTGTTTTCACTGCTTTTCCTTGCGGTTCGTTTCTAAAACCGGCAACGATTCTCACAGTTGCTCCATAACCGTCTTTTGCTTTTATGGCGTCGTGTGAACGATGACAAGCACGAATATCAGTTAACGGCTTGCATCCTAATTTCGCCGAAAGCTGAGCATAGGTGTCATTCAGGGTGGAAATGCGGCTGGAAATCCTTCGTTAACTGTAGTTTTGTACGAATGTTTTCATGGGGCCGAGTGTGGATGCGTTATGAAATGTGGAGACCGATGCAACGTTTGTCGGTATCTATCATCGTTAATTATTCGATGACCTTTTTGATTGTGATGACTGATGCATTTGGAAATCGGTAAACAGCCGGGAACTGCCGGGCGAGGCGCGCAGGGTGTCGCGGTACTCCTTGCGTTTTTGAGCCTGTTCATTGGGAGTATGGTTTCAGCAATTGCCGAGCCCCCCCCAGCGAAGCCGCTCGCGGCGCTGACCTTCCGTATGGCTGGCGACGACATGCGAACGCGTATTGTGGTCATGTTTGACCGCGAACCCAAATTGTCCACGCTCGTACTCGACAATCCGCATCGCCTTGTTGTTGATCTTCCCGAAACGCGTTTCGGGTTCGATGAGAAAAGCCTGGCAGCACGTGGCCTTGTTTCCCGGGTGCGCTATGGCCTTGTCGGCAAGGAGCGGTCCCGTCTGATCCTCACGTTGCGCGGACCGTTCGATATCGAGAATTTGCACGTCCTGAAAAATGAAAGCGCGTCCGGCTACAGGCTGGTTGCCGATCTCGTTGCGACATCGGACCGCGAATTCGCCGAAAAACTGAAAGCCCAGTCGGACCTCACCGGTTCGACTGGGCACGCGGAGAAGTCGGTGGTGGTTGCGACGGAGCCTGACAAGGCTCGGCCGCGCCCCTTTACGGTGATGATCGATCCCGGCCACGGCGGCATAGACAGCGGCGCGGAAAGTCTCAGCGGCATCAAGGAGAAAAATCTGACATTGGCTTTCGGGCGCGAATTGCGTGATCGTCTGGCTCGCGAAAAGAACATCAAGGTTCTGATGACGCGCGATGATGACACGTTCTTGCGTCTTTCCGAACGCGTGCGTCTGGCGCGTCAGAAGGAGGCTGATTTGTTCATTTCAATTCATGCGGACACGATCAACCAGAGCGATATACGCGGCGCGACCGTCTATACGATTTCGGACAAGGCATCGGATGCCGTTGCGAGGGCTATGGCGGAACGCGAGAACAAGTCGGATGCACTGGCCGGGGCCGTTCCGGAAGAACAGCCGGAAGTGACCGATATCCTTCTGGACCTGACGAGGCGTGAAACCCATACTTTCTCGCTTAGTTTTGCGGAGAAGGTCATCAACCATCTGCAAGGTGCGGTGAACCTGATCAACAATCCGCATCGTTTTGCAGGTTTTCAGGTGCTGCGCGCCCCGGATGTTCCGTCCGTCCTGATCGAAATCGGCTACCTTTCCAATGCGGAAGACGAGAAACTGATCAGCAATCCGGAATGGCGGCGTAAACTTGCCGACAGGATCGCGCTTGCTGTCCGGGCATTTGAAGCGCTCAAGCATCCGACAAACCTGACAAAAGGGTAGGGGGATTCGGTGCCTGCAATTTTTAGGGTAACTAATGTTGGGGTTATTCCGAGATGCAGGCTTGCAACAGCTGAGTTGTTTTTTGACAAGTTCATGTATGTATGTGGGTTAATTTGATAAAAACATACAAACGATCTTGCCTTTGACGCATTTGCTGGTCACTAACCACAATGGGTTAAAGGGGTTGGCGGCTATATGCGTTGACCTGTATCATGCGAATAATCTGAGGGCAGGAATCCGGGTTTATGGTAAGACTGATCGGATATTTCTTCGGGATTGGAACGGTGCTGATGCTGCTGGTGGCAGGCGGCGTCGCCCTCTATGTCGGGAACCTCACCAAGGATTTGCCCGATTACGAAGTGCTTGCGAAATACGAGCCTCCGGTCATGACGCGCGTGCACGCGTCCGATGGTAGCCTCATGTCGGAATTCGCCCGCGAACGCCGTCTGTATCTGCCTATTCAAGCAGTGCCAAATCGTGTGAAGGCAGCGTTCATTTCGGCTGAAGACAAGACTTTCTATGAGCATCATGGACTCGATTTCGGCGGGCTTGCCCGTGCCGTTATCACCAATATCAAGAATATGGGGTCGGGGCGTCGCCCTGTTGGCGCGTCGACAATCACGCAGCAGGTAGCCAAGAACTTCCTTCTGTCTTCGACCCAGACTTACGATCGCAAGATCAGGGAAGCCATTCTTGCGATGCGTATCGAGCAGGCTTACTCGAAGGATCATATCCTTGAGCTTTATCTGAACGAAATCTTTTTCGGACTGGGCTCCTACGGCATTGCCAGCGCTGCTCTGACTTATTTTGACAAATCGGTTGGCGAACTTTCCATCGCCGAGAGTGCCTATCTTGCAGCACTCCCGAAAGGTCCGAACAACTACCATCCGTTCCGTCAGCCGGAGCGCGCGATCGAGCGCCGCAACTGGGTGATCGACCGTATGGCGGAAAACAAATACATCACCGCCGAGGAAGCGGAAGAGGCCCGGAAGCAGCCCCTCGGCGTAACGCCGCGTACAGCCACGCATTACCTCTTCGCTTCGGAATATTTCACCGAGGAAGTGCGCCGCCAGATCATCCAGAAATATGGTGTCGATGCACTCTATGAAGGTGGCTTGTCTGTTCGAACCACACTCAATCCCGCGCTGCAGGTTGAAGCACGCAAATCCTTGCAGGCAGCACTCTTGCGTTACGACGAGGCACGCGGTTGGCGTGGACCTATGAAGAACGTGGAGCTTGGCAGCGACTGGGGCAGCGTATTCGGTGACATGCAATCCTATTCCGACGTTCCTGAATGGCAGTTGGCCGTTGTGCTCAACGTTTCGTCGGCTGGCGCCGACATTGGATTGCAGCCTCCGTTGGAAGGTTCGGGCTTGCGCAGCAAGGATCGAAAGCGCGCTTTCATCGCTGCTGACGACATGAAGTGGGCGATGCGTGTCATTCACATCGGTGACAAGCGGACAAGCGCCAAATCGCCGGAAGGTGTGCTGAAGGCGGGTGACATTGTTTATGTGTCCAAGGTCGGCGAGGGCGAATCCCGCTATCGTCTCCAGCAACCGCCAAAACTGGAAGGTGCGCTTGTTGCCATGGACCCGCATACGGGTCGCGTTCTGGCTATGGTGGGCGGCTTCTCCTATGCTGAATCCGAGTTCAACCGTGCCACGCAGGCCTATCGCCAGCCGGGGTCGTCATTCAAGCCATTCGTTTATGCTGCTGCATTGGACAATGGCTATACGCCCGCATCCGTCGTGCTGGATGGCCCTCTTGAAGTGGATCAGGGCGGTTCGCTTGGTATATGGGCGCCGAAGAATTATTCAGGCAAGTTCTCCGGTCCCTCCACCTTGCGCTATGGCATCGAGCAGTCTCGCAACGTCATGACCGTGCGCCTCGCGCAGGACATGGGCATGAAACTCGTCGCCGAATATGCTGAGCGTTTCGGTGTCTATGACAAGATGTTGCCGGTTCTCTCCATGTCGCTCGGCGCCGGTGAGACGACGGTGCTGCGCATGGTGACGGCCTATTCCATCATGGCCAATGGCGGGCAGAGCATCACGCCTTCTATGGTCGACCGGATTCAGGATCGTTACGGAAAGACCGTATTCAAGCACGATTCTCGCCAGTGTGAGGGTTGCAATGCGCCCAATTGGGCCAATCAGGAAGAGCCGACATTGATCGATAATCGCGATCAGGTTCTCGACCCCATGACCGCCTATCAGATTACCTCCATGATGGAAGGTGTTGTGCAGCGCGGTACTGCTCAGATTCTCAAGAGCCTTGATCGCCCGCTCGCCGGCAAGACCGGTACGACCAACGACGAGAAGGATGCCTGGTTCGTAGGCTTTACGCCGGACCTCGTTGTAGGTGTTTTCATGGGCTACGACACGCCGACGTCGCTTGGTCGCGGTAATACAGGGGGCGGTCTTGCTGCGCCTGTCTTCAAATCCTTTATGGAACAGGCACTGGCGGGGACGCCCAAGGTTGATTTCCGCGTACCTGAAGGCATGACGCTGATTGCCATCAACCGCAAGACCGGCATGCGTGCGAATCCGGGCGATCCAAACGTCATCATGGAAGCTTTCAAGCCGGGGACAGGCCCATCCGACAGCTATTCTGTTATCGGTATGGGATCGTTCCGTGAAGGCTCGCCGGTGCAGCCCCAGTCACCGCAGGCTACTCGTGCAATCAATTCGGGTTCTGGTGGCCTTTACTGATCCGTCAAAGAAGGCTTTGCCCTTTACACCGGGCGGTCCGCTGACTATGTTCCGCGGCGCCTGGATGGCCAAGCGATCGTTTGATTTTCTTAGCTTGTCCGGTGACGGAAAATACGAGTATCGCTTCGTTGAAAGCTCGGTTTTCACCAGAACAGATATGCATTTGATGAAGGAACGATTTGCCCATGCGCGCGGAAATCGAGACGCTGGTTGACGAAATCCAGCAGGCCATAGGCCTGCTGAGGAGGCATCTTTGACTGGGATCAGGCCATCAAGCGTCTAGGCTATCTGAACCAGAGAGCCGAAGATCCCACTTTGTGGAACGATGCACAGGAAGCCCAGAAGCTGATGCGTGAACGTCAGCAGCTGGAAGACAGCATCAACGGTATCAATCACCTGAAACAGACTCTGAACGATAGTGTCGAACTCATCGCCATGGGCGAAGAAGAGAATGACAAGTCGATCATTGAGGATGCGGAAACCACCATCCGCAGTTTGAAGGAGGAGATTGACCGTCGCCAGATCGATATGCTGCTCTCGGGCGAAGCGGATGCCAATGACACCTATGTCGAAGTGCATGCCGGGGCAGGCGGCACGGAAAGTCAGGATTGGGCGTCGATGCTTCTTCGCATGTACACCCGTTGGGCCGAACGCAGCGGCCGCAAGGTGGAAGTCATGGAAGTGCACGAGGGAGAAGAAGCCGGCATTAAATCGGCTACCATTCTCGTCAAGGGGCACAATTCATACGGCATGATGAAGACGGAATCAGGTGTCCATCGACTTGTCCGCATTTCGCCTTACGATTCGAATGCCAGGCGGCACACGTCGTTTGCAAGCATCTGGGTCTACCCTGTCATCGATGATAACATTGATGTCCAGGTGACTGAATCTGATGTGCGCATTGATACATATCGCGCGTCCGGTGCTGGCGGTCAGCATGTCAACACCACCGATTCCGCGGTGCGCATCACGCATATCGCTACGGGCATCGTGGTGCAGTGTCAGGCTGAGCGTTCGCAGCACAAAAACCGCGAAAAAGCTTGGTCCATGTTGCGCGCCCGTCTTTACGAGGACGAGCTGAAAAAGCGGGAAGAAGCCACCGATGCGGCAAATGCCAACAAGACCGATATCGGATGGGGACATCAGATCCGCTCATATGTGCTTCAACCCTATCAGTTGGTGAAAGATCTGCGCACCGGTGTCGAAAGCACCAACCCGCAGGAAGTGCTGGATGGCTCTGTGACCCCCTTTATGGAAGCTGCATTGGCCCATCGAATTCATGGCGGGGGCGAGGCGGTCGAGGATATCGATTGATCGCTCTATCTATGCGCAAACGATGAAATGAACAAAAACTCGGCCACGTGGCCGAGTTTTTGTATCTGGATCGTTGAGGCAGAAGTGCGTACGGCTCTGTGGACTAAACCGGCTGGTCGTTAAGGCGGGCCTAAAGCAGGGATTCCAGCTGCTTGCCGGCTTTCAGAAAATTGACCGGATTGAGTGCACGGCCATTTTCCCGAACTTCGTAGTGCAGATGGTTTCCTGTGGAACGGCCCGAACTTCCGGCCTCGCCAACAATTGTGCCGGGAGTGACTTTTTGCCCGCTACGAACGAGAACCCGGCTTAAATGTGCGAAGCGGGTGGTAAATCCATTGCCATGTTCAATTTCGACCATATTGCCATAGCCGCCGAAACGCCCGGCCTTGGTCACTTTCCCTGCGGCCGTCGCGGGAACATTCTGGCCATAGCTTGCACGGAAATCGATTCCCGAGTGAAACGCTGACGAACCGAGGAAGGGATCGCTGCGAACGCCGAAAAGGCTGGTGAGCGGCATGCCGGGTGCCGGATTGGACAACGGCAGGGCATGGACCTGCTTCCGCACGCTGTCGAGCCGGTCGAGCGCGCTGTCGAGATTGTGCAATTGTAAGTCAAAGTCGTTTATGGCGGCTCCGGAAGCCGACACGGGAATGAGCGGGCCACCCATGGCGTTTCGGGTCCTGGCCTGTTGTGATTCGACTTGCAGGCCAGCCGAATTGAGCGTGTCGATTATGGCATCCGCTTTTTCATAGGCGGCATCGGCAAGATTACGCACTTTGCCATCCTGTTCGCTTTCGATGCGATGCAGCGTCTGATTTATGGTCGCAAGTATCTTTTCAGATGTTTCAGCGGTTGATTCCCCAGATAATCCGCTGGAAGGCCGAAGACCTGTTGGCGAGAGGCCGGCTCGTCGTTCCGTTGGCTGATCCGGATGTTTGATTGGCACCGGACCGGTTATGATCGGATCGATTCCGAGCGAATTCCGGTAACCCAGCGCTTCATTCGGAATAATGCGGCTATGCTCCTCGGCGAAATCCGTCGGGGGCGCGGCTGGCATGTCCGGCATGGGTTGCAAGTTCGCGGCACGCTTGAGAAGAGGGGCGAGTTTGCCATCCCGCGCATTCAGGGTTTGCTGGCGCTGCATAAGTTCGGCGACCTTGTTTTCCATCACCTGCTGGTCAAGCATCTGACGGCTGGTGATGCGATCAACTTCCGTGCGCAGGGCGGAGATTCGATCTTCATAAAGCTGCTGGGTCCGCGCCTGAAATGCAACGCGCGCGCCCATCAGGTCGTCACGCAGCACGAGATAGGCAGTGGAGCCCAAATATCCCGCTGACAATGCCAGAACGCACGCACCGCCAAGAACGGTCATCCAGGGGCGGAGTGTGAAATGACTGATCCGCTCGCCGCGTGCTATAATCACGACAGGCGGTTCCTTATGCCTGCCGAGCACCGTTTTTCTTGACGAGGGTTCGTGTTTTCCAGTCATGCCCATACCGCATGCCCCTTCCAGATATGCTGCGTATGATTACAACTTATTAGGGTTAATAAATCTTTGCATATGAGCCTTGTGCGAGACATGCTTCAGCTTTGTGTCGTGTCAGTTGGATAATGGTGACAATGCCCGATAGAACGACGGCGTAAGGCCTGCTTCAGCCCGCGCAAGGTCATTGAAGGGCGGCTTCAGATCGCCGCGGAAATTGGTGCGCACCAGTTCCCGAAATCGGGCGACCGGATCGATGCGGTTGCGGGCACAGAAGAAACGAAACCATTTGGCGCCCACGGCAACATGTTTCTTCTCGTCATTATAGATCACGCTGAGGATGGCCGCGGTTTCGTGGTCGCCCGTTTCAATCATCTTTTCCAGAAGCGATGGCGTGACATCGAGGCCCCGCGCTTCGAGAATAAGCGGCACCACGGCCAGGCGGGCCTCCAGATCGTTGCGCGTATTGTGTGCGGATTGCCACAAGCCGTCATGGGCGGGCATATCGCCATAATCGGCGCCGAGGCTGCGCAGCCGGTCACGCAGCAAGGTGAAATGGCGCGCTTCGTCGTCGGCCACTTTCATCCAGCCGTCGAAGAAGCTGCGCGGAATTGGTTTTGCTGAAAAACGGGCAACAATGTCCAGCGCGAGATCTATGGCGTTGAGTTCAATATGGGCCAGGGCATGCATCAGCGCGATGCGTCCGTGCTCGGTATTGAGCGAACGCTTCTTCAGCATGCGTGGCGGCACCAGTTCCGGCTTTTCCGGTCGTCCGGGGCGGTCAGGCAGCGGCGGATCAAGGGGGCTGCGCACGGAAAGCCCGCGGGCGAACCAGCGCGCGGCAGTTTCGCGGGTAAGACGAACTTTCTCGTCGAGATTGCTGGCGGCAATCGCTCTTATGGCATTGCCGCGCAAACTAAGTTCGTTGGTTTGTTTTCCCGACATGGGTCAAAGCGCTCGTGCGGCTTCAAGCACATTTTCAGCATGGCCGGCAACCTTCACCTTATTCCAGATGCGGGCGATGCGGCCGTCGGCACCGATCAGGAAAGTCGTGCGTTCGACACCCATATATTTGCGGCCATACATGCTTTTTTCGACCCATACGCCATAGGCTTCGAGAACTGTTTTGTCCTCGTCGGCAGCCAGATCGATGGTAAGCTCATGCTTCTTGCGGAACTTGGCGTGCTTCTGGGCGCTGTCGGGAGAAAGCCCGATGACGCGTACGCCGATCTTGTCGAACTCAGGCTTCAACTGCGAAAAGGCAATCGCTTCCTTGGTGCATCCCGATGTATCGTCCTTGGGATAGAAATAGACGATGACAGGCTTCCCTTTTAGGGAAGACAGGACAATTTCACCATTGTCCGAAGGCAGCGTGAAATCCGGAGCCTGATCTCCAACCTGGGGATGAGCCATATCTGCGCCTTTCTTTTATGGATTAGCATGGAAACCACCTGTTACAGTTCGAGCTATCGCATTCGAACACGGCTTGTGCAACCATGGAAACCGGCGTCATTGCATATATTGACGAGAGGCTGGCGGACCGGTGCAGGCCCGTTGACGAATCTCGAATGCAGACGGGAGGTTGAAAGAAAAATCAATTAGATACGGCAAGCTTATGATGTATTTTATAAAATGCCGTTGGTTGCAGCATCCATGATCCGGCCAGGATATTGACAGAGAAACCGCGTAGAATCCGTTTTAGCAAGCGGGAAATGAAACGAATCGAACGTCTCGCCGCCGAAGGTAGTGTGGATGGCTTGTTGCCGGACCCCACCCGTTTGGGGCGGTCTTTTTTTTCGCGCTGTTCTCATGCTTTTTTTTCCATTTGCATCTTGCTTGTTCTGCTGGGCGGTGCGGGCTTCGTTATTTTGCGGGGCGGCGTCAACAGCGACCTTTTGCGCGATGAAGCGCAGAAAAGCCTCACGCGGATTTTAGGCGACGGCGCTTCCGCATCCATTGGCAGCGCCGCCTTGTCACTCGATCAGGATAGCCACGTGGCAATGGAAGCGCGCGACGTGTCGATTGCCGACCCGAGACAGGGCGTCGAGATCAAGGGCATCAAATCCGTTCGGCTGGGGCTATCGCCCTTACCGCTGTTGGCGGGGCGGCTCCGTGTGGCCCAGCTGGAAGTGGATGGTGCTTCATTTGCGTTGCCGGAGACGAAAGGTGAGGGATTCTGGCAGTCTTTGCCGCATGATGAGCGCGGTCTCGTCGATTTTGATGCTGTATCCGGCGAACTGTTCGCTGCAATGCGCCGCAGCCTTGAGCTTTTGCAAGCGCAGGATACGCATGCAATCGGCATATTCAATAGCACTGTCCGCTTTAAAACGGGGAATACGCAGCAAGACATCGGCATTGAAAAGGTTCGCCTTTTTGAAGATTCTGGCAAGATACGCATTGAAGGCACCGTCATCTGGAAGGGCAAGACGATTGCCCTCGACGGAAGCATCGATCGGAAAGCCGGCGAGAACAGCCTGAGCGGTTTTCGCCTGGATATAGACGGTATTCCGCTTTCGCTTGGATCTGCTCCCGAAGTTTCGCCAGTCATCAACGGCAACAGGGTTAATCCGGCTCATTTTGAACTGAATGGAAATGCGCGCGTTTCATTGGCCGGAGAGGCGGCGAATGAGGCTGCTCCCGAACGCCTCGCCGCCGAGCTTGCTGTGAACGGTATCGACATGGAATTGGGGCGTGTCGACGATGTCCGGGGGCAGGTTCGACTGAACCTTGAGCACGCTGTCGGAAGCCGAAAGATTGAGATCAAATCGTCGCAAATCGAATTGGGTGGGCTGCGGGCCCAGTTCAATGGCGCTTTCGGGCCTGAACCGGAAGAGGACAATAATACCGGCGAACCGACTTATCGTTTTGAAATACTGACGAGTTCGGCCACAAGCATGCCTGTGGAATCGAGTGATCCACCACTATCTTTTGCGACACGGATTGCCGGTCGATACATGGCCGACCAGCAGCGGATTCAGTTTGCCAATCTGGATGTGCAGACCGGTGAAGGCGAGTTGTATGGTCAGGGTAGCATGGCCTTTGGCGATGGCTCGCCGGAGATGATCTTCATGCTGCGCGTTCCCAAGATGCCAGTGGCCGACGCCAAGCATCTATGGCCCATCGATGTGGCGGATGGCGCGCGCGAATGGGTATTAAAGAATCTGTTCGGCGGGACATTGAAGGATAGTCGGATCGACATCTCGCTTGCGGGCGGCCGTTTCAACGGGCCGGGTTTGCCGCCACCGCTTAAAGGGGATGAAATCAAGGCCGACTTCAATGTGGAGGATACCCGCTTCGACGTGGTTGGCGAGTTGCCCCCGGTGCGCGATGCCGATGGAACTATTTCCGTTCGCGGTGCCCATGCGACGATCAAGCTTTCGAAAGGGATAGCTTATACGCCGAACAATCGGAAAGTCGATGTGTCCGATGGGACGTTGATTATCCCGTGGGGACCGCAGCGCCCGGTGATCGCCGATCTGGATCTCAACGTTTCGGGCGTTGCAGCCGCCATCGCGGAGATTGCAGGCAACAAGCCGATTGATGTTCTGAAGAATATACCGTTTCTGCCCGAGGATGTGACGGGAGACGTTGAAACGCGCGTAAAAGTGAGCTTCGCGGTCTCGAAGGACCCGCCTCCCGGTACGCTGAAATGGAATGCCGACATAGGTTTTTCGGATTTGAAGATCGCGAAGCCGGTGGGCGGCTCTGCAGTGAGCGACGCGACTGGAAAAATCAAAGTTGACCAATCGGTTGCGGTCATTACCGCCGACGCAAAAATCGACGGCATACCCGGTAAAATCAGCATGACGGAACCGGTTGATCGCTCGGGCTCCGCCAAGCGGGATCAGAAAATCAGGCTGGATATCGACGACAAGACACGTGACGCCGTTTTCCCGGGGTTGAACTCCATCTTTTCGGGGCCGATGTCGGTCGATCTCGGTATGGCGGAAGGTAGCAAGCGGCACGTTTCTGCCGATCTGGGCAAGACACAGATTGATCTGCCGTGGTTGGGGTGGCGCAAAGGAGCGGGTATTCCAGCAAAGGCGAGTTTCGATCTGATTCAGAGTGCAGACAATAAGGGCAAGCTCGAAATTCAGAATTTGGAATTTACCGGCGATGCTTTTGGCGCCAAAGGCAGGCTGTCGATTGCCAACGGTGATTTCCAATCGGCCGATTTCAGCCAGTTGCGGCTGAATCGAACGGACAATCTTTCAGTCAAGGCTGTGAAGTCATCCAGCGGCTTTCGCGTGAACGTGCGCGGTACGCAGTTTGACGCGAGAGCGCTTATCAAACAGGTTTCCGATCTTGGAGAGAAGAAGAAAGGCCGCAGCGGCAAAGATGACAGTGCGCGTATTGTCGTCAGTGCCCAGATCGATGAAGTCGGCGGTTTCAACAATGAGTCGCTGCGCAATGTGGCGGTTTCCTACGAAAGTGCCGGCAGCAAAATCTCCGGTGTATCGGTCAATGCCGTCACCTCATCCGGCGAAGCATTCGTCGCGACCAATAACGAACAGGCGGGCGCGCGCTCGATTTCGCTCCAGTCGAATGATGCGGGAGCCGTGCTGCGGTTCTTTGATTTTTACGACAAGATGAGGGGCGGAAAGATCACGGTCGGCCTGGCGGCTCAGGGCAACGGCCCGCTGCGCGGCCAGATCGACGCACGCGACTTCGCCATCATCAACGAACCGCGACTTGCAAAGATCGTATCCAGTTCCCCCAATAGTGGCGGATCAAGCCTCAATCAGGCGGTCAAGCGTGACATTGACGTATCGCGTGTCGATGTCGAACGTGGCTTCTCGATGATTGAAAAGGGAGATGGTTACTTAAACTTGTCGAAAGGCGTGGTCCGTGGCCCCACCGTGGGGACGACGTTTCAGGGCACGCTTTATGACCGGCAGGGTGATATGTCGATTACCGGCACCTTCATGCCGGCCTATGGCGTCAATCGTATCTTTGGCGAAGTACCCATCTTCGGTGCATTGCTCGGTAACGGCCGGGATCGCGGTTTGCTCGGCATCACCTATAAGCTGACTGGAAACGCCAAGCAGCCGCAGGTTATCGTCAATCCGATTTCGATAATCGCTCCGGGGATTTTCCGTTCGATCTTCGAGTTTTGACATCGGAATAATCTGGAAAGACCGGACGATTGTGCGGCATTGTCTGGTGTAAATCTGGTCTATGCAAAAGAAAAGCCGGGCTTCCCCGGCTATTCAATCTCATATCTGGCAGCGTGAAATGGCTCCCGCTTTCAAGAGGCGTGCTCACTTCAAGCGGGCCGTATCAGGACATGACGTTTTTTACCCAGCGAAAGCTTGATAACGCCTTGTTCGTTCAGGGCGCTTGAGTTGATGCTCATGCGCGGATCGCTGACCAGCTCATCGTTGATGCGCACCGCGCCGCCTTCCACGTGGCGGCGCGCCTCGCCATTGGTACTGCAAAGTTCGGCCAGAACCATCAGCGCAAGCACACCGATGCCGTCGTTGAGCGTTGCCTTGTGTACGCCTATCGTCGGAAGGTTCTCCGACAGTTCTCCGTCTTCGAAAGTCTTGCGCGCCGTTTCCGCAGCTTCTTCCGCAGCCTCGCGGCCATGCAGCATGGCGGTTACTTCGGTAGCGAAGATTTTCTTGGCTTCATTGATTTCCGAACCGCCAAGCGCGGCAAGCTTGGCAATCTCGTCCAGCGGAAGCGTAGTGTAAAGCTTCAGGAAGCGCTCGACATCGGCATCTTCCGTATTGCGCCAGTATTGCCAGAAATCATATGCACTGAGCATGTCGGCATTGAGCCAGATGGCGCCGCCGAGCGACTTGCCCATCTTCTGGCCAGATGCGGTGGTGAGCAGCGGCGAAGTCAGGGCATAAAGCTGCGGCGTACCCATGCGATGTCCGAGATCAATACCGTTGATGATATTGCCCCACTGGTCCGATCCACCCATTTGCAGGCGCATATCGTAGCGCTTGTTCAGTTCCACGAAATCATAGGCCTGCAAGATCATGTAGTTGAATTCGAGGAAGGAAAGCGACTGTTCACGATCCAGACGCAGTTTGACCGAATCAAACGACAGCATACGATTGACCGAAAAATGGCGGCCTACATCGCGCAGGAATTCCAGATAGTTGATGTTGCGCAGCCAGTCGGCGTTGTTGACCATCAGCGCATCGGTGGCCCCTTCGCCAAAGGTAAGATAATTGGCGAAAACCCGCTTGATGCCGGCAATGTTCTCGGTAATCGTATCTTCGGTCATAAGTTTGCGCGCTTCGTCCTTGAAGGACGGATCGCCGACCATGCCAGTGCCGCCGCCCATCAGAGCGACAGGCCTGTGACCTGTCTGCTGCAGCCAATGGAGCATCATGATCTGGATCAGGCCGCCTGCGTGCAGACTGGGTGCCGTAGGGTCGAAGCCGATATAGGCCGTCACGGTTTCCTTGGCAAACAGTTCGTCGAGGCCGCTTTCATCGGAAATCTGATGAATGAAGCCGCGCTCGGAAAGCGTGCGAAGAAAATCGGATCTAAAACCGGACATGCCCTTTTCCTGACTGTGAAGGCGAGGTTGATGTGGTGGTAAGCAAGCGCTTACCCCATTGTGATAAGTTGGCCTTTAACATCATTCAACCGGGAATAACAAGGAAACTCCCGTATGGCCGAATTGAAACACGCAATAGGGCTGATGAGCGGCACGTCCATGGACGGTATCGATATTGCTCTTGTCACTACGGATGGCGAACATTGGATCGAACGGGGAGCTTCCGTGGCGTTGCCCTATTCGGACGGCTTCCGGGGGAGACTGAAGACAGCACTTGGCGATGCGCGCACTGTCAGCGCACGGGATGAGCGACCGGGTGTGCTGAAGCAGCTCGAACATGACCTGACCTTGCTGCATGCCGTCGCAGTGCATGATTTTCTTCATGCGCAAGGCATGAGACCGGATGAAATTGATGTGATCGGCTTCCACGGACAGACTGTTTTGCACCGTCCGCGTGAAGCGCTGACAGTCCAGATCGGAAATGGTCCGCTTCTGGCTGCGGAAACCGGCATTCCGGTGGTTTACGATATGCGGGCAGAGGATATGCGCCATGGCGGCGAGGGGGCTCCGTTAATCCCCGCTTATCATTGCGCCCTTGCGGCTAACCTGCCTTTCGGGCTTGATGGGCCGGTGGTGTTCGTCAATATCGGGGGCATATCCAATCTCACCTTTGTCGGCGAGGACGGTTCGCTGGTGGCTTATGACAGCGGGCCTGGCAATATGCTGATTGATCAGTGGATGGAAGCACATGGCGAGGGCAGCTTTGATCCCGGCGGCGTGACGGCTATGAATGGAAGCGTCGATCAGGAAATCGCGAATGGCTATCTGAACCATTCATTTTTCACCGGTAACCGGCGTCGTTCGCTCGATCGAGGGGATTTTACCGTTCCGCAAAAAGGGTGCATGACACTTGCAGATGGCGCACGCACACTCGCTTTTGTCAGCGCAGCGTCTGTTTTGCGTTCCGTTTCGCATTTGCCCGCGCGCCCGCGCACCTACGTAGTCAGCGGCGGCGGTCGGAAGAATGCTGCAATCATGGCAGAATTGGCCGCACTCGCCGAACGGGAGGGCGCAAGGGTTATCGATGCCGATAATGCCGGTTTTGACGGAGACGCTATGGAAGCGGAAGCCTGGGCCTACCTTGCGGTCCGCTCATTGCGCGGTTTGGCACTGACCTACCCGTCGACCACTGGCTGCGACAGGCCGGTAAGTGGCGGAGTGCTTGCCAGGCCATAGATTGTCGCTGTGGTGGACCTGCCTGTCAGTGCTGGGCGGTATTGGATAGAAGGTTGAGGACAACTACCCCGGCAATGATGAGGCTCATGCCGACGATTGCGGCCAGATCGAGTTTCTGACCGAAGAGAAGCCAGCCGATCAGTGCCACCAGTGTCACGCCTATGCCGGACCAGACCGCATAGGCGACGCCGACGGGTATCGTTTTCAGTGTGAGCGACAGGAAATAGAACGCGAGGCCGTACGTGATGACCACGACGATGGACGGGCCGGGGCGCGTAAAACCCTCAGACGCTTTCAGGCTGAGTGTTCCAATCACTTCGGAACAGATCGCGATGGCGAGATAAGCATAAATGGGCATAGGCGCGCTCACGAAAAGGCAGTTTCAGGCTCGGGCCAAAGGGGCCAATCGAAGTCTTGTGTGATACTGCGACAAGCAGACAGGAAAGCGAATCGCTTTGTTCCCCATCGATGAATTTGATTCTGGAAGGAAAATCCGGCGGATGATCCGCCGGATGAGACTGGTAAAATACTGAAAGCGACGTTTGCCAACCCTGCTTAACGCAGGCGTTTTGGACGCGCTTCCACCAGTTCGCCTGCAAGACGGCGATCCAGATATTCCGCGCACTCTTCGATCAAAGTGTCGCCAAGTCCCGTAAAGAAGTGGTTCGCTCCCGGAATGGTATTCTGGGTGATCGTAATGCCCTTCTGGGTTTTAAGCTTGTCCACCAGGGCCTGCACGTCTTTCATGGGAGCAACCTTGTCCTGGTCGCCGTGGATGATGAGACCGGAGGACGGGCATGGCGCAAGGAAAGAGAAGTCATAGGTGTTGGGCTGAGGGGCAATGGACATGAAACCCTCGATCTCCGGACGGCGCATGAGCAGCTGCATGCCGATCCATGCGCCGAAAGAGTAGCCCGCGACCCAGCAGGTCTTGGAATCTGGGTGCAGCGCCTGCACCCAGTCGAGTGCGCTTGCCGCATCCGACAGTTCACCGGCGCCGTGGTCGAACTCGCCCTGGCTGCGTCCGATGCCGCGGAAGTTGAAGCGCAGCGTCGTAAAACCGCGCTGCTGGAACATATAGAACAGATCGTACACGATCTTGTTGTTCATCGTACCGCCGAACTGCGGATGCGGATGCAAGATCAAAGCGATCGGCGCATTCTTTTCTTTCGACGGCTGATAACGGCCTTCGAGGCGTCCGGCAGGTCCGTTGAAAATAACTTCTGGCATGGGTACTCCGCTTGTGATCGGAAGATCAGGTGCTGCGCGGCGATCTTGACGTGAAGAAGCGCCGCTTCTAGAACCGATTGAAACTTTTGACAGACTGAACGCGAGTTTCAGTTCCTGAAGCGGCTTAATAGGCTTTTCTTGACTGTAAATTCAAGAAAATTGCGCTTCGGGCTGATCGAATGCAATCACTTAGGAGATAGGAAAGGTGAACGGGAGCGGCAAGAGGCTCTATCTGGATTATAACTCCAGCGCTCCTTTGCTCGATGAAGCGCGAAATGCGGTCATCGGGGCTTTGGATATAATAGGCAATCCGTCCTCGGTTCACCGGGAGGGGCGGTTGGCGCGCGCGGTGGTGGAAGCTGCGCGGCGCAACGTTGCCGCGTTGGTAAACGGGAAGTCAGAACACGTTTTCTTCACCTCGGGGGCCACCGAAGCCGCTTCGACCCTTCTGACACCCAATTACACGATGGGACGCGCTCCGGTGCGGCTCTCTCATCTCTATATGAGTGCGACGGAGCATCCATGCATGCTGGCGGGGGGACAATTTGCACCGGAAAACATCACCGTGCTCCCGGTTGATCGGAACGGAGTGCTGCGTCTCGACGTTCTGCGCGAAATGTTGGCCTCGCATGATAAGGCAGGCGGTTTACCGCTGGTCGCGGTTCAGGCGGCAAACAACGAAACAGGCGTGTTGCAGCCCGTCGCCGAAATTGCAGCGCTGGTGAAAGCGGCAGGCGGCATTTATGTGGTCGACGCCGTACAGGCAGTTGGACGCATTAAATTAGATATTTCAGATAATTGCGGAGATTATTTGATAATATCGTCGCACAAGATCGGCGGCCCCAAAGGAGTTGGCGCGATTGTCGCAATTTCGGATTTGATGATGCCCCGTGCGCTGGTGCGGGGCGGTGGACAGGAGAAGGGGCATCGTGCAGGTACGGAAGCGCTGCCGCTCATCGCGGGCTTTGGCGCGGCGGCGAATGTTGCTCTCGCGACCATGAACGGTGCCGGTTGGTCTTCGTCCATGCGCGACATGCTGGAAGCGGGGATAGCGGAGATAGTGCCTGATGCGCTGATCCATGGTAAAGTGGCTGCACGTTTGCCGAATACGACATTTTTCTCGTTGGACGGACAGAAGGCCGAAACCTTGCAGATAGCCTTCGATCTGGGCGGAATAGCTCTTTCGGCAGGCTCGGCTTGTTCCTCCGGCAAGGTAGGGCCAAGCCACGTGCTGGCGGCGATGGGATACGGCGACGGCCCCGGCGCTATCCGGGTGTCATTGGCACCGGATGCAGACGAAGCGGCTGTCCTGCAGTTTCTTGATGCCCTGCGCAAAATCGTCGAGCGGCACGAACGCACGAAGCTTTAGTTTGATACAGGCAGAAAACGCATTAAGTATAATAGCAACGTAACTGGTTCCGGCGAGGTAACATGTCTGAGTTTTGGCAATGGGTTGCGGCAATCAGTTTCTCAGGCGTCGTGATTTCCCTGGCGCTTGGCTATCTGAGCATGTCAAACCGAAAAACTCCCGGCGATATGTTCGACCTCGTCATCAAGGTCGGCGGCGTAGGTCTCGCATTTCTGGCGGCCTTTGCAAGCCTGGCCGCGGCTGCAATCATAGATTGATATCTCTGGCCTTGCCGTAGCAGGGCTGCCGCGTGACCGCTTTATGGGGCACGCGGCGTGCGGAGCAGTTACTTCACGGCTTCGCCGGTCTTCGGATCGATTTTGATTTCGACCTTGGCTCCATTCTTCATGATATATTCGATTTCGTAATAGCCGCGATCGTTCCAGTCGACCTCATCGACGTATTGAACATCTGCGGTCTGCTCGACTTTCGCTATGATCTCGGAGAGTTTCGTGCCTTCGGGGGCAGCGGCAAGGGCGCCGGACGAAGCGACGGCGAGAAAGACGGATGCGAGAATAAGGCGCATATTGATCTCCTTCTGATACCTTTGGCCAAATAGGATCGGCCTTCGGGGAATCAATACATCATCCGAAAACATGATGATATTCAGGCTTTCACGAGGCCTGCGGATAAATGTCGCCACACTCGCTGGTTTGGTCGCCACGTTTGGCGTGTCTGCACCTTATCTTATCGATGGATTTAAGGATTACTAAATTAAATCAACATGTAACGTTAATTCTCTCTGGTGGATTCTCTGGAAAAAAAGCGCGGCTTTTCCATAAGTTGATCGATTTTCTCGTAATTTTCCGAGCAAATTTCAACCCGACGCTTGAATTTCAGTTTAGAGAGGTTTTAAAGAAGCTACACGCACACTATATTGAGGCGGTATTCAAGACTTATCGCCTTGACGTTTGCAACTGTTGGGCCTTGACCCCGACGAGGATGGAGAACGCCAATGCCTGCCGTGCAGGAGACCATTGATCAGGTTCGCGGCCTAGACGTGGACCAGTACAAGTATGGCTTCGAGACCACCATCGAAGCCGAAAAGGCTCCGATGGGCCTTAACGAAGACATTATCCGCTTCATTTCCGCCAAGAAGAACGAGCCGGAATGGATGTTGGAGTGGCGCTTGAAAGCCTATGAGCGCTGGCTCACTATGGAAGAGCCCGCTTGGGCGCGTGTCGACTATCCAAAGATCGATTTCCAGGACGCTTACTATTATGCAGCGCCTAAGAATCAGAGTGGCCCGAAGTCTCTTGACGAGGTCGATCCTGAGCTGTTGAGAACCTATGAGAAGCTTGGCATTCCCTTGCGCGAGCAGGAAATTCTTGCGGGCGTGCGCAAGCAGGGCGAGCCGAGCGAAATCGACGGCAACCCTTCCGATAATGTTTACGCATCGGGCCGCGTCGCCGTCGATGCGGTGTTCGACAGCATCTCCGTTGTTACGACCTTCAAGGAAGAGCTGGCCAAGGCTGGGGTTATATTCTGCTCGATTTCGGAAGCAATCCGCGAGCATCCCGAACTCGTGAAGAAGTATCTGGCGTCGGTCGTACCGGTATCGGATAATTTCTATGCGACGCTGAATTCGGCGGTTTTCACCGACGGTTCGTTCGTCTACGTGCCGAAGGGCGTCCGTTGCCCGATGGAGCTTTCGACCTACTTCCGAATCAACGAGAAAAACACGGGTCAGTTTGAACGCACGCTCATCATCGCTGAGGAAGGCGCCTATGTTTCCTATCTGGAAGGCTGCACGGCGCCGCAGCGCGACGAAAACCAGCTTCATGCGGCCGTTGTCGAGCTGATTGCGCTTGAGAGCGCTGAAATCAAGTATTCAACGGTTCAGAACTGGTATCCGGGCGACAAGGAAGGCAAGGGCGGCATTTATAATTTTGTCACCAAACGTGGTGATTGCCGTGGCGATAATTCCAAGATTTCGTGGACGCAGGTCGAAACCGGCTCGGCGATTACATGGAAGTATCCGTCCTGCATCCTGCGCGGCGATAATTCACGCGGTGAATTCTACTCGATCGCCGTATCGAACGGCCATCAGCAGATCGACAGTGGTACCAAGATGATCCATCTGGGCAAGAACACGTCGAGCCGCATCATCTCGAAGGGTATTTCGGCGGGTAATTCCAACAATACCTATCGCGGGCAAGTTTCCGCTCACCGCAAGGCTGAGAACGCCCGTAACTTCACCCAGTGCGACTCGCTCTTGATTGGCAACGACTGCGGCGCGCATACGGTGCCGTATATCGAGGCGAAGAATGCCACGGCGCAGTTCGAGCACGAGGCGACCACCTCCAAGATTTCCGAAGACCAGCTATTCTATGTGATGCAGCGCGGTATTCCGGAAGAGGAGGCGATTGCCCTCATCGTCAATGGCTTCGTGAAAGAAGTCATTCAGGAACTGCCGATGGAGTTCGCCGTTGAAGCACAGAAGCTTATCGGCATCTCGCTTGAGGGCAGCGTCGGTTAACCGGCGCGCCTTTCCCTCGACCTTTCGCATCTGATTTTTCTGGCCAGCCTTTAACTGGCGCAAGCAGTCTTAAAAGCGGCGTTCCGCACGGACTGCCCATAGAAACAAGGTTTACATTCATGCTTGAGATCAAGAACCTCCATGCAAAGATCGCCGATACGGATACCGAGATCATCCGTGGCCTCAACCTCACTGTAAACAAGGGGGAAGTTGCCGCGATCATGGGCCCCAACGGTTCGGGCAAGTCTACGCTCTCTTATATCCTTGCTGGTCGCGACGACTATGAAGTGACCGAAGGCGACATCCTCTATAATGGCGAATCGATCCTCGAACTGGATCCGGCGGAGCGCGCCGCCAAGGGCATTTTCCTTGCCTTCCAGTATCCGATGGAAATTCCGGGCGTTGCCACGATGGAATTCCTGAAGGTGGCGATGAACAGCCAGCGCAAAGCACGCGGCGAGCCGGAACTGAAGATTCCGGAATTCATCAAGCTCGTGAAAGACGCTGCCGGCAAGCTCAACATCGACATGAACATGCTGAAACGTCCGCTGAATGTGGGCTTCTCGGGCGGCGAAAAGAAGCGCGCTGAAATTCTTCAAATGCAGCTTCTGGAGCCTGCGCTTTGCGTCCTCGACGAAACCGATTCCGGTCTCGACATCGACGCATTGAAAATCGTTTCGGATGGTGTGAACGCGTTGCGTTCGCCGGATCGTGCCGTGGTTGTCATCACCCACTATCAGCGCCTGCTCGAATATATCGTGCCGGACAGCGTGCACGTGCTCTACAAGGGCCAGGTCATCAAGTCTGGCGACAAGGACCTTGCGCTTCATCTGGAAGAAAATGGTTATGCCGATGTAATCGGCGACGCAGCCTAAGGAGGGGTGGATCATGAATATCCAGACCGCAAGGCCGCGAACACCGGCTGAAAGCGTGCTGATTGACAGCTACACCACGCGTATCGGCGACTTGCCCGGCAATGGCGATGTGGTTGTGGCCCGCGATACGGCACTGGAAGCATTGAAGATTCAAGGGCTTCCATCGCGCCGCATTGAAAGCTGGCATTACACGGATTTTCGCACGCTTTTGAAGGGTGTGGCGGAATTCGATAATGCTGCCGGAACGCAACCTGTTCCGGCGCTGCTTGCCGGCTCCTCCGTTATCGCGACAAGCAACGGCGTTGCTCTCGATGCTAAAGCGCCGGAAGGCGTATCATTGACGCCGGTCCGCGAAGCTCTGGTTGACGGCGCGCTTGCTTCGCAGCTCAAGTCTCGCGGAACAGATGACACGATTGGTCAGATTAACGCAGCCTATGTCAGCGATGGCTGGATGGTTTCCATCCCGGACGGTACCGAGCTGCAAGCCCCGCTGGAACTTCAGAATATCCAGAAGACCGGACAGGGCCATGCGCGTTTTCCCGTTCGGATTGGTTCTGACGTCAAGGCTACGATCGTTGAACGCCAGATTGGCGGCGACGAAGGTGATGCCTTTTCCACTTCCGTCAACCATGTGACGGTTGGTGACGGCGCCGAAATCATCTGGATCATCCTGCGCGATTTCGGTCAGGCTACCCAGCTCGCCCAGTTCAATGCGACCATGGGTAAAGGGTCACGGCTGACGCTTTACATCGTCAACGCCGGCGGCAAGCTGGTACGTCAGGAAGTGCATGTCAACGTCGATGGTGAAGACTCGGACTTCGAGCTTCGCGGGCTGAACCTGCTGGCCGACGACAGCCACACCGACATTACGATGACGGTTGGGCATGTGGTCGAGAATACCCGCTCGACGGAAATCATACGCAATGTGGTCAAGGACCGTGCGCGCGGTGTTTTCCAGGGGATGATCCGCGTTTCGCGGCTCGCGCAGAAAACCGACGCTCGCATGGCCTGCAACACGCTCCTCCTTTCGGATGACGGTGAGTTCGATGCCAAGCCGGAACTCGAAATTTTCGCCGACGATGTGGCCTGCGGCCACGGTGCGACGGTGACGGAAATTGATCACGACCATCTGTTCTACCTGATGGCTCGCGGCATTCCGGAAAGCGAGGCTCGCGGCCTGTTGATCAAGGCGTTTATCGCCGAGATCATCGAGGAGCTGGAAGATGAGCCGCTGGTCGAAGCACTGGAAGAAGTGCTTTCGAGCTGGCTCGCCGTCCATGCCTGATTGAACGAGGCGGAGAGGTGATGAGCCGCTCCGCCTTTTCCTGCCGAAAAGGCAAAAGGAACGATCATGGACCAGAAAAATCCATTGATTGCCGCTTATGACGTAGAAGCCATACGCAGGGATTTTCCAATCCTCTCGCGACAGGTTCACGGCAAGCCGCTTGTCTATCTCGATAACGGAGCTTCCGCGCAAAAGCCGCAAAGCGTCATCGACGCTGTTACGCATGCCTACAGGCATGAGTATGCGAATGTACATCGCGGCCTGCATTTTCTCTCGAATGCAGCAACGGATTCTTACGAAAAATCGCGCGAAACAGTCCGTCGTTTTTTGAATGCCGGTTCGATTGACGAAATTGTTTTCACCAAGAATGCCACCGAAGCGATCAATACTGTCGCTTACGGCTATGGCATGCCCTATATCGGTGAAGGTGACGAAATCGTCCTCTCGATCATGGAACATCACTCCAATATCGTGCCATGGCATTTCATCCGCGAGCGGCAGGGCGCGAAGCTCGTTTTTGCTCCAGTGGATGACGAAGGCATCTTCCATATCGAGGAATTCGAGAAGCGACTGACGGACCGCACCAAACTCGTTGCCATCACCCACATGTCGAACGCGCTCGGTACGGTCACACCGATCAAGAAGATCGTCGAACTGGCCCATGCACGCGGCATTCCGGTGCTGGTGGATGGCAGCCAGGGAGCCGTGCACCTGCCTGTTGATGTGCAGGATCTCGGTTGCGACTGGTACGTCTTTACCGGCCATAAGGTCTATGGCCCGTCGGGCATTGGCGTTCTTTATGGACGGGCGGAGATGCTCGAAAAGATGCGTCCCTTTCAGGGCGGCGGCGAAATGATCGAGGAAGTGACGGAAGAAAACGTCACCTACAATCACCCACCGCACCGCTTCGAAGCGGGCACACCGCCGATAGTACAGGCAATCGGCCTGGGCGCAGCGCTGGAATATATGGAAAAGATCGGTCGCCACGCCATCCTTGCTCATGAAGAGGATTTGCGCGACTATGCGCATGAGCAATTGGGCAAAATCAATTCCTTGCGTATTTTCGGCAACGCGCCGGGCAAGGGAGCCATCATTTCCTTCGCGCTCGAAGGCATTCACGCGCATGATGTGTCGATGGTGATCGATCGGGCCGGGGTTGCGGTGCGGGCTGGCACGCATTGTGCGCAGCCGCTCTTGAAACGCTTCGGCGTCACCTCTACATGCCGTGCATCCTTTGCCATGTATAATACCCGCGCCGAAGTGGATGCGCTGGCAGATGCCCTGGAAAAGGCAAGGAAGTTTTTCGGATGACCGAGATGGAACAGAAAGTTCACGAACAGACCGAAGCCAGACAGGCAGATGAAGCGGAGCAGGCCGAAGGCAGCTCCGTATTCTCCGCTTCCGTTATTCCGCAGGATGAACTTCTGCGAATGACGGACGACATCATAGCTGCGCTGAAAACGGTCTACGATCCGGAAATACCCGCTGATATTTACGAGCTTGGCCTCATCTACAAGATCGATATTGAAGATGACCGTACAGTCAAAATCGAGATGACGCTGACCGCTCCGGGATGCCCGGTCGCGGGTGAAATGCCGGGCTGGGTCGAAAACGCTGTGGGTGCCGTTGAGGGCATTTCGCACGTGGAAGTTACTATGACTTTCGACCCGCCATGGACGCCTGATCGCATGTCGGAAGAAGCGCAGGTCGCTGTCGGCTGGTATTGATCGACTGCCGGGCCTTGGCTGTTGCACTTTTGTTTCGTTTGTAACTGCTGTACCGGTCTCCACGCGATGAGTCTTAGGGCGGACATCGGAGGCAAGCCGTTCAGAAACCGGTTGTCTCGGCGTAATGAAGGGCCCGTTTACCGGTACAAGCCTGCAACAGGCCCACAATCCCGCCAATAGTCGCGGCGCATGTGACAAGCGCCTGACTGCCCTTGAACGGGAGCGAGCATATCGCTGTGCACAGCTTGAAAGTTCTGCTCAGAAGCTTGAGGGGAAGTTTCCTGAGCGCCCGTTTCGGACACACCCTGTAGCTTGCGTGGAACCCGGTGATATTGTGATCCCGATTGCGGCGGAAATGATAGGATAGGGTCAGCCGACAGGACGGAACTGTCTCATAAGCGATAGCGTCAGGTGCCCAGCCGGTTTTAGCGCCCAGTTTTTTTGCTTCTGCCCATAGATGCCAGTCCTCTCCGCCGGTAAGGCCGAGACGGGTATCAAATTTCAGGCCGGTACGGCGAAAGAAATCGAGTTTCCCCATCCAGCTGCCGGTCGCAACTTTGATCGTATCAGCGGTTCCCTTTTCCCATTTACGGCGACATTTGATTTCAGAACGCTGACTGTTGCGCTCAATGCCCGTCCAAACGATTCTCTGCCAGAAAGCCAAATGCTGATCAAAGGGGACGGGTATTACCGGGGAGCCGACAATATCCAGATCCAGTCGCTCACGTTCCGCAAGCAGATTGAGCAGCCAGTCAGGCTCAATGAATTCATCGTCATCAACAAAGACGAGCAGATCGAAACCCTGTTCGATCGCGTAATGCAATGCTCGGTTACGAGCGCTTGAAATGCCGATATCTCGTTCTAGAAGATAGTCAACTTTCCATCCGGGAACGCTGTTTCTGAAATTTTGCACAATCGCATTCAACGAATATCCATCATTATTCTCCACGATAACAAATCTTAGTGATATATGCTCATACAGCTTGATCTTGGAAAGAGATGCGAAAAGCTGTGAAAGCATTTTCGGCCTGTTACGTGTTATTGTTGCTATGCAGATTGATTTTTTTTTCATATTCATGTTTCTACGTTCTGTAATATAAATTAAATTTTCAAAAAATTAGAAGTAATCATATCTATGGATGGAAGTTATAATACAAAAAAACTCGCTTGCGCGAGTTAATTTATTCTGCCGATTGATTTTAAGAGGAGGGGCAGTTTATTTTATTTTAGTTATTACAAATTAAATAGGTCATTGTTTTTAACTATTTTGATTAATTAATCTTCATTATGTTCTTATAATAAATTGAAATAATCGAAGTGAAAACCGCAATTAATGAATGGCTGAATTTTGCATGCAATTACTTCGGGGTATAATTTCGTTTAGTGAAATGAAATAGTTCGGCTTCTTCTTCGGTGCAGGCGCCTGGGATCACATGGATAATTTCCGGTGTTGACGCCATATAATTGTGTCAAGCGTCGTCCTTGTAATAAGTCTCGGTTGCATGTGATGCTGGAGGGCTTAAAATCACCACATGACGTCCTACATAATAGGGCAGGCAGGCCAGGCAGATGGGCATCCGGGTGATAGGTTTCATGAGTCGTTTCAATCCAGTCATGCAAAGTAAAACAGACGGCGGAAGTGGACCGGAGAACGGTACCGTCGTGGTTACGCGCACCCAGCCGAAAACCAAGAAACCAAGTCTCTATCGCGTCCTGCTCCTCAACGACGATTACACACCTATGGAATTCGTCATTCATGTCCTGCAGCGGTTTTTCCAGAAAGATCAGGACGCTGCCACGCGCATTATGCTGCATGTCCACAATCACGGTGTCGGAGAATGCGGAATTTTTACTTACGAAGTCGCCGAAACCAAAGTTAGTCAGGTCATGGATTTTGCCCGCCAAAACCAGCATCCGCTGCAATGCGTGATGGAGAAAAAGTGAGGTCATATGCCATCGTTTTCCCCCAGCCTTGAAAGAGCTCTGCATCAGGCCCTCACAATTGCAAACGAGCGCCATCATGAATATGCAACGCTCGAACATTTATTGCTTGCCCTGATCGATGACCAGGACGCAGGGGCGGTGATGCGTGCCTGCAATGTCGATCTTGAGCATCTCAAACGTGTGGTTACGGACTATATCGACCGCGAACTCGATAATCTCGTGACCGGCTATGATGAGGATTCGAAACCGACAGCCGCCTTTCAGCGGGTTATTCAGCGTGCTGTCATTCACGTCCAGTCATCGAACCGCGAAGAAGTGACCGGTGCGAACGTGCTCGTGGCAATTTTTGCCGAGCGGGAAAGTCATGCTGCCTATTTCCTGCAGGAGCAGCAGATGACCCGATACGACGCCGTCAACTACATTTCGCATGGTATCTCCAAGCGAGTGCAGAGCAGCGAGCCACGCGCGCCGCGTGGAGCAGAGAGCCCAAGCGACGAGCGGACAGGCGGCGAGCAGGACGAGAGCGCGAAGAAGAAGCAGGATGCTCTTTCAGCTTATTGCGTTAATCTCAATGATAAGGCGAAGGCTGGTCGTATCGATCCGCTGATCGGCCGTGACATTGAGATCAACCGTACGATTCAGGTGCTCTGCCGTCGTTCCAAGAACAATCCGCTCTATGTGGGCGATCCCGGTGTCGGCAAGACGGCGATCGCCGAAGGGCTGGCAAAACGTATTGTCGAGGGCAAGGTGCCGGAAGCGCTGGCTGACGCCACCATTTTTGCCCTTGATATGGGTACACTTCTGGCGGGTACCCGCTATCGCGGCGATTTCGAAGAACGGCTGAAGCAGGTTGTCAAGGAACTGGAAGAATATCCAGGTTCTGTGCTTTTCATTGATGAAATTCACACGGTAATCGGAGCGGGTGCCACTTCCGGCGGAGCCATGGATGCATCCAATTTACTGAAGCCCGCGCTATCTTCCGGAGCAATCCGTTGCATCGGTTCGACGACCTATAAGGAGTACCGCCAGTTCTTCGAAAAAGACCGGGCTCTGGTACGCCGATTCCAGAAGATCGACGTCAATGAACCGTCGATCCCGGACGCGATCGAGATCATGAAGGGGCTGAAGCCTTATTTCGAGGATTTCCATAAAGTCAAATATACGGTCGATGCCATCAAGACAGCCGTAGAGCTTTCCGCACGTTATATTTCTGATCGGAAGCTGCCGGATAAGGCGATCGATGTGATCGATGAAACCGGCGCCAGTCAGATGCTTCTGCCTGAAAACAAGCGCAAGAAGACCATTGGCGTGAAAGAAATCGAAGTCACGATTGCCACAATGGCACGCATACCGCCGAAATCAGTCTCCAAGGATGACGAAGAAGTGCTGTCGCATCTGGAAGCCGAGCTGAAGCGCGTCGTCTATGGCCAGGATCTGGCTATCGAAGCCCTTTCGGCCTCGATCAAGCTGGCGCGTGCGGGCTTGCGTGAGCCCGACAAGCCGATAGGGTCCTATCTGTTCTCCGGCCCTACGGGCGTCGGTAAAACCGAAGTGGCCAAGCAGCTTGCGGCATCGCTTGGCGTTGAACTGCTGCGTTTTGATATGTCGGAATATATGGAGCGTCACACGGTTTCGCGGCTCATCGGTGCACCGCCCGGTTATGTCGGCTTCGACCAGGGCGGACTCTTGACCGATGGCGTCGATCAGCATCCGCATTGCGTGCTGTTGCTTGATGAAATTGAGAAGGCGCATCCGGACCTGTTCAACATTCTGTTGCAGGTTATGGACCATGGCAAGCTGACGGATCACAACGGAAAGCAGATCGACTTCCGCAATGTCATCCTGATCATGACCACCAATGCCGGTGCGTCTGACATGACGAAAGCGGCGATTGGCTTCGGTTCGACGCGCCGTGAAGGCGACGATATGGAAGCGATCAACCGGCTGTTCACGCCTGAGTTCCGTAACCGTCTCGACGCCATTGTTCCGTTCGGTCCGCTGCCTGTTCCGGTTATCCATCAGGTTGTGCAGAAGTTCGTGCTTCAGCTTGAAGCGCAGCTTGCCGAGCGCGGCGTGACATTCGAACTGACCGAAGCGGCCATCGCATGGCTTGCCGACAAGGGGTATGACGAGCATATGGGCGCTCGTCCGCTTGCCCGCGTCATACAGGAGCACATCAAGAAGCCGCTGGCTGACGAGGTGCTTTTCGGCAAACTCAAGCATGGCGGCACGGTGCGGGTCGATGTGACGACCAATGCCGATGGAAAGACGGATCTGTCACTTGAGTCCGTCGCAGATCAGGTCCCGGTCAAGCCGAAGAAGGATATTCCGGCGGAGAAGAAAATTTCGGTGCGCCGGAAAACCGTTCCCAAGAAAGTGGAGAAGGAAAAGGTGCTCGCCGGTAAAGATGCGCCGAAGCCGAAGTCGGCAACGAAGGCTTCCGTCTCAAAGTCATCGGTGCCGAAAGTACCGCGCAAGAAATAGAAAACATGAAACGGCTCTTCTTCGGAAGAGCCGTTTTTCTTTGTCGCAAGACCGCAATGAAGATGAGCGATTCTGGCCGGAAGGCCGCTGATGTGGACGTCTTCCCCGTGCTTCAGGCTATTCGGAACTGGAATTTTGCTGTCAGCAGTTCGAATCCGGGGTGCCACTTTTTGCGGCTTGCTCTAACCTGTCCTGATGCTTTCGACTCATATGCGCAGACCTGACATGCACTTGCCGGATTCCGACCACCATTTGCAGTGGTTTTTACGTGGCGCCCGACGAATCTTCAGCGTTCCCGCCGCTCTGCTGATAAGTTCGTTCATCGGCTTTTCCGGTCTGGCTATTTCTTCCGGGATTACCGTAGGGCAGGCTGTTTTCATGACGCTCACGATTTGGGCCCTGCCGGCGAAGGTAGTGCTGATCGGAGCAATCAGCGCCGGAACGACGCTGCCCGCAATCGCCCTCGCTGTCGGGTTATCTTCCGTCCGGCTTATGCCGATGGTTGTTGCGCTTTTACCTGAATTACAGGGGCCGAAGACACGGAAGGTGACGCTCGCCGTACTTTGTCATTTTATCGCGGTGACAGCCTGGGTCATGGCAATGGAAGAGCTGCGCAATATTCCACGCGATATGCGCACCAGCTATTTTGCGGGTATCGGCTCCGTCCTGGTTGGAACGAACGCGCTTGTGGTGGCGGTAGTCTACATGTTGTCCGCCTCGTTTCCGCCTATTGTCTTCGCAGCACTGTTCATGCTGACGCCAATGTATTTTCTGACGTCGCTTTGGCGCTCGGCGCGGGAGAGAGCTAGCCAGATCGCAATGATTGCGGGGATTGTTCTGTTCCCGGTATTCCATGAGTTCGTGCCCGATTACGATCTGCTGGTCACCGGCATATTGGGCGGCTTGATCGCTTTCGGCGTTCATCGAATGCAGCGCATGGCAAAGGGTGGCGTCCAATGACCTGGCACAGCCTGTCTGATTGGTGGTGGCCTTATCTGTTTATCCTGCTGGCGGCTGCGCTGCCGACCTACTTCTTCCGCGTCATTGGTGTAATCGTTGGCGGGCGTATCCGGGAAGATTCAGAATTTCTCGTGCTGGTGCGATGCGTTGCGACCGCACTTGTTGCAGGTGTGATCGCGCAGCTCATTCTCTATCCAAATGGCGAGCTGGCGCATTCTCCACTTTGGTTGCGTGCAGGGGCCGCTGCCGCAGGATTTGCCGCCTATCTCGCTTTGGGCAAACGCCTGCTCATTGGCATTGCTGTGACGGAAACCCTGCTCGTGGCGGGTCTGCTAGCGCTTTAAAATTCTATTCTAATCAAAGAGCTGCGCGAATTTTTTCAGCATGTGCTGAAAGGACAGCCGGGTCTTCCATCTGGCCGGAATGGGGTTTGAGCGCCACGCCTTCAAAACGTGGAATAACGTGGAAATGCAGGTGATATACTGTCTGTCCGGATGCAGGCTCGTTGAACTGCATAACCGTTACACCGTCGGCATTGAAAGCCTTCTTCACGGCTTGCGCGACTGTCTGAACGGTCTGGATCAGCTCTGCCAATGTCTCGGGTTTGGCATCGAGCAAATTGCGGGAAGGTGCTTTCGGCACGACGAGCGTATGACCGGTTCCTTGCGGCATCACATCCATGAAGGCCACAACATTGTCCGTGTCTAAAACGCGCGTCGACGGAATTTCACCGCGCAGGATTTTGGCGAAGATGTTGTTGTCATCATATGTGGCAGACATGCGGTTCTCTCCAATGCGTAAAGATAAACAGGCAACGCGGTTCTGGTGATTCCGCTTTTAACGGGAACCGCGGCATATGGTGATCAGACTGCATCCCGACTTGTTAGGCAAGACAGATTGGTTATACCCGGCGATAGGGTGAATGTTCTTCCAGTGCTTCCTGAATTTGCTCGACGTCGCGGCGCTCATGATCGAGATAGTCACGCACTGCATTGCGGAATCCCTCGTGAACGATGTAGTGCGCGGAGTGCGTCGTGACCGGCGCATAACCACGTGCGAGCTTGTGTTCACCTTGAGCGCCAGCCTCCACCACGCGAAGCCTGTGGTCGATGGCGAAGTCGATGGCCTGATGATAGCAGACCTCGAAATGCAGGTAGGGATGATCCTCGATACAACCCCAGTGGCGGCCATAAAGGGTATCGCCACCAATGAAATTGATCGCGCCGGCAATATAGCGTCCGTCGCGGCGGGCCATGATCAGAAGAATATCGTCTGCCATGTTCTCGCTGATAAGCGAGAAGAATGTGCGGTTCAGATATGGGCGCCCCCATTTTCGGCTTCCGGTATCCATATAGAAGGCAAAGAACTCATCCCATATCGTTTCCGTAAGTTCGCTTCCCGTCAGCCAGTCGATCTCTATACCCTCGGACAGAGCTTCGCGCCTCTCTTTCCTGAGCGCTTTGCGCTTGCGCGAAACAAGCTCATTTAAGAAGTCATCATATGATGAAAACCCATTGTTTATGAAATGAAATTGCTTATCTGTCCGGTGCAGGAAACCAGCTTTTTCAAGAGCTGGTATCTCATCTGAAAGAGCAAAAGTCACATGAGCCGACGAAAGGCGACTCTGGTCGGCAAGCTCGCGCAGTCCACCGGCCAGCGCCAGCCGCACGGCGTCGCTGTCAAAGGTGACGGTGTTAAGCAGTCGGGGACCCGTTGCAGGCGTGAAAGGAACTGCTGCCTGAAACTTCGGATAATATCGTCCGCCAGCCTGCTCGAAAGCATCGGCCCAGCCGTGATCGAAGACATATTCACCCTGGCTGTGCCCTTTGAGGTAGTTGGGCACCGCGCCGATGAGCGCGCCGCGGTCGTCCTCCAGGCGCAGGTGACGGGGAAGCCAGCCCGCCTCGCGCGAGACTGAGCCGGATTGTTCCAGAGCGGCAAGGAAGGCCCGGGAAATGAACGGATTATAATTGGCATCCTGCCGGGAGGTCCCGGCAAGATTGCTCCATTCCTCTTCCGTGAAATCGCTGACCTTTTCAACGATACGGAGAACGAAGCTTTGCTCGTCGTGCGGATAGTCGTGGCTCACCGCTGTTCCTCTGCCGCCTATGCCTCGTGTTTGCGGCGCAGACAGGTGGCCGTCAAGCGACCATGGCCTGCGGATCGAAACCTTCGAACGTAATCTGGTCGACATTGAGATCGCTATGCTTCTGCATCTCCTTGTCGCGCACTGTCCAGCTGATCACCGGTATAAGCAACCTGTCGCGCACGAAAGTCACGAACGGGTTGGGCAAGTGATGCACATTGTAGGACACGAAGGAGAGATCATGTGCGAGCATGGAGAAATGCCGCTCGAAATCCTCCGTTCGCGTGCCTTCAGCGGTCAACCCGCCGGGAATACCCGGAGCATCGGTTTTGAAGCGACGGATCAGATGGTGATCGAAAGACATGATTGCAGCTTCGCCTGCATAGGAGGTCAGCTCCTTGGCGACGGCTGCAACCAGCCCGTCATCGCGGCCCTCGATGCCTTTGAGTTCAATCACCACCGGAACTCGGCCATCGACCAGATCAAGCATCTGGCGAAGCGTTGGCACGTGGTCAGCCGTGCCGCCTACGTGAAGCGCCGTCGCTTCCATGGTCGTCAGTTCACAGATGCGACCTTCGCGTCCCGCAAGGCGTTGCAGGTCGTCATCATGAAAAACGACAACGCCGCCATCCTTGGTCAGATGCACGTCGCATTCTATCGCGAAGCCTGCTTTGGCGGCAGCGTCAAAGGCGGAAAGCGTATTTTCCCAACGATCTTTGTTCAGATCATGCAGGCCGCGATGAGCGATCGGGCGCTTCTTGAGCCAGTCGATGGATGACATTTCAGGCAGCCTCGATGATTGCTTCGATTTCAACTGGCGCATTGAGAGGAAGGCTGGCAACGCCGACGGCCGAACGCGCATGTTTGCCTGCATCACCCAGAACGGCAACGAGCAAATCCGACGCGCCGTTGGCGACGAGGTGCTGTTCGACAAAATCTGCAGTCGAAGAAACAAAGACCGTGATTTTGACGATACGCTTGATCCGGTTGAGGTCGCCCAGCGCTGCTTTTGCCTGCGCCAGAATATTGATGGCACAGGCGCGCGCGCATGCCTGACCGTGTGAGACCGCCAATTCATCGCCGACCTGTCCGGTGTGCACCAGCTTTCCATTCTCCAGCGGAAGCTGACCCGATGTGAGAAGAAGCGACCCGCTTTGCGCGAACGGTACATAGTTGGCAGCTGGTGCCGCAGCTTCAGGGATGGATATACCCAGGTTTTTAAGGCGGCTGTCGATTGTATCGGTCATTCCATTAATCCTTGCTTATAAAGGGATTCTGCGATCCTCCGATGCAGAATCGGTGAACCTTTTGGGAAGGGTGCGTTTTTTGCCTCGCTTCCGCCACGAGTTTTTTTATCATGCTCGACAACTCATCGGGAGATTCATGTATGCGTTTTTTTGGGTCGGGTTTTAAGGTTGCGGTTTCGGCGGGTGGAACGGCTGTGTGTGTGCTGGCCGGATTCGCCGGCGTTGCCAGTGCGGCCTCCACGATAACACTGGTGCCGCATCGCGCTGTCTATGATCTGACGCTTGATCGCGCCGACGAAAAGTCCGGCATCAGCGGTCTTACCGGCCGAATGGTTTATGAGTTCAACGGCTCGGCATGCGAGGGATACACAACCAATTTCCGTTTTGTGACGCGCATCGACATGGAAGAGCAGCCGCAGCGCGTCACGGATCAGCAGACGACAACCTATGAAGCCAGTGACGGCAAGAACTTCCGCTTCGTCAACAAGACCTTTGTCGATAAGGAGCTCGTCAAGGAAGTGCGCGGTGATGCAAAGCTGGAAGGTGACAAGACCGTTGTCGAGCTGACGAAGCCGAAGGACAACAAGCTCGATTTGCGCGGAACGCAATTTCCTACCCGGCATATGGAAGAGCTGATCGGCAAGGCCGAGGCGGGTGAGCGATTCTATCAGACCTCTCTTTTCGATGCTTCGGAAGACGCAGACCGCGTTGTGGCGACGACAGTCGTTGTCGGCAAGGAGCAGAGGGCCGCGAATGATGAAACGAAAGTCATGGGCAAACTCTCGACCGATCAGGTCTGGCCGGTGACGATCGCTTATTTCGATGACAAGGAAAAGCAGGACGGGTTGCCGATCTATCGTATCAACTTCAAGCTTTACAGAAACGGCATCACGCGTGATCTGACGATGGACTACGGCGATTTTTCCATGCGAGGCAAGCTTGTAAAGCTGGATGTTTTTGACGGCTCTTCCAAAACAGCAGACTGTTCTAAGTAACGTTCTATTGACTTCAGTTGTAATGTCTTCACCCGCATTTGCGGGAGGCGTGAACAATGGTGGTCGGTCTGCCTTTTTTGCTCCGCATTGCGAACGGATAGATATGCAGCAGGCGGCAGTGTTGTTCGATCAGTGGAACAAATCGTTGCAGAGTGGCGACCCTGCAAAGGTCGCGGCCAGCTATAGCCATGATGCGGTGTTGCTGCCAACGCTCTCCAATCGGGTTCGCTACACGCACAAAGAGCGCGTGGGCTACTTCAAGGGTTCCTGAAAAAGAAGGCTGTCGGTCATATCGATAGCCGGACCATCTGTATCGGATGCAACAAAGCCATCGATACCGGCACCTATACATGGAATGGGCGAAAGTGGCTGATTACGTCATATCACTCTTCCGCTTTGCGCGAAAAAGGGTAGGATAATGGTGTCGGCAGGAGGGCAGGGCCCTCTTGCGGGCGTAAACTTGTTCGCAAGGCTTGCAATTCATGGCGCGATCAGTTAACAGCGCGCCTATTCCACACACGGGATTTGGGCTTTCGCCGGGAGAAATCCGGCCTCAGCCTCCGGTGGCGAGCAATCGCCTCAACCCGTGGAGGTCAAACCGGAAAAGGAAAATACAGATGGCATTGCCAGAATTCAGCATGCGTCAGCTTCTAGAAGCTGGTGTTCACTTCGGCCACCAGACTCACCGCTGGAACCCGAAGATGGCGCCTTACATCTATGGCGCTCGCAACAACATCCACATCATGGACCTGTCGCAGAGCGTTCCGCTGCTGCATAACGCGCTGAAGGTTGTCTCGGACACCGTTGCCCGCGGCGGTCGTGTTCTGTTCGTCGGCACGAAGCGTCAGGCTTCGGACATCATCGCCGATGCCGCAAACCGTTCGGCCCAGTACTACGTCAATGCTCGCTGGCTCGGCGGCATGATGACCAACTGGAAGACGATCTCGAACTCGATCCAGCGTCTGCGCAAGCTCGACGAACTTCTGGCTGGCGAAGCTCAGGGCTTCACCAAGAAGGAACGTCTGAACCTCGAGCGCGAGCGTGAAAAGCTTGACCGCGCCCTCGGCGGTATCAAGGATATGGGTTCGGTTCCGGACCTGATGTTCATCATCGACACCAACAAGGAAGCGATTGCCATTCAGGAAGCCAAGCGTCTTGGCATTCCGGTTGTCGCCGTAATCGACTCGAACTGCGATCCAGACCAGATCGACTACCCGATCCCGGGCAACGACGACGCTGCACGCGCTATCGCACTCTATTGCGACCTTATCGCTCGCGCTGCTCTTGACGGTATCGCTCGCCAGCAGGGCGCGATGGGCATCGATATCGGTGCGCAGGCTGAAGCTCCTGTCGAGCCGGCCCTCGAAGCTCCGGCTGAAGGCGCTTAATAAGCGTTTATGATTTCATCCATCCGTCACGGCGGATGGATAATTTCGTTTCATTCAGGCGCGCGAGCATGATTCCGAAGAGCATCAAGGCACGCGCCGGTTAAAAGTTGGCACACCCATTCGGTGTGCCTTCGCTTTCATGAAAGGCGACATAATGAGCATTTCCGCATCACAGGTTAAAGAACTCCGCGACCTCACCGGCGCAGGCATGATGGATTGCAAGGCCGCTCTTGCTGAAACCAATGGCGATATCGAAGCCGCTGTTGATTGGCTGCGCGCAAAGGGCATCGCAAAGGCTGACAAGAAGGCTGGCCGCACCGCTGCCGAAGGTCTGATTGGCGTCGCAGCTTCAGGCAACAAGGCTGTTGTCGTTGAAGTCAACTCCGAAACCGACTTCGTTGCCCGTAACGATGCATTCCAGGATCTGGTCCGCAAGATCGCTCAGACCGCTCTTTCGACCGACGGTTCGACAGAAGCCGTCGCTGGCGCAAACGTTGACGGCAAGACCGTAACCGATGCTGCCAAAGACGCTGTTGCGACGATTGGCGAAAACATCGGGTTCCGCCGTTCGGCAGCCCTCGAAGTTTCGCAGGGTGCAGTTGCTACCTATATCCACAATGGCGTTGCGGATGGCCTCGGCAAGCTTGGCGTTCTGGTCGCAATCGAAACCGCTGGCGATGCAGAAGCTGCAAACGCATTCGGTCGTCAGGTTGCGATGCACGTTGCTGCCATCAACCCGCTGGCTTTGACCGCTGCCGACGTCGATCCAGCTGCTGCCGAGCGCGAAAAGGCGATCTTTATCGAGCAGGCTCGCGAATCCGGCAAGCCGGACAACATCATCGAAAAGATGGTCGAAGGCCGTATGCGTAAGTTCTATGAAGAAGTCGTTCTTCTTTCGCAGGCTTTCGTCATCAATCCCGATCTGACGGTTGAGGCTGCCCTCAAGGAAGCTGAAAAGACCATTGGCGCTCCTGCCAAGATTACCGGCTTCGTGCGTTTCGCCCTTGGCGAAGGCATCGAGAAGGAAGAAACGGATTTTGCTGCCGAAGTGGCTGCCACTGTCAAGAAGTAAGCTCTGAAAAGACTGCTGAAATCGAAGGGCATCGCGTGACAACGCGATGCCCTTCGTGTATCGGAACCCGAAGACAATCACTTCATCACTATCTGCGGAGAGCAATCCATGTCCGGTAAGCCCGCCTACAAGCGTGTCCTTTTGAAAGCCTCGGGTGAGGCGTTGATGGGCAGTCAGGGCTTCGGCATTGACGTTTCCGTCGTGGATCGCATCGCCAGTGACATCAAGGAGGCCCGTTCGCTAGGTGTGGAAGTGGGCGTGGTGATCGGCGGCGGCAACATCTTTCGTGGCGTTGCCGTTGCTTCCAAGGGCGGCGACCGCGTGACCGGCGATCACATGGGCATGCTGGCGACTGTCATCAACTCGCTGGCCCTGCGTACCTCTTTGAACAAGATCGGCGTCGATGCCGTTGTCCTTTCCGCCATAGCAATGCCGGAAATCTGCGAAAGCTTCTCCCAGCGTCAGGCCACGGCCTATATGAATGAGGGGAAGGTTGTCATTTTTGCAGGCGGTACGGGCAATCCGTTCTTTACCACCGACTCGGCGGCTGCGTTGCGCGCGGCGGAGGTCGGGGCGGATGCGCTGCTGAAGGGCACGCAGGTGGACGGCATCTATACCGCCGATCCAAAGAAAGATCCCTCTGCGACGCGTTTCGATACACTCACCCACAAGGAAGTGCTTGATCGGGGGCTTGCCGTCATGGACACCGCTGCGGTTGCCCTTGCGCGTGAGAACAACATTCCGATAATAGTCTATTCCATCCATGAAGACGGTGGTTTGGCCGAAATTCTGCAAGGCAAGGGGCGCTGCACGATCGTTTCCGATAACTGATCGTTGGTTCTAGCGCCTACTGAAGGAGAAAATGCATGAGCGAAGCTTTTGACATCAACGACCTGAAGCGCCGTATGGAAGGCGCTGTCAACTCATTGAAGCATGATCTGGGTGGGCTTCGCACCGGACGTGCTTCCGCAAGCCTGCTCGAACCGATCACCATCGAGGCTTATGGTTCCACCATGCCGATCAATCAGGTTGCCAACATCACGGTGCCTGAATCCCGCATGCTTTCGGTTTCCGTTTGGGACAAAAGCATGGTCGGCGCCGTTGAACGCGCGATCCGCGATTCCGGTCTCGGCCTCAACCCGATTACGGACGGTACCACGTTGCGCATTCCATTGCCGGAACTGAATGAACAGCGCCGCAAGGAACTGGTCAAGATTGCGCATCAATATGCGGAGCAGGGTCGTATCGCTGCCCGCCATGTTCGTCGTGACGGTATGGACACGCTGAAAAAGCTGGAGAAGGATAGCGATATCAGTCAGGATGAAGGCCGCGTTCTGTCGGAAAAAGTACAAAAACTGACCGATGATACCATCGCCGAGATGGATAAGATCGTTTCGGTCAAGGAAGGAGAAATCATGCAGGTCTAGTACCTGTATGATTTTCGAAAAGGGGAGCCCTGCCATGTCCGATCCGCGCCACATCGCCATTATCATGGATGGCAATGGCCGTTGGGCTAAGGCACGTGGGTTGTCACGCAGTGCCGGTCATCGTGCAGGCGTGGAAGCCCTGCGCGAGACCGTCAAAGCAGCCGGTGACCGGGGTCTTGAATATCTTACGCTTTTTGCCTTCTCTTCTGAAAACTGGTCGCGCCCCAGTGGAGAAGTCAGCGACCTGATGGGGCTGCTGAAGCTTTTTATCCGGCGCGATCTTGCTGAATTGCACCGCAACAATGTGCAGGTGCGTATCATCGGCGAACGCGAAGGGCTGGCCAAGGATATAAGGAGCCTGTTGGGCGAGGCGGAGATGCTGACGCGCGGCAATAGTGGCCTTACATTGGTGATTGCCTTCAATTACGGCTCTCGTGACGAGATCGTCCGCGCCATGCAAAGCCTCGGGCGCGATATAGCGGCGGGGCTGCTGGACCCGTCGTCGATTTCATCTGAGCTGATTTCTGCCAGCCTTGACACGGCAGCTATGCCGGATCCGGATCTCATCATCCGCACCAGTGGCGAAATGCGCCTTTCGAACTTTCTTTTGTGGCAGGCTGCCTATTCGGAATTCTTGTTCCTGCCATGCCACTGGCCGGATTTTCGCCCGGCTGATCTCGACGCAGCCTACGAGGCTTTCCGTCGCCGTGAACGCCGTTTCGGTGGCGTGGAGGCGGGCACGGATCTCGGGGACTGCGAAGCAGCAATCGCATGCCCATCGACCAAGGGGGCGGCAGTTTAACGCGGTCTGTATCCGCTCCGTCGAAAGGTCTAAATGTCAAACTTGCAAACCCGTATTCTGACCGCCATTGTGCTCGGCGCTGCGGCCTTGTGGCTGACCTGGATTGGCGGGTTGGGTTTCACGCTCTTTTCAATCGTTATCGGGCTGGCGATGTTCTATGAATGGACCAGCCTGACTGCAACGCGGCAAACAACGTTTTCTCGCCTTTTCGGATGGGGTTGGCTGGTTCTCACCAGTGTTCTTCTCGTTCTTGACCGCGGCGCCTTGCTGACGATCGGTGTGCTTGTGGCAGGCTGCGTGGTCCTTTTGGTCTCCCAATGGAAAAGTGGTCGAGGCTGGTCTGCGGCAGGTCTTCTATATGCGGGATTTTCTGCGATTTCGCTTTCCCTTTTACGCGGCGATGAACCTTTCGGTTTTACAGCCATAGTTTTCCTTTTCGCGGTCGTCTGGGCTACGGATATTGCCGCTTATTTCAACGGGCGTGCCCTGGGCGGGCCAAAGCTTGCACCACGCTTTTCCCCGAACAAGACCTGGTCGGGAGCAATTGGCGGTGCCGTTGCGGCGGTGGCTGCTGGCATTCTGGTCGCGTCACTCGTCGCGGAGCCGGGCGGTTTGGCTGTGCCTGTGCTTGCTTTGCTTCTGTCCGTCGTTTCACAGATCGGCGATCTGGCCGAGTCCTGGGTGAAAAGACAGTTTGGAGCAAAGGATTCCGGACGGCTTCTGCCCGGTCACGGCGGGGTCCTGGATCGCGTTGACGGGCTTGTCGCCGCTGCCGCACTTCTGTACCTCTTTGGTGCAATTGTCGCCGAACCGGATGTTCCGTCTGCGATTTTCTTTAACTTCTGACCGATTGTGCTGATCAGTCAACGAGGTCGTGATGTCCAGTTTGGCCGTGTTCGGCCCGCATGAGTTTTGTAGGGAGTAGTAATTTGCAAGAGGCTCTGGCCTTTTTTGTCGGTAGTGACAGCCTGCTCGTCGGGACCATCGTACCGTTTCTGTTCGTGTTGATGGTCGTCGTCTTTGTCCATGAAATGGGCCATTACCTTGTGGGCAGGTGGTGCGGGATCGGGGCCAGCGCCTTTTCAATCGGATTTGGTCCTGAGCTGATTGGTTTTACCGACCGTCACGGTACGCGCTGGAAGCTTTCGGCCATCCCGCTTGGTGGTTATGTGAAGTTTATTGGCGACGAAAGCGCGACAAGTTCGCCGGTTGGCGTGGACAATGACCGTTTAAGCAATGACGAGCAAAGCAGGGCTTTTCATACGCAACCGGTATGGAAGCGCGCGGCGACCGTTTTCGCCGGCCCGGCATTCAATATCATTCTGACCATCGTGATTTTCAGTGTGTTCTTCGCACTTTACGGGCGTCAAATCGCAGACCCTCTCGTCGGCGGCGTTCAGCCGGGAAGCCCGGCTGCCGAGGCTGGCTTTGAGCCGGGCGATCGTTTTGTGAGCGTCGAGGGTGAGAAGATCATCACTTTCGCCGATGTGCAACGGATCGTATCCGGGCGCGCGGGTGATACGCTGCGCTTCACCGTCGAGCGTGGTGGCAAGATGGTTGATCTGAAGGCCGCGCCAGCTCTTGTTGAGCGGGTCGATCCGCTTGGAAACACGATCAAGATGGGGGCCATCGGTGTAGAGACGACACAGGCTGTCGGTAATTTCCGCCGTGTTGAATATGGGCCGCTCGAATCAGTAGGGCAGGCGGTTGTCGAAACCGGCTACATCATCAGCCGAACAGGTGAGTTCTTCAAACGCTTTGCCATAGGGCGGGAGGATAAATGCCAGCTTGGCGGGCCGGTGAAGATTGCCAATATGGCAAGCCGCGCGGCAAGTCAGGGCTTTGACTGGCTGATACAGCTCACTGCGATGCTATCGATCGGGATTGGTCTTCTGAATCTGTTTCCGCTGCCGCCGCTGGACGGAGGACATCTGGTTTTCTACGCCGTGGAGGCAATCAAGGGCAGTCCGGTGTCTGTGGGGGCGCAAGAAATTTTTTATCGTGCAGGCTTCATTCTTGTCATGGGATTTATGGGGTTCGTACTTTTCAATGATCTCTTTGCCTGCTAGATCAGTTGCCGACCGGCTCAGGGAGATTGGGTGGGGTCGGCTCGTCCGGCACACTGTCTGCCATGATGCATTGCTTCGTCAGGTGCTCGTCTGGCAAAGCGTTAAACAGAAGTGAACATTGGGAGTGAATGTCGGAAAAGCTAAGCAATCTGTTTACCATAACGCTTAAATCGCGTGGCGCAGATGTCACGCTGGCGGGCTAAGTAAACAGAAATTAACCGCGACGCTTGCTTGTATGGAAAAACCGGGTATGACGGTTGTATCTATACGTGCTTTTCTGGGTAATCGCCCCGGGGACAGAAAAAAACGAAGGTTCGGAAAGCCCATGACGGCAAGTTCTAAATTCTTTGGCGCCGCTTCTGCGCTCGCCATGTCAGTGGCTCTTGTGGCTTCGGGTACTGCCGCGTTTTCTCTCGCGTCGGTCAATATGGCCGAAGCTGCCGTTGTCAGTCGCATCGATGTGCGTGGAAACGCCCGTGTGGATGCGCAGACGATTCGCGATAACGTGGATATTCGTCCGGGCAAGGCATTCACTGGCGCCGACATTGATGCTGCCGTGAAGCGGCTCTTTGCTATGGGCCTTTTCTCCGATGTCCGTATCCACCAGTCGGGAAGCACGCTTGTCGTTCAGGTGAGCGAACGTTCGGTCGTCAATAACGTTCTGTTCCAGGGTAATAAGAAGATCAAGGATCCTGATCTTGCTCGCTCCGTGCAGCTCAAGGCCCGCGCGCCTTTCGATCCTGCGACGATGGAGTCCGATAAAGAGACGATCAAGGCCGCTTATGCGCATATTGGTCGCAGTGATGCGACCGTGAATGCCCGTACCGTTGATCTCGGTCAGGGGCGCGTGAACGTCGTTTACGAGGTGAACGAGGGCTCCCGCACCAAGATTGCGAATATCGATTTCGTTGGGAATCAGGCTTTCGGTAGTCGCCGTCTGCGTGACGTGATTTCCACCAAGCGTTCGAACCCGCTTTCATGGCTGACGCGTAACGACGTTTATGATGAAGGGCGTTTGCAAGCGGATGAAGAAACGCTGCGCCGTTTCTATTACAATCGCGGTTATGCGGACTTCCGTGTGGTCTCATCGAACGCGGTTCTCGATCCGTCGACAAACGAATATACGATCACGATTACCGTCGATGAAGGTCAGCGTTATACCTTCGGCAATATCGGTGTCGAAAGCACGGTTGAGGGTATTGATACGCAGGCATTGGATCGCCTCGTGGAGACGCGCTCCGGCAAGCCTTATAGCGCCAAGGACATCGAAGATTCGGTTCTTGCTATTACCGAGAATGTAGCTGGCAGCGGCTATGCCTTTGCGAAGGTCGAGCCTCGCGGTGATCGCGATTTTGAAAATCACACGATCTCGGTTGTTTACAGCGTTGATCAGGGCCCGCGTGCTTATGTTCAGCGCATCGAGATCCGCGGCAATGACAAGACCCGCGATTTCGTGATTCGCCGTGAATTCGACGTGAATGAAGGTGATGCCTTCAATCAGGTGATGGTGCAGCGCGCCAAGCGTCGTCTGGAAGCGCTTGATTTCTTCCAGACCGTCAATATTTCAACGGCTCCCGGCTCCGAGCCGGATCAGGTCATCCTGGTTGTTGATGTTGTCGAGAAGTCGACCGGTGAATTCTCGATCGGCGGCGGTTACACGACGGGCGGCGAATCCCCCGGTGCGCAGGTTGAAGCCGCGATTACCGAGCGTAACTTCCTTGGTCGTGGCCAGTACGTCAGAATCAGCGCCGGTGCAGGTCAGGATGACATGCGCAATTACGGCCTTTCGTTCACGGAACCGTATTTCCTGGGCTATCGCATGTCGGCAGGTTTCGACGTATTCCGTCGTAACTATCGCGTGAATGACGATTATGATGTCGAGCAGACTGGCGGCAGCATTCGCTTTGGCCTTCCGATCACTGATAATTTCTCGGTCGGTCTCGCTTATAACCTTGTTCAGGAAAAGTACGATCTGTTCCGTGATGATCCGGATCAGACCCGATACGCACCTGCATTGTATGATGCGGTAGAGAATAGTCCTTGGCTGCGCTCGTCGGTCAGCTACTCGCTGACCTACAATTCCATCGACGACATGAAGAACCCGCATGAAGGCCTGTATGGCAAGTTCACACAGGAATTTGCAGGTCTCGGTGGCGATGCGAAGTATGTAAAGACGACCTTCAAGGGTAACTATTACACGACGCTTTCTCAGGAAGCGGATATCGTCGGTATGCTGGGCGTTGGTGCCGGGTATATTCACGAGTTCGGTGATGATGGCGCCCGTATCTTTGATCTGTTCAAGAACAATTCGGACATTATTCGCGGCTTCAAGTTCAACGGCATCGGTCCTTATCAGGACTCTAAGAGTGGTGAACGTTACTGGATGGGCGGCACGACTTACTTCAACGGAACAGCTGAAGTTCAGTTCCCAATGCCGCTTATTCCGGAAAGCTTGGGTGTCCGAGGCGCAGTGTTTGCCGATGCGGCAACGCTTTATGGTAATGATACGCCTGGCGTGGTTGGCGACGACAAGAAGCTCCGTGCATCGGTCGGCCTCAGCTTGATGTGGGCTTCGCCATTTGGTCCGTTGCGCTTTGACTACGCATTCCCGGTTGCTAAGGCTGACACCGATAAGGTTCAGAATTTCAACTTTGGTGTTTCGACCAAGTTCTAATAGATTTGCCTTTTCCCGGGGCGATATGCCCCGGGCGAGAAAGTGTTTTTATGGCAGATCCTCTTTTTTTTAAGCCTTCGCGTGAATTCACGATAGGCGATATCGCAGACTTAACCGGTGCAAACCTTCGTAACCCGAAGTTTGCGCCGCGTTCTGTTACGCGTCTTGCTTCTGTTAATGATGCGAGCGATAGCGCTCTCATATTCGTAGACGGAAAAAGGAACGCGCAGGCTCTTGCTGGCATACAGGCTGCAGGTGTTCTGTGCTCGGACGATATTGCAGACAGTGTTCCCTCTGACATTGCGGCGCTTGTTACCCGCAATCCGCAGCGTGATTTTTCAGCCGTCGGCCGCATGATGTTTCCTGTGACCGTCCGTCCGGAAAGCTGGCTGGGTGAACTGGGCATTTCACCCGCCGCGATTATCCATCCTTCTGCACAAATTGAAGCTGGCGCGACGATTGAAGCTGGCGCTGTCATAGGCAAGGGGGTCACTGTCGGTTCCGGTGCACTGATTGCCGCAACTGCGGTTATTGGTGAAAACTGCCAGATCGGGCGCGACAGCTATATAGCGCCGGGCGTGGCTGTGCAGTTTGCCTTGATCGGAAATCGCGTCTCGTTGCATCCAGGTGTGCGGATTGGGCAGGACGGTTTTGGTTATGTACCGGGGCCAGCTGGCCTTGAAAAGGTTCCGCAGCTCGGACGCGTCATTATTCAGGATAACGTTGAGATTGGTGCGAACACGACGATTGATCGCGGCTCGCTGAGCGATACGATCATCGGAGAGGGCACCAAGATCGATAATCTGGTGCAGATCGCGCACAATGTGCGAATTGGCCGTTTTTGTATTCTTGCCGCGCATTGTGGCATTTCAGGAAGTTGTGTGATCGGTGATCAAACCATGCTCGGTGGCCGTGTTGGCCTTGCGGATCATGTGATTATCGGGTCGCGCGTGCAAATAGCCGCAGCAAGCGGTGTGATGAATGACATACCCGATGGCGAGCGTTGGGGGGGCTTCCCAGCACGTCCTATAAAGCAGTGGTTCAGGGATATCGCGAATATCCGCAGCATCGGGAAACCAAGAAAGGAGCAATCCTCTGATGAATGAAGCTAATCAGAAGCTGGAAACCGCAGATATTCAGGCTGTTCTGCGTGCGCTCCCGCATCGTTATCCATTCCTTCTGATCGACCGCATCATCGATATCGATGGCGATCAGTCTGCGACGGGCATCAAGAACGTCACGATCAATGAGCCGCATTTTACCGGTCATTTTCCGGACAAGCCGATCATGCCAGGCGTTCTCATCATCGAAGCCATGGCGCAGACGGCGGGCGCAATCACGGTTCTCAATCAGGGTACCGATGCGCCGAGCCTCGTTTATTTTATGACGATTGATAAGGCCAAGTTCCGCCGGCCGGTGGTTCCAGGTGATCAATTGCGTCTTCACGTAAAAAAAGTTAAACAACGCGGAAATATCTCTCGATATGAATGCGTGGCAGAGGTTGATGGCGTTAAGGTTGCCGAAGCTGAAGTCGCCGCCATGGTTGGCGTAGCCGAAGAGAAGCTGTGAGCACCTCAATGCATGAAACTTTTATTCACCCTACTGCTCTTGTCGAGCAGGGCGTGAAACTGGGGCAAGGCGTTAATGTCGGTCCCTTCTGTCATATTCAGTCTGGCGCGGTTATTGGCGATCATTCTGAACTGATGAGCCATGTCGTGGTAACCGGCGCGGTGCAGCTTGGTGCTGGCGCAAAAGTTTTTCCGCATGCGGTCCTCGGCTGCGATCCGCAGAACGGCAAGCATAAGGGTGGCCCGACCACTCTGCGGGTTGGCGAGAACTGCCTCATCCGTGAAGGTGTCACGATGCATCGCGGCTCCGACAGCAGCCGTGGCTATACCAGTGTGGGCAAAAGCTGCCAGTTTCTGGCGTATGCCCATGTTGCCCATGATTGCGATATCGGAGACCATGTCACTTTTGCCAATAATGTGATGATTGGCGGGCATGTGGAAGTTGGCCATCATGCCATTTTGGGCGGCGGTGCGGCTGTGCACCAGTTCGTGCGCGTCGGCCATCACGCTTTTGTTGGCGGTATGGCCGCACTAGCGCATGATCTTATTCCTTATGGAAGTGCGATTGGCGTTCATGCCTATCTGGGTGGCCTTAACATCATCGGTATGAAGCGTTCCGGCATGAAGCGCCGGGATATACACAATCTGCGCCATGCGGTGCATATGCTGTTTGACCGCACAAAGCCGGTTCGCGAGCGTGCCACCGATGTTCTCAAGGCCATTCCCGACTCTGACGCCGTGGCCGATCTGATCGCTTTCGTATCGGCTGATGCAAAGCGCGCCTATTGCACGCCGCCACTGGGCGCTTCTGTCGGCGGAGCAATGAATGACGACGGTGACGACGATTGATGCTGAAAAGGGCGCTTTGAGGCGCCCCCGCACCGCCATTATTGCGGGCAATGGTCTTTTGCCGATCAAGGTGGCCGAAACTTTGAAGGCCAATGGCATGCCGCCTTTCGTGCTTCCATTGCGTGATGAAGCTGATCGCTCGCTATACGAATACGACCATCAGGAAATCTCTGTAATCGATTTTGGCATGCTCATTAGTGCCATGCGTCGCGCGGGTGTTTCTCAGGTCGTACTCGCCGGTGGAGTTCGAAACCGGCCTCATCTCAGTGATCTAAAGTTGAATTGGCCAACTTTGTGTGCTGTGCCCTACGTGCTGGGCGCATTGGGCAAGGGTGACGATGCATTGTTACGTGCTTTCATAAATCTTCTCGAGAGATTTAACTTTAAAGTGGTTGGAGCGCACGAAGTCGTTCCTGATTTATTGTCACCTTTTCCAGCGCAAAACCTGACCCGCAAGACCTGTGATGTGCGGGAACGTCAGAATACTCTGCTTGCCATGGAAGCAGCCCTTCGTCTCGGAGATCTGGACGTCGGGCAGGGCGCTATAGCGACTGGCGGACGCGTCGTCGCGCTGGAAGGCGCTGAAGGCACCGATTTGATGATTGAGCGGGTGCGGGAATTGCGCGCGGCAGGGAGAATACCAAAGCGCGGCGGCGTACTTGTAAAAATGGCCAAGCCGCGACAGGATGAGCGTGCTGATCTGCCTGCCATCGGGCTGTCAACGGTTGAAAATGCAGCATTAGCGGGACTGGCGGGCATCGCGGTTGAAGCCGAGCGCACGTTCATTCTCGGTTTTGCTGAAACAATTGCCGCAGCGAACGAGAAGGGTCTCTTTATAGAGACGATCAGCCGAGCCATGGCCGAGAGCAAAAAAGGTGAACAGGAGTGAGCAAGACCAGCCGGCCATTGACAATAGCGATTGTGGCCGGGGAAGAATCTGGCGATCTCCTTGGCGCAGATCTCATTGATGCCCTTCGTGCTCAGACCGATAAACTGGTCGATATCATCGGTGTTGGCGGCGATCATCTGGCGGCGCGCGGCTTGAAGACTTTGTTCGACCCTCAGGAAATAGCCCTGACAGGGTTAGGCCCGATCCTCAAGAATCTTCCGGGGCTGCTTCTGCGTATCAGGCAAACAGCGCGGGAAATCGTGGCGCAAAAGCCGGATTGCGTTCTGCTGATTGATAGCCCCGAGTTCACGCATCGCGTGGCTAAAAAGATACGTGCAGCTGTCCCGGCTATTCCCATTGTCAAGTACATCGCCCCCAGCGTCTGGGCCTGGCGTCCGCAACGGGCACGCGCGATGCGTGCCTATGTCGATCATGTGCTCACGGTTCTGCCTTTTGAGGTTGAGGTGATGCAACGTCTGAATGGTCCTCGCGCAACTTATGTCGGACACCGCCTGACGAGCTATGCGCCGATTCTACAGGCAAGAGCGGCGCAATTGGCTTTGGAAAAACAACGGCGGGTGGATGATATGCGCAGGCTGCTTGTGCTGCCGGGGTCGCGCCGCAGTGAAATCACCATGCTTATGGAACCATTCGGCAAAACTGTGAAGCAACTGGCAGAGCGGGTGGACAAACTGGAAGTCATTTTGCCTACCTTGCCCCGCATTGAGGAAATGGTCCGTGACCTTTCCAGAAATTGGGCGGTCAAGCCATTGATCGTCCTGGGGGACGAGGAAAAGTGGCGGGCTTTTTCGCGGGCGGATGCAGCGCTTGCCGCTTCCGGCACGGTTTCGCTTGAACTCGCCCTGTCGCGTATCCCGACGGTGCTGGGTTACAAGACGGATTGGTTCGCGAAGAAATTCCTCATGCCGAGGATCACGATCTGGAGTGCCGCCTTACCGAATATCATTGCGGACAAGCCGGTCGTGCCGGAGTTCTTCAATGAATTTGTGCGGCCCGGCATGTTGGCGCGTCAGGTCGATGTGCTTATGCAGCCGGGGCTTATGCGTCAGGCACAGCTTGAGGGCTTTGACGAGGTGGCAAGCGTGATGGAAACAGAGCGGCCATCAGGCGAGATCGGCGCACGTGTACTGCTCAATCTGGCGGAAAACGGCAGAAAAGCCTAGATTTCTATATTTCGATTGTAGCGTAAGGGTAGTCTCAGAAAAAGCTTGGATACGGCAATTCCGTCAAAATCAGAAACGCTTCAAAGAAAAACCCCGGCAGTTCAACCGCCGGGGTTTTTTGTGCAAAGCAGTGATGCTTATTTACGCTTGGCGAGCGGAATGTAATCGCGTTCCGGTGCGCCGGTGTAAAGCTGACGCGGACGTCCGATCTTCTGCTGCGGATCTTCGATCATTTCCTTCCACTGGGCAACCCAGCCAACCGTGCGGGCGAGCGCGAAAAGAACAGTGAACATTTCTGTCGGGAAGCCGAGCGCCTTGAGCGTGATACCCGAATAGAAATCGATGTTCGGATAGAGCTTCTTCTCGATGAAATACTCATCGGTAAGCGCGATTTTTTCAAGCTCCATAGCCACGTCGAGCAAGGGATCATCCTTGATGCCCAGCTCGCCCAGGACCTCATGGCAGGTTTTCTGCATGATCTTGGCGCGTGGATCGTAGTTCTTGTAGACGCGGTGACCGAAGCCCATCAGACGGAACGGATCGTTCTTGTCCTTGGCGCGGGCGATGAATTCGGGAATACGATCCACCGAGCCGATTTCAGCAAGCATGTTGAGCGCAGCTTCATTGGCGCCGCCGTGAGCAGGGCCCCAGAGGCATGCAACGCCGGCAGCGATGCAGGCGAACGGATTGGCGCCCGACGAACCGGCGAGACGGACGGTCGAGGTCGAAGCATTCTGCTCGTGATCGGCATGAAGGATGAAGATACGGTCCATGGCGCGCGCCAGCACCGGATTGACCTTGTAATCTTCGCAAGGCACGGCGAAGCACATATGCAGGAAGTTCGACGCGAAATCGAGGTCGTTCTTCGGATAAACGAATGGCTGACCGATATGGTATTTATAAGCCATCGCGGCGAGGGTTGGCACCTTCGCGATCAGGCGGATCGAAGCGACCATGCGCTGATGCGGGTCGGTGATGTCGGTCGAGTCGTGATAGAAGGCGGACATTGCGCCGACACAACCGACTATAACGGCCATCGGATGAGCGTCGCGGCGGAAACCGGTAAAGAAGCGCGTCATCTGCTCGTGGAGCATCGTATGGCGGGTAACGCGGTAGTCGAAGTCTGCCTTCTGGGTAGCGGTCGGCAATTCGCCGTAAAGAAGCAGGTAGCAGGTTTCAAGAAAGTCACCGTGTTCGGCAAGCTGTTCAATCGGATAGCCACGATAGAGCAGGGTTCCCTCATCACCGTCGATATAGGTGATTTTGGATTCGCACGATGCCGTTGACGTGAAGCCAGGATCGTAAGTGAATGCCTGAGCGTTCTTATAGAGTGGACCGATGTCGACAACGTCCGGCCCGACAGTGCCTTTTCGCACAGGCAGGTCAAACGTTTTGCCGTCGAGAGTAAAGCTGGCTGTCTTATCTGACATCGTGTTTCCTTTCATGTCCACTTTGCCGCCCGCACGACGGCAGAATCGAAATCGTCGTTATAATTTGTCTTTTATTCTCTTAAGTATGGTTTCCCGCATGGGCGGGAAACCATCAGTCATCAACGCATTATCCGAACGATTTTGCCCGTCAAACTATCCCAAACGTTTCGTGATGCAATGCGTAATTTGAACTATTTAAGTGGGTCTTGTCACGTCGGCGTGAATAAACCTACCTTAACCGATTTGATCGCGGATGCGCCCAAGAGACTCATCGCGCCCAAGCACGAACAAGACATCGAATACACCCGGCGAGGTGGCGCGCCCCGTCAGTGCTGCGCGCAGCGGTTGCGCAATCTTGCCAAGTTTAAGCCCCTGAGATTCTGCATGGGCGCGTATTGCGGCGTCGAGTGCTTCGACGGTCCATTCATTCGACGCTTCCAGAACCGGCAGAACTGCCTTGAGTATGGCCCGGCCTTCGTCGGTGAGCAAGGAAGCGGCCTTCTCATCAAAATCGAGAGGGCGGCTGGCGAAGATGAATTTTGCGCCATCAGCCAGTTCGACCAGCGTCTTGGCTCGATCTTTCAGCCCGGGCATGGCGGTAAGAAGCTGATCGCGGCGCGTGTCGTTCAGAGCATCGCTGATGGCTTTACCGCCTTCAATTTCAGGCAGTATCGTGATCAGCGCGTCGAACAGCGCTTTGTCATCGCTCGAACGCATATAGATGCCATTAATTGCTTCCAGCTTCTGGAAGTCGAAGCGGGCGGCACCTTTGTTGATGTCCTTGACGTCGAACCATTCGATCATCTGGTCGATGGTCATGATCTCGTCGTCACCGTGGCTCCAGCCCAGTCGCACGAGATAGTTGCAAAGCGCGTCAGGCAGGTAGCCCATGGCGCGATAGGCGTCCACGCCAAGCGCTCCATGGCGTTTCGACAGCTTTGCGCCGTCTGCGCCGTGGATCAGCGGGATATGAGACATCTGCGGCACGTCCCAGCCCATGGCGTCGTAGATGACGGTCTGACGCGCGGCATTGGTCAGATGATCGTCGCCGCGGATAATGTGCGTTACGCCCATATCGTGATCGTCCACGACGACAGCATGCATATATGTCGGCGTACCGTCCGAGCGCAGGATGATAAAATCATCGAGGTCCTTGTTCGGGAAGCGCACTTCGCCCTGCACGGCATCGCGTACGACGGTTTCACCGTCTTGCGGGGCCTTGATTCGAATGACTGGCTTGATGCCTTCCGGCGCTTCGGACGGATCGCGGTCGCGCCAGCGGCCATCGTAGCGGGGCGGACGGCCTTCGGCCCGCGCCTTTTCGCGCATTACTTCCAGTTCATCGGGTGAAGCGTAGCAATAATAAGCCTTGCCAAGCGCCACGAGTGCTTCCGCCACTTCCCGGTGGCGCGGCGCACGCTCGAATTGCGAGATGGCGTCACCGTCCCAATCCAGGCCGAGCCAGGTCAAGCCATCAAGGATTGCTGCGGTGGCTGCGTCTGTGGAGCGCTCGCGGTCTGTATCCTCGATGCGCAGCAGCATTTTACCGCCGCTATGCTTGGCATAAAGCCAATTGAACAGAGCCGTGCGGGCCCCACCGATGTGAAGGAAGCCCGTGGGCGAGGGGGCAAAACGGGTAACAACCGGCTTCGACATAACAGCTCCACTGTATCGCGCGCCCGGGAAAGCAGCGGCGTAGGCCGGGGCAAAAGGCGCATTTTGAGTATCGGTTGCCCACCGATGTGTGAATGATGGGCAAGACCAGGTTCTCAGGCGCGGGAACCTACTCGATTTTGACTGGCGTTCATGTAGCATAGGCAGCAATGTGCGCAAGGGCTTAGCGTTCCTTTCGCGCCAATCCCGTGTCATCTTTTAGGGTATGGGAACGGCGCAGACATATTTTGCGGTCAGGCGGGGGCATGACGGGCATAAACGATATGCGTGAAGCGGATGAGCGGGCGCTCGTAAAGAGCTTGCCCGATGGACTCATGCGCTCGTTATTGCCTGAAGCGTGGCCCTCCTATGAAGAAGACACCCGCCCCGCTCTCCTGCCAGAGGCGGTGACAGCCGTTCCATTGCGCGAGCGCTTGTTTCTCGGCCTGTCCGCAATGTCCGGCGTAATTTCGGATCAGATGGGCCGGGAGATTGGTCGGGGCCTCTTCTTTCTTTTGCTTCCGGTTCTCGCGGGAAGCGGAGCTATCGTCTATTTCACATTGCCATTCGAACCAGATTGGCTGCCTCTGCTGTCTATTTTGATTTTCCTTGTGATTGGGCGTGTCACGGCACGGCGGTCATTTCTGTTGGCGCAGACCGTGACGCTGGTTATCGCTTTGCAGATGGGCGTTATTGGGAGCAAGATCGAAACCGAGCGCCGTGCAACCCCTATGCTCGGCTCAGACGTGGCGACACGTGTAACTGGCCGTGTCGTTGCGCTTGAGCATCAGCACAATGGCAGCTGGCGGGTGACGCTGGATGTGCTCCAAACCGAAAAGCCAAGATTGCGGCATTCACCACAGCGTATCAGGATCAATGCGCGCGACATCCCCGCCGCAACCGTGATCGGCAGTGGGCTTAACGGTTTCGTGCGATTGCGCACACCGTCGGGACCGGTTCGTCCAGGCAATTACGATTTTTCGCTTCATGCTTATTTCAACGGTATCGGCGCAAATGGTTTTTTCCTCGGAACGCCAAAACTTGTAGCGGTAGAGCCGCCGCGCGGATTGGTTGCCGGGATTATGGAATGGATTGCAATGTTGCGAGTGCACGTCGCCGAACGTATCAATGAAGCGGTCGGTGGTGAGGACGGCAGTGTCGCAGCAGCTTTGATCGCGGGACAGCGCGCAGGCATCAGCGAAGAGACCAATGAAAACCTGCGCAGGGCAGGGCTGGCGCACATACTCTCGATTTCCGGCCTGCATATGGCGCTTGCCGCAGGTGTCGTGATGCTGTCGCTGCGGTCGATCTTCGCGTTGTTTCCGGCTTTCAGTTCCAGATATCCTGTAAAGAAATACGCGGCGCTTCTCTCGCTTTTGAGCTGTACTTTTTACCTCGCTATGTCTGGTGCCGACGTGGCGGCTCAGCGAAGTTATGTCATGATTGCCGTGATGTTGTGTGCACTTCTGGCGGATCGGGCAGCGATCAGCATGCGTAATCTGGCAATCGCAGCGCTGGCGATGATCGCAATTTCGCCTCATGAGATTCTGGGGCCGAGTTTTCAAATGTCTTTCTCGGCAACCGCCGCGCTTATCGCCGCCTTCTCATGGTGGACCGAACAGAAATCGGCTCAACGGTTAGGCATGGAAAGACCGGTTAAAGTGAGCGGCCAGCGTATGCTCAGGTTTTTCGCACCGGTTGCCGCCACGGCTTGCACGTCCCTTGTGGCCGGGCTTGCCAGCGGAATTTTTGCCGCCTATCATTTTAACAATACAGCCCCTCTTGGAATGATAGGCAATGTATTGGCCTTGCCTGTCATTTCCATGCTGGTGATGCCTTTTGCTGTCCTCAGCCTTGTGTTGATGCCGTTCCAGCTCGATTGGCTGCCTCTGCAAGTTATGGGGGCGGGCATATCGATTGTGCGCTACATAGCCGGATTTGTTGCGGAGTTTTCACCGGACGGCAATCCTGGGGTCATACCTCCTACAGCGTTGTTATTCTGGGCTGGCGCACTCGTTCTCGCTGTTGTCCTTACAACATGGCTTAAATTGCTCGCTGTGCCGCTGCTTGCAGCCGGCTTCATTGTTTTCCTTCAAAACCCATTGCCGGATATCGTGATCTCTGAAGATGCAAGGCTCGTCGGTGTGCGTCTTGAAAGCGGCGACTTTGTGCTGAACCGCAACAGGCCGTCACGATTTACCACCGAAAACTGGAAAACGGCTTACCTGATCGAAAATTTCATTGAGCCGTTAAACATCAACAGTAAAACCCGCGGCATCGATGCCGATGGGTTCGTCTGCGAGGAGAACCTGTGTACCACGCCGCTGCGTGATGGGCATATGCTTGCCTATACCGCTGACGAAACGATGCACGAGGTCGCGTGCAATATCGGCGATGTGGTTATACTTGCAATTCCGGGTGAAGCGCTGGATTGTGGCCGTGAAAATGTTTTGGTTCTCACCCGGCGCGATCTGGCGTTGAAAGGCACATTGGAAATACGTCTTGGCGACACGATCGAAATGGCTTCATCAGCCGAGGCCGACACCTCCGGTAAAGCCGATGCCAGCGCGGCGTCCAGTTCGTCTTCGCTCTCAAGGCAGCATACAGGCCAACTGACCTATGCTGTCGGCGTTCCGACCCGCCCATGGCATCTGCACCGTCTTTATTCCCGTGCCGCTCGTGGGTTGCCGGAGCGGGTATATAAAAAGAAACTCGCAAGCACCAAGCAAATTTCCGGGTGCGGCAACCAAAAGAAAAGCGAATGTAGGTAGCTGCTTCTGAAGTACAATCGACTGACATTAAACGTGGATCGATCAGATTATGCTCAAATTATAGAACGTCGACCACCGGCCTGATTGGCACAGATAGGAAACCGTTCCGTCTGTGTGAATTCACTGCATTGGGTGCGATGTCAAATGTTGTCATTCCACTGCCCAACGCTCTCATATCGGGTTCTAAAGCACGCCGCATTTTATCATACCCATACGACACGCTTTAATTCTTTAAACCGGTTCCCACTTTTGGAAGACATGCTTTAGTACCGGCGGATCAGGCCAATAAGTTTTCCCTGAACCCGAACGCGATCCGGCCCAAAAATTCGTGTTTCATAGGCAGGGTTGGCGGCTTCCAGCGCAACCGATGCACCTTTACGGCGAAACCGCTTCAGAGTGGCTTCTTCATCGTCGACCAGCGCCACGACGATTTCACCGGGATTGGCAGTGTCGCCCCGCTTGATGATTACCGTGTCGCCATCGAAAATGCCCGCGTCGATCATTGAATCGCCCTTGACCTCAAGGGCGTAGTGTTCGCCTGGACCGATCATTTCTGGCGGCAGGCTGAGTGAGTGCGTTTGATTTTGTATGGCAGAAATTGGAACACCGGCAGCAATACGTCCCATGACTGGGATAGATACGGTGGTAGATGCAAAATCTTTTGAACCGCCCGGCAATGAGCGTGATTGCTGCGTTGGTGCAGGGCCGCTTTTTCCCAAACTCCCCTCAATCACGCTTGGCGCAAATTTCTTCTGCGAATTGAGACCTGGCGCGATCGAATCCGGCAAGCGCAGCACTTCCAGAGCACGCGCGCGATTTGGCAACCTTCGGATAAAGCCGCGCTCCTCCAATGCCGTAATAAGCCGGTGAATACCCGACTTCGAAGCTAGATCCAAAGCTTCCTTCATTTCATCGAACGAAGGCGGAATACCAGTTTCTTTCAGACGTTCATGAATGAACAGCAGAAGCTCGTGCTGCTTACGGGTCAACATGCGCGACACCCTCCGGCCCAGAATCGATTAAAACAAAACCAGAACGAACACTATATGTTCCAGTCTTGTTCTGCAATGGTTTTAAATTTATTAAGAATCCGCGGGTGAGAGAGGAACCACGCTGGCAATGTCGTACAGACACGGCGTCCCCTCATGATCACGGTCCTGTTTATTGCTTTTTTATAATGGGTTGGATGATTATCCTGATGCGGGCACGCAACCGGATCAAGCGTTTTTCATGCGCAGCGCATCACAGCATAAGAATGCGGCAAGGTTCGCCGGCATCGGCTGCAGGTGCATTTTCGTCACGGATCAGCAGCGCATCGGCGCGCACTAAAGCTGATAGCATCGACGAATCTTGCATGGTCGAGGCGCTCGCAATGGGGATCCCATCAGCATCGATTTTGATTTGTACGCGGACGTAGTCACGCCGGTGATCGTTCGCGGGCATGGCTGTCCCAAGTCGTGCCGGACGAATATCGGCCATCAAGCGGGAACCGGACAGCTTTGCAATCAACGGTCGGAGAAAGATGTGAGCACAGACGAGGCTCGATACCGGATTTCCTGGCAATCCAATAATGTGAACAGCCTTGCCTTGTACGACCTTGCGCCCATACATGAGCGGCTTGCCGGGACGCATTGCAATCTTCCAGAAATCCAGATCAACACCACAGTTGCGCAGTGCGCCATGAATGAAATCCCGGTCTCCAACCGAAGCCCCACCGATGGTAACCAGAACATCGACACCATCGTGAAGAGCGTCGTCAATCGCTCGTTCAATCTGAACTGGATCATCGGGGATGATCCCCATGTCTTCGGGTTTGCCGCCGACCCGACGGGCAATCTCTGCGATACCGACACTGTTGGAGGCGACGATTTGATCGGGTCCCGGTACACAGCCTGGAGAAACGAGCTCGTCACCTGTCGCGAGAATGGCAATGCGGGGCCGTTTGAATACCTGAACTTCGGCGTTGCCGCTTGCCGCGATCAGGGATAGTGCCGGAGCGTCCAACTCGCGGCCCGGCAGTATAACGATACTGTCCGGCGTGAAATCGAGACCGGCGCGGCGAATATGCCGACCTTTATCGATACCTTCCAGAACAGTCAGGTCGTTGCCGGTGCGCTGTGTGTGTTCCTGGATGACGACACTATCTGCTCCTTCCGGCAGGGGCGCGCCCGTGAATATGCGGACCGCCTGGCCTTGTGTCAGCGACCCTTCAAAGCGTTTGCCAGCGGCTGATTCACCGATTACCTGAAACTGGGCCGGATAGGCAATGTCATGCGGTGCTATCAGCGCATAACCATCCATGGCCGAGCAATCGAACGGCGGCTGCAGGTAACGGGCAAGAACGGGGCTGGCTGCTACGCGTCCTCCAGCATCGGCAAGGGAGACCCGCTCGACGGCGTTGCGAACGGGTTCGGCTGTGCTCAATATGCGCGACAGAGCTTCATCGACCGGCAGCAGAGACATAGCGTTTCCTCTCGAACAGAATTCTATGCCCGAATAACATCAGATTCGGAGTTTTCGCGGTTTGATCTGCCGCAACTATATGTCCTTGAAAGACCGTTGGCGCTGGCTTTAAACGCTCCAATCGCCAGATTTCCCACCGCTTTTCTCGATAACACGAATATCGATAAGCTCCATATGCCGATCCACGGCTTTGGCCATGTCGTAAATGGTGAGACAGGTAACTGATACGGCGGTCAATGCTTCCATCTCGACGCCGGTACGGCCCTTCAATTTTGCAAGCGCACGAACCCGCAGGCCCGGCAAATTTGCGTCCGGCACAATGTCCACAACCACCTTGGTCAGCATAAGCGGGTGGCAAAGCGGAATCAGGTCGGAGGTTTTTTTCGCGGCCATGATACCGGCAAGACGTGCCGTACCGATCACATCACCCTTGGCGGCATTGCCTTCCAGAATGAGAGCAAGTGTATCGGCCTTCATTCTGACGGCGCCTTCCGCCACGGCCTGCCGTTCGGTTTCATCCTTGCTGCCGACATCCACCATATTGGCGGCTCCGGACTGGTCGATATGGGTGAGCTTGGCTGACATCGCTCAGGCCTCGCCGGTCAAAAGCTCACGCGTGGCGGACGCGACATCTTGCTTGCGCATCAGGCTCTCGCCAATCAGAAATGTTCCGATGCCGGATTTTTCAAGCCGCAGGCAGTCGTCATGGGTGAAGATGCCGCTTTCGCCTACGAGCAAACGATCCGAAGGAGCCATTTTGGACAGGCGCTCGGAAACAGCCAGATCGACCTGGAATGTGCGAAGATTACGGTTGTTGACGCCAAGGAGACGCGACGAAAGCTTGAGCGCCCGTTCCATTTCGACTTCGTCGTGCACTTCGATAAGTGCATCCATGCCCAGTTCAAAAGCCGTTTCTTCCAGCGCTTTCGCCAGATCGTCGTCTACGCTTGCCAGAATGATAAGGATGCAGTCAGCTCCCCAGCTACGCGCTTCATAGACTTGATAGGTGTCAAACAGGAAGTCCTTCCGCAAAGCAGGCAGACTGCAAGCGGCGCGTGCATTGGTTAGAAATTCCGGCGCCCCTTGAAAGGAGGGGGTATCCGTCAGGATGGAAAGGCAGGCAGCGCCGCCTTCCTGATATGCCTTGGCCAGAGCAGGGGGATCGAAATCGGGGCGGATCAAGCCTTTGGACGGGCTGGCCTTCTTGATTTCTGCGATGAGGGCGAAATCGCCGTTTGCCCGCCTGGTTTCCAGTGCTTTCAGAAAGCCGCGCGACGGTGCCTGATCGTTGGTTTTGGCTTTTATCTCCTGAAGTGGCAAGCGGGACTTTGCCGCGGCGATTTCTTCGCGTTTGTAGATTTCAATCTTGTGAAGAATGTCGGTGGACATAACGCTATCCTTCCCGTCAGGCCGTTTTGTCATTTGAAACGGCAATCACTTTTTGGAGCACAGCAAGGGCGGAGCCGCTATCGATCGACTGTGCGGCGAGGGCGATACCTTCCTTGAGATCCTTGGCCTTGCCGGCGATGACCAGAGCGGCGCCCGAATTGAGCAGCACGATATCGCGGTATGCACCTTCGGCCCCCTCCAGAACGCCGAGAAGCGCCTTGGCGTTTTCTGCGGCTTCTCCGCCTTTCAACTCCGATGGATCGACGCGGCGAAGGCCGACATCTTCGGGGGTGATTTCAAAGGTGCGGATGGTGCCATTTTCGAGAGCGGCGATTTGCGTCGTACCGGCAGTGGTCATTTCATCGAGACCATCGCCATAGACGATCCAGACGGCTTCAGACCCGAGTTCTTTCAGAACATGCGCCAGAGGCTCAACCCATTCAGGTGAGTATACGCCGACAAGCTGACGTTTGACGCTTGCCGGGTTGGAAAGCGGTCCCAGCAGATTGAAGATCGTGCGTGTTCCCAGCTCGACTCGCGATGCACCAACATGCCGCATAGCGGAATGGTGCATGGGCGCAAACATGAAGCCCAGACCAGCTTCGGTGATGCTTCTGCCGATCACGTGCGCTTCGGCCTCGATATTGACGCCGAGAGCAGCCAGTGTATCCGCTGCACCCGAACGGGACGACAGGGCGCGGTTACCGTGTTTGGCAACTGGCACACCAGCCCCCGCGACAACGAATGCCGAACAACTCGACACATTGTAAGACCCGGATTGATCGCCCCCGGTTCCGACAATATCGACCGCGTCATCGGGTGCCACGACGGGCAGCATACGTGAGCGCATGGAGGCGACGGCCCCGGCAATTTCTGCAATCGTCTCACCGCGTACGCGCAGCGCCATCAGAAAGCCGCCGATCTGTGAAGGCGTTGCCTGACCCGACATCATGATGTCAAAGGCGGCTTTGCATTCCTCAAGCGTTAGCGCCTCACCAGAAGCCGCCTTGCCGATATAGGGTTTTAAGTCAGCCATAATGTCCCCGCTGCCGATTAGTATGCCAGCGCGTTGTCGATGATGGCCTGGTTAACCCGGACAGGATACTGCTTTTGCAATTCTCCCACGAGTTGTTCCAGAACGTCATCCGACAACGTGGTTGCCAGATATTTCTGCTGTTCTTCCGGAATAGCTTCCGGCCCCGCTGCAGCAGGTTCCGTTACTTCGGTTACCTTGAACAGAATTTGTGCGGTGTCGGACGGCGCGGCGGCGGTGCCGGTAAGGCCATTCGGGCCACGGAAAATCTGCGCAGCGGCAGCGGAACCTATGTCGGCATCGTTGGTCGAGCGGGTTACTCCGCGCTTGGTCTGCTTTTCAAGGCCAAGTTCGGATGCAACGACATCAAGTGTCGCGCCACCGTCAAGGCGCTTCTTCAGCTCTTCCATGCGCTGATTGAGGCGCTTGATGGCTTCCTCGGCCTTCCATGCGGCGATAACCTTGTCCTTCACTTCATCCAGCGTGCGGTCGCGGGCAGGAGTGATACCATCGACCTGATACCAGAGATAGCCGATATTGCCCATGGTGAGAGCGTCGTTGTCGAATCCCTGATCTGCCTGAAAAGCGGCGGTGACAAGAGCTTGAGAATTCGGGAGTTCAATAGGGGCGCCAGACAGATCGTTGCCTTCAGCGTCGATGGCCTCGACAGTTACTGACTTGAGGTTCAGCTTCTTGGCGACATCTGTCATGGTCGCACCGTCCGAACGTTCCTGTTCGTAAGCGTCATGAATACCGCTGATGCTGCTTGCCGCAATATTCGTGGCAAGCGTGGCGCGAATTTCACTCTCGACTTCCGCAAGCGGTTTGACATGCGCCGCATCGATCTTTGTCACCCGCAGGATCACAGGACCAAAGCTGCCCTTGACAACGGGGCTTATTCCACCTTCGGCCAGCGCAAAGGCTGCGTCTGCAACGGCCTGATCGGGGATAGCCGATTTCTCATAGGTGCCGAGCGTGATGTCGTTTTCGGTCTTGCCCTGTTCCTTGCCGATATCGACAAAGGTCGTTCCCGCGGCAATTCTGCCATGTGCATCTTGTGCCGCCGTCTCGTCGGCGAAGTTAAGCTGCTCTATCGTGCGCTTTTCCTGTGAGCTGAAGCGCTCCCTGTTCTTTTCATAATATTCGCTGACCTCTTCCTGCGTCACGGCGGACGGGTCGGCGATGTCTGCAGGCTCAAGTTTTACATATGTGATCTTGCGATATTCTGGCGCCTTGTACTCATCCTTGTGCGCATCGAAGTAAGACTTGAGTGCCTCTTCGGACGGGGCAGGGATAGCGTCGGCTTTCTCCGCAGGAATGGAAATGTAGTCAACATTGCGGCTCTCGCCCTGATGAAGAGAGAGCGCCTTGAGCATCGTGTCCGGCATTTTTATGCCGTCGGTCGCCGCTTCGACAATTTGTTGGCGACGTGCGACTTTCGCACGGTTGTCGAGGTAGTCCTGGGCGCGGATGCCGGATTGCCGTAGCACAGCATCGAACTGGGTGCGGCTGAAATTGCCGCTTGCATCCTGAAATGCCGGGTCCTCGCCAGTGAGGCGGGCGATACCGTCCTTGGAAAGGCCAAGCTGCATGTTGCGTGCTTCTTCATCCAGAACGACACCAGCCGCGAGCTGTGCCAGAACCTGGTTTTCAACGCCAATCGCTTTTGCCTGCTCACGCGTCAGACGCTGGCGAAACTGCTGCGAAAGCCGCATGAGCTGCTGTTCATAGGCGAACCGGTAGTCGGTCGCGGAGACTTCGGAATCTCCTGCCGTCAATGCGGCGTTGCCCGATAGTCCACCACGGAAGACATCCGAGATGCCCCAGACCGCAAAGCTCAGAACGAGCAGGCCAAGCAGAAGTTTGGCGATCCAGGATTGAGCGGCTGAGCGCAGGCTATCGAGCATGGGAAACCCTTCAAGAAGAAAACAAAGCTCGGCTTTCGTTAAATAGAGCCAGTCAGGGGATAACCCCAAGCAAGGTCCCGATGCAAGTTCTCATTGAACAAGGATATCCAAGAACGTTGCATTGCGTCGCGAATATGCGTAGTCAGTGGCAAATTTTGGTGCAGGGCTGCCTCCTTATGCAGCGATGTGCCTGACCTTGATAAGGCGAGGAGAGTGCAATGACTCCGGGAATCCGTCCGCTGGTTGCTGGCAATTGGAAGATGAATGGCACGGGAGAATCCCTTACCGAACTGCGCGCTATTGCGGCAGGTTTGAGTTCCGATCTTGGTCGCAAGCTTGACGCGGTAATATGTGTGCCTGCGACGCTGTTGTCGCGCGCTGCCGAAACGCTGGAAGGCGAAACGGTTGGTCTGGGCGGTCAGGATTGCCATCATAAGGCTTCAGGCGCCCATACGGGCGAGGTTTCAGCCGGGATGCTCAAGGAAACCGGTGCGACACATGTGATCATCGGTCATTCGGAACGCCGCACGGATAACCATGAAAACAACGACATTGTCCGCGCTAAGACGGAAGCCGCATGGGCCGCAGGTCTCGCAGCGATCGTCTGTGTGGGCGAAACTGCGGATGAACGCGAAGCAGAACGCACCCTGGACGTAATCGGCGCTCAGCTTTCCGGCTCGCTTCCCGATGGGGTCACCGCGACGAATACAATTGTAGCCTACGAGCCCGTTTGGGCCATTGGCACGGGGCTGACGCCAACGGTTCAGGATGTGCGTGCAGCCCATGCCTTCATGCGTGAACAGCTTATCGAACGTTTCGGAACGCAGGGCGCTCATCTGCGGCTCCTCTATGGCGGTTCCGTGAAGCCCTCCAATGCGGCGGAGCTTTTAGGCGTTGCCGATGTGGACGGCGCGCTTGTTGGCGGCGCGAGCTTGAAGGCGGTGGATTTCCTCGCCATATGTGAGACCTATCGCAATTTGTAAGCGTGATCCCTCCTTCGCGTCTATCTTGGATGCGGGGCTTGGATTATTGGACAATAGCGTGTAAAGAGCCGCACTATCGTTTGTATTGCTGCGGTTTCGGACGGAAAACCGTTTTAAAATTTTCCAGAAACTGCACTATTCAGGATATAAAGACCGTTACTCATGCAAACCGTTGTCATAGTCATTCATTTGTTGATCGTGCTGGCGCTCGTCGGCGTTGTGCTTATCCAGCGCTCTGAGGGCGGTGGCCTTGGCATTGGTGGTGGTTCGGGCTTCATGACGGCGCGCGGTGCCGCCAATGCGCTGACACGCACGACCGCTATTCTGGCGATCGGCTTTTTCGCAACCTCGCTCGTACTCGGCATTATGGCCCGTTACAGCGAGCGTCCGACCGATATTCTCAATCGTATACCGGCAGCGACCGGAACCCAGACGCAGCCCGCCGGCGGCACTGGTGGCGGCATCCTCAATCAGTTGGGCGGTGAATCTTCCCGCTCCGGTGAAGACGCTCCTGCATCGGGTGCAGCTCCGGCGCAGCCTGACGGTACTCAGCCGCAAGCACCTGCGACGCCTTCTGCTCCGGCCAATCCGGTTCCAAGCTCCCAGTAAAGGGGCAGCTATATTCCAGACTTTTGAAAACCGGCCCTGATGGGTCGGTTTTCTTTTTATTAACCATCAACTCCCAAAGTGTTGCAGGCGGGCAATAGGAATGGTCGAATCGCAATTTGAACTGTTGCGGTGAATTGAGAACTGCCTGCGTTTGACGTAAGGAAAACCAAGTCTGATTGCTCAAGGAGCTTTCGGGATTTTCGCTTCGCTTTGGATTTTTCGGGAACTGATCATGTTTTCACGCCGTATTCTCATGGCTGGCATCGCAAGTCTTTGCGTAAGCGCCGCCGTGCCTGCCGTTGCCGCTTCTCCGGTCAATGCCGAGGCTCAGCTTAACGAAGCTGCTGCGAAGGTGCGGAAGATTGCTCTTGCAAGTGATGCAAAGGCGAACCCGGAAAAGCAGAAAAAGAAAAGCGCCGGGAAATCGTCGAATGCGGTTAAGGCCAACAAATACAATATCGATCCCAAGTATCGTGCGCAGGAAGTCGCTTTCAGCGGCTACAAGCCCGGTACGATCGTGATCGATCCGAAGCAGCGCTTCCTTTATCTGGTTGAAACGTCTACCACAGCGCGCCGTTACGGCATTGCCGTAGGCAAGCAGGGATTGGAATTCAAAGGCACCGGAACAATCAATGCCAAGCGGGAATGGCCGCGCTGGATTCCGACCAAAGACATGATTGAGCGCAATCCGGCTCAGTATAGCCGTTATAAGAACGGCATGGATGGCGGTCCGGGCAATCCGCTTGGTTCGCGCGCCCTTTATTTGTTCCAGGGAAACAAGGATACATACATCCGTATTCATGGCACCGTTCAGCCCTGGACGATTGGCAGCTCTGCCTCGAATGGCTGCTTCCGCATGATCAACGAAGATGTGATGGACCTTTATGAGCGTGTCAATCTGGGTACGGAAGTGGTTGTTCTCTGATCGCAGAGCGGCTATCTGAAAGCGGTCGGGCTTTCGAGCCCGGCCTTTTCTTTGTCCGAACCCGTCATTTTCTGAACGGAAACTGTGGATTGTCCGCTTCGTCATAGAAAAGTTGGGCGGCGGGCAGTAAGAGGTTCAAACGTATTCGCTCCGGGGTTTTTGCTCCGGATTTTCTTTGTTCAACGACGATTACCGCCTGGCTTCGATGAAAAAATACTCCGAAGTGCATTTTTTTGTGGCGGAATCAATCAGGAAAGTCTAACGAGATAAGCCCATGGCGCGATATGTATTCATCACTGGCGGCGTGGTTTCTTCCCTTGGAAAAGGCATAGCTGCTGCAGCATTGGCTGCACTCCTTCAGGCACGTGGTTACCGCGTGCGTATCCGTAAACTCGACCCTTATCTGAACGTCGATCCCGGCACGATGTCGCCTTACCAGCACGGTGAGGTTTTCGTCACTGACGACGGTGCTGAAACAGACCTTGATCTGGGCCATTACGAGCGGTTCACCGGCAGACCTGCCAACCAGCAGGACAATATCACCACCGGTCGCATTTACCGCAATATCATCGAAAAGGAACGCCGCGGCGATTATCTCGGTGCGACGGTTCAGGTCATCCCCCATGTGACCGACGAGATCAAGAACTTCATCCTTGAAGGCAATGACGATTATGATTTCGTGCTTTGCGAAATCGGCGGTACGGTTGGCGATATCGAAGCCATGCCGTTCCTTGAGGCCATTCGTCAGCTTGGCAATGAATTGCCGCGTGGAACCGCAGTTTATATTCACCTCACCCTGATGCCGTACATTCCGGCTGCGGGTGAACTCAAGACGAAGCCGACGCAGCATTCCGTCAAGGAATTGCGCTCTATCGGTATTGCTCCCGATATTCTTCTGGTGCGTGCCGACCGCGAAATCCCCGAATCGGAGCGTCGCAAACTGTCGCTGTTCTGCAATGTCCGCGAAAGCGCGGTCATTCAGGCGCTCGACGTTTCGACCATTTACGATGTGCCGATTGCCTACCACAAGGAAGGTCTCGATTCCGAAGTGCTGGCAGCTTTCGGCATCGATCCGGCTCCAAAGCCGCGCATGGACCGCTGGGAGCAGGTCTCCCACGGTCTGCATAATCCGGAAGGCGAAGTGACTATCGCCATTGTCGGCAAGTATACCGGTCTCAAGGATGCCTATAAGTCGCTTATCGAAGCGTTGCATCACGGTGGCCTGGCCAACAAGGTGAAGGTCAACCTCGACTGGATTGAAGCGGAAGTCTTTGAAAGTGAAGACCCGACACCGTATCTCGAGAAGGTGCACGGCATTCTGGTGCCCGGCGGCTTTGGTGAGCGTGGCGCCGAAGGCAAGATTCTTGCCGCCAAGTTCGCCCGTGAGCGCAAGGTGCCTTATTTCGGCATCTGTTTCGGCATGCAGATGGCTTGTCTGGAAGCCGCACGCAATCTCGCTGGTATCGAGAATGCATCGTCGACCGAATTCGGTCCGACCAAGGAGCCTGTCGTCGGCCTGATGACGGAATGGCTGAAGGGCAATATGCTCGAAAAGCGCACGAAGGCTGGCGATCTTGGCGGAACGATGCGTCTTGGCGCTTATGAATCCACGCTTAAAGCGGGAACGCATATCGCGAAGATCTACGGCTCCACCGAGATTTCGGAACGTCATCGTCATCGCTATGAAGTGAATGTCGATTATAAGGATCGCCTCGAAAGTTGCGGTCTGGTCTTCTCCGGCATGTCGCCGGATGGCGTTCTGCCCGAAACGGTCGAATATCCGGATCATCCGTGGTTCATCGGCGTTCAGTACCACCCGGAACTGAAATCGCGTCCGTTCGAGCCACATCCGTTATTCGCCTCGTTTATCGAGGCGGCCATCGAGCAAAGCCGGCTCGTATAAAGTGTTTACCGCGCCCCTCTGGGGCGCGTTTCGTTTGTGCGCCTTGTTTTTGATGAAAGCGTACGCCAGATAAGGTGCCTGCAAGGCATTCAATAAATCGAGGTCTAGGTCATGGCGACTGCCAATCCATCTGTCAAAGTCGGTAATGTTACATTCTCCAACGATGGGCCTTTCGCGTTGATCGCGGGACCTTGCCAGATGGAGACGCGCGACCATGCGTTCGACATGGCTGGACGCCTGAAGGAAATTACCGACAAGCTGGGCATCGGGCTGGTTTACAAGTCGAGCTTTGACAAGGCCAACCGCACCTCGCTCAAGGCGCAGCGCGGCATCGGACTTGAAACGGCTATGGAAGTCTTCTCCGATCTCAAGAAGGAGTTCGGCTTTCCGGTTCTCACCGATATTCATACGGAAGAGCAATGCGCCGCAGTTGCCCCCGTTGTTGATGTGCTCCAGATTCCGGCTTTCCTTTGCCGTCAGACCGATCTCTTGATCGCGGCTGCGAATACCGGTCGCGTAGTGAATGTGAAGAAAGGTCAGTTTCTCGCCCCCTGGGACATGAAGAATGTCCTCGCGAAGATCACGGAAAGCGGCAATCCGAATGTGCTCGCCACCGAGCGCGGCGCATCCTTCGGTTACAACACGCTTGTTTCCGATATGCGCTCGCTGCCGATCATGGCAGGTTTCGGTTCGCCAGTGGTTTTCGATGCGACTCATTCAGTGCAGCAGCCGGGCGGGCAGGGCGGCTCTTCAGGCGGGCAGCGCGAATTCGTCGAAACGCTGGCGCGCGCAGCCGTTGCTGTTGGTGTGGCGGGCCTCTTCATTGAAACGCATCAGGACCCGGACAACGCTCCTTCCGACGGGCCGAACATGGTCCCTATCGACAAAATGGCGGCATTGCTCGAAAAGCTGATGGCTTTCGACCGCATCGCCAAAGAGCTTTAAAGCGTTCGTTGAGAAGCTGACAAGGCGGGGGATTCTCCTCCGCCTTTTGTTTGTTTAGATCATTTTCGCTGCGTTTTAACTGTGGCTGATGCTTAAAGTGGGCCATACGCATATTCTTTTCTGAAATGTCTGCAAACTTTCAGGATTATGCGCTAAGAAGTGGCCGCATCGGATTTGTTCAGCGCTCCGTGGATCTGGCGGGGCAATCTATAGGGAAGGACTGGCTCCTATGACTGCAATCATCGACATCGTCGGCCGCGAAATTCTTGATAGCCGCGGCAACCCGACCGTCGAAGTGGACGTAGTGCTTGAAGATGGCTCTTTCGGCCGCGCTGCCGTGCCGTCGGGCGCATCTACCGGCGCGCATGAGGCTGTTGAACTGCGCGATGGCGGAAGCCGCTATCTGGGCAAGGGCGTGGAGAAGGCCGTGGAAGCGGTCAATGGCAAGATTTTTGACGCCATTGCAGGTATGGAAGCGGAAAACCAGCTTCTCATCGATCAGACCATGATCGACCTCGATGGTTCTGCGAACAAGGGCAATCTCGGCGCCAATGCTATTCTCGGCGTTTCGCTGGCTGTCGCCAAGGCTTCCGCCCAGGCAACCGGACTGCCGCTTTATCGCTATGTAGGGGGTGCCAACGCGCATATCCTGCCCGTGCCTATGATGAACATCATCAATGGGGGCGCACATGCCGATAATCCGATCGACTTTCAGGAATTCATGATCCTGCCGGTTGGCGCATCGTCCATTCGTGAAGCCGTGCGTTACGGTGCGGAAGTTTTCCACACCCTCAAGAAGCGCCTCAAGGATGCTGGTCACAACACCAATGTCGGTGACGAGGGTGGTTTCGCGCCTAATCTGAAGAGCGCGCAGGCTGCGCTCGATTTCGTCATGGAATCGATCGAGAAGGCCGGATTCAAGCCCGGTGACGATATCGCGATCGGCCTCGACTGCGCTTCGACGGAATTCTTCAAGGACGGTAACTACGTATACGAAGGCGAACGCAAGACCCGCGATCCGAAGGCGCAAGCCAAATATCTCGCGAAGCTCGTGGGCGACTATCCGATTGTTTCTATCGAAGACGGTATGGCAGAGGACGATTGGGAAGGTTGGAAATATTTGACCGACCTCGTTGGTGACAAGTGCCAGCTCGTTGGCGACGATCTTTTCGTCACCAATTCGGCGCGTTTGCGCGATGGTATCCGTATGGGCGTCGCCAACTCGATTCTCGTGAAGGTTAACCAGATCGGTTCGCTCAGCGAAACGCTGGATGCCGTCGAAACTGCGCATAAGGCCGGTTATACGGCTGTGATGTCGCATCGTTCGGGCGAAACCGAAGATTCAACCATTGCTGATTTGGCCGTTGCCACCAACTGCGGTCAGATCAAGACTGGCTCGCTGGCTCGCTCCGACCGCACGGCAAAATACAACCAGCTTATTCGCATCGAAGAAGAACTTGGCAAGCAGGCCCGTTACGCGGGGCGCAGTGCACTGAAGTTCCTTTGATTTTGGTTGATAAGATTTAGAAAACGGCGGCTTGAAAGCCGCCGTTTTTCTTTTTGGCAAGACATGCTTCGATGGAACGGAATATCCGAACAACATTATTCGGCTGTCTCCTTGTGCAGCATCAACACGACGAGAGCCATCATGCAGGGCAAGGAATAGATCAAGGCCCCAAGCTGGGTATTCAACGGATCTTCCTTTGCCTGCCACGCCATGAACCAGTCGCCAGCTACCACCATGAAGCCGAGTCCCCATACGGCTATAGCGCATAAGGCGCCAAGCATTGCCCAGGCTTTGCCTCTGGCGAAATCGACATAGCTGCGTCCGATATTGCCGACCATTTTGATCACTCCGACAGTGGCGAAAAGACCCGCCAGGGTTTCCATCAGAGTGATGCCAGCCAGCCCGGCATAGGGTGCCCATCCCGCGGTAATAGCCCGCCATGTCTGGGCAGGATTGCCGTAAGTATCTGTCATTGCAAGAAGCGGCGCGACTGCATTTTGAGCCGTACCCGAGAAATCCGCAGTATTATTCAAGAAGCTGAATAAACCCCATAATGCAGGGAACAAAGATATAATAATGCATGCGAGACGTTTTACGAGATTCTCATTCATTATGACTATCCATTCTTCACATAGTTTTACGTATAATTGGTTGTAAGTATTAAAAATTTACATATTTAGTTTATTATACATAAGTAACTAGTTGTACTGCGGCTTGTGTGCCGGTGAAATGTTATCCCGAAACGTCCGCAGGTGATGGGCAGTTGTCAATCTCATTAATTTATTATATTGATATCAATGCATATTGACCGGCGTTGGCTGTTCCGCTTTCGGGTGAAGTTATCGTTGTGAACATGCTGATGCGGGATAACGAACGGGAGAGAGAAATGGCTTACATTGAAGGCTTCGTAGTTCCGGTTCCTAGAGCCAACAAAGAAAAATATCGCAAACACGCCGCCGCCGCTGCGCCTTTGCTCAAGGAGTTTGGGGTGGTCCGCATGGTCGAGGCCTGGGGTGATGATGTCCCTGATGGAAAGGTGACAGATTTCAGGCGTGCGGTACAGGCGGAACCCGACGAGGATGTGGTGTTCTCGTGGTTTGAATACCCCGACAAGGCCACGCGCGATTCCACCAACCAGAAAATGATGAGCGATCCGCGAATGAAAGCAATGGGCAATGAGATGCCTTTCGACGGAAAGCGGATGATCTTCGGTGGTTTTGCCACAATTCTTGACGTTTGAAAGCGGCGAGATGCACCGGTTCTGATAATTCCGTTTAAGCGGGGAAGCGCTCCAGGCAACCGGATTTGATTCGGTTGCCTTTTATTTTCCCAGAGCGATTCGTTCTGCTGTTATTTGATTCGCTGGCTTTGTTAATGAAATCCGATGAACCGTTCGCTGAGTGTAGCTTCAGTAAACCTCTGTTAAGCAAAATAATGCTTGATTGTAGGGTACGGATTGACAGCGATGATCGAGATTCGCCGCCGCGTAACATATCCGGGAAGGAAGCTGAAATGTGGACCAAGCAGAAACGTAAATCCATCCGCGGACGCTTTGTTCTGCCCATTTTGACGGCTGCGTTTCTGAGCTATTTCGGATTTCATGCCTATCACGGCGAATATGGCTTGTATGCCCGTATCCAGCTGGAGGAACAAAAGTCGCTCCTCTCCAAAAAACTGGAAAAGATAGCCTCCGAACGTCTGGCGCTTGAAAAACGTGTCGCACTTTTGCGTGATGGCACGATCGAAAAGGATATGCTTGACGAGCAGGCTCGCAGAGCGCTTAATCTCTCTCATCCTGATGAGTTGACAATTATCAACTCAAAGGAAGACAGATCGAATTAACTGAATTCCGGTTAATTGCCTTTTTGTGACATGTTTTTAAGGGTTTGGCAGCATAGCAGCTATGCTCTGGGTGCATATTGTATCTTGTGATATGCCCGTATAACGTCACAATAGAACGACAATTTAGGGAGCGAGATATGGCACCGAGGGCTAAAAAGGCGCCTGCTGGCAAAACGCAGGCGTCTTCTATTAATGCACCCAAGGCACCTGCGCCGGCAAATTTCGAAAAAAAGCAGGAGCTGGAAGCTTATCGCGAGATGCTGTTGATTCGGCGTTTCGAAGAAAAGGCAGGTCAGCTTTATGGTATGGGTTTCATCGGCGGCTTCTGCCATCTCTACATCGGACAGGAAGCTGTCGTTGTAGGCATGCAGATGGCGCTGAAAGAAGGTGATCAGGTAATCACCGCTTACCGTGACCACGGTCATATGCTTGCTGCAGGGATGAGCCCGCGCGGTGTGATGGCCGAACTGACCGGACGTCGTGGCGGCCTTTCCAAGGGTAAAGGCGGTTCCATGCATATGTTCTCCAAGGAAAAGAATTTCTACGGCGGGCACGGCATCGTTGGCGCACAGGTTTCGCTTGGAACCGGTCTGGCTTTCGCCAACAGCTATCGCGACAACGACAACGTATCGCTGACCTATTTCGGTGATGGCGCCTCGAATCAGGGACAAGTCTACGAAAGCTTCAATATGGCGTCGCTATGGAAGCTTCCGGTTGTCTACGTCATCGAGAACAACCGCTATGCGATGGGGACCTCTGTTTCCCGCTCGTCGGCGGAAACGGATTTCTCCAAACGCGGTCTTTCGTTCAATATCCCTGGTATTCAGGTAGACGGCATGGATGTCCGCGCGGTCAAGGCCGCTGGGGATCTCGCGGTGGAGTGGGCGCGCTCCGGCAAGGGCCCGATCATTCTCGATATGCAGACCTATCGCTATCGCGGCCATTCGATGTCGGATCCGGCGAAGTATCGCTCGAAGGAAGAAGTGCAGAAGATGCGCTCCGAACACGATCCTATCGAGCAGGTTAAGCAGCGTCTGATCGACAAGGGCTGGGCAACCGAAGAAGAGCTGAAGGAAATCGACAAGGAAATCCGCGACATTGTCGCTGATTCTGCTGATTTCGCTCAAAACGATCCAGAGCCGGATGTCTCCGAGCTCTACACGGATATTCTGCTCTAGTTCGAGGAAGATGTTGTCATGCCAGTAGAAATTCTCATGCCCGCACTTTCCCCGACCATGGAAGAGGGCAAGCTCTCCAAATGGCTCAAGAAAGAAGGCGACAAGGTTACGTCCGGCGATGTGATCGCTGAAATCGAAACCGACAAGGCTACGATGGAAGTCGAAGCTGTCGATGAAGGCACACTGGGCAAGCTGCTCGTTGCCGAAGGTACGGAAGGCGTGAAGGTCAATACGCCGATTGCCGTTCTTCTTGGTGACGGCGAAAGCGCCGACGATGCTGCGCCTGCCAAGAGCGAAGCGCCCAAGGAAGAGACGAAGGCTGAGGATGCCAAGTCTGATGCTGTTAAGCCTGACGCTATTCCGGCTGCGCCGAAGGCGCCAATGCTGGATGTTGCAGCTGATCCGGATATTCCTGCCGGGACGGAAATGGTGTCCACGACAGTGCGTGAAGCGCTGCGTGATGCCATGGCTGAAGAAATGCGTCGTGACCCGACCGTCTTCATCATGGGTGAAGAAGTTGCTGAATATCAGGGCGCTTACAAGATCACTCAGGGTCTTCTGGACGAATTCGGTCCGAAGCGCGTTGTCGATACGCCGATTACCGAACATGGTTTTGCAGGCGTCGGCGTCGGCGCAGCTTTTGCAGGCCTGCGTCCGATCGTCGAATTCATGACGTTCAACTTTGCCATGCAGGCAATTGACCAGATCGTGAACTCCGCCGCCAAGACGCTCTATATGTCGGGTGGCCAAATGGGCGCGCCGATGGTGTTCCGCGGTCCTTCGGGCGCCGCAGCTCGCGTCGCTGCACAGCATTCACAATGTTTTGCCGCCTGGTACAGCCACATTCCGGGTCTCAAGGTCGTCATGCCTTATACGGCTGCCGACGCCAAAGGCTTGCTCAAGGCTGCTATCCGCGATCCGAACCCGGTGATTTTCCTCGAAAACGAAATTCTTTACGGTCACCATTTCGACGTACCGAAGATTGACGATTTCGTTCTGCCCATTGGCAAGGCCCGCATTCACAAGCAGGGCAAGGACGCCACCATCGTATCCTTCGGCATCGGCATGACCTATGCAGTGAAGGCAGCGGAAGAACTGGCTGAGCAGGGTATCGACGTTGAAGTCATCGATCTGCGCACGATTCGTCCGATGGATATTCCGACAGTCGTGGAATCGGTCAAGAAGACCGGTCGTCTTGTAACTGTGGAAGAGGGTTTCCCGCAGTCTTCCGTTGGCACTGAAATTGCCACCCGCGTCATGCAGCAGGCATTCGACTATCTCGACGCACCGATCCTGACCATTGCTGGCAAGGACGTTCCAATGCCTTATGCTGCAAACTTGGAAAAGCTGGCGCTTCCGAGCGTTGCCGAAGTGGTCGAAGCGGTTAAAACCGTTACCTATACCGCGTAACGAAAGGGTCTGGACATGCCGATCAATATCACCATGCCAGCGCTTTCTCCGACGATGGAAGAAGGCAACTTGTCCAAGTGGCTGGTCAAGGAAGGCGACAAGGTCGCTCCCGGCGATGTTATCGCCGAGATCGAAACCGACAAGGCCACGATGGAAGTGGAATCCGTTGACGAGGGGACGGTCGCAAAGATCGTCGTCCCGGCTGGCACCGAAGGCGTGAAGGTCAATGCGCTGATAGCCGTTCTCGCCGAAGAAGGCGAGGACGTCGCCGCAGCTGCCGAGGGCGGCGCTGCCGCGCCGAAAGCGGAAGCCAAGGCCGAAACGCAGAAGGCAGAAGCGGCGCCTGCCGCTGCGGCTCCGGCCCTAGCCAAGAGCGAAAAGCCCGCTACGGCACCTGCTGCACCTGTCGTGAACAAGGGTGAGCGCGTATTCGCCTCTCCGCTTGCCCGCCGTATCGCCAAGGATGCAGGTGTCGATATCGCTGCTGTGAAGGGAACCGGCCCGTATGGCCGTGTGGTTCAGCGCGACGTTGAGGGTGCTATTACTTCGGGCAGCGCCAAGGCTGCTTCGCCGAAGGCGGAAGCGGCAGCAACTGCACCCAAGCCAATGTCGGATGATGCTGTCCTCAAGCTCTTTGAGGAAGGCTCTTACGAAATCGTGCCGCACGATGGTATGCGCAAGACGATTGCCCGCCGTCTGGTGGAATCGAAGCAGACTGTTCCGCATTTCTATCTGACGATTGATTGCGAACTGGACGCGCTTCTGGCTCTGCGCTCGCAGATCAATGCCGCAGCACCAATGATCAAGACGGAGAAGGGCGAGGTTCCAGCCTACAAGCTTTCTGTCAACGATATGGTCATCAAGGCGACGGCACTAGCGCTGCGTGACGTGCCTGAAGCCAACGTCTCCTGGACAGAAGGCGGCATGGTCAAGCACAAGCGAGCGGATGTCGGCGTTGCCGTATCCATTCCGGGTGGCCTGATTACGCCTATCGTTCGTCAGTCGGAATCGAAGACACTGTCCGCCATCTCCAACGAGATGAAGGACCTTGCCAAGCGTGCGCGAGATCGCAAGCTGAAGCCTGAAGAGTATCAGGGTGGTTCGACCTCCGTTTCCAATCTCGGCATGTTCGGAGTCAAGGATTTTGCCGCGATCATCAATCCGCCGCACGCGACCATTTTCGCAATCGGTGCGGGCGAACAGCGTGCCGTGGTCAAGAACGGTGAAATCAAGGTTGCGACTGTTATGTCTGTAACTCTTTCCACCGACCATCGTGCAGTCGATGGCGCACTCGCTGCCGAACTCGCACAGGCCTTCAAGCGTCACATCGAAAACCCGATGGGCATGCTGGTCTGATCGTCAACTTCAAGGGCGTCGCGTTCAATCTGAACCGGCGCCTGAGGTTTTTGAATGGCTGGACTACTGAACCTACGACCGGCTGAACGCCGCGAAGCCGCCGAGATCGCCATTCTTGTCGATATCTCTTCGCATGGTTTCGCGTCCTGGCTTTGGTACGGGGCTGTCGTCGATGGGCGAGCCGAAACTGCCATGGAACAGGGGCGGCAATATATGCGCGCCAATGGAGCCGAAGGTTGGCAAAGCACGACCATTGCAGAATGGGACGGCGACATTGCCGGACTTTCTATCGGTTTCACCTTGGATCAAAGCCTTAACGATCATTCTCCAAAGCACCCTGTTTTGGATCAGTTGATCGGAATGCAGCGAAAGGTCATCGGCAACAGATTCATCGACAGCGTTGGCGTTTATCGGGAGTTTCGCGGCAAAGCTATCGGTCGCGCGCTCGTTGCCAACGAAATCGACCTGGCGCGCGGGAACGGCAATCCGGCAATCAGCCTGATAACCGAAAGCCACAACGATGTGGCGCTTTCCCTTTACGGCGCCCATGGTTTCAAGGAAATTGAGCGGCTCGAAGCGATAGAACGCGTTGGGCAGGACAAAAGACACGACTGGGTGCTGCTCACCCGAGAAGTGAACTGAGCAAAGGCAGGACGATATGGCCGAAATTTACGACGTTATTGTTATCGGCTCGGGACCGGGCGGTTATGTCACCGCGATCCGTGCAGCCCAGCTTGGCCTCAAGACGGCTATCGTCGAGCGCGAGCATCTGGGCGGCATTTGCCTGAACTGGGGCTGTATTCCGACCAAGGCGCTGTTGCGCTCGGCTGAAATCCTGCATTTCGGCGAACATGCCAAGGATTATGGTCTCAAGCTGGAAGGCACGATAACACCCGACGTCAAGGCTGTCGTCCAGCGTTCGCGCGGTGTGTCGGCCCGCCTCAACGGCGGCGTCGCCTTTCTCATGAAGAAAAACAAGATCGATGTAATCTGGGGCGAAGCAAAGCTCGTCAAGGCCGCATCGGGCAGCAATCCAGCTGAAATTTCGGTCGGAAAATCGTCCAAGCAGCCCATGCAGCCGCAGAATCCGGTGCCCAAGGGCGTGCTGGGTGAGGGCAGCTACAAGGCCAGGAATATTATCGTTGCTACTGGCGCGCGTCCGCGTTCGCTGCCCGGTATCGAACCAGATGGCAAGCTGATCTGGACCTATTTCGAAGCCATGGTTCCACAGGATTTGCCGAAATCGATGGTCGTAATGGGGTCGGGTGCGATCGGCATAGAATTTGCATCTTTCTATCACGATATGGGCGTCGATGTGACGGTTGTGGAGCTGATGCCGCAGATTATGCCGGTGGAAGACGCCGAAATTTCCGCACTCGCCCGCAAGCAGCTGGAAAAACGCGGCCTCAAGATCATTACCGATGCCAAGGTGTCGAAGGTCGAGAAGGGCGCGAACAACGTGACCGCCCATATTGAAACCAAGGACGGCAAGGCTGAGAAGCTTACCGTCGACCGCATGATTTCGGCTGTCGGCGTTCAGGGAAACATCGAGAACCTCGGCCTGGAAACACTTGGCGTGAAGACGGATCGCGGCTGCGTCGTCATTGATGGCTACGGCAAGACCAATGTTGAAGGCATCTATGCTATCGGCGATGTTGCTGGTCCGCCGATGCTGGCACACAAGGCCGAGCATGAAGGCGTGATCTGCGTTGAGAAAATCGCCGGTCTGCCAAATGTTCATCCGCTCGACAAAAGCAAGATTCCTGGCTGCACCTATTGCAATCCGCAGGTTGCCTCGGTGGGACTTACCGAAGCAAGGGCGAAAGAGCAGGGCTTGGACATTCGTGTCGGCCGGTATTCCTTTGCGGCGAACGGCAAGGCAATCGCGCTCGGTGAAGACCAGGGTCTGGTCAAGACGATCTTCGACAAGAAGACCGGCCAGCTGCTCGGTGCCCATATGGTTGGTGCAGAAGTGACCGAGCTTATTCAGGGATTTGTCATCGCGATGAATCTGGAAACCACCGAGGAAGAACTGATGCATTCAGTCTTCCCTCATCCGACCCTTTCCGAAATGATGAAGGAAAGCGTTCTGGATGCTTATGGCCGTGTGCTGAACGCATAGTCCGAAAAGGAGACGCGCATTCCGCTTATCGAGAATGGAGGGCCATGGCGGCGCGCCGCCTGGCCAATCATAAAATGGTGCACGGTCGTCGGCTCGACGCTCGGCTTCACGGTTGGTGTCTTGAGCCTTCTTGGCGGAAACACCATATCGGTAAACGGAATGGCGATCGCCGGTTGGTATGGCGTCTGGACGTTGACGATTGCTCTTGGACTGGGTGGTCTCGTATTCGGATTGATCTGGGCGTTGGTATTCCGGGCGCTGGGACTGGCCGCGCGGCGATGAGTGGAAACTGCTCAAGTTGACATGGTGCGAGCGAAACATTAGGACCGGACCGAAATTTAGGGTCATTCCAAGGTTGTTTGGAAAGAGTTCCGGATAGGCAGGAAATAGCATGGTTACAGTTCTCGATACGGTGAACCAGAGCAAGCGTCAGCGACACCCTGAAAAGGCACATCGTCCTGACAACGAAGTCCTGAAGAAGCCGGACTGGATTCGCGTCAAGGCACCTGTTTCGCGTGGCTATAATGAGACGCGCGAGATCGTCAGGTCCAACAAGCTTGTCACCGTTTGCGAGGAAGCAGGCTGCCCGAATATCGGTGAGTGCTGGGAGAAGAAGCACGCAACCTTTATGATCATGGGTGAGATCTGCACGCGTGCCTGCGCCTTCTGCAATGTCTCAACCGGCATTCCGACCGCCCTTGATCCGAACGAGCCGGAGAATGTGGCCAAGGCTGTCAAGCAGATGGGGCTGACCCATGTGGTCATCACTTCGGTGGACCGCGACGATCTGGCCGATGGTGGTGCGCAGCATTTTGCGGACGTCATTCTGGCCATTCGCGAAGCGGCCCCAGCAACCACGATTGAAATTCTGACGCCTGATTTTCTGCGCAAAGAAGGCGCGCTTGAGGTGGTGGTCAAGGCTCGCCCCGATGTGTTCAATCACAATCTGGAAACCGTACCGTCCAGATATCTCAAGGTACGCCCGGGCGCGCGCTATTTCCATTCCATCCGTCTGTTGCAGCGTGTGAAGGAACTCGATCCAACGATCTTCACGAAATCCGGCATCATGGTCGGTCTTGGCGAAGAGAGAAATGAAATCCTGCAGCTGATGGACGATCTGCGTTCCGCTGACGTGGATTTCATGACCATTGGTCAATATCTGCAGCCGACACGCAAGCACCACCCGGTCATTCGTTTTGTGACGCCCGATGAATTCAAATCTTTTGAAACAATCGGCAGGACCAAAGGCTTTCTTCTGGTCGCCTCCAGCCCGTTGACACGCTCATCGCATCACGCTGGCGATGACTTCGCTAAACTGAGAGCTGCGCGTGAAGCGCAGATCGCAGCGCGAGCATCGTAAGCCATGCCGCAGTTCACGACCGTCAGGCGGGCGCACCACCAGGCCGAGCAGATGTTCGCGCTTGTGGCGGATGTCGAAAGTTATCCGCAATTCCTGCCCATGTGCGAAGCGCTGTCTATCCGCTCTCGTAAGGAACGTGATGGAAAAGCGTTGCTCATTGCCGATATGACGGTCGGTTACAAGCTGATCCGTGAAACGTTCACCAGCCAGGTACTGTTGAAGCCGGAGGAGAACGTCATCGATGTGAAATATCTCGATGGTCCGTTCCGCTATCTGGACAACCGCTGGACTTTCAAGCCGGTTGGCGACGGTTCCGAATGCGATGTCGAGTTTTTCATTGATTACGAGTTCAAAAGCCGAACGCTCGGCATTTTGATGGGATCGATGTTCGATCTTGCCTTCCGTAAATTCTCGGAAGCCTTCGAAAGGCGCGCGGATCAGATCTACGGCGTCGCCTGAAGGTTTTTCAGAACCAGTTCAAGTGCGGACACAACGGTGACGTGGCGTATTTCCGTGCGGCTTTTCGGACCGAAGCGGTATTCGCGCTGCAAGGTGGGGTAGCCTTTACGCGCCGAAGCAATGTGAACGAGACCGACCGGCTTTGCCTCTGATCCGCCGCCGGGGCCAGCAATGCCGGTCACGGCAACACTGATATCCGCACGCGAATGCTGGAGTGCACCTTCAGCCATGGAAATCGCAACTTCTTTGGAAACTGCGCCAAAACGGTCGATCAGCTCCATCGGCACGCCGATCATCTCATTCTTGGCCTCGTTGGAATAGGTTACGAAACCGCGGTCCACGACGTCGGACGAACCCGCAATGTCGGTCAAGGCACCGGCGATCAGCCCCCCGGTGCAAGATTCCGCTGTCGCGATCATGATACCTGTCTTGCGGCAGGCTTCCAGAACCACAACAGCTTTCCCTTCGGCGATGAGCGCACTCATTCCGGCACCTCGCCGGGATAAATGACGGTTGCTGTCGTAATTGCCGCGATGCCCTCGCGCCGCCCCACGAAGCCCAGCTTTTCATTGGTGGTTGCCTTGACCGATACGCGGTCGGCGGCGATGCCAAGCATGTCGCAAAGAGCCTGGGTCATGGCCGCGCGATGCGGGCCGATTTTTGGCGCTTCGCAGATCAGAGTCACGTCCACATTGGCAATGCGGCCACCGGCTTCACGGACGACCTTTGCGGCATATTCCACGAAAATATGAGAGGCAGCGCCCTTCCATTGCGGATCGGAAGGCGGGAAATGCGTGCCGATATCGCCAGCGCCGCGCGTTGCCAGCAGCGCGTCGGTGAGCGCGTGAAGCGCCACGTCCGCGTCGGAATGACCATTAAGTTTTGCTTCGTGTGGAATGTTCACGCCGCAGAGCGTGACATAATCGCCCGGCTCGAAGGAGTGCACGTCATAGCCATTGCCAGTGCGGACGTCGGGGAAGGCGGAATGTTCTTGCCGCAGGCGCTTGTCAGCCATTTCTATATCCTTTGCCCAGGTGAGTTTCGTGTTATCCGCCGAGCCCTCGATAATTCGCACTGGAATGCCATGCCATTCTGCAATTGCGGCGTCGTCGGTAAAGTCGGTGTGGTTGGTGGAAAAGGCCTTTTCATGCGCTTCAAGAATAGGCGCAAAGGGAAAAGCCTGTGGCGTTTGCGCAGCAAACAGGCCAGTGCGCGGGACGGTTGTTTTCACCATACCGTCGGCAGTGGACTGCTTCAGCGTATCTGAAACGGCAAGTGCCGGAAGCACGCCTTTCAGTGGTGTGAGATTGTCGATGATCCTTTCCAGGAGAGACGGCCCGATGAAGGGACGCACACCGTCATGGATCATAACATGTTGCGGCGCAAAATCACGCAGGGCCAGCAACCCCAGCCGGGTGGATTCCTGACGGGTCGGGCCTCCGGTTACGGTAATCACATCTTCAGATTTTTCAGGGATTGCACGCTCGTAAAGTGCATGATCATCAGGATGGATAACCACAACGATCTTATCCACCAAAGGGCAATCAATAAAGGCGCGTAAAGTGCGTGCAAGAACAGCTTGACCGCCTATAAGCCGATACTGTTTCGGTCCTTCGACGCTCTGTCCCGCCCGCTCGCCGCGACCGGCTGCTACAATGACTGCCGCTGCCTTTGAAATGATCTTTACCCCTGCCAAAGGTTGCATATGCTCAATTCATGTTTGTAAGCCGAATAATGCCTTGCGCCGACAAATGCCAGACAGCAATTGATTTATCATGTTTGGAGCACGCTTTTCCTTGCGTTCGGTATGCGGGATGATTAAACTGTATGCTAATTAAACCATGCACATAAAATAGGCATTTGTTAGTGAATCTGCTTGATCAGCCTTTGAATATACGCGGTGTAGCGCTCAAAAATCGCGTTTTCCTTGCTCCTATGTCCGGCGTATCCGATCTGCCGTTTCGTAGGCGTGCGGCCGAAGCGGGTGCTGGTATGGTGGTTTCGGAAATGGTGGCGAGCGCTGAACTCTGTAATCGCCATAAGGAAAGCATGTTACGGCTTTCCGGTGAAGGGCTTGGGACGCATGTCGTCCAGCTTGCCGGTCGTGAAGCGCACTGGATGGGTGAGGCTGCGAAAATCGCGGAAGGCGAGGGCGCGGACGTCATTGACATCAATATGGGATGCCCGGCGAAGAAGGTAACAGGCGGTTATTCGGGCTCGGCCCTGATGCGCAATCTCGATCACGCCATGACGCTGATTGAAGCGACCGTTACGGCCGTTAAGGTTCCTGTTACGCTCAAGATGCGACTTGGCTGGGACGACAACAGTATTAATGCGCCTGAGTTGGCCAGACGAGCGGAAGACGCCGGTATTGCAATGGTTACCGTCCATGGGCGCACACGGTGCCAGTTTTATGAAGGCAATGCCGATTGGGATGCTATCCGTGCTGTCCGTGATGCGGTAAAAATTCCTCTTGTTGCCAATGGAGATGTTTCGTCCCGGCAGGATGCCGAGGAAATCTTGCGTCGTTCCGGTGCCGATGCGGTCATGGTCGGGCGTGCATCCTACGGGCAGCCATGGCTGGCAGGTGCAATTGCCGGGCGCGATTTCGCGCCGCAATCAAGGGCTGAAATTCTTGATTATATTATAAGACATTACGAAGATATGCTCGACCATTATGGTAGCAAAACCGGCATTCGGCACGCCCGCAAGCATCTGGGCTGGTATCTGGAGTGCCACGCAGGAGGCGGGTCCTTATCTCGCTATAAGGCTGAGGTGATGTCATTGACCGAGCCCTCCGCAGTGATAGAAACCTTGCACCATATTTTCATGCGTGAAGCAGATAATACTGACACACTCCGAAAGGTCGCCTGATGCGCGATAGGGGTGAAACGGACAGCAGCATCCCTTCCATCGTGCTGGATGCAATCACTCAGCCGGTCATCATGGCCGGAGCAGATAACCACATCATTTATGCCAATCTGGAAGCCGAGCAGTTTTTCCGGTCCGGTTCGGTCATTCTGGCCCGCAACCGGTTGGATATGTTCCTGCCTTTCGGTAGTCCGCTTCTGGCACTGGTCGATCAGGTTCGCACCAGCCAGATGCCGGTAAACGAGTATCGCGTCGATGTTTCTTCACCTCGGCTGGGTGCAGAGCGTATTGTCGATATTTATGTCGCGCCTGCGGCAGAAATGCCGGGCGCTGTGGTGATCCTGTTCAAGGAAAAAACCATGGCGGAAAAGATCGATCGTCAAATGACCCATCGCGGCGCCGCCCGTTCCGTGACGGGATTGGCTTCGATGCTTGCGCATGAAATCAAGAATCCGCTTTCCGGTATTCGAGGCGCTGCGCAACTTTTGGAACAGGTGGTTGACGACGAAGATCGCGCGCTTGCCCGTCTTATCACCGACGAAACGGACCGGATCGTCTCGTTGGTCGATCGGATGGAAGTATTCTCCGACGAGCGACCAATTGAACGGAGCGCGGTGAATATCCATGCGGTGCTCGATCACGTGAAGGCAATCGCCAGCAACGGATTTGCCCGGCGCATACGCTTCATCGAGGATTATGACCCGTCATTGCCGCCGGTTTTCGCCAATCGCGATCAGCTCGTGCAGGTTTTTCTCAACCTGGTGAAGAATGCTGCAGAAGCGATTGTTAGCCGCGACGGTGGAGAAATCGTTCTTTCCACCGCTTATCGTCCCGGCATTTGGCTGCAAGTACCCGGTGCGCGCGACCGAGTGGCGTTGCCGCTCGAGTTCTGCGTGCACGATAACGGACCGGGAGTGCCGCAGGATATGCTGGCGCACCTATTCGATCCTTTTGTCACAACAAAGACCAACGGTTCCGGATTGGGGCTGGCGCTGGTTGCCAAGATCATCGGCGACCATGGCGGTATAATCGAATGTGACAGTCATTCGTCACGCACCACATTTCGTGTTCTCATGCCAGCTTGGAAAGGTTCGCCAGCCTTCGATGACATGAGTGAGGGTATGCCTGAAGAAATCGGAGATGATGCATGATCGCGGGACGTCCCTCGGGAACAATATTGGTGGCCGATGATGATGCAGCAATCCGCACCGTGCTCAATCAGGCTCTGTCTCGCGCGGGTTATGAGGTGCGCATCACGTCGAATGCTGCTTCGCTCTGGCGTTGGGTGGCTGCCGGTGACGGGGATCTGGTCATCACCGATGTCATGATGCCGGACGAAAACGCATTCGATCTGCTGCCGCGCATCAAGAAAATGCGGCCTGATCTGCCTGTCGTGGTCATGAGCGCGCAAAATACCTTCATGACGGCAATTCGTGCATCGGAAGCCGGAGCTTATGAATATCTGCCGAAGCCTTTCGACCTGACCGAACTGATCAATATTGTCGGACGAGCGCTCTCTGAACCTAAAAACAAGCCCGTATCTTCACTCATGGACGAACAGGCGGAGAATATGCCGCTGGTAGGCCGTTCTCCCGCCATGCAGGAAATCTACCGTGTTCTGGCGCGTATGATGCAAACGGATCTTACCGTCATGGTAACGGGCGAATCCGGCACGGGCAAGGAGCTCGTCGCCCGCGCGCTGCATGAGTTTGGTCGCCGTCGTCGCGGTCCGTTTGTTGCCATCAATATGGCGGCTATTCCGCGTGACCTGATCGAATCCGAGCTTTTCGGCCATGAAAAAGGGGCCTTCACCGGTGCACAGAACCGTTCGAGTGGACGTTTTGAGCAAGCCAATGGCGGCACGCTTTTCCTCGATGAAATCGGGGATATGCCGATGGAGGCGCAGACCCGCCTTTTGCGCGTATTGCAGCAAGGCGAATATATGACCGTCGGCGGGCGCTCCCCGATCAAGACGGATGTGCGTATTGTGGCGGCGACGAATAAGGATCTCCGTCAGCTTATCGCTCAGGGGCTGTTTCGAGAGGATTTGTTCTATCGTTTGAATGTGGTGCCGCTGCGCCTTCCACCATTGCGTGAGCGCAGCGAGGATGTGCCTGACCTCGTGCGGCATTTTTTCAAACGGGCCGCAGAAGAAGGTTTGCCGGAAAAGCGCATAACCAATTCCGGTTTGGAATTGATGCGCCGTTATTCATGGCCGGGCAATGTGCGTGAACTGGAAAATCTGGTGCGCAGGCTTTCTGCGCTCTATCCGCAGGACGAAATTTCTCCGGAAATCATCGAAGCCGAATTGAAAGCGGAGACGATAAGTCTGGACACACATATGCCGACCGCAGCGACGGTCGACGGCGAAAACATCACAATTTCGCAAGCCGTCGAGCAAAATATGCAGCGTTATTTCGCTTCATTCGGTTCTGATTTGCCGCCGCCGGGGCTCTATCACCGTGTCCTGGCCGAACTGGAATATCCGCTTATTCTTGCCTGTCTGACCGCAACGCGTGGAAATCAGATCAAGGCAGCCGATCTCCTGGGGCTTAACCGCAATACATTGCGCAAGAAAATCAGGGAACTCGGGGTGAATATCTATCGCGGAACCAAGACCGGAGCCTGAGCTGGAAACAAACGTTGCATTTTCGCCACAATGCGTTGCATAGATGCAACGGTATTGGGTAGCATGGTTAACATGGACACGGCGATTCTGGCGACCAAGATGGAAACTGAGAAGCAATCATCACGCGGCGAAGGCCGCAGGCTTCTGGCGTTGCCGGGCATAATCACCGTCGTTTCGGCGCTGATCACCGCCACGATTTCATTTGCAATTCTCATTGGTCTTACGCCGATCACGCCTGATCGCCCTGTTACTTTGGCGCTGGTGATCGTCAATGTTGCGCTAATTCTGTTTCTGATTTTGCTTATCTGCCGTGAGATTTACCGGATTATGACGGCGCGCAGGCTGGGCAAAGCTGCGTCGCGGCTTCATGTGCGCATAATTGCGCTGTTTTCTCTCATTGCCGCAGTTCCAGCCATCGTTGTCGCCATCGTCGCTTCCGTCACGCTCAATCTTGGTCTCGACCGCTGGTTCGATACCAATACGCGTGACATCGTCAGCTCGTCGATGAGTTTGTCGCAATCATATATTCTGGAGACCGGGCGTAATCTTCAAAGCACGACCTACTCGATGCTTCAGGATCTCGACACGCAGCGCACGACCTACAGCCTTGATCGTGGCGGATTTATCCAGCTGATGTCGTTGCAGGCGCGGGGGCGCGGTTTGCTCGGTGCCTTTCTTGTCCGCGAAAGCGGCGACGTGGTTGTAAAAAGCCAGCTGGGTACGGAAGCCCGCTTGCCGCCAGCACCGGAAGAGGCTCTCAAAACCGCCGCTGATGGCAAGCCGGTCATCATTCCGCCCGGCAACAGCAATTTTGTCGGCGCTATCATCAAGATGCGCGAGATACCCAACGCTTATCTCTACACCATTCGGGCAGTCGATCCGCAGATCATCGATTCCATGCGGCTCATGGAAGCGAATACGAAACGTTATCAGGAAATGGACGCCAATCGCGTTCCAACCCAGATTGCGTTCGCGCTCCTCTATTTCGGCTTGACGTTGATAGTGCTTCTTTCCGCAATCTGGACGGGTATCGCAGTCGCTGACCGACTGGTGCGTCCGATCCGGCTATTGATCGGCGCGGCGGATGATGTCGCAGCGGGTAACCTCGATATTTCTGTGCCTGTCCGTTCGTCTGACGGCGATGTCGGGGCGCTTTCCGGCACCTTTAACAATATGGTCGCGGAACTGAAAAGCCAGCGCAATGAACTGGTCTCCGCCAAAGATCAGATCGATGAGCGTAGACGTTTTTCGGAAGCTGTGCTTTCCGGCGTCACGGCAGGTGTTATCGGTATCGATACCGATGGATCTGTTTCCATCCTCAATCGTTCCGCCGAACATATGTTCGGTGTCGCCTCCGACGAGGCGGTTGGCAGAAGCCTGACCAGCATAGCGCCGGAAGTGGGACAGGCCTTTGAAGTGGCCAGAACCACCGGACGCGCGGTTCACCGCGAGCAGGTGAGCATGACGCGTGGCGGTGTTGCGCGCACGTTCAACGTACAGGTGACAGTGGAAGACGCAGAATCCGACGATCATTCCTACGTTGTGACAGTGGACGACATTACCGACCTCGTGCAAGCGCAACGCTCCTCCGCCTGGGCGGACGTGGCTCGCAGAATCGCGCATGAGATCAAGAATCCGCTGACGCCGATCCAGCTTTCTGCGGAACGCATTCGCCGACGGTATGGGAAAGTCATTACGGAAGACCGTGAGGTTTTCGACCAGTGCACCGATACGATCATTCGCCAGGTGGGCGACATCGGTCGAATGGTTGACGAGTTTTCGGCCTTTGCGCGTATGCCAAAACCGGAAATGCGGGCTTTGGATTTGCGGGAGGCACTACGCGAAGCCTCCTTCCTGATCGAAGTCAGCCGTCACGATATTCGTTTCGAAAGAGATTTCGGTTCGGAACCGCTGACCGGTTTGTTCGACAGCCGGCTGCTTGGCCAGGCCTTCGGCAATGTCATCAAGAATGCCAGCGAGGCTATCGATGCTGTGGCGAAGGAAGGCCGGGACGACGGGCACATTCTCATCCGCTCCTACAAGAAGCCGGGGCAGTTCGTTGTTGACGTTATCGATAATGGTAAGGGCCTGCCCGGTGATGATCGCCAGAAACTGCTGGAGCCATATATGACCACACGCGAAAAGGGTACAGGGCTCGGTCTCGCCATCGTCCGTAAGATTATCGAGGACCATGGCGGCCATCTTGAATTGCACGACGCACCGGCGGATTTCCACGACGGACGCGGCGCTATGATACGAATGATCTTTCCCGTAGATTCAACCGGTTTGCCCGGCGTGAACGAGGAAAGCGATGAACGTAAGACAGCTGGACAGGTGAACTGATATGGCAGCCGATATTCTTGTAGTTGACGACGAAGTGGATATTCGGGAGCTGGTAGCCGGAATTCTGAGCGACGAGGGTTATGAAACTCGTACCGCTTTCGATGCGGACAGCGCTCTCGCGGCGATAGGCGATCGCGTGCCGCGTCTCGTATTTCTGGATATATGGCTTCAGGGTAGCCGTCTCGACGGGCTTGCCTTGCTCGATGAAATCAAAAAACAACATCCCGAACTTCCGGTTGTCATGATTTCCGGGCACGGTAATATCGAAACGGCAGTCTCGGCCATCCGGCGCGGCGCATACGATTTTATCGAGAAGCCATTCAAGGCCGATCGTCTCATTCTGGTGGCCGACCGTGCACTGGAAACCTCCAAGCTGAAACGTGAGATTTCCAATCTTCGCAAGCGCAGCGGTGACCATCTTGAACTGATCGGCGCGTCACTTGCCATGAACCAGCTGCGACAGACCATTGAGCGCGTTTCTCCGACCAACAGCCGTATCATGATCACCGGGCCATCCGGTGCCGGTAAGGAATTGGTCGCACGCGCGATCCATGCGCAATCGGGGCGCGCCAACGGCCCGTTCGTGACCCTCAATTCCGCCACCATCACACCGGAGCGCATGGAAATTGAGCTGTTCGGCACCGAAATGGATGGCGGAGAGCGCAAGGTCGGTGCACTTGAAGAAGCGCATGGCGGTATTCTTTATCTCGACGAAGTCGCGGATATGCCGCGCGAAACACAGAATAAGATATTGCGTGTGCTGGTCGATCAGCAATTCGAACGGGTAGGTGGTACAAAGCGGGTGAAGGTCGATGTACGCATCATCTCTTCCACGGCCCAAAATCTGGAAGGTATGATCGCCGAAGGCGCGTTCCGGGAGGACTTGTTCCATCGCCTTTCCGTAGTGCCCGTCCAGGTTCCGGCGCTGGCCGCACGGCGCGAGGATATTCCGTCGCTGGTTGATTATTTCATGCTGCAGATTGCGGAGCAGGCTGGCATAAAGCCGCGCAAGATAGGTCCCGACGCCATGGCTGTGCTGCAGGCGCACAGCTGGCCCGGAAATATCCGGCAGCTTCGCAACAATGTGGAGCGCTTGATGATTCTGGCGCGCAGTGACGACCCTGATGCCCTGATTACGGCCGATCTGCTGCCGGCGGAAATTGGCGATACGCTGCCGCGCGCACCGACGGAATCCGATCAGCACATCATGGCCCTGCCGCTGCGCGAAGCGCGTGAACGTTTCGAGAAGGAATACCTGATCGCTCAGATCAATCGTTTCGGTGGTAATATTTCACGAACAGCGGAGTTTGTCGGCATGGAGCGCTCGGCGCTGCATCGCAAACTGAAATCACTCGGCGTATAAACGTCAGATAGTTCAGGGAATGACGGAGCAAATATGCGGGTAATCGTCTGCGGGGCAGGGCAGGTTGGCTACGGTATTGCCGAGCGGCTGGCTGCCGAAGAAAACGACGTGTCCGTCATCGATACATCCGCCCGTCACATCGAGATCGTGCGCGACACGCTCGATGTGCGTGGGTTCGTTGGCCACGGCTCGCAACCCGACGTTCTCGCCGCAGCGGGCGCAGACGAAGCGGATATGATTATCGCCGTTACCTTGTCTGATGAGGTCAATATGGTGGCCTGTCAGGTTGCCCATTCGGTCTTCAATGTTCCGACCAAGATCGCGCGAATCCGTGCGCAGTCTTATTTGAAGGCTGAATATCAGGATCTGTTTCTACGCGAGAACCTGCCGATTGACGTCATTATTTCGCCCGAACTGGAAGTAGGCGAAGTCGTATTGCGGCGCATCGCGCTCCAGGGCGCTACCGATGTATTGCGCTTTGCGGACGATAAGATCATCGGTCTCGCCATCGAATGTCTGGAGGAATGCCCTGTCATCAACACGCCGTTACGGCAGCTGACCGATCTATTTCCAGACCTCGCGGCTACCGTTGTCGGTGTCGTGCGTAATGATAGTCTGTTTATTCCACGCTCGTCTGATCAGCTCAATGCGGGCGATCTGGCCTACGTGGTCACGACGCGTGAACAGGTCCGCCGTACACTCTCGCTTTTCGGTCATGAAAAGCCGGAGGCAAACCGCATCGTCATCGCGGGTGGAGGGAATATCGGGCTCTATGTGGCGAAAGCCATCGAAGACCGTAAATGGCATACACGCGTCAAGATGATCGAAAGCGAGCACGAGCGGGCTTTCGCCATTGCCGATCAGTTGAAACGCACGATGGTGCTGCATGGCAGCGCGCTTGACCAGAATCTGTTGCAGGAGGCCGACATTCAGGATGCGGATCTGATGGTAGCGCTGACCAATCAGGATCAGGTCAATATTCTTTCCAGCATCATGGCCAAGCGCCTTGGATGTAAGTCCAACATGGCGTTACTTAACACTGTAGCCTACCAGGATTTTACCCATATGGTGGGGATCGACGCCTACATCAATCCGAAGGCTGTTACGATCTCCAAGATATTGCAGCATGTCCGCCGTGGTCGTATTCGCGCTGTGTACAGCGTTTATCGTGACATGGCGGAAATCATCGAGGCTGAAGCGCTGGAGACGTCTTCGCTTGTCGGGGCGCCGTTGCGCGATCTGGACTTGCCAGAGGGGTTGAGAATCGGAGCGATTTATCGGGACGGGCAAGTCATCCGCCCGAATGGTGATGTCCGGATAAAGCCGAAGGATCGAGTTGTGATTTTCGCAACGTCTGACGCGGTCAAACATGTGGAACAAATGTTCCGCGTCAGTCTAGAGTTTTTCTTATAACGAGCCGCGTTTCAACGTGGATGGGGAGGCGGTCATGGATATCTGTACATTCTGGTACGGGGCGCGTTTGCGCGAAGTTGACCGCATTTGTCTGGCATCCATGGTGATGACCGGGCAGCGTGTAAAGCTTTTCGCCTACGCGCCAATTGAGAATGTTCCAGCCGGAGTGGAGTTGTTCGACGCCAATGCCATTTTGCCCGAACAGGCCTTTAAACGGCTCGATCCGGATTATCCGAATTTCCGGTCGAGGCGCACGATTGTTCAGTTCAGCGACATATTCCGTGTGATGCTCATGAAACACCGGCAGGGTGTCTGGTTGGATACGGATGTCTATCTGTTAAAGCAATTTCATCCTGATCCGGCGAAGCCCTACCTCGCTCGGGAGAATCGTTCTCGGGTTGGGGTGTCGGCTTTGTACTTCCCGCATGACCACCCGATCATCGCCGAGTTTGAGGCTTATATGGCTGCGACCTATCCGCTGCCGCGCTGGCTCGGCATTCGCAGAGGTACGCTGCGCCCGCTTTATTATAGAGCAATTGGCAGGGAAGTTACGCCAGCGGCTATAGGCATCACCGTATTCGGCAATGACGGTATTTCCCGGCTTGCGCGCAAATACGGAATATTCAAAAGTGCGGCCCCCCAGCAGAATTTCTATTACTGGATTGGTAAGAAAGCCGCGCGAATTTACGATCCGGCCTACGGATTAGAGCCGGTCAAGCATCCCGATTTCATAGGTTTTCACATTCACATGAAGCATAAGGAGGTCGTCTCATTGCAGCCCGGCAGCTTTTACATGTGGGCTATCGACCGTGTGAAGCCATTGCTTGAGACTGCATGAATTTACGCTGTACCGGCGACTGATTGAAACCGCAGAGATTCCTGGAAGCTACGAATTGACGCGATGCTAATAAATTTGCTGGTTGCGGAAAGATTCTCATCCTGTTAACCGAAGCTAAAGAGCGAAGCAGTTGTCTTTCCACAGCAATTGCGGTCAAGTGCCGGTTTTGCGCGCGCCGGTGCTTGATTTATGCGTATGCGCGTGTTCGTTTATCACCTCGCGAGCTGGCTGCTGATCGATTAAAGGAATAAAAACAATGGCTGAACGATCGCAAAATCTTCAAGACCTTTTTCTGAACTCCGTACGTAAACAGAAGATTTCACTGACGATTTTTCTTATCAATGGCGTGAAACTCACCGGCATTGTAACGTCTTTCGACAATTTCTGTGTGCTCCTGCGCCGTGATGGTCATTCGCAGCTTGTTTACAAGCACGCCATTTCGACGATCATGCCGAGCCAACCCGTACAAATGTTCGAGGGTGAGGAAGCCTGACGCTTTCCGATTTCCGCTGAGGCGGGATGATCTTCGATGAAGAGTGATCCCGCTTTGGCAGCCTGATCGAATGCTGCCGTTGCAGAGCCATTCTGCTCATTTCGGCTGCGTGCAAGCGAACCGGGGCGTCTTCTAATTGAAACAGTCGTGGCGGTGACTTATCTGCATATATGAATGCGATGTTTCCGCGTCCCGGAGTAACTATATTTGTCCAAGTTCAAGGATAAAAACGCGTCACCCCCCGGTGCGGGCAAGGGCTTTGGTCTCTCGGAGCCCGAACCTATGAAAGCGGCCGTTATCGTTCCCATTCTGCCCGAACGGCATAGTGCCGGAACAACCGGCGAAGATGGTGTTCGTTCGCAATTTCAGCGTTCAAACGAAGCAAGGCTCGATGAGGCAGTTGGTCTGGCAAGGGCTATCGACCTTGAAATCGTCCACGCCGAGATTGCCGTCGTTGCCAATCCGCGTCCTGCCACGCTCCTAGGCGCAGGCAAAGTGGAATCGATTGCAGAAACGATCGAAGAAAAAACGATCGGGCTGGTGATTGTCGATCACGCCTTGACGCCGGTGCAGCAGCGCAATCTCGAAAAAGAATGGAACGTCAAGGTTATCGACCGCACTGGCCTTATTCTCGAGATATTTGGTGAGCGCGCTCGCACCAAAGAAGGTTCGTTGCAGGTTGAGCTCGCCCATCTCAACTATCAGAAAGGGCGACTGGTTCGAAGCTGGACTCACCTGGAACGACAGCGCGGTGGCGGCGGCTTTCTTGGCGGTCCGGGGGAAACGCAGATCGAAGCGGACCGTCGGCTGCTTCAGGAGAAAATTCTCCGGATCAAGCGTGAACTTGAAACCGTTGTGCGAACACGAACGTTGCATCGACAGAAGAGACGCAAGGTGCCACATCCGATTGTGGCGCTTGTTGGCTATACCAATGCTGGCAAATCAACGCTTTTCAATCGAATGACGGGAGCTGAGGTGCTGGCGGAAGATATGCTGTTCGCCACGCTGGATCCGACATTGCGCCGCATTCGATTGCCGCACGGCGAGACGGTTATCCTGTCTGATACGGTAGGATTTATCTCGAATTTGCCGCACCATTTGGTTGCCGCTTTCCGCGCGACCTTGGAAGAGGTGGTCGAGGCTGATCTGATCCTGCATGTTCGCGACATTTCGGATCCGGATAATGCTGCACAGGCGGAGGATGTCGAAAACATTCTCACGGGCCTCGGCATTGAGCCGCAGGATCGCAAGCGCGTGATTGAAATCTGGAACAAGATCGACAATCTCGATGAAATGGCACGCGAATCCGCTCTGCGCCTGGCCGCGGCGGGTGGTGAAGAAGGGCGACCGATACCGCTTTCCGCTGTGACAGGTGAAGGCGTTGACAGGTTGCTTTCACTCATCGAAGCACGCATAGCCGGAGCGCTCGGTTCGATTGATGTCGTGCTTTCGCCCTTTGATCTGCATCTGCTGGACTGGATTTATCAGCATGCCAGCGATGTGCGCCGTAAGAACCTGGAAGACGGCTCGGTTCGTATCAGGGCTCGCCTGACGGAAGTGGCCCGAAAGACATTGGACGAGAAGCGTGGCATTCGACCCAAAAAGCAAGATCCGGACTGGGACTGAGCACCACTTGCGGAACAGGGGCGCAACGCCCTATGTATGGAAATCATACGATTCAAATCATCCCATTCGCATAAGCACGCAGAGGCCCATAATGAGAGATCCGATCGAAACCGTCATGAACCTCGTACCGATGGTGGTTGAGCAGACCAACCGCGGCGAGCGGGCCTACGATATTTTCTCGCGCCTTCTCAAAGAACGCATCATCTTCGTCAACGGTCCCGTTGAAGATGGCATGTCGATGCTGGTCTGTGCGCAGTTGCTCTTTCTCGAAGCGGAAAATCCGAAGAAAGAGATCAGTATGTACATCAACTCGCCTGGCGGCGTCGTAACCTCCGGCATGGCAATTTATGACACGATGCAGTTCATCCGTCCGCCGGTTTCCACACTATGCATGGGGCAGGCCGCATCCATGGGGTCATTGCTTTTGACTGCGGGTGCAACCGGCCAGCGCTTTGCTCTTCCGAATGCCCGCATCATGGTGCACCAGCCTTCGGGTGGTTTCCAGGGGCAGGCGTCGGATATCGAGCGCCACGCGCAGGACATCATCAAGATGAAGCGCCGCCTGAATGAAGTCTATGTGAAGCATACGGGTCGCGATTACGAGACCATCGAACGCACGCTTGACCGTGATCATTTCATGACCGCTCAGGAAGCGCTTGAATTCGGCCTGATCGATAAGGTGGTTGAATCTCGCGATACGGGTGCCGACGAATCGAAATAAGACAGGAAATTCCGGTTTGTCTGGATTTTTAGTGCCGTCTGCCACAAAAGAGGCCCAATTCTTGGCCGTACGTGAAGGTTACCACTTTACGTTAAGCATCTGTTGGGGTTCAGGGCGCTAAACTTGGTCTGAATATGCCGAATCTTCGTCAGGAACATGTTTTTTCGTTTGTTCCATGAGGCAGGTTCTGCAAAAGTCACCAAACGGACTCCTTCGGTCGGGGAGTCCCACGGTGAAGAAAAAAACCCATGAAGGCAAAGCGACGCGCTGGCGCCGCCGGCGTGGCCGCAGGAGGAGCGAGTTTCCTGCCTGGACTGGGTTCGAACCGGAAGAAACGATCGTTATGAACGCCGGAGTTCGTTTCGATCAATTGAAAGGAAACTGCAATGAGCAAAGTCAGCAACAGCGGCGGCGATTCCAAGAATACGCTTTATTGCTCGTTCTGCGGCAAAAGCCAGCATGAAGTGCGTAAGCTGATTGCAGGCCCGACCGTATTCATCTGCGACGAATGTGTCGAACTCTGCATGGACATCATCCGTGAGGAAAACAAATCCTCGATGGTGAAGTCTCGCGAGGGCGTGCCGACGCCGCAGGAAATCATGGCCGTTCTTGACGATTATGTCATTGGCCAGAAGGATGCCAAGCGCGTTCTATCGGTTGCGGTGCACAATCATTACAAGCGTCTGGCTCATCAGTCGAAGAGCAACGATATCGAGCTTGCGAAGTCGAATATTCTTCTCGTCGGTCCCACCGGCTGTGGCAAGACCTATCTTGCCCAGACTTTGGCGCGTATCATCGATGTGCCTTTCACCATGGCCGACGCGACGACGCTGACGGAAGCGGGCTATGTGGGTGAGGATGTCGAGAATATCATTCTCAAGCTGCTCCAGTCGGCGGACTACAATGTCGAACGCGCGCAGCGCGGCATTGTCTATATCGACGAAGTTGACAAGATCAGCCGCAAATCTGACAATCCGTCCATCACGCGCGATGTGTCTGGTGAGGGCGTGCAGCAAGCGCTTCTGAAGATCATGGAAGGCACGGTTGCTTCCGTTCCGCCGCAAGGTGGCCGCAAGCATCCGCAGCAGGAATTCCTTCAGGTGGACACGACCAACATCTTGTTCATCTGCGGCGGTGCTTTTGCAGGCCTCGACAGGATCATCTCGGCGCGCGGCGAAAAAACCTCAATCGGTTTCGGAGCCACGGTCAAGTCGGTCGACGATCGCCGCATCGGTGAGGTCTTTAGGGAACTTGAGCCGGAAGATCTGCTGAAGTTCGGTCTGATTCCGGAATTCGTGGGCCGTCTTCCAGTGATCGCGACCCTTGAAGATCTGGACGTCGATGCACTTGTCCAGATATTGACCGAGCCGAAAAACGCTTTAGTCAAGCAGTATCAGCGCCTGTTCGATATGGAAAGCGTCGAACTGGTGTTCCATGATGATGCATTGCGTGCGATTGCCAATAAGGCGGTTGAACGTAAAACTGGTGCGCGCGGCCTTCGCTCGATCATGGAAAAGATCCTGCTCGACACGATGTTCGAATTGCCGACACTGGAAGGTGTTCGCGAGGTTGTGATTTCCGGCGATGTTGTGGATGGTAGTGCCCGTCCGCTTTATATTTACGCCGAGCGGCAGGACGAGAAGGGCAACGTTTCAGCTTGATGAGCCTTGAATTGTAACAAAAGAGGCCGCAGCAGCGGCCTTTTTCGTCTACATAGCTTGTATCGGGTGCTCCAGTTGCTATTGCAAGCGTTTCAATCGGGGCATAGCGTTTGCCTGATATTGTGCAAACTGTCGAGACAGCGCAGGATAGTTAACGATTCTATGAAAGCCGCTTGAATTGACGGGTTCGGCTCTCCAAGTATGGACCGAAGCACGCTTTGCGACTTGCCTCATGATGAAAGGGAGCGCAAGTGTGGCAGTAGGGCCGAAAGGCCTGAGAAAGGACTAAGTTATGACGGGTACTGAACAGAAGACGCCAGTGGGCGGTGCAGACGGGCTTTTTGCCGTCCTGCCGTTGCGCGATATAGTCGTCTTTCCTCATATGATTGTCCCGCTTTTCGTGGGGCGGGAAAAGTCCATTCGCGCGCTGGAAGAAGTGATGGGTGTGGACAAGCAGATTTTGCTTGCAACCCAGAAGAATGCAGCCGACGACGATCCGGCACCCGACGCCATTTATGAAATCGGTACGATTGCCAATGTGCTTCAGCTTCTGAAGCTGCCGGACGGTACTGTGAAGGTGCTGGTCGAAGGTACGGCGCGTGCGAAGGTTTCCAAATTTACGGATCGTGAAGATTATCACGAAGCCTATGCTGGGGCGTTGGCCGAACCTGAAGAGGATGCGGTCGAGATAGAGGCGCTCTCGCGCTCCGTGGTTTCCGATTTCGAGAACTACGTCAAGCTGAACAAGAAGATTTCGCCAGAAGTGGTTGGCGCCGCCAGCCAGATCGACGACTATTCAAAGCTTGCCGACACCGTAGCCTCGCATCTGGCCATCAAAATCCCCGAGAAGCAGGAAATGCTGTCCATTCTCTCAATCCGTGAGAGGCTGGAAAAGGCGCTTTCTTTCATGGAAGCCGAGATTTCTGTTCTTCAGGTTGAGAAGCGTATCCGCAGTCGCGTCAAGCGTCAGATGGAGAAGACGCAGCGCGAATACTATCTTAACGAGCAGATGAAGGCCATCCAGAAGGAGCTTGGAGATAGCGAGGACGGTCGCGATGAGACGGCTGAACTCGAAGAACGTATCAACAAGACCAAGCTTACCAAGGAAGCGCGCGAGAAAGCCCAGGCCGAGCTGAAGAAGCTTCGCAGCATGAGCCCGATGTCCGCCGAAGCAACGGTTGTTCGCAATTATCTCGACTGGCTGCTTTCCATTCCATGGGGCAGGAAGTCGAAGGTGAAGCAAAACCTGAACTTCGCGCAGGAAGTGCTTGATGAAGAGCATTTCGGCCTCGACAAGGTCAAGGAACGCATCGTCGAGTACCTTGCCGTACAGGCGCGTTCGACCAAGATCAAGGGTCCGATCCTGTGCCTCGTTGGCCCTCCCGGTGTCGGCAAGACTTCACTTGCCCGTTCGATTGCCAAGGCAACCGGTCGTGAATATGTCCGTATGTCGCTCGGCGGCGTACGCGACGAGGCCGAAATCCGCGGTCACCGCCGCACTTATATTGGCTCGATGCCTGGTAAGGTCATCCAGTCGATGAAGAAGGCGAAGAAGTCCAATCCGCTCTTCCTGCTCGATGAAATCGACAAGATGGGTCAGGACTTCCGTGGTGATCCGTCATCGGCCATGCTCGAGGTGCTCGACCCCGAACAGAACTCGACCTTCATGGATCACTATCTTGAAGTCGAGTATGATCTGTCGAATGTCATGTTCGTCACCACCGCCAATACGATGAATATTCCCGGTCCGCTTCTGGATCGTATGGAGATCATCCGTATTGCTGGTTACACCGAGGATGAAAAACTTGAAATCGCCAAGCGGCACCTGCTGCCGAAGGCTATCAAGGATCACGCACTGCAGCCGAAAGAGTTTTCCGTTACGGAAGAGGCTCTGCGTGATGTTATCCGTCTTTACACGCGGGAAGCAGGCGTACGTAGCCTTGAACGCGAGCTGATGACCCTTGCGCGTAAGGCTGTGACTGAAATCCTCAAGTCGAAGAAGAAGTCGGTGAAGATCACCGAAAAGAACCTCTCCGACTATCTGGGTGTGGAGCGGTTCCGCTTCGGTCAGGCTGAAGGCGAAGATCAGGTTGGCGTCGTTACGGGGCTCGCCTGGACAGAAGTTGGCGGCGAGCTGTTGACCATCGAAGGCGTCATGATGCCCGGCAAGGGACGCATGACGGTGACGGGTAATCTGCGCGACGTGATGAAGGAATCGATTTCCGCTGCGGCATCTTACGTCCGTTCGCGGGCTGTCGATTTTGGTATCGAGCCTCCGATCTTCGAGAAGCGCGATATTCACGTTCACGTGCCCGAGGGTGCAACACCGAAGGACGGTCCGTCTGCCGGTATCGCCATGGTCACGGCCATCGTATCCGTGCTGACTGGTATTCCGGTTCGCAAGGATATTGCGATGACTGGCGAGGTCACGTTGCGCGGTCGGGTGCTGCCGATCGGTGGCTTGAAGGAAAAGCTCCTCGCGGCTTTGCGCGGCGGTATCAAGAAGGTTCTGATTCCGGAAGAAAACGCCAAGGATCTGGCGGAGATTCCGGACAATGTGAAGAACAGTCTTGAGATTGTGCCGGTATCTCGCGTTGGTGAAGTTCTCAAGCATGCGCTTGTTCGCCAGCCCGAACCGATCGAATGGAACGAGCCGGAAACGCCCGTCGCTGTCACTTCCGCAGATGAAGAAACTGGAGCCTCAATGGCACACTGATGTCAGTATACAATCATCAGCAATCAAAATGCCGGGCTTCAGGCCCGGCATTTCTGTGTTTAACCCCGGGAATCCGGGGTTTTTTGCATTTGACAGGCTTGGTTTACCGAGCTTTTCGAATAAACTCCGCTCAATCCGGTCGCGTTATCCGTTCCGGTGAAGAAAGAAAGGAAATGCCTATGAACAAGAACGAATTGGTCGCCGCAGTAGCGGAAAAAGGCGCTTTGACCAAGGCCGACGCGGCAACGGCTGTTGACGCTGTGCTCGCAGCTGTCACCGGTGCACTCAAGTCTGGTGAAGAAGTCCGTCTGCCTGGCTTCGGCGTTTTCTCCGTTTCGCATCGCGCAGCTTCGACGGGCCGCAATCCGTCCACTGGCAAGGAAGTTGCTATTCCGGCTCGCAATGTGCCGAAATTCTCGGCAGGCAAGGGCCTGAAGGATGCCGTAAACGGCTAAGCATATTCCCGGAGAGCGAAAAACTCCTCGAAGGGGATTGCGACGAGAATGGTTCCGACCGTCGCGTAACAATCGCGAACGGCTGTCGAGAAGGCCCGGTTTTATCCGGGCTTTTTTCGTGATTTGAATATGTCCATAGCTGGACTGAATCAAAAAGCCGGGCAATTGCCCGGCTTTTGTTGCCTTGAAGATGAGAGGAGATTTATTCGGCAGCTTCCGCCTTGCGCTTTGGTCGCCGCTCCAGCAGTTCCTTCAGGAAGTGGCCGGTATAGGAGCGCTTTTCCTTCACGATGTCTTCCGGACGGCCTACGGCAACGATTTCACCGCCGCCATCTCCACCTTCCGGGCCAAGATCAATTATCCAGTCGGCCGTCTTGATGACTTCCAGATTGTGCTCGATCACCACGACCGTGTTGCCCTGTTCGACCAGCTCATGCAGCACTTCCAGCAGTTTTGCCACATCATGGAAGTGTAGGCCGGTTGTCGGTTCGTCGAGAATATAGAGCGTGCGACCGGTCGCGCGGCGCGACAGTTCCTTGGCGAGCTTCACGCGTTGCGCTTCGCCGCCCGAAAGGGTGGTCGCCTGCTGGCCGACCTTGATATAGCCAAGGCCGACCTTGACGAGCGTTTCCAGCTTGTCGCGCACTGCAGGCACGGCGGAGAAGAACTCCGCGCCTTCCTCAACGGTCATATCGAGTACATCGGCAATAGACTTGCCCTTGAACAGAACTTCCAGCGTTTCACGGTTGTAGCGCTTGCCATGGCAGACGTCGCAGGTCACATAGACATCCGGCAGGAAGTGCATCTCGATTTTGATGACGCCGTCGCCCTGGCAGGCCTCGCAGCGTCCGCCTTTCACGTTGAACGAAAACCGGCCCGGCTGATAGCCCCGTGCCTTAGCTTCCGGAAGACCCGCGAACCAATCTCTGATCGGCGTAAACGCGCCGGTATAGGTTGCCGGGTTGGACCGCGGCGTGCGACCGATCGGCGACTGATCGATATCAATCACCTTATCGAGAAACTCCAGTCCCTCGATACGGTCATGTTCGGCGGGATGCTCACGTGACCCCATGATGCGGCGTGAAGCAGCCTTGAACAGGGTTTCGATCAGGAAAGTGGACTTGCCGCCACCTGAAACGCCGGTGACAGCTGTGAATGTGCCGAGCGGTATGTCAGCCGAAACGTTCTTCAGGTTATTGCCGCGCGCGCCGACAATCTTGATACGCTTGGTCTTGGAAATTTTGCGGCGCTCTGCCGGAACCGCGACTTCCATCGCACCAGACAGATATTTACCGGTTAGCGAATTGGCATTGGACATTACATCCTGCGGGGAACCCTGGGCAATCACCTTGCCACCGTGGACACCCGCTGCCGGGCCGATATCAACGACATAATCGGCAGTCAGAATCGCGTCCTCGTCATGTTCCACGACGATGACCGTATTGCCGAGATCGCGCAGGTGGCGCAGCGTATCCAACAGGCGGGCATTGTCTCGCTGATGCAGGCCGATGGACGGCTCATCCAGGACGTAGAGCACACCGGTCAGGCCCGAGCCGATCTGTGAGGCGAGGCGAATACGCTGACTTTCGCCACCCGACAACGTGCCGGAATTGCGCGCAAGCGTCAGGTAATCAAGACCGACATCGTTGAGGAATTGCAGGCGCTCACGAATTTCCTTGAGAATACGCGCGGCAATCTCGCGCTGTTTTTCGTTGAAACTACCGTCAATGTCGCGGAACCACACATCGGCTTTGCGGATCGACATTTCGGTGATCTCGCCGATATGCTTCATACCGACCTTGACCGCCAGTGCTTCCGGCTTCAGGCGATAGCCGTTACAGGCCGGGCAGGGCGTGGACGACATGAAGCGTTCAATTTCTTCGCGCGACCAAGCGGAATCGGTTTCTTTCCAGCGACGCTCCAGATTAGGGATCACACCTTCGAAAGGCTTCGTTGTTTGATAGGAGCGCAGTCCGTCATCATACTGGAAGGTAATTTCCTTGCCCTTGGTGCCATAGAGAATCGCCTGCCGGGCTTCTTCCGACAGGTCCACCCAGCGAGCGCCCACCTTGAAGCCATAGGCCTTGCCGAGCGCTTCCAGCGTCTGATTGTAATACGGCGATGAGGAACGTGCCCACGGCGCAATGGCGCCGTCCTTAAGTACAGCGCTTTCATCGGGAATAATCAGGTTCGGATCGATGGCCTGCTGTGTTCCAAGACCGTCACAGGTCGGGCAGGCGCCGAACGGATTGTTGAAGGAGAAAAGGCGCGGCTCTATTTCCGGTATAGTAAATCCAGAAACTGGGCATGCAAACTTCTCCGAGAACAGAACACGCTCATGGGTCTCATTGGCAGACTTGTTTGCGGAACCGCCTTCGGCTGTTTCTTCAGGCGGCAGCGGCTTGTCCGCAAACTCCGCGATTGCCAGTCCATCGGCCAGCTTGAGGCAGGTTTCAAGACTATCGGCAAGACGCGTCGAAAGGTCGGATCGCACGACAATGCGATCCACCACCACGTCGATGTCGTGCTTGTACTTCTTGTCAAGCGCGGGAACGTCGGCGATTTCATAGAAGGTTCCATCCACCTTGACGCGCTGAAACCCCTTCTTTTGTAGATCGGCCAGCTCCTTCCTGTATTCCCCCTTACGCCCGCGAACTATAGGCGCGAGAATATAAAGGCGCGTGCCTTCTTCAAGAACCAGGACGCGATCGACCATCTGGCTGACGGTTTGACTTTCAATAGGAAGCCCGGTTGCGGGGGAGTAGGGCACGCCGACACGCGCGAAGAGCAGGCGCAAATAGTCATAGATTTCAGTGACGGTGCCGACTGTTGAACGCGGATTGCGGCTGGTTGTCTTTTGTTCAATAGAAATGGCAGGCGACAGGCCGTCGATTTGATCCACATCCGGCTTCTGCATCATTTCCAGAAACTGACGCGCATAGGCCGAAAGACTTTCCACATAGCGGCGCTGGCCCTCGGCATAGATCGTATCGAAGGCCAGTGACGATTTTCCCGAACCTGAAAGCCCCGTCATTACGATCAGCTTGTCGCGAGGCAAATCAAGATCGACATTCTTGAGATTGTGTTCGCGCGCGCCGCGTATGGAAATGAATTTCTGATCGCTCATTCCGCGTCCTGCCTGCTTCGTGATGCCATGGTGGACTGATGCGAATACTGCTGGATCGCATCAGTCCATAATATGGGGTGAGACCTCCCGGGAAGAAGGGGGGCCGGTCATTCATTCCCGCGCTCTTTTAACATTGGAACAAACATCGAACAACCAGCCTTCTGATAGGCGATACGAAATGTGAACGCAAGAGCGTTGACTGTCACTCCTGACAGGAGCAAACTGCCTTTACTCGCTGAAAGCGGAGAGGTATCGCGGTGGGATGACGTGATATCGGCAAGAGGTCCGCGGCGGCGGGAAAACCTAGTAGGGAGATAAAGGAGCATGAGTCCACCTGACTGCGTTGCCTAGCTTTCACAGAGATGGAAGCACAATCGTGTTTAATTTCGACGGCGTTATGCCGGAAGGTATGACACATAGTTGATTGAAATGCTCGATTGCCGAAAATTTGAGTTTGCGCGGAAAGCAAATGGCTGCGCGCCTTTGATTTCCGAAACATTCTGTCGGCGAATTAGTGTCGACACACGAGCTATGCTCACCCCCAAGCCCCGCGCGCCTAAGACACAGTGAGCGGCGGGGCTTTTCTTTGCGGACGGTGCGTCTTTAAAAACAACAAGACCGCGTTTTAATTTCCCGATCTTTGTGAACCATCACTTTTGTGAATTGGACGTTCAGTCTTGCAAATTGAACAAAAAGGGAACATAACTTCTCTGTGGACATTATAAAAATTGCCGCCTCCGAGTGAGCGAGAGTGCCATTGCTCCTGTAAGATGGGCAATTGAGTTTTAGGTTTTGGCGTTTTGGGCGCCCTGATCGTTTTGTGGAAGTGCGTGCTTGACCGAACGAAAACGTTTGGACGATGCGCGCATACGAAATCCGGAGTACTGTTTCTATGGCTGGCAGCGTCAATAAGGTCATTCTGGTCGGCAATCTTGGGGCCGATCCTGAAATTCGCCGTCTTAACTCGGGCGACCAGATCGCAAATCTTCGCATTGCTACATCGGAAAGCTGGCGCGACCGCCAGTCCGGCGAACGTAAAGAACGCACCGAATGGCACAGCGTTGTCATCTTCAATGAAAACCTTGCAAAAGTAGCCGAGCAATATCTGAAGAAGGGGGCCAAAGTTTATATTGAAGGCGCGCTTCAGACCCGTAAATGGCAGGACCAGAACGGCAATGACCGTTACACGACTGAAATCGTGTTGCAGAAATTCCGTGGAGAACTCCAGATGCTCGACAGTCGAGGTGAAGGTGGCGATCAGGGCCGCTCATTCGGTGGCGGCAATCGCAACCAGATGTCGGATTATTCCGGCGGCGGTGATTTTGGATCGTCAGGCCCGTCGTCCTCGGGTGGCGGCGGTGGTTTCTCCCGCGATCTCGACGACGAAATTCCATTCTAAAAAAGAGCGTATTCCGAAAAGTGTGAAACGGTTTTCGGAATGCGCGTTAAACAGAAACTTGGAGCGCACATCTGATTCAATCAGATCAAAACGCGCTATAGACCGGCAACGTCCCTGACCTGAGACCCTGCTTTTCCTCCAAATTTTGGTAGAGTCCGTTACTGAGGAGACGGACAGCATGAAGCATTCACGGTTCACGGATGAGCAGATCATTGGAATATTGAAAGAGCAGGAGAGCGGCCTGAGAACAGCCGATGTCTGCCG
>NZ_JACLZJ010000010.1 GCF_014253075.1 Ochrobactrum sp. CM-21-5
CTGAAACCGCCGTCAGAGCCTAAGGCGCAGGACGCTCACAATCGACGCAATGAGCGCAAAGCCAGATGCAATGAACAGGATCGACGGCGTCCCCTGCAATCCCCAACGCCCAAGCAAAAACGCGACAAAAGCCGCTCCAAGAGATTGGCTAAGATAGACATATGATTATGCGGTTGCTGCTAGGGGAGTATGAGGCTATCCCTCGCCAAGCGCAGCATAATCGAAGGAGGGCGGTTCGTGGCAGATAGCATTCGACAAGAAGAGATACTACTCTCTCAGGACGAAGTGTTTGGTCTTGCATATAAGTTTTTGACCGGACATGGGCTGGGCCATGCGCAGGCAAAAGCGCTTGCCGGGGTGCTGTGTAAGGCGCAGCGTGACAATTGCCGGTCACATGGGTTGCAACGTCTGCCGGGCACATTAGACACAATGGCACATCCAGTCTTCAATCGTGAGGCTGATCCTTGTCCGATAGAGATCACGCCCGCCGTGATCCGTATTGATGCAAGCTATGGCTTCTCGATCCTCGCTGTTGAACGGGCGCTTCCACTTCTAATTAACAATGCGAAGCAGCTTGGGATCGCTCTCCTTGCGGTCAATAATGGCTTTCATTCCACGGCTCTATGGCCGGTTGTTGAGGAGCTGGCGATTAATGGCTTGGCGGCTCTGTCGATGAATCCGACTCATGACTGGGTTGCGCCGGCTGGCGGAAAGGCGGGTGCTTTAGGCACCAACCCTCTCGCATTTGCGTGGCCGAGGGCTGGTCACCCACCTTATGTTTTCGATTTTGCTACGAGTGCCGCAGCTCGAGCAGACATAGCCCTTTATCGACAGGAGGGGCGTGCAATTCCGTCTTATTGGGGGCTGGATTCGCAAGGCCAGCCGAGCACTGACCCTGTGGCCGTTCTGGCGGGAGCGATGTTGCCCTTTGGCGGACATAAAGGATCAGCACTAGCAACTATGATCGAACTTTTGGCTGGACCGTTCATCGGCGACAGGACTAGCAACCAATCAGCAGCTTTCGATCAGGGCGCCGGTGCCGCACCCTGTCACGGCGAACTTATCATCGCTTTCAACCCCACTCTGATGGAAGTGCAGTCGTCTGAGGATAATGTTGAAGATCTTTTTGGTCGTATCGTTGGGCAAGGCGCAAGGCTGCCGGGAGATCGCCGCTATGAGGCACGTGCAGTATCTGCTGAAAACGGAATCAGAGTGCCGAAAGTGCTTTACGCGAAGATCAGGGAAATGACTCCCTCCATCGGGGAGGGATAATTTGAACCCAATTGGCGCGCGAAGCTCGCCATACCTCCATAGTAGCGGCGGTTAAAACGTACTTGAGAGGCTAAACGGCAGAGAGAAAGTAGATAGTTGGATATATGGCAAAGAGTAAATGGCGGAGAGGGAGGGATTCGAACCCCCGATGGAGTTGCCCCCATGCCGCATTTCGAGTGCGGTGCTTTCAACCACTCAGCCACCTCTCCGCGTTATGCAGCACTGTAAAACGACCCTTGAAGAACCGCACAGTAACGAGCATTGAAAGCGAATGCTGAGCGTGCAGCGGCTCAATAACGGGCGGAGGGCAATTAGACAAGGCCTAATTTGCATTTCGGTGTGAAAAATCTTGACTTTTTTACCACTTCGCACCTATAAGCACCCGACCTTGGGCGTGGGGTGATCCGCGCCTATTGTTTTGATTGAAGAATTCCGGCCTCCGGAGCTGCAATCAAGGGCCAAAAGCCCATCACGAAACGACTGATAAAAAGACGGCCCATGCTCGACGCAATGTCGTGGAAATGAGAGCCGGACCGAACGACCCGAAAGGAAAACAAATGTTCGCAGTCATCAAGACTGGTGGCAAGCAGTATCGTGTTGCCGCAAACGACCTGATCAAGGTTGAAAAGGTTGCTGGTGAAGCCGGTGACATCGTAGAATTCGCAGAAGTTCTGATGGTCGGCACGACCGTCGGCGTTCCGCTCGTTACAGGTGCTGTTGTCACCGCTGAAGTCGTCGAGCAAGGCCGTGCCCGCAAGGTCATCGCGTTCAAGAAGCGTCGTCGCCAGAACTCAAAACGCACCCGCGGTCATCGTCAGGAACTGACGACAATCCGTATCTCGGAAATCCTTACCGACGGCGCAAAGCCTACGAAGAAGGCTACCGAGAAAAAGGCCGCTCCCAAGGCAGAAGTGGCCGAAGGTGAGGTCGCAAAGCCGAAGAAGGCAGCGCCTAAGAAGGCTGCAGCCAAGGTTGAATCGGCTGAGTAACGAGAGAGATTAAAGGAGAAATCCCATGGCACACAAAAAAGCTGGTGGTTCGTCGCGTAACGGTCGCGATTCAGAGTCAAAGCGCCTTGGCGTGAAAAAGTTCGGTGGCGAAGCTGTGCTTGCTGGCAACATCATCGTGCGTCAGCGCGGTACCAAGTGGCATCCGGGCGCCAACGTAGGTATGGGTAAGGACCATACCCTTTTTGCAACCGTCAACGGCTCTGTGTCTTTCCGCACGAAAGCCAACGGTCGCACGTTCGTGTCGGTTGACCCGATTGCGGAAGCAGCAGAGTAAGCCGGGCACTCCATAAAGCACCGGCGTCCCATCGGACCCGGTACATATGGCGACCAAGCCTGAAGATCGAAGGGAAGATGGGACCACCATCTTCCCTTTTTGCATCTGGAGGACAGAAAAATGGTCGTCGAAGTTTTAGAAGAAGATTATCACGAGAGCTGTAGCGAGCGGGCGGAGAGTTACGTTGATCTCTCGCCCGGTTTGGAACCCGAACTGGCCCACCAGTTGGATTGCCCCGTCCTCGTTACCGAACGGCTGGTTCTGCGCCCGCCGCATGTCGAAGACGTGGATGCAATTTCCTATCTTGCCAATAACGCCCGCGTCGCCGACATGCTTGCCCGTATGCCGCATCCATATACACGCGAAAACGCCGCAGACTTTGTCGAGCGCGTGCGAAAAGGCGAGATGGGCAATTGCATCTACGCTATTACGCAAGCGGAAACCGGCATATTTATGGGATGCTGCGGCATTCACGCATATAAACACGGCGAGGGACTGGAGATCGGCTATTGGCTGGGAGAGCCCTATTGGGGGCACGGTTTTGCAACCGAGTCGGCGCATGCGCTCATTGACCTTGCTTTCCGTGCAACGCCTATCGAGCGGCTGCATGTCTCGTGCCGGGCCAGCAATGGCGGCTCGCGCCGGGTGATCCACAAATGTGGTTTCCAGTTCAGCGGCATGGGCATGTCTGACTCGCTTGCCGCCGGAAATGTGCCTGTCGAGCGCTATGTGCTCGACCGTCGCACATGGATCGGCTTGAGAAGCTGGCAGTCATAAAACAACCGCGGCTCTGTTCGTCGGGTGGAGTCGCGTCATAAATGGGGAATTGAAATGAATGAGATTGGTACAATCGCTTGTGACAAGATCATGGTGCGTGTTCTCGAAAAGGGTGATCTGCATCGCTATCGTGTAATGCGTCTGGCGGCTCTTCAGCATGCGCCTATGGCTTTCGGCTCGACATTCGAGGAAGAAAACGCCTATTCCGACAGTGTTTTTGCGCGTCGTCTCGAGCAGGTTGGTGGCAACGCAGTCTTTGGTGCTTTCGATGGTGAAAATCTGCTGGGCATTGCCGGTCATTACCGGCATGAACGCAGGACCGAGCGCCATCGTGGCACACTCGTCAGCGTTTACGTTGCGCCGGAAGCGCGCGGGCTGGATCTGGGCAAGGCGCTTGTCCAGAAGGTTATTGACCACGCCGCCAAGCAGGTCGTCATTCTCGATGCCAAAGTGGTGGCAACGAATGAAGCTGCCAAACGAGTCTATTACGCGCTTGGCTTCAAGACATATGGCGTGGAGCCGAAGTCGCTTTTCGTGCAGGGACAGTATCTGGATCAGGAATTGATCTATATCGATTTCAGTGATCCGGCCTGGAAAGATAGAATCGGCTGAAATCCGGCTTGCTCGACTGTTTGCAGAAAGCGGGTTTTGCTGTAATTGCAACGCGCAGGCGGAGATACTCCGCATGCGTAGATGTTTTTCGGGCGCCCGGCGTCCAGAAGCCGCCAAGATGTTGGCGTCCAAGAAGGTAGCGTTCCATGAAGTTTCTCGATCAGGCCAAGATCTATATCCGCTCTGGCAGTGGCGGGGCGGGAGCCGTTTCTTTTCGCCGTGAGAAGTTTCTTGAGTTCGGCGGGCCCGATGGTGGGGACGGTGGACGCGGCGGCGACGTCTGGGTGGAGGCCGTAGACGGTCTCAACACGCTGATCGACTATCGTTACCAGCAGCATTTCCGGGCCAAGACCGGGATGCACGGCATGGGCCGCAATATGACCGGGGGCAAGGGGGATGATGTCATCCTGAAAGTGCCGGTCGGCACGCAGATTTTTGAAGAAGATAACGAGACGGTTATCTGTGACATCACTGAAATTGGCCAGCGCTATCGTCTGGCCAAAGGCGGCAATGGCGGCTTCGGCAATCTGCATTTCACCACGTCCACAAACCGCGCGCCGCGCCGCGCCAATCCGGGGCAGGAAGGGATCGAACGCACGATCTGGCTGCGCCTGAAACTGATTGCCGATGCCGGTCTGGTGGGGCTGCCCAATGCAGGCAAGTCCACCTTCCTCGCAAGTGTGACGGCCGCGAAGCCCAAGATTGCCGATTATCCTTTCACCACGCTGCATCCCAATCTGGGTGTGGCGCGGGTCGACGGGCGCGAATTTGTGATCGCGGATATTCCGGGCCTCATTGAAGGTGCGAGCGAAGGCGTGGGCCTTGGCGACCGGTTCCTCGGCCATGTCGAGCGCACACGCGTGCTGCTGCATCTGGTTTCCGCACAGGAAGAAGATGTGGCGAAGGCCTATACGGTCATTCGCGGGGAGCTTGAAGCCTATGAGCACGGCCTTGCCGACAAGCCGGAGATCGTGGCGCTGTCGCAGGTCGATACGCTCGATCCCGATGCACGCAAGGCGAAGATCAAGGCGCTGAAAAAGGCGTGCGGACGCGATCCGCTGCTTTTGTCGGCAGTCAGCCATGAAGGCTTGAACGACACGCTGCGCCAACTGGCGGCCATCATAGATATGAGCCGTGCCGAAGAGGCTGGAACGGCTGATGCGGACGATATATCGCAGGCGGACCGGGATTAATCGGGCGCGCGGCGAGGGGAATGAAAGCATGCTGAAGCAACTGAAGGACTATCGCCGCATCGTCGTCAAAATCGGCTCCGCATTGCTCGTAGATCGCGCCAAGGGGTTGAAGCGCGACTGGCTGGAAAGTTTGGGGCAGGATATTGCCGCGCTGCATCATGCTGGCGTGGAAGTCCTGGTGGTTTCGTCTGGTGCAATCGCGCTGGGGCGCACCGTTTTGGGCTTACCGAAAAAGGCGCTGAAGCTTGAGGAAAGTCAGGCGGCTGCGGCGGCCGGCCAGATCGCGCTCGCCAAGGCCTATGCCGATGTGCTGGATAGTCACGGTATCAGGTCGGGCCAAATTCTGGTCACGCTTTCCGATACCGAGGAGCGCCGCCGCTATCTTAATGCGCGCGCGACCATTGATACGCTTCTGAAGCTCAGGGCCGTGCCGATCATCAATGAGAATGACACGGTCGCCACGACCGAAATCCGTTACGGTGATAATGACCGTCTGGCGGCTCGCGTTGCGACCATGATGGGTGCTGATCTGCTGATCCTGCTTTCCGACATTGACGGACTTTATACCGCACCGCCGCACAAGAACCCAGATGCGGAATTTCTCCCTCTGGTCGAAACCATCACACCGCAGATAGAAGCAATGGCGGGCGCTGCCGCGTCCGAACTCTCGCGAGGCGGCATGAAGACCAAGCTCGATGCGGGCAAGATCGCCAATGCTGCCGGAACCGCGATGATCATCACGTCGGGTACACGCATGGCGCCGCTTTCGGCAATCGATCGGGGCGAGCGAGCGACATTGTTCGAACCGTCGCATGCGCCGGTCAATGCTTGGAAAACGTGGATTTCCGGCAATCTGGAGCCGGCTGGCCGTCTGACGGTCGATGCGGGAGCAGCGAAAGCACTGAAATCCGGCAAATCGCTGCTGCCTGCCGGTGTGCAGGCCATTGACGGGCATTTCGAGCGTGGCGATACGGTGGCCGTATTGAACGAGGCAGGCCGCGAAATCGCGCGTGGACTGATTGCTTATGACGCCGCCGACGCCCGCAAGATCGCGGGGCACAAAAGCGATGAGATTAGCGCCATTCTTGGCTATGATGCCCGGACTGCAATGATCCATCGCAATGATCTGGTAATGCGTGGCGCCGCCGTTGCCATTGAGGCCGAGGAGGCCTGAGGGGAAGATATGCTGACGAAAGTGGAAGCCGGAACCGATATTGCTGCAATTATGGCCGAGGTCGGCCACAAGGCAAAAGCTGCCGCAGCACCGCTCGCCATTGCCAGCGCCGGGCAGAAAAATCAGGCGCTCAATGCCGCAGCCGCTGCGATCCTCGAAGCGCGTGCGGCTATTCTCGAAGCCAACAAGATCGACCTTGCCAATGCCGCGAAAAGCGGCATGGCAGCGTCGTTTATCGACCGGCTGACGCTGGACGAAAACCGCATCGAGGCCATTGCCGACGGCATCCGCGCCATTGCCGCGCTTGCCGATCCGGTTGGCGAGGTGATGACCGAATGGGATCGCCCCAACGGGCTGCATATCGAGCGCGTGCGTACGCCGCTTGGCGTCATCGGCGTGATTTATGAAAGCCGCCCCAATGTTACCGCCGATGCGGGTGCGCTGTGCCTGAAAGCGGGCAATGCTGTCATTTTGCGCGGTGGTTCGGATTCGGCGCATTCGTCGGCTTCTATTCACAAGGCGCTGGTTGCCGGACTGGAAGCAGCGGGTCTGCCTGCCGACGCCATCCAGATCGTGCCGGTCACGGACCGTGCCGCCGTCGGCGAGATGCTCAAAGGCCTCGATGGCGCGATTGACGTGATCGTGCCGCGCGGCGGCAAGAGCCTCGTTGCGCGCGTGCAGTCGGAAGCGCGGGTGCCGGTCTTCGCGCATCTGGAAGGTATCTGCCATCTTTATGTCGATGCTTCCGCTGATCTCAATATGGCGCGCCAGATTGCCGTCGATGCCAAGCTGCGACGTACCGGCATTTGCGGAGCCACCGAAACGCTGCTGGTGGACCGCGCCGTAGCTTCAACGCATCTTGTGCCTATTCTTGAAGATCTGGCGGCAAAGGGCTGCGAAATTCGCGGCAGCGAAGATGTCAGGGCGCTTTATCCTGCGGCCATAGCCGCGGTCGATGAGGATTGGGCAACGGAATATCTTGATGCGATCATTTCTGTGGCGCTGGTCGACGGGATCGGTGGTGCGATCGGGCATATCAACCGCTATTCCTCACACCATACGGAGGCTATCGTCGCGGAAGATGCGGAAGCGGTTGCCCGTTTCTTCAACGAGATCGACTCTGCCATTCTGCTACACAATGCCTCGACGCAATTTGCCGATGGCGGCGAATTCGGCATGGGGGCGGAAATCGGCATCGCCACCGGCAAGATGCACGCGCGGGGGCCGGTCGGCGTCGAACAGCTGACTTCGTTTAAGTATCGCGTTCGCGGCAATGGCCAGGTCCGTGGTTAGGCCCGGATGAGGTTCGGCTTCGGGCTTTCCGCATTGAAAAAGCGTTATCCCGGCGTGGATGCGCATTATCTGCGTATGCCGCATGTCGAGAAGGGCATGGCGGTGGGGCTTTTCGGCGGCTCGTTCAATCCGCCGCATGGGGGTCACGCGCTGGTAGCAGAAATTGCGTTACGGCGGCTTAAGCTCGATCAGCTCTGGTGGATGGTAACTCCGGGCAATCCGCTGAAAGATCATCGCGAGCTTGCTCCGCTTGCCGACCGGCTCAGACAAAGCGAGGACGTTGCGCTCAATCCACGCATCAAGGTGACGGCGCTGGAGGCCGCATTCAACGTGCGCTATACGGCGGATACGCTGGCGCTGATCCGTGAAGCCAATCCGGGTGTGCATTTTGTCTGGGTGATGGGCGCGGACAACCTCGCATCTTTCCATCACTGGCAGCGCTGGCGCGAAATCGCCAGGAATTTTCCGATTGCAGTGATTGATCGTCCGGGATCGACACTCGCCTATCTTTCGTCGCGCATGGCGCAGACATTTTCCGACAACCGTCTAGACGAGCGCTATGCACCCACGCTGGCAAGGCGGACACCTCCGGCCTGGACTTTCATCCATGGACCGCGTTCCTCGCTGTCCTCGAGCGCGTTGCGTAAGGAAAACCGAAAAAGTGAACGGCCATAATCGGCCTCCACCCTTGAAAGAAAACAGGGACTCTGCCTATCTTAGGATGTGCGGTGCTTACAACTGCCGCACTTGGTTGTTCTTGTTAGAAAGGAACTACACTGAGAACAGCACTTGAGAAGAAGGCTCTCCACGCGCCTTCAACGGTCGGGATGAACGAAACCGATTTCGTGTCCCAGACCTTCGACGCGGCCTTGGCCAGTCTCGAAAACTCCAAGGCGGAATCCATCATCCCCATCGACATTCGCGGAAGATCAACGATCGGCGATTACATGATCGTCGCGTCGGGCCGTTCGCATCGTCATGTCACCTCTGTCGCAGATCACCTCTTGCAGGCGCTGTGTGACATGGGTTGTAAGGACATTCGGGTAGAAGGTCTTGAGAGCGGCGATTGGGTTCTGATCGATACGGGCGATATCATCGTGCATATCTTCCGTCCGGAAGTCCGGGATTTCTATAATCTGGAAAAAATCTGGCTGGATGATGGTCCCGATGCCGATCAGGTGACGGGAACCGTCCATTGATCGATCTGGCATATTGAGGTCGTTATGCGTGTGAGCGTTTTTGCCGTGGGCCGGATGAAGGCCGGCCCCGAACGGGAACTGGTCGAGCGTTATTTTGACCGGTTTTCCAAGGCGGGTCCCCCTCTGGGACTTGAATTTTCGGGAGTAAACGAAATTCCGGAAAGCCGCGGCCAGACGGCAGATTTGCGTAAAAGCGAAGAAGCGCAGCGCATTCATGAGGCTTTGGATAATGGTGCTGCGCTGATCCTGCTGGATGAGCGCGGCAAGGCACTTGGTTCGGAAGCTTTTGCCGAACGTATCGGGCATATGCGCGATGAGGGCAAACGGCAGCTGATCGTCGCTATTGGCGGCCCGGACGGTCATGACCCGGGGTTGCGCACGCGCGCCGATCTCGTTCTGGCGCTGGGTGCGTTGACGTGGCCGCACCAGATTGCCCGTATTCTCATTGCAGAACAGCTTTATCGGGCTGCGACCATTCTGGCGGGGCACCCCTATCACCGGTCGTAATCGTAATTGCGTCGGCTTATGGTTGATGTTTCGTTAACAGTATCGGACTAGGTTCATCTACCAGCCCCGATTTCAGCCCTGTTTCGTCTTGATATAGCGCACCATGTTTTCTGTTCGCCCTCCACATAAGTCCGGACTGCTCGCGATTACGCGGGCTGGTCTGGTTGCGGTCAGCGCACTTGCTGGTATGGGCGCGGCGCTGGCGCAGGACGTCTTGCAGCAGCAGCGCGATCAGGCGGCGAGCGAATTTGAAAAACTCAACAGTGAATTGACCGTAACCGGCGATAAGCTGAAACAGCTTGAAGGTGAAGTTTCGGCGCTCAAGAAGGATCAGGCGACGATCACCGTAGCCCTTATCCAGTCGGCCAAGACGGACAAGAAACTACAGCAGGATATTTCGGATATTGCCGATAAGCTCATATCGCTGCGTGAGCAGGAAGATGGGATTCGTATCTCATTGCGTGCACGGCGCGGTATATTAGCCGAAGTGCTAGCCGCGCTGCAGCGAATGGGACTGAACCCGCCGCCTGCAATACTGGTACGGCCCGACGATGCGCTGGCGTCCGTGCGCAGCGCTGTTCTGCTCGGCGCCGTGGTGCCGGAAATGCGCGAGCAGGTGGAGGAACTGACCGGTGACTTGCAGGATATGCAGCGTGTCACCGCTTCCATCAAGCAGGAACAGGAAAAGCTCAAAACAACGCGCACTGCACAGGCGCAAGAGCAGAAGCGACAATCACTTCTTCTTGAAGAGAAGAAAAAACTCCAATCGCAATCGGAGCAGGAAATTGCGGCACAACGGAAGCGTTCAGAAGAACTGGCGGCAAAAGCGGGCAGCCTCAAGGATCTGATTTCAACGCTCGATGAGCAGATGGCAAGCGTGCGCGACGCCGCGGAAGCCGCCCGAAAGGCTGAAGCAGATCGCCTTGCGGCTGCGAGAGAGCGGGCGGGAGAAGCGATACCGGATGACAATCATCTGCGGGCGCAGATCGATTTCGCTTCGTTGCAGGGGCGTCTGGCTTTACCGGCGGCGGGCAAGATGGTTCGCCGTTTCGGCGAGAAGGATGGTGTGGGCGGGGCAATGATGGGGCAGGTGGTCGAAACCTTGCCCGCTGCCACGATTACGTCACCTTCCGATGGCGTTGTACTTTATGCAGGTACATTTCGATCTTACGGGCAACTCTTGATCCTCGACGCTGGCAATGGATATCATATTGTGATGGCCGGGATGGGGCGAATCGATGTGATGCAAGGTCAGTTCGTACTGGCGGGAGAGCCGGTTGGCGCGATGGGAGAAAAACTTCTCGCAAGTGTTGCACCGATAGAGGTGGGCAATGGTACGCCATTGCTTTACATTGAATTTCGAAAGGATGGAAAACCCGTTGATCCGGCCCCTTGGTGGACCGAACGGCTTTCTGGAAGGACACAAAATGATACGTAAACTGTCGCTGCTGTTCGCCGGGGCCCTTCTTGGGGCATCAGCCATGGTGATGGTCCAGGGCGCACCGGCTTCAACAGCTTTTGCTGCGGGAAAAGACAGCGATGTCTATAAGGAACTGGCATTGTTCGGTGATATTTTCGAACGTGTGCGCGCACAATATGTGACGCCGCCCGACGACAAGAAGCTGATCGAAAGTTCCATCAATGGCATGCTGACATCGCTTGACCCGCATTCCTCTTATCTCAACCCTGAGGCCGCGCAGGATATGCGCGTGCAGACAAAGGGTGAGTTCGGCGGCCTGGGCATCGAGGTCACCATGGATAATGACCTCGTGAAGGTCATCGCACCGATCGACGATACGCCCGCTTCGAAGGCCGGCGTGCTGGCGGGCGACCTTATTGCCAAGATCGACGGGCAGGAAGTGCGTGGTCTCAGCCTCACCGACGCGGTTGATAAAATGCGCGGTGAAGTCGGTTCGCCGATCGAACTGACTATCGTACGCCAGGGTGCCGACAAGCCGATCACGCTGAAGATCAACCGCGCCGTCATCAAGGTAAAGGCGGTTCGATACAGCGTTGAAAATGACGTTGGTTATCTGCGCGTTATCTCCTTTACGGAACAGACCGCAGAGGATCTGAAGAAGGCGATCAAGGACGTTCAGAACAAGGTACCTGCGGACAAGCTGAAGGGCTATGTTCTGGATTTGCGCCTCAATCCGGGCGGTCTGCTCGATCAGGCCGTCGCTGTGTCCGACGCTTTTCTCGACAAGGGTGAAATCGTCTCCACGCGTGGCCGCGATCCGCAGGACGTGACGCGTTTCGATGCGCGCAAAGGTGATCTGGCCGATGGCAAGCCGGTGATCGTGCTCGTCAATGGCGGTTCGGCCAGCGCATCGGAAATCGTTGCAGGCGCGCTTCAGGACCATCGGCGTGCGACCGTGCTCGGCACGCAGTCGTTCGGCAAGGGCTCGGTGCAGACCATCATTCCGCTTGGCGAGAATGGTTCGCTGCGTCTGACCACGGCGCTTTATTACACGCCGTCGGGCACGTCGATCCAGGGGAAGGGTATTTCACCCGACATCAAGGTCGATCAGCCGCTGCCACCTGAATTACGCGGCGAGGACGTTGTTCGCGGCGAATCCGAACTCAAGGGTCATATCAAGGGCAATGCCGAAGACGACAAGGGATCGGGTTCGGCGGCTTACGTGCCGCTCGACAAGAAGGACGATGTTCAGCTCAACGAAGCTCTGAAGCTTCTGCGTGGCGAGGTGGCAAATGCCGCTTTCCCGCCGGATCCGAAGAAGGGCGTTCTGAACTGATTGATCGATGCTGGATCTGAACAGCCCGCTTGGACTGGACAAAAAACCGCAAAAGCGCGGGGCAAAGGCTCCCGCGCTTTTCTTTGGGGTCTACCGGGGCTTTGCCTGGTGGGTGCTGCGATGTTTGCTGTGTGGCAGATCAATGACGATGCATTTCGCAAGCCGGAGGCCACCAGCAGAGCTGATGCATCAGCCCAGCCAGCACAAGCGACGATCGAGCTGCCAAAGACTGTAGTTACGGGAAACACACCGTCACCGGGCAGGGCGGTTCGGGGAACGGACGGACGATCAGGTCCGGCTATCATCAAAGTTACACCCGATATGCCGGCCGCTACTGCGGGCACAGGTGAGGGCAACGTTGTCGTCGTGCGGAACCAGTACAAATCGGGTCAGGATCTTCGCGTCGCGCATCTGCCGGAAAACGAACTGATTGAATATAGTTCGATCGGGCCATTACCGATGCGGGGGGCGGATGACCAAGCTTTTGCATTTTATGGAGAACATCATGTCCAAACACAAGGGCCCCACCGGCTCGAAGGTAGTCGATCCCGAGAGCCTGCCCTATCGTCCCTGCGTGGGGCTGATGGTGCTCAACAAGACCGGCCTGGTGTGGGCGGGTCGGCGTATCGTCATCCCGGGTGATGAGATGGATGGCGCAACGCAGCTCTGGCAAATGCCGCAGGGCGGCATCGATAAAGGTGAGGACCCGGCAGAAGCGGCCTTGCGCGAACTTTACGAAGAAACCGGCATGAAAAGCGTATCGCTGCTTGCGGAAGCTTCGGACTGGATCAATTACGACCTTCCGCCGCATCTCGTCGGACAGGCGCTCAAGGGTAAGTATCGCGGACAAGCCCAGAAGTGGTTTGCCTATCGTTTCGAGGGCGATGAAAGCGAGATCGCGATCAATCCGCCACCCGGTGGCCATACCGCTGAATTCGACTGTTGGGCATGGAAGCCGATGCATGAATTGCCGGAACTGATCGTACCGTTCAAACGCAAGGTCTATGAACAGGTCGTTGCGGCATTCAGGCATCTCGCGCCCTGATTTTAACGAGAGCGCCTGTGTACCCCTTGTGCCACCGGCAAACATGCTGTCAAACTCGCTCCATAGCGCGGTTCGGTCTGAGAGAATCGACAAAGCCGCTCTAGTTTTCGGGGTTTCGCATTTCCGGGAAGTGCAGGTTACCACTTTTCCGGAAATGCCTTGTGCGTCGCGCGACGCATTTTTGAGAGGGAGAAAAGCGCATGGATGTTGGAAGTCTTCTCGTATTTCTTTTCGTCGGTCTGATTGCCGGCTGGCTCGCTGGCAAGGTGGTGCAGGGCGGCGGCTTTGGCATGATCGGCAATATCATTGTTGGTGTTATCGGCGCGTTCTTTGCGGGCTGGCTGCTGCCACGCCTGGGCTTCTCGGTCGGCGGCGGCATCATCGCCTCGATCATCAATGCTTTCATTGGCGCGGCGATACTTCTGATTATCCTGCGTATCGTCAAACGCGTCTGAGTGCGGCCAAGGAATAGTAATGCCTGGCGGGAGACCGCCGGGTTTGCTTCCTGAAAATCAAGATCATGACCCCCAATTCCAAACTGACGCTCGGTCTGGCTCTGACCGCATCGGCCGGCTTTGTCGATGCGATAGCTTTTCTGCAACTGGGCGGTTTTTTCGCTTCCTTCATGAGCGGAAACACCACGCAGCTCGGCACGGCAATTGCTGGGCAGCCGGGCGTGCAGGGTAAAGTGCTGCTGTGGTTTCCCGCCGTACTGATCGTGTTATTCTTTGGCGGGGCGTTTTTCGGTACGCTTACCGTGCGTGCTCACGGGCGCCGGGGAAGCCTCTATGTCATGGCGAGTGTGGTCGCGATCCTTCTTCTTGTCGGTGTTCAGCCACAGCATGAAATGCTTCTGGTACAGCCGGTTCTACTGCTCGCCGTTGCGATGGGCGCGCAGAATGCAGCGGTGCAGCCCATCGGAGCGGCAAGGCTCGGCGTAACCTATGTTACCGGCACATTGTTCAACGCCGCTGCCGACCTTGCCTGTTCGTTGCGTGGCGAGACGCCGAAATGGCGCTGGATGCAGCATATGGCGGTGTGGATATCGCTGATGCTGGGAGCCGTCTGCGGTGGGCTCGGCAATCATTTTCTCGGTCTTGATGCACTATTCGTGCCGGCGGCGATGATCGTCGGGGTGATGGTTGTTTATATGCGGCTTAGCTGAAGAGCGATCTTTCACCTTCCACAAGTTCCGAAATCAGTGCGGAAACTGCCGTGACGCGACGCAATGTGCGTGCGGATTCGTGATAGGCGAGCCAGTAGGCGCGACGGATAATTCGTTCCGGCAATACGGGTACCAGATCGGGATAGGCACGTGCGATAAAGGAATGCAGGATGCCGATGCCGCCGCCAGCGCGCACGGCTTCCACTTGGCCCAGCGTACTGGAAACCTCAAACGCCGGCTTCCAGTCGCGACAGATTTCCGGTGCATAGGCCAGCGATGGATTGATGACCAGATCTTCGACATAGCCAATCAGCCTGTGCTGGCTAAGGTCTTCGCTGCTTTCCGGCGTACCGTTGGCCTCCAGATAGTCGCGATGCGCGTAAAGTCCGAGCGTATAATCCACCAGTCTCCGTGCGATGAGGCGCCCCTGTTCGGGGCGCTCCACGGTGATGGCGATATCCGCCTCGCGCCGGGAAAGTGAGAAAGATCGCGGCACCGGGACCAGCTGAATGGTCAGATCAGGATATTGCTGTGTGAGTCTTGCCAGCCTTGGAGCAAGAAAGGTAACGCCGAAACCGTCCGGGGCACCGATGCGCACAGTACCGGAAACCGCAACGTCGGCATTGCCCACCTGTGCGCGGGCAGACAGCATTTCGGCTTCCATGCGTTCGGCGGCGAGCAAGAATTCTTCGCCCGCCTGTGTCAGGGTGGAACCGTTGGTGCGACGCGTCAGGAGCGTGGTGGAAAGCGCGGTTTCAAGCGCGGTCAGCCGCCGTGCAACGGTGGTATGGTTGAGGCCAAGCCTTCTGGCGGCACCCAGAATTTGGCCCGAGCGGGCCACGGCCAGAAATATGCGAATATCGTCCCAGTTCATGTTTTGATGATTACTATAAAAAATGCACAACGGATACGCTTTTCAGTGTCTTGCAATCATGAATTTGCAGAGTCAGGATAGGTGTCAAGATCGAGGTCGTGTGTCAGTCACGCGCCTCTGGGAAACCGATACAGGAGGTCTTTCGATGCGTAATATCGGACATTTTATCGGCGGCAAGAACGTGGCGGGCAACAGCGGCCGCACGGCGGACGTCTTTCAGCCGCTTGACGGCACGGTGCAGGCCAAGGTGGCGCTCGCCACCAAGGAGGAGGTACGTGCAGCCGTCGAAAACGCCAAGGCGGCGCAGCCAGCCTGGGCCGCGACCAATCCGCAACGCCGGGTGCGCATCCTGCGCAAGTTCATTGAATTGGTCGAAGCGGAGCATGACAGCCTTGCCGAACTTCTCGCACGCGAACACGGAAAGACTATCCCCGACGCGAAGGGCGATATCCAGCGGGGCCTCGAAGTGGTGGAAGTGTGCCTTGGCTCGGCACATATGCTGAAGGGCGAATTCACCGACAATGCCGGTACGGGTATCGATACCTATTCCATGCGCCAGCCGCTGGGCGTGGTCGCGGGGATCACGCCGTTCAACTTCCCCGCCATGATCCCGCTCTGGAAGGCAGGACCGGCCATTGCCTGTGGCAATGCGTTCGTGCTGAAGCCTTCGGAACGTGATCCGGGTGTGCCTATGCGTCTTGCGGAACTGTTCATGGAGGCAGGTCTTCCGGCTGGCATTTTCAATGTCGTCAACGGCGACAAGGATTCGGTTGATGCGCTGCTTGACGATCCCGATGTCCAGGCTATCGGTTTTGTCGGTTCGACACCGATTGCGCAGTACATCTACGGACGCGGCTGTTCGAATGGCAAGCGGGTGCAGTGTTTCGGCGGCGCGAAAAATCATATGCTAATCATGCCGGACGCCGACATGGATCAGACGGTCGATGCGCTGATCGGTGCGGGTTATGGTTCGGCGGGCGAGCGCTGCATGGCGATTTCGGTTGCTGTTCCGGTCGGCGAAGACACCGCCAACCGCCTGATGGAAAAGCTGATCCCGCGTGTTGAATCCCTCAAGGTCGGTCCTTCGACCGATGGTTCGGCCGATTATGGTCCGCTGGTTACCAAGGCAGCTCTTGATCGCGTGCGCGGTTATGTCGATCTCGGCGTGGAGGAAGGTGCGAAACTGGTTGTCGATGGCCGCAACTTCAAGATGCAGGGTTACGAAGATGGCTTCTACATGGGCGGCTGCCTGTTTGACAATGTAACCAAGGACATGCGCATCTATAAGGAAGAAATTTTCGGTCCGGTACTCTCGGTCGTGCGCGCCAAGACTTACGAGGAAGCGCTCGCTTTGCCGAACGAACATGAATATGGCAACGGCGTCGCCATTTTCACGCGTGACGGCGATGCGGCGCGCGATTTTGCCAGCCGCGTGCAGGTCGGCATGGTCGGCGTCAATGTGCCGATCCCGGTTCCGATCGCTTATTACACGTTTGGCGGCTGGAAGGCTTCCGGCTTCGGCGATCTGAACCAGCACGGCCCGGATGCATTCCGCTTCTACACCAAAACCAAGACCGTCACGTCGCGCTGGCCGTCTGGCGTGAAGGATGGGGCTGAGTTTGTCATTCCGACGATGAAGTAATCGTCCGGAATATGTCCTCGACCCGTAGAGAGCGAAGTTCGTAGAATAATTTGTCTCCCAGGCAAACCCCGCCACTCGTGGCGGGGTTTCTTTTTTAGCGCATTCAGTTCGAAATCGGTTCCCACGTTTCCGAATGCGCTCTAGGTTGAGGATCAGGCACTGGAGCGTAGTTTGTGCGAAAATGGTTCAGTTTCAGGAGATTTATCGGTGAGCGAAAAGATCAATCGGCGTATCGTTCTTGCATCGCGTCCTGAAGGACGGCCAACGATGGAAAATTTCCGGCTGGAAGAGACGACGATTCCCAGCCCCGGAATGGGCGAGGTTCTGCTGAAAATACGTTATCTCTCACTCGACCCCTATATGCGCGGGCGCATGAGCGCTGCTAAATCCTATGCGGCGCCAGTGGAAATCGGCGCGACCATGGAGGGCGGTACGGTGGGCGAGGTGGTCGAAAGCCAGAGCGCAGGATTTGCGCCGGGCGATTTTGCGCTCTCGCATTCCGGCTGGCAGAACTATGCCGTGGCAAATGCGTCTTTATTGCGCAAGCTCGATCCGAAAGAAGCGCCGGTGACGACCGCGCTTGGGGTGCTCGGCATGCCGGGTTTCACAGCCTATTCCGGCCTGCTCACCATCGGTCAACCCAAGGAAGATGAAACTGTTGTTGTGGCAGCTGCAACCGGTCCGGTGGGTTCCGCTGTCGGACAGATTGCCAAGATGAAAGGTGCCAGAGCTGTCGGGATTGCGGGCGGGCCCGACAAGTGCAAGGCATTGATCGATGAGTTCGGCTTCGATGCAGCGTTGGATCATCGCAGTGAAAATTTTGCACAGGAACTGGCGCTGGCGTGTCCGAACGGAATCGATGTCTATTTCGAGAATGTTGGCGGCAAGGTGTTCGATGCGGTTTTTCCGCTGCTGAACCAGTTTGCCCGCGTCCCGGTTTGCGGGTTGATCGCGCAATATAACCAGAGCGGGCCGTTCGACGGCCCGGACCGGCTGCCAGTGGTGATGCGCGATATCCTTTCCAAAAGCCTGACTGTTCGTGGTTTCATTCAGCGCGATTTTGCGGATCAGCGTCTGGCTTTCCATCGCGAGATGACACAGTGGATTGCAGATGGTCACATACGTTATCGCGAAGATGTCGTTGACGGTCTTGAAAATGCACCGAAAGCTTTCATTTCGCTTCTTGAAGGCGGCAATTTCGGCAAGCTGATCGTGAAGGTCAGTTAGACGGGTATCCGGCTGCTTGCTCAATCGGAAGATTTCATAACATTCCGCTTGCAGAAATGGGCTTCGGGCATAATGCTGCATACGTTACTTCGTAATGCGAGTCTTTCGATATGCAGGGACAGTCATGGGTGAACGCCAGCGAGCGGGCATAGGTGAGGGTGGCGGGCCGGGACGCGAGCGTCAGGAAGAGGCGCGCCGTATTCTCGACCGGCTGGAGCGTGAGCAGACCGGCGCGGAAGGCATCGTGCGGCGCGGATTGACGCGCACTGCCAGTCATCTTTCGGCCAGCGATGCTCCGAAAAATGACCGCATAGAGCTTTGGGCTACCCGTATCGGACGCGTATTGGGGCTCCTCATCACACTGGCGGTCATTATTTGGCTCGTCTTCTATCTCATGCAACGCTAGGGCTTTTATGACCACTTCTGTGCCGTCGGATGCGACAACCGTTATTGTCATCTCCAGCCATGTCGTTCGCGGTTCGATTGGAAATCGTGCCGCAGTTTTCGCACTGGAAACGTTGGGTTTTCCGGTATGGGCCGTTCCGACGGTGATATTGCCCTGGCATCCGGGCCACGGGCATGCCGGGCGCATCGTTCCGCCGCCGCAGGAGTTTGCAACGCTTATGCAGGATTTGCAGAGAGCGCCCTGGCTTGGCGAAGTGGGAGCTATCCTGACGGGCTATCTCGGTCATCCCGAACAGGCGGAGGCCGTTGCTGACTTGGTGAAAACCGTGAAGGCGCAAAATCCCAATGCCGTCTATCTCTGCGATCCGGTGATTGGCGACGAGAAAGGGCTTTATGTTCCCGAGGCAACCGCGACGGGCATTCGCGACCGGCTGATCCCTCTTGCAGACATGTCCACCCCGAATCGTTTTGAACTTTCCTGGCTGACAGGTGTGCCGCTGGAAGACAACAAGGCTTTGATGGAGGCGGCGCTCGATACCGGACCGGCAACCATGCTGGTGACATCCGCATTTCCACTGATGACCGGCAGCATCGGTAATATTCTGCTGACGCCGACGCTCGCACTGATGGCGGAGCATCGCTGCGTCGACGGACCGACGAACGGGCTGGGCGATCTTACGTCCGCAGTTCTTCTCGCCCGCCGTCTTTCAGGGTTCTCTGATGAAAAGATGCTGCAAAGCACGACAGCAGCAGTGTTCGAGATCATGGCTCGTTCAGCCAAGCGCGGCGCGGATGAACTGATGCTCGAGGCCGATGCGTCGAGCCTTGCCACACCCATGGCCATGGTGCAGACGCGCAGACTGGTGCACCCGACCAAGGGGTTGCGTGCCTGAAGGGTGTTGTTTCTAGTTTGCGCGAGGCAATCCGTGTCCGGATATTTTTGATTGATCTCGGTTTTCGATAGGGATAATGGAAAATTATGGTTGATCTTCCAGACTCACTTCTCGCCGGTTATCAAATATTCATGACCGAGCATTTCAACAATGAAACGGCCCGTTATCGCCATTTGGCTGACAAGGGGCAGACCCCAGAAACACTTGTTATCGCTTGCTGCGACTCCCGTGCGGCGCCCGAGACGATTTTCAACACTGCGCCTGGCGAGATTTTCGTCCTGCGCAATGTTGCAAATCTCATACCGCCTTACGAGCCTGACGGTGAATACCATGCAGCTTCGGCTGCGCTGGAATTCGCGGTGCAGAGCCTCAAGGTCAAGCATATCGTCGTCATGGGGCATGGCCGCTGCGGCGGTATCAAAGCCGCGCTTGATACGGAAAGCGCACCGCTTTCTCCGGGCGATTTTATCGGCAAATGGATGAGCCTGATAGCTCCTGCCGCGGAAACCATCTGTGGCAATCAGTTGATGACGGCGACTGAGCGTCAGACGGCGCTGGAACGCATTTCCATCCGCTATTCCATCAAGAATCTGCGCACGTTTCCTTGTGTCGATATTCTGGAGAAAAAGGGCAAGCTTAGCCTGCATGGTGCATGGTTCGACATCTCCACCGGAGAATTGTGGGTGATGGACCAGCAGACCGGAGACTTCAGGCGTCCCGAGGCCAAGCAGGCGGCACAATAGATTATCCCAATACAAAAAAGCCCGGTTTTCACCGGGCTTTTTTGTATGTAGAGTCAAATTTTCTGTCGATTACTTGCCGTCGATTGCCTTGCCCATGACGGCGATGGCGCGCTGGTAGACGCTTGCGGCGTTCCAGCCCTGGATAGCTGCATAATTCGGCTCGCCCGGCTGGTAGCCGGCTCCGCGACGCCAGCCATGACCGACAAGGAAGTTGGCGGTCGAATAAAGGGCATCGGCCTTGGATCGGGCCATATCGATATGGCCGCTGCCATCGCCATCGACACCGTATTTCAGGACATTGACCGGCAGAAACTGGGTCTGGCCGATTTCACCATGCATGGCGCCAATCGCGTTCGGGCTCAAATCCTGATGGTCAATGAGCTTGAGTGCGGCATAGAGCTGGTTGGTGAAGTAATCGCTGCGGCGGCAATCATAGGCGAGCGTTGCCACAGCGGAAAGCGTGTGCTGCTTGCCCATATAAGAGCCGAAACCGGTTTCCATGCCCCAGATTGCGATCAGCGGACCGGCAGGTACACCATAGCGCTTTTCGATACTGGCAAAAAGGGAGGCGTTCTGCTTCTTCATGGCGCGGCCGCGCTTGATGATCGTATCGGCACCGCGTTTTTGCATGAACTGTTCAAAGGAGAGTTTGAAGCTTTTCTGGTTGCGGTCGGCATTGATGGTGGCCTGCGCATATTTCGTGTTGGCCAAAGCATTGATGCCAGCCTTGCCGATGCCCCGCCCCGGAGCTTCCTTCAAGGTCTGCTGCAGCCAGGCGCCATAGCCGGCGCTGTTGTTGCCGCACTGGGCAGCCTGCGCCATGCCCGTTCCTGTTAAAACGCTCACTGCCAGAATTGCTGCTGCGGCCTTTAAGGATCCGCCCTTGGCGAATAATGCCATTCGTCTCTCCTTTGGAGTTGATTCGACTTCGACGCGAATTTGCCACTCCTTACACCAATTGTCATCGGGCGATTGATGTGTCAGCCGGTGCGAGAGTCGGCATTTCGCTGTTTTTGCCCCCCAATGTTCCTACCCACAAACCGGCTTCATACCTATTGCCTACTCGCTGACTGGTAAAAACTCTTTACCAGAGCCTCGCAATCGGTAAATAGTCGTCTGCATCTACGACATTGACGAGGGAGGACGCCGTGTCGAATGGATTTCTTGCATTATTTGCATTTCTGCCAATTCTCGTAGCTGGTGTCATGCTGATCGGTTTCCGCATTCAGGCGCGTATCGCCATGCCGGTGACCTATATTCTGACCGTCGCAATCGCGACAATGATTTGGGGAATGAGTGGAAATCGCGTCGTCGCTTCCACTATTCAGGGGCTGATCCAGACGGCTGGCCTGCTCTGGATCATTTTCGGGGCAATTCTGCTTCTGAACACGCTTAAGTATTCCGGCGGTATTTCTGCGATCCGTTCTGGTTTTGCGCAGATCAGCCCCGACCGCCGTATTCAGGTGTTTCTGATCGCCTGGCTGTTCGGTTCGTTCATCGAAGGCGCATCGGGCTTCGGCACACCTGCCGCAGTTGTGGCTCCGCTGATGGTTGCTGTGGGCTTTCCGGCGCTGGCCGCGGTTACGTTCGGTCTAATTATCCAGTCCACGCCGGTTTCTTTCGGTGCGGTTGGCACGCCGCTGATCGTCGGCGTGCAGTCCGGTCTTAACCGCGAAGCGCTGACGACGCAGTTGCAGGGCGTCGGTTCGAGCTGGGAACAGTTCTTCCACATCATCACATCGGAAGTATCAATCCTGCATGCGATTTGCGGCACGCTGATGCCGCTGTTTCTTGTCGTCATCATGACCCGCTTCTTCGGCCGCAACCGGTCCTGGACGGAAGGGTTGGCGATTTTGCCGTTTGCGCTGTTCGCGGCTTTTGCTTTCACCATTCCTTATGTGCTGAGTGCTGTGTTCCTTGGTGCGGAATTCCCGTCGATGATCGGCGGTCTGGTTGGTCTGGCACTGGCAACGCTTGCAGCACGCGCAGGGTTCCTTATGCCAAAGCAGGTGTGGGATTTTGCCCCCGCGTCGGAGTGGCCGCAGGGTTGGATGGGTAGCGTCGAAATCAAGCTCGACGAGTTGACTTCCAAGAAAATCCCGCTGTTTCTGGCTTGGACCCCTTATGTACTTCTGGCGATTTTCCTTGTTGTCAGCCGCACCGTGCCTTCAGTGGGCAATGCCCTAAAATCCGTCACCTTCGTTGCCAAGGACATTATGGGTGAAGCCGGTATCAGCGGCGATTTTGCCCCGCTATTCCTGCCGGGCGGTCTTCTGGTGATCGTCTGCCTGATCACACTTTTCCTGCATCGCATGGCTGGCGGACAATTCGTCAAGGCGTTCGGCGAAAGCACCAAGACGCTTCTGGGGGCGGGTTTCGTGCTGCTCTTCACCGTGCCGATGGTGCGTGTGATGATCAATTCCGGCGTCAACGCAAAGGAACTCGTCAGCATGCCGCTGATGGTTGCCGACTGGGTGGCGGTCGAAGTGGGGAATGTCTATCCGTTCTTCGCGCCTTCCGTCGGCGCGCTGGGTGCATTCCTTGCGGGATCGAATACGGTATCGAACCTCATGCTCAGCCAGTTCCAGTATGGCGTGGCCGAAGGCCTTGGCATTTCCGGTGCGCTGATGGTTGCTGGTCAGTCGGTCGGCGCTGCGGCGGGCAATATGATCGCCATCCACAATGTCGTCGCGGCTTCGGCAACGGTCGGCTTGCTCGGACGTGAGGGCACTACCCTGCGCATGACCATCATTCCGACGATCTATTATGTGATCCTCGCCGGAACGCTGCTGATGATCTCGCTTTATATGATAGGCATCGGCGATCCATTGGTCGGTATTGGTGCTCACTGATAAAAAAGCCCTGGCGTTCACGCGCCGGGGCTTTGCTTAAGGGGTTTTCACAGGGCTTTTGCTTGACATTTTCGCATTTCGCCCGTAAAGCCAAACCCAATCAATCCGCGATCATCAGAACGCGAGCCGCCGACCGGGACCCTTTATGGTATAAAACGATCCCGGAGGTCCACATCCGACAGCGCTATGCGCCCTCGGGTGCGAAACCTCTTTGGCTGCTTCTTGAACTGGTTCGGTAGCGGGACGATCTATCCCGGACAGAGGTATTTCGCCTCTTCCCGGATAAAAGGACAAGTCGATGTTTGAATCACTTCAGGAGCGTCTTGGCTCCATCCTGAACGGCCTTACCGGACGCGGCGCTCTCTCCGAAAGCGACGTGACGGCAGCGCTGCGCGAAGTGCGCCGCGCATTGATCGAGGCGGACGTCTCGCTGGAAGTGGTTCGTTCCTTTACCGACAAGGTGCGCGCAAAGGCCGTCGGTGCGGAAATCCTCAAAAGCATCAAGCCTGGCCAGATGGTCGTCAAGATCGTCCATGACGAGCTTGTCGAAATGCTTGGCACCGAAGGTGTGGCGATTGATCTGAATGCGCCTGCGCCGGTCGTCATCATGATGGTCGGCCTGCAGGGATCGGGTAAGACTACCACTACCGGCAAGATCGCCAAGCGCCTGACCGAGCGCCAGCGCAAGAAAGTGCTGATGGCGTCGCTCGATACGCGCCGCCCGGCGGCACAGGAGCAGCTTCGTCAGCTCGGTATCCAGACTTCAGTTGACACGCTACCGGTCATTGCCGGTCAGTCGCCGGTAGAGATAGCCGGGCGCGCCGTTCAGGCTGCGAAGCTCGGCGGTCACGATGTCGTCATTCTCGATACTGCCGGACGCACGCATATCGATGAGCCGCTGATGGTGGAAATGGCGGATATCCGCAAGGCCGCCAATCCGCATGAAATTCTGCTCGTCGCTGACAGTCTGACCGGCCAGGACGCGGTCAATCTGGCGCGCAATTTCGATGAGCGCGTGGGCATTACCGGTATTGTTCTGACTCGTATGGATGGCGACGGCCGTGGCGGTGCAGCGCTTTCGATGCGCGCCATCACCGGCAAGCCGATCAAACTGATCGCCACCGGCGAAAAGATGGACGCGCTTGAGGAGTTCTATCCCAAGCGAATCGCCGACCGTATCCTTGGCATGGGCGACATTGTTTCGCTCGTCGAGAAGGCTGCAGAGAACATCGATGCGGAAAAAGCCGCAGCGATGGCCAAGAAGATGCAGTCGGGCAAGTTCGATCTCAACGATCTTGCCGACCAGCTGGGCCAGATGAAAAAGCTTGGCGGTATGGGTGGCATCATGGGGATGATGCCCGGCATGGGCAAGATGAAGGATCAAGTCGCCGCCGCCGGTCTGGACGACAAGGTGTTCGATCGTCAGCTTGCGATTATCGGCTCGATGACCAAGGCTGAGCGCGCCAATCCCGATATGCTGAAGCACAGCCGCAAGCAGCGTATCGCCAAGGGTTCGGGTACGAGCGCCGCCGATATCAACAAGCTTCTCAAGATGCATCGCCAGATGGCCGACATGATGAAAGTCATGGGCAAGGGCAAGGGCGGAATGATGAAGCAGATGATGGGTGGTCTTGCCGGCAAAATGGGCCTGGGCGGTGGCATGGGCGGTATGCCCGACCTCTCCAAGATGGATCCGAAACAGCTCGAGGCTCTAGCCAAGCAGGCGGAAGCAGCCGGTCTCACCAAGGGCGGCATGCCGGGGCTTCCCGGTGGCGGCCTGCCCGGTCTCGGCGGTCCGAAGCTTCCGGGGCTTGGCGGCGGCCTGAGCGGGCTTCCCGGATTGCCGAAAAAGAAGTGAATGTCATGAACGATCAGCAAAAAACCGTACCTGCCGAACTTCTGACGCTGCGTGCATCCATCGATAATATCGATGCGGCACTGATCCATATGCTGGCCGAACGCTTTCGCTGCACCAAGGCCGTCGGCGTGCTGAAAGCCGAGCGGGGCCTTGCCGCAGCTGATCCTGGTCGCGAAAAGCGTCAGGTGGAGCGTCTGCGCGCGCTTGCGGTCGACGCCAATCTCGATCCCGATTTCGCCGAAAAGTTTCTGAACTTCATCGTGAAGGAAGTTATTCGGCATCATGAGCATGCCGCTGCAACCCACAGTGGAAAATAAACGGAGTGCGATCCCGCATCTCGGTGGATCGCATTCAAATGAAGAAATGACCGCACAGGCGGTTTCACCAGAGTTTTGCCTGTGTGGGCGAAGCGAATTGTCTAAAGGAAAAGAAAATGTCTCTTAAGATCCGTCTTGCCCGCGCTGGCTCCAAGAAGCGCCCTTACTACCACATCGTCGTTGCTGACGTCCGCAGCCCGCGCGATGGCCGTTTCATCGAAATCGTCGGTGCATGGAACCCGATGCTCGCCAAGGATGCCGAGCGCGTGAAGGTTGACGGCGAGCGCATTCAGCATTGGATCAGTCAGGGCGCACAGCCGACCGATCGCGTTCTGCGCTTTCTCGACCAGGCTGGTATCGCCAAGCGTCCGGCCCGCAGCAATCCGACCAAGGGCGAGCCGGGCAAGAAGGCCCAGGAACGCATCGCAATGGCCAAGCAGGCTGAAGAAGAAGCCGCTGCTAAGGCTGCAGAAGCTGCTGCTGCCGCAGCCGCTCCGGCTGAAGAAGCTGCAAGCGAATAATCGCTTCGGCTCCAGAATGATTGATGAAAGCGGCGGAGCGATCCGCCGCTTTCTCTTTTTAACCACTCGTTTTGAAACGACTGGACGCGCCGCCAAAATCGCCTATCTTGTTGATTTGACGGCTCGCATTTGCGTGATGGTAATTGTCGGGCAAAGAAAACAGAGTTCGGGCGCTTCCCATAGCGCTCTTTTTCAGGAGAAACCCATGTCGGCTGCGACAGTTGCGACTTCTTTCTCTTTCCGCCGTATTCTCATCGCTCTTGGTTTGACAATTTTGGTGCCGCTGCTTTCGGCTTGCGGTTTCAACACCATTCCGACCAATGAAGAAAAGGCCAAGGCCGCATGGAGCGAGGTGCAGAACCAGTACCAGCGCCGCGCCGATCTTGTACCCAATCTGGTTGAGACGGTGAAGGGCTATGCAGCCCATGAAAAGGACACGCTGCAGGCGGTGATCGATGCCCGCGCGAAGGCGACACAGGTACAGATCACGCCGGAAACGCTCAGTAATCCTGAACTCTTCAAACAGTTTCAGGACAATCAGGCCAACCTCACCAGTGCACTGTCGCGCCTGATGGTGGTGGTTGAGCGCTATCCGGATCTCAAGGCCAACCAGAACTTCCTTGCACTGCAATCTCAGCTGGAAGGCACGGAAAACCGGATAACCGTTGCACGCCGGGATTATATTGAGGCAGTGCGCGTTTATAACACCGCGCTGAAGACCATGCCGACGATGCTCTGGAAGATGTTCTGGTTCCGCGATGCCGAACCGATGCAGACCTTCACTGCCGACGCAGCCAGCCAGACAGCACCAAAAGTCAACTTCAACTGACCGGGTTTTCCGTGGCGGGCACAGTTTTCAAACAGGAACTTTCCCACGGCCTGAAATGGCCGCGGATCCTGATTGCCGCTATCGTCTTGCTGTTTTCCGCGGCGTTTGCATTTCAGAATGCGGCGGCGCAGAGCACAGCCAAGCCAGCCCAGACGCTGACGGGGCGTGTAGTTGACGCTGCGGGTATCATCGATCCGGCCCAGCGCCAGCAACTCACGCAGAAGCTCGCCGATTTTGAGGAGAAATCTTCCGATCAGGTGGTTGTGGTGACGGTGCCGAGCCTGAATGGCGAGGATATAGAGACCTATTCCAACCGCTTGTTCCGGGCCTGGGCGTTGGGGCAAAAGCAGGAGAATAACGGTATTCTGCTAGTGGTTGCCCCCAATGACCGCAAGGTGCGTATCGAGGTTGGTTATGGCCTTGAAGGCACGATGACGGATGCGCTTTCCAGCGTCATCATCAACGGGACCATCATCCCGGCCTTTCGCACCGGCGATTATTCCGGCGGCATCGTGCAGGGTGTCGACGGGATTCTCTCGGTGCTGTCGGGCGATGCGGCGGAGCTTGAAGCGCGTGCGAAACGTAATGTGCAAACAAGTTCCGACGATGTGGACTGGGTCGCTGTCATCTTCCTAATATTCTGGTTTCTCATCTTCTTCGGCGGTTTCGGCATGGCTGTTCTTGCCCCGATATTCGGACGCAAGATCGGCCCCGGCCAATATGAGTGGCTCGGCATGCGCATAGGCACCAGCGGAGGGCGCAATTCAAGGGGTGGTGGAAGCTGGGGCGGTGGTATGGGCGGCGGCGGTTGGTCATCGGGTGGTGGCGGCTTTTCCGGCGGCGGCGGATCGTCGGGCGGCGGCGGCGCTTCAGGCAGTTGGTAGGGGAGAAGAGTGGTGACGCATGAAAAGCTGATCGGCCCCGAGGACCATCGGCGCATTGCTGAAGCTATCCGGCAGGCGGAGAGCGATACAAGCGGCGAGATTTATGCGGTTCTGGCGCGTTCAAGCGATGATTACTTTTTTGCTGCAGGCTTTGTTGCCACATGCGGCATTCTGGTTGCTTCGGTGGTCGTGGCATTCCTCGCGCATTGGTACTGGTTCGATATCCGGCTGCCAATGTTCGGCCTTGCCGTTCTGGCGGCTTTCGTGACAGCCATGCTGGTGCTGTGGCTTTTGCCTGCAATCCGCATGCTGCTGGTGCCGCGCTATATTCGCTACAAGCGTGCGCATCTGAATGCCATGCAGCAGTTTCTGGCTCGCAATGTTCATATTACCGAGCATCGAACAGGCATTCTGCTGTTCGTTTCGATGGCGGAACATTATGCCGAAGTAATTGCCGATGCCGGTATTCATGCCCGTGTGGAGCAGGAAGAGTGGAATGCGATCGTCGCGACGCTCATCCATCATGCCTCCCGTTCACAAATGGCGGAAGGTTTCGTGCTGGCTATCGGCCAGGCGGGAACTTTGCTGACACGCCATTTTCCGGCGGGGCAGGATAATATCAACGAACTCGATGACCATCTGATCGAGCTTTGACTGCCTGTGGCGCCAGCCGGAATCATCTAGGGCTATGGTTCGAATTGTGGCGTAACGGACGGATCTCGGCGTTTCTGACCAGCGATCGTGGGGTCGACAGCGAAATCCGCTGGTATGTTTAGAAAAATCCCCTGTTCTTTCCGTTATTTTGTTCCAAATTAAATGGATTAAATGTGTTTATTCTGACTTTTAGGGAAATTTTTCGTCATTTCCAACGAATTGCCATCGAAACGAACGACCAATCTGCTAGTTTGACGCGCATTGCCATCATGACAGGGAGTATCCGACGTGACTGCAAAGCAGGATCGGTCGAGTAAGGTGAAGGGTTCCGCGGCAAGCAAGGAGGAGAAAAAGGGGGGGAAGGGAAAACCGTTGGCGGCTTTTTCTCAGCTTCTTTTCGAATGGGCGCCGCCGGAGGATCTAGCAGCTTACGATGCCGCAGCGCTCGAAAGTTCCGCCCGCTACGGATATGCCGCGCTGGAAAGCTGGCGCAAGGGCAAAAGCATTATCAGCATCGATAATGCTATTGAGCGCCATGGTCGTCCGGTCACGGTGGTCAGCATCGTCAACGACAATATGCCTTTCCTGGTCGATTCCATCATGGGCGAGCTTGGCGAGCGTGCAAGCCAGATTTTCATGGTTGTGCATCCCGTCCTCGACATTACGCGGGAAAAGGACAATCTGGTCATTCTAGGCGAAGCATCGCAGCTTGCCCCTGCCAAGGGCATTGAGCGCGTGAGCCTTGTACAAATTCATCTTTCCGCGCTCGACAAGAAGTCCAAAGCCGATCTGACAGCTGCACTGAAACGTGTTCTCAGTCAGGTTCGCTCGGCGGTTGGCGACTGGAAGCCGATGCTGAAATGCCTCGATGAGGCCATTATCGGTTACAAACGCGCCTTCGAATTGACCGGCAATGCGGCTATGCCGGAGGCAATCGCCTTTCTCGAGTGGCTGCGCGACGATCATTTCATTTTCCTCGGTATGCGCGAGCTCGCCCTTGATGGTGCCAGCAAGAAACGCAATCTCGTTCCGGTGACGGAGCCGCTTGGTGTTCTAGGCGACAATGAGGTTCGTGTGCTGCGCAAGGATGGCGAGGATACTGTTACGCCGCGCGAAATCACCGAGTTTCTCGACAGCGCGGAACCGTTGATCGTTACCAAGGCCAACACGCTTTCGCTGGTACATCGCCGTTCTTATCTCGACTATATCGGCGTGAAGATTTTTGGAGCCAAGGGTGAAGCCGTCGGCGAGCTACGTCTCGTGGGGCTATTCACTTCGGTCGCTTATACAAGTTCGGCGGCGAGCATTCCCTTCATCCGTTCGAAGGCGGATGCCGTTATCAAGCATCTCGGCTTCAATCGCGAGGATCATTCCGGCAAGGCGCTTGTCAATGTGCTGGAGGAATATCCACGAGACGAGCTTTTCCAGATCGATACGGAAAGCCTTACAGCCAACGCTGAACTGATACTGGCGCTTGGCGAGCGTCCGCGGGTGCGGGCTATTCCGCGTCTCGATCGTTTCGGCCGTTTCGCAACTGTGCTCGTCTATATCCCGCGCGACCGCTACGATTCGGCTGTGCGCGAAAAGATCGGCAAGTATCTGGTCGATATTTATAGCGGGGACAATTTCGAATTCCATCCGGTCTTCCTGCAAAACGGTTTGACGCGCGTCCAGTTCGTCATTCACCGCCATGAGCGTTCTACGCCGCATGTGGACCGGGAGGCGCTGGAAAAAGAAATCCGCGCCATGGTGCGTACTTGGGAAGACTCTGTGCGTGAAAGCGCGGAAAACGCCGATGCGGCAACGGTGGCTCTGGCCGGGAGCTTTCCGCCGTCCTATCGTGAAATCTTCACAGCTCCAGAGGCATTGGTGGATGCCGAGCGCATTGCCGGTCTCAGCCCGGAACAACCTTTGTTCGTGGATTTCTACCATTATCGTACCGATGGTCCGGATGCGGTTTCGCTTAAGCTTTATCATCATGGCGCGCCGGTCGTTCTGTCGCAGCGCGTGCCGCTTCTGGAGAATATGGGCTTCCGCGTCGTCAGCGAACAGACGATCGATCTGCCGCATGCGGGCAAGGACGGCGCCACCGTCTATGTGCACGACATGCAGCTCGTCAATGCTTATGGCGCGCCGGTCGATCTGTCGGATGACGGCGAGATGCTGGAAGAGGTGTTCCGCACGGTTTGGAACGGTTTGGCTGACAATGACGGCTATAACGCTCTGGTGCAGACCGCACGTCTCACCGCCCGCCAGATCATGATCCTGCGTTCCTATGGCCGCTACTTGCAGCAGGCGGGAATCGCCTATTCGCAGGGCTTCATCGCGGCGGCGCTGAATCGCTATCCGGTAATCGCCAGCGATCTCTATGCGCTGTTCGACCTGCGCTTCAATCCGACCTCCAAGCGACGCGATGCAACCGAAAAGAAACTGGCCGATGCAATCGAGACTGCGCTTCTTGGTGTGCCGAGCATTGACGATGATCAGATTTTGCGTCGTTTCCGCAATTTGATCGAAGCGACGCTGCGTACCAATGGCTATCAGCCGGATGGCGACGGCAATCCCCGCACGACTTTCGCCTTCAAGCTCAACCCGCGTCTGGTAGAAGGTTTGCCGGAACCACGCCCTTATCGCGAAATCTTCGTCTATGGGCCAGAAGTGGAAGGCGTGCACCTGCGCTTTGGCGCGGTCGCTCGTGGCGGTTTGCGCTGGTCGGACCGCGCACAGGATTACCGGACGGAAGTGCTGGGTCTTGTGAAGGCGCAGCAGGTCAAGAATGCCGTGATCGTACCGGTCGGTGCCAAGGGCGGCTTCTATCCGAAGCGTTTGCCGGTCGGCGGAGACCGCAATGCGGTGTTCGAGGCCGGCCGCGATGCCTATAAGGTGTTCATCTCCACACTTTTGTCGGTCACCGACAATATCGAGGACAATCATGTCGTCCCGCCTGCCGAGGTGGTGCGCCACGACAAGGACGATCCCTATTTCGTCGTTGCTGCCGACAAGGGTACGGCGACCTTCTCGGACACGGCCAATGCCATTAGCCAAGCGCATGATTTTTGGCTGGATGATGCCTTCGCATCGGGTGGTTCTGCCGGTTACGACCACAAGGGCATGGGAATTACCGCACGCGGCGCGTGGGAAGCCGTGAAGCGGCATTTCCGCGAACTCGACATGGATATCCAGAAACAGCCGTTCACGGTCGCCGGTGTGGGCGACATGTCGGGCGATGTGTTCGGCAACGGCATGCTGCTGTCGGAACAGATCAGGCTCGTCGCCGCTTTCGATCACCGCGATATCTTCATCGATCCGGATCCGGTTTCGGCGGAGGGATTTGCTGAGCGCAAGCGCCTGTTCGAGCTACCGCGTTCGAGCTGGCAGGATTATGACCGCGCCAAGCTTTCGGCTGGCGGGGGCATCTACAGCCGCAGCCAGAAAACGATTACGCTTTCGGCCGAGGCTGCCGCCGCAATCGGCCTTGGCAAGACCACAGGCACGCCGCAGGAAATCATGGTGGCTATCCTGAAGGCGAAGGTCGATCTCTTGTGGTTTGGCGGTATCGGCACCTATATCCGCGCGTCGAGTGAGACGGATGCGCAGGTTGGCGATCGTGCCAACGATGCCATCCGCATTACCGGCTCGGAAGTGGGCGCACGTGTGATCGGCGAAGGCGCTAATCTCGGGATGACTCAGCGCGGGCGTATCGAGTATGCGCTTGCCGGAGGTCTTGGGAATACGGACGCCATCGACAATTCGGCGGGCGTCAATTGTTCTGACGTCGAGGTCAACATCAAGATCGCGCTGGCGGCTGCCATGCGTTCAGGCAAGCTGAAGCGCCCGGCACGCAACAAGCTTCTGGTAAGCATGACCGATGATGTGTCGGAACTGGTGCTGCACAACAACTACCTGCAGCCGCTAGCCCTTTCGCTGAGCGCACGCCAGGGACTGGCAGTGCTGCCCTATCAGGCGCGGTTCATGGCCGAGCTTGAAAACCGCAAGCTTCTCGACCGCAAGGTGGAGAAGCTGCCATCGGATGCCTTGCTTAACGAGCGCCAGAAGGCGGGGCAACCATTGACCCGTCCGGAACTGGCTGTGTTGCTGGCATATGCGAAGCTGTCGCTGTGCGACGATCTGTTGGCGAGTGCGCTGCCCGATGAACCCTACTTCCAGTCGTTGCTATTCGGTTATTTCCCGAAGCGTATGGCCAAAACCTATGCGGACGAGATTTCCACCCACCGCCTGAAGCGGGAGATCGTCGCGACCCTGCTGGCAAACGATGCCGTCAATCGTGGCGGCATTACCTTCGTCAGCCGCCTGGCGGATACGACGGGTAAATCGCCTGCTGATATTCTGCGTGCCTATGTGGCGGTACGCGACGGTTTCGAGATCGCCGCCATCTATGATGCCATCGATGCGCTGGACAACCGGGTGTCGGGCGACGTTCAGAACCAGTTCTATCATCTCGTCGGCGAAATGCTGCAGGCGACGACGGCCTGGGTACTGCGCAACGACACGACACGGGCGAACCTGACGGAACTGGTGGAAACCATCATCAGGGCGCGCGCCGCGCTCGAACCGCGCTTCGCAGACCTGATGCCGGAATTCCTGCGTAATGTGGTGCAGACCGACAAAGCGGCCTTCGTGGAAAAGGGAGCACCAGAAAAGCTGGCGCAGCGTCTCGCCAATCTGCAACTGGCTGGTATCATGCCGGATATCGCGCTGATCGCGCATCTGGCGGGGACTGATCTGGTGGCGACCGCCAAGGCTTATTTCGGGGTCTCCGAGGCTTTCCGCATCGGGCGCATCGAAGAGGCTGCGCGGTCGATTCCGGTTGCCGACTATTATGACGGTCTGGCGCTGTCGCGGGCAAGCGATACAATCACGCAAGCTGCACGCGGGATCACCATCGCCGCATTGAAGCGTTTCGCCAAGGAGAAAGATCCAGCAGCAGCGTGGCTGGCGGCAGACGGTGCGCGTATCGAGCAGGTGAAGAGCCGCATGATCGCACTGACCGAAGGCGGCGACCTCACGGTCTCGCGTCTGGCGGTCGCTGCTGGACTGATGTCTGATCTTGCGCAGTAAAGTATCGGAGCAGTGCGTAAAAAGGGTGGCCTTGCGCCGCCCTTTTTCGTTTCTTGTGACCCTTCGGCAGACCGTATATTGTCCGGCTGAATTCAGGGGAGAGGAATATTTCGTGACCGATCAGGCTATTGTGGCGCATCAATATGCTTCCCGGCGCGGTATATGGGGTTGGATGCTGTTCGATTGGGCCGCACAGCCTTTTTTCACCGTCGTTACGACGTTTATTTTCGGTCCTTACTTCATTTCACGTATGGCGGAGAGCCCGGAAGCCGGACAGATTGCCTGGGGCTATGGCATTGCGGCGGCTGGTTTGCTGATTGCAATTCTGTCGCCTGTGCTAGGGGCGGTCGCCGACCGGACAGGCGCGCGCAAACCGTGGATCGGTTTTTTCGCGGTTCTGAAAATCGCTGGCCTTTCACTGCTCTGGTTCGCGGTACCGGGGGCAAGCCTGCTCTGGGTTCTTCTTGCATTTGCCATAGCCATGGTGGCCGCAGAGTTTTCCATCGTCTTCAACGATTCCATGATGCCGCGGCTGGTGCCGCGTGACGATATCGGTAGGGTTTCCAATATCGCCTGGGGACTGGGTTATCTCGGGGGGATGATCGTCCTGATTTTCGTCGTCCTGTGTCTGGCGGGATCACCAGAGACGGGCAAGACGATCATAGGTATCAAGCCGCTTTTTGGTCTCGATCCGGCGACAGGAGAGGACGCCCGTATCACTGGGCCACTGGCCGCGCTCTGGTATCTTGTTTTCGTGCTGCCGATGTTTCTGTTCACGCCCGATCAGGCGCGAGGCGAACCGCTGGGCATCGCGCTGCGATCGGGATTATCGGAACTTAAAATCACTCTTGGTGAAATACGCAAGCGATCGGGCGTTGCGCGTTTTCTCTTGGCGCGCATGGTGTATCAGGATGGTGTGAACGCCACGCTTGCACTCGGAGCAGGGTATGCCGCTTCTCTATTCAGCTGGACAATTACCGAGATTGGCCTCTTTGGTATGATCCTCAACGTTATGGCTATTTTCAGCTGCCTTGTTGCGAGCCGCGTCGATACCCGGTTCGGTTCCAAGGCGGTTGTTATGGGGTCATTGGTACTTTTGTTCCTTGCTGCGCTTGGCATCGTTTCTACAGGGCGGGACTATACGTTCTTCGGCATTTTGCCTCTGCATTACACGGAAACCACGGGTCTCTTTGCCACACCTGCCGAACATGCCTATCTCATTTACGGATTGTTGATCGGCGCTGCCTTCGGGCCGGTGCAGGCCTCTTCGCGGTCGTGGTTCGCACGCAGCATAAAGCCGGAAGAATCGGGGCGCTATTTCGGCATCTATGCCCTGGCCGGGCGAGCGACCAGCTTTCTGGGGCCGTTTCTTGTCGCAACCATCACCGCGCTGAGCGGTTCGGCTGCGCTCGGCATGTCGGCACTGCTTCTCTTCTTTGCAGTCGGCTTTGCGCTGACAATGGCAACGCCCTATCCGGCAGACAAAAATTAATGTCCCCGAAATTGGTGTTTCGGGGCCTTGTTTCTCGAACAGAACGGCAACTTGGAACGCATCCCGAAAAGTGTGAAACGGTTTTCGGGATGCGCGTTAAAACAAAAGCTTGGAGCGTGCTTCAACCGTGCGTTCGGCGCGCCTCTTGTCCGAAGGCTGCTACGTAGTTTTGCCGGGAATGTCCTAGTGGCGGAAGTGACGCATGCCCGTCATGACCATGGCGATGCCATGTTCATCGGCAGCGGCGATCACTTCGTCGTCACGCATGGAGCCGCCTGGCTGAATGACAGCCGTAGCACCCGCCTGAACGGCCGAAAGCAGACCATCTGCAAACGGGAAGAAGGCGTCTGAAGCGACCACGCAGCCCCTGGTGAGTGGTTCTGCCAAACCAGCGGCCTCGGCGGCATCTTCTGCCTTGCGGGCGGCTATGCGAGCAGAATCGACACGGCTCATCTGGCCTGCACCGATGCCGACTGTCGCCCCGTCCTTGACGTAAACGATGGCGTTCGATTTCACGTGCTTGCCAACGCGGAAGGCGAACTTCATGTCGTTGAGTTCAGCTTCGCTTGGCGCACGCCTGGTCACGACTTTGAGGTCGAGATCGTCCACGATGCCGTTGTCGCGGGACTGAACGAGAAGGCCGCCGGCGACGGTCTTGGCGGCGATGCCCTTGGCGCGTGGGTCCGGCAGACCGCCGGTCACCAGCAGGCGCAGGTTCTTCTTGGCCGCGACGATGGCCTGTGCGCCTTCTGTGGCCTCTGGCGCGATGATGACTTCGGTGAAGATTTTCACGATCTCTTCTGCGGCTTCCTCATCAAGCGTCTTGTTGAGCGCGACGATGCCGCCAAAGGCCGAAACCGGATCGCAGGCAAGCGCCTTGAGGTAGGCTTCCTTGATGGTGGAAGCTTCCGCCACGCCGCACGGATTGGCGTGCTTGATAATGGCGACGGCGGCGGTGCGGACAGGATCGAATTCTGCGACGAGTTCGAAGGCCGCATCGGTATCGTTGATGTTGTTGTAGGAGAGCTGCTTGCCCTGAAGCTGGGTCGCGGTGGCGACACCGGGGCGCTTCTCGCCGGTGAGATAAAAGCCAGCCGTCTGGTGCGGGTTTTCACCATAGCGCATGACGGAATGCAGTTTGCCCGCGACCGAACGCCAGATGGAGGGGGCTTCATCGATAGCTTCGACAAACCAGTTGGAAATGGCTGCGTCATAGGCTGCCGTGCGCGAGAAGGCCTTGGCGGCGAGCTTCTTGCGGAAGGTGAGCGGCAGGGAGCCTGCATGCTTTTCCAGTTCGGCGACGACGTCGACATAGTCGGCGGGATCGACGACCGTTGCAACATAGGCATGGTTCTTGGCGGAAGCGCGGATCATCGCCGGGCCGCCAATGTCGATGTTCTCGACGGTCGTGTCGTAGTCGCCGCCCTTGAAGCGGACTTCCTCGAACGGATAGAGATTGATGACGGCAAGATCGATGCCGCCAATGCCGTGTTCTTCCATGGCCGCGACGTGTTCCGGATCGTTGCGCACGGCGAGCAGGCCGCCATGGACTGCCGGATGCAGCGTCTTGACGCGCCCGTCCATGATTTCCGGGAAGCCGGTTACTTCGGACACATCCTTCACCGGAATGCCTTCGGCGGCAATCGACTTGGCGGTGCCGCCGGTCGAAAGGATTTCGACACCCTGCGCGTGAAGCGCTTTTGCGAAATCAATCAGGCCGGTTTTATCGGAAACGGAAAGGAGGGCGCGGCGCACCCGATGAAGATCGGGAGCGGGAATATGCTTGGAGCTGACAGCCATAGGGAGTTGGTCTCTTCGTTGCTGAAACGGATGCGTTCAGGAAAGTGGACGGCTCGCCCTAACACAGGCGCGCCGGGAATCCTACCGCAAAAGACCGGAAAATGCGGTTGTAAGCCTTTATACGTAGCTTCCGAGCGCTACACGGCTGAACTGCCAGTTCACTTCCGGCAGTTCGGAAGCGGGAAAGGACAGCACGATCTGCTGTGACGTCACTGGGCCGCGGAAACCGGCAAAGAAGATGCTGTCTTCCAGTTGCGGCGCGACCTCGAAACAGGAGAAAACCCAAGTATCGTCCCGGTCAGCGGACAGGACAATTAATCCATTTTCATCGAAGGACACATCGACCGATGGATGCAGGTGAAAGCGTACGGCAATATTGTCGCGCCCATTGGCCTTCAGCGGTTTGGCGTCGCCGCGATAGAAGCGATCAGCACCCTGAATGACGCTGCCATTGTGCGAAAGCACGATGCGGCGCTCGTGATAGATGCCGAACAGGCGCGCATAGCCATCGTGGCTGGCGACAAATCCCTGCCGCCCCATTTCCTCGATGCGGTCACGCTGTACGCGGGTCGGACCGGCGATGATCGGCGTACCGATCATGCTGGAAAGCCCGGCATTCAGACTGAAACGGCAAGAGGACGTGTCGTTGATGGTCGCGGTGGAATGCGCAGCGGTCGAGCGACCCAGAGGGTGAAACTCCAAGGGGCCGAAACGGTCTATGCCGGAATTGACGATGTAGCGCTGGCGTCCGGAAGACATTTCGAAGGCGAGGCAGCCCGCATGGGCGTCGCGCGAGGCGGTGACCGGCGGAGGCAGCCCCGTATCGGCAATGATGGTGGTTGATCCCATCGATAGTCGCTCATAGCCCGAATAGGGCGCGTGAGTGAGGGGCGAGCCAGCTGTTTCGTCGTGCCGAAGGACCGAGATGATGCGTTCCGGCATGGTGGGGCCGACGCCGTTGAAAAGCGCGAGGCTGCCATCCTGATGGCGGAAGAAGCGCAGTGCCGGCAGCATGCGCTCGACGGCTTCGATGAGCGCCTTTGGCGGCGCTTCCGTGCCGTTGGCATAGGTCTGGCGCAGCGGCAGAAGATCGGCCAGCAGTTCCAGAACAGCGACCGGATTGCGCGACATATGCCCGCCATCGGGCAGGATCTGCCGTTTCAGTTCATATTCCAGATTGCGCCGCGCGGCGCGGGCGGTCGGCGGCGAAACGGGAAGCGCCAAGGCCGCGAATGCAAGCGCGATGCGGGCGCGAAGACGCTCTTCGCCGTCATCCATCGCGGCCGCAACGGTGCGCAGGTAACGCACTTGCATGGCGAGTGAACGCATGAACTTGCGATAGGCAGGCAGTTCCGTGCCAGACAATATCAGATTGGAGTGCTGCAGCCAGGCGATGATGCGCTGGGCGGTGACTTCCGGCGACCAAGCGAGGCCCCCGATACGCTTGCCGAACATGCGCATCCAGTCATCGACAAGAGCGCGTGCATTGGCTGTGGCGAGTTCGCTGTGAGCGCTTTTGAGATGGCGCAGCCAGCTGAAACTGTGAAGGGCCGCTTCCCATTCCGGCGTTGGTGGTTCGACCGCAAAAGGCGACAATCCGCCAGTTTCGACAAGGCGACCGGCCAGCGCGAAACGTCCGTGGTAGAATTCCTGGGCCAGTTGGGGGTCGGCGACGCGAAGGTCCGGGGGGGCGATCAGGATGCGATCGGGCGTAAAACCGGTGAAGCGCCAGCGATAAAGCGGCCCCATGCGAAGGCGGCGGCTGAACCTGCGCCAAGCCTGTGCAACGGCCAGTCCCCACAGGTGCGGGGTTTCGCTGAGGGCGACTGCCACCCGGTCTTTCTCCGTATCGTTTGTCATTATCCTACGGCCCGATCGAAGGGCCGATTCCTTTGTAGGACACGATCTCGCGGATTCGTGCCTTTATACAATTCTATAGAATGGTGAATTGAGTGTTAACCATACCGGGCGCGAACGCCCGATTTGGCAATTTTAGCGATTTTTCCAGTTTACGAACGCCGTTTGAATCGTGCCGCGAAGAAACCGTCCATACCGGCCATATGCGCATCGCCGTCAAAGCGTTCTGGCGGCAGATCCGCCGGTGTGGAACGCAGGAAGCCTTCATCCGTAATCAGACCGTCCAAGCCCGGGCAGTCATCAAGGCTGATCGGATAGGGTTCAAGCAACGGATTTTCCGCAGCCTTGCGCGCCATCTCCTCGCCTTCGAGCGGATGCAATGAACAATTGGAAAAGACGATCACACCGCCCGGTTTCACCAGCGTCGCTGCATGAGCAAACAGCTTGGCCTGAAGATCGGCGAGTTTTACAATGTCTTGCGGAGTCTTGGTCCATGGCACATCCGGGTGGCGGCGTACCGTGCCGGTGGACGAACAAGGCGCGTCGAGCAGCACTGCATCGAACAATTCGTCCGGCGTGAAGTCCATGAGGTTGGTCGCAACTGTTTTCGCCTCGAAGCCGAGCCGTTCGAGGTTGCCGCGCAGGCGCTTCAGACGGTTTTCGGAAAGATCGAGCGCGGTGACGTCAGCGCCTTGAAGTACAAGTTGCGCTGTCTTGCCGCCGGGCGCTGCGCACAGATCAGCAACACGCTTGCCTTTGATGTCGCCCATCAGGCGGGCTGGCAGGCTCGCGGCCGCATCCTGCACCCACCAGTCGCCTTCGGCAAAGCCGGGCAGGTCGGTGAGATTGCCTTCAACCGTTTGCAGGCGCACCGAGCCGTTGGGAAGCGCCACGCCGCCAAGCTTTTCGGCCCAGAGTTTCGGGTCGCCTTTCACAGTGAAATCGATGGGTGGCTCGTAAGCATGCATGGCAAAAATGGCCGCAGATTTCTCCGCGCCATAGGCTTCCTTAATGCTTGTTGAAAACCATTCCGGCACATTGGTTTCCGGCTGGAACGTATGCGCGAGAGCACGTTCCTTGTTGCGCGACAGGCGTCGCAGCAGCGCATTGACGAGGCCCGCATATTTACGGTTGCGCGGGTCGTTGTTTGCCGCTTCCACCGCCAGATCGACCGCGGAATGGTCCGGCAGGTCAAGATAGAAAATCTGCGCCACCGCGACATGCAGAAGGTGTCTCAGTGCAACGGCATTTTCGGGTAAGGGGCGGTCGAGACGCTTGTTGATTGCACGCTCAATGGCACCACGATTGCGCAAGGCGGACCCCAGAATGGCGCGAACCAGCGCGCGGTCGCGCGGCTCCAGCGCCAGATATTGCGGGTGGCCATGGCTGTTGTCGGTCAAGCCGTCGAGCGAAGTGTTCTTCTCGATCACTGCGCCAAGCAGGCGCGCTGCACACAGGCGCGCCGCCAGACCTGGACGGTCAGCGGCGCTGGAGCTTGGCTGCGGTTTTTTGCTTCCGCGCTGTTGCGCGGGCCTTTTATCGTTCACGCTGTTCTGCTTTGTTTGACGCGCATCTAATCCGAAAATCGCTTGGCACTCTTCGGGATACGCTCCTATGACCACGGCCCCCGATAGCCGGAACCGCCATTGTTGTTGCTGCCTGCTTTACCCCATGGACCGGCACCTTGGGAAGGGGCAGAACTGCGCGCCGCCATCGCGGCTGAGCGAATACCCATTTCGGCGGCTAGCTGTTCGAGAGCCGCGATGCGGTTGTCGGTGTCAGGGTGGGTTGAGAAGAGACTATCGGCACCGCGCCCGCTCAACGGGTTGATGATGAACATATGGGCGGTCGCCGGATTGTGTTCGGCTTCCTCATTGGGGATGGCTTTTGCGCTGCGCGCGATCTTGTTGAGCGCAGATGAGAGCCAGAGCGGATTGCCGCAGATTTCCGCGCCGCGTTTGTCTGCGGCGTATTCGCGGGTACGGCTGACGGCCATCTGCACGATCATGGCGGCAAAAGGCGCGACGATCATGGCGAGGATCGTGCCGATAATGCCGACAATGCCATTGCCGTTTTCGCGATTGCCGCCAAGGAAGAAAGCGAAATTGCCAAGCATGGAAATCGCACCTGCCAGTGTTGCCACAATGGTCATGGTCAGCGTGTCACGGTTTTGCACATGCGCCAGCTCGTGGGCCATAACGCCAGCGATTTCTTCCGGCGTCAGACGCTGGAGAAGGCCGGTCGTGGCTGCAACGGCAGCGTTTTCCGGATTGCGCCCTGTGGCGAAAGCGTTCGGCTGGCCCTCATGGATGATATAAATCTTTGGCGTCGGCAGACCGGCATTGGCGGCGAGGCCGCTCACCATGTGGTAATATTCGGGCGCGCTGCGCTCATCGACTTCCTGCGCATTGTACATGCGCAGCACCATCTTGTCGGAGTTCCAGTAGCCGAACAGGTTCATGGCTACAGCGATCACAAGCGCGATCATCATGCCGCCACCGCCGCCCAACAAATAGCCGATGCTCATGAACATCACCGTCATGAGGGCGATCAGCATGGCTGTTTTCGTCATATTCATCCGTGGCGGTCTCCAAATGTGACGGTGCATGACCAGAATCGGGTTTTGCGCCGCGTGCCTTTCTGCCTATATGATGGGTATAAATAGCCCAAGCTTCAATATTCGAAGCTTAAGCAGCGAACTGGAATCGTGACTGATGACCGAAAAACCGAACGCAACTGAAAATATGCAAATTACCGAAATACGGGTGTTTGAGGGTTTGCCACCTGCTGCCCAGCGCGCGCTGGAGGAAGCCGAAGCGCGCCGCGCTGCCGAAAAGGAAGCGCAAGCGCCGCGGGAAATTGGCGGGCGTGGCGGCAAGGATCCGGCCCGTTTTGGCGACTGGGAAATCAAGGGACGCACCATCGATTTTTGAATTTGGGATATTTCTCGCTCCGGCCTGCAAATCGCGCGGGAGCAAAATCTCATAAAATCAGGTGCTCATGTTTACAAGATTAAATGGAAAGGCCGGGAACTTCCCGGCCATTTGTTTTATTTCTTGTTCTGACGGTTTTCGATCAGATCGTCTACGACGCCGGGATCAGCGAGCGTTGAGGTGTCGCCGAGTGCGCCGAAATCGTCCTCGGCAATCTTGCGCAGGATGCGGCGCATGATCTTGCCCGAGCGCGTCTTTGGCAGGCCGGGTGAGAACTGGATCTTGTCCGGTGTTGCTATAGGGCCGATTTCCTTGCGCACATGCTGCGTCAGTTCCTTGCGCAACTCATCGGGGTCCTGCGTCTCGGCACCGGTCATCAGCGTGACATAGCAATAGATGCCCTGTCCCTTGATCGGATGCGGATAGCCGACGACGGCGGCTTCCGAAACCGAATGATGCGAGACCAGCGCGGATTCGATTTCCGCAGTGCCGAGACGGTGGCCGGAAATATTCAGTACGTCATCGACGCGACCGGTGATCCAGTAATAGCCGTCCTCGTCGCGGCGGCAGCCGTCGCCTGAAAAATACTTGCCCTTATAGGTGGAGAAGTAGGTTTCGATGAAACGCTCGTGATCGCCATAGACGGTGCGCATCTGGCCGGGCCAGCTATCGGTAATGCAAAGGTTACCGTCGGCCACGCCTTCCAGAACATTACCCTCGTTGTCCACCAGTTCCGGTTTGACGCCGAAGAACGGGCGGGTGGCCGAACCCGGCTTGAGGTCGGTTGCGCCTGGCAGGGGCGTGATGAGAATGCCACCATTCTCCGTCTGCCACCAGGTGTCGACGATAGGCGATTTCGCTTCGCCGACCACGTGATAGTACCATTCCCAGGCTTCAGGATTGATGGGTTCTCCCACCGAACCAAGAAGCCGCAGCGACGAACGTGACGAGCGCGTGACGAATTCGTCACCGGCACCCATGAGGGCACGCAACGCAGTCGGTGCGGTATAGAAAATATTGACGTGGTGCTTGTCGACCACTTCCCAGAAGCGTCCCTGATCGGGGAAGTTCGGCACGCCCTCGAACATCAGCGTCGTGGCGCCGTTCGCGAGTGGGCCGTAGACGATGTAGGAATGGCCCGTTACCCAGCCCACATCCGCCGTGCACCAATAGATATCGCCGTCATGATAGTCGAAGACATATTGATGGGTCATCGAGGCATAGACGAGATAGCCACCGGTGGTGTGCAGCACGCCCTTAGGCTTGCCGGTGGAACCGGAAGTGTAGAGGATGAAGAGCGGATCTTCCGCGTTCATCGGTTCCGGCTCGCAATGCGGTTCGACGCTTGCGACTTCCTGATGATACCAGATGTCGCGACCGCGGCCCCAGCTGACCTTGCCGCCGGTGCGGCGCACGACCAGCACTTTGTTGACCATCACATACTGCTTGGCAGCGATGTCGATGGCGGTATCGGTGTTTTCCTTCAGCGCAACAGGCTTGCCGCCGCGCACGCCTTCGTCCGCAGTGATGACGAAGGTGGATTCGCAGTCGACGATGCGACCCGCGAGCGCTTCCGGTGAGAAGCCCGCGAAGACGACCGAATGCACCGCGCCGATACGGGCGCAGGCGAGCATCGCATAAGCGGCTTCAGGAATCATCGGCAGATAGATGGTGACGCGATCGCCCTTCTTCACTCCGTGCTTTTTGAGCACATTTGCCATACGGCAGACGTTTTCATAAAGCTCGCGGTAGGTGATTTTTTTGTCGATGTAGGGATTGTCGCCCTCCCAGATGATGGCGACCTTGTCGCCCCGGCTCTTCAGATGGCGGTCGATGCAATTATAGGAAACGTTGGTTACGCCGTCCTCATACCACTTGATCGAGACATCGCCATCGAAACTCGTATTCTTGACCTTGGTAAAGGGCTTGAACCAGTCAATGCGGCGGCCATGCTTCGCCCAGAAGCCATCCGGATCGCTCACGCTCTCCTCGTACCACTCAAGATAGGTCGCGTTGTCGATGAGCGTGTTTTTCTTTGCTTCGGCCAGCACCGGATAAAGCTTTTCCGACATGATTTCCTCCTAACTGTCCGGCGATCCTCCCGCCGTAATCGATAATCGGCATTATCTGCATGACTATCGCCGGTCTTATCTATCGTCCATCCCCCGCAAGGTAAATTAGACAATTGGTGTGTCTGACATCCACAATGACGCAACGTCAATTGTCATATTGGCAGCACTCATGCTTGAATGTTGCTAACATATTGTTTTTACACTTTAAAAACTATTTTGAGGGATTATTTATTATTCAAGGGTCGGAAAAGCCGACCTGTTACAAAAAGGGGAAGTCGCCATGACGAAGTCCGCTTTTGAACTACAGCTTGCCGGTTACGGCCTGACAACGGCAAGGTTTTTCTATCACCTGCCGGACCATCCTCATCTTTTGCAGATGTTCATCTGGCAGGATTATGATCTTGCGCCGGAATTCCCTGTACTCAATCATTTCATCGAATTCTGGCAGCGGGAAATCGATGGGCCTCTGCATTCGGTCAGCTATGCGCATTGCCGGTTGCTTGGGCCATCGGATTGGCGCAATGCACGCGGCGAGATTGTGCTGCATTAGACGTTAAATGCATTCAGGCTGGCGCGGAATAGTCGCGCCCGCCAAAAATCGCCGAGCCGACGCGCACGGATGTCGCGCCGAAGCCGATTGCCGTTTCATAATCGCCCGACATGCCCATTGAAAGTTTTTCGACGCCTGCTTCACGGGCAAGCTTTTCCAGAAGCGCGAAGTGTGGCCCCGGATTTTCATCAGCAGGTGGAATGCACATCAGCCCCTCGATCTCCAGGCCGTGCTCTTTGTGGCAGCGCTCGACAAAGGCCAGGGCGTCCTTCGGTTCGATCCCGGCCTTTTGTGGCTCAAGTCCGGTATTGACCTGCACATAGAGCTTTGGGCTTTTGCCCTGCTTCCGGATTTCTGCTGCAAGTGCGGCGGCGATCTTTTCGCGGTCAATTGTTTCGATGACGTCGAATAAAGCGACGGCGTCAGCGGCCTTGTTGGATTGCAGCGGGCCGATGAGGTGTAATTCGATGCCGGGATAATTCGCGCGCAGTTGCGGCCATTTGCCTTGCGCCTCCTGAACGCGGTTTTCGCCGAAAATGCGTTGTCCGGCATCAAGCACCGGGCGGATGGCGTCAGCTTCAAATGTCTTCGATACGGCAACGAGCGCAACCGAGCCTGGTTTGCGATGTCCTTCCTTCTCCGCGCGGGCAATCGTTGCCCTGACCATATTCAGGTTCGCTACAATATCAGACATGGAACTCCCGCTTTCAGGCTTTTCGTGTGCAAAAGGTTGACGCTTTCGCCAATACGTGGTGAAGGTCGCCGTTAAATGACGACTCTCCTTATTGCATCATCTTCGTACGAGTAAATACGCTCATGGCAGCCGAACGTTATAATCCGCGCGTGGCGGAAGCTCATTGGCAGAAAATCTGGGAAGATAACCAGACTTTCGAGACGGACAACAGCGATCCGCGCGAGAAATATTATGTGCTCGAGATGTTCCCCTATCCGTCGGGACGCATCCATATGGGCCATGTGCGCAATTATGCGATGGGTGACGTGGTTGCCCGTTACAAGCGCGCCAAGGGTTTCAACGTCCTGCATCCGATGGGATGGGATGCGTTCGGCATGCCTGCGGAAAACGCGGCGATGCAGAACAAGGTGCATCCGAAGGAATGGACCTATCAGAATATCGCCACGATGAAGCGTCAGCTGAAGTCCATGGGCCTGTCTCTCGACTGGTCGCGTGAATTCGCAACCTGCGATGTCGCATATTATCACCGCCAGCAGATGCTGTTCATTGACCTCTTTGAAAAAGGGTTGGTGACGCGCAAGACCTCCAAGGTCAATTGGGATCCGGTCGACAATACCGTGCTCGCCAACGAGCAGGTGGTCGACGGACGCGGCTGGCGTTCTGGCGCGCTGGTCGAGCAGCGTGAACTGACACAATGGTTCTTCAAGATCACCGATTTCAACGAAGAGCTGCTGGCCGGTCTCGACACGCTGGACCAATGGCCGGACAAGGTCCGTCTCATGCAGAAAAACTGGATCGGCAAGTCGGAAGGCTTGCAGGTTCGTTTTGCGCTGGACAGCCAATCGGCGCCTGAAGGGTTCTCGGAAGTTGAAGTCTATACGACACGACCGGATACGCTGTTCGGCGCGTCCTTCGTGGCTATAGCCGCCGATCATCCATTGGCGAAAAAGCTTGCCGCCGACGACGAAGCACTGTCCGCGTTCATTGACGAGTGCCATCATGCCGGAACCTCTCTGGCCGCACTGGAAACGGCTGAGAAAAAGGGCTTCGATACAGGCGTTAAGGTCAAGCATCCGTTCGACGAGAACTGGGAGCTGCCCGTCTATGTCGCCAATTTCGTTTTGATGGAGTATGGCACGGGCGCGATTTTCGGCTGTCCCTCGGGGGATCAGCGCGACCTGGATTTCGCAAACAAATATGGTTTGCCCGTTGTGCCGGTCGTAATGCCGAAAGGCGAAACCGCTGAAAACTTCAAGATCACCGACACCGCCTATACCGACGATGGCGTGATGATCAATTCACGCTTCCTCGACGGCATGACACCGGAAGCGGCATTCAATGAAGTGGCAGACCGGCTGGAAAAGACCGACCTCGACGGTCAGCCTCAAGCCGCTCGCAAAGTGCAGTTCCGCCTGCGTGACTGGGGTATTTCACGCCAGCGCTATTGGGGTTGTCCGATCCCGATGATCCACTGCGAGACCTGCGGCGTCAATCCTGTGCCGCGCGCCGATCTGCCGGTCCAGCTGCCGGACGATGTCGAATTCGACCGTCCGGGCAATCCACTCGACCGTCACACGACCTGGCGTCATGTGACGTGCCCGAAATGCGGCGGTGAAGCCCGTCGTGAAACGGATACGATGGACACGTTCGTCGATTCGTCCTGGTATTATACGCGTTTCACAGCTCCTTGGGAAAACGAGCCGACCGACCGCAAGGCGGCGGATCACTGGTTGCCGGTTGATCAGTATATCGGCGGTATCGAACATGCGATTCTGCATTTGCTCTATTCGCGCTTCTTCACCCGCGCCATGAAAGTGGCCGGCCATGTCGGTGTCGATGAGCCGTTCAAGGGCCTGTTTACGCAAGGGATGGTGGTGCACGAAACCTACAAGGCCAACGGCCAGTGGGTTGCGCCTGCCGATATTCGCATCGAGGAAGTCGACGGCAAGCGTGTCGCAACCATGCTCGACAACGGCGCGCCGGTTGAAATCGGCTCCATTGAAAAGATGTCGAAATCGAAGAAGAACGTGGTCGATCCCGACGACATTATTGCGTCTTATGGTGCGGACACGGCGCGCTGGTTCGTATTGTCCGATTCTCCGCCGGAACGCGATGTGATCTGGACGGAAGCGGGGGCGGAAGGCGCGCATCGTTTCGTGCAGCGCGTCTGGCGTCTGGTATCGGAAGCGGCGCCCGCGCTGAAGGACGTTCAGCCGAAGGCCGGTGCCGAAGGCGAGGCGCTGGCTGTTTCCAAGGCCGCGCACAAGGCTGTGAAGGCTATTGGCGACGACATCGAAAAGCTTGCCTTCAACCGCGGTGTGGCGCGTCTTTACGAATTGGTGAATACCATTGCCGGTCCGTTGCAGCTGACGGCGAACGGCAAAGCCGATGAAACACTGAAAGCCGCGCTGCGCGAAGCTACGGAAATGCTGATCGTCATGCTGGCGCCGATGATGCCGCATCTGGCGGAACAGTGCCTGACGGAACTTGACGGCAAGGTTGCGGGGCAGGAAACGCTGGTCGCCCGCGCGGCCTGGCCGACATTCGATCCTGCATTGGTCGTGGAAAACGAGATTGTCATGCCAGTGCAGATCAACGGCAAGAAGCGTGGGGATTTGACAATCGCACGCGACGCTGATCAAGCTAGCATCCAGCAGGCGGTGCTCGAACTTGACTTTGTCAAGGCCGCGCTCGATGGGGGCTCGCCGAAAAAGATCATCGTGGTGCCGCAAAGGATCGTCAATGTCGTTGCCTGATCGTTTCCTCTCTGCATTCAAGACGTTTCGCGTGGCGTTTTTAGCGCTCGGCGCAGCACTTTTCGTGGCAGGCTGTACCGTGCAGCCGCTTTACTCGTCAGGCGGTGCGGGCAGCACGATCGGCGGCAGTGTTGCGCCGGACATGCGTACCAAGCTTGCTTCGGTGGCCATCGATCCAGCTGGTGATGTGTTCGGCCAGCAGGTGCGCAACCGGCTGATCTTCCTGCTCGGAGGCGGCGCTGGAGAGCCCGCCAATCCGAGCTACAGGCTCGGTCTTGGCCTGAGCAGTTATACGCTTAATGCCGTGAGCATCGATATCGGCGACCAGACCGACCGTACGGGCCGTCCTTCAGCCGGTATCGTCAAGGCAACATCGAATTTTGTGCTACGTGACAAGGACGGCAAGCCGCTTGCCACCGGCACACGCACGGTGGGTGCTTCGTTCGATCGTCCGCGTCAGGAATTCGCAAATCTGCGTGCCGAGCGCGATGCCCGCAAGCGTGCTGCGGAAGAATTGGCGCAGCAGATTTATCTCACTCTCGCGATGAAGATGTCAAAGCTCTGATACTGTTTCGATGTCTGTTTTTTTAAAAGGCGGTGCGGGTTTGTGCCGCCTTTTATTCTGAGCATCATGATTTGAGGAGAACCATGCGCCTCGTTTCGTTTACGGCCAAAGGCTACCGCTCGCTGCGTTCCGTCTGTTTCGATCTCGGGCAGGTGACGGTGTTCGTCGGCGAGAACGGGACCGGGAAATCGAACCTCTATCGTGCGCTGCAATTGGTCAAGGCCGCGGCCCAAGGCAGCTTCTCGATGGAAATTGTGCGCGAAGGCGGCATGCAGTCGGCCATGTGGAGCGGCAATCGTCGCAAGCATGAGCCGGCACGCATCATTCTGGAAGCGGGTTTCGAGGACGAAAGGCTGGCGTCGAGGCTTTCATATCAGGTGGAAGCAGGTCTGCCGCCACCAGTGTCCGGTGCGTTTCCCTTCGAACCCCAGATCAAGGAAGAGCAGCTTCTGCTCGACACGGGACGACGTCCGGTCGATCTGATGGATCGCAAAGGCCCGGCTGTCTTTGCGCGGGATGGGGAGGGACGGCGCGTTGAGCACCCTGCTCGTCTTCTGACATCGGAAAGCGGGCTGGCGGTGCTTGGCCAATCGGGCCATTATCCTGAAATCGGTGACCTTTCGACACAGATGCGCGGCTGGCGCTTCTATCACGGTTTCAGAAGCGACCAGGAAGCGCCTGTGCGAAAGCCAACAATTGCGGCGACGGCAGCGATGCTCGACGAGGATGGCGGCAATCTGGCTTCCGTCTTTGCCACGCTTGCCCATATCCGCCAGGATACGGTCGATCTCGACCGGTTGGTAGGCGATGCACTGGATGATGCAAAACTAGTTGTCCCTTTTCCGGAAGAGACAGCGACATTCGGCCTTAGTTTTCCAGCCTTTCCGTCGCGGGTTTTTCGTCCGGGAGAATTGTCGGACGGGCAGATCCGGTTGCTGGCGCTGGCAGGCGCATTGTTATCCTATCGCCTGCCGCCCCTGATTGCGCTCAACGAGCCGGAAGCGAGCTTGCATCCGGATATGATTCCGGCTCTTGCCAGAATGATTGCGCAGGCTTCGCGGCGCAGCCAGATATGGATCGTGACACATTCGGCAGCTCTTGCGGATGCCATTGCAGAACTGTGCGGCGGCCGACCTGTCCGGGTTGCCAAGAAGAACGGCGAGACGGTGCTGGATTAAACAAAACGGCGAGTCAATGACCCGCCGCCTTGAACAGAATCCTGCGCCGGTCAGGCGATTTTCTGGCCGGTTTTCGCCCAATCGGCGAGGAAGGCTTCGAGACCCTTGTCGGTCAGCGGGTGCTTGACGAGAGCCTTGAGCGTTGCAGGAGGTGCGGTGACGACATCAGCGCCAATGAGAGCTGCTTCCTTGACGTGATTGACGGTACGAACCGAAGCGGCCAGAATTTCCGTGCGGAAATCGTAGTTGTCGTAAATCGTGCGGATTTCTGCAATCAGTTCCATGCCGTTGATACCGGTGTCGTCAAGACGACCGATGAACGGCGAAATGAACGTCGCACCGGCCTTGGCTGCCAAGAGCGCCTGATTGGCCGAAAAGCAGAGCGTCATGTTGACCTTGTGGCCTTCCGACGAGAGGGCCTTACAGGCTTTGAGACCGTCGAGGGTTACGGGCAGCTTGATGCAGATATTATCAGCGATCTTGGAAATGACAGCTGCTTCTTTCATCATCTGCTCATATTCAGTGGCAGCGACTTCAGCAGAAACCGGACCCTTGACGATGTTGCAGATTTCCTTGGTGACTTCGATGATGTCACGACCCGATTTCAGAATGAGGGATGGGTTGGTGGTCACGCCATCGACCAACCCGAGGTCGTTGAGTTCGCGGATTTCCTTTACGTCCGCAGTGTCCACGAAAAACTTCATAACAGCGTTCCTCCATAATGAGCGCGGGTGTATTGGGAGAGATAAATCCCGGAAGGTGGCTTTTCTTTAGCGCAAAGCCACGCCAAGGTCACGCCATCATGTCGAAAGATTCGCACGATATTGCCAATAGTGTTTCTGGTCTCTTTCCGGAGCTCGCACCACGGGTTGTTCCCGTGCTCGTCCCGATGCCCGCAGAGCGGCCTTATTCTTATATGGTGCCGGACGGGATGAACGTCCAGCCCGGTTCGATCGTACGCGTGCCGTTGGGGCCGAGGGAGGTGGCGGGTATCGTCTGTGAAGGTGAAACCGATGCCGTCGATGCCAGAAAGCTGCGATCCATCTCGGAAATGTTTGACTGTCCGCCGGTCGATGGCGAGATGCTGCGCTTCATGCGCTGGGCAGCCGACTACACCTTGTCGCCGCCGGGCATGGTAGCGCGTATGGTGCTGCGCGCACCTGCCGCCTTCGATCCTGAACCAAAAGTTCCGGGCCTTCGTTATTCCGGTAGTGAACCGGAACGCATGACCGATGCCCGTGCGCGCGTGATGGGGCTTGCCCGCGACGGCCTTGCCTGGACACGCTCCGGCCTTGCACATGCGGCAGGCGTTTCACTGACGGTCGTTGACGGGTTGAAAGCGCAAGGCGTGTTCGAGGAAGTCATGCTGCCCCCGCCAGCTGTCGTGGCGACGCCGGACACAGATTATGCGCCCGCCACGTTGTCGGAAGACCAGCGGGCCGCAGCCGAAATGCTTTGTGAAACTGTTGAAGCGGACAGTTTTGCCGTATCGCTGCTTGATGGGGTGACTGGATCGGGCAAAACCGAGGTCTATTTCGAGGCCGTCGCCAAAGCGTTGGAGCAGGGTAGGCAGGTGCTGATTCTCCTCCCAGAGATCGCCTTGACCCAGCAATTTCTGGATCGCTTTCATAACCGTTTCGGCGCCAAGCCCGCCGAATGGCATTCCGACCTCGCGCCGCGAACGCGTGAACGCGTCTGGCGGCAAGTGACGGAAGGCACGGTGCGGGTGGTTGCAGGTGCGCGTTCGGCGCTGTTTCTGCCGTTCAAGGAGCTTGGGCTGATCGTGGTCGATGAAGAACATGACCCTGCCTACAAGCAGGAAGACCGTGTCTTCTATAATGCCCGCGACATGGCGGTGGTGCGCGGCCATATTGGCGGCTTTCCGGTAGTGCTGGCGTCAGCGACGCCATCTATCGAAAGCCAGGTCAATGCCGATCAGGGCCGCTATAAGCGAATCAAGCTTTACGGGCGTTATGCGGAAGCCGCGCTTCCTGACCTTAAAACCATCGATATGCGCCGGTCCCCGCCGCCGCCAGGGCGCTTTCTGTCGCCCGCACTCACCGAAGCAGTGGGCAGGACGGTGGCGCGCGGGGAGCAGGCGCTTCTGTTCCTCAACCGGCGCGGTTATGCGCCGCTGACATTGTGTCGGGTATGCGGCCATCGCTTTCAGTGCCCACAATGTTCGAGCTGGCTGGTCGAGCATCGTTTTCGCGGACAGCTCATGTGCCATCAATGCGGCTATCATGAGCCGGTACCAGAAGCCTGTCCGGAATGCGGGACGCTCGATCATCTGGTGGCCTGCGGGCCGGGAGTCGAGCGAATCGCCGAAGAAGTTGCGGCGACTTTCAGCGATGCGCGAATCATAGTTCTTTCGTCGGATATGGCAGGTGGCGTCAAGCGGCTGCGGCTCGAGCTCGATGCCATCGCGAAAGGCGAAGCAGACATCGTAATTGGTACACAGCTTGTCGCCAAGGGCCACAACTTTCCCAATATGACGCTGGTGGGCGTGGTGGATGCCGATCTAGGGCTGGCGAACGGCGACCCGCGTGCAGCAGAACGCACGTTCCAGCTGCTCAATCAGGTGACGGGCCGCGCGGGCCGCACGGGCCGCAAGAGCCTCGGCTTGCTCCAGACCTATCAGCCGGATCATCCCGTCATGCGCGCTATCGTGAGCAGTGATGCAGAGGCCTTCTACACCCGCGAGATTGAGGAGCGTGAACGCAGCGCGTTGCCGCCATTCGGGCGGCTTGCGGCGCTCATCATATCTGCTGATAACCGCCCGAATGCCGAGGCTCATGCGCGTGCGCTTCGCCGCGCAGCCCCCGCATCTCCGGAAATTTCTGTACTTGGCCCGGCGGAAGCGCCTTTGGCGCTAGTGCGCGGCCGTTACCGTTTCCGCATACTGGTCCACGGCACAAAACGTGCTGATATTCAGGGGTTTATTCGGGCATTGCTAGCTGCTGCACCGAGAGAAAGGGGATCTATCCGGGTGCACGTGGATATTGATCCGCAGAGCTTCCTTTGACGCGAACTGGCATGGAAGACCGACCGAATTTCCGCTATACGGCCTGAAACCAAGAGGGTGAGAGTGATGGAATTCTATCTTCCGACAACGACGGGTGAATGGCTTGCCTGGATGAGTGCGGCTGTGACCGCTTTTCTGGGGCTGGTCATGCTGTTCGCCCCAGGTATCAGCATGAGGTTGCTGCGGCTCCAGCCCGCAAACGGGCGGTCTGAAGCCTACGGCTCAATCCGCGCGACCATGGCGGGCTTTTATCTGGGGCTCGGCATTGGCTGCCTCATCTTTGCCCAACCCTTCTTGTGGGTCGTGCTCGGCACAGCATGGGGGTTCGCGCTGTTCGGGCGCTTCATTTCGATGATGTCGGATAAGGGATCCAGTTTCTATAGTACGGTTTTTGCCGTGATCGAATTCGTGCTGGCGGCGGGTCCCTTGCTCTATGCTTTTGGCCTTGTTGCGTGAGCGATTTTACGGCCTGAAGTTGCACACTGCAGCGGTGAAGACGGAAAGTGAGACTTTTTTAACCTTCAAATGCGGCAAACCTTACACAAAAGTGCGGGATTCCCGTGTTGCGAGTCCTGTTCGTCTATGCTAGACGGCAATCACATTTCGGTGTTGGTGTGCTCGCACGTCAGTGGTTTTCCGGAAACATTCAATAAAATCATCGGCTTGGCGCCCTGAGCATCATTGGGTCCCAAAAGGATGATTTCAACGTAGAGAGCAGGTTGTTCGTGGCAGAAACGTCTTCGCTCATTTCAGGTGTCGCACAGCGTTACGCCGGATCGCTTTTTGATCTTGCGCTTGACGCGAAATCCGTTGCGGCTGTGGAAAAGGATCTTGGCCGTTTCGAGGCGCTTCTCAATGGAAGCGAAGACCTGAAGCGCCTGATCTCCAGCCCGGTCTTTTCCGCTGAAGACCAGCTGCATGCTGTCGGTGCAATCGCCGACAAGGCAGGCATCAAGGGATTGGTGGGTAACTTCCTTCGCGTGGTTGCGCGCAACCGTCGCCTTTTTGTGATGCCAGGCATTATTGCCGCATTCCGCAAGATTGCAGCCGAGCATCGCGGCGAAGTCTCCGCCGATGTTATTTCTGCGCATGAGCTTACTGCCGCGCAGCAAAATGAATTGAAGGCAACGCTGAAAGGCGTGGCCGGCAAGGACGTGGCGATCAACGTCACCGTCGATCCGTCGATCCTCGGCGGTCTTATCGTCAAGATGGGTTCGCGTCAGATCGACACGTCCCTTCGCACCAAACTTTCTTCTCTCAAGCTTGCACTGAAAGAGGTCGGCTGATGGACATCCGCGCCGCGGAAATTTCCGCTATCCTGAAAGAGCAAATCAAGAACTTCGGCAAGGAGGCTGAGGTCTCCGAGGTCGGCCAGGTTCTGTCCGTCGGCGACGGTATCGCCCGCGTCTACGGTCTGGACAATGTTCAGGCCGGTGAAATGGTCGAATTCCCCGGTGGTGTTCGCGGCATGGCGCTGAACCTTGAAAGCGACAACGTCGGCGTCGTTCTCTTCGGTGCCGACCGCGATATCAAGGAAGGCGACGTCGTCAAGCGTACTGGCGCGATCGTGGACGTTCCGGTTGGTCCCGAACTGCTCGGCCGCGTGGTCGATGCTCTCGGCAATCCGATCGATGGCAAGGGTCCGATCAAGGCCAAGGAACGTCGCCGCGTGGACGTCAAGGCTCCGGGCATCATCCCGCGCAAGTCGGTTCATGAGCCAATGTCGACCGGCCTCAAGGCTATCGACGCCCTGATCCCGGTTGGTCGCGGCCAGCGCGAACTGGTCATCGGCGACCGCCAGACTGGCAAGACCGCAATCATTCTCGACACCTTCCTGAACCAGAAGCCGATCCACGACAATGGTCCGGACAAGGACAAGCTCTATTGCGTCTATGTCGCAATCGGCCAGAAGCGTTCGACTGTTGCCCAGTTCGTGAAGATTCTCGAAGAACGCGGTGCGCTTGAATATTCGATCGTGATCGCGGCTACCGCTTCCGATCCGGCTCCGATGCAGTACCTCGCGCCGTTTGCAGGCTGCGCGATGGGCGAATATTTCCGCGACAACGGTCAGCATGCGCTGATCGGCTACGATGACCTGTCCAAGCAGGCTGTCGCTTATCGTCAGATGTCGCTTCTGCTTCGTCGTCCTCCGGGCCGTGAAGCTTATCCGGGCGACGTGTTCTATTTGCACTCCCGCCTTCTTGAACGCGCTGCAAAGCTCAACGACGAGAACGGTGCGGGTTCGCTGACGGCTCTGCCGATCATCGAAACGCAGGGTAACGACGTTTCCGCGTTTATTCCGACCAACGTGATCTCGATCACCGACGGCCAGATATTCCTCGAAACCAACCTGTTCTATCAGGGCATCCGCCCTGCCGTGAACGTCGGCCTCTCGGTTTCGCGCGTTGGCTCTTCGGCTCAGATCAAGGCGATGAAGCAGGTTGCAGGCTCGATCAAGGGTGAACTCGCCCAGTATCGTGAAATGGCAGCTTTCGCCCAGTTCGGCTCCGATCTTGATGCTTCGACGCAGCGCCTGCTCAATCGCGGTGCGCGTCTGACTGAACTTCTGAAGCAGCCGCAGTTCTCGCCGCTGAAGACGGAAGAGCAGGTTGCCGTGATCTACGCTGGTGTGAACGGCTACCTCGACAAGCTCGCCGTCAATCAGGTCGGCAAGTTCGAAGAAGGTCTTCTCGCTTCGCTGCGCACCGAGCACAAGGATGTGCTGGAGAGCATTCGCGACGAGAAAGCCATTACCGACGACATCAAGGCCAAGCTCAAGGCAGCGATCGACGCTTTCGCCAAGTCCTTTGCCTGAAATTTGTGACGGGATGAACGGATGCCTTCACTAAAGGATCTGAGAAACCGTATCGCCTCGGTCAAGGCGACGCAGAAGATCACCAAGGCGATGCAGATGGTCGCTGCGGCGAAGCTGCGCCGTGCCCAGGAAGCTGCGGAGGCCGCACGGCCTTACTCGCAGCGCATGGGCGCCGTTCTCGCGAATATCGCGCAGAATGTCAGCGGTGAAGACGCGCCGGCCCTGATGGCTGGTACGGGCAAGGACGACGTGCATCTGCTCGTCGTCTGTACAGCTGAACGCGGCCTTTGCGGCGGTTTCAATTCGCAGATCGCGCGTCTGGCGCGTGACCATGCCCGCAAGCTCCTGGCTGAAGGCAAGACGGTCAAGATCATCACGGTCGGCAAGAAGGGCGCGGATATTTTGCGTCGTGAATTTGCCAGCCTGATCATCGATCATGTCAATCTGCGTGAAGTCAAACAGCTCGCTTTCGTGCATGCCGACCAGATCGGCCACAAAGTGATCGGGCTGTTCGATGAAGGCGCATTTGACGTCTGCACACTGTTCTATTCCGAATTCAAGTCGGTTATCGCCCAGGTTCCGACCGCGCAGCAACTCATTCCCGCTTCGGCTGGCGATGACGTGCAAGCGGAAGCCGAGGGTGACGCGATTTATGAATACGAACCTGATCCTGCGGCGATCCTGAGCACGCTGATCCCGCGCAATATCTCGGTCCAGATTTTCCGCGCATTGCTGGAGAACGTGGCAGGCGAGATGGGCGCGAAGATGAGCGCAATGGACAATGCGACGCGCAATGCGGGCGACATGATCAACAAGCTGTCGATCACGTATAACCGCCAGCGTCAGGCGCAGATCACCAAGGAACTGATCGAAATCATTTCGGGCGCGGAAGCGCTCTAATCGGAAGGTAAGGATCGATGGCAAAAGCAGCGACCCCGAAAACTACCGCCGCGGCCGAAGCAAAGCCAGCAGCGGCCAAGGCTCCCGCCAAGAAGGCGACGCCTAAGACGACCGCAACCAAGTCTGCCGCCGCGCCGAAGACCGCTGCGACGGGATCGATTGGACGCGTCACTCAGGTCATTGGCGCTGTTGTTGACGTCAAGTTCGAAGAAGGCCAGCTCCCGCTGATCCTCAACGCGCTTGAAGTCGACAATCAGGGCAACCGTCTGGTTCTCGAAGTGGCGCAGCATCTGGGTGAGGACACTGTTCGCACCATCGCTATGGATGCGACCGAAGGCCTCGTTCGCGGTCAGGAAGTGCGCGATACGGGCAACCCGATCATGGTTCCGGTCGGCGAAGAAACGCTGGGCCGTATCATGAACGTCATCGGCGAGCCGGTCGATGAAGCCGGTCCGCTCAAGACCAAGACGCTGCGTGCTATCCACCAGGATGCTCCCGAGTATATCGAGCAGTCCACGGAAGCCGAAATTCTGGTTACGGGCATCAAGGTTGTCGATCTTCTGGCCCCGTACGCCAAGGGCGGCAAGATTGGCCTGTTCGGCGGCGCAGGCGTCGGCAAGACCGTTCTTATCATGGAACTCATCAACAACGTCGCAAAGGCACACGGCGGTTACTCCGTGTTTGCAGGCGTTGGTGAACGTACCCGCGAAGGTAACGACCTTTATCACGAAATGATCGAATCGGGCGTGAACAAGCTCGGCGGTGGCGAAGGCTCGAAAGCAGCCCTCGTTTACGGTCAGATGAACGAACCCCCGGGTGCTCGTGCACGCGTTGCTCTCTCGGGTCTGACGGTTGCTGAAAACTTCCGCGACCAGGGCCAGGACGTTCTGTTCTTCGTGGATAACATTTTCCGCTTCACGCAGGCGGGTTCGGAAGTGTCGGCTCTTCTCGGCCGTATTCCTTCTGCCGTGGGTTATCAGCCGACGCTGGCAACCGACATGGGCGCGATGCAGGAACGCATCACCACGACGACCAAGGGCTCGATCACCTCGGTTCAGGCCATTTACGTGCCTGCCGACGACTTGACCGACCCGGCTCCGGCTACTTCGTTCGCTCACTTGGACGCCACGACGGTTTTGTCGCGCTCGATTGCTGAAAAGGGTATCTACCCGGCTGTCGATCCGCTCGACTCCACCTCGCGCATGCTTGATCCGGCTGTTGTCGGCGATGAGCATTACGAAGTGGCCCGTCAGGTTCAGTCGATCCTTCAGCGTTACAAGTCGTTGCAGGACATCATCGCGATCCTGGGCATGGACGAGCTTTCGGAAGAAGACAAGCTCACCGTCGCCCGTGCCCGCAAGATCGAGCGCTTTCTGTCGCAGCCGTTCTTTGTTGCCGAAGTCTTTACTGGCGCTTCGGGCAAGCTGGTCGATCTCGCCGACACCATCAAGGGCTTCAAGGGTCTTTGCGCTGGCGAATACGATCATCTTCCAGAAGCTGCCTTCTACATGGTCGGCAGCATCGAGGAAGCGGTCGAGAAGGCCAAGAAGCTGGCTGCCGAAGCGGCCTGATGAATTGAGTTCCTATTAAGTTTCGGGCGGGCATTCGTGCCCGCCGCGAATACTCAATCATTCGAAATTCAAGTGAGAACCATGGCTCAAGCTTTCCAATTCGAACTCGTGTCGCCTGAACGGCTCCTGCTTTCTGCGCAGGTGACGGAAGTCGTCATTCCGGGTAGCGAAGGCTATCTGACGGCTCTCGCCGGTCATTCTCCGCTGATGACGACGATCATGCCGGGTGTCGTTTCGGTGAAGCTGGCCGACGGCAAGTCGGACTCTTACGTGGTGTTCGGCGGTTTCGCCGATATTACACCGCAAAGCTGCACCGTACTGGCTGAATCCGCGACTCATGTGGACGATATCGACCCGGCTGATATTCAGCGCCGTATCGAACACGCCCGCAAGATGCTGGACGATGCTTCGTCGAACGAACATCGAACCAAGGCAGAAATCTTCCTGCACCAGCTTATGACGTTGCAGGGCACGATTATGCCAGCCTGATAAAGGCATCCTTTGAGATTCTCAAAAAAGCGGGCTTTTGGCCCGTTTTTTTTATGGCTTTATCGGGTGCGGGAACGGCGTCACGGATGGCTATCCCATCACACTTGCGTGAGTTTGATAAGTTCGCTTGAAAATAGGTCATATGCAATTTATCCCAGCCCCTAATCATTAGTTTACTAATTTATAAGGCGATTTGTATGAGCACGGCTGATCTCAGAGCAGAAATGATTGATGCCATGGCGAAGGTTAATCGCAAATTGCGCACCGTTTTCGACGCGCGCGTGAAAGAGCGAGGGCTGACACTCGCCCGTGCTCGGACCTTGCTGGCGCTGATAGAGCAGGAAGGCCTCTACCAGAAGGAGCTGGCTGAAGCGCTGGAAATCGAGAATGCGACGATGGTTCGTCTTCTGGACGGGCTGGAGCGCCAGTCTTTCATCGAACGTCAGACGGTTCAGGGAGATCGGCGCGCCAAACGTGTGGTGATGACGGAAGAAGGCAAGGTTCTTGCTGAGCAGGTCGTAAAGCTTGCGGGGGATGTCCGCAAAGACCTGCTGGAAGATGTCAGCGACGAGGAATTGAGCACTGCGCTCAATGTCTTGCGCAAGATGTCGGCTTCGATGAACAAAACGCACTGAATTCGATCGGCACGTCATCCAGCTGTCAGGGTGCAAGGGTTCGCAGATAATCCATCAATTCGCTGGCTGTTTTGCTGGCCCGCTCCGGTTTCCGTGAAACAATAGCTTCAATCAGCGCGGCATGCGCATTGGCGGAACTGGCAATGCCTGAAGACGGTCGCAAACGGAACCAGAAGCGACGGCTGTGGGTCTGAAGCGGTGCCGCCAGACGAGCCGCATAAGGGTTGTGCGCGGCTGCGCCCAGCACGATGTCGAATGCCTTGTCCGCGTCAAGAAACAACGATACATCTTCGGTCGGAATCGCTTGACGCATGGCATGGGCGGCTGCTTCCAGCCGTTCATAATCGCGAAGGCTGCCAAAACGGGCTGCATCACGCGCCAGAACCTGTTCAACACCTTCGCGTGCATCCAGGACTTTGCTGAAATCCTGAGGGTCTATGTGGGCAATGGCGATGCCGGAGCGCGGACGCACTTCCATGAGGCCTTCCCATGCAAGCCGCTGAATGGCCTCACGCATAGGTGTACGTCCCATGCCGGTCAGGTCGATCAGCATGCGCTCATTGACAATGACGCCCGGCTCAAGTTCGAGCGTGACTATCAGATGTTCCAGTTTGCGGTAGGCCTGCTCAGCCAGACTTTCGCTGGCCCAGCCGTCAGTCATCGCCAGTGGCATATTCGCCGGAATATCAGCGGATCTGTCGCGAATGCCTGCCTGTTCCATGCGGATGTGTGCCTTTCGGTTCTACGATTGACATAATTTAACCTTACAGATATATCTCTGATATATCAATGTCGAATTGTATTCCACCTGTGCCGGTTGCACCGCAATTCTGTGGGCTTTCATTTAGTAGGTGAAACGCTTTTGACATCGTGTCATTCCAAAAAACCGATGGACAATCCGGATACAACTGGCGTTGAACAGATAAAGGGATTTTGCTTATCGTGCGTCTGGGTGACAGGCGGGATTGGCGGGGAGAGGCATAAGAATGAAATCTGACCCGAAGGGCCAGCAGGATATTGTCATCATCGGCGCTGGTATTGTAGGCGTTGCAACGGCGGCTCTCCTTGCGGAAGCAGGGCGAGATGTGCTGGTTATCGACAGGACCGGCATCTGCGAGGAAACCAGTTCCGGCAATGCGGCGGCCCTTGCTTTCTCCGACATTCTTCCGCTCGCCTCCAAAGGGGTCATGCGCAAGGTGCCCGGCTGGCTGCTGGACCCGCTCGGGCCATTTACGATCCGTCCCTCCTATTTTCCGAAAATGGTACCGTGGCTTTACCGGTTCTGGCGCGCGAGCAGCGCGGATGCTCTGGCGAAGACAGCCATTGCACAGGCCGAGATCATGCGTCTTGCCGGCAGCGAGATGATGGCGCTGATCGACAGGGCAGGGCTGCGTGACAGGCTGCGCGAGAACGGCAATCTGGAGCTTTACGAAAGCGAAACCGAACTGGCGGCGTCGCAGCCCGGATGGGATGTGCGCGAGAAGGCCGGCATTGCCTACGAGCATGTGCGCGGGGGGAGGCTGGCCGAGTTGCAGCCGGGTCTCAGTCAGCGCTTCGTGGCTGGAACCTTTGTGCCCGGTTGGAAAAATGTGAGCGATCCGAAGCTTTTCGGCAAGGCAATATGGGCCTATGCGGAAAGGTGCGGTGCCCGCTTCCTGCAAGCCAAAGTCACGAGCGCCAGACCCGATGACGGCGATACCAGTGTCCGTCTCGAAGACGGAACCGAGATAGAGGCAAAGCATCTGGTTTTGATGGCGGGTGCATGGTCGCGCAATCTCGCCAAGGGATTTGGCGATGCTGTTCCGCTCGACACCGAACGCGGGTACAATACCACCTTGCCGGTGGGCAGCTTCGACGTGAAGCGCCAGTTGACATTTCCGGGCCATGGCTTTGTCATTACGCCGATGGAAACGGGCTTGCGTGTTGGCGGTGCCGTTGAATTTGGCGGGCTGGATCTGCCTCCGAATTTCGCGAGATCGGAAGCCATGCTGAAGAAAGCGTCCATGTTTCTGCCGGGTCTCAAAACAGAAGGTGGGCGGCAGTGGATGGGCTATCGGCCATCCATGCCTGATTCACTGCCGGTTATTGGCCGCGCTTCAGCGGGCTGCAATATTTACTACGGTTTCGGCCACGGCCATCTTGGCCTTACACAATCGGCGGCAACAGGGCGGCTCATCCGCGACCTGATTACCGCAGCAACACCTGCAATCGATATCTACCCTTTCAAGCCTCAACGTTTTCGGAACTGACCATTATGGCAAGACATTCCTTCTTTTGCGTCGACGGACATACATGCGGCAATCCCGTGCGTCTGGTAGCCGGTGGCGGGCCGAATCTCGAAGGTTCGACGATGATGGAAAAGCGCGCACATTTCCTGCGTGAGTATGACTGGATTCGCACTGGTCTGATGTTCGAGCCGCGCGGCCATGACATGATGTCGGGATCGATTCTTTATCCGTCGACGCGGCCAGACTGCGATGTCGCGGTGCTATTCATTGAAACGTCGGGTTGCCTGCCCATGTGCGGGCACGGCACCATCGGTACGGTGACCATGGCTATAGAGCAGGGACTGGTGACGCCGAAAGTGCCCGGAAAGCTCAATCTCGACACGCCGGCCGGGCTGGTTGCAATCGAGTATGAGCAGAACGGACACTATGTGGGGCGCGTGCGGCTCACCAATGTTCCAGCCTTCCTTTATGCCGAAGGGCTTGAAGTGGAATGTCCGAATCTCGGACTTATCAGGGTGGATGTCGCCTACGGCGGCAATTTCTACGCCATAGTCGAGCCGCAAGAAAATTACACGGACATGGAAGATTATTCTGCGCTGCAACTGATTGCGTGGAGTTCGGTCCTGCGCCAGCGCCTGAATGAAAACTACAAGTTCCAGCATCCGGAATTGGTGGATATCAACCGTCTCACGCACATTTTGTGGACCGGAAAGCCAAAGCATCTGGAAGCGCATGCCCGCAACGCGGTTTTCTATGGCGACAAGGCTATCGACCGCTCGCCGTGCGGCACGGGAACCTCGGCGCGCATGGCGCAGCTTGCCGCCAAGGGCAAACTGAAGCCCGGCGACGAGTTCGTGCATGAGTCGATTATCGGTTCGCTTTTCCATGGCCGTGTGGAGCGTGCCACGGAGGTCGCCGGAGGCGCGGGGATCGTGCCGTCAATCGCCGGTTGGGCACGCATGACGGGCTACAATACGATCTTTATCGATGACCGAGACCCGTTTGCTCACGGATTTACCGTAGCGTAAAGTGGGTACGGCAGGTGAAATTAACGCCTGCCTCCCAATTTTTTGGCATTCGATGATTGAGAAAAGTATGGAATAACCCGCCCTGGGTAGGAGAAAAGAACATATACAGGGCATTCTATAGGGGACATGACTAGTTTGTGGATGAATTGAGCCGTTAGTCTTTTGTCTGAGACAAAAGGGGCTTGCATTCCTCTATACAGCCGTTAGGTGTAATTGACTGGGAAAAAAATGAAGCTGCACGCAATAAAGATGCGGCAATAATATCCCGGACAGTAAAATGGGTGGCTTTTCGATGGAATATTTCCTTCAGCAGGTGATCAACGGGCTGGCGCTCGGATCGATCTATGGCCTGATCGCCATCGGCTATACGATGGTCTATGGCATTATCGGCATGATCAACTTTGCACATGGCGATGTCTTTATGCTCGGCGCCTTTATGGCGCTGATTGTTTTTCTAATTATCACGACATTCATCGGAGCGCTGCCGATCGCGCTGATGCTTCTTTTGATGATGGTCGTGGCCATGATCCTGACCGGCTTGTGGAGCTGGACGATGGAGCGCGTGGCCTACAGGCCCTTGCGCGGTTCGTTTCGCCTTGCGCCGTTGATCACGGCAATCGGCATGTCCATTGCCTTGTCGAACTTCGTTCAGGTTACGCAGGGGCCGCGCAACAAACCGGTACCGCAACTGCTTAATGGCAGCTACAGCCTGTTCGGCAGCAATGTGACGATTTCGCTGAAGCAGATCGTTGTCATCGTGGTGACGGCGTTGCTGCTCGCGGCTTTCTGGTACGTGGTCAACCGCACCTCGCTGGGGCGTGCGCAAAGGGCTTGTGAACAAGACCGCAAAATGGCGGCGCTGCTTGGCATCAATGTCGATCGCGTCATCTCGCTCACCTTCGTGATGGGTGCGATGCTTGCGGCGGTGGCCGGTACGCTCTACCTCTCTTTTTATGGCGTGATTTCCTTTGCCGACGGCTTCATTCCCGGCGTAAAGGCGTTCACGGCGGCGGTTCTGGGCGGTATCGGCTCGCTGCCGGGGGCGGTGGTTGGCGGTCTGCTGATCGGTCTCATCGAGGCTCTTTGGTCAGCCTATTTCTCGATCGACTACAAGGACGTTGCCGCCTTCTCGATCCTTGCAATCGTGCTGATCTTCATGCCGTCCGGCATTCTTGGTCGTCCTGAAGTCGAAAAGGTGTAATCATGGCCGTACAGTCGAGTTCACGTCCGGATTCTCTTTTTGGCCGGGCCATCCGTGAGGGGTTCTTTGCCGGACTTCTGGCATTGGGCTTATTCAGCCTGATCATCGGTTTCAAAACCGATCAGAATATTAACAATGAGCTGGTTCTGGAGCAGCGCTGGGGCCTGCTGGCTGTCATCGTCGCGCTGGCTGCGGTCGGGCGTTTCGTCTTCATCGCGTTCATGCAGCCTTGGCTTGAGGCGCGCAAGCTTGCCAAGAGCAAGCAGCCAGCGGTTACGACCGAAAGCCCATCTTTCGTCCGGCGGCATTTCTCGCGTCTTGGTGTGGCGTTCCTCTTTGTCTACCCGGTTCTCATTGTCACCCTTCTTGGCTGGCAGGGCTCGCTCAAGTGGGTTGACAATTTCGGTGTCCAGATTCTGATCTATGTGATGCTGGCCTGGGGCCTCAATATCGTAGTGGGCCTGGCCGGTCTTCTTGATCTTGGCTATGTGGCTTTCTACGCGGTGGGCGCCTATTCCTACGCCATCCTGTCAAGCTATTTCGGTCTGTCCTTCTGGATGCTGCTGCCGCTTGCCGGCATTCTGGCCGCGACCTGGGGCGTCATTCTGGGCTTTCCGGTTCTGCGCCTGCGCGGTGACTATCTCGCCATCGTGACGCTGGCCTTCGGCGAAATCATTCGTCTGGTCCTCATCAACTGGACGGACCTGACCCGGGGCACCTTCGGTATTTCGGGCATCGCCAAGGCAACCCTCTTCGGCCTGCCTTTCAATGCCAGCAAAGACGGTTTCGCGGCGTATTTCGGCCTGAGCTTCTCGGCGGCGCATTACAAGTTCTTCCTCTATTACGTTATCCTTCTGCTTGCTTTGCTGACGGCCTGGGTCACCATTCGTCTGCGCCGCATGCCAGTCGGTCGCGCATGGGAAGCGCTGCGCGAAGATGAAATCGCCTGCCGGTCGCTCGGTATCAACACCACCACGACCAAGCTTACGGCTTTTGCCACGGGCGCGATGTTCGGTGGTTTCGCTGGTTCATTTTTCGCAGCCCGTCAGGGCTTCGTAAGTCCCGAATCCTTCGTCTTCCTCGAATCCGCTGTCATTCTTGCCATCGTGGTTCTGGGCGGTATGGGCTCTCTGATCGGCATAGCCATCGCGGCGGTCGTCATGATCGGCGGCACGGAAATTTTGCGCGAAATGAGCTTCCTGAAAGCGATTTTCGGGCCGGACTTCACGCCGGAACTCTATCGCATGCTGATCTTCGGACTCGCTATGGTGATTGTCATGGTCTGGAAGCCGCGTGGCTTCGTCGGCAGTCGAGAGCCGAGTGCGTTCCTGCATGAGAAGAAGATGGTGTCGGGTGCCTTTACCAAGGAAGGGCACGGCTGATGGCGGAGATAAGCACTATGTCTGACATTGCGTCTGACAACGTTGAAAAAGACACCATCCTTCAGGTCGAACATCTGTCGATGCGCTTCGGCGGTCTGGTGGCCATCAACGATCTGAGCTTCAATGTGAAGCGCGGAGACATCACAGCGATCATTGGTCCAAACGGTGCAGGCAAGACCACGGTCTTCAATTGCATTACAGGCTTTTACAAGCCGACGGGCGGCATGCTCACCATGCATGGGAAAACGGGCGAGAAGTTCTTGCTGGAACGGCTGCCCGATTTCCAGATCACCAAGAAGGCCAAGGTGGCGCGTACGTTCCAGAATATCAGGCTTTTCTCGGGGCTTACCGTTCTGGAAAACCTGCTCGTTGCCCAGCACAACACGCTGATGCGCTCGTCGGGTTTCACGATCCTCGGTCTTCTCGGGCTGCCGGGTTACAAGACGGCCGCCAAAGATGCGATTGAGAAGGCACGCCACTGGCTAGAGAAAATCAACCTGATCGGACGCGCAGACGATCCGGCAGGCGATCTGCCTTACGGCGATCAACGTCGTCTGGAAATTGCCCGCGCCATGTGCACGGAGCCGGAAATTCTCTGCCTCGACGAACCGGCGGCGGGCCTGAACCCGCGTGAGTCCGCGGAGTTGAACAAGCTTCTTCTCGATATCCGCAAGGAAACCGGAACATCGATCCTGCTCATTGAGCATGACATGTCAGTGGTCATGGAAATTTCCGACCACGTTATCGTGCTGGAATACGGCACGAAGATTTCCGACGGATCGCCGGAGGCGGTGCGTAACGATCCACGCGTTATCGCTGCCTATCTCGGCGTTGACGATGAGGAAATCGCTGAACTTATCGAAGAGGCGGACAAGCCCGGTGTGATGGATCCCGCAGATTTCGTGGCCGCACAGCTCGTCGAAGAGGTGATCGAAGAGGAAACTGCCGAAGAAGCGAAGCTTAAACCGGCGAGAACGCCCAAAACGACAGCGACCAAGGCACTAGCCAAGAAAGCTGCGGCAGCAAAGTCTCCTGCGAAAAAAGCAGTGGGATTAGGCGCTCTTTCAGCACCACGTGGCGGCAAGGCCGACAACCTGACGCTTATAAAAGGCATCGGCACGGTCAACGAAAAGAAGCTTCACGCGCACGGAATTTATCATTTCGATCAGATTGCCACGTGGAAGAAGGCCGACATCGAACTGGCCGAATCCTATCTGGAATTCGACGGGCGTATCGCTCGCGAGGATTGGGTGGGGCAAGCCAAAAAGCTTGCAAAAGGGCAGGCGACGGAGTTCTCCAAGCGTGTCGAGGCTGGCGATGTTTCGACAAGCCACAAGACATCTCCCGCAAAAGCAGCCGCCAAACCGCGGAAGCCGACGAAGGGAGATAAATAATGCAGGCGGAAACCATGCAGAAAAAGCAACCGCTTCTGGCCGTTGAAAAGGTCGAGACCTATTATGGCAATATTTGTGCCCTGAAGGGCATCGACATGACGGTGGAGGACGGCGAGATCGTTGCGCTGATCGGTGCCAACGGTGCTGGCAAGTCCACGCTCATGATGACGATCTTCGGCTCACCGCGCGCTCGCACCGGCCGTATTCTTTTCGGCGGCAAGGACATCACTTCGATGCCGCCGCATGAAATCGCCAAGTTGCGCATCGCGCAATCGCCTGAAGGTCGACGCATCTTCCCGCGCATGACGGTTCTGGAAAACCTTCAGATGGGCGCAAGCCTCGATAATCAGCAATTTTTCGATGAAGATGTGAAGCTGATGTTCGACCTGTTCCCGCGTCTGAAGGAGCGTATCAATCAACGTGGCGGCACCCTGTCGGGCGGCGAGCAGCAGATGCTGGCCATCGCCCGTGCGCTGATGGCCCGTCCAAAGCTTCTGCTGCTGGATGAACCGTCGCTCGGTCTTGCGCCATTGATCGTCAAGCAGATTTTCGAAGCAATCAAGGAGCTCAACCGCACGCAGGGCCTGACGGTTTTCCTCGTTGAGCAGAACGCGTTCGGCGCACTCAAGCTTGCGGACCGTGGCTATGTGATGGTCAACGGATCGATCACCATGAGCGGTTCTGGCCGTGATCTTCTGGCAGATCCGGAAGTGCGCGCCGCCTATCTCGAAGGCGGGAGGCATTAGGAGGAAATCATGCAGGGAATTCTTTACGAAGAACCGTCTTTCGGGTTGTTTTTCCTCATCACCTGTCTCCTTGGCGGCTGGGCCGCGTGGATGACGGGTCGCGCTTGTGCGCAGACATGGCGTTCGTACGTGCAGCTGCTGATCTATATGATCCCGTTGGGTGCGGCGGTGCGTTTCATCCACTACGCACTCTTTGAAGGCACGCTGCTCTCGCTGCATTACTATTTGGTGGACACGATCGTGCTGATGATTATCGGCACGATCGGTTTTCGCTATACGCGCACCAAGCAAATGGTGCGCCAGTACAGCTGGCTTTATCAAAAATCTTCGCCTCTCAGCTGGAAGGAAAAATAATTCAAAGCTTCGCCGTGCTGCGGCGAGGCTTTTTTAAAAGATCACGTTGACAGTTTTCTTGTTCGGCGTAGATTTGCCGAGTAATCGGCAAGATAATAAGGCGATGCAGAACATCGTTTCGGGGTAAATACAATGATGGGAGTTACTATAATGAAGAAATCGCTTTTTTCAGGCGTTGCTCTTGCTGCCGTTTTGGCCTTCGGGGGCTCGGCCTGGGCTGATGTACTTCTTGGTCTCGGCGTTCCGGTGACGGGCCCGAATGCCGTTTACGGCGCGCAGATCCAGAAGGGTGCGGAAGCCGCAATCAAGGAAATCAACGATGCCGGCGGCATCAATGGTGAGAAAATTGCAATCACCATTGGCGACGACGTGTCCGATCCGAAGCAGGGCATTTCGGTTGCCAACAAGTTTGCCGCCGATGGCGTAAAGTATGTCATCGGCCATTTCAATTCCGGCGTTTGTATTCCGGTTTCGACGGTCTATGCAGAAAATGGCATTCTGGAAATCTCGCCGGGCTGCACCAATCCCGTTTATACAGAGCAGGAACTGTGGAACACCTTCCGCACCTGCGGCCGTGATGATCAGCAGGGTATCGTCGCAGGCCAGTATATCATCGATAAATTCAAGGACGCCAAGATCGCGGTCATTCACGACAAGACGCCTTATGGTCAGGGTCTTGCCGATGAAACCAAGAAAACCCTTAATGAAGGCGGCGTGAAAGAAGCTGTTTATGAAGGCGTCAATGTCGGCGAGAAGGATTTCTCGGCTCTCATTGCCAAGCTCAAGCAACAGGGCATCACGGTTCTTTACTGGGGTGGGCTGCATGCTGAAGCCGGTCTCATCATGCGCCAGCTTGCCGATCAGGGATTGAAGGTTCAGTTCATTTCGGGTGATGGTATCGTGTCGAACGAACTTGCTTCGATCGCTGGTGATGCGGTAGCCGGAACGCTGAACACCTTCGGCCCGGACCCGCGCAACAATCCGGACAATGCCGAACTCGTGAAGAAATTCCGCGATGCCGGTTTCGAGCCTGAAGCCTATACGCTTTATTCCTATGCCGCTGTTCAGTCTCTGGCACAGGCAGCAAAGGCCGCTGGCAGCAACGACCCGCAGGAAGTTGCCAAGGCGATGAAGGAAAAGGGGCCGTTCAAGACCGTGCTCGGCGATCTTTCCTATGACGAAAAGGGTGATCCGAAGCTCCCTGGCTACGTCATGTATAAATGGGAAAAGGGTGCTGACGGGAAGTATACTTACGTTCAGCAGTAATCCTTGCATAACACGATAGACCATTAGAAAAAAATGCCCGGTCATTGTGCCGGGCATTTTTCTGTGTCTTATCTATTCCGCATAAACCTATGCGAAAAGCGCTCAAAGTGGCTATAAATAAGGCTTTACTTTCAATTTGGATGTGGATTTACCTACTGAAGTGATCAGATACGGTGTGATTCTCCGCGGCTGGTCTCGCCTTCTGGGGAGGAGGCTGGTCTCAGGGCGAGGTGCCCGCACCGCGGGCGCAGAACGAGCCGGTTTCTTTCGGTGGAGTTGGCGGTTTCGGCCACTTCCGGCCGCAGCCGTGTTCAATGGGAGTAATTGAAATGAAAAAGTCCTTATTCTGCGGCGTCTGCTTTTCCGCACTGGTCGCGATGGGCGGAGTGTCCTTCGCTGATGTTCTGCTTGGTGTCGGTGCGCCTTTGACGGGCAGTCAGGCGGCTTTCGGCGAACAGATCAAGCGCGGCGTCGAAGCGGCTGTCGCAGAAGCCAATGCCAAGGGCGGTATGAATGGCGAGCAGATCACTGTCGTCTACGGCGATGATGCCGCTGATCCCAAGCAGGGCATTTCGGTTGCTAATAAATTTATCGGCGATGGCGTCCAGTTCGTGATCGGTCACTTCAATTCCGGCGTCAGCATTCCGACCTCGGACATCTATGCCGAGAACGGCGTTCTGATGATTGCTCCGGGCACCACCAATCCGACCTTCACCGAGCGTGAACTGTGGAACACTTTCCGCACCTGCCGTCGCGATGACCAGCAAGGCATTGTTGCCGGTAAATACATGGCGGACAGTTACAAGGACGGCAAGGTCGCTATCCTGCATGACAAGACGCCTTATGGTCAGGGTCTTGCAGACGAAACCAAAAAGTCGCTCAATGAAAACGGCATGAAGGAAACGCTTTACGAAGGCGTGAACCAGGGCGACAAGGACTTTTCCGCGCTCATCTCCAAGATGAAGGCTGCAGGCATCACTGCCGTTTACTGGGGTGGTATGCATCCGGAAGCCGGTCTGATCATTCGCCAGATGGCCGATCAGGGCCTTAAAGCGCAGTTCATTTCCGGTGACGGCATTGTTTCGAACGAGCTGGCATCCATTGCTGGCGATGCGGTTGCGGGTGTCATGAACACCTTCGGTCCCGACCCGCGCGAGGACCAGTCGAATGCGGAACTCATCAAGTCCTTCCGCGATAAGGGCTTCGAACCGGAAGCCTACACCTTCTATGCCTATGCGGGTGTGCAGTCGCTCGTGAACGCCGCCAATGCGGCGGGCAACAACGATCCGCAGGAAGTTGCGACTGCAATGAAGGAAAAGGGTCCGTTCAAGACGGTGCTCGGTGAAATATCCTTCGACGCGAAGGGTGATCCGAGCCTTTCGCCTTATGTCATGTTCGAATGGCGCAAGGGTGATGACGGCAAGTATAATTACTTCCAGAAGTAAAATTGCCTCATATTTCAGCAAGAATTGCCTGAAATTTCTGCAAAGTGCCTGGCAAATAGCCGGGCATTTTGTTTTTGCTTTCCCGCTGCACAGTTTGTTTGCACTTGGCATTTTTGCCATGTAAGCAGGGGCACCTTCGACATTGCAGCTTGGGAGATCTGCCTTGCCTATCAGGAAAATTCTGGTCGCCAATCGATCCGAAATCGCTATTCGCGTATTCCGCGCCGCGAATGAGCTGGGGCTCAAAACGGTGGCTATATGGGCTGAGGAGGACAAACTTTCCCTGCATCGCTTCAAAGCGGATGAAAGCTATCAGGTCGGGCGCGGGCCGCATCTGGACCGCGACCTGGGACCGATCGAAAGCTATCTTTCCATCGACGAGATTATCCGCGTCGCCAAGCTTTCGGGCGCCGATGCTATCCATCCGGGTTACGGTCTTCTGTCCGAAAGCCCGGAATTTGCCGAAGCCTGCGCCGAAAACGGCATCATCTTCATCGGCCCGAAGCCGGAGACCATGCGCCGCCTCGGTAACAAGGTAGCAGCGCGCAATCTCGCCATTGAGATCGGCGTGCCGGTCGTGCCTGCGACCGATCCGCTGCCGGATGATATGGAAGAAGTGAAGACGGTTGCCGCCAGGATCGGCTACCCGCTGATGCTAAAGGCGAGCTGGGGCGGCGGCGGTCGCGGCATGCGTGCCATTCGCGCCGAGGCCGATCTGGCGCGAGAAGTGATGGAAGCCAAGCGTGAGGCCAAGGCCGCGTTCGGCAAGGACGAGGTTTATCTGGAAAAGCTCGTCGAACGGGCGCGCCATGTCGAAGTGCAGATACTGGGCGATACGCATGGCAATGCCGTGCATCTTTATGAGCGCGACTGCTCGATCCAGCGGCGCAACCAGAAAGTGGTGGAGCGTGCGCCAGCACCTTATCTCAACGATGAACAGCGACAGGAACTGGCGGGCTATGGCCTGAAGATCGCCCATGCGACCGACTATATCGGCGCAGGCACGGTCGAATTCCTGATGGATGCCAACACGAGTAAATTCTACTTCATCGAAGTCAATCCGCGCATTCAGGTCGAGCATACGATCACGGAAGAAGTGACAGGCATCGATATCGTCAAGGCGCAGATTCATATCTTGGAAGGCTTTGCCATTGGTACGCCTGAATCGGGCGTGCCTGTGCAAGACGATATTCGGCTGAACGGCCACGCTCTCCAGTGCCGCATCACCACCGAAGATCCCGAGCAGAACTTCATTCCCGATTATGGCCGCATTCAGGCCTATCGCTCCGCATCCGGCTTCGGTATCCGTCTTGATGGCGGCACGGCCTATTCGGGCGCTTTCATCACCCGCTATTACGATCCGCTGCTCGTCAAGGTGACGGCTTCCGGATCGACGCCGCTTGAAGCTATCCGCCGCATGGACCGCGCATTGCGCGAGTTCCGTATTCGCGGTGTGGCTACCAATCTTACCTTCGTTGAAGCAATCATTAATCATCCGAAATTCATCGCGAATGATTATACGACGCGTTTCATCGATACGACGCCTGAACTTTTCACGCAGATGAAGCGTCAGGATCGAGCGACCAAGCTCCTGACCTATATTGCCGATGTGACGGTCAATGGGCATCCCGAAACCAATGGACGTGCAAAGCCGGCTAAAGATGCCGCAAAACCGCGTGTGCCGTGGTTCGGTGACAAGCCGGTCGTTGACGGCACCAAGCAGCTTCTGGGTCATCTTGGGCCGAAGAAATTCGCCGAATGGGTGCGCAATGAAAAGCGCGCACTGATTACCGATACGACGATGCGTGATGGCCATCAGTCGCTGCTGGCGACCCGCATGCGCACCTACGACATTGCGCGGATCGCCAATAGCTATGCGCAGGCGCTGCCGAACCTCTTCTCGCTGGAATGCTGGGGTGGGGCGACATTCGATGTGTCGATGCGCTTTCTCACCGAAGATCCGTGGGAGCGTCTGGCAATGGTGCGTGAAGGCGCGCCGAATATCCTGTTACAGATGTTGCTGCGCGGCGCCAATGGCGTGGGCTACAAGTCCTATCCCGACAATGTGGTGAAGTATTTCGTGCGTGAGGCAGCGCGCGGCGGCATCGATCTGTTCCGCGTGTTCGACAGCCTTAACTGGGTCGAAAATATGCGCGTGTCGATGGATGCGGTGCTGGAGGAAGACAAGCTCTGCGAAGCGGCCATCTGCTACACCGGCGATATTCTCAACCCGGAACGCGCCAAATACGATCTCAAATATTACGTCGATCTGGCGAAAGAGGTCGAAAAGGCGGGCGCGCATATCATCGCCGTCAAGGATATGGCGGGGCTTTTGAAGCCTGCCGCCGCCCGTGTGCTGTTCAAGGCGCTGCGAGAGGAAACCGATCTGCCAATCCATTTTCACACGCATGACACGTCGGGCATTTCGGCGGCGACGGTGCTGGCCGCGATCGATGCGGGCGTGGACGTCGTCGATGCGGCGGTGGACGCGCTGTCCGGTAACACATCCCAGCCCTGCCTTGGTTCTATTGTCGAGGCACTGCACGGTTCGGAACGCGATCCGGGGCTCGACCCGGATTCGATCCGCCGCATCTCCTTCTATTGGGAAGCGGTACGTAACCAGTATGCGGCCTTCGAAAGCGACCTCAAGGGACCGGCTTCAGAGGTTTACCTGCATGAAATGCCGGGTGGTCAGTTCACCAACCTGAAGGAGCAGGCCCGCTCCCTGGGACTTGAAACCCGCTGGCATGAAGTGGCGCAGGCCTATGCCGATGTGAACCGCATGTTCGGCGACATCGTCAAGGTTACGCCGTCGTCCAAGGTGGTGGGCGATATGGCGCTGATGATGGTAAGCCAGGATCTGACCGTGACCGATGTCGAAAATCCGGCAAAGGATATTGCCTTCCCGGATTCGGTGGTGTCGATGATGCGCGGCGATCTCGGTCAGCCGCCATCGGGATGGCCGAAGGCGCTTCAGAAGAAAATCCTGAAGGGCGAAGAGCCGTTTACGGAACGCCCCGGTGCTCTGCTGGAAGCAGCCGATCTTGATGCCGAACGCAAGGGCTTTGAAAACACGGTCGAGCGCAAAATCAGCGATCAGGAATTCGCGTCGGCACTAATGTATCCGAAGGTGTTTACCGATTACGCATCGGCGCACGAAACCTACGGTCCGACGAGCGTTTTGCCGACGCCGGTCTATTTCTATGGCCTGAAGCCGGAGGAAGAAGTCTTCGTCGATCTAGAGCGCGGCAAGACGCTGGTGATCGTCAATCAGGCAATCAGCGAGACCGACGAGAAGGGCATGGTGACGGTGTTCTTCGAACTGAACGGTCAGCCGCGCCGTATCAAAGTGCCGAACCGTGCCAAGGGCGCTTCCGGTGGCGTGCGCCGCAAGACGGAGCAGGGCAACGACAGCCATGTCGGTGCACCGATGCCAGGTGTCGTCTCCACGGTTGCCGTTGCAAATGGTCAGAAGGTCTCACAGGGTGATGTGCTGCTTTCCATCGAGGCGATGAAAATGGAAACGGCAATCCATGCCGAACGCGATGGCGTCATCGCGGAAGTGCTGGTGCGTCCCGGGGAGCAGATCGATGCCAAGGATTTGCTGGTCGTTTACTCGGAGTAATTTCCCGTCAGTTTTCCTTGGGTCAAAAGTTCAGTGTCGCGCCGGTAAAACGGCGCGACATTTTGTTTGCGCTTGCGGTGCTTTCAAAAACTGCTATGCATGTTTGTGCCGATTTATGCATGATTGTGCATAGGAGAGGAATAATGGCCACAGAGCTTCTGCTTCACGAAAGACAGGCGCGAATTCAGGAACTTTTGCAGCAGTCGGGCCGTGTGCTGGCAGCTGAACTGGCGGAAAGTTTCGGGGTCTCCGAGGATACAATCCGTCGCGATCTGCGCGAGATGGCGGCAGCAGGTTTGTGCAGGCGCGTTTATGGCGGAGCATTGCGCGCCGTGCCGGAACCATCTCCTCTTGCCGAGCGCGATAGCGAGCGGCCGCATGCGAAAGCGGCGCTGGCCGCGGTTCTGGCCGGGCTGATCAAAACCGGCATGACTGTATTTCTCGATGCCTCGTCGGTGAACACGGCGCTTGCACGACTGCTGGTCAGGCGAGGCGATGCCATCACCGTCGTCACCAATACGCCTTCCATCGCAGCAATTTTGATGGGTGCACTGGAGATCGAGTTGATCATGATCGGTGGGCCGATTGATCGTCGCGTCAGTGCGGCGGTGGGCGCGCGCGCCTTGCGTGATGCAGAGCTGCTGCGGCCAGACCTCTGTGTGCTTGGCACCTGCGGCATTGCCGCGGAAATCGGCGTGACCGCACTTCATCTGGACGATGCGGAGTTCAAGCGGGTGATTGCGGGCCGCAGTCGATCGGTCGCCCTGGCAGTTATCAATGAGAAGCTTGGCACGGTTGCCGCGCACGATGTCGTTGCGCTGGAAGACGTTGGTATCATGGTCGTCGAAGATGATGCGGATGACGCAGCACTTGCGCCCTACGCGGCATCGGGTATGAAGATTTTACGTGCGGCAGCGGACCGCAACTGAGGGATAGATGGAACAGGTTTCCGGACGGGAAGATGCTGCGCCTGCACGCGCGCCGATAGTAACCAGAGAGCGCATTGCGGTTGCCCTGCTCTTTCTGATGAACGGATATATTTTCGGCGGCTGGGCCCCGAAGATCCCCGAATTCGCTGCGCGTCTGGGGCTGGACAGCGCCGGAATGGGGCTGATGATCCTCGTTTTCGGCCTTGGTTCACTCGCCATGATGCCGATAGCGGGCGCTTTGTCGGCGCACCGCGGTTCGGGTGCTGTCGTGCGTGTTTTTGCACTTGGCGTCATTCCCACGCTCCTCATTATCGCGCTGGTGCCGAATGTGTTCACGGCGGTGGTCGCCATGTTCTATTTTGGCGGAACGATCGCTGCGATGGACGTCGCCATGAATGCCAATGCGGTTGCCGTGGAAAAATCCATGCGTCGCGCTATCATGTCGTCCTGCCATGCGTTCTGGAGTCTCGGCGGTTTGATCGGTTCGGCGACAGGAGGATTTCTGATCGCCTATCTAGGCTCGACCGTTCATGCGCTGGTCGCGACGCTTGTTGCCGCTGCGCTGATTGCCATTGCCTGGCCGTCGATCATTGCCGACAAGTTTCATCATACAGGCGGAGAAAAGCAGAAGCTCACCCTGCCACGCAACCCCTTGCCGTGGCTGGTCGGTGTCATGGCGCTATTTTCGATGGTTCCCGAGGGCGCGATCCTCGATTGGGGAGCCTATCACATGCAGCAAGATCTTGGAGCATCGGTCGCTCTTGCCGGGTTCGGCTTCGCGGCCTTTTCTGGGTCGATGGCCATCATGCGTTTTGCAGGCGATCTGGTCCGTGACCGGTTCGGCGGAGTCAAAACCCTGCGTGCCTGCACGACCATTGCCATTGTCGGCATGCTGATCGTCGGTTTCGGAAACAGCGCCACCATGGCGATTATCGGCTTCGCGATCTGCGGAATCGGCATTTCCAATATGGTGCCGATAGCCTTCTCGATGGCTGGCAATATGCCAGGTGTCAATCCGAGTGTCGGCCTGTCCATTGCGACAACGCTTGGCTATTCCGGCATGCTGGTCGCGCCGTCGCTGATCGGTTTCGTCGCCAAGCACAGTGGCTTTGGCATGGTGTTCGTCGCGCTGCCGGTTCTGCTTCTGGTCGTGTTGGCGTTTTCAAGCCTGGCTAGATATGCTGACTACAAGCATTAGAAGGCGTTTCGATCTGATTGAATCAGATCTGTGCTCTCCGTTTTGTTTAGATGCGCATCTTTTCCGAAAACCGTTTCACCCTTTTCAGGATGCGCTCCAAAATCATTCCGCTGTCCAACCGCCGTCGACAGGAATAGCGGCGCCGTTGATCTGTGCTGCCGCATCGCTTGCGAGGAAGGTCGCAAGCGCGCCGATCTGCGAGGTGGTGACGAATTCCTTTGTCGGCTGTTTGTCGAGCATCACCTCCCGGATTACGGTTTCGCGGTCCATGTGATGGGCTTTCATCTGATCGGGTATCTGCGACTCGACAAGCGGCGTCAGCACGTAGCCGGGACAGATGGAATTGGCAGTGATTTTCTCGGTTGCAAGCTCAAGCGCCAGTGTCCTGGTGAAGCCGACAATACCGTGTTTGGCTGCAACATAGGCCGACTTGAACGGCGATGCGACGAGTCCGTGCGCTGAGGCGATATTGATGATGCGGCCCCAGCCGGCCTTTCGCATAGAGGGGATCGCGGCGGCGGAGGTGTGAAAGGCCGACGTCAGGTTGATCGCGATGATGCGGTCCCACTGTTCGGTCGGAAATTCCTCCACCGGCGCCACGTGCTGGATACCGGCATTGTTGACGAGAATATCAATGCTGCCCAAAACCTTGATGGTTTCGGTGATTAGCGTCCGGCAATCATCAGCTTTGGACATGTCTGCGGCAATATAGACCACGTTGACGCCATGTTCTTCGGCCAGAAGGCGGGCTAGCGTGTGGTCTTCGTCGCGGTCGGTGAAGGAGTTTATCACGACGTTGTGTTCTGCTGCCGCCAGCGCATGGGCGATGCCAAGGCCGATACCGGAGTTCGATCCAGTGACGATTGCGGTTTTGCGGGCAAATGCAGCACTCATGCGCGGTTTCCTCCTTGTCCGTATCGGCATAATGAGAGGGCGACAATGCGACGGCAAGTGATTATATAAAGCGAAAGCCGCCTATGCGCAGGCGTTGACAATTCCGTCTCGCTGCGCCACCTGAAAACAGGCCCGTTTAAGAGCAGTTCCAGGAGGTCGGATAGCGGACTGAAAATGGTTTTCCGGCCGGAATTGCGTCAGGACAAAAGAACAGAATATATGTCTTCCGAGACCCCCAGCTATTTTTCGCATCCTTTTCCTCGCCGCCAGTCGGTCGGCGTCAGCGTCGGTGGCGTTGTCGTTGGCGGCAGCGCGCCGGTCGTCGTCCAGTCGATGACCAACACCGATACGGCGGATGTGGATTCTACCGTCGCGCAGGTGGCGGCTCTTCATCAATCCGGTTCGGAAATCGTGCGCATTACGGTGGATCGCGACGAATCGGCCGCTGCCGTGCCGAAAATCCGCGAGCGGCTGGAACGTCTAGGACACGATGTGCCGCTGGTCGGCGATTTTCACTATATCGGCCACAAGCTGCTTGCCGATCACCCGGCCTGCGCCGAAGCGCTTGCGAAATATCGTATTAATCCGGGCAATGTCGGCTTCAAGGATAAGAAGGACAAGCAGTTCGCCGATATCGTCGAAATAGCAATCCGCTATGACAAACCGGTACGCATCGGCGTTAACTGGGGGTCGCTAGATCAGGAGCTTCTAACCACGCTGATGGATCGTAATCAGGCCGAGGGCGCTCCGCTTTCCGCGCAGGAGGTGATGCGCGAGGCCATTGTGCAGTCAGCACTGATCTCTGCCAATCTGGCCGAGGAAATCGGCCTTGGCCGCGACAAGATCATCCTGTCGGCCAAGGTCAGCCAGGTCCAGGATCTGATCGCCGTCTATACCATGCTGGCGCAGCGTTGCGACCATGCACTGCATCTGGGCCTTACCGAAGCGGGCATGGGGACCAAGGGCGTTGTCGCCTCATCGGCGGCGATGGGCATTCTGTTGCAACAGGGGATCGGCGACACGATCCGCATTTCGCTGACGCCGGAGCCGGGCGGCGACCGCACGCGCGAAGTGCAGGTGGCGCAGGAGCTGTTGCAGACCATGGGCTTCCGTCAGTTCGTTCCAATCGTTGCGGCCTGTCCCGGCTGCGGGCGCACGACTTCAACCGTGTTTCAGGAACTGGCACAGACCATTCAGGACGATATTCGCCGCAACATGCCGGTGTGGCGCGAGAAATATCCGGGCGTAGAGGCGCTTTCGGTTGCAGTCATGGGCTGCATCGTCAACGGACCGGGCGAATCGAAACATGCCGATATCGGCATTTCCCTTCCGGGCACGGGCGAAACCCCGTCTGCACCGGTGTTCGTGGATGGCAAGAAAGTCACGACCTTGCGCGGTCCCGGTATTGCCGGGGATTTCCAGAAGATGGTGGCCGAATATATCGAGAACCGCTTCGGGCTCGATCGCAAGGCTGCTTCCTGATCAGTTCTGCCGCTCGGCAATGAACCGGGCGGCTTGTTTGAGAATGGCCGCATCCTCACCGAAGGGAGCAAGCAGGCTTTCTGCCTGCTCGACGAGGCCAGAGAGCTGCCTGCGCGTCCAGTCGACGCCATGCAGGGCTACAAGTGTTGCCTTGCCTGCCGCGGCATCCTTGCCTGTTGCTTTGCCCATAGCCGTCGCATCTGCAGTCACATCCAGAAGATCATCCGCGAGCTGGAAGGCCAGACCGATAGCGGAGCCGAATTCGGCCATGCGCTCGCGGTCTTCCTGTGATGTATCAGCAATGATCGCGCCTGCCTCGCAGGCGAAGCGAATCAGCGCGCCGGTCTTCATGGCCTGAAGGGTGATGATGCCCGCTTCGTCCGGCTTTTTGTTTTCCGCCATCAAATCGAGCGCCTGCCCGCCAGCCATGCCGCCGAGGCCGGCTGCGCGCGCAAGCGCGGCAATAAGCTTCACCCGGATAGCGGCGTCGAGGTCGGTCTCATCGGAAGCGATGATGTCGAATGCATAGGTCAGCAGGCTGTCACCGGCCAGAATTGCGGCTGCTTCATCGAAGGCCTTGTGCACGGTGGGCTGGCCGCGGCGAAGGTCGTCATTGTCCATTGAGGGTAGATCGTCATGCACGAGCGAATAGCAGTGAATGCATTCAAGCGCAGAAGCCACACGCAATACGGCGTTGCCATATTTGCCGAACATGGCAGCGCTTTCGATGACGAGAAAGGGGCGAAGCCGCTTGCCGCCATTCAACACGCCATGACGCATGGCGGCGATCAGCCGTTCGGGGCGGACGATCTCTCCCGCACCCGGGCGCTGGTTCAGAAGACCGGTCAATGCCCTCTCCACTTCGAAGGCGCGGCGGTTGAGAGCTTCAGCGAAATCGACAGACATATGTTCCATCAGATGGGGATGGACGAAAGCAATGCGGCGGTCAACCAGGGACCGCGATGACCACAGGCTTTTTCATCTGGCAGTCATCAAACCGAACCCTTCCGCCTTGTTTCCGGCGGCGGGTTATGGAATCGGGTTCAAACCTGTTAAGGAATGGTTTATTCCGCTTGGGTGCAGATAGTTGGCGGTTGAAGTGGCGAAGATCATCATCAAGAGCAAAAATGGACGCAGTTACCTGGCCGACCCTGTTTGGGGTGGTCGAATTGCTCTTGTACTAAAGATCATTGCGGCGCTCGCGATTCTGCCGATCCTCCTTCTGTTTCTTTATTCCGTTCCGTTCGTACGTCCGATCTCCACGCTCATGGTCAAGGACGCGATCGTGTTACAGGGCATGGATCGACGCTGGGTGAATATTGAGGATATTGCGCCAGTGCTCGTCAATTCGGTGATGATGGCCGAAGACGGCCAGTTCTGCAGCCATGGCGGCGTGGACTGGCACCAGCTCAGCCTGGTGCTCGACGACGCGGGGGAGGGTGGGCCCAGCCGTGGCGCCTCCACCATTACGATGCAGACGGTGAAAAACCTGTTCCTATGGAATGGCCGTTCTTATGTGCGCAAGGGGCTGGAGTTCCCGCTGGCGCTCGCTGCCGACACGATTCTGTCCAAGCGCCGCATCATGGAAATTTATCTCAACATCGCCGAATGGGGACCCGGCATTTTCGGTGTCGAGGCCGCCGCCCAGCATTACTTCAAACGCCCGGCTTCCAAGCTCACACGGCAACAATCGGCACTGCTTGCCGTCACGCTGCCCAATCCTACGCTCCGCAACCCTGCAAAGCCCACCCGCAATATGCAACGCATCGCCCGTATCGTGGCTGGTCGCGCCGCGCGGTCGGGACCCTATGTGACCTGCATTCAATAAACGCACTAACTTAAAAAAAGATCGGAGTCCCGCTGGTCAAATGCCGCGAGAGCGTGTATAGGCACGTGACTTTCCGGAATTTTGTCCGCTGTGACAGGCTCCAAGGGGCCGTGCCGGACGTTTATTGACCGATCAGTGGAGCTGAATCCATGGCAGTACCAAAACGAAAAACTTCTCCATCGCGTCGCGGCATGCGCCGTTCGGCCGATGCGTTGAAGGCACCGACTTATGTTGAAGACAAGAACTCGGGCGAACTGCGTCGTCCGCATCATATCGATCTGAAGAGCGGTATGTATCGCGGCCGTCAGGTTCTCGAGTCTAAGGAATAAATCTGGCACTGCATCCTTGCAGCTTTACAGATATATTTCAAAACGCCGTTTCCGGTTCGCCGGAAGCGGCGTTTTTTATGATTTGAGATTGCGGTCGAAGAATATTGCTCTTTCGAGCGTGTAAATTTTCTTGCCGTAAGCTAAAGTTTTGAATTTGCGCCTCGATGGAAGTAAAAACTCTAATTGATTATTGTATTTTGATTGGGTGTTTCTAGGTTCAGGACCTATTAAATATCTTGCATTGCGGAGATTTACCAGTGGCATCATCTTTGTGATCAAGAATGGTTACGCTGGCGTGATGGACCAAAAGACTATGGACCGCACAAGACAATCTATAACCGTTTTATTCGCTGGAGCCGCCTTGGGGTATTTAATCGTATTTTTGCAGAGTTGGCGGCAAAAGGCAGAGAGCCGGATCAACGGATGATTATGCTACCCATCTTAAAGCCCATCGCACCGCAGCCAGCCTGCTAAAAAAGGGGATGTTCCCAGACGTATTGGGCGCACCAAAGGCGGACTGACTTCTAAAGTGCATGCTGTTTGCGATGGTTATGGTCGCCCATTAATCATGCTGCTCTGGGAAGGGCAGATGAGTGATTATAAGGGCGCAGCCTTGATAATTAACGCTCTTCCAGAAGCTGACGTACTCTTGGCTGACAAAGGCTATGATGCAGATTGGTTTCGTGCTGCACTGATTGAGCGTGGTATCGTGGCTTGTATTCCATCAAAAGCCAACCGCAAAATCGCGTCCCCTCATGACACCAAGCTTTATCGGCAGCGACATAAAATT
>NZ_JACLZJ010000011.1 GCF_014253075.1 Ochrobactrum sp. CM-21-5
TTCCTACGCGCTGCGCATGGCGATCCGAATGGATCTCATCGAAGGCGGCGCCGCACTGGTCCGTCACCTGAAATCCGAAACCGAATGAAATAACCGCCTCCATTCATAAGAAATTAGCGCGACTTAACGCGCATAACGGGAACAAAACAATGTTGCATCTAAAATCATTCGTCCCTTCCTCCCGCCGCCAGACTGTTATGGCATCGCTGTTGCTTGCGACAGCTCTGACGCCAATGCCAGCGGCATTGGCGCAGGATGCTTCAGTTTTTGTCTATGCCGATGCTGGCGAACCAACGACGCTTGACCCAGCACGGACCAATACGAATTACGAATTTACCGTGACACGCAGCGTCTATGACCGGCTGATAAACTACGATCTCGATAACCCCTCAGATTTGCAGCCGGGACTGGCACTCGAATGGGCGCAGGATGGCAATGCATGGGTAGTCAAATTGCGTCAGGGTGTAAAGTTTCACGACGGCAGCACCTTCGATGCATACGATGTAAAAGCAACACTTGATCGTCTCCTGGCGCTGAAACTGGGGCAATCCTATCTGGTGTCCGAAATTACCAAGGTTGCGGTTGTCGATCCCGCGACTGTACGTATCGAAACCTCACAGCCTAACGTCTTTTTACCAGCCAACCTATCCAAGATCGAAATGCTTTCCGCTGATGATATTGCCGCCCATAGCGGCGATGGCGATACCTTCTTTTCGCAAGGAGGCAACGGCACCGGACCATACAAATTCGTTTCGTGGAAGCGCGGCGTTCAAATCGAGCTCGAGCGCAATACGGACTGGTGGGGAAAGTTTTCCGAAAAGCCCTTTGATCGTATCGTTGATCGTTTTGTTGAAGATGGGGCCAATCGCGCGCGGGGCGTGGAGGGCGGCGAATTCGATATGGCGAACTTCATCCCGCTGGAAGATGCCATCCGCATTGGCACCCAAACGGGCTTCAAATTGATTGAAGGTAATAACCTGTGGGCCTGGCCTGCCATTTACCTCAACACACGTAAAACACCGACAGACAACGCTGACTTCCGGGAAGCTCTCGTGAAAGCCTTCGACTATCAAGCGATGCTTGATTTTTCTCACGGAAAAGCCACCACCCCACGTGGCCCCGTGCCGGAATGGTTTCCGTCAAGCCCGGAAGCACAAGAACCTGAAATCAAAACCAATCTGGATGAGGCGTCAGCCGCTCTTGCAAAATCCGGCATTCAAAATGCAACTATGAATTGCTCTATTCCTGCCGGATTTCCGGAATTTCGCTTTGCAGCGACCATCTTGCAAGCCAGCGCTGCACAGCTGGGTGTGACAGTTGAAGTTGACGAACGCCCCACTGTCGAGGCGCTGAAGGCGATCAAGAACAATGAGACCAACTGTTTTGCCATTGGCAATGCAAATCTGTCTCCCGCCGACGCCACAAAATTCTTCGCGGCGCATTATTCTAAAAGCGGCCATTACAACGCTGCACAGCTTGACCTGCCGGAGCTCGAAAAGATCATCGCTGACATGCCTACAGTTACAGACCAAAGCGAACGATCCGCGCAGTTGAAACGAGCCTTTGAACTGGTCGTAGGCAGCAACGCCATCATCTGGACAGCTCGCCCCAAAACGCTGGTGGTCCAACCAGATCGCGTCACCGGTTATCGCGTAGACCCCGCCGAATATATCAACATCCGCTTTTGGGAAATGGGGCAGGCACAATAATTGCTTGTTTCATCGTCGTGAATCTAATGACGCCAGGAGAGCCATATGGCAGCGTTTCTTGCTAAACGTCTGGGGTGGGGATTGGCAGTTCTGCTCAGTGTAGCAGTGCTGACCTTTGCGCTGGCACGTCTCGTGCCAGCCGACCCCGCGGGCTTCCTTGCCGGGCAGAACGCATCTACCGAAACGGTAGAGCGAATTCGCAGCGAACTTGGTCTCGACCGCCCGATTCTTGAACAATTCGCAAGTTACTTCGTCGGACTACTTCACGGCGATCTGGGACAATCCATTCGCACTGGGCGTCCGGTCACACAGGACCTGGCGCAGTTCCTACCTGCAACCCTTGAATTGATGATCGTCGGATTTGTTTTCTACATAGTCATAAGTTTCGGACTGGCTCTCCTTGCACTGCGTAAACCGGACGGGTTTCTGGACAATGCCGTGCGCCTCGTCACAATGCTTGGCACGGGCATACCCGTCTTCTGGCTCGGAATGGGCTTGCAGTTCCTCTTTTTCTACAAACTTGGCTGGCTGCCGCTCAGCTCCCGCTTTCCTGTACGCGAAATTGCTCCAGCAGGCCCGACAGGCTTTCTGCTCATTGACACCCTTGTGGTCGGAGATTTGCGAGGTTTTGGCCTCAGCCTGCAACATCTTTGCCTACCGGCACTCACCATAGTCATGAACCTTCTGGCTGTCGGGACAAGGCTGACACGCGGCGCGCTGCTGGAGGAAAGAGAACAACCTTATGTTCGCACTGCTTTGGGAAAGGGACTAACAGGCCGACGCATTTTGCTGAAGCACATGCTGAGAAACGCGGCCAACCCTATTCTGGTTACGACCTCAATGCAATTTGGCTATCTGATCAGCTGGATTCTTATGATCGAGGTGATCTTCGAATGGCCCGGAATCGGCCTCTATGCCTACAAATCGTTCCAACTCTTCGATTATGCGCCAGTTATTGCGCTTGCCTTGGTATCGACCGCCGGTTTCGTCATGATCAACCTTGCCGTAGACCTCATTCAGCCACTCGTTGATCCTCGTATACGGAAATCGGCATGACGACTTCTTTGCTCACCAAGCCGTGGCTAAGGAGCCATTTTCGCGCCCTTCCCGCGCTAGCCATTCTGTTCCTGTTCTTTCTCGCGGTCTGCATTATCTGGCCAACTGCGATTACAAGTCAGAACCCTATCAAACTGAATATGATTGCCCGCCTGCAGCCGCCAAGCTTCGAGCATATCTTCGGCACAGATGAAGCCGGGCGTGATCTCTTTTCCCGCCTTGTCCACGGCACGCGTTATTCTCTAGGCGTCGCGCTGGCGGTTGTGGCGTCCGCTGCAATATTCGGAGTGATCTACGGCGCCATCGCAGGATTTGCATCGCCACGTGTCGATACTTTAATGATGCGGATCGTGGACGTGTTCATGGGGTTTCCATCACTGATTTTTGCACTTGCTGTGGCCGCTGCATTGGGACGGGGGCTTGGTAGTGTGACGCTTGCACTTTCACTGATGTGGTGGCCAGGCTTTGCTCGTACGGTACGTGCTGAAGTTGTCCGCCTCAAAGAATTTCCACACATCGAAGCCGCGCGCGCATTGGGTGTAAAACCGGTTCTGATATTCGTGCGGCACATCATGCCATTCGTTGCCGGTCCGGTAAATATTCGAATAACAACCGATATCGGCTATGCGCTCGTTGCTGTCACTGCCCTGTCGTTTCTGGGCCTTGGCGCAAAATCCCCAACCCCGGAATGGGGCCTGCTCATCCGCGATGCGCGTCCCTATTTCGGCAGTGCCTGGTGGTATCTCGTGTTCCCAGGCGTAGCGATCATGCTGTGTGCAGCAGCCTTTTCGATACTGGGCGACACCCTGACGGACCGCAGGAGAAAATGATGCTGGAAGTCACCAACCTTTCCGTCAGCTTCCCTCGCGCGGCAGGCCCGTTACGTGCTGTTGAAAATATCAGTTTTACCATTGAACAAGGTAAAGTGCTGACGCTGATTGGTGAATCCGGCTCCGGGAAAACCCTGACCGGCCTATCCCTCATGGGCCTCTTGCCCAGGGGAGCCCAAACGACAGGTCGAATAGCGCTGGAAGGCCGTGAAATTTCTGGACTGGATGAAAAAACGCTCCGCCAAATTCGCGGCCGTGATATTGCCATGGTCTATCAAAACCCGCTCAGTGCGCTCAATCCTGTCTGGCCGGTCGGAGAACAGATTGCTGAAGCCATTCTGGCACACGGATTAGCGACCCGACGCGAGGCGGAACAACGCACAATCGCCTTGCTGGGCCGTGTTGGTATTCCGGGGCCTGAGCGTGTATCGAAACTCTATCCTTTCGAAATATCCGGCGGCATGCGCCAGCGTGTCGTGATCGCAATGGCTCTAGCCTGCAAACCACGTCTCATTGTTGCCGACGAACCAACCACCGCACTGGACGTAACAATCAAAGCGCAAATCCTTGATTTATTGGCGGATCTAGTCGTCAGTGAGCAAATTTCCGTTTTGCTGATAACCCATGACATGCATGTGGTCGCTCGTCTCGCGGATGAGATACTGGTTCTCTACGCCGGACGTATGGCAGAGCGGGGCCACGCCAATGAGTTGCTCGATGATCCAGCCCACCCCTATACCGCCGGGCTATTGCGCTCATCGGATATCCGCTCCCGTCCCCCGCAAAGCGACCTTGATATACTGACGGGCCAGCCGCCGCAGATCGCCAGTTTCCCTTCCGGCTGTCGATTTCATCCGCGTTGTCCTTCTGCCGGGGGACTATGCTCAAGCGAAACACCGGATTTCAGACAGCTTCTAGCGTCAGGCCAAGCTACCGCTTGTCATTATCCGTTAATCGTCGCCGCCACATTGCAACAGGAACAGTTCTCATGACCACCCCGCTGTTGCAAATTCAGGATGTGATCAAAAGCTTCCCCTCCCGGCACGGAGCCGATCTCGTTCGTGCGGTAGATGGCGTTTCGTTCACACTGGCCCGCGGAGAAACACTCGGCCTCGTCGGTGAATCGGGTTGCGGAAAATCGACTTTGGCCAGGTTGGTTCTGAAGCTATTGCCGGTTACGCAAGGACGTATTATCGTTGAGGGACAGGATGTTACGGACCTGTCGGATTCAGCCTTTAGGAGCTGGCGTAAACGTATTCAGGTGGTGTTTCAAGATCCTTATTCCACCCTTAACCCGCGCCATTCGTTGCAACGGATTTTTCAGGAAGTCTTCGATGCGCATAGGATTTGTCCGCCGGAAGGAATAGAAGCTCGAACAAAGGCACTCCTCGCGGATGTCGGATTGGGGCAGGTCGATCTTTCGAAGCTGCCGCATGAATTCTCCGGTGGCCAGCTCCAGCGTATTGGTATCGCCCGAGCATTAGCCCTTGATCCCGATCTTATCATTGCCGACGAACCCACCTCAGCGCTAGACCCGTCCATTCAGGCCCAGATACTGAATCTGATGCTTAAAATCCGGCGCGAGCGCGGCGTTGCCTTCCTTTTGATTTCTCATGATCTGGAAGTGGTCGGCCATCTTGCGGACCGAATTGCCGTCATGTACCTCGGTCGTATCGTGGAAGAAGGTCCGGCGAGGGACATACTTGCGTCTCCTGCTCATCCCTACACGCAGGCCCTGTTATCAGCATCGCCAAGCCTGGCCGATCTCCGCGTTGGTCGCGATGAACGCATTCGTCTGCAGGGAGATCCTCCCAACCCCACCAACGTGCCTCATGGATGCCGTTTTCATCCACGCTGCCCGCGCGCGATGAAAATCTGCTCGCAGAACGATCCTCAATTCACTTCGATCGGAAACGGACATATTTGCGCCTGTCATCTCTGGAACGAACCTGTTGATTTGGTAAACGAAGGCAATGCTGCGCTATGAACAGGATCGATTACACCACCCATGTCGAAGGTCTGGGCTTTCCGGAAGGACCGGTTTATTTGCCGGATGGTTCCATCGCTTTTGTTGACTTGCTTCATGGCGTCATCCGGAGCTGGCACAGTGACCGCGGGTTAAACATTCTCGCCAAAGTTGACGGCGCGCCCAACGGCATGTGCCTGGCGCCAGATGGAAAGCTCTGGATTGCCAATAATGGTGGCATCGCGCCCGAAGCACCCGGCCGGCTGAAAATCGCCGAACATGCCCTGCCCAACGGCGCATTGCAGACACTTGATTTAACTACCGGGGAGGTTGAGACACTTACGGCGCACGGCATTGTTCCGCATAGGCCCAATGACGTTGTGCCCACGCCAGACGGCGGAGCAGTCTTCACCGACCCGCAAAATTGGGAAAGCCTGCGCAGTAATCCTGAGGATTATCTGGGCGGACGCGTGTTGCACCAGCGTTGCGATGGCGAAACGGAGCTACTTACCCCTCTCCCCGGCTTTCCCAACGGTATCATCTTCCATCCTGACGGCAGCTTGCTGGTCAACTTGACCCGGCGCCGCGAAATTATTCGGTTCCCATGGATCAAAGGTACGATTGGGGAACCGGAGCTCTTCTGCTCCTTCCCGGAGGGCTTTGCTCCCGACGGAATGTGTCTGGCAGCCGGGGTTCTTCTTGTGGCCGGTAGTGTCGGTGACATGATCGGCGCTGTTGGGCTTGACGGATCGCCCCGCGGACTGGTTGGAACAGGTCACCACACCGACCCAACCAATCTCTGTCTGGCCGATGACCGTGTCTTTATAACTATGGGCTTTGCTCATTCTTTGGTTTCAATTCCACTTGAAACACTGCTTTCTAGTTTCCAGCTGTGAGCTTTCGATGAGCTGTCCTCGAGCAATCCGAAGCGCCTGACGGGAGCTTTGGATTAAGCTCCCAAATGATTGAAAACTTATGGCTGGAAGATCAGATCGATTTGATGAAAGTTATCTTGCCGTTTCTTCATCTGCGAACCGAAGCAGTGCATCAGACCGCTTCTACAAAACAAGCCGAGTGCACGGAATTGGCATGGTAATCTTTTGACGGGGTCTCGGGTTACTGGCTGTTCTGATAAAGCCAACGATCTGCCCAATAGGCTCCTGCCTCTTTTGTCCCCATCCGTGACCGGCGCGCCATTCAACGTTACCGTGCTCTACCGACAGACTATACGGTGTTCCGTAAGCTTGTGGTCTTATGCCATGACGAATGGCGTGCTACGCTGCCGCTTACCGGTCAGCCTGTACAAGGCATTGGCGATGGCAGGAACGACACTTGGGTTTGAAAGCTCTCCAACGCCACTTGGATGTTCACGATCTCCCTGCACAATCGTAATATCAACCTCGGGCATATGAGATTGACGCACGACTGGGTAAGTATCAAAGTTGGTCTGCAACACGCGCCCCTCGACGATATCAATACGATCGAACAGCGCATGTCCTAGCCCCCACATGATACCGCCATATAGTTGCTCCTCGACGCTGCCAGGGTGAACGGCAAGTCCGCAATCGGCAACACATGTAATACGGCGTACTTTGATCGCTTCGTTGGTTTGTTCGAGTTCCGCCACTATCGCTACGAAGCTTTTATAACCCTGATTGGTGGCAAGTCCCAACGCCCGATTTGGCTGCAGGGGATTGTTCCAGCCGGCACGTTGGGCCGCAGTTTGCAGAACGTTTATATGCCGCGGACGCTCCTTCATCAGCGATTTGCGAAAGGCAAACGGATCTTTTCCGGCGAGCTCGGCCATTTCGTCCATAAAGCTCTCTGTGGCAAAAACGTTGGGAATAAAGCTGACCGCCCGATACCATCCGGTCGGCATTCCGGTCTCGTGACGTATCCAGCCTATATCCAGGTGTTCGGGGGCATAAGCAAAATCCCATGCACAGATGGCTTCCGTCGTGCTGTAGTCCATCCTGTCCTGACGTTCATTATAGCCCGGTTCCCATTCTTCCGGAGAAGCTGGTGATACCGCGCGAAGTTTCAATGCTGAAAGCTCACCATGCTGATCGACTGCTCCCGTCAGCTCGGTCAAAGTGGCAGCATGGTAGTAAAGCTGCCCCATTTCATCCTCGCGGCTATATATCAGTTTTACCGGTCGACCGGTTTCTCTGGCGAGATAGGTAGCCTCTAGCAGCCAATGTCTTGACTCTCTGGCTCCAAAGCTGCCGCCGCCGGTCAGCTCGTGCAGCACGACATCCTCCTCCCCAAGGTCAAGCAGAGTTTTGGCGGCGAACAATGCATTACTGGGTACCTGCAAGCCTCCCCAGTAATGGACTTTGCCGTCGCGAATTTCCACGGTTACGCTTTGGGGTTCCATGGGGTTCTGCGCTTTGTAGGGCATGGTATATTCTGCGCGCAGGCTTTTAGCCGCATCCGGGAGTACTTGTTCTGCATTTCCATTACCGATTGTACGAACAAATGGCGCTTGCGGTGAAGCGAGAAAGGATCTTTGCCGACGAGCAACATCCGAGCTGTTGAAATCAGCAAATTCTCCATCAGTCCATTCAATTTTCAGTCGGTCATGTCCCTGTCTGGAAGACCAGTAACTATCAGCCAAAACGGCCACCCCTTCCTGATTGCCGCCCAATACTGACCGATGAGCCGCCGGAACGGTGATTACCCGACGCACCCCAGGGACAGTGAGGCTCTCATCCGCGTTCACCGTTTTGACGCGACCGTGAACTGTGGGAGCATGCTGTATCGTAGCGATCAGCATGTTGGGGAGTTTGACATCGATGCCAAAAACGTGCTGGCCTGTCAGCTTTGATAGCGTATCGATCTTGCGTCCGAGCTTACCGATTATCCTGAATTCTTCAGGCTTCTTCAATGTCACATTTGTCGGCGCCGGCATCTGCGCTGCATGTTCGGCAAGCTTACCATATTCCAGGCGCCGCCCCGTCTTTAAGTGGACGACCTGACCCTGTTCTGCGTGACATTCGTCTGTGCTGACGCCCCATTGATCTGCTGCAGCGTTGATCAACATGACACGCGCCATAGCACCTGCCTTGCGTAACGTTTGATATTCAAGCATTACGCTTGTGCTTCCACCAGTGGAAAACACGTGCCATTGAGGATGAAGATAGTCTTGGAAGAACGGATTTTCTGGAGAGATTACTCTTACCTGGTCGAGATTGACTTCCAGTTCTTCGGCAAGAATTGCGCCAAGAGACGACCGTGTGCCCGTCCCTGAATCGTGTTTATGCACTACAAGATGAACGGTATCATCAGGTAGTACGCGCACGAAAGCGTTGGGCCGGAACGCTTTTTCTATCGACGGCTGTGCATGGCATTCAGAGAAGTTCACACCTACAAGAAGACCGGCGCCCGCTGTTACCGTGGATACCAGAAACTGCCGGCGGGTAGGAAGCGGGATATCTGACACAGGCATTAGCTTGCTCCATAGGATTAGTTGAAAAGCGGGAATGGGCAGGAAGTGACGGTCTGCGAACTACAGCGCTACCCCGCCGAAAATTACGCCCTGGGTTTGGCAGGGAGCCGCGCTGTTGGGCGAAATAAATTCGTTTCTCTCAAATACAGAGCGTGTATCAAGTGTCTTGACACTCGACATTAGGGTTGCAGACGCAAACTGTACAATATCTATTTCAGATCACCGGCATAACATCTGCGAATGATGGAACTCTTTTTTGAGATTTCCATACAGCATCCTGGAGTCACCGGCTTCCCAAAGTAAAATTCCGTTCTTTTCTGACGATACTTCTTTCATATAGCTACCATGCGAATTTCGTCTTTTACAGCATGGGGGCAATTCAACATGCTGCCATGGTGATCGATATCGTCTTCGGGAGAACTGACGGCTCCGTCGTCATGGCCTGCACTGTCATATTCGGGAGGACATTGTGCTTACGATCAATATCAACGAGAAGGCCCATCAGGTCGACACTGCTGAGGATACGCCGTTGCTATGGGTCCTGCGCGACGAACTTGGGCTCACCGGCACGAAATTCGGATGCGGTCAGGGTCTTTGCGGGGCGTGCACTGTGCACATGGACGGTGCTGCGGTGCGATCGTGTCAGGTGATGGCAGGGGATGTGGGGGACAGCGTCATCACGACGATAGAGGGGCTGGGCACGGCTGAGCACCTTCATCCCGTGCAGCAGGCATGGTTTGACGAAGATGTGCCTCAATGTGGATATTGTCAGCCAGGACAGATGATGTCGGCTGCCGCATTGCTGCATGAAAACCCTGCGCCGACCGACGACGATATAATTGCGGCCATGGATGGCAATATCTGCCGGTGCGGCACTTATGGACGCATCCGTCGCGCTATTCATCGTGCGGCTGCGTCACTCGAAAAATAGGAAGACGCAATGATCAAAGGTTCTTCGTCGCGCCGGTCGGCCGCCAAAGAAACGGCCAAATCGACAATGGACAGGCGATCGTTCCTGAAACTCGGTGCGGTTGCAAGTGTTGGTCTGATCCTCGAAGTTCGGCACGACGGGATTGGCAAGGCACTTGCTGAGACACCTGTTTCAAAAATCGGTGAGCCACTGTTACCAAGCGCCTGGATACGGATCGGCGCCGACAACCAAATCCAACTCGTGTCACACAAGTTCGACAGTGGCACCGGCATGAAGAATGCACTCGGTTTGATCTTGGCCGAAGAACTCGATGTCGATTGGGAAAGGGTCCAGGTGGTGGCGCCGACGGATCCACTGGCAAAGGAATATATTCACCCTCTTTGGGGGATGCACGCGACCGGTGGCGGTACGACGGTCGCGTTGGAATGGACAAGTCTGCGAAGGGCCGGTGCAACCGCGCGCGCAATGCTCATAGCAGAAGCTGCCGAACGCTGGTCTGTCGACCCCAGGATATTGAGTACAAAATCGGGGCAAGTAATCGACAAGCATAACGGCCGATTGATCTCCTACGGGGAATTGGCAGAAGGCGCTGCAAGGCGGGCCTTGCCTGTGAACATTTCATTGAAGAACCCGCGTGATTTTCGGCTCGTGGGCAGCTCCCAGCACAGCTACAAGCTGAAAGACAAGCTGACCGGTAAAGCCCGATATGCAATCGATGTACGCCTGCCCGACATGGTCACGGCAATCGTTGTACATGCACCGGTTATCCAAGCGCGGCTTAAACGCTTCAATGTGGAGGAGATCAAGGCGGCGCCCGGTATTATCGATGCCTTCGAAATGGATCTGCCCGAAACCATTGCGCATTTCCGCCCGGACCATCCTCCCGCGGCACCGTTGAACGGCGCCACCCAGTCCGGCATAGCGATCGTCGGTCGCGATTTCTGGGCGTGTCAAAAAGCCAGGAGGTTGTTGAAGGCGGAATGGCATCCATCTCCAATGGCTGATTTCAGTTCCGACCAGGCAATCGCTGAAATGGAAACACATGTCGATGAAGAAGGTGTGAAGTCTCATCACACCGGAGATCCCGACCGTGTGTTCCAGCAAGCCGGGAAAAGTCTCGAAGCGATCTATCGAATGCCGTACAAGGCGCACGGGCAGATGGAGCCGCAATCTGTGATTGCCTGGGTAAAGGCTGACGAAGTCGAGTACTGGGGAGGTATCCAGGTGCCTTCACGTTGTGCTCAGGCAAGCGAAACAATCGCCGGTGTTTCCAGAGACAAGGTGCGCATTCACATAACAGACGCCGGAGGGAGCTTCGGTGCACGCGAGGGACTGCATCCCATTCTGGAAGTCACTTATATTGCCAAGAAAATGGCAAGGCCCGTTAAACTTCTCTATAGTCGCGAGGACGACATTAAGGGGCTTTATTATCACTCGGCCACCGTACACAAGGCACGTATTGCCTTCGACAAGACGGGGAATCCGGGCGCTTTCAGCCTGAGAGCAGTATCTCCGTCCATCAAGGAAGCTGATGATCCGGGTTTCCTTTCCAAGATGCCGGTGGATCCAAGCTGCACGGAGGGCATCCGGAAAGACTTCCATTATGACATCGGCGCATTGGACCTTGCCTGGGTTCGCCATGAGCCGGGGTTTCCACATTGGTGGTGGCGCGCGGTCAGCTATGTTCCGAACATATTTGCGGTCGAAAGCATTATCGATGAAGCGGCCCATGCAGCGGGTGAAGATCCCCTTGCATTTCGCCGCCGCATGCTTGCCGGCCGGCCGAATCTGGTACGCGTACTGGATCGTGCTGCCGAATTGTCCGGATGGAAGCAAGGCAATTCGTCAGGGGCAATGGGCGAAGCACGCGGCATGGGCGTCGCGACCTATGATGGCTACAAAAGTAACATTGCGATCGTTGTCGAAGTAAGCGTTGAAGCCGAGAGCATCCGTGTTCTTGGTGTGACTTGTGTTGTCGATTGCGGCGTGCCGGTTGATCCCATATCCGTGGATCAACAGATTGCGGGCGGAATTTACTGGGGCATATCCACAGCGTTGATGAATGAAATTCACATCGAACAGGGGGCCGTGCGCGAAAGCAACTTTCATGACTATCCGGTGCTACGGATGAGCGAGGCACCGCCTCTCAGGATAGAAATACTGCCACCATCAGACAGACCGCCAAGCGGCGTTGGCGAGTTATCAAATCCTGTCGTGGTTCCGGCGATCGCAAACGCGATATTCGCAGCGACGGGTAAACGTCTGCGCCAAACGCCGTTCCGGATCACGGATTAAATCCGCTCCTTGGCTCCGACCAGAACCTGACTGACCGGAGGATCGAAAAACAAGAGGAAATTGATGTTAAAATCTGTAGCCGCACTGATGCTGTCAGTGACACTATTGCTGTTCGCCAGTGGTGATTATTCCGATGCTGCCGAAATTGAAGTGAAAATGCTGAACAAGGGCGAAAAGGGCGCCATGGTTTTCGAGCCTGATTTCATTCGGGCCAATCCGGGCGATACGATCAACTTCGTCGCAACGGATCGCGGACATGACGTTGTCAGCATTCCGGGTATGGTTCCGGGAACGGCGAAGCCCTTCAAAAGCAAGCTGGGTGAAAACTTCAGCATCACGCTGCAGGATGAGGGAGTTTATGGTGTGAAATGTTCACCGCACTATGGAATGGGCATGGTTGCTCTGATCACTGTCGGGAAACCCGTCAATGAAGCACAGGCTTCCGAGAAAAAACATCCGGGCAAGGCAAAGCAGCGGTTTGCCGAGCTTTTCGGAATGCTGAAACAACCCTAGCCGAACTTCTCGTTCAAGCATTGATTACAAGCGAAGTTACCTGAGACAGGAAGCGCTCGGCGACGGTGAGATCGGCATCCCGAGACATGGTCGCATAAACGTTGGCGTTTAGCCCATCTGCTTCGAAGGGGATGAATGTCACCTGATCGCGATAAAAACCTTGCATATTTGCAGGCAGAACACTCATTCCCAACCCAGCGCCGACCAGGCTCAGAACGACTGTCGGATCTGTGGACGTGTGAACGATCCGCGCATTGAAACCAGATTTGCGACAGGTTGCCAGAATCTCCCGTGTCAGGGGACTGCGCGCATCCAGCATGATGAGGTTTTCTGATTTGAGATCATTGATGCCGATCACCATTTTTGACGCCAATGCGTGTGAGCGCGGTGATGCGGCAACGAGTTGCTGAGGATAGGCAAGGACGGAAGTTAAATCGCCGTAGCTGGTGCGATTGCAGGAGAAACCGATGTCGATGTCCCCATTGAGTAAGGCCTGTTCCTGCTTGTCCGGCAGGAGTTCGAGCAGAGACCATTCGATATTGGGTCTGAGTTCCCGGAAACGACGCAACGCGGTTGGCAAAATGCCGTGGAGAAGGGAGTTTATGATGCCTATACGGATATATCCTTCGAGGCCTTCAGCGGCGCGGCGTACAACCTGTTCGATCCTCGTGCAGTCACTGACAATTGCCTTTGCTTGTACCAGAAGCACTTCTCCGGCAAGCGTTAGTTTTGCTCCCTGTCGGCTGCGGTCGAAAAGCCGTACATCCAACGTATCCTCCAGCAGTTTGATCTGCTGGCTAAGCGGAGGTTGCGACATGTGCAGTCGCTCGGCGGCGCGGCTGAAATTTCTCTCCTCGGCAACGGCAATGAAATACTCTAATTGTCTGATATTCATATGCTTTTTTCTGTCCGATATTGTTGAAATCGAGGCAGGCGCCGAGGCTGAAAAGAATTATAGCCGACTTGCTACTCGTGGCAATCCCGCATCGGAAAACTATTGCCTCTCGGGGTTTAATCGGGCGGTCGAAACCTCAAATTTTGCAAAGCCGATCCGCCCATGATTCAGCTGACACCGGAAGTCCGCCGATCGCGCCTGACCGATCAACCTATGGAAATCCTCCAGTTTGCTGACGGCGAATTAAAAGCAGGGCGCCAATGCGCACTGGTCACGCTCGTCGAAATAGACGGCGGCGCGGCGCGCGCGCTCGGTGCGCAAATGACGGTTAGCGAGAACGGAGAATATTGTGGGTACGTATCCGGCGGATGCGTGGAGGCAACGGTTGCGCGCGATGCCGTCATAGCGATTGCGAAAGCGGAGGATAAATTGCTTCGGCTGGGGCGTGGATCACCCTATTTTGACATAATGCTGCCCTGCGGCGGCGGAATTACCATGATGATACACGTCATAAGACAGGCGGAACGGATCGCCGAACTGGTGTCTGGTCTTAAGCGGCGGGAGGAGATGGCGCTCGAGTTCAGGACGGCTACAGGCGAACTTGCCGTCAGCGAATCTAAGCAAGTCAGCGGATGGAACGGTGAAACCTTCGTGACAGGTTACATGCCGGTTCTCCAAATCCTTCTATACGGCCGGGGGATAGAACCGGAAGCCTTCAGCGAATTGGCGGAAGCCGCTGGCATCGCGGTTATTAATGCGCACGAAGAGAGCTCTGTGCAGGTTGATCCTTACACCGCCATCGTTCTGCTTCAACATGATATAGACAAGGATATGCCTGTGCTGCAGAGGGCGCTCGCAACCAACGCATTTTATATCGGTTGTCTTGGCAGTTGCCAGACACACCAGCAGCGCAGTCAGCGTCTGGCGGAGCTTGGTTTCTTACCGTTGCAGATTCGCCGAATCCATGCTCCGATCGGCATGTGGGGACCAACGCGAGATGCAAGGAGTCTGGCGATTTCGGTTTTGGCGGAAATCCTCGCCCATTATCAGAAACTTTAAACCGGTTGTTCGACGGCAGGACTTGATGAGATCATCGTTATTCATTTCGTTTCCGATCAGAAGACCGGATATTTGAGGTTCTGTTGCAAAAAATCATCGAGCGCGGAGCATGCATTGTCAATGGACCCACTTATACTGCGATGGCTTCGAATTGCTGCTTGAGGGAAAGTGTATGGCTTTGTCGAATGCGCATTGGCTTCAGTAATCGTGGTGATCGATTTCGCAGGCAATGATTGCTCCCGCTTCGTCCGATTACCATCAATAATGATACGATCTGGTCGGCCATGACGGTTCAGCACGTCAAGGCTGAGATTGTACGCCAGATAACAGCGTGCACAGCAGGATCACCGAACGGTTGAATGGCGGCCCTGAAAGCCAAATGGCTGAATTCGAGCGAAGCACTTCATAGTGTACAATACGCACAACAACCACTCTCAACTTATTGAATAGAATTGATAAATTTGAAATCTCCTAGTATTGTTATTGTGCCAGCCTTTCTCAGGATCGGATGCGCCGCTCGATCGCTTTTGGCTTCAGATGGAAAGAGGTTAAGAAGCATCAAGCTTCTGAAAACAGGAAAACACGAACGGAGCGCTAATCGATGAAAGGGAAGCCAGGCGACACTGGGTCGGGAGGAGCCCCGCACGTGGGCAATAGTGCCGCTCCAGAACGTGATTTGCGTGAATTCTCGATGTCGCTTCCGATGCATCTTTTGCGCGCACGGGAAGCCGTAATGCGCCATTTTCGGAATTCGCTACGCGCGCACCACGTCACAGAACAACAATGGCGCGTTATCAGGGCAATCAGTTCGGCCGGTGAAGCCGATGTCAACGATCTTGTCCGCCTGACCTTCCTGCTCGGCCCAAGCCTGTCGCGAATCCTCCGCACGCTGGAAGCATCCGGGCACATCAAGCGCCGCAGTGATAAGGAAGACCAGCGACGAAGCGTATTGTCTCTTACCGAAAAGGGAAAGGAACTTATCCGCCAGCATACGCCGCAGTCGGTTCAAATTTATGAGCGGATCGCCGAAGCTTACGGACACGAGCGGCTACAACTGCTACAGACAATGCTGGCAGAGTTGGAAACGTCCATGAACAGTTTCAACATTCTCCCGGATACCGAAGACGCCGCAACCGATCTCATAGAGTGAGTACGATGCTGCCGCAAACAGACATCTCCAATGCGGATTCCAGATTCGAAAAAAGCGCAGGTTCCGAGCCTGCGCTTTTGCGTTTTTTTAGCAGCTGACGGCTGCAGCTGCCTGTCGTCAGCTCGCCGCGCGCTTCTTGAGGTAGTCGCGATAGTTACTGGTCTTGAGATTGACCGTACCATCGCTTTCTTCCATTTGCACCGAAAGACCCAACGGTCTGCTGGCCATGAGGTCCGCGAGATTGTCCTTCACTTTCGCGAAAACTCTCTCACCTGCGGCTTTTCGGTCCGCTTCACTTCGCCCGGATGCGACGCGCATCAATACATGCACAAAAGCGTTTTCGGGATGACCGTCGACAACCAGATAGTTGTCGACGCGAACGCCGCGCGTACGCGCGCCTGCGAATGGAAAAATGCTGCCATCATCAATCAACGCATTCTGTACGTTTTCGAGCAACTGAGGAACATTGATCTCTTTTTCGATGTTGGCGGAGTATTCGACCCAGATATGGGGCATTTTATTGTCCTCTCAGATTCAGCGATTAGCGGAAAGAGCTGCGGCCACCGCGGCATCCGGATCGCAGACGTGGCCAAGCGCCTGGAGGGACCGGCCGAGATAAAGCAGATCCGTCACCACATCACCAATGGAAAACGCTCCCATGGTACCGATACGGATGACCCGACCCTGGAGCTTATTACGGGCGCCGGCGATGGCCGTATTATAAGTTTCAAGCATGTGCTTGACGACATCGCCCCCCTTGATGGTTTCAGGCAATCCACCCACCACAACGGTCGGCGAGTAGCACGAGGGGTCTCCAAAGGCTTCCAAACCGAGTGCCACGAAACCGGCGCGCATGGCATTCGACAGGCGAAGGTGACGCGCATAAACCTGCTCAATACCCTCTTCATGGATCAAATGTAACGCCGCATGCAAACTCTGTACGAGCGACACCGCAGCCGTAAAGGCCGTCTCGTTTTGCTCAACAACCGTCAATGCTTTCCGCAGGTCCCAGTAGAACCGCGGACAGCGATCATCTCTGTCGACGATAGCGCGTGCCTTTGCGCTCAGGCTGATCAAGCCAAGTCCCGGAGGACACATCAGGGCTTTCTGCGAGCCGGTAGCAACGATGTCAACGCCCCACTCATCCTGACGCATTTCCGCACCGCCGATGCCGCTGACACTATCAACCACGAGGAGTGTGGACATTTTGGCAGTAACTTCACCGAGCGCACGCAGGTTCGCCAATGCACCAGTCGCACTTTCATTATGGACAACGAGTACAGCTCGATAGTTGTTACCGGTCAAACGTTGGCGCACCTCTTCCGGATCTGGTGCCTTGCCCCATTCAATATCGAGTAAATCGACATCGGCGCCAAGAGCACTCGCGATCTTAGCGAAACGTTCGCTGAACTGGCCGTTGACGCAAGCAAGAACCTTCTCGCCGGGCGCCAGAATGTTGACGAGTGCTGTCTCCATTGCACCGGTGCCGGAACTGGATTGCAGGATCACCGGCTGTGTCGTCCCGAAGAGCGGACGCAGCATCTCCTGAACTTCGCCCAGAATGACGCGCATTTCCGGGCCTCGATGATTGATGATCGGGCGCGAGCCAGCCATTCGCACCGCTTCGGGGATGGCTGTGGGGCCTGGAAGTCTCAGGCGATAAGGAAATTCAGTTTGTGGAAGCGTTAACATATCGGAACTCTTTGGATTGGCCATCGATGGCCTTCAGTGAATAATCTGTTGGAGGAACTGCCGCGCCCTCTCTGTCTGCGGAGCGGTGAAGAACGTGTCCGGTGATGCTACCTCGGTGATCCGGCCTTGACAGACGAAAACTACCCTGTCTGCGACTGCGCGGGCGAATCCCATTTCATGAGTCACGCAAACCATGGTCATGCCCGTTCGGGCGAGTTCTGTCATGACATCAAGCACTTCTTTAACCATCTCCGGATCGAGTGCCGATGTCGGTTCGTCGAAGAGCATGATATCGGGCTCCATCGCAACAGCACGTGCGATGGCTACACGCTGCTGCTGTCCACCGGAAAGCTGGTTCGGATATTTGTGCGCGTGCTCGGCGATATGTACACGTTTCAGAAGATCGATTGCTGCAGCCTCGGCATCCGCCTTGCGTTTGTGGCGCAACTTGATCGGTCCCAGCGTCAGGTTCTGAAGTACAGTCATATGCGGAAAGAGGTTGAATGACTGAAACACCATGCCGACACGTTGGCGAATCTTCTCGATTCCCGCACTGTCCTGACGGACCAGATCGTTGCCCACGAAGATTTGGCCATGCTGATAACCTTCCAGACCATTGACGCAGCGGATGATTGTCGACTTTCCCGAACCCGACGGCCCGCAAATGACAATCTTCTCGCCAGCATTGACTTCCAGATTGATCCCGTTCAGCACCTGAAACTTGCCATACCATTTGCTGACATCGCGCAGGTTGAGCAAAGGGGCGTGCTGCGAAGTCTTGCCTGTCATCGTTGATCCGCTTTCTTCAATTTGGTTTCGATGCTGCGGCTGTATAGCGACAGCGAAAAGCTCATGAGCCAGAACACTACACCAACGACGAAATATCCTTCCGTCTGGGAGCCAGACCACTTCGGATCCGAAGCGCCAGCGTTGACGATGTTGAGCAGATCGAACAGCCCGACGACCATGACCAGCGTGGTGTTCTTCAAGAGTGAGATCGTGGTATTCATGATGCCGGGGATGACCTTGCCCACCGCCTGCGGCAGTATGATGTAAATCATCATACGCCAGAACCCGAGACCAATAGCTTTGGCGGCCTCGTATTGACCATTCGGAATTGCTTGCAGCCCACCACGAATGACTTCGCCCATGTAGGCGGCTTCATAGAAGATGATGCCGACAACGGCGAGTGCCAGCGCATTTGGTTTCATACCGGTTGGCAGGAAGAATGGCAGCATCACGATTGCCATGAACAGGACCGTGACAAAGGGGACGCCCCGGCAGAATTCGATGAACCCTATGCATAGCCAGCGCACGACGAGCATTTTGCTTCGCCTGCCAAGTGCCAGTGCGGCCCCGATCGGTAATGACAATGTGATGCCCGACACCGCGAGTACGAGGGTAAGAAGCAAGCCGCCCCAGCGATCCGTGGGCACGAGAGGAAGGCCGGCGAATCCACCAAACAACAGCCCGAGGCAGAGAAAAGGGTAGATCAGTATCATGAACGAGCCGATCCAGCGTTTGCCTGGTATCGCTGGCAAAAGCAGGGCAGCAATGCCGGCAGCAAGCGTCGCGAAAACAATGTTCACGCGATAACGCTCTGCTTCTGGATAAAATCCGTAAACGAACTGTGGCCAGCGTTCGTGAACGAAGGCCCAACAGGCACCGCCTGCGGTGCAGTCGGCGCGACTGGTGCCCGTCCATGTGGCATTGAACAAGGCCCATGGCACAATGTTCGCCATGATCGCGACAAACATCCCCATAACGACCAGATTAATGATCAGAGCCTGTCGTGTCGGCCATAATTTCATTCGTGCGAAATCGAGTATCCAACCGGTGGAGGATGGTTCCTCGGCGATGATGGGAGGTTGCGCTACGCTCATCGTTCCACAATCCGGGTCATATAGTTAAAGACATTTAGAAGTACCGTGATAGCCAGACCGATCAGCAGATAGGTCCCCATAGTCATCATCACGATCTCAATCGCGCGGCCAGTCTGGTTCATGGTGACGCCCGTGAACACGCTGACCAGATCAGGGAAGCCGATCGCCACAGCAAGAGACGAACCTTTAAGAATGTTGAGATACTGGTTTCCGAGCGGCGGTATGAGGACGCGAAGAGCCTGCGGGATAATGATGTAGCGCAGCGTTTGCGCCCAGTTAAAGCCGATGGCTGCCGAGGCCTCCCTCTGACCTCGATTGACGGCTTCGATGGAAGCTCGCACGAGTTCGGCAATGAACGCACCATTATATATGGCCATGGCGAAAACGAGAGCGCTAAGTTCGGGCACAAAAACCCATCCACCGATGAAGTTGAACCCCTTCAGTTGCGGCATTTCGATAGAAAGTGTGCTGCCTGAGATAAACGAGACCGCAAATGGCAGAAGCACGAGTGCAGCGAGAGACGGCAGCCACGCATTAAGCGGTCGACCGATTGCATCGGAGCGGCGCGTAATCGAAACATAGAGGGTGATCGACGCAGCGATCGCAAAGATTACACTGATCACCCACAATAACGGATGGTCGGAGTGGACCGCGGGAATGTAGATGCCGCGATTGGTCAGGTACGCCACATCGAAGAGACCGACGGCATTTCTGGGTACGGGCATGTTACGCAATGCAACATTGTACCACAGCATGATGTGCAAAAGCTGAGGCAGATTACGCACGATCTCCACATAGAGGACAGCCATCTTCGACAGAGCCCAGGTCGAGGACAAACGTGCGATGCCGACAATGAAACCGAGAACGGTGGACAACACGATGGTCAAAATCGTGACCAGCAGTGTGTTAGTCAGCCCGACAAGAAACACACGCATGTAATTGTCGCTGGCCGAGAACGGGATCAACGAGAAAGAGATTTCGAAGCCTGCCTCCTGGCGAAGAAAATCGAAACCCAGAGACAAGCCACGCTGGGCTAAATTGCTCTTCAGATTGCTGAACGCCACGTATCCGACTGCAATCAATGCCGCGATGATTAGAAGCTGCATCAACCAGCGTCGCACTGCGGCGCTTGAAAAAGCGGCACTATAGCCAGTCGCTAAGGATGTCGACTGTCCGGACATATCTTGATCCCTTTAAAAGAACTCGAGGGCACCCTTCGCAAAGCGAGAGAGCCGTGTACGGGCGGCCGTCGCCGCCCGTGACAGATGTTATCTGCGCATCAACGGATCAGCGGGGTATGCATCAACCCGCCGTCCTTCCAAAGTCCATTCAGGCGGCGCTCCAGCTTGACGGGGCTTTCATCGCCCAAGTGACGAGAGAACATCTCGCCATAGTTGCCGACCGCTTGAATCGTGCGTAGTGCCCAGTCATTGTCGAGGTCAAGCTTGGCGCCAAAATCACCGGTCTTGCCGAGGAGGCGCTGCACTTCCGGTGCAGGCGAAGTATCACGCATCTCAATCGCGTTCTGCGACGTGATGCCATATTCTTCTGCGGCGATCTGGGCATTGAGAACCCATGCCACAACGTCATGGAAATGGTGGTCGTCCTGGCGCACAACCGGTCCGATGGGCTCCATGGAGATCAATTCCGGCAACACGACCCACTCATCCTGGTTCGGCATCTTGGAGCGCGCTGCCGCAAGGGCGCTCAGCACGTTGGCGTAAACATCGCAACGTCCTTCTATTAGGTTCTTCTCATTCTGGTCGCGAGAATTGGCGGCGACCGGAGTGAAGGAAAGCTTGTTGTTGCGGAAATAGTCAGACAGGTTCTGCTCGTAGTTGGATCCGGCTGAAACGCAGATCGAAGCGCCGTCGAGTTCCAGAGCACTTTTCACTCCGAGCGACTTGCGAGCAAGGAACCCCTGTGAATCATACAGATACGTGCCAGCCCAGGTGAGATTCATCTCGACGTTCCGAAGAAAAGTCTCCGTGGCGGTACGCGCCAGAAGATCGATCCCTCCTGACTGCAGGGTGGTAAATGCCGTTTTGATCTCGAGAGGAACATATTTGACTTTGTCGGCATCGCCTAGAATGGCCGCCGCCATACCGCGGCAAAAGTCTACTTCGAACCCGGTCCATTTGCCATTGGCGTCAAGCGTGCTCATCCCGGTTTGAACGCCGGTGGAAACGCCGCAGTTGAGCTCTCCGCGCGCCTTGATGGCCCCCACAGTGTCTGCCTTCTGTGCATTTGCACTGTCCGCAACAGCGACAACAGCCACCACACCAAAGGCAAGCTTTTGAATTAGTTTAAGCATTCCCATCCTCCCAATGTTTATTTCTGACATGAGCCTCGCGGTGGTTGGCGATGTCAACACGAAGATGAACCTGCCCCGCCAAAACTCCGTAAGCGATGGCTATTCACAAATCATATAACATGTTATATATCAAGTTAAATTTATCGACCTCAGAGCTGGAGTATGGCTGCATTGAAAATTCCAACGGCAGCGAGACACTGGCTTCAGGCAAATTTCAGGAGTGGAAATTGAACCTCGTCACATTCACGGCGGATGGCCGGAACTATTGGGGAGCATCCGTCGACGGCGGAGTGCTCGCACTGTCCGATGAGTTTCCGCAATGGGCGACATTGCGTAATGTAATTGCTGCCGATGCCGTCAAGCAGGTTCTCGAGTCTGCGCGATCGCGCCAGCCCAGCCACGCAGACGGCGTTTATACGCTGCAGATTCCGGTTCCCGATCCGGGCAAGATCATCTGTGTAGGCGTGAACTTCCCCGACCGAAATGCCGAATATAAGGACGGACAGGCTGCGCCCGCCAATATGTCGTTGTTCCCGCGTTTTGCCAGCAGCTTCACCGGCCACGATTCGGCTTTGATCCGCCCTTCGGAAAGCGACCAGCTCGACTATGAAGGCGAGATCGCGATTATCATCGGTAAGGCCGGCCGTCGCATTCCGCAGGATGAGGCGCTTGGACACATAGCGGGTCTCACATTATGTAACGAGGGTACCATCCGCGACTGGACGCGCCATGCCAAATTCAATGTCACCCAGGGCAAAAACTGGCGGTCGTCGGGCAGCATGGGACCATGGCTTGTCCCTTTCACCGATGCGGCGCAGATACTCGACATCGGTCTCGTAACGCGCGTCAATGGCGAGGTGCGCCAGCAAGACCGCACCAGCCGCATGCTGTTCCCGGTCGCCCGTCAGATCGCCTATATCTCAACCTTTACCGAGCTTGAACCGGGCGACATCATTGTGACGGGTACTCCTACCGGTGCAGGCGCACGGTTTGATCCCCCAATCTGGTTGCGTCCCGGCGATATTGTCGAAATCGAAGCGGACGGCATTGGCCTGCTGCGCAACGGAGTAGCGGACGAATGAAATCGCAAGAGATTCAGGAGGCAGCAGATGCTCTTTTTGAGGCCGAAACCAAAGGTCACCAGATCGGTCTGTTGTCGCTGCAATATTCCCGGCTCGACCTTGAAGGCGCCTATGCCGTTCAGGCCGCACTCATCGATCGCAAACTTTCGACCGGGCGAAAAGTGATCGGCTGGAAGATTGGGCTGACTTCACGCGCCATGCAGCAGGCACTCAACATCAGCACGCCGGATTCCGGTGTACTTCTCGACGACATGTTGTTCGATGACGGCGCACAAATTCCAGACGGCCGGTTCATCCAACCACGCGTTGAGGCTGAGATCGCCTTCATCATGAACGCACCGCTCAAGGGACCGCATGTCACACGCGAGGACGTACTGGCCGCGACGGAATCCGTAGCGCCCAGCCTCGAGATTCTCGATACGCGCATTCTTCGTACGGATCCAGCATCCGGCAAGTCGCGCATGATCACCGACACCATCAGCGACAATGCCGCTAATGCAGGTTTTGTTCTGGGTAAAGAGCGCCATGCCATCGACGCTTTTGATCTACGCTGGATCGGCGCAATTGTGAAGCGCAACGACATTGTGGAGGAAACAGGGCTCGGAGCTGGCGTGCTTGATGACCCGGTGACCGGCATATTATGGCTGGTTCACCGACTGGCTCAATATGACCAGGGGATAGAAGCAGGACAGGTATTACTCTCCGGCTCATTCATTCGCCCAATAGAGGCCCCCGCGAGCAGTGTCTTCGAAGCCGATTTTGGTTCGTTTGGCAGTGTATCGTTGCAATTCTGAGGTTTTCCATGCCCGCACCTTCCAATCATTTCAAGCATCGTCTCAAGGCAGGAGAATGTTTGCACGGTATCTGGCTTGGTTTTGCCGACCCATACGCAACCGAAATGGCCGCCACTGCCGGTTTCGATTGGCTGCTGATCGACGGCGAACATGCACCAAACGACATCCGCTCAATCATGGCACAGCTTGCCATTCTTGATGGCAAGGAAAGCGCTGCGGTTGTGCGTTTGCCGGATGATGACCCGACCCGCATCAAGCAGGCACTCGATATCGGCGCGCAGAACCTTCTTATCCCAATGATTGAAAGTGCCGAACAGGCGGAGCACTGCATCCGCGCAGCAAACTATCCGCCCAAAGGATTTCGCGGGGTTGGGTCTGCTTTGGCGCGTGCTTCGAAGTTCGGCAACATTACCGACTATCTTGCTACAGCCAACGACGAGATACTTGTCCTTCTGCAGGTAGAAAGCATGCGCGGGCTCAGTGCACTTGATGACATTCTGGCGCTTGAAGGTGTTGACGGTGTTTTCATCGGACCGTCGGACTTGGCTGCTGACATGGGATATCCGGGCAATGTTACGGCTCCACCGGTGCGCGAGGCAGTGCTGGATGCGTTGCGCCGCATACGAGCTGCGGGCCGCATTGCCGGCGTCCTTTCTGCCGACAATTCTCTAATCCAGGATTGCAAAATGGCTGGTGCCAATTTCGTTGGCGTAGGTATCGATGTCAGCGTGTTTACGAAAGCCTTGAGGATACTTGCGGCTCAGTACCGCCCTGACTGACATGTTTGGTCACGCACCCGTTTGGATCAGGTATCCGAGCGGTGCGTGACAAACTCGGCGAGCACTCCCAACGAGTGTCCGGATATTTGACAGTCCCTCTAACGGCCATTGTGTCTGTTCCTCTGCTCCGGTATTGCGGAACCTGCTCCAAGAGGTCGGCGGCGGCATGCCTCAGCCCCTTCGGATGCCGGAGTACCAGACCTTCATCATCAAGACGCAACTCGCACCTATGTTGCAGCCCTATTCAAGACTGATCATTGTTTCAGTCGAGACGCTTCCTTGCGGTTGCCTGGCCGTCCGCTATTGCCCTGGTGCGCCAAGCTGTCGAAGAAAGCTCCGGTAATCTGTCCGAACCCATTCCTCCATTAGTCGTCCCTCCCCGTCGAAACGGAATATGTTGATCAGGTCCATTAGAATGCGTTGTCCGTTGGGTGGCAGTGGTCCCGCCGGAGACATTGTGAAGTCTCGGACGAATACCCCTTCGATCCAGGTCTGACAGGCGATGTTGTTATCCTCGGCGATCATGATCCCACGCCGAATCGAGAGATCGTCAAAAGCCGCGCGAAGCGCCTGAAAATATGCTGTAAGTCCTGCATAGTCCGTTTCGAATCCGTCGGGACCATGGAAGCGGAATTCGTCTATGTTGAAATAGGTATCTGTCTCTACCTGGTCCGCACCGGAGACCTCGAGTTCACCGGCTCTGATCAGGCGAGCAATCAAATCATCTCGACGCAATATCATATCTTATCCTTTACAATGACAATCTTCGCCCCTCGCCCGGATAAAAATAGAAAAGAAAGATTGGTAGGATAAGACAGCCAGCGTCGCATGACGTGGTGAAAGATTTTCAACAAACTGGACAACGCATTCTGCAAGGGCGCCAGAACAACCCTGGCTTTTTCACCTTGACGTTGCCGACAATCGCGCCCTGATATCCGGAGTTCTCAAGACGTCAATGAATGCCCGTAGGGCCGACGGCACATGACGGCGACCGGGATAGTAGAGCATCAAGGGAGAAAACGGAGGACACCAGTCTTCGAGTACAGTCACGAGATCGCCCGCGACCAGTAAATCATGTGCGAGGTTCTCCGGCACATAGGCAATACCCAGTCCGTCGACAGCCGCCTCGATCATCAGGTCATTGTCGTCCAATGTCAGCGTGCCCGGAACGTCGATCGTCACTTCCTGGCCATGCTTCTCAAATTCCCAGCGATACCGCTTGCCACTCGGCAAACGCTGGCGGATACAGCGATGATTGCGCAAATCATCTGGAACCAGAGGGCGACTGGAATCGCGCACATAGTCCGGAGCGACAACCGCGAGGAAGCGCAGCGCGTCGCTGACGCGGACGCCAATCATGTCTTGCGGCACCGCTTCTCCCAGCCTCACACCAGCGTCGAAACCCTGCTCCACGATATCGACCAGTTTCCCGTCACTGACCAAATCAAGTTCCACTTCGGGATAACGGGTCAAAAAGGTCGGCACGACATGGCGAAGTAAGATGCGGGCGGCTCCCTTGCTGGCATTGATCCGCAAAAGGCCGCTTGGACCACCGCGCTCATCGGCGAGGGTATCGAGTGCCATGTCGAGTTCCCGAAGGGTTGGGGACACCCTTTGTAACAGTTTGGCGCCAGCTTCCGTGGGAGAAACACTGCGGGTGGTGCGGTGCAGCAGCCTGATATCGAGCTGCGCTTCGAGTTTCTTCATCCGATGGCTTAGTGCAGAGCGCGATACACCCAGGAGGTCGGCGGCTCGCCGAAAACTGCGCTCGGTGGCAACCGTTGCAAAGGCTTCCAGGTCCGCAAGTGTCGGCTTCATGACTGATGAAATCCTTTCGCCAATACACGTTTATTGAAGTGCAGACAGTACCGCCTTAGTCCGATCACCGCCAGCATTCCCGCCTTGCCGAGCGCTCCGGCTAAAAAATCGTTCTCCAGCGTCAGTTCCCCAATCTTGGCGTACAGTGTTTTGACATCGACGGCGGGTGCCGCCGGCTCCGTCTTGGCGTCGTCGCCGAAAACGCCCGTCGCCCCTCAAGGAGTTGGTCTTTCCACTGCTTGATCTGATTGGCATGCACGTCGAACTGCTGGGACAACTCCACCAGCGTCTGCTCGCCCCTGATCACGGCAAGCGCCACTTTCGCCTTGAAAGCCGGGCTGTGGTTCCAGCGTGGTCGTCTCGTCACGGTCTCTCCTGTTTCTGGCATCTAAGCCAAAGTCAGGCAGAAATTCCACTTATCCCGGCTGTTAGATCTGAGGAGCCTAGCGAACAACCCATCGGTTTAACGTTGCATGATCAACTGATATGCCGCATTCGGCCATAATTTCCTGAAGGTCACGATAGGAGACGGGATAGTGCACGGAAAAGGCCCAGTCGACGGCTCTGTTGCAAAAATTCGTTTAATGTCCGAAATAGCACTGAAGCTTTTCAGCGAGACTTTTGATGAACGATTTCAAATGGCGTCATTTTCAGGGTGAAGTGATTTTGTGGGCCGTTCGCTGGTATTGCCGTTATGGTGTCAGCTATCGCGATCTTGAGCAGATGATGGGTGAGCGCGGCGTTCTTGTTGATCATTCCACGATTTATCGCTGGATCCAGAAATATGCGCCAGAGATGGAAAAACGTCTGCGCTGGCATTGGCGTCGGCCACTGTCGACGAGTTGGCGCGTTGACGAAACCTATGTGAAAGTCCGTGGACAATGGACATATCTTTACAGGGCTGTCGACAAATTCGGCAACACGATTGATTTTTATCTGTCTCCGACACGCAATGCCAAGGCCGCCAAGCGCTTCCTTGGCAAAGCTTTGAACGGCCTGAAAGACTGGGAAAAGCCGACCGTCATCAGTACAGACAAAGCGCCGGCCTACGGGATTGCAATCGCGCAGTTAAAGGCTGAAGGCAAATGCTCTGATGAATTGGTGCATCGGCAGGTCAAATACCTGAACAATGTCATCGAGGCCGACCACGGCAAACTGAAGCAGTTGATCAAACCGGTCAGCGGGTTCAAGGCTTTGAAAGCGGCCTGTGCGACGATCAAGAGCTTCGAGGTCATGCGGGTGTTGCGCAAGGGGCAAGCCGCTATTTTCAACCTGACAAAGGACACCCGTGGCGAGGCGCGTATCGTTGAACGGGCTTTCAGCATAGGGCCTAGCGCTCTGACCGAAGCCGTGGCTTTGCTCGCCCAAAATCTCGAAGGTCAGGCTACTTGACAGCAGAGAACAGTGGTATTCCTAAATCGCTTGATATCTTTGCAACAGAGCCTTTGATTTCTCATTTGAACGTAGAACGCAATGTAGCGTTAGGCTTAGTTTATCGCGGAACCCCGCGCAAAACGATAAGAGAGCGCACTCATCAAGCACTCGCTGGCGTAGGCTTGGAGGCGCGTTCCCGGCATTATCCTTCTCAGTTATCAGGCGGACAACAACAACGTGTAGCGATTGCACGGGCTATCGTGGGGCGGCCTGATATCATTCTGGCTGATGAGCCAACCGGTAATCTTGACACTGAAAACGGAAATAAAGTTATGGATATGCTCCATAAAATATCGGCAGCAGGGACGACGGTGATTATGGTAACGCACAGTGCGGAACAGGCGAAGCGCGCTCATCGAACTGTGATGATGCGGGATGGAAAAATACTATCCTAATGGAGATTACCGCTGGGGGAAAAATGATACTCTTAACCCGGACCAACCACGCATTATGACGTGCCCCCGTTAAATTAGGCCATTCAGAATTGGAATTTTCCACTTATGATCCCCTATCCGGGAGAAGGAGAGTTCCGTGAAAGCATCGAAGTTTTCGGAAAGCGTAGATCGCATTCGTTTTGAAGCAGGCAGAAGATGGCACGCCGATTGGCGAGGTCTGTCGCAAGGCAAGTATTTCGGACGCCACATTTTATAACTGGCGCAAGAAATATGCTGGTCTGATGCCGTCTGAGATGAAGCGGTTGCGCAGCTCGAGGAGGAGAACGCCAAGCTGAAGCGGATCGTTGCCAATTTGTCTCTGGACCAAGCAATGCTTCAGGACGTCTTGGCAAAAAAGCTCTGAAGCCTGCTCGCAAGCGAGCGCTTGTCGACACTATTAAGTCGGACTGGAAAGTCTCGGTACGACGCGCCTGTTCGCTGCTCAGGATTGACCGGTCACTTTATGTCTACAAGTCAAAGCGCGGCGGTACCGGCACGGCGTCCACGTTGTAAACGATACCCATCGGGTAGTAATAGATACCGATCCAATCGTCGGCAATCGCCCCCTTGATCAACTGGTCGCGGTTACTCAGCTTGTCACGCGGAATCTTGACGAAGAGCTTCTGATCCTGAGCCGCCTCGCTCGCAATGGTATTGGTTGCGAACCAGACATCCACGACAGGATTGTCACGCTCGACCTGCAGCTTGACAAGGCCCTCGCCCGAGGATGACTGCGTTACTGCATTGACCTTGATACCCGTTTCAGCCTCGAACTGCTGCGAAATGGCTTTCAAGCCATTTTCCCACGTCGAGCCCCATATCTGAATGGTAATCTCATTCGATTGCGCAAATGCAGAATTGGCTGCAACGAGCACTCCGCACGATAGAAGCAGAGGCTTAATGTTCACGGTTAACCGAAGGAGGACTGGACAGGCTGAACGTCAGCTTGCGTCAAAAGGCTTCCCAAGAACTGTCAGGCAGCAATGTAACCATCCAGACGAGACCTCCCCTGATCCCTTGGCCGGCCGTGATCTTCGTACGTCCACTTCCGACCATTGCAGACGTTCCAGCCATCTCGCTCCTCTCTCCAGAGCAGCCAGAGAGCACCAATATCCAAGGAAACATCTTGGCGGCGCAGCCAGGGTCATGCAATAGGATGTCACCTACTTTTTACCCCGGCTAGCGGCGTCAGCTCTTTGCCCGGTACTCTTCAAGCATGACGAAGACTTCGCCCGAACGCCCGTATCCGCCATCGGGTACTTCCTCGATCAGGACCATCGTGGTCGGACGCACGACCTCCCCGAAATAGCCGACCATGAGTTCGGTCGTTTTGTGAATAAGGTCTTCCTTCTGCGCCGTTGAAAGCGAGGCTTGAGGCAGTTTATAGTTCGCGAAAGGCATATTGCGTTCCTTGGGTTTGAGGGTTGCGATTAGACCGCGCCGCCATTGGCGCGGATGGTTTGGCCGTTGATCCAACGGCTTTCCGGCCCGGCCAGGAAAGCGACGGCGTTGGCAATGTCATCAGGACAACCGAGACGTCCGAGCGGGATCATCCGGGTGATGTTGGCGACCAGTTCCTCAGACTTGCCGCGCATGAAGAAATCCGTTTCGACAGGACCGGGCGCGATCGCATTGACGGTGATGCCGCGTGGGCCTAACTCCTTGGCAAGCACATGCGTCAGCGCCTCGATCCCAGCCTTCGTCGCGGCATACAATCCATAACCGGGCTGGTAGAAGCCCACCACGCTTGAGGACACGCTGATGATCCGCCCGCGATCGCGCAGCCGCTTGGCGCCTTCGCGCATACCGCGAAACGTGCCGCCAAGATTGATGCCACAGTGGTCGTCGAAATCCGCGTCCGTAGCATTGGCTACGGGTGACAACCGCATCATGCCTGCATTGTTGATCAGTAGATCGGCCGGGCCGAACGCGGCTTCAGCCGCATCGAACAGCGCGGGCATGCCAGCCGGATCGCCGACGTCAGTCTGCACCGCAACCGCTTTCCCGCCCGCCTGCTCGATGTCCTGCACGACCTGACGGGCAGCAGCTTCATCGCGTGCATAGTTCACCGCGACAGCACAACCCTCTTGGGCAAGCCGTCGTGCGATTGCCGCGCCGATGCCCTTGCCCGCACCGGTCACGATTGCGGTTTTGTCTTTCAGTCTCATTTCTTGACCTCCGTTGCTCGGCAAGAAGGTAAGGAGTGTTAGGGGCAGGATAAATGCCCTTTTGTGGGCAACAAAATTCGGATATTCTGAACAATCATGGATCGTCTCGATGCAATGCGTCTTTTTGTACGGATCATCGACCGTCGCAGCTTCACGGCGGCAGCGGCCGATCTTGGCATTCCGCGTTCGACGGCAACCGAAGCGATCAGGCGGCTCGAGCGCGATCTCGGCAGTCGGCTTCTGGAACGCACCACGCGTCATGTAGCGCCCGCGCCAGATGGCGAAGCCTACTATCGGCGGTGCCTGTCGATCCTCGCCGATATCGACGAAGCGGAGGGTGCCTTGCGGGGCGGAGAACCGTCGGGGGTGCTGCGCATTGATGCCCACGGCGCGCTGACGCGGGCCTTCCTGCTGCCGCGCCTGCCGGACTTCCTGGAAGCGTATCCACAGATCAGCCTACAGATCGGCCAGGGCGACAGGCTGGTCGATCTGGTGCGCGAGGGGGTAGATTGCGTCATCCGAGCGGGCGAACCGGATGACAGCGGCCTGATCATGCGTAGGCTTCCCGATATTCCGGAGCAGACCTGCGCCGGCCCGCAATATATCGAGCATCACGGAATGCCGACTTCGGTCGATGATCTCGACCAACACAAGATGATCGGTTTCGTGTCGTCACGCACGGGCCGTGTGATGCCGATGGAGTTCCAGACCACCGAGGGAATCAGGGAAGTGACACTTCCCTACCGCGTGACCGCCAACGAGGCGGAGACGGCGCATCATCTCGCACGGATGGGCTACGGGCTGATTCAAGCACCCCGCTATCGCTTCCGGGAGGATCTGGCGCGAGGTGCCCTTGTCGAGGTCCTGCCTGCCCAGCCGCCGCCGCCATTGCCGCTCGCTGCCTATTATCCGCAGAACCGTCAACTATCGCCACGGGTGCGGATTTTCCTCGATTGGGTGGCGGTGGTTTTCGATGCGGCAGATTTGTAGTTTAATGTACTTGCTGTGCCCGGAGCTCGGGCGTTCGCGCCCGCTGTCAGTCGTGATGCTCCGCCCAACCGAACGACGCCCAATACGGTCGCGCCGTCCGGCTTGTGACCTCGACCTCACCCCGCGCGGAGAGGTCGCTCACCACCCAACTGCGACCTTGCAGGTGCGCGCCTTTAGATCAGAAGTTTACCCCTTTGATCCCCCTGACGTATATCTGCGCCCCTCGAACGTTCAGGACAGTGTGCCAGAGGTGCTGCATACGTCGGTGTGAACCAACATCGGGGTAGGATGGCCGCTTTCACCTTAGGCTGTCACAAAGCTGACCGACTGGAATCGTGAAGAGTTTCGGGCGCCGTTAGGCGTACGAAAGTCCCCGGGGAAGGAACCCGCGGGCCACAATCAACGGTTATGGGGATTTCTCTTTTTGGCTGATGTCATTGATGTTGCGACCGCAGCCGGGAGGTGGTCCCATTGCTGCAGTCGGACAGCTTTGCGGTGTGTCCACATGGGATCGTCGACATAATGGTAGGTGAGCGCCGCTATGCCGCCGGTGATGATCGTGCTCAGCACATGCGGGTGCGTTGCCGAAGATCGAGCGCTTTCGGCTGAATGTCGAGCTATGCCGTGCCGGGTCATGGCGAGTTCTCCCGGTTCGTTGTGGGCGTGTTTGGCGGCTCGCGCGGTTGCCGCCATCGCTCGAACACTTCGATGACGATCATGCGCCCTCCACAGCAAGAGCATGGCGGGCGGAATTCATCAGGCTCCTTCGATTGATCATTCGCCGCCGTTGGCGTCACAACGTGCAGCAGTTCGCGCACCAGCGCCAGGCTGATCTTGCCCGCGCCGCTGGCGAGCAAGCCATAGTGGCGGATGCGATGGAAACCGCGCGGCAGCACGTGGAGCAGGAAGCGTCGAATAAACTCGCCGGTAGCCAGCGCCATGACCTGCCGGCGATCAATTCCGTCGCGGCGATAATCCTTGTAGCGGAATGTGACACTGTCATTGTCGAAGGCGATCAGGCGATGGTTCGAGATCGCGACCCGATGCGTGTAGCGTGAGAGATAGGCGAGAACGGCTTCCGGACCCGCGAATGGGGCCTTTGCATAGACCACCCAGCGCTTGGCTCGAACAGGCTTAAGGTGATGCAGGAAAGCGCGCCGGTCAGCGAGGTGCGCCATCGATCCGAAGAAGGTGAGACGGCCTGCATCGCGCAGGGCGTTGAGCCGTGTGAGGAACAAACGGCGGAACAGCTTGCCGAGAACGCGCACCGGAAGCAGGAAGGCTGGGCGTGACGAGACCCAGCGGCTTCTGTCAAGCGAGATGCCGCCGCCCGGCACGATCATATGGACATGCGGATGATGGGTCATAGCCGACCCCCAGGTGTGGAGTACGGCGATGATGCCGATGCGCGCGCTGAGATATTTTGGATCGGCAGCAATCGTCAGCAGCGTCTCCGACGCGGATTTGAACAGCAGGTCATAAACGACCGCCTTGTTCTGGAAGGCGATGTCGGACACCTCGGTCGGCAGCGTGAACACGACGTGGAAGTAGCCGACAGGAAGAAGGTCGGCCTGGCGCTCCGCAAGCCATGTCCGCGCAGCGGCGCCCTGGCACTTCGGACAGTGCCGGTTGCGGCAAGAGTTATAGGCGATCCGCCACTGGCCGCAGTCTTCACAAGCTTCGACATGCCCGCCAAGCGCTGCGGTGCGGCAGTTCTCGATCGCCGACATCACCTTCAACTGGTCGAGGCTCAGATGCCCGGCATGGGCGATCCGATATTCAGGACCAGCAGCATGGAAGATATCGGCGACCTCAAGCGGGGCCTTCATGGCTCAGCTGTCGGGCGCAGACTCTTCCGCTTTGAACAAACCAAGTCGATCCAGCGGACTCGTCACTGAGCGCACAGTGCGTGTCGCAACCTTGGTGTAAAGGGCCGTGTTGTTCAGCTTGGCGTGACCGAGCAGTACCTGAATGATGCGAATATCGACGCCGTCTTCCAGAAGGTGGGTGGCAAACGAATGGCGCAGCGTGTGCAGTCCCACGCGCTTGTCGATGTCAGCCTTCCTTGCAGCTTCGACTACAACGCGGTGCAGTTGGCGCGTGCTGATGGGCCTCAGCGTGTTGATGCCTGGAAAGAGCCAGCCATCCCGCCGCATGACGCCCTGCCGGTAGCCGGCTTGCCACCATTGGCGCAGAAGCGTGAGCAGATCTTCTGACAGCATGGCGTTGCGTCCATGCTCGCCTTTGCCGCGCTCCACTCGCAGAAGCATGCGCTCGCTGTCGACGTCGGCGACTTTCAGCGAAGCCACTTGCGATACGCGCAGTCCCGAACCACAGGCAGTTTGCGCGGGTGCGCCAGCCGCACGAGACGGCGGGCAAGATCAGGGCGATCAATCGTGGTATTGAAGAAGAACCTCAGCGCCGACACGACACTGTTCATCGTTGGCACCGGGACGCCCTCGCTTTGCTGCCATATCTGGAAGCGGCGCAAATCATCCACGGACGCGGTATCGGGGGGCCTCCCGAGAAAGCTGGCAAGTCGTCCGATGTCGCGCAGATAGTTGCGTTGGGTCTCGTGCCCGAAGTGGCGCAGGTTCATGTCGTCGATCAGGCGTTGACGAAGCGGGCTGATCGCGGGCGAATTCGGTTGGTTGTGCATGGTCAGGCTCCTGGTTGAAGAAGCCAGTCATTCTCTGCTCGCTCCGAGCGACACTCAACGCAGAGTGCAATGGTCGCTCTGTGCTCGCTACCTCAGTCGCACGCGCCTTCCCGCGAAGCGGGTTCGTTCATCGGCCCCAAAACCGCCGATCATAAACCTGCGGCCGTGGTAGCGCCGTCGTCGACAGATTGAAGCCTTGGCCCTCCATACTTTATCGAGAGTCCATGGGTCTGCCTGTGCACCTTGGCGGCTGGCAATGGCTCGAAATGTCACTCACCCACTGACGAGGTAAAAACACTTATTATCCAATGTGTTATTCGCAGAAACACTACTGGAAATTAGAGGGCTATAGCGTAGATATAGTTGTCATCTTCACCCGGTGCGGCGCGCCATTCTTTCCAATTGTCAAATGACACTATATTTGGCCTTTTTGGCCACTATGTTGTCCTTGGGTCAGGATTGCTGACGTTTCCCAACGGTCCAGCCGCATGACACATGCCTTCAGGTACGATTTTCGGTAATATTTAGGAGCGAAACGGCGGCCTTCGTATCGACTATCGCCGCTTATCATGCTGGTTGAGGCTGTCGCATGTTTCGGGCAGACCGTCCGAAAACACAGGCGCAAGCTGACCTTCGGACACAGTGTTCGTGTTTTCGGATGGTCTGTAAGATTTATGCGACAAGAGCCACCTATTGGCGAATGCTGCTCAAATCAATTTTCAATCCATCGTAGGCGGGGACGATTTGAGGGTATCCGCGATCCGCAAACCAAGCCTTCAAGACTGAATAGTCCATCTTCTCGTCCATATGAGTGAGAAAAACTTGCTTGGGGTTGAATTGGTCGACATGCTTCAGGACGGTTTCAGGGTCGCCATGCGATTCCGACTCTTTCCAATAGTCGCAATCCAGAATCCAAGTGTCGATTCCCGCCAGAAATCGCCAGCTCTCCTTCGGAAATGACTTCACATCCGAGCTATAGACAAAGTTGGCGATCCTGACGCCCAAGCTGTCCGATCCACCATGATGTTGCGAGAATGGGAGCATCTCGATACCGTTTGCTTCGATGGTTTCAAAAGCGCGTATACGATGCCAGAAAATCCGGTATTGCTTGTTCTCTCCGAAACCGACGATGCTGGTGGAGCCCTTCGTTTCCTCGTTGAAAAACAGATAGGGAAACATGCCACGAACGAAGGATAGGCATCGTTCATCGGCATAAATGTTCAGGTCGCGCTTAAGGACTTCCTCCATATAGTACGGAAGCTCACCGATCCCCGCGATATGATCCCAATGGCCATGGGTTATCAAGATAGCATCGGGAATAACCTTCGCCCTCGACGTTTGCAGCCGAAAATCCGGCCCAATGTCGATCATCAAGGATTGGCCATTCTGCTCAACCTGAATTGACGGCCTCATCCTTTCGTTTTTGGGGTTGGTTGGATCACACAAACCCCAGACACCACCAGCCAGAGGAACGCCATATGTGGCACCGCACCCTAAAATTGTAACTTTCGTCAATAGATTTAGCCCCAATGTGCGGGCCTCCTTTTTCGCAAAACCCCGGAATTTGCAACGTCGCCAGCGTCAGGCAGACTGTCCTAAAACTTGCGACACTTAAAAATATGATAGGCAAAACATCTTGGCAAAAAAGGCAACTTAACTGCAACTGACAAAATTTGACCCCATGATTCTCAATGGGTTATACTGAGACCAGAGGCCACTCAGTTGCCTTTGGGGCAAGATTGCTGACTGTTCCAGCCGCATGTGTCCGGAAACGCAAGTTTGAGTACTCGTGGCAACCGTCATGTCGACCATTCTTTGGCTTGATCGCACTGCCACATATGGCATTGATCACTGGACAAAATGTGTTGCGGATTTCGGGTGAGCAAATTGCAACACCTTGAAAATCAAGTGTTTCCTATTTTCCATCGGGCCTGCTGTTCAACTCAGGCGGTTTGGGAGACAGGGTCAGGCCCGGAATCGCTGGCGATATTCCCCCGGTGATAGTCCAACAATCCGAACGAAGATTTTACTAAACGCGCCGGGATCAGAATACCCGACCTCCCAAGCGATACGTTCGATCGGGGAGTGGCCGAATTGCAGTAGCTCCTGAGCCTTGGAGACCCGAAGGCGTTGAGCGTAGTCGGTGGCGGTCATGCCCGTGGCTTTCTGGAAGCGACGCAGGAAGGTGCGTTCTTCCAGTCCTGCCTGTTCGGCCAGGATCGCAAGCCGTGCTTCTTTGCCTCCATTCGCCTGAAGAAAATGCTGGGCTTTAATGATTGCTGCGTCCCCATGGGTCAGCCGGGGAGCGAACCCGCTGTAATAGCGTTGCTCTCGTCCCGGTGGATCAATCAGTAGCATACGTGCGGTCCGTGCCATTACCACAGGACCAAGAAAACGCTCCACCAGCTTCAAGCCGAGATCGGTCCACGCCATTAGTCCGCCCACCGAGATGATATCACCACCGTCGATAATCAGCCGATCTGTATCAAGCGCCACATCAGGGAAGCGGTTGCGGAAAGCATCGGCAGAACCCCAGTGGGTTGTAATCGTTCGTCCGGCGAGAAGCCCAGTTTCCGCCAGAAGGAACGCCCCGGCGCAGACGGAAGCCAGTACCGAACCCTCGCCATGACGTGCGCGCAGCCAGCGCGCAAGCGGTGCGGCAATCTCAACGGATATTGGTGGTTCCAGCGAAGGCGGCAAGATCAGCACGTCGCAAGAGCCTGCATCCTCCCCGGTTGCATCGGGATCGCTGTCGAACACAACAACGGGCTCCTCATCGCCGTCGATCCGCAAATGCCGCACCAGCAGACGTGGAGTAGCGGGATCGGCATTATCAGCCATCCGGCAAGCGACCTTGAACAGATCGGTCAGTCCCAGCACCGCCGATGTCTGCGCGCCAGGGTAAAGCAGGATTCCTATCCGCACATATGTCATTGTCGATATTGCCCATGATTATGTCGATTTCGCCAGTTGCGACAACACTCGCCTGAAACGATATTCAGCGCAAGCAACAACTAACTCTGAAAGGATTTTTCGACATGTCGAAGCGCGCTATTCTGGTCGTTGATCTTCAAAATGAATATTGGCCATCGGGCAACCTCCCGCTCCATGGCATCGACGCCGCCGCCACTAATGCCGCCCGCGTCATGGCTCATGCCCGAGCGAAAGGTGATCTGGTCGTCAACATTCGCCACGAGATGCCTGGAGCGCCATTCTTCGTGCCCGGCAGCGACGGTGCCAAGATCAATCAAGCCGTGCTGCCGAAGGATGATGAGCCCGTCATCACCAAGCACTTCCCTAACTCCTTCCGCGAAACCGGGTTGAGCGATCTGCTCAAGGAAAAGGGCGTTGAGGACGTCGTGGTCGTCGGCGCGATGAGCCATATGTGCGTCGATGCGACAGTGCGCGCAGCCAACGATCTGGGCTACAAAACCACAACGATTCACGATGCCTGCGCAACGCTTGATCTGAACTTCGACGGTGTCACCACTCCAGCGGCACAGGTGCACGCGGCGCTGATGGCAGCGCTTTCCTTTGGCTATGGCGAAGTGATCTCCACCGACGCCTTCCTCGCTCGCTAACGGCCTGTTCGGGAGAAGACTATCATGACCACACGCAGAGAGCTTTTTGCCCTATCGGGTGCTGCGCTTGTCGTCAGCGCCTTTCCGGCAGGCGCGCAGGTTACCGCCACGCCGCAGGGCAGTGTGAAAATCACACAGATACGCAACGCAACGCTCCATATCGCCTATGGCGGCGTTCGCTTTCTTGTCGATCCGATGCTTTCGGACCGTCACGCCTGGCCGGGTTTTGAAGGCTCGGTGAACAGCGAGGAGCGCAATCCCCTTGTGCATCTTCCGATAACGAAGGAAGAAATCATCGACGTGGACGCGGTGATCGTCACCCATCTGCACGAAGACCATTGGGATGAAGAAGCGCGCAAGGTTCTGCCGAGGGCGCTGCCGATTTTCGCGCAGAACGATGCGGATGCTGCAACCATCCGGGGACAGGGGTTCTCCGATGTGCGCGTGCTTTCGGACACGTCCAGCTTCAAGGGTGTACAGCTCATCAAGACGGACGGTCGTCACGGGACCGAGGCGCACTACGCCAAGATCGGCGATGTTCTGGGCGAAGCTTGCGGTGTCGTGTTCAGGACGGCCGGACTAAAGACCATCTATCTGGCTGGCGACACGATCTGGCACGAGCGGGTGGCGGCAGCTCTGAAAACGTATCGTCCAGATGTGGCTATCCTGAACACCGGCTATGCGATGACCGCCGGGATTGAGGGCGGCATCATCATGGGAACGCAAGATGTGCTTTCGGTCCACAAGGCCGCCCCTGAAACCCTCCTGATCGGCAGCCACATGGAAGCGGTGAATCACTGCACTGTGAGCCGCGCTGACCTTCGGGCTTTCGCCCGTGCCAACGGTTTCGCCGACAAGCTGCACACTCCTGGCGATGGGGAAACCGTTATCCTTTGAACTGACTTATCGTTGGGCCCCTGAGTATGGCAGTTGCCCAACGCCTGACCTTCCCCCGGCTGCCGCTCAATATGTGCAGTTATTTTCTCCGATTAACGCCAGAAACAGAAGCATAATTGAGATGCATACTCACGAGGAGAATTTGAAGTATATACCCGATCTGCGAGATGCCGCGCCCGAGATGGTGACCGCCTTTTTCAATTTCGATAAAGTAGTGTTCAACAAGAATGTCGGTAGCCTAAGCCTTGCCACTCGTGAGTTGATCGCTATGGGCGTCGAAGGAAGAGGTTGCGGAAGCAATTATGGTGGCCACAGCGCTTCGCGCTGGAGGTGGTATCACGCATGGCTGGCAGGCGATGAAGAGCATTTCTGAAGGGAAATAACCTCATCAACGTGCTTAAAACCTGTGGCATCGGGAGATCCCGTTAATCCACGAAGGAGCGAGGCTTCGACTACGGACGCGGCTAAGCACCAGCACGAAGCGAACTTCCCGCTTGCTGAGCGTGTGCATGCCGTATTTGGCGTATAGCGGGCTCTGATTTACCGCTACCGCGAAAATGCTCGAAACTTGCGACGGATGCGATTCAAAAAGGTGGCAAGGTCCGCTTTAAGCGTCCTCGCCTTCCAACGCGAACGGCCAAGATGAGGTCAAAGCCGACATCGCATCAGCGTGGCCAACCTGAGACCGATCACTCCAGTTTGCACGTTGGAACGAACGTCTTGTTATAATGATCATTCATTTTACGAGCTTGTTCGGAGTATTCGAGCGGACTCCTGTTTGGCGGTGGGGGCCAGGTGAAGACCTCTTGCGCACATTTTCGGGCGGCGGCCCAACATGCAAGACTCCGCGGATCCGATCCGTAAGACGACACTCCCTTGCCGATTTTCGCCATTTGAGATACTCGCTTTTCAGCCTCAGCGCGCTGGCTTGCCGGATCGTAGACATTTTTGACCTGATAATGCCCATCCGGCGAAACAAAGCCCTCCTCCACGCTGAATGACAACGCTCCATCTACCCGACAGACGATATGATCTTTTTCGACCGCTTCAGGGCCATAAGACGCCGACAGATAAGGCCAGCGAATAATAACTTCCAGCGCATCGCCTAGATGCGTGAATTAATATTTGCAAACTGGCGAATTGAATTCGCAAGTTCGCTTTAATGCTGGAGAGTGCAGGGAACGCACATCAAGGCTGCTTAGAAGCCAGGCACTCCATCGTCAAATGCACGGCGCCTGGGCATGGGATCATTTGCTGAAATCCTCGCCCTTCAGCTACTATTAAGATACATGATAAGATAGAGCTTTATCGGGAGATCATTACGCCAAACGTTATCGATAGCCGTCTCGCCAACGCTTTCTTCGACAAAACGATCTTGTCGGAGAACAATCCCTTGCCGAAGACAATCTCGCATCAGATTGATGACCGTCGCCATAAGCAGGGCGGATTGTGGGTCGGCGGCAAGTGCCTGCTAACAGCCACTGCTCTTAGTTTCAGCCCGAACGACATGAACCGGGCACTGCATACTCGCCCTGATGAATTGGATGTTGCAATACCGTTGGAGAATATCATCGAGATTTCAGTTCAGCGAAGATTGATTACGGACGCAATAACCGTTCGATTTGACACGGGTGTTCTGAAAATCAGATGTTTTAGGGCCAGATCCTTTGCTGCAGCCATTGAAGCTGCGCGGCTTCTTCTCAATTGACCTTGGGTCGCTGTTGGTTCCAATTAGGTTAACAATATCCCCCGCACGGCAGAGTCGCAACAAGTGCATCGTCTCGTCGCCATTTGCGGTTCAATACGGGGCTCTGAGATATATCTGGTACCTTGGCTGTTCTTGACTACGTTTTAGCGTCAACGTGAGGGATGACTATTATGGCCACTTTTATTTTGATAGCCGGAGGGTGGCAGGGTGGTTGGAGCTACCAGAGCGTAGCAGATATACTCGCCACGCACGGGCACAATGTCGTACCTATAACCCTTTCGGGGCTCGGTGACACTCCCGCGCCAGCGGCCAATCTTGAAACCCACATAAGTGAGGTTGCCGATGTCGTGAAGTTGCATAGCGGCGACCTTATCCTTGTCGGGCAATCTTACGGCGGGATGATTGTGAGCGGCGTAGCGGACGCCAATCCATCGCGTATCCGGGCATTGGTTTATGTCGACGCTTATGTACCGGATTCCGGTGACTCGGTCTGGTCGCTGACGACACCCCGTTTTCGGGACATGTTCGTCGCAGGCGCAAAGGCTGACGGGCTGAATTGCACTCCGCCCTCCAGTCTTGACCCGAGATGCCGCCCGCATCCGATCGGGACGTTTCTCCAGTCAATTACTCTCACCGGGCGTTGGCGTGAAGTACCGCACAAGACATTCGTCGGCGCACATGGATGGGAAGGAAGTCCTTTCCTTGACCTTTATCGACGCTTGAGCCGCGAACCGGAATGGTCAACCTTTTCGCTCAATTGCGGGCACAACGTAGCGCGGCTGGAACCCGAAGCCCTGACCCGGATATTGTTGACTCACATTTGAACAACCAGGCTGCAAGGCGCGGACAGTAACCGTAACCAGATCCCCGACAAGGCCGCAATCGGCCACCAAAACGCCGGGCTTAGCCGGCGTCATCTTTGGGATCACCAATGCGACCGGTTACTTCTACTGCTTGTTATGGTTTTTGTTCCAAGACCGGCCCTTCCGCGTTTTTGCTCTTTTCGCCCCGCTTTCCGAAATTCCGCACCACGACATAGAATACCGGTGTCAAGAGCAGCCCGAACAACGTAACGCCGAGCATGCCAGCAAACACCGCTATGCCCATGACATGCCGCATCTCGGCACCCGCGCCTTTTGCGATCACAAGTGGCACGACACCCGCAATAAAGGCGAGTGAGGTCATCAGGATCGGGCGAAGCCGAAGCCGTGCGGCCTCAAGCACCGCCTTCAATGGATCGACACCCTCATCTTCCTTCGCTCGCGCAAACTCGACGATCAGAATCGCATTCTTGGCAGCAAGTCCGACCAGAACGACAAATCCGATCTGAGTGAAAATGTTGTTGTCGCCACCAGTGAGCCATACCCCGGCAATTGCCGAGAGCAATGCCATTGGCGCGATCAACAATACAGCGAACGGCAACGACCAGCTGTTATACTGGGCAGCGAGGATGAGAAACGCGAGTAGAACGGAAAGCGGGAAGATATACATTGCCGTGTTTCCGGCCTGCTTCTCCTGATAGGCAAGCTCTGTCCACTCGAAGGCCATGCCCGATGGCAAAGTTTCCATTATGATGCGTTCTATCGTGGCTGTTGCCTGCCCGAACGAATAACCGGGTGCAGGACCGCCGCTGATATCGGCCGACGGGAAACTGTTATAATGCATGACACGATCCGGGCCGGAACTGTGCTTGATCGTCAAAAGAGCCGACAGTGGAATCATTTCGCCCGCCATGTTGCGCACTTTCAGTCGGCCAATGTCCTCCGGTTGCATCCGGAAAGGCGCATCTGCCTGGACCACCACCCGGTAGGTCCTGCCAAAGCGGTTGAAATCATTCACATAGAGAGAACCAAGGTTCACCTGCAGCGTCTCGAAAATAGTGTTGAGGGGAACGCCTTGCGACTTGGCTTTCACCCGGTCAATATCCACCTGAATTTGCGGCGCATTCACCTGGAAGCTCGCAAGCATGCCTGCGAGTTCCGGTGCCTGCATCGCCTTGGCCATGATTGCGCCCTGCGTCTCGGCAAGCGCTTCAAACCCAAGTCCGGCCCTATCTTCGATCTGAATCTTGAATCCTCCAGTCGTGCCAAGACCCGGAACCGGCGGCGGCGGGAAGATACCGGCGAAACCATCGGGTATCTGACTAAACTTGCCCATCAGACGACCTGCGATCGCAAACGCGGACATGGTAGGGTCCTTACGTTCGTCAAAGGGCTTGAGCATCGTGAACATGACGGCAGCATTGGGAATATTGACCATGCCATTGACTGAAAGACCGGGGAAAGCGACGACACTTTCTACCCCGGGCTCGGCAAGGGCGATCTCAGACATTTTCTTAACCACTGCCTCGGTTCTGTCGAGCGACGCTCCCGTCGGCAGCTGTGCAATACCGACGAGATAATATTTGTCCTGAGCTGGAACAAAGCCGCTGGGTACAGTCTGGAACCCCATCCATGTCATGCCAAGCAAACCAGCATAGACGAGCAGGACGAGCGCGCTCAGCCTCACGGCGCGTCGCACCGACCAGACATAGGCATTCGACGCGCTGTCGAAGAACCGGTTGAAGAGCCTGAAAAACCAGCCGAACAAACCGTCGATCACCCGTGTCAGGAGATCGCGTTTCACGTCGCCATGATGCGGCTTCAGGAGCACACCTGCAAGCGCGGGAGAAAGCGTGAGGGAGTTGACCGCCGACAGGATGGTCGAAATTGCGATTGTGAGAGCGAACTGGCGATAGAACTCACCTTGCAGGCCGGACAGAAATGCAGACGGGATGAATACCGCCGACAGCACGGACGTAATGGCAATGATCGGCCCGGTCACTTCGTCCATGGCCTTGCGTGCCGCTTCCTTCGGCGTTTCGCCAAGCGCGATGTGACGCTCGACATTTTCGACGACGACGATGGCGTCATCAACCACGATCCCGATGGACAGCACCAGGCCGAACAGCGACAGCGTGTTCAGTGAGAAGCCAAACATATACATGAGCGCGAATGTGCCAACCAACGATATCGGCACGGCGACCAGAGGAATGATCGAAGCCCGCCAGGTCTGAAGGAAGAGCACGACAACGATCACGACCAGAACGATAGCTTCGAGCAACGTCATCACAACAGCCTCAAGGGAGGCCTTCACGAAGACGGTGGGATCGTAGGCAATGCGATACTCGATCCCCTCAGGGAAACCCTTTTGCAGTTCTTCCATGGTGCCGCGAATGGCACTTGCCACATCAAGCGCGTTGGCGCCCGGACTCTGGACGATCTGCATCGCCAATGCCGGTTTTCCGTCAAGAAGACTGCGCAGAGCATAGGCGTCTGCGCCCAGTTCAATGCGTGAAACGTCGCGCAACCGCGTAACCTGGCCGTCAGCGCCGGTCTTGACGACGATATCGCCGAACTGTTCCTCGTTAGATAGTCTGCCGAGCGTATTGACCGTGACCTGAAGTGCGGCCGAGGCGTCGGGTTGCTGGCCGACCGAGCCTGCGGCTACCTGGACGTTTTGTTCCTGGATTGCCGTCACCACGTCCGAGGCGGTAAGACCACGCGCGGCCACCTTCGCCGGGTCGAGCCAGATCCGCATGGAATATTCGCCAGCGCCCCAGACAAGCACGTCGCCCACACCTGAAATACGCGCAAGCTGGTCGCGTACCTGCAAGGTGGCAAAGTTCGACAGGTAGAGCGGATCATAACGGTTATCGGGCGATACGAGATGAACGACCATCAGAATATCCGGGGAAGTTTTCTGCGTCACCACGCCGATGCGCTGAACTTCCTGTGGCAGACGTGGAAGCGCGCGCGAGACGCGATTCTGCACCTGGATTTGCGCCATGTCGGGATCTGTGCCCTGCTGGAACGTCACAGTCAGCGTCATGCGTCCATCGGTGGCAGCCTGCGAGCTCATATAGAGCATGTTCTCGACGCCATTGATGACCTGCTCCAGTGGCGCGGCGACCGTTTCGGCGATCACTTCGGGGCTGGCGCCCGGATAGCTTGCGGTGACCTGTACCGTTGGCGGGGTCACCTGCGGGTATTCGCTCAATGGCAGCTTCAGGAGCGTGAGCCCGCCACCGATCAGCATCAGGACAGAGAGGACGACCGCGAAGATCGGTCGGTCGACGAAAAAACGCGGGATATTCATCGACGCGCCTCCTGAACGTCTGTCGCAACCCGACCAACTTCACTCTGCTGGTCGGAGAGCATCGGCACTATCTGCGGCTCCACTTCCATTCCGGGTCGGACAAGCCCCTTGATGATGATTTTTTCACCCGACTTGAGTCCTGAAGAAACAACGCGCAGCCCGTCGATCATCGGCCCCAATTCAACCGGGCGGTACTCCGCCTTGTTCTCTGCCCCGACTACCAGCACATAGCGTCGCCCCTGATCGACACCAATCGCCTGCTCATCGACGAGCATGGTCTGCGCTGGTTCGGTGGTCACGAGTTTCACTCGAACAAAAAGACCAGGAGCCAGCCGGTCATCAAGATTGCGAACAATGGCACGGGCTCTGATCGTGCCTGTACCCCGGTCAATGCGATTGCCGAGAAAATCGAGCTCACCGACAAGCGGGTGGCCGGTATCAGTCATCAAGCCGACCTGAACCGGAAGCCTGTCAGCATCGCTCCCCGTCACGGATGCACGTCCACGAGCTGCGAATTCGAGATAGGTCGCTTCATCGATATCGAAATAGACATAGAGCGGGTCGGTTGAAACAATCGTGGTGAGAAGAGTGGCAGCCCCCGCATTACCACCGGTAACGAGATTGCCTTCTGTGACAAGGACACGGTCGACCCGTCCGGCAATCGGTGCCGTGACACGCGTGAAAGATAGATCGAGTTCTGCGGCTGCGATGGCAGCCTTGGCGATTTCCACCTGGGCCTCGCGCTGCCGATGTGCGGCCTTCGCGTTATCGTAGGTTTTGCGTGATACAGTGCCATTCGGAGCCAGAGCTTCGGCGCGTTTGAAATCGACTTCAGCCTGATCAAGCAGAGCGTTCGCCTGCTGCAATCGAGCTTTTGCTGCATTCAATGCAACCTGGTACGGCCTCGGATCGATCTGGAACAGAAGATCGCCCGCGCGAACGAGTCCGCCTTCGGGAACGCCGACATCAACTATTGCGCCGCCTACACGCGGACGCAGGTCGACCGCCCTGGTCGCTTCGGTATGGCCTGTAAACTCTATGGATGGAGCAACCTTGCGTGTGACGACCTCGGCAACCGGCACCTGTGGAGCCGGCATTTGGGCTGGCTGCGCGGCGGCGGATGAAACAAGCGACAGGAAATTTCGCGTATATGGTTCGATCTCGTCTCTATAGGCCGCGTAAAAGGCACCACCAACAATAACGGCGCTGGCCAGGAACAGGGCGGCGGCTTTATTACTCATTCTCGTTCTCCTTCATAGGGCCGCAGCTTTTGCCAGCGGGACACGACGATGGTCATTTGACGACCTTGCTGTTTCCAACGATGGAAAGGTCAAGGCCCTGAGAATTATTTTTCCAAGGAGAATCTTGGTGGCAGAAGCCGCCTCGTTTGATGGCCGATCCCCGCGCATTGTTTCGCCAATATTTGAAAAAAAAGGCGTTGTCGATCAGACGACGGGCAGCTCTTTTACGCGAAAACCAAGGCTCTTTAGCCGTTTGTGGTCAGGTTCGCGTCCCTGCACAACAATATCCATTTCCACACAAGAACAGCCTTGACCTTACAAGTGTTGGAAGCCGCAGGCTGACAAAATCCCGCCCAGAATGCCGACCGATTAACAGCCGGATTGAGGGCGAAACCACACCTATCCAGTGAAAGGCAAATGTATGATAAACGCCGGTACGCCGCACATTCTCATTTACACAACACCGACCTGCCCGGACTGTCATGCACTCAAGCGCTGGCTCTCAGAGCAAGGGCTTTCCTACGAGGAGCGCGACCTCAGCCAGCCGGAAGTTGCTGAGGAAGCCAAAGCTCGCACAGGGGTTCGGGTGGCCCCTATCACGATTGTCGGCTCCGAGATTTTCTACGGAACCTTTCCGCGGCAAAAGCCGGGTTTGATCAAGGCTCTCGGACTGAAATCCGAACTGTAAGGAAAGTCGGATGACCAGAAAAATCGTTGATATCCGGCAAACACGGACCCGCCTGGAGGTTTCGAACGGGCAAACAATCCTCGAAGCCGCGCTCGCAGCCAGCATTTCCTATCCTCACGGGTGCCGATCCGGGCGTTGCGGTTCATGCAAATCACGCCTGATTGAGGGCCAGGTTCAATTGCTTGAGCACTCGCGCTTTGCGCTGACCGAGCAGGAGAATTCCGATGGCTTGATCCTCGCATGCCGTGCATTGCCGCAAACGGATGTCGCTGTCGCATGGCTTGTCAGTGAAGATGAGGTTTTGGAGCCGCCACGGCGTCTTGATGCTGTCGTAATCGGCCTCGATGACCTCACGCACGATATCAAGCTGGTGCGAATTGCGCCGGCGGATGGTTCGCCTTTGCCATTTACCGCCGGGCAGTATGCTCAAATCGGTTTCGCTGATGCACCGATGCGCAGCTATTCCATGGCCAACCGTAATGGTGACGGCAGTCTGGAATTTCATGTTCGCCGCGTTACAGGAGGTATTACGTCCGAACACATACATAATGTGCTGAAGACTGGTGACAAAGTTGAACTCGAATTTCCCCTCGGTTCCTCTTATCTGCGCCAAAATCATTCAGGTCCGATGCTGTGCATCGCGGGCGGCTCCGGCCTTGCGCCAATCAAGTCGATCGTTGAAACAGCCCTTGCTCTCGGCATGAAGCAGCCGATCCATGTTTATTTCGGTGCACGAGGTGAGCGCGATCTCTACCTGATCAAGCATTTTCAGGCTTTGGCCGAACAGCATAACAACCTCACTTTCATGGTGGTGCTCTCGGAGGCGGAGACGGCACAGTACCGCCGTGGTTTTGTGACAAAGGCTGTTGCCGAAGACTTTGTGGACCTTGATGGCTGGAAGGCCTATGTCGCCGGCCCGCCGCGAATGGTCGACGCAGCCATTCAACTCGCCTTGGCGCGCGGGTTGCGTGGTGAGGACATGCATGCCGACGTATTTTTCACGCCCGAAGATGGGAAGAACTAAACGCCAACGCAGCGAATTTGGTCAGGGATCAATCCTGGGGCAAAGGAGCATGAAAGGAGAGAATTCATATGTGCAATAGAACCGACTGCTACCCGATACCAACCGCTCAGGAATTACTCTCCGATCCCGTAATCCGCGCCGTCATGGCTGCGGATGCTGTGGATGAGAACCAGTTGCGATCCCTGCTTGAACAGATGAGCAGACGGCAGACGGCGGAAACTGAGAATACGGCTGCGCACCATTGAAATGGTTATGCCGATCGATGAAGCCAGCACCATGACGATAGTGCGAGGTCTGGAAACAGGAATAAAAAACCGCCGCCCCGTTATGATACGGGGCGGGGATTTCGGGAAGCTATTCGCTGTGATCGGAGAGCCACGTCTTCATCATGACATCCATGGCGATTGTATTGGCCTTTGTCGAAGGGCAGTGCGACGAAGGCTTGTACATTGCGGAGATATCATGATCCTGCATGGCAAGCTTGTTCATGATCGTGTTCTTGGTCAGTTCGCAGTTGCTGGATAACCTGCCTCTTCGAGAACCTTCAAGACAGACGTCAGTGTTGCGGTCGTTTCAATCTTGACCTCACGCGCTGCCGGATTGGTCTCGACTTTGGCGCCGGAATCTACCGACTGGATCGCCATAGTAACTGATTTGGCGCATCCACCGCAGGTCATGCCTTCGATTTTGAGTTCCATGAGATTTCTCCTTGTTTGAGTCTCATGACACTCAAGATGGTGCTTCCAACGGTGGTAAGGTCAAGTGGTGAAAAACAAGAAAAAATGCTATTGACCTTCCCATGGTTGGAAGCATCATACTCTGTCCGAATCTGAAAATCGGAACGAGAAAGGAAGCAATTATGAGCGCTCCTGTTCAAGCTGCGGAGACGAAAACACAGCAATATCCCTGCCAATTAAAAGTATGCGGTTCGATGTCTTAAGGTCAAGCATGGCAAAGTCGCCTTCGTGGGCGACGGTATCGACGATGCTCTGGCGCTGGCGGAAGCGGATGTAGGCTGTCGTTTGATCACGGGAGAGAATGCATGAATATCGGACAAGCGTCCAAGGCATCCGGCGTATCGGCCAAGATGATCCGCTACTACGAGCAGACCGGCCTCATACCTGCGGCCGACCGAACAGCCTCCGGCTACCGCGACTATTCACACACGGAAGTGCACATGCTCCGTTTCATACGGCGCGCTCGAGACCTCGGCTTTTCCGTGGCGAAGATCGGTGATCTTCTGGGGCTGTGGCGTGACGAGACGCGACAGAGCGCGGAAGTCAAACGTCTGGCGCAAGGCCATATCGATGAACTTCAGAGAAAAATCGCCGATCTGCAAGACATGGCCCAGACGCTCACAATGCTGGTCAACGCCTGCCACGGCGACCATCGCCCGCGTTGCCCGATTTTGCAGAGTCTCGAAACCGATCAGGATAATGAGAACCTATCGGTTCAACCGCGCAGCGGTGCCATTGCTCGTTCCATGCAGTGAGACTCGCGCTGCCTTCTCCAAAATCGAGTTTGTCAAGTTTCCCCCGGCCCGGTTGCCTGTCTCACGCAGACATCAGATATATCAGCTTCAAGCGTCATCGCTTTCCGCCACAGATTGTTGCTCACGCCGTTTGGCTTTACCTGCAGTTCAAATGCTTGAGCTTGGGATACACCGCGCGAATAACTCGGCACGCTCCCGCCAGCGCATAAACGCCAGCGAGAGCAAGTCAATGCACCAAACTGAGGTTAGCGCGACAGGCCCGATACGGCTCGCGGTGTATAAAACCGTTCCATCTCGGCAATTTCCTCCTCGGTCAAGGAAATATTGAGAGCCGCAACGGCATCCGTAATATGGTGCGGTTTTGTCGCTCCTATAATCGGTGCGGTAATGCCCGGCCGACTGGAGGTCCACGCCAATGCGATTTGTGCCATAGGTACGTCACGGGCTTTGGCAATACGCGCGACCACCTCGATGATTTTCTCATCTTCGTCCAGATAGAGGCTTTTCGCGAAAGGATCATGACGGCTGCGGTCACTTTCAGTGGTGATCTTGGTCAACCGGCCACGAGCCAGCGGGCTCCACGGAATGACGGCAACACCCTGATCCTGGCAAAGCGGAATGATTTCGCGCTCTTCCTCGCGGTAAAGCAGATTATAATGCGGCTGCATGCTGGCAAACTGCGCCCAGCCATTGAGCTTCGACGTATAAAGCGCCTTTGAAAACTGCCAAGCATACATGGACGACGCACCGATATAGCGCACTTTACCGGCACGGATGAGATCATCGAGCGTTTGCAGCGTCTCTTCGATCGGCGTTGCCGGATCCCACCGGTGGATCTGATAGAGATCGATATAGTCCGTACCCAGGCGCTTCAGGCTGGCCTCGCAGGCTGCAATCAGCGCTTTGCGTGACAGTCCCTGGCGGTTGGGACCGCCTTTTCCGACAGGAAAGTGTACTTTCGTCGCAATGACCACATCTTCGCGTGAGGCATGTTCTTTGAGCAATTGGCCGACAACCTCTTCGCTGGCGCCCGCCGAATAGGCGTCTGCGGTATCAAAGAAATTGATGCCTGCTTCAATCGCTTGCCGGATGAAAGGGCGCGCATCGTCCAGCCCGAGTGCCCAGTCGTGCGTACCGGCTTTGGGGTCTCCATAGGTCATACATCCGAGTGCCAGACGCGAGATTTTCAGACCGCTTTTACCGAGATTTACGTAATTCATCGTCATATAAACCTATCTTTGTTGAGGGTAGAATTCTTCAAGCGGGCATGCACAACCGTGCAGCGTCATAAATGGCGGCATGGATGTTGCGCCCGGCCACGGCGTCACCGATACGGAACAACTGGAACCGTCCGTTCTCGTTACGTCTGAGGCTTTGGGGCTTGATATCGATGAAAGCCTGGAGATCGAGCTCCCCAAGATTGATCGAATGAGGAATCAGGTCGAAATAGAGATCGTCATTGGGCAGCGTGCCATGTTCGATCACAATATGATCCACGATACGGGTGCGCGACGACTGGGAATATTCGTTTACAAGATGCGCCGCCAGCCTCCCACCTTCACGCGTGACACTATGAAGACGCCAGCCCAAGCTCACCTGCACGTCATGGTCGGCGAACATGCGCAGATAACCGGGCGATGTCAGGGGACCAACCTCGGGCGCGATAACGCGCGCGGGGCTGACATATTCGACCTTCGCTCCGCCGGTCACCAGCGTTTCCGTCGCATCCAGCCCCGCATGACCACCCGCATTGTCGAATACCAGCACATCACCCGATCTCGCTCCGCCGGTCATAATCTCCCAAGTATCGGTGACGAGGTCTTCGCCCTGCCTTAAAAAGCTGCGGTCAGGAAGTCCGCCAGTGGCGACGATGACGATATCTGGTTGTTCGGCCAGCACATCATCCGCCTCGGCATAGACACCGCAACGAATATCCACTCCGAGAATTTCCGTTTCGGCCAATCGCCAGTCCACTATACCAATCAGATCGCGGCGACGTTTCGATCGGGCTGCTATGACGATCTGTCCGCCGGGCTGTGTATTTGCTTCAAAAAGCGTCACCTTGTGACCGCGCTCAGCCAGCACTCTTGCTGCCTCCAAACCGGCGGGGCCGCCGCCAACAATGACTGCGCGACGACCTGGAGTGGCGCTTTTGGGGATTACATGTGGAAGAGTGCTCTCGCGTCCGGTGGACGGATTGTGAATACATTTTGAATCGCCCGTTCGATGCAGCGCATCCAGGCAATAGGTGGCACCAACGCATGGTCGGATGCGATCCGCGAGGCCGGTTGCAACCTTGTTGACGATATGCGGATCGGCCATCATCGCCCGTGTCATGCCCACCAGATCCAGCAGCCCCTCGCCGACCGCATGGCGGGCAGTAGCCACATCATTGATGCGGGCCGCATGCATGACGGGCAGATCGAGAGCCTTCTTTACTTTGCCGGCAAAATCGAGGAAAGGTGCCGAAGGCGTGCCCATCGGCGGAATGACCCGAGCCAGTCCCTCATCGGTACCGATGGTGCCTTTGATCACTGACAGAAAGTCGATCCCGTCACTGGCAAGGACGCGAACGGCGTTCAAGCCTTCTTCCAGCCCGATACCCTCAGGGTCATCCTCATCGATGGCAGCGCGCAGGCCCACGATAAAGTCGGGACCAACGGCTTTGCGGATCGCCTGAACGACAGCACGCGGGAAAGCCAGCCGCTTTTCCGCAGTCCCGCCCCAGCGGTCGGTGCGCTTATTGGTCATCGGCGACAGAAAACCGTCGAAAAGATGCCCGTAACACTCGATCTCGATCCCATCCAATCCAGCTTCCCTGCAACGCAGCGCAGCCGCAGCATAGTCGGCGATAATGCGCTCAAGGTCCCAGTCCTCGGCAATTTTCGGCGTGGCGCGATGGAATGGTTCGGGGATCGGAGATGCGGAAAGTGCGGGCAGCCAGTCGCCTGCATAATGGCTGGTTCGTCTGCCCAGATGCGTGATTTGCAGCATGAGCGCCGCGCCCTCGGCATGCACGTCATCGGCCACCTTGCGCAGCCAGCCCTCGATTTCGGGCCTGTGCAAAACAAGATTGCTGCCGAATGACGACGGGCTATCGCGGGACACCATGGAAGTGCCGATCATCGTAAGCCCTACGCCGCCCTTGGCTTTCTCGACATGATAAAGACGATAGCGGTCCTTCGGCATGCCCTGTTCGCCATATGCTGGCTCATGGGAGGTGCTGACTATCCGGTTGCGCAGCGTAAGGTTTTTTAGCTGGAAGGGTTGCAGTAGCGGGTCCTGTGACATGGCATTCTCTCTTGGCGGCGATGGCATCAACCCGAAAAATCGAGAACAGGATGCATAGATTCAATGGATTAGGACGCACAGCGTTCTAATGACGAAGGACTGCGGGCAGGAATGTCGTCAGCGCCGGAAACAGGATCACGGCCAGGGTGACGAGGATCAAACCCACCAAAAACGGAAGGAAAGCACGGGTAAATTCCCCAAGTCGACAACCGGTAATTGCGCAGACGGTAAAGGAAATCGTTCCGACGGGAGGTGTAATTCCACCGATGGTAAAGACCAGCACCAGGACCAGCCCCAGCTGCACCGCCGGAATGCCTAGCGCTTCCCCTATCGGTGCCAGCACGGGGATGAGGATAATCATGAGAGACAATGATTCCAGCACCATTCCCAGAATAAGCAGTGCTCCCGCAACCATCAGCATGAAGACTATGGGTGAAACCGAAGCTGCATCCAGCACGGCTTTCATCTGCCGGGGAATTTGTTCATAGGAGACAACCAGCCCGAAAGCGCCCGAAGCCGCGATGATCAGCATGATCATCGCCGTAGTCAGCGATGCTTCGCGAAGAATAGGCATGAGAGAGGCCCAGCTGATTTCACGGTAAACGAACATCGCAATGAAAAGCGAATAGACGACCGATGCGGCGGCGAGTTCTGTCGGTGTGAAGACCCCGGCTCGCAATCCCACCAGCAGCAGAACGGGCATCATCAGAGCAAAGAAAGAGTGTTTGGCCGCCGCACCAATCTCGGCCAGGGAAGCCCGGCTGCGGGAAGGCGCATAACCGTTGCGGATCGACATGATATGCACGGTCGCCATCATCACGACCAGCATGACCGCCGCCACGCCGAGGCCGGCCATGAACAAATCGCCGATGGAGACATCGGCCAGCACGCCATATATCACCAGACTGATCGAGGGCGGCAGGATCGGGGAAAAGACAGACGATGTTGCAGTCAATGCACTGGCAAAGCCGTTGGAATAGCCCTTGCGACGCATGATCGGCACCAGAACCTTGCTGTCTATTGCCGCATCGGCGCTTGCCGATCCGGACATGCCGCCGATCAACACGCTGTTCATGACATTGACCTGAGCAAGGCCACCGCGCAGATGCCCTACCAGCACATCCGCAAACCCAATCAAACGTTCCGCGATACCGCCGCGCGCCATGATCGTACCCGTAAGCACGAAGAATGGTACGGCAAGGAGCGGGAAGGATGCGAGTGCCGTAACCATGCGCTGTGCGACGATAATGTCCAACGCCGGAGTTATCGTGAAATAAACCAGGCAAGTTGCAAGCAGCGCGAATGCGATCGGCAATCCGATTGCGATAAGTCCGACGATCAATAATATCAGCAATACGATAGTCACGCCAACTCTCCCTTGCCTTGTTCCAGATCGTCAAGCTCTCCCAGACTTTCCGGTTCGGCGGTGTAGTCGCCATCGCACGCGCCACGCAGCGATGCGTATAGATGCATGACCACATGAAACAGCATTCCCAGAACACCAGCCAGCACCGCTATCGCCAATATGCGACGCGACAAACCAGTAGCTGGAAGCAGCGAGAAATTGGTGCGTGTGACGAATTTCAATGCTTGCCATCCGACAAGCACCAGCGTTCCCGCTATAATGAGATTATTCAGGCTATCGAGGAGCGCACGCCCACGCGCAGCCAGCCTGTCCCGCAAAACATGGACGGCTATATGCCGCCTTCTGCGCATGATTGCGACGCTGGCAAGGTAAACCTGCCAGACAAAACAGATTTCAGCTATCTCGGTCACACCGAGAATCGAGTGCTTGAGGACGTATCGGGCAAATACTTCAGCGCTCAGGGCCGTGACCATAATCGCCAGAAGAATAGCCGGCAGGCTATCCTCCACGAAGAGGATGATGCGTTTCATGTGCTTTTCCGCCTGGGTTGAAACTGGTCCCCGCGAGGGGGACCGGTTTTGCCTTACTTTGCGGCAGCGCGTATCTGATCGACGAGATCAGCTGGCCATTCCTTGGAGCCGGTATAGAAACCGGCTGCCGCAGCACGATAGGCGGCGATATCAGCCTGGTGCACCTCTACCCCCATTGCCTTCATGGCCTCGATATTGGTGTTGGTGCGTTCCGTATGGGTCTTTGCCGCCAGTTTACCCGCCTCGTTGAACTCCTCCAGAAGGATGGCACGGTATTCTTCTGGCAAACGCAGGAAAGCATCCTCACCCATAGCGTACCCCAACCATGGGCGGATGTGTCCCGTTCTGGTAAGATGCTTGGAAACTTCCCCCCATTTGGCGGCATAAATGGCATTTGGAGACGACTCGGCACCGTTCACCACGCCCTGTTCCAACGCTCCGTATGTTTCGCCATATGTCAGGTTGGTCGGTATCGCTCCAAGAGGCTTGAAAGTCTGAAGCCATGCCTCCAGAGGCGGAAGGCGGATTTTCATGCCGTTCAGTGCGGCGGGTTCTGCGAAGGACCGATCGCCGATAATATCGCGAGGCTCATCGAACCAGTTCAATGCCAGAAGGCGCAAATTTCCGTTCTTCGCAAGTTCCTCGGTCCACTCCTTGAACATTGGAGATTCGGCAAATTTTTGTGCCTGCTCTCCATTATCGAAAAGGAACGGACCCGAAAGGATCGAAAGCGTAGGAAATCCCTTTTCTGCTGCCCCCGAAGCATCGACGAAGACGATTATATCACCTCCGGAAACAGCTTGCTCCACCACGTCCGAGTTGGTGCCAAGTTCATTGCTTGGAAATATCTGAATATCCAGCCCGCCATTGGTTCGCTCGCGAATTTTATCAACGGTGGCGGTCAGCACTTCCTGCTCAACGGAGATTGGCGTGTAACCATGAGCGAGCCGGAGTTTTACTTTCTCCTGCGCGGCACTTCCCCCGGCAAGCATAGCTGAGAAGAAGCATCCTGCCAGCAGGACAGACGCCGTGCGGCGTGTGAAACGTGAAATACCCATTATTATATTTTCCCCTTTGTTTTTGATTTTTACATTTGGAGTGCGCGCATCATTAAATGCGCCTGAACCCGATTCTCCTGTCCACGACTTCGTACGACCGCGGTTTCAACCGCCGCGATACCATTTGAGCGCAAGCTGTCGAGAAGCTCGATTATCGCTTCAGGCTGTCCGCTCTCTACAAGCTCGATAAGTTGACGATGTTCGGCAAAAACCGCTGCTCGATGCTCGGCATCGGAGGCGAAGATCAGCCGGTAATAAATGGTGCGCCAGCTATCGGTACTATCCCATAGATTGCGCAATATGCGCAGCAGTACCGGCTCACAGCAGGCTTCAAAAAGCGTGAAATGAAACGCACGGGTCTTTGTTGCCACCGCAGTTGCCTCATCCACGGGCAATTGTTGAAGATTGAGGTGCTGCTGCTGCATGGCTCCGGCGAGAGCCGGGCCGAGGCGGCCCGCGGATGCGGCTTGCCGAACCGCTTCCGCCTCCAGCAACTGCCGGATGCGCTGGGTACTATGCAATTGGGCCGCATCCATACGCGTTACCGAATAACCGCTGTTCTTTTCGTAAACAACCAAACCTTCCGCTTCGAGAAGCCTCAGTCCTTCCCGAACAGGAATGCGCGATACTCCCAATGCTTCGGCGATTTGTTCCTGTATCAGGCGACCTCCCGGAAGGATATCGCCCGACAGGATCGTCTTGCGCATATGGTCCGCCACTCGCTGGCTTGCAGAAAACTTTGTCACAGAAAGCATCCATTAATTACATTCTATAATTGGATACAATTTACACATCCAAAAGAAAGTCAAGAGCTGACCATGTTTTTCGTCGCACAAAAATCCGCTTGACGCGAAAGAGCGAAGCTCGGTTCCAGAACAGATCGGCACTTTCTCGACTTCACGTCGATAGCCTTGAGGCAATGGGGCTTAGGGTTAAGCACACGAACCGAAAGCTGGAAGATCGGCATCGCCCTCACACGCAAATTGGCTGTGACCTTCTGATGATGTGGAGGGACCCGGAGAATATTTGAAAACAGAACCGTCAATAACGCAGTAATAGGAACGTCAGACACATTCCAGGTCTGGCTAAAGTCATCTCGCGACACGCTTTTTTGCTGGATGTTCAAAGATAAACGATGTTCAAAGATAAACAATGACAGCGTCCGCGATGACCGCTTCCAGCTGATTGTCGTCGGATGGGGAACCCACCATCGGGGTCGGCAGGCCGGATGATGCCGTTCGTCGCCACTTTCGCGCCCCTCTTGGCAGCCCCGGCGTCAGCTCGTTAAGCTGCCGGCATTGCCAGAATGCGGTGAAATAAGCTGTTACATCATCAGATTTCCTTGGAGCGAATTTCCACGACTGCTCTCTCCCCATCGCTCGGTGTCAAATAATTGCGCAGCTCGCGCGAAAATCTGGCGGGCCAACAATCTTGATGATGTTATTTCCCTTCCATGAAGGATAACCACTTCAAGGTGCGCCGTTCAGCTTCGTTCAGCTCGGGTGCAATGACCCGAAGCGCGCTGGCGTCCGCCACCTCTCCCGCCAGTCGCCCATCCAACCAATGTATCAACACAGTCGGATGGATGTAGGAGCTGCGGCACACTGCCCGCGTGTTGCCGAGAACCCGCGCCACCTTGTCGATCTCGCCATTGAGGATTTTGCGCCGAGCCGCCTCGTTGGACGGCGGCTCGATCTGCCGCAAGGCTTCAAGCGCGCTTGCCGTTGCCGCCCAGGTGCGGAAATGTTTGGTGGTGAAATCAGCTTTCATCACCGTGCGCAGATAATCATTGATATCCTGCGATGTAACAGGGCGGCGCTGCCCTTCATCATCGATATACTGGAACAATTGCTGGCCCGGCAATTCCTGTATGGAACGCACAATTCTGGCTATCCTTTTATCTGCAATACCGAGGCTCCACATTTTTCCAGACTTGCCCGTGAAGACAAGACGAAGCCTGGCGCCGTCCATTTTTAAGTGGCGGTTACGCAGGGTCGTGACACCAAAGCTTTTGTTATCGCGGGCGTAATCGGTATTGCCGACGCGGATCAACAATCGGTCCATCAACCAGACGACCGTTGCCGCCACTTTTTCGCGCCCAAGCGTACGCCGCCGCATATCCATCTCCACCGCCTGACGCAAACGACTGAGTGCGCGGGCAAAATCCGTGAGGCTGGAAAATTTGGTTTCCTCCTGCATGGCCATCCAGTCGGGATGATAGCGATATTGCTTGCGGCCCCGTGCATCGCGCCCGGTCGCCTGCAGATGGCCGCGCTTATCGCAGCAAATCCAGACCTGTTCCCATGCCGGGGGAATGGCCAGCGCAGCGATGCGCGCTTTGTCGGCGGTGGAAATCGCCTGCCCATTGGAACGGACATAACGAAAGCCTTTGCCGCAACGAAAGCGCCTTATTCCGGGTTCGGCGTCGCTGACATGGACAAGCTCTCGTAAGGAGACGCGTTCACTGGTGGCGGCGGACAATATTTCGAGCAACCCAAACCTCCTTGCAAGCTCCGGAGCAGATAAAACCGTCAAATGCGGCAAGGAGTTCCGGTTGCAGCCATCTTTTCGGAACCAACCGGCCTCAAGTCGGTTATTCATTTCAATTCAGAGGGAAAATCCGTGCCGCACGCTTTCTGGAAAGGCTATCTCAAACTTTCGCTTGTGACCTGCGCTGTCGAGCTGACGCCCGCGACCAGCGAAAGCGAGAAGGTGCGCTTTCACACACTTAACGAAAAAACCGGCAACCGCATCGTCAGCCGTTATGTGGATTCCGTCACGCAAAAGCCGGTACGCGATGAGGATCAGGTGAAAGGCTTCGAGAAAGCCGATGGGGGTTATGTCATTCTCGAAGACGAGGAGCTTGAATCGGTCGCGCTGGAAAGCACCCGAACCATTGACATCGGCAAATTCATCCCCTGCGACAACATCGAATGGATCTGGTATGACCGGCCGCATTACCTCACCCCATCCGACAAGGTGGGACAGGAAGCCTTCGCCGTGATCCGCGAAACGATGGACAAGAGCAAGGTTTGCGGCCTTGCCCGGCTTGTCATGTATCGGCGCGAGAGAGCGGTTCTGCTGGAGCCGCGCGGCAAGGGCATCGTGCTCTGGACGCTGCGTTTCGGTGACGAAGTTCGTCAGCCGGACGATTATTTCTCGAAGATAGAGGAAAGCGAACCGGAAAAGAAACTGCTCACCATGGTTCGCAAACTCATCAAGGAACGGACGGAACACTGGGACCCGAACCTGCTGCAGGACCCGGTACAGAAAAACCTCAAATCCATGATCGAAGCCAAGAAAAAGAAGCGCAAAGCTTCTGCAAAGCCGAAGGCCGAAGAAACCGCGCCGTCCGGCGGCAACGTTATCAATATCATGGATGCGCTGCGCAAAAGCCTCGCGAACGAGAAAAAGCCTTCCTGACCTCTATTTCGTTTTCATTTTCGGCAACGGGACTTCGGCCTTGCGGAAATCCTGCCACGGATCGCTTTTAAGCGCCGCAAGCCGCGTTGGTGCGTTGAGGATGGTGAAATGAGCCGGACCGATCGCCGGGGTCAACTCATTCCATGCAAGCGGCATAGAAACCGCAGCGCCCGGACGCGCCCGCGGAGAATAAGGCGCAACCGCCGTCATGCCACGCTGGTTGCGCAGATAATCAATCAGGATTTTGCCCTTCCGCTTGGCCTTGGAAATCGTCGAAACGTAACGGTCGGGACTGTCCGCCGCCATTTGGTCCGCGATAGCCTTGGAGAAGGCTTTGGCAGCTTCCCAATCGGCCTTGGGCTTCAGCGGCACCACCACATGCAAACCCTTGCCGCCAGAGGTTTTGACAAAGGCTGCAAGCCCCTGCTCTTCAAGGCGTTCCTTCGTTTCGAGGGCAGCTTCGATCACGCGTTCCCACGCAACGCCTTCACCAGGGTCGAGATCCATCGTCAATATGTCGGGTCGTTCCCAATTCTTCAGCGTCGAACCCCATGGGTGGATTTCGAGCGTCGCCGCCTGCACCAGACCGATCAGCCCATCGAAATCCTTGATGCTGATAAAGGGCTCCTCGCCCTTCTCGGAAGGGTCCTGCGCCTCGACAATATGCTCGTTCAGTCCCTTCCACGCATGCTTCTGGAAAAAATGTTCACCGGTGATTCCCGTCGGACAACGCAACAACGCAAGCGGACGGCTGATAATGAAAGGCGTGATATGCGGCCAGACTTCGGCGTAATAATCGGCAAGCCCCTGTTTCGTCACACCTTCTTCCGGCCAGTAAACCCTGTCGGGGTGAGTGAGTTTCACGTCTGCCTCCTCCGTGGAGACGCCAGGAATGGTCGCAGGCACAGCTTGTTTCTCCCATGTAACATCCTTGGCGGACTTGTCCTCCCGCAATCCGTGGAATGCGGCATGGCGCAGCCTCTTGTCCGCCGTCCAGGCGCGAAACTCGATTTCGGCCACCAACTCCGGAGAAACGAACTTCGCGCTGCGTTTTTCATCCGTCGTCAGCGGCACCGCAAAAGGGCTTTCGTCCTGCCGAATAGCATTGAGCCGCTTGTAAAGCTCCTTCGTTGTGTTGACCGAAAAGCCCGTTCCGACCCGCCCGACAGGGACAAGGCCTTCTTCGTCATAAACGCCCAGAATGAGGGAGCCGATAGCGCCGCGTCGCGCGGTCGAGGGGACAAAACCAGCAATGACGAATTCCTGCCGTCCGATACATTTCGACTTGCGCCAGTCCTTGGTGCGTCCGGTTTGATAGGCAGCATCTTTTAGTTTCGAGACGATGCCTTCCAGCCCCAGCCCACAGGCGTTTTTCAGAACTGCCTCGCCCGCCGCATCGAAAGCTTCGCTAAAACGCAATGTGCACGACGGCTTGGAAATGAGCTTCGCGACCAGCGCTTTACGTTCCGACAGAGGAGCCGCACGCAGATCATGCCCACTGAGATAAAGCAGATCGAAGATATAATAGCCGAAACGGTCGGTTCGCCCCTCGCTCAGATCACTTTGCAGCGCCGAAAAATTGGACAAGCCCGACTGATTTTCGACAACGATCTCGCCATCGAAAATTGCGGTTTCCGCACCCGTCGCAAGAAGATCGTCAGCGATGGCATGTCCAAATTTTCTCGTCCAATCCAGTCCTCCGCGTGAATAAAGCATGACCTTGCCTTCAACCACGTGCGCCTGAATGCGATAACCGTCGAACTTGATCTCGTGTATCCAGCGGTCACCTTCCGGAGCGGCAGCCACCAGCGTGGCAAGCTCCGGCTCCACGAAGTTAGGCATATTCGCCTCCTCGGCCTGTTTAGGGAGCGCGAGTTTTGTCCTTTTCAGCGCGACTTTCTCCCCCGCGGCTCTCTTGTGGATTGGTCCGGTCTTGGAGGACCAGCCGGGTTCCTCATTCTCGACATCTGCAATCACGCGCCCGGACTTTACCGATTGTGGTCCCTCTTCGAGAATGTCCGCATCGCGTGGGCCCCTTGCAAATTCGTCATCGCCCTTGATGAGCAACCAGTTTTCGCGCTTCTCGCCAAGCTTGCCATGCATGCGCACCAGATGCCAGCGGCCTTTCAGTTTTTCGCCGTCGAGCTCGAATTCCAAGTGGCCCTTCTTATATTGCTTGTGCAGGTCTCCCAGCGGCTTCCAGCGGCCCGTATCCCAGACGATGACAGTGCCCCCGCCATATTCGCCTTTCGGTATCGTTCCTTCGAAGCCCGCATATTCCAGCGGATGGTCTTCGACATGCACCGCAAGGCGCTTTTCATCCGGTACGAGACTTGGGCCGCGCGTGACAGCCCAACTTTTCAGAACACCATCCATTTCAAGCCGGAAATCGTAATGCAGCCTGCGCGCATCGTGTTTCTGCACGACGAAGAGATCGCCCTTCAACCGCGAAGCCCTGCCGCGTGGTTCTTTCGTCAGGCTGAAATCGCGCTTCTTGTGATAGGTTTCAAGCGGCTGCCCCATAGTCAGCCTGCCTTTCGGGTTTTCGTCTTGGCCTTGCCAGTTTCACCAGCCTTACCCTTGGGCGATCCAAGTTTTGCGCTCTTGCGAAGCGCCTCCTTGAGATCGATAACCTCGGCAGTTTTGGGTGTGGCAGGTTTCTTGAGCGGTTTGCCTTCGATCTTGGCCCTGATAAGTTCGGCCAGGGCCGTGTCATAACGATCGTCGAAACTCGCAGGATCGAAAGAACCCATCTTCGTTTCGATGATATGCTCGGCGAGCGCGAGCATTTCCTTGTCGAATTTGAATGACGCAAGCGCGTCAAAGGCCTCGTCCGCGGAACGCACTTCGTAATCGAAGTTGAGCGTGGTTGCGATCAGTCCTCCATCATAGGCGCGGATGAGCAGTTTGCGTGCCCGCCGAAACAGTACGGCGTCGGCTATCGCAGCCACTTTTTCCGCCTCCATGCCTTCGCGCACCAATGCGAAACCTTCAGATTCCTCCGCGGGTGCGAGATAATAAGGCCGATCAAAATAGACGTCATCGATCTCGTTGCACTTGACGAAGCGCGTGACATTCAGCGTCTTGTCGCTTTCCGGGATGGCCGACGCGATTTCATCAGCGTCGAAGCTCACATAATTGCCAGAAGACAGTTCGTATCCCTTCACCTGATCCTCGCGCGGAACGGGTTTACCCGTATCGCTATCCACGAATTCGCGGTTGAGCCTGCTGCCCGTCTTGCGGTTGAGAAGATGGAAAGAAACCCGCTCCGAAGTGGACGCCGCCGTATAAAGCGCGACAGGGCACAGAAGCTGGTCAATCTTCAACTGGCCTTTCCAGTTTGCCCGCGGGGACATCAGCTACTCCCTTCTCTGGTCAGGCGTCACCTTCACTCGATATGCCGCCTGTCGCTCTATCGACCTTTACGTTGCAGGAAAAACTCCCGGCGGCGCGGTAGGTTCCGCCCAGAGAGGCGAAAGCGGATTGGCAGTGCGCCTCGGTCATTCCTTCCGGTCCGCGTCTACGAATTTGTTGAAGCGGCTGTCGCCAGCATCCTCGTAAAGGAAAGCGAGGTTGCGATTATCGAATATGACGAAGAAATCATCCCAGTTGATCTCTTCCAGATTTTCATCTTTCTCCGCGAAATCAATGCGCAGGATGCCACCTTCGCCGCCTGTTTCCACGATGGCAGGCCGTCCATTGCGATCCTCCGCCCAGCGACGGATCTTGTCATGGTCGCGCGTGATCTGAGCCATGGTTCTACCCTTCCGCTTTGAACTTCTTCGCTTCTTCCAGCAATTTTTTCCGATCCCTGCCGAAGCGTTCAATCAACTCGCGGGCCTGAAGCGGCGAGATATCTGAATTTTCGGCCAGAAACTTGATGTCTTCGTCGTCCGTCAGGGGCGTGGTCGGTTTCTCGCTCATAACTGATCCCTATTGTTGGCCGGCTTGCGGATTGCTCTGCTGATCGCCCCCGGTGCCGGTCTCGGGCCGCGCGTTCTCGACCGGCGTTTCGCTGCTCCGTTGCTCGGTGGACCCCGTCGCCGGTGGCGTCTGGATGCCCTGCTTTTGCAATACCGATCCGCCGTCGGTCAGGCTCCACCCCAAAAGGAGAAGCAGCAGAACCACCAACACGATCAGCGCGATGCGTGGGAAATAACCGAGCGCGCGTGACGAAGGCTCGCCGCGGTTTCCGCGTTCACGTTTCAATTGCATATTCATTGCCACTCCCATGACGACACGAAGTATCCGATGACAACCACGGCAATAATGATGAACCACCAAACCAGATAGGCATGGCCTTCCCGCATCTGCGCAGTTCCTCTTTCGGGTTGCGCTTCTTCCTCAGGCGCCCATTCGCGCATACCGGATGCCTGGCTGGAGGCGTTGTTGTCGTCGGCTTTTGTGGATCGCGGCGCGCATTTCACAGCAGCGATCTGGGAATTGCCCCCTGCTTCCGCATCTGTTTCCATGGGTGCCGCCGCGGGATCGAAACCCGGTACCTTATCACCGGTTTCGCCCCGTTGGATGGCGCCCCTTGCGCGGGCGCCTGCGCTTTTATTCGGTGAAACTGTCTTCATCATCTCGGGCCTTCCGATTCCAACGGCGGGACAGGCCAATTGTTCCGCAAGTTTTCGCCGTCGCTATTTTGCTGGGTCGATCAGTGCAATGCCGAATTCGGGGTGGAAGGTGCGCCGCATCGTGCTGGCGTTCTCGGTCAGGATCACCTCAAGCGTAGGCCGCACAAAAGCTTCGATCAGGTGCCCGCCCCTCGCCTCGCCGCTACGCATCCCCAAAACCGCGTGCAGATGCACCCCCGACCTGCCCTTGTCATCCAGCGCGCAATCACCGAGCAGGCTCAGGACTTCGCATTGTTCCTCGACGGGGATATGCTCATATTCCTGCCGCTCCAGATCGAAAAATCCAAGCATCGCGCCACGGAACGCTCCAATGGCGCTGATCGAAGCCGCCGTGATCTCCTGTTCGCGAACAAACTTCGTAATCGCTCCAATCACTTCTTCTTCCGCCGCAAGTATCGCGACGAAGACACGCTGATCTTCCGTTTCTGCAAGCAATTTGAATTGCACTTTCCGCTTCCTCCATCTCGATTACAGAACCAATGGCAAGGGAAAAGGTTTCAATTTCTCGGGACGCTATGGTCCGGCAAAAAGTAAGTTCGGCTTCTTGGATCGAAACAATATCGCATCTGAAAAGTTGGGGCGTCAGTTTCAACAGACGGAGGCACTGGACTTCCCCTTCAAAAGTGGAGGGCTTCTGTTAGATAAGACTGACAGGAGACATAGAGTTGAAGCAGCGAGAATTTACAGAAGAGTTCAAACGCGAAGCCGTTCGGATTTTAACGACGAGTGGTCGAAGCATTTCATCGGTTGCCG
>NZ_JACLZJ010000012.1 GCF_014253075.1 Ochrobactrum sp. CM-21-5
TCGGCAACCGATGAAATGCTTCGACCACTCGTCGTTAAAATCCGAACGGCTTCGCGTTTGAACTCTTCTGTAAATTCTCGCTGCTTCAACTCTATGTCTCCTGTCAGTCTTATCTAACAGAAGCCCTCCACTTTTGAAGGGGAAGTCCAAGTTCATCAAAAAGCTCGGCATGGACGAGATGCACCTGGCGCAAATTGGGTTGTGTCGGATCGGCTCTGACCCGCGAGCGATGTTTCACCGTCTCGCCCTGATGAGCGTCTCCTTCCACACCCAGCCCGGCAAGGATGCGGATTTCCGGCAGTATCTGCTTGGAAAAGCGATGCTCACTATCCCGCGCAACTGCCACGATATGTCCGCTCATCGCTCTCACCTCTTCTTGCTGTTGCAGAATGCCCCAATGGGCAAAGAAACTTCGTCAAGCAGAATATCCTGCGTTATACAGCATTTGTATGAAGGCTGGCGAGGCAAGCAAGTATGAATGAGGACAAGCGTACAGACAGGGATTTTCGCTGGGGCATATGGGGGACAGGCACTATTGCCAACGCCTTTGCATCCGATATTCAGGCAAGCGAAGGAATGCGGATTGCATCTGTCTGCTCACGCTCGCCGGAAACGGCCGAGGCGTTTCGCGTGCGCATCGGAGCTAACACGGCATTCAGCGATTGCAGTGCTTTCCTCGCTGACGCCAATATCGATGCCGTCTATATCGCTACTCCAAGCGCCATGCATGTCTCGCAGACTTTGCAGACGATTGCAGCAGGCAAACCATGCCTGACCGAAAAGCCGCTGGCTCTAGACCCTGAGGGCGCAAAGCAGATCGAAGCAGAGAGCAAAGCACAGAATATTTTTGCCATGGAAGCGATGTGGAGCCGCTTTCTACCCGCCATCCAAGCCGCCAAAAACCATATCGACAATGGTCGCATCGGCAAAGTTACACGCATCGAAGCAGATCTCTCCTATTGCCGTGCCTACGATCCGCAAAGTCGCTTCTTCAGCGCCGCCCTAGGCGGCGGTGCGGCTTTCGATCTTGGTGTTTATCCGGTTTCTCTGGCGCTCTATTTTCTAGGTCTTCCTAATCAGGTCGATGGATGCTGGCAGCGCGCCGCAAGCGGTGTCGATATGCGCACTGAATTCGAACTGAGCTGGACCGATGCAAAGGCAAAGCTTTTCTGCGGTTTTGATCGAGATGGCGAGAATCGCATGCTTATCGAAGGCACAAAGGGTGCGCTGGTCATCCACGCACCTTTTTTGAAAGCGCAGCGGCTGACCCTGTTTTCCGCCAAGGCAATGCGTTCATCGCTTGACCTGAAAAGCGGAAGCGGCATTATCGGAAAAATTCTGGGCCGCCTGCCACTGCCGGGTCGTACGATCGAAACCTACGGCTTTTCCGGAAACGGTCTCCAGTTTCAGGCACAAGCCATGCGCGATGCCATTCGCCGCGGCGAGATTTCAAGCCCCGTCATGCCACTGGAACACAGCGCCGCCGTTGCAGACATCGTGCGGACGGTGCTTTCCAAAAACTAGGGCCGGGATCTAGAAAGTGCTTTTCATTTTATAAGGCCCAGCGCTCTCCCCGGCATTGTTCAGCGCCAGCGCAATCTCGGTGATGTGAAGCGAAACATCGCCGGAGAAAAACACTGCTTCGCCAGCCTCAATCGCCCGCGCCTGATCGGCGATACCGCGTACGAAATCGATCTGTGACGGGTAGGATGGCAAAGCGCACCTGGCGACTGTCGGATAGGCTAACTTCTTGCCTGCACCCGGTTTCCAGGACAGAAACTTGCCCAGCCGCATTTCCAGAATGCCGAACAGTCGCGTGGCAAAGGGTTTCCTTTCACCTGCCTTTTCGAGCCGGACAGCGGAACGGTTGTCCCATAGATCATCGACCGTGATCGAGCCCTTTTCGGCTACGATGGTGAGACTGCGGTTCCTGGGCATGGCAAGGCCCGATGTAAGCCGGGCAACCAGACCGGATTTGAAACGCAGGCATCCGACCGAGAAATCAGGTGCCATGCGAAGATGCTCCGTACCGGCCCCCTTATCGGGAAACGTGATTGCCGAGAATGCGGTCACGCTCTCCACCGGCCCAAACAGCGACACCAGCCATGAAAGCGCGTAGCCCGCATGCTCCAGCGTGCATCCGATCTCGAATTCATGCAGACCCGGCCAGGGAGCGCCGGATTGTGAGCGCCACGTCGCCCATTTGTCGCGGAACACCGGCCCGTCTTCCATCTCGGCATAGACGAGTCGCGGCGTACCGATGCTCTCCATCGCACCGGCGACAAGCCTTTGGGCATCACTCAAACCATTGGCGGGAGCGGCGGCCAGCGTGAGGCCGGACTGTCGTGCGAATTCGACCAGAGCTTTTGCCTCGCTAAAATCCATCGCCAACGGCTTTTCGGAATAAACATGCTTGCCAGCCGAAAGGGCCGCATGAGAAATCTCGAAATGGCTTTCCGGCGTCGTCAAGTTGACGACGATCTGCACCTCCGGGTCTGCCAGCACCGCCTCCAGACCTGCATAAGGACGGACGGAATAATGGGCACAGAACGCCTTCAGACGTTCGGGGGACCGGTCGAAGACACCGCACAGTACGAGCTGCGGATAATTGCGTAGTGTGGCCATATAGTAGTCGGCGACAAACCCAGTGCCGACAATCGCTATGTTCATGCATGATCTCCGATCAGACAGGGCATATCTCCCAAATATGGACCCGGCTGCGGGATAAAGACATGCATAAAAACTAAAACCTGGAGCGGCGTTGGCTGTTTAATCTAGGTTTGCCCCGCTCCGGAGCGCCTCGGAATAACGACCTTGGCCGTCAGTCGCAGACCGAAAATCGCAAAAATGAGGATGAGCCACACGGGATCCACACGCCGAAAGAAAAAGCTTTCCAGCATGGCGTTGAGCGTACCGAAAAACACGACCATCAGAAAAAAATCCGCCAGCAGCAGGTTTTCGCGTTGCGGCCTGCATCGCACATAGTTGACGAGCGGCATGATGATGATGACTGCTATACCGCAGACCAGCGCCGGAATACCCATCGATACTGCGATATCCAGATAGCCGTTATGGGCATGCACGATCTTGCGCACATCCCAGTCCAGATAATAAGGATTGGCCGCTTCTCTGGCGAAAGGCGAGTTCCAGAAGCTTTCATAACCATATCCGGACCATGGCCGGTCCCACAGTGCTTCGAGCGCGAATTTCCAGATCGAGACACGTCCGGTAAATGTCGCATCGACATTCAGGCTTTCGACAAAATTCCGAATAGGTTCGAAAAGTGCCGCGCCGAATGTGAATATTCCAAAAGAAAGCTGAATGACGAAAATTGTCGCGACGGTTAAAAAACGCAACCCCATCAAGCCCGGCACCACGACCAGAAGCATGGAAAACGGCACCAGCGCCATCGTGGTCTTGGACCCGGTTTGTGCGACGAAAAACAGTGCAGCAAGTCCGATCACTGTCCCGCTGATCCGCCATCGGCGCCGCCAAAGATAAAGGCCCGCAAAGGCAAGCGCTGCCATGACGGGACCAGCGACATTCTTATGGCTGAAAACGCCCCGCCAGAGAAAGGAGTTTTGCGGTTCGTGCGCATCCGCCCCATGTGTCCCAAGAGATGGCAGCAGCACGACCCCCGCATAGGAAATGACTATCACCACCGTGGCGACGGTCATTAGCAGCCGCGCATATCCGTCGCCGTCTTGCGGTAATGCCAAAACTCCAACGACGGCTACAACGCCGATCATTGTAAAAATAACGCCGCGCATCGCAGTCGCCGAATCTGCACTGGTCAGAACGGATGCAAAGAGAAAAACGAACATCAAGACCCAACCGGGGCTGATGATCTGCATGATTTTTCGTGGTTCCGCCAATGTCGCAAGCGCGGCAATGACAGCGGCGCTGAGAAGACCGAAACCAAGCTGGTTGACAACATCCCCTCGTGCACCCTCGTTCTCCGCTGCCACAGGCGAGAACGGACGAAACGAGATCAGCAGAATGCACATCACAACGATCGCAACGATCAACGCTGTCTTGCGTATCGCTAACCGGTGATCCAGGCGTGTGAACCCGGAAGGCTGGCTCTCAATTCTTGTCCGGGTTGCGATATTGCTCATGCTCATATCCAAAATGCGCCATGACCCGGCCCAATCCGACATGGATATAATAGGCCCCAACGGAGAAAGACTGCGCCTGAACTGCTTTCCTGAGCGCTTTGACCGGCGACAAGCCCAGCAAGGCAAAACTCTTCAATAAAACGCGTGTTCGGCCAAACAACTCATCCTTGCGCCTGCGCCGCTCAATCATGGTTGAAATCATGCCATTGCGCAAACCGCGTGCCGTGATCCAGTCCTTTTCCAGCCGGCGCGCAGGCACGGTTTCCCTTACCGGCGCTTCGGCGCACCAGCCGGTACGAAATCCTTTGACGACAGCGCGACTGATGAAATCGGAATCCCCCCCTCCGGTGAAATTGAACCGCGGATCGAGGAATGGGAAGTCCGTCTCTTCCAGCACTGAGCGCGACAGTGCCAGATTTCCGGATGAATAGAGAATGGGCACCGGCCCGCTATTTTCATAAGGTGGCGAGAAAACCGGATGTTTCGCCCATTTATCTGCGCCAGTTCGATCGAAAATCGGAACCTGCGGACCACCAATCAGGTCTGCCTGATAGTGCTCGCAAGCCGACATCATGTTTTCCACCCATGACGGATCGGCAATTTCATCATCATCGATCACCATGATATGCGTCATCGCCGGAAAGCAGCGCAGCGCGGTCAGCCAGGCAGCATTATAGGCATTGCAGTTGCCGCGTTGCGTTTCAACAATAACCAGACCCCGATATTGGCCGACTTCAAAAAGCGGTGCCGCAACCTTCGCGCCTGCGCGTTCCTCCGCTTCATTTTCTACCACAATAACAGCGTACCGTCGCTCTGTGAGCTGCCTCTTCAGACTTTCCAGAGTGAGCAACAAATGCTCCGGCCTTCGAAAGGTCGGAAGCGTAATGACAATCTCGAAATCTCCTAAAAAAAGACCCGATGTTTTAGCAATTACTTCAATATGGCTTGGCAGGTCGGGGGTCATGGTTCCGCTTATCTTGGAAAACGTCTTCCTATCCATAACCGTGAACTATTGATAGGTTTTTAAAATTGAAAATCGTCACAGATTTACTGGAAACAGTCTCGCATTTCGCATACACAGCAACATCTTCCGGACACCGTTAACGGTGACAGACTTAAAGAATCGTTCATTGCCATACCGCTAAATCAAACAGCATTCATTGCCAATCATACATTCATGCTGTTTCAGGAGTTGAATTGCAACCGCCTCGCCTTGTCTTCGTGACCTCCCTTGTCCCACACGACACCGCATCCACTGGATATGAAGTCGCGAATGCTGCCGTTATCGATGGACTGCGCCGCATGGGCGCACATGTTACTGTTGTCGGCTTCACCTGGCCGGGGCGCAAAGCTGCCGATGACAACGATACGATCACTCTGGGTGAAGTGGAGGTGCGGACCGAGGGCGCCGACATCGGGCGTAAAATCGGCTGGGTCCTAAAATCGTTCATGACTGGCCTTACTGTGTCATCCGCCAAGCTACGTGTTATTCCAGAGGAGAAACTACGTCAGGTCATAGCCCAATGCGGCGATTTCGATGCCTATGTGTTGAATGGCGTGACGTTGCCCGGTGCCTTCGAGGAGGTTTTCAAGGACAAACCCCGCATTTTTGTGGCGCACAATGTCGAGTACCGCTCCGCGGATGAAAATGCCGATGATGCAAAAAGCATTGTCCAGAGAATGCTTTTCCGGCGTGAGGCCAACATTCTAAAAAAACTGGAAAAGCGTCTTTGCGCGCAAACCCGATTTGTCTTCACCTTCGCCGAAGAAGATGGAGCCATGCTTGGCCTTTCGAAAAACAAATTTGCAACACTGCCGCTGGTGACGCCGCAAGGTGCTTCACCGGCCAAATCCCGGACGGTAGAATGGGATCTGGCCTTGATCGGTACATGGACCTGGCATCCCAACCGCATCGGACTTGAATGGTTTCTGCGCGAAGTCAAACCGTTGCTGCCAGCAGACATCACAATTGGAATTGCAGGCGCTACGCCTGCCGATTTGATTGCAGCATGGCCGGGCGTCAATTTTATGGGAAAGGTACCGGATGCCACCGCCTTCGTGGAAAGCGGGGCTGTCGTGCCTCTGATAAGTCGCGCCGGGACCGGTGTGCAGCTGAAAACGATAGAAACATTCGAGCTTGGCATGCCGAGCGTTGCAACCACGCATTCTGTGCGAGGCATATCGCATGTTCCAGACAATTGCACCATCGCCGACACGCCGGATGATTTCGCCGCTGCGATCCGTGAGCGTATCGCAAGGGCGCGACAGGGCGACCGCCAGATGCTGGACGGGCAGGGGTTCACGCGGTCGCAAATCGAAGTAATGAACCGGGCCCTCGAACAAGGTCTGAACGCGCTTGGGAATACAAATGCCGGTGCGGCTGGAACAATCTGATGTCTTCGAAACCAACGACCGAAAATCCGGCATATGCCGATGCGGCAGGACTGGAATATCGCAATATTCTGGGCATTCCTGTCGCCTGTCTTGACTGGAACGAGGCACTGGATTTTGTGCAGACGCGCATCGATGACCGGAGTTTCCTGAAACTTGGCTGGCTCAACGCCCATTGTGCCAATGTCGCCCAAGCCGATCCGGACTACAGAAACGCGCTACGGAATTTTCTTGTGCTCCCAGATGGCATCGGCGTCGATATTGCAAGCAAGATTTCCTATAGTGGAAAATTTCCGGCCAATCTCAACGGGACAGATTTCATTCCACGCCTTTTGCAGCATATCGAGCGTCCCTTGCGCGTCGGATTAATTGGTGGAAAGAAGAGCGTTCCCGAAGAAGCGGCAGAAGCATTTTGCGCCATGGCTCCGCAGCATGATTATCGAGCCATCGCAGACGGCTATTTTACGCCGCAGCAGATGGGTAGTATTTTGCAGGAATTGGCCGCTTTTCAGCCGGATATTCTGCTGGTTGCGATGGGTGTCCCCTTGCAGGAGCTTTTCATTGAAAAGAATATTGAGCCCCGGCACTGCACAGTCGCTTGCGCTGTTGGTGCGCTGTTCGATTTTCAGGCCGGAGTTTCTCACCGCGCACCCGAATGGGTTCGCAAACTTCGTATGGAATGGGCCTATCGGCTGCTGTGCGAACCGGGACGACTCGCCAAACGTTACCTTGTCGGCAATCCGCTCTTTCTCTGGCGCGTGATGCTTGGCGGACTTTCGAAACGATTCCGGAAACAGGATATCCGATGAGAACGGCGCTCGTTACTGCAAGCTACGACAAGGATTTCGAACGCTGTCGGCTACTGTGTGAAACGGTGGACGAGTACGTCGGCGATTTCACCAACCATTACATCCTTGTCGAGCCGAAGGATGTGGCGCTGTTTCGCCAACTCGCCGGACCACGCCGTATCATCGTGGATGAGCGCGATCTTTTACCATCATGGCTGCGGGTCTATCCTGATCCGACAAATTTCGGTCGTCGCCGCATCTGGCTGTCGCTCAGGACCAAGCCGCTGCGCGGCTGGCATGTGCAGCAGATGCGACGCATCGCAATCGCCGCGAGGGTCGAGGACGATGCTTTCCTCTACACGGATTCCGATACCGCCTTCATGCGCCCATTCTCCAGCCACACGCTGTGGCGAGACGGCCGCCTGCGTCTTTTTCTACGTCCCGATGCTTTGGCAACACCGCTCTGGCCGGAGCATCCGGTCTGGTCGGCCAATACCGCAAAATTGCTCGGCATCACAGACAAGCGGAACGCGCTCAACGATTATATCGGTCAGCTCATCGCATGGCGGCGCGATACCATGCTCGGTCTCGTTAAGCGTATCGAACAGCAGACCGGCACGCATTGGGTATCGGCTCTGGGCCGTACAAGACGCTTCTCCGAATGCTTTCTCTATGGCCGTTATGTCGACGATATCCTGCAAGGTGCCGGTCATTTTCATGACACAACCGATCTGTGCCGTGTCCATTGGTTTGCACCCGCACCGACGGAAGCGGAATTCCGCACGTTCATTGCTGAAATGGAGCCGCAACAGGTCGCCATCGGCATGCAGTCTTTCGTCGGGCTTTCCGTCGAGGAGGTACGCCGCATCATCGGCGCTTGATCCTCTAAATCCGTTTCGCTGGAAGCCTGATGCTCGTATAGGTAAATACGAGGGACAAAGCATAGAGCCCCGCAAAGACAAGATTGAGGCCTATAATCCAGTCATTGCCGCCGCTTGAGTTCACCAGCAGAAGCCAGACGAACAATGCCTTGGCTGCGGTCATGAGGATCAGGCTCAAGGTACGCAATCCAGATTGGCCGCGAGCATAAAGAATTTCCGTCTGATATTCGATCAGGTTGCGAAAACCGGGCACAAGAAGCACAAGCGGCAACAAACTTGCTATCGGCGCAACACTTGAACCAAGTGCATTGGGAAACATCACGAGAAACAGCGCCAGAGCAGCAATACCGGCAACCGAAACGGCGAAAACCGCAGCTTCGAGTCCAGCTCTTATGCGCAATGAGGCCAGCATATCCGGCTTGCGCATTAGCTTCTGCACCAGCATCATATTGAATGAGCGGATAGGGAGCGCTGTCAGGTCAACCAGCCGCATAATGATAGCGTAGAGACCGGCTGTGGTCGGGCCCCCGATGCTCAGAACTAGAAGCTTGTCGAGTTCGCTCTGGAGATAAAACAACAGTTCCGCACCGGATACGGCAACCGAATCCGAAATACGGCGTATATAGAGACCCGGTGTGAAACGCAGCCGCATACGCGGATAAAAATACAGCGCCACAAGCAGCGCGACCGCGTTGGCGCCAGCATACCACCACACCCATTGCGCAAGGCCGCCGCTCGTGACCGTCCACATGAAGAGTACGGCCGCTATGGCACGCGTGAACGTTCCGAAAATCACCAGTCCTGCAGAAACGCCGAACCGGTTCAGACCATTATTGACGATAATGACCACTTCCGTCGAGCGCCAGAGCAGCGCCTCGGCAGCGATGACAATGGCAAAAGGCAAAAACGAAATATCCCGACTGAAGAAAACGAGATAGACGAGCCAGGAGCAAAGGGCGAATAACGGCAGCGAAAGCACAATGGCAGCCAGATAACCCGCCGTATAGGTGCCGATCAGTTGCGGTTTCACCGTGGCGATACGATACAAGGGCGAAGTAAAGCCTAGCGAAACAAGGCGCGACAGCATAACACCGGTGCCCGAAGCGGTTGCGAATATGCCGAAATCACCAGTTGGCAGTGTGTTCGCCAGAGCAATGAAGTAGGCCAGCGAAACCACCAGCCGCCCAACCGAACCGGAAACGATCGCGAGATAGTCACGCAGCATGCCGGACCGTGTCCCAGAAAATTTCCGGAGCGCCTTCGCTATCACCAATCAGCCTCGTCTCTCTGTCATAGGATACCGGAATGGCATGTTTCACGGCGGCAATCGAAAAGCCAGCCAAAAGATCACTCTTTTACCGAATGGCGAATATGAAAGCACGCAAACAGCAATTCCGAGGTATCAGACAGGCTGGAATCGCACTATTTTAACCTTTTGTTTTCCATAAAAAAATATGGTCGGCCATCAGTATGATATTTCAAACATGGACGTAATTTGCAATGAGCAGTGAAGGTAAGCGCCATAAAGAAGGAGGTGACAAGCCTCTTCTTTCCTTTTCGGGCGCCCCGACTGCCGAGCGAGAGGACTATCGTTCAGCAAATAAAGAAACCGGTACTGCGCCGCCATGGACACCACCCGCAATGCCGGGCGAACGCGCCGGGTTGTATCGCTTTCACGACGATGCATCCAAAGAAACACCGCCCGCTGCCGATGACAGGCTGAACGAAGAAGATGTTGCAGCGCTTCAGCAGCGTCTCGCGGCGATCGAAGCGGAGCTGGAACGAAAGGTTCAGGAGCGTGAAAGTCGGCGGATCGCTCAATCTGCTTCGCGTCCCATAAACGAAGCGATCGAGCGTGACGAACCGACCGCGAGCATCAAAAGTGATAATGAATGGAAGCCGCTTATCGACCCGCGGATTGCGATCGACGTGGTGAAGGGCTCGCGCAAGCTGCTGCTCGCGACCACCCTTATCGGCGGCGCCATTGCCACGCTTTATGCACTTTCGGTGCCGCAAATGTATGTCGCTTCGACTGATATTCTTGTCGATCCGCGCAACGTCAAAACCGCTGGCGCAGAATTGACACCGGGCCAACTGCCCACGGATGCATCTTTGGCCGTGGCGGAAAGCCAGGTCCGTATGATCGATTCAAGCAGCGTCTTGCTGAAGGTCATAGACAAAACCGATCTGACCAAGGACCCCGAATTTAACGGGACGCTGATCCCGTCAGGCGTCGCCGGTCTTTTTTCGCAATTGAAGACAATGCTCGCGCCGAAGAAAGCAAGCGACAGTCAGGCGCTGGAGACTCGCGTTCTTCATAATCTGCACAAGAGCCTGAAAATTGGCCGTGATGCCAAGACCTTTATCTATTCGATTTCGGTGAAAACGCGTGAACCGGAGAAATCGGCATCGCTTGCTAACACGATCAGTTCAGTGTTCCAGAGCGAATTGGCATCGCTGCAATCAGATGTCGCACGGCGCACCTCGGAAGAACTCTCGAACCGTCTCGCCGATATGCGTGCAAGCGTTGAACAGGCAGAGAAAGCCGTCGCCGATTTTCGCGCGTCGCGCGATCTCGTCAATGTCGACGGCAAGCTCATTGCCGACAATGACCTTACACGCCTCAACGATCAGCTGACCAATCAGCGGGCGGAAACGATGCGCCTTGAGGCACGTGTGCAAGTGATGAACAGCGCGACATCGGACAACGTCGTTTCCGGCACCCTGCCGGAAGACCAGCGCTCCAACACGTTGACAGCGCTACGCGCCCAATATGCGCAAACGCGCCAAATCGCAAATGGCATGTCCACGCAGCTGGGTCCGCGCCACCCTCAGCTGATTCAGGCCCAGTCGCAGGCAAATGCCGTCCTCAACGACATCGATGCGGAGCTGCGTCGCATCCGATCCTCACTTCAAGTTGAGGTGGCGCGTTCGAGCCAACAGGAAAAAGATCTTTCGGCACGGCTAGCACAGCTCAAATCCCAGCAGGCCAACGACAACAGCGATCTGGTCAAGCTTCGGGAGCTGGAACGCGAGGCCACAGCACACCGTTCTGTCTATGAAGCATTCCTGCTGCGTTCGCGTGAGACGAGCGAACAGGAAGGCCTCAACACGGCGAATATCCGTGTGCTTTCGGAAGCCCGCCCGCCCCTCGATCCAGCCAGTTCATCGCGCAAGCTGATTGTTATTGCGGGTCTGATCGCCGGGTTTCTGGCTGGTCTCGCAATTACAGCCTTCCGCAATTTCGGACGACTGGTGCGAATTTCCTGACCGGTCAAGCAGTCTGACGCAGCATCGCTTCGGTACGCGGCGGCTTGCGTCCATTCGCACGCAGAATTCCATGCGCACCGTCGAGATGACCAGGTTTCAGTTCAAGCGCCAGAAAGCGGCGTTTTTCAAACGGGCCGGGCATGGAAAGTTCACCAGTCTTCTCCGATGAGAAGCCGAAACGTGCGTAGTATTCCGGGTCACCAACGAGCAGAATAGCACCGTGTTCCAGACGTCCGGCTTCCGCAACGGCATGGCGCATCAAAGCAGAACCGATGCCGCAGCCTTCAGCCGATGGATCCACCGCGAGCGGGCCGAGCAGCAACGCGGCGACCGGCGAGCCGAGAGCATCCAGTCCCGCATGGATGTGCCACAGCCGAACGGTACCCGCGAAGGAACCGTTTTCAGCTTCGGCGGCGAAAGCCAGACGTTCGGCAGGCAAGCGACCATGACGCAGTTTTTCAGACGATTTTCTGCAACGCCCCTCGCCCATCGCGCGGTCGAGCAGCGCCTCACGCGCCAGAATATGCTCCATCGTCTCGCCGACGATTGTAAAAGCCGGAGCGAAAACGGTTACTGTCTTTTCCTGAATACCCAGAATTGTGTTCATTACATCTATCCCCGCAGCATGGGCTACAGCACACCCCGCCCGGTACATGAAACACCGGGCGGATTGAGAGGATCTTGTCGCTTATTGCGAGAAGATCAGATGACGTAGGATCGGAGCGGCTCGAACCCATTGAACGCCACCGCCGAATAGGTGGTGGTGTAGGCCCCTGTGCCTTCGATGAGAATTTCATCACCGATAGTCAGCGAAACCGGCAGCAGATAGGGCGTCTTTTCATAAAGAACGTCCGCACTGTCGCAGGTCGGGCCGGCCAGCACGCATGGTTCGGTTTCGCTGCCGTCATGGGGGGTCACGATCTGGTAGCGGATCGCCTCATCCATGGTTTCGGCGAGACCGCCAAACTTGCCGATGTCGAGATAGACCCAGCGCACATTGTCGTTATCCGCCTTGCGCGAAACCAGGACCACTTCAGTCTTGATCACGCCCGCATTGCCGACCATGCCGCGACCCGGCTCAATGATGGTTTCCGGGATGCGATTGCCGAAATGCTTGGACAGCGCATCGAAAATCGCCATGCCGTAAGCCTGCGCGGTCGGCACGTCCTTGAGATAACGGGTCGGAAAACCACCGCCCATATTCACCATGCGCAGAACAATGCCTTCATCGGCAAGCGTGCGAAATACCGAAGCCGCATCGCCGAGTGCGCGATCCCAGGCGGTAAGGTCCGTTTGCTGCGAGCCCACATGGAACGATACGCCATATGCGTCGAGACCGAACACCTTTGCGTGGCGAAGCACATCCACGGCCATGGCAGGCACGCAGCCGAACTTGCGTGACAGCGGCCATTCGGCGCCTTCGCCATCGGTCAGCACACGGCAGAACACGCGGGCGCCGGGGGCTGCACGGGCGATCTTTTCCACTTCTTCCACGCAATCGACCGCGTAAAGGCGGATACCCAGTTCGAAAGCACGCGCGATATCACGCTCTTTCTTGATGGTGTTGCCATAGGAGATACGGTCAGGCGTGGCGCCAGCTTCAAGCGCCATTTCGATTTCAGCAACGGATGCTGTATCGAAGCAGGAGCCGAGCGAAGCGAGCAGACGCAGGATTTCCGGCGCGGGATTTGCCTTCACCGCATAGAAGATGCGCGAGTAAGGCAGGGCCTTTTCAAAGCTCTGATAGTTCTCGCGCACGACATCGGTATCGACGACGAGGCAAGGGCCATCTGGACGGCGAGTATTGAGGAAGTCGATGATACGCTGCGTTGCCATGGTCGTTCTCCCATGCGGCTATCTTTGCTGCCGCGTCAAAGGGGACAAAGTGTGCATGAGCGCATCCGCAGCGAGATCAGCCTTTGGAGATGCTGAGATCACGCGAAAACTCATACGGCGATGGAACAACGCTAAACCCGCGTTACTCCGCTTTGTCTGCCTTGGATTGGAATTGGAGAACCGCATCCGCACTTCTGGCAATGAAGGTGTGCCTCTTCAGTAATTTCGGCTTTTGGACAGCCGAAAGACACTAGAAAGGCCCGCACCGTCGTTGCTTCAAGATGTCCTCGATCTGGCGGTTGGCCAACAGATCGACTGGAGCGGTTAGGTCCAGGTACCGTACCGAATTCCTCACCATTCGAGGATCGGCGGACACCCACAGGCACGTGCGACTTTGGGCAAGCGCGATATAAGCGTAAAGTCGTGTCCATTCAATGACAATTTTTCTCTCAGCGCGTATATTTTTACGAGCGCTTGCTCACAGCGCGCGCTTGCCATTGTTCAATATTAGTGAAACATTCTGCCATCCGCATTCGGTTCTGATTAACGATAAACGCCGATAAACCGCCCAAGTTGTGAACAATGGCCCCTTTCGACCGCTTCAACGCCATCATTGCTACCCCCAAAAAGTTCCCTGCTCACGCATCGGATGGGCCGCTCAAAGGCGAACGGCTGGCCGTGAAAGACATCTATGATGTGGCCGGAATGCCTACGGGATGCGGCAATCCGCAGATACTGGCCGAATCACCACCGGCAGAAAAGTCGGCTCCCGTAGTCGAAAATCTGCTCGCTGCTGGTGCGAACTTTACCGGCAAGGCCCAGACCGATGAACTTGCTTTCTCTTTAATGGGACAGAATTCGCATTATCCTTTTCCGATCAATCCGGCAGCGCCGGACCGGGTGACTGGCGGATCGTCATCAGGGTCCGCTGCAGCCGTGGCGGGCCGGATCGCCGACATAGCGCTCGGCTCTGATACGGGCGGCTCCATCCGCGCGCCTGCAAGTTTCTGCGGCCTCGTCGGCCTGCGCACTACCCATGGCCGCATTCCGCTCGAAGGCGTTATGCCCTTGGCCCCATCGCTCGACACCATTGGCTGGTTCGCGCGCGACAGCGAACTTTACATCCAGGTCGGCGACCTTCTACTCGGCGAAGATGCACAAGACTTCAAGCTGACACAACTTCTCTATATGCCTGTTCTGGAGCAGCTTCTGCTCGGTCGAGAGGAAACAGACGCCTATCGCGCCATGTTCGCAGAAGTGCGCTCCTATTTTTCCAGCCTAAAAGCAGCGCAGCAGCCGACGCTTTCCATAGACGAACTTTATCTCTGCTTCCGGCAGATACAGGGAGCGGAAGCATGGGCAACCCACGGCGACTGGATTTCATCCGGTGAGCGCCAGCTTGGCCCTGGCGTTGCCGACCGTTTTAATTTCGGTTCGCAAATCACGCCGGATGTCGAGGCCCGGCAGCGTGAACGCCGCTCGCATTTCACTGAAGAGCTTGAAAACATCGTCGGTGAAGGTGCGGTTCTGGCGTTGCCCACCGTGCCTGGTGCCGCACCTTTGGCGCAAGAGCCGTTCGAGGCCCTGCAAGCCTATCGCGAACGGGCCCTGCGCCTGCTTTGTCTTTCCGTGCTTTCAGGCCTGCCGCAGATTACAGTGCCATTGGGGCAGGTCCACGGCGCACCTTTGGGTATTTCCTTTATCGGGCCGCGCGGCAGCGACCGGGCGCTGATCGCTCTGGCCACAAACATGATTGCAAAACGGGGCTAAGCTATGGACACTCTTACACGCATGCGTGCCTTTATCGATGTGGTCGAAGCAGAAGGATTTTCTGCTGCGGCGCGCAAGATCGGGCGCTCTAAAGCGTTGCTGTCCAAATATGTGCGCGAACTGGAAGACGAACTGGGCGCACGGCTTCTGAACCGCACTACCCGCCAGTTTTCGCTCACAGAGGCGGGCCATACCTATTATCACCGCGCAATAGAAATCATTCGTGAGATCGATGCACTCCAGGATGCCGTGAGCGAGACGAGTTCGGATGCGCGTGGGCGCATAAAACTATCGGCTCCGCGCACATTTGCCGATGCAGTGATTGGTCAGTCGTTGATCGATTTCTGCCTTGCCCACCCGGAAATCGTACTTGACGTGCGGCTGGATGACCGCTTCGTCGATCTGGTCGAGGAAGGGTTCGATCTTGCCATCCGCATCACGCGCCTGCAGGATTCGTCGCTGATCGCCAAGCGGTTATCCCCGTTTCATTCTGTGCTTTGCGGCGCGCCGGAACTCATCGCCCGCGTGGGCAAACCGGAGCGTCCGGAGGAGCTGGCCGACAAGCCGTGCATCATCGACACCAATGCCCGTTCGCGCAACAACTGGCATTTCCGCAATACGGATGGCTCAATGATGACAGTAACGGTTCATGGGCCGATCGAAGTGAATAGTCCTGTCGCGACCAAGAATGCTGCACTTGCCGGACTGGGATTTTGTTCATTACCGTTCTTCATTGCAGAGGAAGAAATCGAGCGCGGCAGGCTCGTTGCCTGTCTTGAAGATTTCATAGTCAAGGACGGCGGCATCTATGCCGTTTATCCTCATCGCCGCTATTTGCCGGCTAAAATTCGCGCTCTGGTGGATTTTCTTGCTCAATGGTTCAAGGAACGTGAGTAATTTTTGTTGAAGGCGTCCCACTTTCGCCGCCTTCAGATTTGAGCATTAGGTAACTCTCACGGAATACATTCATGCGGGATTCATCGTCATGGCATAAAGGCAGGCTTTTCCGGCTTGCTGCTGCGGTAATATCTATTACGAGCCTTCTGCCAACAGCAGCGCGCGCGCATCCGCATGTCTTCGCCGAAGCCCGACTGGAGCTGACCATCGCACCAGACAACACAGTGCAGCAGCTTGCGCATGTGTGGCGTTTCGATGATGTTTTCTCCTCGACCGTGCTGATGGAATTCGACAAAAACGGCGATCTTCAGCTCGACCAAAATGAGCTGATCGACCTTGCCCACGTCATCAATGGCTCGATTGCCGAGTTCAAATATTTCCAGACCGTCGAGCACGACGGCAAGGCCGTAAAAATGGCAAGACCGAGCGATCTTGCAGCAGATTTCACCGACAATCGCCTCCTGATTATTTTTACCAGCAAACCGGAAAAACCACTCAAGCTGGGGCCGGGCCATAAAGTTAGTTTCGGGGTCTATGACCCGACCTTCTACACGGCCATTGATTATATGAACGACAGCGATCTGGTCGTCAAAGGCCTGCCCCCAGGCTGCACATCAAAGGTCGTGCGCCCCGACCCCGACGAAGCCATCGCCCAGAATCAGGCGACGCTGACCGATGCATTCTTCAACGACCCGACGGGCACAGATATGTCGAAAATATTCGCGACCCGCCTTGAGATAGCTTGCGCAACAAAAGGAAAAACAGGTTGATGAGAAAGCCGGCGACCCTCATCCTCACTCTTTGCCTCACGATGATCATCGCGCAGGCCTATGCGCAGTCATCGCTCGGCATCGGCGCAAATGAGGTGGCGATGAAGCCGACTGGCCCCTTTGCGCATATCATCCTCTGGATGAACGAACAGCAGCGCACATTCTATCTCGCCATGACCAACGCGCTGAAAGCCATGCGCGACGACCCATGGCAGGCTTCGATTCTCGTTGGCCTTTCCTTTGTCTATGGCATCTTCCATGCAGCCGGCCCCGGCCACGGCAAGGCGGTCATCTCATCCTATATGATCGCCAACGAAACCGTGCTAAAGCGCGGCATTTTCCTTTCCTTGATTTCGTCGCTGTTGCAGGCAGTTATGGCGATCATCGTGGTGGGACTGGCGTGGTTTGCATTGCGCGGTACTGGCATTTCCATGAACCAGACCGCCCGCTACATGGAAGTCGCAAGCTTCGCACTTGTGCTGTTTTTCGGCTTGTGGCTGCTGGTGCGCAAGCTGCCGCTGCTTTTCAAGAAGCGCGAGGGTGCGAAGCCCAGCCAGGTTTCGTCGCTTTTCGCCACAGCACCACAGCCGGCTATCGCCTCAGGCCCGACATGGCAGGGCAGCATTTCGCAAACCACTCGTGCGGCGGCAGCCGGAACCACTGTGAAACTCAATTACAAACCCGCTGCAACGGCAACTGATCACGTCTTTATCGGTGAAGGCGATGTATGTGCGGCATGCGGCAACTCCCATATCGCCGATCCGTCGATGCTCGGTGACGATTTCAACTGGAAGACGGCGTGGTCTGCGATTTTCTCCGTGGGCCTGCGCCCTTGTTCCGGTGCGCTGATCGTGCTTACCTTCGCGCTTCTGAACGGCCTGATGATTGGCGGACTGCTGTCGGTTTTCGCCATGGCTTTCGGCACGTTCATCACCGTGGCTGTTCTCGCCACGCTGGCCGTAACCGCAAAAAACACCGCGCTACGCTTTGCGGGCATTCATGCCATGTCAGGACGCCTGAAAGCAGCAATCGAAGTGGCTGCCGCCTTGTTCATTGTACTGACGGGTGCGCTGTTGCTCAGCGCCTCGTTAATAGGTTAATCGCGTTTCTGTCGTTTTGAGCGCAACCAGAAAATAGCGAAGAAGCCGAGAACGAAAACAATCGGGAAGATGATCGCCGCAATTTGCGAGCGTTCACCCAGCGCCAGCATGATGCTGGGCACAAAATAGGCAAGCACCCCGAAGCCGATCAGGATGATGGCTGCGGCAATTGCCGGATTGCTCTTCTTCGGTTCAGCCAAGATCACGAAACTCCTCAAGCTTCTTCTTTTGCTGACCGTCACTATCAAAGTTTTCCGGCGCAAGCCATGCCTGATAAGCTCTTTTCAGCCCGGGCCACTCGCTATCGAGAATGGAAAACCACGCCGTATCGCGGTTCCCGCCTTTCGCCACCATATGCTGGCGGAAAATACCTTCGAACTGGAAGCCAAAACGTTCGGCCGCACGCTTGGACGGCAGGTTGTCGTTATTACATTTCCATTCGTAGCGGCGATAGCCAAGCTCGTCGAAAATGTATTGCATGAACAGGAACTGCGCTTCCGTGGCAGCCGGTTTGCGCGAGATTAGCGGTCCCCAATAGATGTTGCCGATTTCGATCACACCATGGGTAGGATCGATGCGCATCAGCGCCTGCCGCCCGGCAACCTTGCCGCTCGCCTTGTCGATGACGGTGAAAAACAGCGGATCGTCGTTTTTGGACGCCTTTTCGAGCCACGGCGCAAACTCTTCACGGGTTGCGGGAGGAGACTCGAACAGCCAGGTAAAACGCTGGTCCGCATCGCTCACCGAGGAAGCTACAAAAAGTTCGTCGCCATGCTTCTCCGGGTCCAGCGGCTCCAGCCGCACATCGCGGCCTTCGAGTACCTTGCGCTCTGGCTTTGGACGCGGCGTCCAGTTCAGCAAATCAGTCATGCTATTCTCCCAACCGGGCAACAGGAGCACAAAACCTGCCTTGCCGAAACCGGATTATTGTCTCTGTGTCATTTTTCCCGGACGGCTGAGCGATCCACCGATACGGCCTTCACAAGCGCCACCACCTGATCGCCCTCGGCCAGGCCCAGCTCATCGACCGAACGCCGCGTCAGCCGCGCCCCAAGACGACGCCCCTGAAAATCGAGCGAAACATGCGCATTCGGCCCCTCGCCAGCCTCGACCCCGGTAATGGTCACCGGCAGCACATTGCGAATACTGATCGCTTCCGGCGCTTTACGTGCAATGGAAACATCACGGGCTCGCACACGCAGCCGTACATGCATGTCTTGTTTCAGACCTATGTCGCTCAACTGGAACGACGCGCCGCCCAGATCAATCTCCGCCAGCCTGTAGCGATTATCGTAGGAAGAAACCATGCCTTCCAGTAGCACACCCCCACCTTCACCTTCCGCATCGATCAGGGGAAAGACATCCGCCGCCGCACCGCTTGCCGTCACCTTGCCGCCGGACAGCAGCACGATCTCGTCCGCAAGCCGCGCAACTTCATCGATCTCATGGCTGACATAGACAATCGGTACATGGTTCTCGTCACGCAGGCGTTCGATAAAGGGAAGAATTTCCTGCCTGCGCGCATAATCGAGAGAGGACAGCGGTTCATCGAGCAACAGAAGTGCCGGATCTGACAGGAGCGCCCGGCCAATGGCAACCCGCTGACGCTCGCCACCCGAAAGCGTCGATGGACGTCGATCGAGAAGATGTTCGATACCGAGCAGCGTTACGACTTCGTCAAAGCTGCGCGTGGCCTGCCTATACCCGGCCCAGCGGGCATAGGCCAGATTGCGCTTCACGCTCATATGCGGGAAAAGACGTGCCTCCTGGAACACATAGCCGATGCGGCGTTTTTCCGGCGGCAGATTTATTCCGGCATCGGCATCGAAAAGCGTAAAATCGCCCACAGCAATGCGCCCTCTTTCGGGGCGCAACGTGCCTGCGATCATTTTCAGCAGGGTCGTCTTGCCTGCACCGGAATGGCCGAACAGTGCTGTGATCCCCCAGTCGGCGGCGAAATCGGCCTCAACGGGAAATTTGCCGTTGAGGCCTGCAATAGAGACAACAAGCCCGCTCATTTTGCTTCTCCGGCAAGTTTGCGCTGCAACCATTCAGACAGGATTACGGCAGCAATGGAAATTGCGGCTGACACGGCGATCAGGCGTAAAGCCTCAGCGTCGCCGGAGGGGGTCTGCATCAGCGCATAGATAGCAAGCGACAGGGTCTGCGTCTCGCCCGGAATGTTGGAAACGAAGGTGATCGTGGCACCGAACTCGCCCAATGCCTTGGCAAAACCGAGCACAGCCCCGGCAAGCACACCCGGCAGCAACGGTGGCAGGATGACCGTGAAGAAGGCGACAAACCGGCTGGCACCAAGCGTGCGCGCCGCTTCCTCAAGCCCGCGATCCAGTCCCTCCATCGACAGGCGTATGGGGCGGACGAGCAGCGGAAACGCCATTATGCCCGCCGCCAGCGCCGCACCCGTCCAGCGAAAAGCAAAGGAAAGACCAAACCACTCCTGCAAAGGAACACCCAACGCTCCGCGCGCGCCGAACAGGATCAAAAGCAGATAGCCCGTAACCACCGGCGGTAAAACCAGTGGCATGGTGACGATGGCCTGCACCAGCGACTTGCCCGGAAAATTGAACCGGGCAAGAATCCATGCGACGGCAAAGGCGACTGGCAGAGCGACTATGATAGCTATTCCGGCAACCCGGAGCGACAGAGATACGATCTGCCAGACATTACTTTCCATCATCATTGGCCATCATTACCGAGTTGCCTCCGCAGCACCTACGAAGCCTTTGTCCTTGATGATCGCCTGACCCACATCACTTTCAAGGAAAGCGAGGAAAGCTTTGGCGGCATCGCTTTCGTTGTTTTCAATGAGAGCCGCGGGATAGAGGATCGGCGCATGACTTGTCACAGGGAAGCGATAGGCTTCGACCAATTCCGGTGCCGCCGCGCGGTCCGACGCGTAAACGATAGCCGCTTTCACCTCGGCGCGGCTCACATATTGCAGAGCAACGCGTACGTTCTCGGCAAAGACCGCATTCTTCTCGACGTCTTTCCAGATGTCGAGTTTTTCCAGCGCTGCCTTGCCGTACTTGCCCGCCGGGACATTCGACGGATCACCCATCGCGAAGCGTCCGGCGCCCAGCAAATCCTTGACTTCACCCTTGAGCGCATCCTTTTGCGTTGCTATCACGAGGGCATTGCCGGCAATCACCTTGCGCGAAGCCTTGTCGATGGTGTTGGCCTTCTCGACATAATCCATCCAGTCGAGATCGGCGGAGATGAAAATCTGCGCCGGAGCTCCCTGCTCGATCTGCTTGGCCAAAACCGACGAAGAGGCGAAAGAGGCAACCACTTCCGTGCCATCCCTAGCTTTCATCTGCTTGGCGGCTTCTTCGATAACGTCTTTCATGCTGGCTGCGGCGAAAACCGTCACCTTCTCGGCAGCGTGAGCGACAGAGGCGGCAACAGCGGCAACAGTGAAAAGAAATGCGGCAATCAGTTTCTTCATGAATATCCTCCATATTGCCCGTAACGACGGGCAAAAACCATCATCCACCGGAGAAACCGGCGTTGTTCCTGCTCAAAGCATCGGACCGTCCAATGCTCTGACTTGCGATGATGGGTGTGATGGAGGCAAACGCGACCCGGATGCCGTCAAACCCTTGATGCACGGGCGTCCATGCAAAAGCCGCCCAAAATTCCGTAACGAATTCAGATCGTTCCGAAACAAAAGCCACCATAATGCGCCGCAACCCGTTTGGCTAGTCCTGCGAGCCGCGATGCGGCATCAGCTGCCGATATGCTTGTGCGCGCCGCGTTTTTCGGCAAGCTTCACCTGCTTCTGGCGCTCGGCATAACGGGCCCGATCGTCTGGTGTGCGTTCGTCATAACAACCCGCGCATGAAACGCCTTCCTCGAAAAACTGCGAAAGCTTGTCTTCCGGCGAAATCGGGCGGCGGCAGGCGCGGCAAAGCTCGACATCGCTTTCGGCAAGCCCATGTCCAACGGCGACACGCTCATCGAACACGAAGCATTCGCCGTTCCACATGCTTTCTTCACGCGGCACTTCTTCGAGATATTTCAGGATGCCGCCCTTGAGATGAAAGACATCATCGAAGCCAAGCCCCTTCACGAAGGCAGTTGCCTTTTCACAGCGAATACCGCCGGTGCAGAACATGGCGATCTTCTTGCCTTCCAGCTTGTCGCGGTTCTGCTCAACCCAATCCGGAAACTCGCGAAAAGTCTTGGTCTGCGGATCGAGCGCCCCTGCGAATGTGCCGATGGCATATTCATAATCGTTGCGCGTATCGACAACCACGGTGTTCTCATCGGCAATCAGCGCGTTCCAGTCCTGCGGCGCAATATAGGTGCCGACGCTTTTCAATGGGTCGATGCCATCCACACCCATGGTCACAATCTCGCGCTTCAGCCGCACCTTCATGCGATGAAACGGCATTTCACTGGCATGGGAATATTTGAGTTCCGGCTCGGTTAGCCCCGGAATGGCTGTGATGTGCCGGACGAGCTTTTCAATCGCCTGCGCCGATCCGGCCACGGTTCCATTGATGCCTTCGGCAGCCAGAAGCAGCGTGCCCTTGATGCCGTTTGCACAGCAAAGTTGGGCCAGCGGCTCGCGCAGGCTTTCATATTGCGGCAAAGGCGCAAAGCAATAAAGGGCGGCAACGGTGAAAGGCAAATTGTTCATCGGTTCTGTCTTCTTTGAAAATTTACTCCGCAACTAATCCCCGCAAACGGCGAATTCAAGTCACCTTTATCCCCCTGCGGCCATGAGAGCCGAAAATCAGCCTCGACGATCAACATCCAAGAGGAGAAGCGCATGTTCGACAGACAAACGGTAGACGCCCTGACGACGATGGCACAACAGGCAAATCTTGATCCTGCGGCATTGCTGGCGGTTGCGGAAGTGGAGAGCGGCGGAAGTGCTCTGTTTGACGTAAACGGTCACAAAGAACCTGCCATCCGTTTCGAGGGCCATTATTTCGACCGCAGGCTTTCCGGACGCCTGCGCGACTATGCCCGAGCCAATGGCCTGTCCGCGCCGGTTGCTGGACAGATACGCAATCCCAAGTCGCAAGCAGCTCGTTGGCTCCTGCTTGAGCAAGCCATCGGCCTGAGCAGGAAAGCAGCATTGGAATCCACATCCTGGGGACTGGGGCAAGTCATGGGTGCGCATTGGGAATGGCTTGGCTATTCCGCCGTCGATGACCTTGTGGCGGAAGCGCGCGGTTCGGTTGCCGGTCAGACGCGACTGATGCTGCGCTTCATCGAAAAGGCAGAACTGATAGACGTGATGCAGGCGTGCGACTGGCGCAACTTCGCTCGTCGCTACAACGGACCGGCCTTCGCCCGCAACAGGTATGACAGCCGTATGGCTCAAGCCTACCAACGCTGGCAAAAACAGCTCAGCCGCTTTATGAAGGCTGCATGACGAACAAGCACTCCGGCGGTGGACAAACCACCGCCGGGGATTTAAATCGATTTATCCACTCCAACAGTCGAGCAATCCCATGCCGCAGAAAACCGATCTCCTCGTTCCCGTCATGAAAGGCCAACCGGTCATTCCGGTTCTATTGATCGACAAGGTGGAACATGCCGTTCCGCTGGCGCGTGCGCTCGCCAAGGGCGGACTGCCCGCCATTGAAATCACCCTGCGCACGGCAGCGGCGCTCGATGCAATCCGCGCCGTTGCAGCTGAAGTGCCTGAAGCGATCGTCGGCGCGGGCACGATTTTGAATGCCAAACAATATGAGGAAGCGGCCAAAGCCGGTTCACGCTTCATCGTCAGCCCTGGCGCCACCAGGCAAATCATCGATGCGGCCAATGACAGCAACGTTCCCCTTCTGCCCGCAGCCATCACTCCGAGCGAGATGCTGACATTGCGCGAGGAAGGCTATACGCATCTGAAATTCTTCCCTGCCGAACAGGCAGGTGGCGCTTCCTTCCTCAAGGCCCTGTCTTCGCCACTTGCGGACACTTTCTTTTGCCCCACAGGCGGCATCAGCCTCGCCAATGCCAAGACTTATCTGTCGTTGCCCAATGTGGTTTGCGTCGGCGGCTCGTGGGTCGCGCCGAAGAAACTCGTCGAAGCAGGCGATTGGGACGCCATCACCAAACTTGCGAGCGATGCCGCCAGCCTGAAGGATTGACTCATCAGAAATCGCGGAATGAAAAAAGGGGCCTCAGAGGCCCCTTTTCTTTTCGCTCATGAAAACGATTAATTCGTCTCGGTGAACTTCGCCACAGTCAGGAAGGTCACAGCATTGCCGCGGAACTGATTGGCGCGTTCGCTTGGGAGATCGCCGCGCTGGAAACCGGCTGTGTAGACCATGGTCGGCGCGGCACGCAGCGCATCATTGCGCAGAACCGGATTGGTGACAGGAACCGTGCGCGATACAGGCTCGGTTGACATGGCGACGTCCGAGGACAGCATGGAGGCCGGTTGAACCACAGGGCGCGGCCTTGAAGGCGCCTTGGCAACCCGGCGTGCACCTTTGGTCGTCGTGCGGACACCGGTATTGGCGGATTTGCCGATTGAAGCAACCTGCTTGGATGCAGCAGCCGCTAGCGCCGGTGCAGGCTTGACAACAGACGCGGTCTGTTCACGGTTCACAACCGGTTTGGGCGTGGGCGGCGCGACAGGCTTGACATCATAGTCGTAGTCATCAGCAGGCGGCGCGATCAGTTCACCGATCTCATCCTTCTTGGAAAGCATGGCAAGCTGCGTATTTGCCCGCGGTGCTTCTTCCGGCAGCGGGAATGCTGCGGATTCACCAGGCTTTGGCACAGATACATTACTCGCTTCGGCAAGTTGCGGCTCTTCATTCTGCTGACTGTTCACAAGAGCTGCAATCGCATCCTGACCAGTTGCAGCCGGATGTTCCGGACGGGTTGCCGGAATCACGGCAGCTGCCAGTTGAACATTACCCGCATCCTGATGCGGACGCGCAGACGGGATCGGCACGAAACCGTTCATTATTGGAGTCGGCGTACCGGCATCAGCCATCTGTGTGGTGTTGGCATCGACTGCGGCACGTGCGACAACGGCCGCATCAGCCGGCTGCTCGGCAGAGGCCAGCGCTATAGCATCCTGCGGCGCTATTTCCGGCTTGCGCCCCGGAAGCGGTACATTCAGCGCAGCAATCGGCACGTCAGCGGCCTGCGCCTGCCCGTCAAGGCCGGTTTCTGGGCGCGGAGCCTGCATCGGAAGCGGCGCATCGCGTGCGGGCAGTGCCGCAATCATCGTCTCGCGCTGCTGGGCCGGCGCTTCCGGCACAGCCGCCGGAGCCTTGGCAGGAGCGGGCGCACGGGCGGGCCGTGCAATTGCCGGCCGGGTGCCCGCATCGGCATTATCTTCCTCCTCGTCAGCCCCGCCTCCGAAGAGCGCAGCAAGAAGCGACTTGCTCTTGCGCGATGATGACGTGTTGCTCGCCATCATGACCGAGCCGCCGCTAGATTTGCGTTTCTCGATCATAGCAAGCGCCTGCTGATAACCTGGCAACGGCTTGCCATCTGCCGGGAGATGGGCGGTCTTGCCATCGGGAAACAGAGCCAGCAGCTCGCGGCGGCTCATGCGCGGCCAGGAGCGCACATTACCGACATCCATGTGAACGAAGGGCGAGCCGGAACGCGGATAGTAGCCGACGCCGCCGATCTGGTAGCGCATGCCGATGGCACGCAGCTTGGCCAGCTTAACGCCGGGAATGTAAAAATCCATGGCCCGGCCAAGCGGATGCTGACTGTTCTTGGCCACGCCTTTTGTTTTCGAGCGCAGCATATTGTTGGTTGCCGGTGAACGATAGGCGGACACGACATTGATATATTCGCGCGAGCCTGTTGACTGATAGACTTGCCAGACCAAGTCGAAAAGGCGCGGGTCCATTCGGGTCGGCTCGTTGCGGCGCCAGTCACGCAGAAAGACATTCAGCCGCTTCAGCCCATCGGGAAGGTATCGTCCATTCTTCTTGAAAGGGATCTCTGCCTTTTCACCGGTATGGACGTAATAGAGCTTGAGAGCGCGGGTTTCGGCGGAAGCCTGTGAAGGACAGAGCGCCATGACAACCGCAGCAGCGACGAAAGCAGAGGTGACAGACACGCGCAACTTCGCTCCGGTCCAAACCTGTGCAAAGCGCGTTTTAATGGTCGATATGCTGTTCATCGAATCGTATCGCCTTACCGTTTATGTCCGCCCCCAAGAAGCATCGCCCAGGACCTTGCAGGGTTGTCCGTGAAAGCTTTGCCAGAGCTCCGATTGTCGGATTTAATGGTTAATGGACGCTTAGTGAACAACAAATGAGGAAACACCATGGCAAAAAAGACACACCAGCGCATCTATTTTCACCATGGTGAAAAAATTATTAACAGGCTTTGAATGCCCCAGCACGCTGTATGAATAAACAGCACCACAATAAGAAGTCACTAAAATTCAAAAGGTTATGTAGTGCTTATCGGGTAATTGCCCGGTTCAAAGTTACGTCGAGACCGTCGCCGTCAGCCTCGGAACCCTTGCCGGATATGGATGCCACATCGATGCCATATTCCTTGAGCTTGCGATAAAGCGTGGTTCTTCCGATGCCCAGACGGCGTGCCACTTCACTGATCTGACCGTCATAATGGGCGATTGCGAACCGGATCATTTCCTCTTCCGCTGCTGCGAGCGTTCGCACCTCGCCATCCATATTGACGCCGATGAAAACACCCGAATGCCGCTGCCCTTCATCCTCCGCTTGAACGGCCTCTATGAGGTTCAGCCGCGTCGAACGAAATGCCGTTTTCTGCGCGTCATCGAGCCCCAGATCCAGTTGGGAAAAATCACCGACCGTCAGTTCGCCGGACTCGCACAGCAAAACCGCACGATAAACGGCATTCTTGAGTTCGCGCACATTGCCGGGCCAGTGATAAGCTTTGAGCCTTTCCATCGCATGCGGTGCAATGCCGGTAATGTGCCCCAGCCTCTCTTCACTGGCATAGCTCATCAAAAACTGATGCAAAAGAATCGGTATATCTTCAAAACGGTTGCGCAACGCCGGCATCGAGATGGAGAACGAGCCGAGCAGGTGATAAAGTCCGGCATGAAACCGGCCCATATCGACCAGATCGGCCAGCGGGCGGCTGGTTGAAGCCATGACCCGGGCATTCGACACGATACCTTCACCTGATGCACCGATTTGATAACGGCCTGATTGCCCCGATTGCATTGCCGCAAATAGCCGTATCTGCGTATGTCGAGGAAGCGCGCCGACCTCATCGAGAAACAGCGTTCCGCCATCGGCCTCCGCCAGCTTGCCAATCGTTTTAATGGGATCGGCATCACGATGCGCCACGGTGGACCCGAACAGAACTTCATCCGCATTATCGTGAACAAGCGACCGGCAATCCACAGGGATGAAGGGGCCTCGCCACCGGCTGCCTCCGCTGCAAATCGCGCGAGCCAGTGTTTCCTTGCCGCTGCCCGGTTCACCCTCTATCAATAATGGGGCATCCAGTGCGGAAGCGCGACGCGCAAGCGTCACCACTTTTTCCATCTCGGGGCTTTTGGTGGCCATGTCGGACAGAGTGAGATGCGCCTTCAGTGACGAGCGCGCGCGCTTCAGCTCGTGCGTCAGCGCGTCAATCTTCAAAACATTGGCAATAGAGACCTGGACCCGCTCGAAAATGACGGGCTTGGCAACAAAATCGACCGCGCCCAGTTTAATGGCCTGCGTCACGCGCTGGAGATCGTCACTCTGGGTCAGAACGATAACAGGAATTAAAATTCCTGCTTCACGCATTCTCGCCAGGACAGTAAATCCATCCATGTCGGGCATGGTCAGATCAAGCAGCATGAGAACAATGTCTTTACGCTGGCTGATAAACGCGAGCGCGCTCGCTCCGCCATCCGCAAGGATCGTGCGGTAGCCCATACGCAAGACTATCGCTTCGAGATTGCGTCGATGAATCGGATCGTCGTCCGCTATGAGAATGCGCGTGCCCATTAACAGCTATAATCAACCTGTGGAGTTCTCGCGCCCAAACATTTCAACACTTTAAATGTCTCATATTCCAGGCGCGCTATTTGGAGCCAAAGTCTCAATGATTGCAAGGCACTAAATATAGCCCGGCATCACAATTGCAAATTTTGTATCCTGAATCCGGGCTATAAACTCGAATTTAAAGAACAGAACGCCAAAATTCACAGCGCTTTTCCCGCCTATTGGCGATCCTGGCAAGACATGCGAGAAGAAGGCCAATAGGAGAATGCTCATGACCCGTTTTTCAGTATCTGTTTCTTTTAACACCGTTCGGCACGCACCGGCTGGCGACCCCGTGGCAGTTGAAAAGGCTGATCTCGGCAAGCTGCCGGAATGGAATCTGGCTGACCTCTATCCCTCTCCGGATGGCCCGGAGCTTAAAGCTGACATCGAAAAAGCAATAAGGGATTCGGCAAGTTTCGAGGCGCGCTGGAAGGGCACGCTCGGCGATGAGGTCGCCAAGATGAATGGCGGCGATTTTATCAAAGCTATCAAGGAATTCGAAGTACTTTCCGAACTGATGGGACGCATCGGTTCCTTCGCCGGCCTTTATTATTACGGCGATACGACCGACCCCAAACGCATGAAGCTTTTTGGCGATGTGCAGCAGAAACTGACGGACGCGAGCACCCATCTGATTTTCTTTGGTCTCGAAATCAACCGTATAGATGACGCGACCCTGGAAAAGGCAATGGATGCCAATGCCTCCATTGGCCACTATCGTCCGTGGCTGGAAGACCTGCGCATGGACAAGCCCTACCAGCTTGACGACAAGCTGGAACAGCTTTTCCATGAAAAATCGATCACCGGCTATAGCGCCTGGAACCGCCTTTTCGATGAAACCATGTCAGGACTGCGGTTCGAAATCGACGGCGAGGAACTGTCCATCGAACCGACGCTGAACATGCTGCAGGACGCAGACGGGGCCGTGCGAAAAAAGGCGTCCGAAGCGCTTGCCAAAACATTCGGCGCCAACTTGCGCACTTTTACTCTGATCACCAATACGCTTGCCAAAGACAAGGAAATCTCCGACCGCTGGCATGGTTTCCAGGATATTGCCGATAGCCGCCATCTTGCCAACCGCGTCGAACGCGAGGTGGTTGATGCGCTCGCCAAGGCGGTCGAAGATGCCTATCCGCGCATTTCACATCGATACTATGCCCTGAAAGCCAAGTGGCTGGGCCTCGAGAAGCTTGAAAACTGGGATCGCAACGCGCCATTGCCGGAAACGCCGCAGACACTCATCTCCTGGGATGAAGCTCGCGAGACCGTACTTTCGGCTTATGGTAATTTCGCTCCGGAAATGGCGGAAATCGCCAAGCAGTTTTTCGACAGGAACTGGATTGATGCGCCAGTCCGCCCCGGCAAGGCGCCGGGCGCGTTTGCCCATCCGACCGTACCTTCCGCCCATCCTTACGTTCTGCTCAACTATATGGGCAAGCCACGCGATGTGATGACACTGGCGCACGAGCTGGGTCATGGTGTTCATCAGGTTCTGGCTGGTGAACAGGGCGCGCTGATGGCCTCTACGCCGCTGACGCTCGCCGAGACTGCTTCCGTGTTCGGGGAAATGCTGACTTTCCGTTCACTGCTGGAGCGCACGAGGGACCAACGTGAACGCAAGGCCATGCTGGCCCAGAAGGCCGAAGACATGATCAATACGGTCGTGCGCCAGATCGCCTTCTACCAGTTCGAGCGCCGCATCCACACGGAACGCCGCGACGGCGAGCTGACCTCGGAGCGTATCGGCGAAATCTGGATGGACGTTCAGCGTGAAAGCCTTGGGGATGCGGTGCGCCTCAATCCGGGTTACGAGATGTTCTGGACCTATATCCCGCATTTCATCCATTCGCCGTTCTACGTCTATGCTTATGCGTTCGGTGACTGCCTGGTGAACTCACTCTACGCCGTGTATCAGAACTCGGAAAAAGGCTTTCAACAAAAATATTTCGACATGCTGAAAGCCGGGGGCACCAAACATCACAAAGAATTGCTGGCGCCGTTCGGTCTTGACGCTTCGGATCCGAACTTCTGGAGCAAGGGCCTGTCGGTGATCGAAGGCATTATCGACGAACTCGAAGCCATGGAAGACTGAGTAGTTGCGTGACCCAACAGGGCAGCGATAAGCCATTTATCCTGTTTCGGGATGACAAAGCGGGCCGCGAAGTGCTTTTTGCGGCCCCCTCTTCGATCATTCGCGCCGACACGCCGGATGAATTCGAAATCGCATGGGACGCGCTGCAGCGAACCCACGAAGCCGGAAAATGGCTGGCAGGCTATCTCTCTTATGAAGCCGGTTATCTTCTGGAGCCAAAACTGAAGCCGCTCCTGCCCGAAAGACGCAAGGTTCCGCTGCTGTGTTTCGGTGTATTCGACGGTCCGTCCGACGCGCAGGCACATAGCCGCGATAAGGACAACGCCACCTTTCTCCGTTCCCCCATCGCTGAATGGTCATTCGAGGATTATGCCCCGCGTTTCGAGCATTTGCATCGGCATCTGCGCGAAGGCGACTGCTATCAGGGGAACCTCACCTTTCCTGTTCACGCAGAATGGGGCGGCGATCCGCTCGTGCTCTTCAATAGGCTCGCGAAACGTCAGCCGGTTCGATACGCGACCTATTGTAACCTGGGCGGCCCCATCGTTCTGTCACGTTCGCCGGAACTCTTCTTTGAAGTCGACGGCGGAGGATGGATCGAAACCCATCCCATGAAAGGGACCATGCCACGCGGAGAAACGCCCGAGGAAGATGAGGCGAACCGCCAGTTTCTGATGAGCGACCCGAAAAACAGGGCCGAAAACCGCATGATCGTCGATCTGCTGCGCAATGACATATCGCTGGTCAGCGAAGTCGGAACGCTCGATGTGCCGGAATTGTTTCGGGTGGAAAGCTATCCTACGGTTCACCAGATGATCAGCCGCGTACGGGCCAAACTGAAAGACGGGCTATCATTGCGCGCGCTTTTTGCCGCGCTTTTTCCATGCGGCTCCATCACTGGCGCGCCCAAAATCAGTGCGATGGAAATCTTGCACGGGCTGGAAACCGGACCGCGCGATATTTACTGCGGCTCGCTTGGCTGGATTGAACCGGGTGGACGCATGCGTTTCAATGTCGCCATCCGCACGATCTCGCTTCTGGATAAAAATCGTGCCATCTTCAATGTCGGGGGCGGCGTGGTCTTCGATTCCACGGCGCAAGCGGAGTATGAGGAATGTCTTCTGAAAGCACGGTTCGTGACGGAGCAGAAACCGTCACCACGCAGCCCGAGTATCAGCTGATTGAGACAATGCGATGGGAACCTCTTTCGGGGGTTCTGCGCTTCGATCTGCATATGGCGCGGCTTGAAAATTCTGCCCGAGAGTTGGGTTTCTCCTGCCAGATGGAGGCTATTCGCCAGAAGGTCATCGAAGCCGGCGCGGGCGAGCAAGCCCTGAAGCTGAGGCTGACACTTGCGCCCGACGGCGTCGTCAGCCTGTCCGCAACGACATACGAACCGCTTCCGCAGCAAACCATCTGGCGCGTTGCCGTGGCAAGCACGCGCGTCAGGCACGAAGATCCTTTGCTGCGTCACAAAACTACCCGCCGCCAGCTCTACATCGCAGCGCGCGAAGAGTATTCCTCGTCCGAAATCGATGAAGTCATCCTGCTCAACGATCGCGACGAAGTCTGCGAAGGCACAATCACCTCCATTTTCCTTGATGTAGGCGGCGCCACATGCACCACACCGGCGCTTTCGTGCGGCCTTCTCGACGGTGTTTTGCGTCGCGAACTCCTGAACAATGGCGTGATAGGCGAAGGCCTGGTTACGCTGGATATGCTGAGGAATGCACGTAATATTCTTGTCGGCAACTCGCTGCGCGGCATGATCCGCGCGAAGCTCGTCGAAGGCTGAAATCAAAAAAAGCGTTAAACACGTATTCATGTCATAGGCTTGTGACGTTTCTTTCTTTCAATGGAGTTGTGTTATCGTCTCGACACATGTCGTACCGAACGATGGTGACAGACCCGAACGCCGCATTCATGCGGCCAGAGAGAGGAAGAAAATGGCGAAAGCGAAATGGCAAGTCTATGGCGAGATCACCGGCCCTGTAATCATGATTGGCTTCGGGTCGATCGGGCGCGGTACCCTGCCGCTGATTGAACGCCATTTCAAATTCGACAAATCGCGGATGATCGTCATCGATCCCAGCGAAAAGAACCGTAAAATCCTTGACGATAAGGGTATCCGCTTCATCAAGGAAGCGATTACCAAGGACAATCACAAGGAGATTCTCGGGCCACTGCTGAACGGCGTGGAAGGACAGCCTTTCGTCGTCAATCTTTCAGTCGATACCGGCTCGCGCGATCTGATGCGTTACAGCCGGGAAATGGGCGCGCTTTACATCGACACCGTGGTCGAGCCATGGCTCGGCTTTTATTTCGATGAAGAGGCAGATAACGCATCGCGCACCAATTATGCTCTGCGCGAAACGGTACGCACAGAAAAGCGTAAGAACCCGGGCGGCCCCACGGCCGTTTCATGTTGCGGTGCCAATCCCGGCATGGTTTCGTGGTTTGTCAAGAAAGCCCTCGTTAATCTCGCCGCCGATCTGAAGCTCGATTTCATCGAGCCTGCGCCAGAAGATCGCCGCGGCTGGGCGAAGCTGATGAAAAAGGCTGGTGTGAAGGGTATTCATATCGCCGAACGCGATACGCAGCGCGCCAAGAAACCCAAACCCTTCAACACGTTCTGGAACACCTGGTCGGTGGAGGGCTTTATCGCAGAAGGTCTGCAACCCGCCGAACTCGGCTGGGGCAGTCACGAGAAATGGATGCCCAAAAATGCGCGCAAGCAGAAAAAAGGCAATAAAACCGCCATTTTTCTTGAACAACCCGGCGGCAATACGCGTATTCGTAGCTGGTGCCCGACGCTTGGCGCGCAATATGGTTTTCTGGTCACGCACAATGAGGCAATTTCTATCGCCGATTTCTTCACGCTGCGCGACAAGAAGGGCAAGCTCGACTATCGCCTGACGTGCCATTATGCCTACCATCCCAGCAACGACGCCATTCTTTCGCTCGACGAAATGTTCGGCGCGGGCGGCAAGGCTCAAACCGTTCAGCACGTCCTGGAGGAAGACGAAATTCTGGATGGGACCGATGAGCTGGGTGTCCTTCTCTACGGCCACGACAAGAACGCTTACTGGTACGGCTCACAATTGACGATCGCGGAAGCCCGCAAGCTTGCGCCTTATCAGAACGCGACGGGCCTCCAGGTTTCCTCGGCCGTTCTGGCAGGTATGGTCTGGGCACTTGAAAATCCCCAGAGCGGTATCGTTGAAACCGACGAGATGGACTATCGCCGTTGTCTTGAAGTGCAAATGCATTATCTGGGGCCGGTCAAGGGTTATTATACCGACTGGACGCCTCTCGAGGGTCGCAGTCATCTTTTTAAAGAGGACCTCGACACCAAAGACCCCTGGCAGTTCCGTAATATTCTGGTGCGATAGAAACTGTACCTGCCCGGCCCAAACCGGGCAACCGCCATTGCGGCAGTTTCGCAACAGTTTTGTTATCCTCTTAATGGGGACTTGTTTTCGTGTAAGTTTCCATACATCACACGAGAAACATCCCTAATGGAGAGCATGGACATGAAACGCTTGCGCATTATCGGCCCCCTTGCAGTCCTCTCGCTGGCGCTGGCAGCGTGCGAAACGACTGGCCCAGTCGGCGGCAATGTCCCGGTTGTCTCCCGCACACCGGCAGGCATCGAAGGCAATTGGGTGGATGCAAACGGCATCACCTCTTCTTTCAATGGCGGTATCTTCGAAACCCGTACCACCGACACCAACGAAAGGCTGGCAGAAGGCAACTATCGCTATCTGTCACCGCAGCTGGTCGAAATCGATATGCGTTCGATCGTGCGTGGAACCTCTTCCAAGGTCAACTGCGCGCTGGTTTCCCCGGCACAGCTCAACTGCACCTCTTCCGCCGGTTCACGCTTCTCGCTCAACCGCGGCGCTGCAGGCTGAAACAGCGGCACCCAGTTCAATGTCTAGCGCCGCGGGACCACCGCGTCGCTTGAATTTGGTGGGTGACAATTGTCAGGATTGTAATTTGTCTTTTTTTGTCTAGTTTTCCGGCAGAACAGGAGTCGGAAGATGAACGAGATGGACAACGTGCAAGAAAAGCCCAGCCAGACAACGGGCCAGGACGCAAAAGCGAAACTGCCGAAGGTCGGGGTTCTGCTGGTCAATCTCGGCACGCCCGACGGCACAAGTTATGGCCCGATGCGACGCTATCTGGCAGAGTTCCTCTCCGATCGCCGCGTGATCGAATGGCCGCGCCTGATCTGGTATCCGATCCTCTACGGCATTGTCCTCAGCACGCGCCCCAAGCGTTCCGGCAAGCTGTATGACCGCATCTGGAACCGCCAGAACAACGAATCTCCGTTACGCACATATACCCGCGCACAGGGCGAGAAGCTGGCGTCGGCTCTCGCAGACAATCCCAATGTGATTGTCGACTGGGCCATGCGCTACGGCCAGCCTTCAATCGAAAGCGTCACGGACCGGCTGCTGCAACAAGGCTGCGAGCGGATCGTCATGTTTCCGCTCTATCCGCAATATTCGGCAACAACCACCGCGACCGTAAACGACAAATTCTTTGAGGCGCTGATGAAGAAGCGCTTCATGCCTGCCGTGCGCATCGTTCCTTCTTACGAAGCGGAGCCGGTCTATATCGAGGCTTTGGCGCGCTCGATCGAAAAGCATCTGGAAACGCTTTCCTTCAAACCGGAAGTTATCCTTGCTTCCTATCACGGTATCCCGAAGAGCTATTCCGACAAGGGCGATCCCTATCGCCAGCAATGTCTTGAGACTTCGCGCCTTTTGCGCGCGCGCCTCGGGCTTGACGAAAAGCAGTTCCGCTCCACCTTCCAGTCGCGTTTCGGTCCGGAAGAATGGCTCCAGCCCTACACCGACGAAACGGTGGAAAGTCTCGCGAAGCAAGGCGTCAAGTCTATGGCTGTGCTCAATCCCGGTTTCGTGGCCGACTGCCTCGAAACGGTGGATGAAATCGGCAATGAAGCCGCCGAAGGTTTCCATGAGAATGGCGGCGAAAACTTCAGCCACATCCCCTGTCTTAACGACAGCGAAGACGGTATGAAAGTCATCGAGACGCTGGTGCGTCGCGAATTACAGGGATGGATTTAAGGGCAAGGCCGTAAGTGAGTAGTAGGGCAGCATGTTGAACATGTGATAGGCTCTTTTTATCCTGCTGCCTTAAAAGAGGTTTTCCGCAATGACAGGTTTCGACATCACGCTGCTCATTCTGGCTGCGCTGGTTCTGGCAGCGCTCTTTGCCGGCATCAAAACGGTGCCGCAAGGGTATAATTATACGGTCGAACGTTTCGGTCGTTATACGCGCACGCTCAATCCGGGTCTGAACCTGATCGTGCCGTTCTTCGACCGGATCGGCGCACGTTTGAACATGATGGAGCAGGTGCTTGACGTTCCGACGCAGGAAGTCATCACCCGTGATAACGCCATTGTCGGTGTCGACGGTGTGGCATTTTATCAGGTGCTCAATGCCGCGCAGGCCGCCTATCAGGTGGCGAACCTCCAATATGCCATTCTCAACCTCACCATGACCAACATCCGCACTGTCATGGGATCAATGGATCTGGACGAGCTGCTTTCCAACCGCGATGCGATCAACGATCGCCTGTTGCGTGTTGTCGATGAAGCCGCACATCCATGGGGCCTCAAAATGACCCGTGTGGAGATCAAGGACATCAATCCGCCAGAAGACATCGTCAATTCGATGGCGCGCCAGATGAAAGCCGAACGCGACAAACGCGCCCAGGTACTGGAAGCGGAAGGCGACCGCAACGCGCAAATTCTGCGTGCCGAAGGCCAGAAGCAGTCGCAGATTCTCGAAGCGGAAGGAAAGCTGGAAGCGGCAAAACGCGAAGCCGAAGCACGTGAACGCCTGGCCGAGGCTGAAGCCAAGGCTACCACGCTGGTCTCGGACGCTGTTTCGAATGGGAATGTGCAGGCGCTCAACTACTTCGTGGCACAGAAATATACGGAAGCCCTTAGCAACATTGCCAGCGCCAAGAACCAGAAAGTGGTGCTGATGCCGCTGGAGGCAAGTTCCCTCATCGGATCGCTCGGTGGTATAGGCGCCATTGCGCGCGAGGTATTCGGCGACGGCAAGGTACAGCCTGTCGACCCAGCACCGACCGCCCCTCCTGCCCGCTCACGCAGCGTGCCGCCCACCGGTCGCGGCTGACATTCGCGGGAGAGCGAAATGATTCTTGACTATCTGGCTGAATTGGGGCGTTGGAATTGGCTCGTTCTGGGGCTGGCGCTGCTCATTCTGGAAATTATGGCACCCGGATTTTTCTTCATCTGGTTCGGTCTGGCAGCGCTCGTTACGGGCGCGGCGGCTTTTCTTTTTGCATCGGCGGCCGGCTTTGGCTGGCAGGCCCAGACCGTGCTCTTCCTGGTTCTGGCAGTGATTTTCGTTCTGATCGGTCGCCGGTTCTTCGGCTCCAGCGACGATCGGCAGAATGAACCGCTTCTCAATCGTCGGGGCGAGCAGCTTGTGGGCCAGCGCGCAACGCTGTCCGAACCCATCATCAACGGACGCGGGCGAATCCGCATTGATGATACGATGTGGCGCGTGAAGGGACCCGACCTGCCGGCAGGCACGGAAGTGCGAGTGATCTCTTTCGATCCGATGACGCTCGAAATCGAAGTGGCGGTATAAGGCGGGAGGCAATAGAATGTTATGGACGTTTCAGTCGCCCGCAGCTCTTAACTAAGCCGCGCCAATCCGCAGCAGATCGTGGAAGTGAACAAGACCAATTGGGCGATTGTCCTCAACGACGATCAATGCACCAATATGGTTCTCATTGATCGTATTGAGCGCGGCCGTCGCCAACATATTCTGGTTCACGGTCTTCGGCTTACGTGTCATGATGTCGTCGACGGACAGTTCCGAAAGATTACGATCCAGATTGCGTGAAATATCACCGTCTGTAACGATACCGGCCAGCTCGCCGCTATCATGAATGACCACCACGCAGCCAAAACTCTTCTGGGACAATACCTTCATCGCATCGGGCATGGAGGTGCCTGCCTTCACAAGTGGAAGACGCTCGCCGCGATGCATGATTTCGCGAATATGCGTGAGACTTGCGCCAAGCGAACCACCCGGATGGAACGTTTTGAAATCGCTTGGGCTAAACCCGCGCGCTTCCAGAAGGGCGATGGCCAGCGCATCGCCGATGGCAAGCTGCATCATTGTGGAGGTCGTGGGTGCCAGACCATGTGGACAGGCTTCTGCCGTTTTGGGTAACAGCAATACAATATCGGCGGAGCGCCCGAGCGCCGAATCCGCTCGCGAGGTGATTGCGATCAGCGGAATACCGAATCGCTGCGAATAGTTGACGATACCCTTCAGCTCTGCCGTTTCCCCCGACCAGGAGATTGCCAGAATCACATCATCACGACCGATCATGCCCAAATCGCCGTGATTGGCTTCCGCAGAATGGACAAAAAATGCCGAGGTTCCCGTCGATGCGAAAGTGGCTGCGAGTTTGGTACCTATATGGCCGCTTTTGCCAACGCCAGTGACGACAAGACGTCCACTGGCGGCGACAATACGGTTGACGGCATCCGCAAAGGGGCCAGAAAGGCCGTTATTCAGCGCTTTTTCAAGCGCGACGAGGCCTGCATTCTCGGTTTTGATCGTGCGCAACGCGGAAGCGATTGCCGCCTCTGCATCCGCCGGGTTCTGGGTCTGGTCGAGCTTTTCCATGGCGGCAAGGGTTAGCGTCTTCGTCGCTGCTTGTCCAATATTTGTTGCAGCAGAAACGTCATGCAGAACGCACTCGGCAACCAAGAATTAACCATGTGGCTTTACCGTTCGTCTACCACGTTGCGACGGTTTGAAGATACATATGCTTATTGCCCATGCCCCATCTGGCGGATTGACGCTTATTGCCCGCAGGCTCCGTTGCCTGCTTCTGGCAGGCGTGGCGTTGACAGGCGGCCACATGCCAGCCTTCGCTCAGGATGCATATCTGCGAGGCAGTGTACCGGAGGACGTATTGTCCGCCTCCAGTCCGCAAACCCTGGCGACCCGCGGCCTGGCAGCGCCAGGTACGGATCAGGTCGGGCGTGACGGTGAAGCCGATGGCTTTTTTTCTCCGCCGGAAATTGAGCCAGCAGGCAATGCGATCATACAGCCGCCCGTGCGCACAACAGAACCAGCGGACATCCCGCTCGATAATATGCGCGTGGGCGCCATCAGCAGCCAACCCGGCAACGATACAGGCCGCGCGCAGCGCGAGAATTTGCGTCAGACTCCAGAACAGGGTCGCAACATCACCCAGGACGCCGATCCGTTCGCGCCGGTCGGCATTCGCGCTGGCTCGTTTATCCTGCGTCCATCACTGGAACAGGGCTTGCGCGCGACATCCAACGGCGACAACAGCGCCTCGGGTTCCAGCGCCGTGCTTTCTGAAACAACCTTGCGCGTCAACGCCCAGTCTGACTGGTCACGTCACCAGGCAACGCTGGATGCCTCCGGCACGCTCAGCAAATCCATTTCCGGGCAGGATGTTTCCGAGCCGCGGCTTGATATTCAAGGCAATCTGCGCCTTGACCTCCCCGACGAGACCATTGTTAACGCGGCTGCCGGTTACACTATACGCCGTGAAAGCGCTTCCAGTCCGAATGGCGTTGTTGGGGCTTTGAAGCGGCCGCTTGTGCATACGCTCAATGGCAGCCTTGGAGTAGAACGCGAACTGGGTCTCGTTTTTGGCCGCGCGACCGGACGCGTCGAGCATGACATGTATGGCAATGCCAAGCTTGCTTCCGGTGGGAGTGTTTCACAGAAAGACCGCGACAATACCTATGCCAGCATCACGTTGCGCGGCGGTTTTTCGCTCTCGCCGGCATTAAAGCCTTTTGCCGAGGTCGAACTGGGCAAACGCATTTTCGACCAGAGCGTCGACAGCAATGGCTATGATCGCAGTGGATCGCAATATGCTTTGCGCGGCGGTTTGATGGTCGATATGGGCGAAAAACTGAACGGCGAATTCGCGGCTGGTTATATGCGGGCCAACAGCAACGATCCCCGTCTTGGCGACGTTGGCGGCCCGTCGATAAATGCAGCGCTTAACTGGTCGCCATTGCGCGGGACCGATGTGCGCCTCTACGCACAAACGCTTGTTGACAGCTCCACTTCGCCCGGCATCGCCGGGTCACTTCTCCATTTCGCAAGCCTGGACGTCACACGCCAGGTACGCTCGGATTTGAGCCTCAATGCCCGGCTTGATGCCAATATCCGGGAAAACAAGGACGGCACGGGAACCGATTACACGCTCGGTGCGCAAATAGGCGCAACGTATTGGATCAACCGCTTTGTCGGTCTGGATGCACGTTTGCGTCATGAATTCCTGACCAGCAAGGTTTCAGATCGCGAGTATAAAGCCAACAGCATCTATGTCGGCATGAAAGTTCAGCGCTAACAAAAATCCCCACCTCCATTTCTGAAAGCGGGGATTTCTCTCGTTCGAAGCCGATGCCTATGCAGGCTTGATCGTTTTCAGGAGATCACCGATGGAGCCCTCCACAGTGGGGCGGATATCCTGCCTCCACAGTGCAAAGGCGACATTGGCCTCGATGAACCCCGCCTTTGAGCCGCAATCGAAGGTCAGCCCCTGATAGTTGAAGCCAAAGAACTTCTGCGCATCGGCAAGTTTCAGCATGGCGTCGGTGAGCTGGATTTCGTTACCAGCGCCCTTTTCCTGCTTGCTCAGGAGTTCAAAAATCTCCGGCTGCAGGATATAACGGCCATTGATGTAGAGATTGGACGGAGCCGTGCCCTTGGCAGGTTTTTCAACCATCTGGTTGATCTCGAAGCCGTTTCCAATCGCCTCGCCTTTGCCGACAATGCCGTATTTATGCGCCTCTTCCGGATCGCACTCCTGAACGGCGATGACATTGCCGCCAGTCTGTTCATAAAGCTCGACCATTTCCTTGAGGCAGCCCTTCTTTGACTGCATCACCATATCCGGCAGCAGAAGAGCGAACGGCTCATTGCCGACCAGCTCACGCGCGCACCAGACAGCGTGACCGAGACCCAGCGGGACCTGCTGACGGGTGAAACTTGTCGTGCCGGGCTGTGGCTGGAGATCCTGAAGGTGTTCAAGCTCGGCAGTCTTGCCGCGTTCGGCCAGCGTGGAGTAGAGTTCCACCTGCGCATCGAAATAATCTTCGATGACAGCCTTGTTGCGTCCGGTGACGAAGATCAGATGTTCAATGCCGGCTTCACGTGCCTCATCGACCACATACTGGATGACGGGTTTGTCAACAACCGTCAGCATTTCCTTCGGGATGGATTTCGTGGCGGGCAGGAAGCGGGTGCCAAGACCTGCAACCGGGAAGACTGCCTTGCGGATTTTCCGAATTGAACTCATTCCTCTCCTCGATCTTCACTGAAGCGAATTCGCTGAAACACTGAAACAGCTGGACTTCAAATAAGGCATTTTCATTAAGGAACGACGAAACTGCGAAACCAATACCATCACATTAAATAACCCCCTCTTAATGATGCTTGATTCAAAATTTCTGGAACTTTCGCACAAAATCCGAGCGAGCGCGACCATGGTAAACCAAATGCTAACCTGCGCAGTCTAAGTTCGGCAATTCGATGAATCGACCTCGAATTCAACACTGGATCGTATTGAGAAGTTAATGCAATCTGGGTGCTGTGGGGTCGATGCGGAAGGAAACGCGCCGGTAGACGGCAGAAAAAGATGATTGCAGAAGGGAAACACAGAATGCTGCGATTTCCATTCACCCTCGGGCGAACGACGCAAATGAAGGTAGCCGCAACCATGGCGGTCGCCCTGTTTGCTTCAGGCTTTTCGGTGGGAAATGCATTGGCCGACGCCAAATTCCGCCAATGGGTCGTCAGCTTCCGCTCGGTTGCGATCAAAAGCGGGGTGACACCTTCCACGTTCGAGCGTGCTTTTGCGGGCGTCAATGCGCCCGATCCGGTGGTGTTGCAAAAGGCCCGCTATCAGCCTGAATTCACTGAACCGGTTTGGAGCTACATCGACAATCGCGTGAATGAGAATTCCGTTGCAGTTGGCCAAAGTATGGCGCGTAAATGGGGTCCGTGGCTGAAGCGCATCGAACAGAAATTTTCCGTTGACCGTAACACCCTGCTCGCCATCTGGTCCATGGAGAGCAACTATGGCGAGATTCTCAAGCGTGACGATGTGATGCGCGATGCAATCCGCTCATTGGCAACGCTGGCCTATGCGGACCAGCGTCGCGCCAAATACGGTCGCACGCAGCTTATCGCCGCAATGAAAATCCTCCAGACGGGCGATATCGACCGCGGTCACCTCTCCGGCTCCTGGGCTGGCGCGCTTGGCCATACCCAGTTCATCCCCACGAGCTATCAGGCCTATGCCGTCGATATGGACGGCAACGGCAAGCGCGACATCTGGAACTCGATCCCCGATGCGCTGGGCACTGCTGCAAATCTCTTGCATCGCAACGGCTGGCAACCGGGACGCAGCTGGGGTTATGAAGTGGTGCTTCCTCAAGGCCGCAAATTTCCTTCCGGCTCGCTGACGATTGCTGAATGGAAACGGCTGGGCCTCGTACGAGCCAATGGTCGTCCTTTCCCGTCGTCGAACGAAAAGGCTACCCTCAAAGTACCGGATGGTCGTCAGGGACCGGCGTTTTTAATGACGAAGAATTTCTTCGTTCTCAAGCGCTACAACAATGCCGATAAATACGCGCTGGCCGTAGGCCTGCTCGCTGACCGCATCGGCGGTTATCAGGGATTGAGACAGGACTGGAACCGGCCCTTCACGCCGATCACCATGAACGAGCGTGAAGAATTGCAGACCCATCTCAAGGCGCTCGGCTATTACGATGGTAATATCGATGGCAAGATCGGCTCCACCTCCCGCGCCGCCATTGAAGCGTTTCAGCAGCGCAATGGCCTGCAGCCGGACGGCCATCCGAGCAAGGAAGTTCTTTCCATACTCCGCCGCCGCTGACGGACAGGACCCGAACAAAATGGAGCGCGTCCGAACAAGGCGCGCTCCATTTTGTTTTTCCGTCATGCGGCGCTAATATGTGCGGCAGCAAGAAGGTGAGACGAATGCACGCAAGACGGCTCGGATATGGCGCACTGAAAAGCGTAAGCATTTTATTTGCAGCGCTGGCGCTCATCCTCACCGATCCTGCAATAGCCTCCGCGCAGGAGCGTCCGCGCACCCTGTTCGATCTTCTGTTCGGATCACGGCAGGCACAGCCGCAACGTCAGAATGAGCGAGTCCGACCTCGACGTGCGCGACCGGCAAAACCCAAACGCGCGCCGAAAGCAGCGTCTCCGACATCGCGTGCAATGCCGACGCCCGCAACCGCGCCGAATGTGAACTTCGTCGAGAAGAAGCCGGATGCAAAGAAAGTGCTGGTTGTCGGCGATTTCATAGGAAACGGTCTGGCTGAAGGTCTCGAAGTCGCCTTTGCTTCGGATGCCGGGCTTATGGTGACGAGCCGTACGAACGGTTCCTCCGGCTTTGTACGCAACGATCATTTCGATTGGCCCGCCAATATCGGAAAAATCCTGGATGAGGAAAAGCCTGCTGCCGTGGTTGTGATGATCGGCTCCAATGACCGTCAGGCCATGACGATTAAAGGTGATGGCCTTCAGCCGCTTTCACCGGAATGGACGCAGGAATATCAGAAGCGCGTTGCCGCATTCACCAAGGCGATCAGCGACAAGAAATATCCACTTGTCTGGATTGGCCAGCCGCCCTTCCGCCCCAAAGGCATGTCGCAGGATATGCTGGCGCTCAACGAGATTTACCGTACCGCCGTCGAAAAAGCAGGCGGAAAATTTGCCGATGTATGGGACGGCTTCATTGATGAAGATGGTAATTTCACCCAGACGGGTTTCGATATCAATGGTCAGACGGCCCGCCTGCGCGCCAATGACGGCATCAACATCACGTCAGCGGGCAAACGCAAACTGGCATTCTATGCCGAAAAGCCACTGAGATCATTTCTCGGCGGCAAGGAAGGCGAGCAACCCTTGCCACAAGCCGGTACGCCCGACCCGTCTAGGCCGGTCGACCGAATCGCGCCGGTCAGTTTGCGTGATATCGACAAGGATGAAAGCGGCGTCCTGCTTGGTAGCGGCCCGACAATACGACCGGCGAAGACGCAGTCTGCGCCAGAAAACAAAGAGCCCACACCCGGCCGCGCCGATGATTTTTCCTGGCCGCGCAAGAGCGCAAACCCCTGATAAATTGGGATATGGCGGGCTGATCAAGTATGATTTTATTCATCGATTAGCGGTTTTCTCTATTCTTGCTCAGCTTAATTGATGTATTCCGCTTGATACACGGCGTCCTTGCCGTGTCCCATCGAGACATATCGTCTGCCAAAACATGCAGCGCAGCTTCGGGATGCACCCAAGAGCATTCCGTCGCGCAAACAAGAGGCATTTGAATGAACATCGCATCAAAGCCTCCTATCGATCAGAATCGGGAGGAGGAAACCCATCTTGCACGCAATCTTTCCAACAGGCATCTCCAGTTAATCGCCATCGGCGGCGCAATCGGCACCGGGCTTTTCATGGGATCGGGTAAAACGATCTCGCTGGCCGGTCCGTCGATCCTGTTTGTTTATGCAATCATCGGCTTCATGCTGTTCTTCGTTATGCGTGCACTTGGTGAAATCCTGCTTTCCAACCTCGAATATCGCTCATTCGCGGATTTCGCAGGCGACTATCTGGGACCATGGGCGCAGTTCTTCACAGGCTGGACCTATTGGCTGTGCTGGATCGTCACCGGCGTAGCCGATGTCGTCGCCGTTTCCGGCTACGTGTCGTTCTGGTTTCCGGAACTTGCGCTGTGGATACCGGCGCTCGGTCTGATCTTTACGCTTCTAGCGCTTAATCTTCCGACCGTTCGCAATTTCGGCGAAATAGAATTCTGGTTCGCGCTCATCAAGATCGTCGCAATCGTTGGCTTGATCGTCGCTGGCGTCTACATGCTCTCTACCGGCTTCACGCTTCCGAACGGCAGCAAAGCGTCAGTCGCGCATTTGTGGAACCATGGCGGCTTCTTCCCGAACGGCTTCCTCGGTTTCGTCGCCGGTTTCCAGATCGCCGTCTTCGCTTTTGTCGGCATTGAGCTCGTCGGCACAGCTGCCGCCGAAACCAAAGATCCGGTGCGCAATCTGCCGAAGGCGATCAACTCCATCCCGATCCGCGTGGTGCTGTTCTATCTGGGCGCGCTATTCGTCATTATCACAGTGATCCCCTGGGATCAGGTCGATCCGAATTCGAGCCCGTTCGTCGCCATGTTCTCGCTGGCCGGTCTGGGTATTGCCGCGCATGTGGTGAATTTCGTCGTATTGACCTCGGCGACATCAAGCGCCAATTCCGGCATATATTCCACGTCTCGCATGATCTATGGCCTGGCCACATCCAAGTTAGCACCGGAAGCGCTGGGCAAGCTGAACGAGCGCAAAGTGCCGGTCAATTCGCTGTTCTTCTCATGCATTTTCCTGCTCGCTGGCGTCGTTCTGCTCTATGCCGGCCAGAGCATCATCGAAGCGTTCACTATCGTCACGACGATTTCGGCGCTTCTGTTCATCTTCATCTGGTCCATCATTCTGGCGTCTTATCTGCAGTATCGCCGCAAGCGCCCGGACCTGCATGAGCAGTCGACCTTCAAGATGCCCGGCGGGCAGGCGGCGGTCATGATGGTCTTTGCCTTCTTCGCCTTCATCCTCTGGGCGCTCACCCAGGAGCCAGACACGGCAGCGGCCCTGAAAGTCACGCCGTTCTGGTTCGTTCTACTCGGCATCGCCTATCTGGTCATGAAATCCAGACGCAATCGAAGCTGAAAACAAAAAGCCCGCCAGTTCGGCGGGCTTTTTCATTCAATCTCTGTTCTCTTAGCGCGGCAATACCGAGCTACCCATCAAATCGGCGTCAATGGCGTGCGCGGCCTGACGGCCCTCACGGATGGCCCAGACAACCAGCGACTGGCCACGGCGCACATCGCCCGCCGCATAAAGCTTGTCCACATTGGTGCGGTAATCGTGCTCGTTGGCCTTGACCGCCTTCGAGCCGCGACGGTCGGTTACGATTTCGAGCTTCTTGCCCAGCTCCTTCACCACGCTGTCTTCGGCAGGACCTGCAAAGCCGATGGCGATGAAAGCAAGATCGGCCTTGATGAAGAATTCCGAACCGGGGATCGGCTTGCGCTTCTCATCCACCTGACAGCATTTCACATGGGTCAGACGACCATCTTCGCCGATGAATTCAAGCGTTGCGACCTGAAACTCGCGCGCAGCACCCTCCGCCTGGCTGGACGAGGTGCGCATCTTGGTTGCCCAGTAGGGCCAAACGCTGAGCTTGTCTTCCTTTTCCGGCGGCTGCGGACGAATGTCGAGCTGGGTGACGTTGACGGCCCCCTGACGGAAAGCCGTGCCGACGCAGTCCGAAGCGGTATCACCGCCGCCGACCACCACGACATGTTTGCCGCCAGCAAGGATCGGGGCTGAAGCCCAGGCCACGGATTCGATATTCTCACGCCCGACCCGACGGTTCTGCTGTACCAGATAGGGCATGGCGTCATAAACGCCCTCAAGATCGGCACCCGGAATTCCAGCTGGACGCGGAGCTTCCGAGCCGCCGCAATAAAGCACAGCGTCATAGGTATCGAGAATGCCGCGCAGCGGCTTGTCCACGCCGATGTTGACGCCGCAAAGGAAGCGCACGCCCTCGCCTTCCATCTGCGCGATACGACGGTCGATCAGGTGCTTTTCCATCTTGAAATCGGGAATGCCGTAGCGAAGCAGACCGCCCGGGCGGCTTTCGCGCTCGTAGACATCGACCATATGACCCGCCCGGACAAGCTGCTGGGCGCTGGCAAGACCCGCCGGACCGGAACCGATGATCGCCACCGATTTACCGGTCTTGTTGGCTGCGGGCTGCGGCACGATATGGCCCAGCTCATAGGCCTTGTCGCCCAGAGCCTGCTCTACTGTCTTGATGGCCACCGGCGCATCTTCGAGGTTCAGCGTGCAGGCTTCCTCGCAGGGTGCGGGGCAGACGCGACCCGTAAATTCCGGGAAATTATTGGTCAGATGCAGGTTGCGGATCGCCTGATCCCAGTTGTTGTTATAGACGAGATCATTCCAGTCCGGGATTTGGTTATGAACCGGACAGCCCGTCGGCCCATGGCAGAACGGAATGCCGCAATCCATGCAGCGCGCAGCCTGCTTCTGCACTTCGCCATCCGTCATCGGAATGGTGAATTCGCGGAAATGACGGATACGATCCGAAGCCGGCTGATACTTCGCCACCTGCCGGTCGATCTCAAGAAAACCAGTTACCTTACCCATATAATTACTCTCCCTCGCTGATCGAGGCTGAAAACTGAAACTGCAATCTGGTCATTGCGCCGCCACACCGATCTGCATACGCTCCATCTCTTCCAGAGCGCGACGGTACTCGACCGGCATGACCTTCACGAATTTGGGACGATAGCTCTCCCAATTGTCGAGAATGTCCTTCGCGCGCGTCGAGCCAGTGTAATGCAGATGATTGGCGATCAGCTGCACAAGACGTTCCTCATCATGATGGGTCATGTTGACTGATACGTCCACACGGCCCTTGTGCATGAGGTCGCCGCCATGGTGATGCAGCTTTTCGAGGATGTCATCTTCTTCCGGAACCGGTTCCAGTTCCACCATCGCCATATTGCACCGCTGGGCAAAATCCCCTTCCTCGTCAAGGACATAGGCGACACCGCCCGACATGCCCGCCGCGAAATTACGGCCCGTCTGCCCGATGACCACGACGACACCGCCAGTCATATATTCGCAGCCATGATCACCCACGCCTTCGACAACCGTCACGGCACCGGAATTGCGCACGGCGAAACGCTCGCCCGCAACACCGCGGAAGTAACACTCGCCCTCAAGCGCACCGTAAAGCACGGTGTTGCCGACAATGATCGAGTTTTCAGCAACGATGCGCGTGTCTTCCGGCGGGCGGACGACGATACGTCCACCCGAAAGGCCCTTGCCGATATAGTCGTTGCCGTCGCCGATCAGCTCGAATGAAACCCCACGCGCCAGGAACGCACCAAAGGACTGGCCCGCAGTGCCGCGCAAGGTAACAGCAATGGTGTCTTCCGGCAGTCCCTTATGCCGAAACCGCTTGGCGACTTCACCCGACAGCATGGCGCCGGCTGAACGGTCGACATTCTTGATATCCACATCGATCCTGACCGGCTGGCGATCGTCCAGTGCGGGCTGAGCGAGTTCGATCAGCTTGCGGTCCAGAATATCATCGATCGGATGATGCTGGCGCTCGGTCCAGAATATCTCGTGTTTCTCGGCTTCAGGCTTGTAGAAGATACGGCTGAAATCGAGGCCTTTGGCCTTCCAGTGATCGATCACCGCCTGCTTTTCGAGCAACTCCGTTTCGCCGATGATCTGTTCCAGCTTGGTGAAGCCCATCTCGGCCAGCAGCGCCCGCACTTCCTCTGCCAGATAGAAGAAGAAGTTAATGACGTGTTCCGGCGTACCCTTGAAGCGCTTGCGCAGAACCGGATCCTGCGTTGCAACGCCCACAGGACAAGTGTTCAGATGGCATTTGCGCATCATGATGCAGCCTGCCGCGATCAGCGGAGCAGTCGAGAACCCGAACTCATCGGCACCAAGCAGCGCGCCGATAACCACATCGCGACCCGTGCGCAAACCGCCATCAACCTGAAGCGCCACGCGGGAACGAAGGCCATTCAACACCAGTGTCTGATGGGTTTCGGCAAGACCGATTTCCCATGGACTACCGGCATGCTTCAGCGAAGTGAGCGGCGAAGCGCCCGTGCCGCCGTCATAACCGGACACGGTAATGTGGTCGGCACGGGCTTTGGCAACGCCTGCTGCAACCGTGCCCACGCCCACTTCCGACACCAGCTTGACCGAAATATCGGCAACCGGATTGACGTTTTTCAGATCGTAGATGAGCTGCGCCAGATCTTCGATGGAATAGATATCGTGGTGCGGCGGCGGCGAGATCAGGCCCACGCCCGGCGTCGAATGCCGGGTCTTGGCGATGGTGGCATCGACCTTGTGGCCCGGAAGCTGGCCGCCTTCGCCGGGCTTGGCGCCCTGCGCGACCTTGATCTGGATCACATCGGAATTGACGAGATACTCCGTCGTGACGCCGAAGCGTCCCGACGCAACCTGTTTGATCGCCGAGCGCTCGGGATTCAACGTCCCATCCGGCAGCGGATAGAAGCGGTCCGGCTCCTCGCCGCCTTCGCCCGTATTGGACTTGCCCCCGATGGCGTTCATCGCACGCGCAAGCGTGGTGTGCGCCTCTCGGCTGATCGAGCCGAACGACATCGCCCCCGTCGAGAAGCGCTTGACGATTTCCGTTGCCGATTCGACTTCATCGATGGAAACAGGCTTGAGGCCGCGTTCTCCGGCAACGCGGATATTGAACAGCCCGCGAATGGTCTTCGCCTGCGACGACTTGGCGTCGAGCATACGCGTATATTCGGTGAAGGTTTCCGGGTTCGATGTGCGCACCGCGTGCTGAAGCTTTGCCACGGCATCCGGCGACCACATATGCGCCTCGCCGCGCATGCGATAGGCATATTCGCCACCCACTTCCAGCGAGGTGAGCAAAACCGGATCGTTCCCGAACGCATCGGTATGACGGCGCACGGTTTCTTCCGCGATTTCCTCCAGACCGACACCTTCGATACTCGTCGCGGTGCCAAAGAAGAACTTGTCCACGAATTCCGTCTGCAAACCGACTGCGTCGAAAATCTGCGCACCGCAATAGGACTGATAGGTGGATATGCCCATCTTCGACATGACCTTGAGGATGCCCTTGCCTATCGACTTGATGTAGCGCTTGACCACTTCATCCTCATCCACCTCCGGCGGAAATTCGCGGCGGCGATGCATGTCGAGCAGCGTGTCGAAGGCGAGATAGGGATTGATCGCCTCCGCCCCATAGCCAGCCAGGCAGCAGAAATGGTGCACTTCGCGCGGCTCGCCCGATTCCACCACAAGGCCAACCGAGGTGCGCAGGCCCTTGCGGATCAGGTGATGGTGTACCGCAGCCGTCGCCAGAAGTGCCGGGATCGGAATACGGTCCGGTCCGACCTGACGGTCCGACAGGATGACGATGTTGTAGCCGCCATGGACAGCAGCTTCCGCACGGTCACACAGGCGCTCGATAGCACCATGCATGCCAGCAGCGCCCTCGCCCGTATTGTAGGTGATGTCTAGCGTCTTGGTATCAAAACGGTCTTCCGTATGACCGATGGAGCGGATCTTTTCCAGATCGCCATTGGTCAGGATCGGCTGGCGCACTTCCAGCCGCTTGCGGCGCGAGGTGCCAACCAGGTCGAAGATGTTCGGGCGTGGGCCGATGAACGAGACAAGGCTCATCACCAGTTCTTCGCGGATCGGGTCGATCGGTGGGTTCGTGACCTGAGCGAAATTCTGCTTAAAATAGGTGAACAGCATCTTCGACTTGTCGGACATGGCCGAAATCGGCGTATCCGTTCCCATCGAGCCGATCCCTTCCTGACCAGTGGTGGCCATGGGCGCCATCAGAAGCCTGGTGTCCTCCTGCGTGTAGCCGAAGCTCTGCTGGCGGTCGAGAAGGCTTACATCCTTGCGCAGTGCACGCGGCTCGACCGGATTGAGGTCTTCCAGAATAAGCTGCGTATTGGCAAGCCATTGCTTATAGGGGTGCTTCTGGGCAATCTGCGACTTGATTTCCTCGTCGGAGATGATGCGGCCTTCTTCCATATCGATGAGTAGCATCCGCCCCGGCTGAAGGCGCCACTTCCTGACGACTTTCTTTTCTTCAACCGGCAAAACGCCAGCTTCCGAAGCAAGAATAACGAAATCATCGTCCGTTACGATATAACGGGCCGGGCGCAGGCCGTTGCGGTCCAGCATCGCACCGATTTGGCGGCCATCCGTAAAGGCTACCGCGGCAGGACCGTCCCATGGTTCCATCAGGGCCGCATGATATTCGTAAAACGCTTTGCGTTCGTCCGACATCAGCTTGTTTCCGGACCATGCTTCCGGAATCAGCATCATCATCGCATGGGCGAGGCTGTAACCGCCCTGATGCAGGAATTCGAGAGCGTTATCGAAGCAGGCCGTATCCGACTGGCCTTCATAGGAGATCGGCCAGAGCTTGGAAATGTCATTGCCGAACAGTTCCGAATCGACCGAAGCCTGACGCGCTGCCATCCAGTTGACATTGCCGCGCAGCGTGTTGATCTCGCCATTATGCGCAACCATGCGATACGGATGCGCCAGCCGCCATGACGGAAAGGTGTTGGTCGAGAAGCGCTGGTGAACAAGCGCTACAGAACTTTCAAAACGCGGGTCCTTCAGATCCTGATAATAGCTGCCCACCTGATAGGCCAGGAACATGCCCTTATAGACCACCGTGCGCGCCGACATGGAAACGACGTAGAATCCGTTATCGTTGCCGTCATTCTCCTGATAGATGCGATTGGAGATGACCTTGCGCAGCACGAACAGGCGGCGTTCGAAATCGTCGTCCGTTTCGAGCAGAGGACTGCGGCCGATAAAGACCTGAAGATGGCAAGGTTCGGTTTCTGCGATGTCGGGCGCTTTCGACAGCGACGAATTATCGACCGGCACCTCACGAAAGCCGATGAATTGCTGGCCCTCGGCGGCAATCACTTCCTTGACTATTTCTTCCGCATGGGCGCGCAGTTCCGGATCGCGCGGCATGAACAGATAGCCGACGCCATAATGGCCGGGCTGCGGCAGGTCGATGCCCTGCCGAGCCATCTCTTCACGAAAGAAGCGGTCGGGAATTTGCACCAGCATACCGGCGCCGTCGCCCATCAGCGGATCGGCGCCCACTGCGCCCCGATGAGTGAGATTTTCCAGCATTTTCAGGCCATCTTCCACAACCTGATGCGACTTCTTGCCCTTCATATGTGCAATGAAGCCGACGCCGCAGGCGTCATGTTCGTTTTGCGGGTTATAAAGCCCCTGGGCGGGTGGGACGCCGCGTGTATGTGTCGTCGTTTTTCGCGCCGTTCGGGTGGAAGCCGTCGTCGCAGCTTTGACGGTTCCGTTCTGTACGTTGTGAGAAACCACGTTCGATACAGATGGCGTCAAATGCGTCATCGTCATTCCCTCCGTTTGGCCCGCTGCGGGCGCGCGATCAGATATAAACCGGAATGGTAACAGCCATTCCGCAATTGCTTTGCATATGTGGAGAGCCTTATCGACAAGGCGAAGGACGAGGTTTCGATGCAGACGGATACGCACCGCCGCAGGAAACAATGTTTGCGCCTTATTCTGGTCAGGCTCGGACAGACAGCACCCGGCACACCTGAAAAGGCGCGCCAAATTTACCTGTCATAGTCTTGGCGCCGTTACCGTCAGAACAGAAGCCTGCCAGTACAGCACCTTTTTGAAACGATTCAGAAGGGAAATGGATGCCTTCCGTCGCCTCAGCCATTAATGGGACAGTATTGCTGTCCTAATTACATATGACAGAATTCAAATTCGCCCACAAGATGGAAACGCAATTTTTCTCGGCAACTTCCGTAATAAAATGTCGCATGATGTGATGAGTGTGATCTTAAATTGCGCGACGCCGCAATCGTTCTGGTTCGGGGCCTCTGGACTTACGGCGAAATGCCGCGAACGAGTGACCGAAGCAGCATCCGTTTTCCTGAATCCGGCCCTTAACCACGAGCATCAGACAGGTTATAGACGCTTCAGACGGTGCGACAGCCTCACCACAGGAACCGGAGAAACACGTGCATTTTGCTTCAGACAACTGGGCAGGCGCCCATCCGAAAATCGCCGAAAGTCTTTCGCTCCACGCAGCTGGATTTGCGGCAGCTTATGGTGCCAGCGAGCTCGACAAGCGCGTGGAGCAACGGTTCAATGAATTGTTCGAACGTGAAGTCGCCGTGTTTTTTGTCGGCACCGGCACTGCCGCCAACTCACTGGCGCTTGCCAGCGTCAACCGGCCAGGCGGTGTTTCGCTGGTCCACCGCGAAGCCCACGTGATCGAAGACGAATGCGGCGCACCAGAATATTTTACCGGCGGCGCCCGCCTGCATCCAATCGACGGCGCGCTGGGCCGCATTGATCCGGAACTTCTCAAGCGTGAACTGAAACGCTTCAATCCCGCCTTTGTCCATGCCGGTCAGCCGATGGCGGTCAGCATCACGCAGGCAACGGAAGTCGGCACGCTTTATCAGCTCGAACACATCGCCACTATTTCGAAAATCTGCCGTGACGCAGGCCTGCCCTTGCATATGGACGGTGCACGCTTTGCCAATGCGCTCGCCTCCCTTGGACTGACGCCTGCGGAAATGACCTGGAAACAGGGTGTGGACATCGTTTCCTTCGGCGGCACCAAGAATGGTTGCTGGTGTGCCGAAGCTCTGGTCTTCATGGACCCGGCGCGCGCAAAAGACCTGCCGTTCATCCGCAAGCGTGCGGCACAGCTTTTCTCCAAGACGCGCTTCGTAGCCGCGCAGTTCGACGCCTATCTTCAGGACGGACTGTGGATGGAGCTTGCACATCATTCCAACGCCCTTGCCGCGCGTCTCGCACGCCACATTGATGCATCGAGCCAAATTCGGCTTGCGTGGAAACCGGAAGCAAACGAAGTTTTCGCCATCATGAAACAGTCGGTTTACGACCGGCTGCAAAATGCGGGCGTAGTCTTTTACGACTGGAACCCACCGCATTCGGAAGTGGGCCGTATCAGCGACGGTGAAATTTTCGCACGCTTCGTGACGAGTTTCGCCAATACGGAAGAAGAAGTGGATCGCTTTGGCGAAATGATCGCCTGACAAAAAAGGCGGCGTTTCAAACGCCGCCTTTTTCTTTCCATACCGCAATCAGCCCATTAATGAGAGGTTTTCGCCTCGATCTGCTGAGCCTCCCCGGAGGAAGCCTTGGTAACCGCGATCTTGCGCGGTTTCATCTGTTCGGGAATCTCCCGCTTCAAATCCACATGCAGAAGGCCGTTCTTCAGGCTTGCACCGGCGACTTCTACGAAATCTGCCAACTGAAAACGGCGTTCGAATGCACGCGAAGCAATGCCGCGATAAAGCACTTCACCCGTATCGGAAGCATTTTCATCGACCTTCTGCCCCTTCACGGTGAGCTGATTGCGATGTGCTTCGATTTCAAGTTCGCTTTCGGAAAAACCCGCAACAGCCATAGTGATGCGGTAGGCATTCTCACCCGTGCGCTCGATGTTATACGGCGGATAAGACTGGCTACCTTCCGGCGAAGCGAGCGAATCAAGCATGGTGAAAAGCCTGTCGAAACCAACAGTGGAACGATAGAGCGGGGAAAAATCTACGTGACGCATGTGTTAGCCCTCCTTCAGAGCGACATGATGCATTTTTCAGCATGATCTCTTTCCGAAAACCGCTGCGCACTTTTCGGGATCATACACGGCGGCGAAATTCCCGTTGTGGCGAATTCCTTGATGCCGGCGGCCCCTTTTTTGGCGACCGCACAACTCATTTGGGAATGGACGTTTTTCATTTCAAGGCCATTTTTCATGCCTCCCGCATCCAAATCGTTCCAACACAGCGTATCACCTGAAGTAACAACTTCTGATCCGTAGCGGGCTGCATTTTGGGGAAACCGCCACGCAATGAACCCAAAATGAACATCATCTTTGGCGAGCGTTCAGGTGCTTGGGGCTAACGTCCCACTATGCCTGCCCAAAAGCAGGTTCTTTAAAGGATCACGGTTATGAGAAAAGCTGTTCTCGCTTTTGCCGCACTTGCCACCGTCGCCACCGGGGTTGCGACACCAACCCTTGCAGCCGATAACGGCCTGCGCGTTCAGGTTCAGTATTACGACGACGATGGCTATCGCCCGCCGCGGCATCGTCCGGGCTGGGACGGTCCGGATCGCCGGCCAAGCTGGGGCGACGGCTATGTTCGTCGGGATGTGATGAGCCCACGTCGCATTGCCCGCTCGCTGGAGCGCCGCGGCTACGATGTCGGTGACATGCGCCTTGAGCGCGGCACTTATTTCGTGCGTGCCACCCGCCCGAGTGGTCGCCGCGTCATGCTGATGGTCGATGCTTTTAACGGTCGCATCGTAGGCGAACGCCGCGCAGGTCCGCGCCCTGCCGATTTCTGACCGATAGGAGAAATAAACCGGCCGGATGTAACGTCCCTTGCTCCGGCGGTTTCTCAACCGGAAGTTCCCAAGCGAACTTCCGGTTACTTTTTATCATCAATTCACCCATTATGGTTGAAACCCAATCGAACCGATCACTATCAGGAAAGGCTATGCAATCGGATGTCGGAACTGCTTTTCGAAACCGATGCTAATCCGATCCCGCCGGGAATACAGACCGGCTTGCTTAAAACGAAAGACGGCAAAAACCTTCGTTATGCGATTTTGAGGCCGGATAGCCGCCCGGTGCGCGGAACCGTTATCGTGCTGCAAGGCCGAAATGAATTCATCGAAAAATATTTCGAAACGATGATCGACCTTACAGCGCGAGGCTTTACCGCTGCCACATTTGACTGGCGTGGACAGGGCGGCTCGTACAGGCTGCTAAAAGATCGTCTGCGCGGATATGTACGCAGTTTTGGTGATTACACCGACGATCTTGACCAGTTTCTAACCGAAACCATCTTGCCGGACTGCCAACCTCCCTTCTACATTCTTGCGCATTCGGCGGGCGCGCTCATTGCATTGTCGTCGATGGGTAAACTGTCATCGCGCATAACACGCATGGTTCTTTGCGGGCCGTTCCTGGGCCTCGGTGGACACAAACTCAGCGACGACACCGTGCGGCGCATAACTTCAACCCTGCGCTGGCTCGGCCTCGGCCGTATCTATGCGGCAGGCAGACCCAAGTTGTCTGCCCGGCCATTTGCCGACAATCCGTTGACCAGCGATCCCGCGCGTTTCATGCGCAATATGGAGATCGCCCGCACCTATCCCGATCTAGCGCTCGGAGGCCCTACGGTACGCTGGGTCTGGAATGCACTCGCAACCGCACAGCGCATCAACCAGCCGAATTGCTACGAAGGCCCGACCGTTCCCGTTCTGATTATTGCGGCAGGAAATGACCGCGTGGTTTCAACCCCGGTCATTGAACGTTTTGCTGCGCGCACCCGCAATGTTTCACTGATAACCATTGACGGAGCGCGCCACGAAATGCTGCAGGAAGCCGATTTCTACCGTGAACAGGCATGGGCGGCATTCGATGCTTTCATTCCCGGCTCGTCGCAAATCGAGACGATGCCGGAGACCACAGAACCTGCGATCTCCGGCTTTTGATCAACCGTTGAGCAACTCCAAAGCAGCTTTGTGCAATTTGGGCGAAGCAGCCGCGATGACGTCGCCCCCCTGCTCGGCAGGCCCGCCGTCGCGACACGTCACGATACCGCCTGCATGCTCAATGATCGGAATAAGGGCTGCGATATCATAAGTTTGCAAGCCTGCTTCGACCACGATATCGACAAAACCGCCCGCGAGCATGGCAAATGCATAACAATCGACGCCATAGCGCGAGAGGCGCACCGCTTTTTCCAGACGGTCAAAACCAGCGCGGTGCTCATCCTTGAACAAGGCAGGTGTGGTCGTGAAAAGCGTTGCATCCTCCAGCGCTGCGTTTTGGCGAACGGAAAGGCGGCGCGGCGCGGTCTGATCACCGTCGCGCAGCAAAAATGTACCCTCGCCGTCGCTGTAGAACAACTCACCCGTGAAAGGCTGGGACATCATTCCGGCTTTGGCATCGCCATCCACAGTCAGCCCGACCAAAGTACCCCATACCGGCAAACCCGATATGAATGCGCGCGTACCGTCGATGGGATCGATAATCCAGACATGGCTGCGATCGGTGTTTTCAGCCCCATATTCCTCACCCAGAATCCCATGATCTGGAAAAGTGTGGCCAATGACAGTGCGAATCGCCCGCTCGGCAGCGCGATCTGCCTCCGTTACAGGATCAAAACCGACGCTGTATTTATTGTCCACTTCCGTCAATTGACGGAAACGCGGCAAAGTTTCGGCTGCAGCCGCAGCCGCCACTTCGGAAAAAAATGCTCTGTCGATCAGCAACCCTGTTCTCCCGTTTCCAAAACATGGCGCAAACTTATGCGATCCATGCTATTATTGCCTAGTTTATGAGCAATAAAATATACGCTCAAAAAATATGCGTGATTTCTTGACGCAAACCCCGTTCAAGCGTAGCTTAGATATCAGACGGGTTTCCTGTCGATGCCTTGCGGGGCATTTCCTCCCTAGTCTTTGGCCGCGCTCACATCGTTCGGGCGCGGTCTTTTTTGTATAATGGAGTGCGGGCGAACGAGCGGATCATTCGGCGGCAAGAGGCGGCGCGATGAACAGATCGTCCGGCAGCGATGTCAGGTCGCTCAGGAACCGGTGCAAATCAGCGCACAGCGTTTCGAAACCGGCAAGCTTGTGCAGGTTCTGCTCATTCACATAAAGGCTGCGGTTGATTTCGATTTGCAGCGCATGGCAGGCCACCGGCGGACGTCCGTAGTGTTCGGTTATGAAACCGCCCGCATAGGGCTTGTTATGCGCTACGATATAACCGAGATCTTGCAACAACTCGATTGCCGCCTGCGTCAGTTTTTCGCTACACGAGCGCCCGAACCGGTCTCCAATGATGAAATCCGGGCGTGAGCCAACCTCTCCTGGCCGCGTACCACCCGGCATGGAATGACAATCGATCAGAACCGCATAGCCAAACTGCTGACGCGTCGTCTGCAGAAGCAGATCGAGCGTACGATGATAGGGCTTATAAAGCGCCTCTATGCGGTAGAAAGCCTCTGCAAGCGATATGCGCCCGGGATAGATAAGCTGCCCTTCACCCACCAGCCGAGGCACGGTTCCAAGCCCACCCGCGACGCGCGCCGACTGGCTGTTGGCGAATGGCGGCAAGGGTTCTGCAAACATACGTGGATCGAGTTCGTAAGGTTCACGATTCACATCGAGGAATGCCCTCGGGAAATGCGCCCGCAGCAAAGGCGCACCCAATCGCGTTGCAGAGATGAACAATTCATCGACGTAGCAATCTTCCGAATGACGGATGCTGAGCCCGTCAAGCCGCGAGATATCAAGGAAGGATTGCGGATAATAGCGTCCGCTATGCGGTGAATTGAATACAAAAGGAATGCGTTGTTCCGCCGGAGCGCAGACCTCGAAAGGCGGCATCAAACTAAAATCACGCTCCAGACTCATTTTTTCCAACCCGCCATACATGTTATTCATATGCTGCCAAAGCGCAGCCCGCGTTCGATAGCGGCAAATTACGTCAGACGGTGTGTGCATGCAAACTGCATGGCTGCCGGACGGATTTCTAAAATGGTACCTTGCAGCACATGAGGCAAACCTGTCACACATAACAGCTTGTTGCCAAATACCCGCTATAACAATTAACATTCACGCGATCATTCATTTCATATTTACCAAAGAAGCGTTTTCTAGGGTGAAAGTTGAGTCGTTCATGCTGCGCTGAGGCTTAGACGAGCGATGAAAAATTCGGACGGGAAAATGAAGAGAATCCTTCTAGCTGAAGACGATAACGACATGCGCCGCTTCCTCGTGAAGGCGCTGGAAAAAGCCGGATATCACGTTACGCATTTCGATAACGGTGCAAGCGCCTACGAAAGGCTGCAGGAAGAACCGTTCTCACTTTTGCTGACAGACATTGTGATGCCGGAAATGGATGGCATTGAGCTTGCGCGCCGGGCAACTGAAATCGACCCTGACCTGAAAGTCATGTTCATTACCGGCTTTGCTGCGGTTGCGCTGAATCCCGATTCGGACGCTCCACGCGATGCAAAAGTGCTTTCCAAGCCTTTTCACCTGCGCGATCTGGTGAACGAGATCGAAAAAATGCTGATCGCCGCCTAAGGCGATCCCCGTTTTGCGGACCTTCCAGCAGTCTTCAACAGAAAGACCAAAAAACTTCAAAAAAGAGCATTGACGGGCGCAACGCGATATGGTGTATGCGGCCATCGAATGGGCGTGTAGCTCAGCGGGAGAGCACTACGTTGACATCGTAGGGGTCACAGGTTCAATCCCTGTCACGCCCACCATTCGAACTCCAAACAATCTCAATGTGTTATGGTAGAAGCGCTGCGAAAGTGCCGGACGCCCGTCATACAGTTTTGGTAGCGGAAGCGATTTGTATCACACATACATGGATGTCAAATCGCTGAACAAAGCGCACCGCCATCTCATTGACTGGCTTCGTTATACGCCATCTCGTGGTGGGTTGGATGATCGTTGGCAAACGGCAAAACTGGTCAACCGCTTACAACCGATGGCCCCAAAAAGGCAGGCCAACGAGCGGATCGCTTCAAAGAGAAGCTTGATATTCTCCGCCCGTCGCCTTGCTTTCAACTCGCAATATGATTTCACACCCACGCTAAGCGAACTTTAGTTTTTATCGAATCTCAGTCTTCCGTGCCAAAGGCATCGAAGTCAAAATACCGATCATTGATTTTCTTATATTTTCCGTTCGATCTGATAGCTTTGATTGCGGCGTTGATTTTTTCGACAAGTTCGGGACGCCCCTTTTTAACGGCAGCCCCAACTCCAGCTCCATGGAACTGCGGATTTGGAGGATAGGTGCCAATCACCTTGCAGCATGCGCCTTCAGGTGTCTTCACCCATTCGGCAAGTGTAACGCTGTCGTCGTTTACTGCATCAATACGCCCGTTGATCAGATCCAGACGAAACTCCTGCGATGTAGGATAAGCTTTGACTGTGCTGTCCGTGAAGTATGACTCGGCAAAATTTGCATGGGTCGTGGAAATCTGAACCCCAATCGCCTTATCGGCGAGATCCTCTTTGGTAACGCCTTTGATGTCAGAGTCTTTTGGCACAGCAATGCCAGGAGGCGGGTTAAAATACTTGTCAGAGAAATCCACCTGCTTCTTGCGCTCTTCGGTAATCGACATTGAAGCGATAAATGCATCAAATTTTCCAGATTGAATGGCAGGAATGGCGCCATCCCATTCCTGTGCCACGATTTCGCACTCAGCCTTCATCTCTTCGCAAAGCGCCTTGGCGATTTCCACTTCGAAGCCGGCTAACGTGCCATCCGACTGAACGTAATTCAGAGGAGGGTTCGCCCCCTCGGTCCCGATCTTGAGTTTCAGAACCTCATCCGCCTGGGCAGTACCAGCAGCCCCCAAGAACAAGATCATTGTCAATGCTGATGCCGTTGCATTTATAGTTTTTACAAATTGCATTTGGTCCTCCCACTATTCCGGATTGGCTCCCCGATTTTCTGATTGTCCAATCCATGGCATATTTACTTTCCTCACGAATTGCTTCTTGTCGTCAACGAAGCGCACCGTTTAGTCTAGTTTGCGGTTTCTCCGTTTTTCTTCGATGAATCTGTTCAGTCATCGAACAGCTCTTTCGTTACTCTTGAAATATTCGATGGCATATTGCGCGTGCAAAGCTGCGCCGCTTGCTAGCGGTTCTTCATCAATGTTGAATTTCGGATGATGATGGGGATAGCATGCACCAAGTGCTTCGTTGCGCACGCCCACCAGTGCAAAAGCGCCCGGATAAACAGACAGAAAATCCGCGTAGTTCTCCGATGCCATAACTGTATTGAAAAGTGTGCAGTCTTTTCCAAGACCGAGAACCTCGACAGCACGTTTTGCAATCGAACTGCACAACGGATCGTTTGTCACAACGGAGACGCCTCCGCTGAAGGCGATCTCGGCCCGAGCCCGATAGGCTTCGGCAGTGCTTTTTACCAAGCGTTCCAATGACCGGCGCAGGTGCTCGGCTGTTTCTCTGCTCGTCGTACGCATGGTGCCGGAAACTCTGACGATATCCGGAATTACATTTGATGCCTCGCCGCCATGAATTTGTCCGAATGTTAATGCGACCGGCTCGACGGGATCGAATTCGCGACTGACAAGAGCAGAGCAATTCAAAATGATGGCTGCCGCCGTAATGATCGGATCAACACCCCTGTTTGGATATGCGCCATGGGTTCCGACACCGTGAATTGTTATGTCTATCGCATGCCCCGCGGCCATGCGGGGGCCTGCCTCGACCGATATCTTGCCAGCTTCAAGCTCTGACCACAGGTGGATGCCGAAAATCGATTCAATCGGATGTTTTCCGAGTTCGGCTATGATCTCCGCAGTCCCCTCGCCGACTTCTTCAGCCTGCTGAAAGCAGAGCTTGACGGTTCCGTGAAGTTCTTGTCGCATCTGTGAAAGAATGCGGGCTGCACCGAGCAACATTGCTACATGACCGTCATGGCCGCATGCATGCATTACGCCGGGGACTTCCGATTGATAGTCAAGATGCTGATTGTCTTCTTGAATGGGAAGTGCATCCATATCCGCACGTAACGCGACGGCACGATCGCCGCACGTGCCTTCAACCGTGGCAACGATACCGTATTCGCCGACACGTATATAAGGAATGCCGAGGGAATCCAGTTCTTCCCCAATGCGCCTAGACGTCCGGCTTTCTTTCAACGAAAGTTCCGGTTTTTGGTGAAACTCCCTGCGTAATCCGCGCATATATTCCAGGTCGTCGCGCGCAATCTGATAAGCCTTCACTTTTTCTTCCGTTTCCCAAGGTTCTTCATGTCATGCCACCTCACTGGGCGAGATATTTTTTGAGGAAGGCGCGTGTGCGTTCCTGTGTTGGGTTGCGCAGTATCTGGTCTGGCGGTCCTTCCTCGACCACCACGCCGTTATCCATGAACAGGATGCGGTCGGCGACTTCGCCTGCAAAGCGCATC
>NZ_JACLZJ010000013.1 GCF_014253075.1 Ochrobactrum sp. CM-21-5
TTCGCCCGGTCAACGCCGCCGACCTACTCACAAACCAACACACTGTCAATCCATTTTCTGCCAACTCAAGGGACGAACCTGTCTGCCGCTAGCAGCGTCGCCGCCCTCGTTGTGGCGCTATATAGACCCCGCCAAACAAAACTGTCAACGACATTATCTAAAAAAATCCAATTTTCTTTTCCACAGGCGATATGGTGTCTTTTAACCCGATTTCAACCATAGCAGCCCGGCTGATTCTCATAAGTGCGACAACGAAATGACAGACAGAATGATAAGCTATCACATCGGCATTGACGGCGGCGGTAGTGGCTGCAGAGCTATTCTCGCCGACGCGAATGGCCAGGTTATTGGGCAAGGCACGGCGGGGCCGGCCAATATCGGCGCGGATATCGATAATGCGCTACGTCATATAATGGAGGCGTCTAGGCTGGCCATTTTCAATGCCAACGCAGAGCCATCCATATTAAGAAAGACAAATGCCGTGCTGGGTCTTGCAGGAGCGAACTCAGTTTCAGATCACAAGGGCATTTATAAGGTACTGCCATTTGCAAGCTGCCGTATCGTGTCTGACGCCACAACCGCAATACAAGGCGCGCTTGGTGACGGTGAGGGCGTCAATGTTATTCTCGGCACCGGCTCGGCCTTCGTAAAGAGAGCGGGAGGATTAGTCGAGGTGATCGGAGGTCGCGGCTTTATGCTGAGCGATCACGCAGGCGGCGCGCGGCTGGGTCGTGAAGTGTTGGAAGCAGCGCTTCTGGCTTATGACGGAATGGGGGATCTGACCGGGCTCACCGACGCCGTGCTGGCACGATTCGATGAGGACGCCCACAAGATAACTGCATTTTCCCGTACGGCGAGCGCTGCCGACTACGCCGCGTTCGCGCCCCTTGTCTTGGATCACGCAGCGGAGCACGACACGCTCGCACTTTCAATCATGCATCGCGCCTGTGAGAGTATTCGCCGGGGGCTTGAACGTTTGAACGTGGAAAGGCTTGGTCGTTTCACGGTGACCGGAGGGCTTGCTTCCTCCTATACCAGCCTTCCTTTTTTGCCCTACCGCACATTCTATACGCCTCCACTTGGCGATGCTTTGCAGGGCGCTTTGTCTCTTGCCTTGCAGTCCGGCGGACGAGATTAACTGCAAGCGGGGAAAAAACTTGTCGCAGGCGGGTTTACCTCCTAACGTCATTTTATCAGGCGCGTATTGATGTGCTTTTCGCCTGATTTTATATATAGTGGCGCCAATTTGATCCGGTGCGGCCCGCTTAAGATATCTTTTTATGCATTTGCGGACGGGAAACCGGCTCCCACGTTCTCCGCCAATGCCTTACAGGGGCGGCATGCTGACCAAAAAAGGCAAATACGGCCTAAAAGCCATGGTGCATCTGGCAGGCATACCAGATGGCCAACTGGTTTCCGCCAGTGAAATCGCTGAAAAACACCATATTCCACGCAAGTTTCTCGACAATATTTTCACCGAACTGCGCAATGCCGGATTTGTATTGAGCCGCAAAGGCAAAGGCGGGGGCTTCTGCCTTGCCCGCCCCGCCAACGAAATTGCCATCGGAAATATCATTCGCGCCCTCGACGGCGCGCTGGCTCCCATCGCCTGTGCCAGCAAGACGGATTACCACCCCTGTGACGACTGTGAAGAAGATGAATGCGAAGTGCGCCAGATGATGCTGGATGTGCGGGAAGCAATCGCAAACGTGCTGGATCATCGCACGCTCGCCGACAGCAAGGCACTGGAGATCGTTTCGCTGTCGCAATAGCCGTAAGATCAGGCGACCGCCGACCAATTCGGGAAAGGATCATCGAGCAGCGACCATCGCTCCGGCATGAACTGCTCTTCCGGAACGAGGCAGCGATCCAACTCGTCGGCAATTGCCTTTTTCTCCATTGGATCCACACCGATAAATACGATCTCCTGCCTGCGGTCACCCCATTCCTGATGGAAATAAGGTTCCATCGCATGTTGCCACTTCGGCTCGGCGGGCCAATATTGCTTTGGTACAGCCGACCACCAGCGTCCCCGTTTTCCTGTGCGCACCAGCGAACCCGCCTGGCTCAGTTCGCCGACAAAGTCCGGCCGTGTTGCCAGCCAGAAGAAGCCCTTTGCCCGTACGACCCCCGGCCAGTTTTTATCAATGAAAGCCTGGAAGCGAGCTGGATCGAAAGGTCTCCGTGCCCGGTAGACGAACGAGCGCACGCCATATTCCTCCGTTTCGGGGATGTGATCCTTGAAACCATATAGCTCTTTATACCAAAGCGGATTCTCATGTGCCTTGTTGAAATCGAACAGGCGCGTGTCGAAAATCGCATCGAGCGCAACTTGTCCGAAATCCACTTCCTCGATCCGTGCATCGGAATTGAGCGAGCGTATGACCTTGCGAGCCAGATCACGCTCTTCGGCTGACGCAGCCGATATCTTGTTCAGTACGATAACATCCGCAAATTCGATCTGCTCGACCAGAAGATCGACAAGCGTGCGCTCATCTTCCTCGCCGAGCGCTTCACCACGATCACGAAGAAAATCGCTGGACGCGTAATCCTTCAGCAAGTTGGCGGCATCCACGACCGTCACCATCGTATCGAGCCTAGCAACATCCGACAGGCTTGCGCCCTTCTCGTCACGAAATTCGAAAGTTGCAGCTACCGGCAATGGCTCTGAAATGCCGGTCGATTCTATCAGCAGATAGTCGAACCGTCCCTGAGCCGCCAAATGTGTGACTTCTTTCAAAAGGTCATCGCGCAGCGTGCAGCAGATGCAGCCATTGGTCATTTCGACGAGTTGCTCTTCCGTGCGCGAAAGATTGGCGCCACCCTCGCGGATGAGTGCGGCATCAATATTGATTTCGCTCATATCGTTGACGATCACTGCGACGCGGCGATGCTCACGATTGTTAAGCACGTGATTAAGAAGTGTCGTCTTCCCCGCTCCTAGAAAGCCGGACAAGACCGTAACGGGCAGCCTCTGTTTCATGGCACCATTCCTATATCGTAATTGGGCACGGTCAGTCGTGATGATGGTGATCCAGATTGAAGGTCAGCGTTGTGAAATAGCTAAGCTTATCAATTCCTGTTGAATCGGGTTGCGGCCTGGAATAGCCCGCTCCCACAACATTGAGACCGGCATTGCGTATCCGGATTTTTGCAATACCGTCAGCGTCAGTCTTGACCGGCGCGGCGCGGCTGTCATTTACGTAGTCTGCTGTAACGGGGATGCCTTCCGCCGGCTTACCGTCGAACAGCACTAGCACTGGAAGCTCGTTGCCAGCCTCAAGAATCGTCGGATCCAGCAACGGGACGATCTCAAACGGCAGTCCCTGTGGCACAGGCTTCTTGCGCAAGTGGTCCAGCACAGCCACTGCAAATTTCTGACTCCTGCTCGTTTGCTTTGCGTCTGTAACATCCGTTTTCGGCTTGTTGACCCACTTGCCGTCCGGACTTTCGGTCCAGAATCCATTATCAAACGTAGCGCTGACAACCACAGCATCTTTCGGCACGTCAAGAAGGGCATGGCCCTCTTGCCGCCTGACCTCGACAGCGACCTCGGTGCCATCGACATCCCTGGCGGTTATCGTCTTCAGTTTCTGTGGATCATAGGCCTCATCGCTAGCGCCATGGCCATAGATTACAGCTTGCGTTCCATGCCGTTCGGCAATCCAGATACCATGAGCACCGGCTGTAGCCGGAGCCAGGAACATTGCCGCTGCAAAACCCGCCGCACCGGCCTGAAGGACTTTCGCGATGTTCGGCATTCACATCTCCTATAATGTTATATCATTACGTTAAAGATTCCAAAAACAGGCGGCAGTACTGCCGCCCATTTGTTTTTCGAATAGAATTTCATTAGATGCATCATCCCGTTCCGAAAGCGCGACGCACTACCAGATAGGACATCAATTCAAGCCTCACTGGGAGACGCTGGAGTATGCCCCCCAAGATCAGGGACCGGATTGGGGTTAATTCACCCAAAACCGCGACTGCTCCAGCAGGGCTATTTCGACAGGCAGTTTTTCAGCGAGTGCGCCAGATTGCTGATAAGCTGCTGATAAAGATCCGGGCCATCCCTTAGTTCCGCGCCGAGCGGATCGAGAACGCCGGTCTTCGCATCTGTTCCATCGATGACCGTATTAACCAGCTTTGGCTCGAACTGCGGTTCGGAGAAGACACAGGCTGCGCCAAGCGATTTAATCTTGTCATGAATCTCCTTGATCCGCGCTGCACCTGGCGCCTTTTCCGGACTGACCGTGATGGAGCCTGCCGCCTTGATACCAAAACGGTTCTCGAAATACTGGTAGGCGTCGTGGAAAACGATAAACGGCTTGTCCTTGACCGCCCCTAGTTCTGCCGTGACTTCTTTTGTCAGCGCATTGAGCTTTTCGGCGTAGGCTTTGGCGTTCTTCTCATATTGGGCGGCATGTTCCGGATCGCTTTCACTCAGCACTCTGGCAATATCGCCCGCCAGAACCTTGCCATTTTCAGGATCAAGCCAGAAATGCAGATCGTATTCACCATGATGATCATGGTGCCCCTCCCCTGCTTCGGCCGCGTGATCGTGATCTTCGTGGCCATGATCATGCGCCTCGAACGGGCCGCCCTCGCGGAATTTCAGTCGGGTCAAACCTTCGGCATCACCGAGCGCTACGACCGTTGCCCCCTCACCCAGCGTATCGATCGACTTGTCAAGGAAGGTTTCCATCGACGGCCCGGCCCAGAAAATGACTTTTGCATGTTCTATTGCTTCGGCATCCGAAGGCTTCAGACTGTAAACATGTTCAGATCCCGCGCCCTGCACGATCAGCTTCGGCTCACCAACGCCCTGCATGACAGCGGCAACAATTGAATGAAGCGGCTTGATCGAAACGACGACGCCCTCTCGTTCGGCGGCGAATGAAACGCCACCCAAACCAGCCATAAATGCGGATGCGAGAAGCAGGGAACGGAAATGTTTCATGGTCTCTCTCTTGAACGCCGAAAGGAGTATCACACTCGATTGATATGTTATTTTATTACATAAGTTGCGTTATGCTATAACGTCTGCCATAAAGTGAAGCAACCCCATTTTTGGAGAAATCCACACCAGCATCTGGATGCATCAAAAAGGCTCTGGGAAAAATTCCGAATCGGCAGATGATCCACCGTCAAGAAAACAAGCAGGCAGCGAGAGCCCGATACTATATGGCCAAAAAGACCGTCTTCCCCTCCAAGCCCGTGCGGGACACCTTGATTGAACTGAAGAGCGCCGGGATTTATCGCGACGGACGCTGGCTTGTGCGCGATGTCGAGTTGGGTGTTCAGCGCGGTGAGATTGTAACCCTTATCGGTCCCAATGGCGCAGGCAAAAGCACTGCTGCCAAGATGGCGCTGCGCATCCTGAAGCCGGACGAAGGTGAAGTACGCCACGCACCGGACCTTCGCATCGGTTATGTGCCCCAGAAAATCAACATCGACCGCACCTTACCACTCTCCGTGGAGCGGCTTATGGCGCTGACGGGGCCTTTGTCCAAGCAGGATATAGACACTGCACTCGAAGCTGTCGGCATACCGCATCTTCTGAAAGCGGAAGTCGCGCATCTTTCCGGCGGTGAGTTTCAGCGTGCGCTGATGGCGCGCGCCCTTGCCCGCAAGCCGGACCTGATGGTGCTGGACGAACCGGTGCAGGGCGTCGATTTTTCCGGTGAGGCCGCGCTCTATGAACTCATTGCCAGACTACGTGACGATACGGGCTGCGGCATATTGCTGATTTCGCACGACCTCCATCTGGTGATGGCAGCAACCGACCGCGTCATCTGCCTGAACGGTCATGTCTGTTGCAGCGGCACGCCGCGCGACGTGACGTCGAGTCCGGAATATATGCGTCTGTTCGGAAGCCGCGCCGTGGGACCGCTTGCCGTCTACGAACATCATCACGACCATACCCATCTGTCCGACGGGCGCGTGCTGCACGCTGACGGTTCGGTGACGGATGACTGTCATTCGGAAGTTGGTCATCACCATAAAGAGGGCGAACACCGTGCTTGACGATTTCTTCACTCGCGCGCTCGTCGCCGGCGTAGGACTGGCACTGACCACCGGACCTCTTGGCTGTTTCATCGTCTGGCGCCGTATGGCCTATTTCGGCGATACCATGGCGCATTCAGCGCTCCTCGGCGTGGCGCTTGCATTGATTTTCGACATCAACCTGATGATTGGCGTTTTTGCCGTTGCGGTCGCGATCTCCGGCCTGCTGCTGTTGTTGCAGCGGCGCCATACATTGTCGGCGGATTCGCTGCTCGGCATCCTCTCGCATGCGACCCTCTCGCTCGGCCTTGTCATCGTCGCCTTCATGACATGGGTGCGGGTCGACCTCCTCTCGTTCCTGTTCGGCGACATTCTCGCTGTCTCGCGCACGGATATCGCCTTCATCTATGGCGGCGGCGCGCTTGTGCTTGCAGCACTTGCAAGGCTTTGGCGCCCGTTTCTCGCGGCAACCGTCAGTGAAGACATTGCCCGTGCCGAGGGCATGAACCCCGCCCTGTCGCGCATCGTTTTCATGTTGCTACTTGCAATCGTCATCGCCATTGCGATGAAGATTGTCGGAATTCTGCTGATAACGTCGCTGCTCATCATTCCTGCGGCAACGGCCCGCCGCTTTGCTTCCACCCCTGAGCAAATGGCGATTTTCGCTTCTCTGCTCGGGGCAGCGGGAGTGATTGGCGGCCTCTATGGTTCCGTGCATTTCGACACACCGTCCGGCCCATCAATTGTGGTCGCAGCACTTGCCATTTTCATTTTGAGTCTTTTGCCCCTACATAGAGGGAAGGCTTCAGCGAAACGGATCACTGGACAATGAGCACCCATCACCATCATCATGCCCCCCAGGATTTGACCCGCAATCAGACACTGGTTTTCGATGTTCTGTCGAAAGCGGAAGGCCCTCTCAGCGCCTATACCATTCTCGACCAGTTGCGCGACGAAGGTTTCCGCGCTCCACTTCAGGTCTATCGGGCGCTGGACAAGCTGCTTGATTATGGAATGATCCACCGTCTGGAAAGCCTGAACGCATTCGTCGCCTGCGCCCAACCCCAGTGCCATCAGTTGGGCCTGGTCGCTTTCGCGATCTGTGAGAAATGCGGGCAGGTGACCGAGTTTTCCGATGCGACCATCGAGAATCTTGTGAGCGCCTGGAGCCTGCAGAACGGCTTTACGTCACGCAAGACAACGCTGGAATTGCGCGGCCTGTGCGAAGCATGCGGTGAACATTGAGGTCTGATCAGTCAGTTCTGATAAAATAGTATTCAGAAGCCTGCAGACGATAACCATATCCACGATAACCGATCTTGACAGTAACCCTTCGGAAAGCCGCTCGGGCTAAAGCTCTCTTTGAGAGAATAGCAGGTAAGATATTGATATGGTTCGGATCAAGCCGCCACAGGAGCGGCGTAAACAGGAAAGACAGCGCACGCGATTGCGTTCGGGTAAAATCGTTGATCTTGATGGACGCTTTATCACCGAATGCCAGTTAGGCGATATTGCTGCGCGCGGTGCGAAACTGCGAACAGTCGATACGGCAATTCTGCCAGAACGTTTCTGGCTTTTCGATGATTTCCATGCCCGCGCACTTCTGGCACGCGTCGCCTGGCGCGGCCAGCGGGAACTCGGTGTCGAGTTCATCACCGACCCTGCCATCCCTTCGCTGGACGAAACACGCCTGGTCCAGCTGGCCGGAAAATATTACTCGCTGTAAGATGTCGGCTCCGCGCCAGCCTGTTTGGCTGGTGCGGTCGACGACGACGTGCCGCGCATGTTCATGGCCCGAATTTCTTCCGCCGAAATATAGTTGAACTGCTCGACCAGAAGATCCTTGATAACCGGCTCTGGAAAGCGCGCATTGAGATCCGCTATGATCGATGCGCGCACATCCTCGAAGCTCACTTTTGCAACTTCTTTGGTATCGGAGTAGCTGCCGTAAAATTTGCGGAAGATTTCATCGTTGATGAAAAATTCGAGCGGCACTGTAAGCTTCTTGCGGACATTCGAATCGACCGTGTAGACGAGCTGCGTCACCACATAACCGGCAACGTTGCTGTTCGAGATGATCGGTACGCTCATCACATCGGTCTTTATGTAGTCCACGCCGCCGAACCCGCCGACAGCAGCCTGTGCCTCACCGGACGATGAGGCATTCTGGCGGACTGCCATGAAAATCGACCCGAAAGCGACAGCGCAAATCCACAGGCCGACGGCAAGAATCCGGATCATCGGGCGTGACCGAGCCTCGCACTCTGCATGCTGTATGTTCCGTCGGCTTCCTGCGTTTCCAGTGCCCCACGGATAAGATCGGCCAACTCGCCCACCGCCCGCAGATGCAGCTGCAGCGCTTCGCAATTCTTCTCCAGCTTATGCTTCAGGCCGTCCAGCAACGGCTGCAAGGCTTTCATCGCTGCCGGTTCCGCTATGCTTGCGGCCTTCTTGATCGCCTTGTTGAAATCATAAAGGCCACGGCTCTTGCGCGAATTGATTTCGGCGAGATCGGGATTATTACCTTCAAGCAAAAGACGGGTTTCGGTTTCGATGACATCTTCAAGGCGCTGGATTGCCCGCACGACCGGCTTCAATGCCGGTTCCTGCGCCAGCTCCTGAACCGGTTCAGTCGCTTGGGTGACCAACGATTCGTTCGGCGACAGGCTGATTTCGGAGCTTGTGTCAGTCATTTTCGCATTCCTCGATTATAAATGTAGGTACGTGGCGTTTCCATTTGCTGCAAATGTCAGCTCCGCGCGCGATTCGTACCATTGCCGTCTTCCAACTGTTGCTGAATGAGCCTGCGTTCAAACCCATGCACGATGTCCTTCGAAACCGCATTCTCGCTAAAACCATCTCCCAGATCGGTAATCACATCTCCCAAAGCCGCTGTCGTCGGCGCGGGGGAATGCCCCTTGCGCAGCGCCTGCTCCTCGAGCAGTTTTGCAATGCCGACACCGCCGACATCTGCCATCTTGTTTGCCATGGCTTCCGCCATCATGGACTTCCAGTATTCGCCAGCGATACCCTTCCCGAAGGTGGTCGTCGTGTCGCCTGTAAACATGGACTGGACCATGGATTGCAGCATAAAGGCTTCAAACTTGCGATAAGCCGGATTGGCCGCATCCTGCGGCTGCGACCGCACCTGCACACCGGCTCCAAGGCTGTCCGAAAAGCTCGCGAAACTATCGTCTCCGCTCCGCGTAGCAGCGGACGCCACCATCGACCCCGATATGCTGGACATCGACTTCAGCCGTTCCGCCGCCAGGCGATAGGCATGCGGGTCGGCGGCGCGCGCCACGTCCAGCACCAGATCCGACGGCGGATTGATCGCCATACACCTCTTCCTTCTTCATCCGATGATTGCACCATAATGGATCAAACTTGACTGAAGCTTGTGGATAAGGTCAGCTTTGCTTTTCCTCGCTTTTTGCCGTTTTCCGGCTAATGAACTCCTCGATCAGGCTCGCAAATTCACGCCGCTCCTGATCGCTTCTCAATTCGTTCAGCCGATCTTCCAGCAATTCGACGCGCCTCTGCTCTCCCAGAAGCGCTTTGCGCTCCAATTCAAGCTTTGATTCGAGTTGCCGTGATTCGATTGCATTGACACCGAGCCTTCGGCTGAGAAGCAACGGATCAACCGTGAACGCGTTCCTTTCATAATGACGGTCCTGCATGGCTAGCAGCGCAGCGCCCTCTTCATCAAGCTCGGTTTTGTGCGCATTCGTCGAAGCAAGTGCCAATTCAAGCCGTGCGCTCCCCAGCTTTTGCAGATCGATCAGCTTTTTGAGATTACGCGCTTTCGACTGCATCATCCCGCCTCAAAACAATTCGCGCATTTGTGTCGCCGTTTCGTTGGTGAAGAAGCGCAATAGCTCCGGCAGAATGAAGTAGATCACAAGAAGCCCTCCTCCAACCACGAATGGCATCGACACGAAATAGACGGGAATCGTTGGCGTCAGCTTGTTGACGAGACCGATGGCAAAATTGACCAGAATAGCAAAGACAATGAATGGGGCCGCAATCCGCAGCGTTGCCAGAAAAGCCGTCGAAAGCGCATCGGTGAAATCGATCATTGCCGCATCGGGCCTGAACTGGCCCGCAACCGGAATGGCTACATAGGAACTGAGCAGAGCCCGGAGAATTTCCAGATGCATATCGGTCACGAAAAACAGGAACAGGGCGCTGAAGGTTACAATGGTTGCCAGTGTCGCCTGCGGTTCAGTTTCCGTGATCGCATCGGCAGGCGCGCCGGAATAACCAACGGCCATGGCCATGGCGTTGGCCATGAATTGCAGCGCCCAGAAATAGATATGCGCCAGAATTCCGATCACCGCCCCGATGAACATTTCGCTGGCCATCAGGCGAAACAGCGCCCAGGGTTGACCGCCATCCACCACCGTCACAATGCGCTGCAGCACCAGAGGCAGCACGGCAAAGGAACAGGCGAGCGCGATGAACAGCCGGACTTGCAGGGGAATGCGCGCGCTTGAAATTCCCGGCATCAGCATCAAGCACGCACCGATCCGGCAAAACGCCAGAACGGCTGCAAGAATGATTTCATTGAGCGGCAACTGTGCGACCGGCACTCTGGCAACCCCTTATGAAATCGCGCCGAGCGATTTCACTTCCACACCACGGGCGATCTCGACATGCGACAGAACCGGCAGGGTGGCGAACAGCCGCTCGATAATCATGCGGATATAGGGCCGCGCCTCTGGAGACGAAACGAGAACGAAGCGCTCGCCATTATCAAAATGCTTGCGAATCGCGGCTGAAGCTTCCGTGCCGAACTGCTCCAGCAGGCGCGGATCGATATCGAATTCGACGATTTCACCCTTGGCATCGCGCTTGAGACTTTGATGAAACACCAGATCCCAGCGATTGCCCAGACGCAGCACATTCAGAACGCCATTGTCGGACAGATCACCGCAAATCTGCTGAGCCATGCGCATACGCACATGTTCGACGATCATTTCCGGACGGCGGACAAGCGGTGCGATTTCCGCAATGGCTTCGAGAATCAGATGCAGGTTGCGGATCGAAATCCGCTCAGCCAGCAACAGCTTCAGCACCGCCTGCAAGCCGGAGTAGGAAACATGCGCCGGGCAGATATCTTCCAGAAGTTTACGGTATTCCGGGCCCAGACGGTCGAGCAGAATACGCATATCCTTATAGGACAGAAGCTGCGCCAGATTATTTCGCACGATCTCACTTAAATGCGTCAGCAGCACCGAAAGGTTATCGACGGTCATATAACCATCGCGGCGCAAATCGGAAGCAAAGGTTTCAGGCACTGAATAAGCGCGCATCCCGAAAGCTGGCTCGCGCACTTCCTCGCCAGGAATGGATGGAATCGGGCGCTCACCGAGCACGACCAGAATTTCGCCGACGCGCAGTTCATGGCTAGCCACAGCCGTGCCATGGATCTTGATACGGTAGCTTTTGGGTGGCAGCGCAATATCGTCTGTCACCTTGATTTCGGGAATCACGAAGCCGTATTCCTGCGCGAACTTGCGTCGCATCTTGTTTACACGATGCGCCAGTTCCTGCTGTGACGCGATAAGCCGGGCAGAGAGCTGTTTGCCGAGGCAAAGTTCAATCTGGTTGGTTTCGAGCGACGCCTTGACCGAGTTTCGTTCCTGCTCTTCCGTTTCGCGCTGTTTTTTGCTCGCCTCGGCAGCTTCGGTATCACGCTGACGTGCCTGGCGGCGCGGCACTGCGATGCCTACAAACGCCATCGCACCCCCGAGCAGAAAAAACGGAAAAGCCGGCAGACCCGGCATGACACCAAGAATAAAAAGCAGCAAAGCTGCGATCAAAAGTGCCTTCGGATAGGCGCCGAGCTGTCCGAAGATTGCCTGATCGGCGGAACCGCGCGTGCCGCCCTTGGACACCAGAAGGCCTGCCGCAAGTGAGACGATCAAAGCCGGAATCTGTGTGACCAGACCATCCCCGACCGAGAGTTTGGTAAAAACGTCGGCGGCCTGTGAAATATCCATTCCGTGGCGGGTCACACCGATGATGATACCGCCGAAAATATTGACGGCGGTGATGATGAGGCCGGCGATTGCATCGCCGCGCACGAATTTCGATGCACCGTCCATGGAGCCGAAGAAGGAACTTTCCTCTTCCAGCTCGCGACGGCGGTGCTGCGCTTCTTTTTCGTCGATCAGACCTGACGAAAGATCAGCGTCGATCGCCATCTGTTTGCCGGGGATGGCGTCAAGGGTAAAACGCGCGCCCACTTCCGCGATACGGGTTGCGCCTTTGGTGATGACAAGAAAATTGACAATGATCAGGATTGCGAAAACGACGAGACCGATAACGAAATCGCCCCCCATCACGAATTGCGAGAAGCCGTGAATCACGTGGCCCGCCGCGAGATAGCCTTCATTGCCATGCGTTAGAATCACCCGTGTCGTTGCGATGTTGAGCGACAGACGCATCATCGTGGCAATCAGCAGCACGGTCGGAAAAGCCGAGAAATCCAGCGGTCTCTGGATCCAGAGCGCCACCATCAAGATTAAGACGGAAAACGCGATGGAGAACGCCAGCCCGATATCCAGTACCATGGCCGGTACGGGCAAAAACAGTACGGTAAGAATGATAACTATGCCCGCCGCCAGCCCAATATCGCTGCCGGTCAGAAATTCGCTTTTTATGAAAGGCTTATCCGCTGCCTGTTGCACATCCGTCTCCTGTTATCGGACGGACATTAACGCGCGAAGCTTGCGCGAGGGCTTCGTGTCAAAAGCCCTTCTCTATGCGTGAATAGGCAAGAAGTGTGAAGGAGTTGATCTGTGCGCCTACGAAAGGGGCAGTCAAGGCAAGTACGACGAAAATCACGATGATCTTCGGCACGAAAGTCAGTGTCATTTCCTGAATCTGGGTCAGTGCCTGAAAAAGCGCAATGCCTATGCCTGCGAGCATGGCGGCAAGCACCGCAGGGCCACTCGCCATGAGCACGGTCCAGATCGCCGAGTTTACGATATCGAGTGCATCGGCCTCATTCACTGGACGGGTCCTTAACTGATTTTGACGCCCTGGCCGATGAGCAGCGTGTTGCCATCCTCCAGCTCCGCCAGCATGCCGGATTGCTGTATCGTCACCGATTTGACGACGCCGGTGATGGTGCCGTCAGCGCTTGTCAGCGTGCGCCCGATCCAGCCCTCCGCCTGGGTCAGCGATGAGTTGGCGATCAGAGTTTCAAGCTTGCTGTTCATTTGCACAGCCTGCTCGACATTGGAGAAGGTCGCGAGCTGCGAGACATATTGCGTCGCGTCCATCGGCTGCGTCGGATCCTGATTCTGCATCTGCGTCACCAGAAGTTTCAGGAAAGAATTGTAATCCACACTCGCCTTCGCCGCCGCAGAATTACCGCTGCCGGACGTGTTGCCTGTGGTGTTGTTCGTCGTGTTCGCGCCGACCGCAGATGTCGTCGTCATAGGCTTGCCTCCGCAGGTTTCCCGGATTTCATGACAGGCACGACAGCACTCTGATCGCTCATCAGCTCTGCCTCGCGCGGATATTGCGCACGGATTGTCTTGAGCGCATCGAAGACGCGCCCGTTGTGAACCAGCTCATCAACGAGCTTCAGCGCGTTGAGAATCTCCGGATCCTTGAACGCAGCGAACATGCCTTTCAGCATCTGCGCAAACGTATTGCGCGCCTGCTCGCGCACGGCAGGTTCGATGAGCATCATCTGTGCCGCGAAATAAAGCTGGCGCAACGGCGTGGTCGTGTCTTCCGGCTGAAGCACATGATTTTCCAGCAGGAAAGTCGCGTCGTTCAAAAGCTCCAGCGACACTTTTCGGTCAGCCTTCAGAACCGCTCCATTGATGAAAATTCGCTCACCAGCGCGCAGCGACAAGCGAATAGCAGATTTCCCGTTGGCCGCCATCTCACAAACCGTCCCGGATTGACTGGGTGATCTCGATCAGCGTCGCATAATCGTTGCTTTCGCCCTGACGGATACGTTCCATCTCTTTCAGCACGAATATGCCTACGGAGATGATAGCGGCCTTGAGTTCCTTCGGCAGCGCGTTTTCTTCCGATCCCAGATCGTCGATGATCGTGGTCCAGAGTTTCGTGGTGAAATAGGCGGCTTCGATGCCTTCGCGCGAGCCAGCGCCATTGGCCTTCGCCGCCTCAAGCATTTCGATGGAGCGATCGAACAGCATCCGCTCGCGTTCCTTGGCGCTCGCCATATCGTCATTCATGACATCTTCGTAGCGCAACTGGTACATGGTATCTCCGCTTATCAGCACCATCAGCGCGGATCGCCTCATGCTACCGCTGTCATGGTGTTCGTCTTCAGACGGCGAACCGCCTCTTTCCTCAACTATCTCAGATAATTGAGGAGGCTCATGCTCTGCAATTGAACGGTCAGCGAGTAGGAAGTCTCGATCTGCGTCTTGAGTGCGTTGACGCGTGTCGCCGCTTCATAAGGATCGACTTCTTCAAGATTGAGCACGGATTGGTTCAGGATTTTCTGCTGCGCCGCGATACGCGTGCTGGCCGCTTCTGTTCGCGACTGGGCGAGGCCCAGCGTTGTCTGCTCCGCAGTCGCCCCGGTAATGGCCTGTGTCGTCGTCTGCATCGCCTGTGACGTCATGGCGCCGAACGCAGCACTATTCAAGCCGATGGTTGCAAACTCGGCGATCATGACCGCTGACATGATCGTCTTTCGGAACCCGTCAACATTAGCAGAAATCGATGTCTCTGCCGTTTCCGTGGGCGAAATGCGACTTTTAATTACCGTGTCGGACGCATTCGACCAATTAGCGTCCCAATTGGCATCGTTGAACTGCTCTGCAAAATCCCCCTCAAGGAACGCCGTCATTTCGTCGCCGGTGATATTCTTCACCTGCGGATCGTCCATCCCAAAGCCGAAATGATCCGCGAATGCTTGACGAATGGCACTCTGTGCTGTGCCGCCGTCCGCATAATCGGCAATCGGTTTCACGTCAGTATTTACTCCGGAGAATATGTATTCGCCATTGAAGCTGGTATTCAAAAGGCCGGTTATCGAATTCAGAATCGAGTGCGCCGACTTGCCGATCGTGGCCGCACTTTCTGCGGTGTTGTTGGCACCCGTCAGATCGCCCAGAAAGTTCTGCATGTTTTCGATGATAGCGCCAGTCGCGGTCTGCGTCGTCGTCATGCGGCTTTGAACCAGCTTGTTCATATCCGTCAGAACACTCAGACGGTCATACTCCTTGCGTAAGGAGATAGTCTGTCCGGATTTGGAACCCAACGCCAAACCCACGTCGAAAACCGTGCCTGTGGTTGCTTCCTGCTGTGCCTTTACAAGCTCTGCCTTGCTTTTGCTGACAAGGGCCCGGAGGGCGGAAGCTGCACCGTAAGTAGAGATCGATTGCGCCTTCATAAGCCTCACACCGCGTTGAGAAGATCGTCGAGCATGGAGCTGATTGTGGTCAGCACCCGGCTCGATGCCTGGTAGGAATGTTCAAGATCGAGAAGCAGCGCCATTTCGGTATCGATATTGACGCCGTTTGCATTGGAGAGGGCCTGATCGGCCTGAACCGCCACTGTGGAATTATATGAAAACTCGCTGTCGGCCTTCTGACGTTTGTCTTCCAGCCAACTGATCGATGATGAACTGTAATCGATGAGACTGGAATTGGAACCCAGGCCAGCTGAAGCAGCAAAAATCATCGGCTCGGAGAAAGCTTCGTTCAGCGCCCGCAAACGTTCGCTGAACCCCGCAGCATCGCTCGCATTATACTTGTAATTCGGACCATTAACGCCGCCATCCCGCAGGAGAAGCGCACTGCCGCCCTCCGATGCTACAAATGCCGAAGAAACCTTGATCGTACCCGCGAGACCGGCAGTGACACCCGCACCTGGCATGGCCGGCGAACCGGACCAGCTGAAAAGCCCCGTTTGATCCGGGCCCGCGCCGGTCTGATCGCTTTCCGCGAACATCGTAACCAGACCCCGCGCGATTTCATCGAGCTGCATCTGATATTGTGGAGCGATCTGATCGCGCAATTGCAGGAGACCGCTGAGACGGCCTGTGCCATAGGGCTGGTCAAACGTTTCGTGAGTCAGCGGCACGCCATCCACCAAAACCGCATTTCCGGCAATGCCCGGCACCAGACCGTTTGTCGGCTGAAAGCTTATCTGACGCGCTGATGTTTCGAACAGAGTCACGCCGTTATCGGCAAAGATGACCATGTCATTGTCGCCGCGCATCATGGTGGTGATGCCAATCTCGCCCGAGAGCTGCTTTAGAAGCGCGTCGCGCTGATCGAGATAATCCGACACATCCTTGCCTGCACGCGTGCCGCCGACGATCTCCTGATTGACTTCTTCGAACTTGGCAAGAATGTCATTAATATTGGCGACGGAACTCGCGATTTCATTATCTGCGTCCGTACGCAACGACTGGATTTGTTTCGTGCCGCTGTTCAGCGCATTGGCCAGCGATTGCGCCGTCGAGATCACGCTGTCCCCAAGCGAGGCATTGGAAGGCGATGCCGCATAGGTTTGAAGTGCATCGCGCAGGTCGCCGATCAGGGCCGAGGGCGAGCCGGAATAGTTATCCGCCGAGTATAACGACGACAGGCGGTCCAGCCCGCCTGCAAGAATCGAGGAAGAAGTGGCCGAACTGTTCGACTGGATGAAGCGATTGAAAAGTGCTTCGTCCGCCGACCGGCTGATGTCCACGTAAAGCGACCCGTAAGGCCCCGACACCAGTGAGGCAGTGCGTCTCGAATAGTTGGGATCGTTCGCCCCCGCAACGTTGCGAGAAACGACGGAAGTCTGCTTGGACGTTGCCGCAAGCGAACTTTTGGCCGTCAGAAGAGCAGAACTAAGTGACATTTTATCCCATCCTACCTTGGATCGTTTGTCCGACTGGAACGATCCAGATTTCAAAAAACCGCAATTCCGGGAAGAGCTGACCTCGCCTTGCCCAGAATTGCTTCAACTTATCTTTTCAGATTGACCAGCACGTCCATGAGTTCGGAGCCGGTCTGAAAGACCTTGGAATTGGCCGTGTAGCTGCGCTGTGCTTCAATCATGTCCGTCAGTTCCTGGGCGATATCCGCGTTGGATTCCTCCAGAGAGCCGGATAGAATCCGCCCCAGACCGTTGGTTTGCGGAAAGCCGATGGTCGGCTTTCCAAGCGGATCGCCCGGGTTGGTCTCGATGATATTGCCGGACTCTGCACTTGGCAGAAATACGTTGCCGCTCACGACCGTCATGCGGTCCGGGCTTGGCACGGTCGCCAGCGGCAGACGATATAGAAGGCGCTGGCTGCCGTTTTCGTAGATAGCGACAACCGAACCATCCTTACCCACATCGACGCCCTTGACCGACGACGGCGCCTGCCCGTTGATGACGGCTTCGGAAATCGAGTAGTCACCGGCGCGCTGGGTCGAGGCGCTGAGGTCCAGATCCAGCATCTGACCACCATAGGCGCCAAGATCGACCGCCACATTGCCCGGCGATGTCATGGCGCCCGTTGCGGTGTCGAAGGTCATCGCAAAGGGACCGCCGAGAACCACATCATCAGCGGCGTTCTTAACCGTCACACTCCATTCGTCGGTGCCTGTCTTGGTGAAATAAACATCAAGCTTAATCGCTTCACCCTTGTCATTGTAGGAAACAAGCGAAGTCTTGTGGTTATATTGTCCAGCCGCCGGTGTAGAGCTCGTCGAAGGCAGATTGACCGTAAACCTACCGGCAGTGCTCCCCTCAGCAGGCAAATCCGCCGCATTCACGTTGACGATCTCAAGATCGTTCAGCCGTGGCGCAATATTGGGATCGGTCGTCCCTTTCAGATAATATCCAGCCGAATTGACGAGATTGCCGTTCTTGTCCGGCACGAAGGAGCCAGCGCGGGTGAGGTAGGTCGCCCCGTCCGGACCTTCAACGATGAAATAGCCGTTTCCGTCTACAGCCAGGTCGGTGGTTGATGACGTGGACCGGATCCCGCCCTGGTCGGAAATGCCGTAGCGGACGTCCGTCAACACACTGCCGGAATTGTACTGCCCGGCGCTGCTTGGCAGCACCAGCGACGAGAACTGTGTTTCCGCGCGCTTGTAACCGACAGTGCTCGCATTCGCGATGTTATCCGCGACAGCCGACAAGCGGTTTGCCTGAGCGTTCATGCCCGAAACACCGGTCCGCATCATACCGTAGAGGCTCATTGGCAACTCCTGAGAATTTAGAATCCGCGAATAAGCTAGCGGGCCACGCTTGCGTGAAACTGTAGCTTTGGGAGTTTTTACGCTTTTATCAAGAAAACGTACTGACGAGAGAGGCCGTTTCAGAACTCGGAGGGAATGAACATTCGTCTGAAACTGCAAAAGAGTCGAGGGCGAGCACATGGCTCGGCAGGCGAGGCACGGCCTTATTCGATATTGATGCAATAGCCGAGAAACCGCTTCGAATCGATCGGATCGAAGCCGAGCTTTTCGCGCAGTTTCTTGCGCAGCTTGCTGATATGGCTTTCCACAACGTTCTCTTCGACTTCGCTGTCGAAAATACCGTAGATCGCACTGAAAATCTGCGCCTTGTTGAGGCGACGACCACGATTGGCGATCAAATATTCCAGAATGCGGCGCTCGCGGCGTGGCAGCAGAAAATCGACGCCATTGATCTGCGGATCGCGACCATCGGAGAAAACACGAATTGGGCCCAGCTCCGTACCGCTCTCGGTGGAGGAGTCAGAGGCACCAGCACGGCGGCGGATTGCATTGATGCGAGCCAGTATCTCACGCACATGAACAGGCTTGCGCACAACATCGTCAACCCCGGATTGAAAAAGATCCAGCGTATGTTCGAGTGAGGGGCGGTCGTTCACGGCAATAACCGGTGCGGCACAGCGTTCACGAATTCGGGCCGGAAGACGATTTTGGGTTGCACACTCGCCGATAAGGAAGGCTTCGACCGCCATGATGTCCTGATCGGGAACGCTTTCGACCCATTCATCGAAATCGGCAGGCGTAAAGCCGGTCGTCGTGATGCCCTCCCGGCCAAACCAGGATGAGTATCCTTCAGTCACTAAATCTCTGTCATCGACGACTATGATCATCGGCCCGCCTTCCGAATCAATATGTTAGCCCAAGCAAGAGAGAGGTAACCGGCGGGATGACTCGGCGGCAATTACAAAATATTGCCAGCAATATATTGGGAGGAATTTTAGCGAATGCTTTTTTAAAAAGAATCGCAATACTTGCATTGGGAATATGCACATCGCACCGAAACGGTTAACAATAAATTAATGATCACGAATTTTTACGATTCATTACAACGACTTAAAATACATTTCGTATTAACCGGAGAAACAGAAATGCACCTTATGCGTGTATCTCTCGAGAGCTGCGCCTGCTAATGGTTTTGTTGCAATCTGTAAATTTTGGTATCTGGGACTTAGCCTGAACAGAAGCTACGGGCTTGCGCCGTCCAGTTTCCGAAGCCCGTCGCGACCATATTCGCCATCACACGGCACACATAACGTTTCTGAGCGGGATCGTTATTTGGACCTGCGTGATAGCGCGCAACAGCCATGGTCCAGTTGCCTTCACGGTCACGCAGGCGCCTCAGGAAGCGGGCTGCATAATCCACATTGAGGTTTGGCAGCAACATCGCGGCAACGGAGGAAAATTCCTGTCCATGATAATAGTAATTGATCTGCATACAGCCGAGATCGATCAGCTTTGCCCCTTCGGCACGCGCTTGGGCAAAACGCTGCATGGCGGCAGTTTGCGAAGGCAGAAATTCAGCTCGGCCTTCGATATTCATTGCATAAGGTTGCAAGGAGTTTTTGCGGCCCGTCTCCGTGAGACCGACGGCGTATAGAATACCGAGCGGCACATCATAGCGCGCCGAGGCACGATGCATTTCGCGTTCGCAGATGTTTTCTGCCTGTGCGGTCCCGACGCTAGACGACCAGGCCGCGATTGCGGTCACCGCTGCGAGATACCACTTCATTGCTGTCCGCGGCGTTGTGTGCACTGGAACGGTCCCGCCATGCCTGACCAGCTTCGCCATCCTGCCTACCCTCCCCGCCTGTAAAATGCGCCGGTGTCTGAGCGCCATCTCGACCATCAAAACCCTGTTGTTGCATGCTGGAACCTGACTGCTGCTGACCGCCAGCCTGCTGGTGGCCTGCGCTATGGGTTGCAGGGGAGTGTTGTGTGGCGGTCACGGCATTGCGATCTGCGACTGTAACTGTGAGCTTGGTTTCGTCCCCGACGCCCGCAATCTTCAGGGCTTTTTCGATCATCGAGCGATCAGCGGCTAATGCTTCCGCCGCATGCGCCTTATCGGCTACCAAATGCACCTCGACACCATCAAGTACCAGACGTATGCGCGCGGTCACTGAACCAAGATCAGCCGGATCGAGCCGGATCTGCAAGGTTTTCACTGTGCCGAAACTGCGTTCGGAAACGACCTGCACATCGGCGACCCGTACTTTTATCGGAGAAGCCGTACTGAAAGCTTGCGCATCAGCCAGGCCGGGATGTTTTGCAGCCGGCTGTTGCGGTTGGAGAATTATGCGGTCTTGTCCGCCATCCTTCACAGCCGACACATCCGATGAACCATCGCTCACCGGCAAGGTCTCAAGACTGTCAGTCGGGCCTTCGGCCGGTATGTCGTACGAATGTGCCGGGGCATTGTCGCTCAAGCCCTGTGCCGAACCCGGCAGTACCTTGTCACCGGGCGACGAAGCCAATTTGCCTGGTGACGCAGCTTCATCTTTCTCCAAAACCGTTGCTGCAATGGCTGAATCAATCAAGGCAGGCTCAGCATGTGCGGCATCTTCGGCTGGTAGTGATTCATTTCCAGCTGCAAAATCGCGGTTCTCGCGATCCGGACTGGGTAGATTGACGGCCAAAGCGAGCAGATTTTGCGGCAGAACGAATGTTGAAACCTGTTTCGACTTGTCACCATCAGCCTTGTCATTGTCTTCGGACTGCTTTTCATCGGCCGCCTCGCCTTTGACGGAAACCTTGCCTTTCGGGTTTTCCAGAAGCGCGCCAAACAGCTTCGCCGTGCCCTCGCTATCCTGATCCTCAGTGCTTGTTTTCGACATCCCATGGCCTTGCTGGGCACCTGAGGTCTTGGCAAGTGTGGTAAGTCGGCTGACTGAATTAAACAAAGCATCCACACTCATTGAATGACCTTTCCTAGCAAAGCATCAATCTCGGCAAGCTTGCGCCGTGCATCTTCCATCGTCTTCTGCAAGTCATCTTCCGACTGGTTCCTGACCGGCTTCAAATTTGATGCCACTGGCGTTTGCGCCGGCATTTCGGCTTGCTGTTCCGATGCATCCGCCACCGCCATGGATGGTACTTCACGTTCTGATTTCGCCGGCTTTGCCAACGGCGCGGCTTGCGGTATATGCGTGACGACCTTACCGACCGTTTCAGCCGCTTTCAGCAGTTTGAGATCCCGCGCCTGTAACTTGTCTGGCGAAATCCGCGACAGTTCGCGCAAGGCGCTGTCTGCCGAATCCGATGCAACATCGCTTGCAGCCGCATAAAGATTTGCGCGCGACGGGTCGGCTCTCAGGTGATTTGCAAGCTTCTTTGCCTCCGCTGACATAAACCGCGCCCTCTCCGTCTGGCCATCGACAAGCGCTCCGCGGGCGATCTGCAAATAGAGCGAATATTGCATAACGGGATCGGCTGCGGAGATCAGCTTCGCCAGTTCCGTATTGCCTATACGGTCGTTGAGTTTCAGTGCCGCATCAACAAACTGCGCCATGAAATCGCGCATATAAGGCGAACGTGGAAAGCGCTGGAGATAATTGCGTGCAAGCAATCTTATTTTGTCGGCATCGCCAAGCTTGGCGGCAATCGGCATCGACCGGCGGATTGCAGCTTCTTCGAACAAGGTGCCCGGCGCATCGAGCCGCACCTGATCGAGCCGTATCAAGGCCGTTGCAGGATCGAAAGCCGCCATCTGATTGGCCGTCACCAGCACTATGGATGCTTTCAGCTCTGCCGGAACGTCGGGCGACAGCGGAATGGAAAAAAGCTTCACGACTTCAATGGTCTGACCGGACGCATAGGCAAGCGCGCCCTTCAGCAATTCTTGCGGAACCGCGTCGGTCGTGAGGTCTGTCAGCACCTTGCGGACTGCTTCAGGATTGCCGCCGTTGAACAGATAGATGATTGCCGCGTAGATGTTCTCCGGATTGTCCCAAACCTCTCTCTGCGCCCGCCCCATGTCCGCGCTGACGATGCCAAGAAGCTTGTTCAACATCACCACAGCTTCAGGCTTCCCGGCGACGACCTGATCTTGCAACATGCGCAGCGAACGTACGAGTTTGTAAGGTTCGAGCACCGGCAGCAGACGCATTTGCGCGTCTGTCTGCGCCTGCGCACGGCCAACCGGAGCCATTCCCCCCAAAGGGAAGCTCGCAATCAGAGCCAGCAGGGAGCACGTGGCGAGCCGCCTCATGGATTGGACTTGAGAAAAATATCGATACGACGATTTTCAGCCGCATTCGAATCGTTCGGGTTCTTCGGCTGCCGGTCGGCATAGCCTTCAACGCGCAGTACGCGCTTTTCGTCGAGGCCGCCACGCACCAGCATATAGTAGGCCATCTGTGCACGCGCCGAAGACAGTCGCCAATTATCATAAGTCGGACTTTTGAACGGACGCGAATCCGTGTGACCGCTGATAATGACGTCACCAGGCTGACGCGAAATCACCTGTGCGATACGTTCCAGCATCTGCACCACCCGTGCATCAGGCTTCGCCGATCCGATGGTGAACATACCGTAATCGGCCTTGTCGGTAAGCTGGATCATCACGCCGCCATCGACCGGAACCACCGTGACATCCGGCATCGGCTCGGCATTCCTCGCCTGCTCACCGTCTTTTGCGGCATTACCTTCGGCAGCTTTTTTCAGGTCAGCAACAAGCTGTTCCTGTGTTTTGGCAGGCTTTTCGACCTCCTCCAATTTTGTCTGCCGGACTTCCTGCTTGAGCGGAGTGGCGGGCGCAGCGTCTGGCGGCGTCAGGTCTTCGAGCGCCTTGCTCGACCAGTAGTCCGGGCTGAAGGGGTCGCGATAGGCTTCACCGCCTTCCGCACCCGTGGCCGGGCCAGACTGCGACGTGCCTCCGTCACCCTTGACCGACTGGTTCTGCAGAACGCCGGTCTCGTGTGCGAGTTCGGACAAAACTGCATAGGGTTCACGAAAAAGCTGCCGTTCTTCCTGCTCGGACACCGGGGCGACGGTAGTGTCGTTGATAACCTTGGTGCCGTCTTCTACCTTCTGGTCGCTCTCATACCGAACCTTGCCGTCTTTCTTCTCCACATCCTGCACGCCCTTCGGACTTGAATGCCGGTCCATGAGCTTGACGGGATTAAAATAGCTTGCGACTGCTGCCTTGGTTTCCTCATTGGCGGCATTGATAAGCCACATGACGAGGAAAAACGCCATCATCGCGGTCATAAAGTCGGCATAAGCTATTTTCCATACACCGCCATGGTGGTCGTCATGATCCTCATGCCCGCCCCGGCGAACAATAATGATCTCGCGCTTGGTTTCGGGATCAATGTTCATTGGACCGCAGCCTTCAATTCTTCAAGAAGCGGCGCGATGCGCGTTTCCAGCATCCGGTCGCCAAAGGAAAAGGACAGCTCATCGGCAGCCGTTTCATTGAACCGGCAACCGGGTGGCAGCAATGCTTCATGCGCGCGAAGCGGCTCCAGAAGCCGCAATGGCCCGGAGATTTCCGGTGCTACACCATCCAAGGCCTGGGCTGCGATGCGGTTCGCGAATTCAGCAACCGCCTCACACTCCATCCTTTGCGCAAGCAAAGGCATCAAAACTTCGGCAATCTGGGTGGAGAAGTTTCGCTCCAAGAGGGCCAAGGCCTCGGTGAGACTGCCCGCCAGTAAAAGCGCCTGCTCCCTTGAAAAGGCAGCGCGCAATGTTTCGATGTCTGTTTCATGTTCGCGAAGAAGCCGCGCCTTTTCAGCGTCGTAAAGCGTCTGCGCTTCTCTGTGGCCTTCCTCACGCCCGGCCTCAAAGGCAATCCGTCTTTCTTCTTCGAGTACGATGATTTCCGCAACGTCCGCCTGATGGGTGGTTGCAGGCTCTTCAGCTGGTGCAGACGGTTCTTGCCCTGTGCGCAAAGAACGAACAGGGGTCGGTGCGACGATGATCTCAACGGCTTCGTCCGCGATGCGGTGCGTTGAAAAATCGGGAAGATAACGGCTGAGGGAAAGCGTGCTCATTTTCAGGCAGCCTCAAGCTCCGGCATAGAAGACCGCTGGCCGGATGCAGCCTCCTGCTTCACCGCACTTTCATGAATCCACTGTTTGAGAACGGCTGCGACACGCTCCTCGTCCATATCGATCATCTGCTCCAGACGAAGCTTGGCGGGCATGCGCATGCGCTGGCGCAGATCGCTAAGACTTGACTTCATCTGGTCTGCATAAGCTTCCGGACCGCCTATGGCGGCTTGCGTAGCGGAACGTGCGTTCTGTGCCCCATCGACAAAATTCGGCGCGGCAAGCTCGCCAGCTTCCCGCACGGCAACTTCAGTGCCAGCCGACCTGGCGTTCTGGTCGCGCAGCAGCGGACGCAGGCCGAACCAGATCAGGAGCCCGACGGCTGCAAGAATGGCAAGGGCATTGACGTAAGAGCCGCTCTGGCGAAGCAGCGTATCAGTCCAGGGTGCAGAAACCGGCTCCAGATCAGTCCCGGCAGGATCGAGGAAGTTTACCGCCGTCACATTAATGACGTCGCCGCGATCCGCATTGAGACCGGCAGCCGTTGCGACGAGATCGCGGATCTTGGCGATCTGCTGATCCACAAAATTGGCAGGCGGCGGCGTGGTGCCAGCGGTTTCCAGCAGACGGGCCTGATCGATGACCACAGCAATCGACAGGCGCTTGACTGTATAGCCATCGCTGACCGTGGAAACCGTCTTGCTGTTCATCTCGTAATTAGTCAGCTCCTCGCGGCGATCCGTCTTTTCGGACGAGCTCTCTCCGTTGCGGTTCTGAATTTCTTCCTGCGGAATATTCTGTTCCACACCCGTCGCATTGTCGTTGCGATTGTTCCGGGAATCGCCGCTTTCACGCACCACCCGCACGGAACGCTCAACGCGGGATTCCGGATCGAAAGTGGTCTCATTAATCTGGCGGCGATCCGTGTCGAGTGCCGCCTGAACCGAGATCTGGAAGTGGCCAATGCCGAGATAAGGCGCCAAAGCCTTGCGGATACTGTCATCCACATTGCTGGCGACTTGCTGTTCCAACGAAGCGGTCATGAGGGCTGCGCCATTGGCAGCTTCGCCTGCGGACGCAAGCAACCGTCCGTTGGTATCGAGAACCGTGACTGAAGATGCATCGAGCGATGGAACGGCGGCAGCGACAAGCTGGCGGATGGATTGCGCGGATTCGGCGGCAAAGCCGCCTTCAGCGCGGATGACGACCGAAGCGGACGGTTTCTGGTCACCGCGGCGGAACGAACCCTTTTCGGCAAGCACGATATGAACCCGAGCAGCCTTCACACCGCGAATGGCTTGAATAGTTCGGGCGATTTCGCCTTCAAGCGCCCGCACGCGAGTGATTTCCTGCATGAAGGACGTCAGGCCAAGCGAGCCCATATTGTCGAAAAGCTCATAACCGGCATTGTTGGAGGTCGGCAGGCCTTTTTCAGCCAGATACATACGCGCTGTTTCGGCCTTGCCGATGGGTACCAGAATGGACGAACCGTCAGACTTGACGTCGAACTGAATACCGGCTTCGCCAAGCGCGAGCCCCATGCGGTTCACATCATCGCGCGAAAGGCCAACATAAAGTGTCTCATAGGAGGGCCGGCTTAGATAGATGCTCGTATAGAGGATCGCGCCCATCAGTGCCGCACCCACAAGACCGAGCGCCATCAGCTTTCTCACGCCAAGTCTGCCGAGCGTACCCTTGAGCTGTTCGATCAATTGCTGGAAATTCTGCTGCATTCACACCACCGCCATCCTGATGGACGTAAAGTAGCCCGCGAAGCTTGCGCGAAAGTGGCGGCATCAAATCCGCACAGAAGAAGGGCGCGGAATGATTTCCGCGCCCCACCTTTTTGCCAGTGTATCCTGTTCGAAAGGCTCGGACTGGATGCACTCCTGTTTGCCTGAGAACCCGTCGGCTTTTATTAGCCGCGGAACAGCGACAGGATGTTCTGGTTCGACGAATTGGCGATCGACAGAGCCTGAACGCCGAGCTGCTGCTGAACCTGGAGAGCCGACAGACGTGCCGATTCCTTGTTCATGTCAGCGTCAACGAGCGTGCCAACGCCCTTTTCGATGGAATCCTGAAGACCTGACAAGAAGCTCTTCTGGCTGTCGATCTGCGACTTGGCAGCACCGAGTGTAGCAGCGCCTTTCACGAGGTCGGCCAGAGCCGTTTCCACCTTATCAAGAAGACCGCCCGAACGCGCGCCTGTGGTCACATCAGCTGCACCAGCGATTGCATCGTCATCCATGGTTGCTTCGAAGAAACCGGCAGCAACGATATCGGTGACCATGGTGCTGGCATTGGTGTCCGTACCAGCGACCTTGATCATGTCGATGGTGACAGCCTGTCCCGAGCGGTTGTAGGAGGCAACGATCTCAAGGTCCGTGGACGATCCGTCCAGAAGATTCGAACCAGCATAGTTTGCATTGCTGATAGCTGAGTTGATATTCGACACGATCGACTTGATTTCAGTTTCGATCTTGGCCTTGTCGTCATCGCTTGCACCGATTGCCGACACGAGCTTGGTTTTGATTTCCTCAACCGAATCCTTGATCTTGTTGATCGCGGAATAAGCAGTGTCAACCTTGCCCGCGCCGAGGCCGAGAGCGTCCTGAACAGCCGAATTGGCCTTGTTGTCGGACTTCATCGACGTTGCGATGGACCAGTACGAAGCATTGTCCGAAGCTTCGCCAATGCGAAGACCGGTCGAAATACGGTTCTGGGTCGATTCCAGTGCCTTGTTGGTCGAAGAAAGCGTCTGGAGAGCGGTCAGAGCCGACGAGTTGGTTAGAATGCTAGCCATTGTGTTTTGCCCCTTGGGAAAAATAAAACTGAGGGACAGGCCGGATTTGAGAATTTACCGGCATGGTAGAGCGGCATCATGCCTGTCACCGCGAAACGCGCGGGAACCCACCATGAGCTTACTACTATGGCCGAATTATTAAGAGATTACTAACATGAACAATCGCTTTTTAACGATCTTGTTTTTATACCATGTCAAGAGAACGACCGGATGAGACTTCCGACCAGAATATTCCAGCCGTCGATCAGCACGAAGAACAGAATCTTGAACGGCAGCGAGATCACCGTTGGCGGCAGCATCATCATGCCCATGGACATGGTGAGCGTCGCCACAACGAGATCAATCACCAGAAATGGCAGCACGATCAGGAAACCGATTTCAAAACCGCGCCGCAGTTCCGAGATCATGAAGGCCGGAACCAGTACGCGGAAATCGACGATGCCGTCATCGCCGGTGCGGAACGACGGATCGGCGAGGTCTTCGAACAGGCGCAGATCCTTGTCGCGCACCTGACGCATCATGAACTCGCGGAAAGGCTGCGAGATTTCACCAAATGCCGCCTGTTGCGTGATTTCATTGCGCATCAGGGGCTGCACGCCGTTATTCCAGGCACGATCAAAGGCCGGCGCCATGACATAAAAAGTCATGAACAGGGCAAGCGAAATCATCACCATGCTGGCGGGCGCGGTCTGGAGGCCGAGACCGGAGCGCAGAAGCGAAAACGCGATAGCAAATCGCGTAAAACTCGTCACCATGATGAGCAGTCCGGGCGCGATCGAAAGCACCGTCAGAAGCCCAAACAATTGCACGATCTGCCCGCTGGCCGCACCGCTGCCTGCGGGCAGCAGACTGTCGAGCGTCAGCGCTTGCTGGGCCTGCGCCGAAACGGTGAGCAGGAATGTCAGGACGATGCCAAGGCCGAAAGATTTTTTCATTCTACTACCAGCGCCGAGATGAAGACCCGGTCGACCGCGCCCTCCGAACGCAGACGCGCGCGTTCTTCAAGATCGGCGCGCAGATAGGCAAGCCCTGCCGCGCCTTGCAATTGCATGAGGTTGACACTGCGCAGGAAGCTCAGAAAATCGTCGCCGACATTGGCAGCGACTGCTGCCGGGATTTCATGGCCGGGTTTTGCTACCAGCGAAGCCTCAAGCCGCACCCATGTGTTCTGCGGAATGCCCAGATTCGTGACAATCGGCTGTAGCGGCACGACCGTACCGATGGCGCGAGACTCGAAATCACCCTGCTTCGGCTTATCATTCTTGCCGCTCGACTTCACGGAGCCCTGTTCGGTGGAAATCATTCCGCCGAGATACCAGCCGCCGCCCGCGGCGATGACGGTGAGAACGGCGACGACAGCCAAAAGCCCCATGATGGAACTCTTTGCCTTGCCGTCCTTTTCCGGTGCCGTGTCGCTCATAACTCTCAACTTCAGAATGGAGAAATCTGATCCAGAATCTGCTGGCCATATGGGGGCTGCTGGATTTCGCTCAGACGACCGCGACCACCGTAGGAAATGCGTGCTTCAGCGATCTTGTCGTAGGATATTGTGTTTGCCCCCGAAATATCGCGCGGACGTACGACGCCGGCTACATTGAGAACGCGTAACTCGTTGTTGACCCGCACTTCTTGTGAACCGCGAATGATGAGGTTCCCGTTCGGCAGCGTATCCGTAACGATAGCTGCAACCTGCAGCCGGATATCTTCGCTACGTTCGATGTTGCCCTTGCCCTTGGACGAACTGTTTGAACGCGTATTGACCGATGCGTCCATATCGCCTCCGGCTCCTGCCCCGGAAAAACTGCTCGTGGCAAACGAACCGCCTGCGCCATAGATACCCTTGGACACACGTTCGCGATCCGTCTTGTTATCCAGGTTCGCGCGATCATTGATCGAGATTACGACCGTGAGGACATCCCCCGGCTCTGCAGCACGAGGATCCTTAAAGAAATTGGTCGAACGCTGATTCCATAAAGAATAGGATGCTTTGCCCGGACGAACTGGATAACCGCTATATTGCGGATTATTCTGCATGCCGAGATTGGCGGCAACCGGCGACAGATCGGGCGCGCGACCGATTTCCTCCGGCCTGGTGGCGCATCCGGCCAAAAGAACCAGCGCCACCGCTGCAAGAATTGCTTTGTTCATGTTGTTTCTCATTGCACCGTATTTCCGGTCTGCGCCTCGGCGCGCTGATCCCCTGCGGGTCGTGCCGGCGTGGTCGTGCGCTGCGATCCAACGATAACGCGGGCGAGCCTCGCGGCCTTTTCCGGCGGCATTTCATTGAGGATGATGCTGGAAACGCGCGGATTGAGCTTGAGGATAAGCGCCGCCGCCGCTTCGTCGCCGATAAGCGCCATCTGGGCTGCCGCCGCATCCGGCTTCATCTTCGAGATAATATCAACCAGCGAATCCTGCGCCTTGCTGACGAAATCGTCGCGCCGCTTCAGCCATAGTTCGTATTCCCGGCGTTTGTCTTCCAATGCGCGCATACGTTCCTCGACATCGGCTTTGAGCCCGGCAAGCTGCTTGGCTTGCAACGCATAGCGTGCATCGGCTGCCTGATCGTCAATATTGCCGCAGAACTTGCGGATTTCATCCAGACTGCCGAGCGGTGCCGAAGCAACTGACTGCGTCGGCTGTTCCTGCGCAGCTACCGGAAAGGCTATGCCAAGGAACAGCGCCAATGCCGCACTATAACGGATCATATTCATGTCCAAAGTCATTGCACCACCAGTTCCGCATGAAGTGCGCCCGATGTCTTGATCGCCTGAAGGATAGCGATGATGCCGGTCGGCTTCACGCCGATCTGGTTCAGGCCCTTCACCAGATTTTCAAGATTGGCTCCGGTCAGAATGCCGATCTTGGCATTCTGCTGATTGACGGCGATATCCGTATTCGGCTCCATTGCCGTCACCCCGTCGCTGAACGGTTCAGGCTGGACGACCATCGGCGTTTCGGTCACGCGCACCGTCAGACTGCCGTGGCTGATCGCTACCTTGGAAATACGCACTTTCTCGCCGATAACCACCGTTCCGGTACGCTCGTCCACCACCACACGCGCCACTTCATCCGTGGTGATCGGCAGGCCTTCAAGCTCGGCAAGGAACCGGGCAGCAGGTATATTCTTCGGCCGCATGATCCGGATCGTCTTGGCATCACGCGCAAGGGCAACACCGCGCCCATAACGGCGCTTGGCAAAAATATTGATCGTATCGGCAGCGCGAACGGCGGTCGTGAAATCAGGATCGCGTAGCTCGACGATCATCTCTCGTTCCTTGCCGAAGTTGCCCGCTACCTCGCGCTCGACCAGTGCGCCGTTCGGAATCCGGCCCGAAGTTGGCACTCCCTGCGTCACATTGGCTGCATCACCTTCCGCCGCAAAACCGGACACGATCATGTTTCCCTGTGCAACAGCATAGATCTGATTGTCGGCACCCATGAGCTGCGTCATGACCAGCGTACCGCCTTGCAGCGACGTGGCATCACCGAGAGACGATACCGTGACATCGATACGTGACCCGGCACCGGAGAAGGCGGGCAGATTGGCGGTAACGATAACGGCTGCCGTATTCTTCGACCGGGTCGAATTGCGCGGCGCGCTGATTCCAAGATTGTCCAGCATGGCGCGCATCGACTGTTCGGTGAAAGGTGAATTACGCAGGCTGTCGCCCGTACCCTTGAGGCCGATCACGAGGCCATAGCCAACCAGCTGGTTTTCGCGCACGCCCTGAATGGTGGCAATGTCTTTCAGGCGAGCAACGGCACTGCCCCGGCCAAGTTCGGCATAGGCCATTTTCGACGGATCGCCGCCGGAACCCAGCCAGTCGGCATCGGCATCCACGGCGGAACCGAATTCCCGCGCATTCTTCGACGACTCGTCCGCAAAGCCCGCAACAGGCTGGAGCACGAGTGCCAGAACGGCGATCAGGGCAGCGCATGTTTTTTTCACTGCATCCCCACCTGAATACGTCCATCAGCCAGCACAGTGCCAGACACGATGATGCCGCTGTCGATATTGCGAATTTTGATGAAATCACCGGCTGCACCCGATTCCAGCGGGGTGCCCATGGCGGTGATTATCAGGGTGCCGGCGGTGAAAACCAGCGGCGCAGGTACGCCCCGCGTCACCAGCGACGGCTCACCCAATGCTGAAACAAGGATCGGCTTGCCGCGCAGCAGCGTCTTGCGTGCCACTTTCCCGGCCGCCTGATCCGGAGACAGCACATACTGACTTGCAGCGGGTGCGTTGATGAAAAACTGCTTTTCAAGAAGCGCGGTATCGCTCACAATCTGTCCGGGATAGACGGTCGCCGAAGGCACCACAAAGGCGATACGGTCGGCAGCGTTTGCACCCCCGGCCCCGGACAGCAGAAGCCCGACCACCATGGCCAGCTTCGCCCCCTCAAAAAATGCCTTCGCATAGCCCATAGCAACCACCGTCAGCGCAGGTTCTTCGATACGGTCGCCGCCATTTCGTCGGCAGCCTGAATGACCTTGGAATTCATTTCATAGGCGCGCTGCGCCGTAATAAGATCGGTGATTTCCTTCACCGGATCGACGTTCGAGGCTTCCAGATAGCCCTGCTTGATAGCGCCATAACCCGGATCTCCCGGAACGCCGACCAGCGGGCCACCGGAAGCTTCCGTCTCACGGTAGAGATTACCGCCCAGCGGCTCCAGACCGGCTTCGTTGGAAAAATTGGCAAGTGTCAGCTGGCCAAGATCAACCTGATTGATCTGATCCTGCAACTTGGCGAAAACCTGGCCTGTCTCGGTGATCGTTACTTCAATGGCATCAGGCGGGATGGTGATCGCAGGCTCGACGGGATTGCCATCGAGCGTCACCAATTGACCATCGGCATTCTTGTTGAAGGCTCCAGCGCGGGTATAAAGTGTTTCGCCGGTCGGGCTTTGTATCTGAAACCAGCCATTCCCTGTCAGCGCCACATCAAGCGGATTGCCCGTCTGATTGAAACTGCCCTGAATATGCAGATTGCGAACCGCTACTGTCTGCACGCCCAGACCAACCAATGCGCCTTCCGGCACGATGGACTGGTTGGCCTGATTAGGCACGCCGGCGGTACGCTCGGATTGATAGAGAAGATCGGAGAACTCCGCACGTGCGCGCTTGAAGCCCGTCGTGTTGATATTGGCGATATTGTTGGCAATCACTTCCAGATTGAGCTGCTGGGCGTTCATGCCGGTGGCGGCGATCGTCAGGGCTTTCATGGTGCGTCCTTATCTCTTTGTTTTTACGCGCATCTTATCCAAAAACCGCTTCGCATTTTTCGGAATGCGCAATAGCCGGGCTCAGATCGACATACGGCTGATTTCGAGATAGGCCTGTACGATCTTGTCGCGGATCGCAATTGCCGTCTGGAGCGATTGCTCGGCTTCCATAACGGAACTGACTACATCGCGAACCGGCGCATCGCCCTTGATGCCCTGAATGGAAGTTGCTTCCGCCGCCTGCAGCTTCTGGCCGACAGAGTCGGTCATTTGCGACAGAACTTCACCAAATGATGCGCCGGGCGCAGCCGGAATGGCCTGTGGAGCGGAAGTAGATCCGACGCCCTTTTCAGCGACGGTTTCGGAAAGGCGCGACAGGGCATTGCGCGCCGAAATGCTCATGATTGAGTCGTACATTATGTGCTCCTCAGGAGATCAATGGTCATCGCGATCAGCTCGCGGGCCTGTTTGACGACCTGCAAATTGGCTTCGTAGGAACGGTTGGCTTCACGCATATCCGCCATTTCGACGACCATGTTGACGTTGGGGTATTTGACATAGCCACGTCCATCTGCGGCGGGATGGCTGGGATCATATTGCTCGATAAAGGGCGATGTATCCTTGCCGACTTCCGCCACGCGAACCTCGGCTGCTCCGGTGCCTTGTTCAAGCTCCGTGCGGAAGGAGACCGTTTTGCGGCGATAGGGATCGGCATCGGCCGTCGCGGCGGTGGATTGCGCGTTGGCGATGTTTTCCGAGACGATACGCAGACGTGTCGATTGGGCCGAGAGGCCCGATGCCGCAATCTTCAATGAGCTTTGCAGTGCGTCGGAAGACATCCCTTACCCCTTCGCAACCGACATCATCATGCGGTGAAACGCTTTGACAATGCTTGTATTGAGCGAATATTCGCGAGCGATTTCACCGGCCTTCATCATTTCCTGTTCCACATCTACGGTGTTGCCAGAGTGTGTCTGTTCGGTGATGTCTTCAGAGCGCAGGCGCGCACCGGCTATACCATCCGCCTCAACCTCCAGATGCTGTGGGCTGGTGGCCGTCATAGTTAGTTGCGTTTTGTCCAGAACATCCGCGAAGGGCTGCACATCGCGCGCGCGGAAATCCGGCGTGTTCGCATTGGCGACGTTGCCAGCAACCGTAGCCTGTCTGACCGACAACCACTGCGCCTGCCTTGCAGCCAAATCGAAAAGATGAATGGAGCTCATTGACTTTCCCGCCTTTACAGTTGGTTAACTTAAAGGCCGGAACTTGCGTCAAGCTTACGGGGGAATAAGGGAAGATCAAACTGATGCGGCCACACCGCAAAGAAGAAAGCGTCTTTTAAACGCGAGAGAACGGTAGCATCAAAACCTGATCGCTTGCTCCCCTACCGGCGCATTTCTATCACATCGCCCGACGATGTCGTAAGCTGCCAAGTACCTGCGCCGCGACCGATCGAAACGAGGTGGCTGCCATCCGGCAGCAGCGAGCCTTTTTCAACAAACCAGTATCCTGACGAATCCTCGACCATCGCCATACCGCCGACAACCTCGCGCAGTGCGAAAACCGGTTTCGGGAAAGCCTGTCCTTCCCCCTCGCCGTCTTCGTTATTGCCTGCCTCTGCACCAGGAAGCCCCTTTCCGTTCGACATGACGGAGCCGGTCATGGTGTTGTCAACATCCGCATCCAGAGCCACGCGTTCCGACGTACGGAAAGATGGAAAACGGCGGACCGTTTTCTGCTCCGAGCGATCCAGTGGGTCGACGATCTTGCGTTCAGCCTTTTCAGCGGGATTAATATCCACACGCTGAAGATAGGTAACGACGGGCAGCATCGCACTGCCTGCGGCAAGCGTAATCGCCGCGACCTTCAAATAACGGTCAGCTTTGTTCTGCGGCTTCTTCATGCCTTCCTGACGTGCGGCAGCTTCCACCTCTGCAGTCAGCTCGGAAAGGAGTTTTTCTTCCTTGGTTTTGCGAAAGCCCGTTATCATGCGTGTTGCGCCTGTCTGTCGCCGCGCAATGCCGCAGCGAGGTCATTATAGGGATCGTCCGATAGACCGGATTCCGGCGATTGCTGCAAAGCTTCGTAAATGCGCGGAACGAAATCGACCGCTTGGTCCAGAACCCCGTCATGCCCCTTCTGATAAGCACCGATGGCACGCAGATCCCGTGTTTCTTCGAAGCGAGCGATCATGCCGCGCAGCTGATTGACCAGCTTGCGCTGCTCTGGCGTCCAATTGTGCTTGGCAAGTCGGGACACCGAACCCGGGATATCTACCGCCGGGTAACGCCCCTGCGCAGCAATGGCGCGGTCGAGGACGATATGGCCATCCAGCGTGCCGCGAATGGCATCGGAAATAGGGTCGTTATGGTCATCGCCATCGACCAGAACCGAATAGATGCCGGTGATGCTGCCACCCGCTTCCGTACTACCGGGACCGGCGCGTTCCAGAAGACGCGGCAACTGGCTGAAGACGCTCGGCGGATAACCGCGCGCGACCGGAGGCTCTTCAGCGGCAATCGCCACCTCGCGCGCCGCATGGGCAAAACGCGTAACAGAATCGACAATCAGGAGAACATTCTGGCCAAGATCGCGAAAGTATTCCGCAATGGCTGTCGCCGTATTGGGGGCAAGACGACGCATCATCGGACTTTCATCACCCGTCGCAACCACTGTCACGGTCTTGTCGAGGTGGCCTGCCATGGTTTCTTCCAGCATTTCACGCACTTCACGACCGCGTTCGCCCGTCAGAGCCAGTACAACTGTGTCGAAATCGGCGGCGCGTGTCATCATCGCAAGAAGCGTGGATTTACCGACGCCAGAGCCCGCGAAAATACCAATGCGCTGACCAAAACAGAGCGGCGTGAAAATATCGACGACATTAACGCCGGTGCGCAAACCGCGATCCACACGCGCCCGGCGCAACGCCGCCGGTGCCAGGCTTTCGGACGCCATCGAGCGGATGCCGGGCTGCACCGCTCCTTTGCCGTCCACAGCGTGTCCAAGCGCATTTATGACGCGACCTCGCCATTCGGACGCCGGACGGATACATAATGGCCCTTCCTCGAAAACCGCAGCCCCCAATGGCGGAATGATACGGTCGTCGAACGGTTTCACCAGCACCTGGGTATCCGCAACCCGAATGATCTCGGCGAGGCTTTGCCCACCTTCTGCATGGATGGCCACCGCATCGCCTAATCTTGCATAACGCGAAAGCCCGCGCACGACAATCGCCGTCCGCGACACATCGCTCACCGTGCCCCCAATGCCGGCAAGCGGCTTTGGAACAACCGATTGCTGGCGAACAAAGGCAGCGAGCCGAGCGAGGGGCAGGTCAGGCGTCATCCGTTCTTGGAGCCCAGCGTACGAATGGCATCAGCCACCGTATTCTCCTGCTGTGCTAGGAGATTATTGACCTGTTCAAAAGCGCGGCTGACACTGATGAGACGCGTCATCTCGGTCATGGCGTCAACGTTGGAGCCTTCGATCATCCCCTGTACGACACCCACACTGTTATCATCGACCACAGGCATCGCAGGCTTGTTCGCAACGACTCCCGAATTGCCCGCATAATTGAGATCGGCATCCTCGGGAATGGAATAAAGACCGATGGCGCCGACCTGGGCACCATTTTGATAGATTGCGCCATCGCTTGAAATCTTCGGCGCCGCGCCATTCGGATTCAGCACGATTGGCGCTCCACCGACATCGAGAATCGCGTTGCCGGTCATGGAGACCAGTTCGCCGGTCGGCATCATCTTCATGCGTCCGTCTCGGGTATAAACCTGACCTTGCGGAGTGGAGACCGACATCCAGACATTGCCCTTGACTGCGACATCGAACGGATTGCCGGTTTCGATCAACGGTCCGGCCTCGGTCCGAATGAAGCTCTTGCCTCCGGTTGCGAAACTCACATCGTCGCTGGCCTTGCTGGAAACAATAGTATCGAACTTGGTGCCCTCGCCACGGAATCCGACCGTCGAAACGTTGGCCACATTATGGGCGATCGCATCCATCCGCCGTTCCAGCGTAATGAGCGACGAAAGCCCGACATAGATAGAATTGTTCTGCATCGCCTATCGTCCACCCGGCTTGAAGCTCTGCAAAGTATTCAGAATATCCATTGAAATCCCGACGGAAGAGGTGCTGCCCAGAAGCAGGGAAGCCACCGAGGCCGGGCTGCTGGCAGAGGGATTGTTCATTTCATACATCGCTGTAAAACGGGCGATGAACTTGGAAACATATTCAGGATCAGACAGCTTTGAGACATCAAGCTTGTCATCGATCATCTTTGCCTGCTTGTCGACGTCGGCATTGGACATCAGGGATGGCCAGCCGAATGTCGTCTGCACCATCGACAGTAAAGCCTTGTCACCAAGAATTTCATAAGCGTTCGTGATAGCAGGTGCCTTACGCGCGAAATACAGCGCCAGGCGCACGCCTTCATTTTGACTGCCAGCCTCTGTTTCGAGTGTCTGGCGGAGATATTTATCCACCACGCCTTGCTGAGCAGCAGTGTTCTGCGTCGCTTCCGCGCCCTTGTCCGCAAAATCGAAAACCGTGGCGAATTCCTTGTAACGCTTGTCGGTCAGCTTGTTCGCCATGGCGTCTTTGTCGGTAACGCCTTCGGTGAGAATCTTGCGAACGAAAGCCTTGGCATAAGCCATATCTTCAAGGCCGAATGCCTTCATCGCGTAATTATAAAGGCGATTATCGGCCATGAAATCATCAATGGATTTCACGTTGCCGATATTCTCCTTGTAGTAGGCGGTTTCCCGCTCCACCAACGGTTCCTTGGAAACACGCTGCAAGGACCGCGTCATATCGGACGCGATCAGACGATAGCTCGTCATCGTATCGACCATGCGTATGACCCCCTGTCGTTCTTCTGCTTCCTTATGCGGGTCCAAGCTTGTCCGAAGCTGATGATCGCACCTGTTCCACGGCAAGCTTCGCGCAAGCCGCAGTCCATAAAGTGCCTTTTAGAAAATCTTATCTGCGGGAGTCTTGCGCTTTGGGCATTATCATCGGTCTTGTCATCACACTGGGCTGTATGCTGGGCGGTTTTATCGCCATGGGCGGACACGTCAGCGTGCTCATCCAGCCGTGGGAGTTCGTCATCATCCTGGGTGCCGCACTTGGTACATTCTTCGTCGCCAATCCCTTCTCACTCGTGAAAGATACGGGCCGCGCCTGCATGGAAGCATTCACGAACGCCGTGCCGAAGCAGCGAGACTATCTCGACGTGCTGGGCGTGCTCTACAGCCTGATGCGTGAATTGCGCGCCAAGTCGCGCAACGAAGTAGAAGTTCACATCGACAATCCGACCGAATCTCCGATTTTCCAGGCCTACCCAAGCATCCTGAAGAATGAAGACCTCATGCACTTCATCTGCGATTATTGCCGTCTCATCATCGTCGGCAATGTCCGCCCGCACGAGATTGAAGCGCTGATGGATGAAGAAATCCATACTCTCTCCCGCGACAAGCTGAAGCCCTATCAGGCCATGGTTACGATTTCCGAAGCCTTGCCTGCGCTCGGTATCGTCGCTGCTGTTCTCGGCGTCATCAAGGCCATGGGCGCTCTCGACCAGTCTCCAGAAGTACTAGGCCACCTGATTGGCGCGGCCCTTGTCGGCACGTTTGCCGGTATTTTCTTCTCTTACGGCGTGGTCGGCCCGATCGCAGCCAAGATCAAATCCACACGCGACAAGAAGAACCGCCTCTATGTCGTCGTGAAGCAGACGCTCCTTGCCTATATGAACGGTTCGCTACCGCAGATCGCCCTTGAATATGGCCGCAAGACCATCTCCGCCTACGATCGCCCAACCATCGACTTGGTCGAACAGGAAACCATGGCGAGCGTGCCAGTGCAGCAGGCGGCTTGAGATGCCCATCCCAGACCCGACAACATTGGCGCAGAGCCGCAAAAACGACGTTCTCGCCGACAACCTGCTGCGTGCAGCAGGACTATCAGGGGATGATCTCAAATCTCTTGCGCATGTTTTTAAAGATGCCTCGACACATTTTTGCGACCGTCTCAAAAACGGCTGTGCCGCCGCCTTCGACATAGAAGCTGGACAGGTTGAAAGCGCGGACGAGGCCACCTTTACCAATATTCTGGACCGATCGGCTATCATTACACCGCTGAAAGCCGAACGCTGGGGCTGCACACTTTATTTCACGGCTGATGCCGCTGTGGTTTTCGCGGTAATCGAAGCCATGTTCGGCGCGCAAGGTAATCTCGGCGGCGTCGATGTCGAGCGCCCCTTTGGAATGCTGGAGCAGAAGATTTCAGGTCTTCTTGCAACCCATCTCGCAGACGCTCTCGATCGGGTTTTCAATGCTGGCTCAAGGAATGTCGGCCAATCGCTTTTCGCCCCAGGCGAATGCACTGACACAGCCGAATTCGATCAGGAAAATTTCGAGCGATCGCGCCTCTTTGCCTGCTGCATCGACGTAACGGCAGCAGGCAAAACCGGCCATGTGCATCTTCTACTGCCGCGCAGCAGCCACAAACCGATGCAGGACGCGGTTGCCGCATTCCTGCGCGGTCCCATGAACCAGGCAGATCCGGCCTGGGCCAAGAAAATGCGCAATGAAGTGAGCCGTGCCCGTATCGACCTGGAGGCCTTCATTCAGCAAGGCCCCATGTCTCTGGACGCACTGTCACAACTTGAAATCGGTCAAGTTTTGAAACTGCCGGTCGATGCCATGGAGCAGGTTCGTCTGCGTGCCGGCAACCAGCAGCTTTTCAAATGCACACTTGGAAAATCCGGCATTCATTTCACCGTCAAGGTCGGCGACCCAGTCAATCAGGAAGAGGATTTCATCGATGAGCTTGTTGCTGGCTAACGTTCTTTCCACATTGATGGCACTCACCTCGCTGGCTGCGCTCATCGTGGTCGGTCGCAAGGCCAACGAAACCATTAAGCTCGGCAAAGTGCTGGCACTCCATGTAGCCGCCGCCTCCAACGGCCTCGAACGCGCAGTGAAGGCCATCCAGAGTGAACGCACCGACCTCACCGACGAGAACGTCAAGCTTGAAGCCCGTCTTGTCGAGACCCAGCGCGTGCGCCGAGAGATGGAGGAGGCAATAGAGGAGCTGAACCGCCTGCGCAGGGCGCTGAGCCGGGACATGCGCCAGGCGCGCACTGTTGCCGACAGTCTCGCACGTACCGAGGAAAGCGTCGCACAAGTCGGCGTGTCCATTGCCAAAGAAAAAAACGCTCTGCCGGTATTCGTGCGTCGCACAGTCAGAAAAGCCACGATTGAAATTGCGGGGCAGGCATGAGTACCGAAAACAAGGACAATAGCATGCAGCAGGAACTGGACGAAGCCATTGAGGAACTGCACGAGGACAAGTTGCGTGATAGCGCCCGCAGCACCCAGAAAAGCGCTTCGAAACCCAATCTCGAACTCATTATGGGCATTCCGGTCGATGTTCAGGTGGTACTCGGCGGCACGACCATGCCGGTTGCCAATCTCATGAAGCTTGGCCGCGGCGCGGTCATCACATTGGACAAGCAGATCGGCGATCCAGTCGACATAGTCGTCAACGGTCGTGTGATCGCGCGCGGCGAAGTGATCGTTCTGGAGGACGATTCTTCACGTTTTGGCGTCAGCCTCACCGAAATCATCGGTAAATAACGGACGTACCCATGGCCGATAATGAACAGCAAGCCCTCGCGGAAGACGGTGTCAGCGAGTTGACCAATACAATGATCGACACGCTTACCGGCCCCCAGAAAGCGGCTGCGATTCTGGTCGCCATCGGTCGTCCTGCCGCCGCAAAGCTCCTCAAGCATTTCAATGCTGAAGACCTGCGCAAGCTTGCCGGTCATGCCCGCACGCTGGACCCGATTTCGCCTCTTGATTTCGAACAGCTCGTGAAGGAATTCGAGGATTCCTTTGCCGAGGGCGCACCGGTGTCCGAAGCCGCCCAGCGCTTCGAAGGGCTGCTGCGTGATACACTGCCGCAAGAAGACGTGGACGCCGTCTTCGAGGAGCGCGTTCAGCCTCAACTCGTGCAGGAATCGGTCTGGGTGCAGCTCGGGCGCCTGCCGGTTGACCGTCTGCAAGCCTATCTTGCCGACCAGCACCCGCAGATCATCGCCTATATCGTCTCCAAACTGCCCTCCGATCTGGCGGCGCGACTGTTTGTGGCCTTGCCGCCGCAACTACGTAACGCGGTTGTCCAGCGCTCGCTTCATATCGGCAATGTGGCTCCCGCCGCCGCCGAAATTCTTGAAGATGTGCTGCGCCGCGATCTTCTGGGCCGCAGCGAAGCCGGCCCGGTCAAGGCGCATCACGGTCAGATTGCCAATATCTTCAACCAGCTCGACAAAAGCGAGATGGAAGAACTCATGGCGAGCTTGCAGGACCTCAACCGCGATGACCTCAATCGCATCAAGGCGAAACTCTTCACCTTCGAAGACATCGAGCGACTGTCGCAACGCGCCCGCCTGCTTCTGTTTGATGAAGTGCAGACAGAGCAGATCGCAACCGCTCTGCGCGGTGCGGATGCAAGGCTTCAGGAACTGGTTCTTTCCTCGCTTTCGACGCGCGGTCGACGCATGGTCGAAATGGAACTTGGCGCCGAGCAGGGCAACATTACCAGCCAGAATATCGCGGACGCACGCCGCACAATCGCCCGTATAGCAATCGATCTTTCCGAGCGTGGTATCATCACGCTCGACCCCGACGAAGCGTCCACTTGAGCAGCGGTTTGAAGCATGGCGGAGGATGCTGACAAGGAAAGCAAAACAGAAGAGGCGACCGAGCAGAAGATCCGCGACGCTCTGGACAAAGGCAATATGCCCTTTTCCCGCGAAACGCCGATCCTCGCAGGCATAGCCTCGTTTCTGATTATCGCTGTCTTCGTTGCTGCGCCTGCAACAACCAAGCTCGCCGTCTTCTTGCGTGAACTGATCGACCGTCCCGAAGACTGGCTGCTCAACAGTGCAGAAGACGCAAGCCGCCTTTTCGGGTTGCTGGCGCTCGCGGTCGGCGCGTCGCTCATCCCGGTTTTCATTATCATTCCGCTGGCGGGAGTCGCGGCGTCCGCATTTCAGAACGCGCCGCGTATCGTCGGCGAACGCATCCGCCCGCAAGCTTCCCGCATATCGCCTTCCAAAGGCTGGCAACGAATTTTCGGGCGCGCGGGACAGGTGGAGTTTCTGAAGTCGCTGGCTAAATTCATGGCTGCGAGCATCATCGTCTTCTTTGTATTCTTCAAAGGCAACAGCCTTTTCACCGATGCTGTCGCTACCGATCCGAACGCCCTGCCCGAGTTCCTGCGCGAAAACATGGTGCGCCTGCTCGTCGCAAATGTCCTTGCGATTACCGCAATCGCCGGTTTCGATCTTGCCTGGTCGCGTATCCACTGGCGCCAGGAACTGCGCATGACCAGACAAGAAGTCAAGGACGAGCTGAAGCAGTCCGAGGGCGACCCGCTGGTGAAATCTCGCCTTCGCTCATTGGGACGAGACCGTGCCCGCCGCCGGATGATCAACGCCGTGCCGGCTGCAACGCTCATCGTCGCAAATCCGACTCATTTCTCCGTAGCACTGCGTTACAAGCCAAATGAGGATGCTGCACCTGTCGTTGTGGCAAAGGGACAAGATCTGATCGCTCTCAAGATAAGAGAAATTGCAGCCGCAAATTCCATCCCTGTATTCGAGGATGTACAATTGGCGCGCGCTCTGTATAAGCAGGTCAATGTAGACCAGATGATTGCTCCGGAGTTCTACAAGGCAGTCGCCGAACTTATCCGCGTCATCAACACGCGACATACATTACATTAAAGAGTCCATCGTGATTTTAGAAAATACTAAAATACAGTATACTGTTCTTCCAGATCGGCGGTGATACGATGAAGAGCCTGCAATTCTCAAACGAGCGCGAAGCGATCATTGCTGAAAACCTGCACGAGGTCGCGACCGATCTCCGTTTGGTGGACCCGGCAGACTTCATTGCTTTCATCCGCTGCGAACTCTTCGCCAATATCGCCGACATTGTCAGTTCTGCTACCGAGCTTTACTTTTTTCCCGGCACGCTGGAACTTGGGCATGGCGGTGAATATCGCTGCGACTGGCAATCGCCGCCCGCGATCATTCTAGACATGGAATTCCGCAACCAGGGGGTTTATGCGTATTTCCGGTTGACGCTGACGGACAAAAGCGCCGGCGTCGAACTCAACCATATCGCGTTCGAAAATGCAGATGAAGACCCGGCCAGAAACACGACGAGACTGGCGAACGCCTTTCATGCCGCCCGTCTGTCGCTTAGAAAGATGGCTTGAAAAACGAACACCGGATGTGGGAGGCCATCCGGTGTCGTTTGAACTGTCATTGTTCGCAGTAGCACCATATTTGTGCCCCGTGATATCTACGGTCAGACAAGATGATTGATTTCCGGCATTTCGATAATACCAAGTGACAACGCTGTCGCGACCGCCGAAGTTCGATTGGAGCAGTTCAGCTTGATCTTGGCATTTTGGAGATAAGTGACGACAGTCCAGCGGGCGATGCTGAGAATTTCGGCAATTTCGCCATCGGTCTTTCCATTTGCTGCCCAGCGCAGACAATCGATTTCCCGTGGCGTGAGCAGATTTGCAACGGAGCTGGCGTCCTTGCAGCCGCAAAGCGAGGTATGGATGATACCCGACACACTCAAGAGACGCGGGCGCAGCTTGGCCACGAACTGTGCACGGTCTTCATCCTCGGAGACATCGAAAATGAACAGCGTGCAACCAGGCACACCCTTGGGATTGCGCGCCGAAACGGCCACGAACATATTGCCCAGCCCGTGTTTTTCCGCATCATGCAGCAATTCCGCGACGTCAGGACAGATATCCGCATCTTCTTTCAGATCGCGTACGATTCCGCTGACATCATTGCGGAAATAAGGGGCATCCTCCTGAAAGATCGGGTCGATAGTGAAATAGTTTTTCGTCGAATATCTCGACGCCCACGCCGTAGGGACTGTCATTACAACCGTGAGATCGGAAGAGTTAACCTTCGAGCAATCCCCCATTCGTCCGCGATAGGTATGCATGATATGACGGCATCCGATTTCGTCGCGGATGCGGTTCAACAATGCGAGCGTATCGCTCTGAAAGGCCGTTCCGAAAAAAGTTTTTTTGAAATTAGGAAAATGGATTAGGTCAAGAGTCATTGAACAATATCCTTGATAATCAAGCTGGATAGGCCTTCTAGTTCTCCGCATTCAATAGGGTCGCGGAGGCTTCAGCGAATCACCCCTAGAAGCTATTCATTCGTTTTTAAGTGACATAAAAAATGCGCTGCCTGGCAACTCGCAATTAATTAACGGCAACGTCTTACACACAAGAACTGCGTCAAAATATGGCGCAGCCCGGAAAAATATAAGCAGAAGTTCTGAAACATTCGACCCTGATCAATTGGGCGGCTTTACCTGTTCCATTATTGAACAGCACCATCCCTTGTTCCGTAGGCCCTGAAGAAAAAATCCACCGCAGCTTCAACGTTTTTTCGAATCACTTCTTCAGAGGGAGGTTCAGCCAGCACGCCAAACAGGCGTGGTCGGTAAAGGCCTGACAGAAAAAGATCGGAAAGCTGATAAGCGGTTCTTTCCGCGTCGAAAGGTTCCAGCGTACCTGCTTCGATCATCCGGTTGAGATAGTCCGCCATGACGACGAGACTGCGTTTCGGACCCCGTTCATAGAACCGTGCCGCCAGTTCGGGCTTACGCTCGCTGACGCCCAAAACGATCCGTTGCGCGCGGATAGCTGTTGATGAGGTAATAAGAGTAACCAAAGCCACGCCGAAATCGATCAGTTCCTGACGATTGGAAAAGCCATTTTCCAACTTGTCGATCAATTCGCTGAACATTGTCCGACGATAATGCTCGCACAGTGCGACGAACAGATCTTCCTTGCTATTGAAGTAAACGTAGATCGTCCCCTTCGAGACGCCAGCCTCGCGCGTAATATCATTCATGCTCGCCGCATCGAAGCCCATGCGCAGGAACACATTCTGCGCTCCTTCCAGTATCTGGCTGCGCTTTGCCGGGTCCTGGCCGGCTGCGAGACGCGCACGTCCGCACTCGATTTCCGATCCGCATCCGGGCATGACACTCCCTTTTTTGAAAGCCAGGCTGACGTCTCCGTCTTCATGCCTGTTCTTTTCATGCATGTCGCTACCAATTGTTTGTGCGGTCTTGTCTTCCGGTTTCATTGTACGGCGCTCTTAATTTTTTCGAACCAAACGGTTCGATAGCTCTTGATATGAGCTTGTCATTGATTTATGTCAACATCGAACCGAACGGTTCATTCCAGTGGCTGTACAGAAAGTGTCCCTCATGTCCGCCCCGAAATCCGTAGACAAGGCCGATATTCATCAGTTTCCGTCCGCAAAAGTTGTTGCTCCGGCAGACCAGCCAGCAACGAGTGAAGGGCCGCTGAGCGAACGAGCCCAACCGCATGCCGTCCCTCAAGAAGCTGCGCCGCAAGAGACGGTCAAGGACGGATCGAAGAAAGGCTTCGGCAAACGCATCGTTCTTCCAGTGCTGATCGTGGCCGTTGCGGCAGCCGGCTTATGGTATGGTTATAACTGGTGGACGGTTGGCCGTTTCATGGTTTCGACGGATGATGCCTATGTGCAGGGCGACATTGCTTCCATTGCACCGAAAGTTACCGGCTATATCGAAAATATTCCGGTTGCCGCGAACCAGCACGTCAAAGCCGGGGACGTAATCTTCCAGCTCGACGCCGGTGATTACAAGATTGCGCTCGATGAAACCGAAGCCAAGCTTGCGACACAGCAGCAATCGCTTAACCGGATCGTCGCCCAGACCAACGCCGCCCGAGCTGCCCTGCAACAGGCGGAAGCCGAACAGCAGGCAGCCAATGCCGTTCTGACCAACGCGCAGACGACCATGGCGCGCGTGCAGAAACTGCACGCAACCCGTTTCGTCGCCCAGGCCGAACTTGACAGCGCCCAATCGTCGCTGGATCAGGCCCGCGCCAAGGTTGCCGGAAGTGCTGCGCAGATCGCGTCGGCAAAAGCGAATATCGAAGTTCTGGATGCGCAGTATAAAGAAGCGGAAAGCACGATGCGATCCCTGGAGCTTGCTCGTGATAAAGCGGCCCGTGACTTGTCGTTCACGACGCTTCGTGCGCCCTTCGACGGTTTCATCGGCAATCTCGCCGGCAAGAAGGGCGATCTTGTTTCACCAGGCCAGAAGATTGCTGCGCTTGTTCCCGTCGAGCAACTCTATATCGATGCCAACTTCAAGGAAACACAGCTCGCTCATATCAAAACCGGCGAGACTGCGCATATCTACGTAGATGCGCTCGACGGCACGAGCTTTGAAGGCAAAGTAGCTTCGATAGCACCCGCTTCAGGTGCAGTGTTCTCACTGCTGCCGCCAGAAAACGCGACCGGCAATTTCACCAAGATCGTCCAGCGTGTTCCGGTGCGCATCACCATCCCGAAAGAGGCTCTGGAATCCGGGAAAATCCGTGCAGGCCTCAGCGTTTTCGTTGATGTCGATACGCGCACGGCGCCAGAAGCGAAGGCGAACTAAAACATACTGGCGAAAAGCTCAGCATAAATGAACAAACGGCGGCCTGAACTCCAAATGGGCCATGCTGCTGTGTTCTTCCTTTCTGGAGTGCGCCGTCATGGCCGCAGACACCACAATGGGGCAGATGGCCCCCGCAGATGACCGCATTGACCCCAAGAAAGCCATCGGCTTTCTTGCCATGGTCTTCGGCATGTTCATGGCCATCCTCGACATTCAGATCGTGTCTGCTTCACTGGCTGAAATCCAGGCCGGCCTGAGCGCCAGCGCTGATGAAATTTCCTGGGTCCAGACTTCCTATCTGATTGCGGAAGTCATCATGATTCCGCTCTCCGGTTTTCTCGGGCGCCTGCTCTCCACGCGCGTTCTGTTCACCTTCTCGGCAGCAGGCTTTACACTTGCAAGCATTCTCTGCGCCACAGCGACGAACATCGAGCAGATGATCGTCTACCGCGCGATCCAGGGCTTCATCGGCGGCGGCATGATTCCAAGCGTATTTGCGGCTGCATTCACGATCTTTCCCCCCTCCAAGCGTTCCATCGTTTCGCCGATGATCGGCCTTGTGGCAACGCTTGCTCCGACTATCGGACCAACCATCGGCGGTTATCTGAGTCACGCTTTTTCGTGGCACTGGCTGTTCCTCGTCAATGTCGGCCCCGGCATTCTGGTGTCGATAGCCGCCTGGAATCTGATCGATTTCGATGAGGGTGACAGCTCGCTTCTGAGCAAATTCGACTGGTGGGGTCTGATCGGCATGGCCGCTTTTCTGGGCTCTCTCGAATACGTGCTGGAGGAAGGGCCGCGCAATGACTGGCTTCAGGATCAGGCCATCTTCATTCTGTCCATCGTCTTGACGATCGGATGCGTCATCTTCTTCTATCGTGCCTTTACCGCCGAGCAGCCGATCGTGGATTTACGTGCCTTCAAGAACGTGAATTTCGCCTTCGGTTCCCTTTTCTCCTTCGTCATGGGGGTCGGGCTCTACGGTCTCACCTATCTTTATCCGCTCTATCTGAGCAGTGTTCGCGGTTATGATGCGCTGATGATCGGCGAAGCGCTGTTCGTCAGCGGCTTGGCCATGTTCTTCACCGCCCCGCTTGCAGGCTTTCTGTCCAATCGCATGGACCCTCGCCTGATGATGATGATCGGCTTCGTCGGTTTCGCCGCAGGCACATGGCTGGTCACAGGACTGACGGCGGACTGGGATTTTAACGAGCTCCTGCTGCCGCAGATTCTGCGCGGCTGCTCCCTCATGCTCTGCATGGTACCGATCAACAATCTGGCGCTCGGCACTCTACCGCCGGCGCTGATGAAAAATGCTTCCGGCCTTTTCAACCTGACCCGGAACCTTGGCGGCGCGGTCGGCCTTGCAGTTATCAACACCATTCTGACGCGGCGCGGCGACATGCATTACGAGCGCCTTGCCGAGCACGTGCGCTGGGGCAATGCGGAAGCCGAACAAATGGTTGCAAACCTCACGGCGAAGTATAATGCGGCCGGTCTCGATGGGGCGACAATTGCTATTTCCAAGATTTCGGGAATGGTGCGACAGCAGGCAACCCTCCTGTCCTTCATCGACGTTTTCTTCATCCTGACGATGATGTTCTGCTCGCTCGCCGTTTGCGCGGTCCTGCTACGCAAGCCAAAACAGAGCGCGGGCGGCGGCGGACACTGAAACATCGGCTGCATAGTTCGGTGCAGGTTCTAGCCGATGAATGCCGCTCGCAAACAACTCCTTGTCGCGCAAGAGAACGCCTCCTTATTAATTGTGACAGAGCAAAAATGCCTGTCACAATTCTCGTCATAAAAATTCGGCCTCCCCGCATGGATCAATTGCTAAGCTACTGAAAACGTGTTTCACTTTCGTACGATGACACTTCGTGACAAGTCCGAACTGTCATCCAACCGTCATTCAGGGCGGATATCGGGGATGTGCGAGTCGCCGGAATCGATCGGGGACGCTCGCCGGACCTTAAAACAGGGGAGTCAAAAATGCTTAGCTACACCACGCGTCTGCTGTCGCTTTCGACCGCAATCGCCGTCGCCGGGGTTTCCATTGCCGCCGCCGAGCCTTCAGCGGAACTCATCGCTGCGGCCAAGGCGGAAGGCGAACTGACCACCATCGCTCTGCCGCACGACTGGTGCGGCTATGGCGATGTCATCAAGAGTTTCAAAGACAAATACGGCATCAAGGTCAACGAATTGAACCCGGATGCCGGTTCGGGTGATGAAATCGAGGCCATCAAGGCCAACAAGGATAATAAAGGCCCTCAGGCGCCTGACGTCATCGACGTGGGCTTCGCTTTCGGTACCTCCGCCAAGAAGGATGGCTTGATCCAGCCTTACAAAGTCGCGACCTGGGACGAAATCCCGGACAGTGCTAAGGACCCGGAAGGTTACTGGTACGGCGACTATTATGGCGTCCTCGCCTTTGAGGTGAACAAGGATATCGTCACCGATGTTCCGCAGGATTGGGAAGACCTTCTCAAGAGCGACTACGCCAACGCCGTCGCCCTTGCAGGCGATCCCCGCGTTTCGGCACAGGCTATCCTCGGCGTTCACGCTGCCGGTATTGCCCGTGGTGCAGAGCCGGGCGAAGCTGCCGCCAAGAAAGGCCTAGAGTTCTACAAGGAACTGAATGCCAGCGGCAACTTTGTTCCGGTCATCGGCAAGGCTGCCTCGCTTGCACAGGGGTCCACCCCGATCGTCATCCGCTGGGACTACAACTCGCTGGCTGATCGCGACACGCTGAACGGCAACCCGGAAGTCGAAACTGTCATTCCGAAGTCGGGCGTTATCGCTGGCGTCTATGTTCAGGCCATCAGCGCCTATGCACCGCATCCGAACGCTGCGAAGCTTTGGATGGAGCATATCTACTCGGATGAGGGTCAGCTCGGCTATCTGAAGGGCTATTGCCATCCGATTCGCTTCAATGCAATGGCGAAGGCCGGCAAGATCCCGCAGGACCTGCTCGACAAGCTGCCGCCAGCAGACGCCTACGAAAAGGCGATCTTTCCAACCCTTGAACAGATCGAAGCCGCTCAGACAGCGATCACCAAGGAATGGGACAGTGTTGTCGGCGCAAATGTCCAGTAAGTAAATTCCGCCTCATGCTGTTCACGGTATCGTACTGGCCGGAAAAGTCAGTGCGGTGCCGCGACAGCTCTCTTTCCCGGAGATTCGCACAGGCGGTTCGAGGGAGAGCCCCTATTCAGAAGTTCCTTTGGAAACGGTTCTGATGATTCCGTTTAAACAAGAACCGCTGCAGACGTTTCCGGTTCCCGACGGGCGAAGCGCATAGCCAAAGAAAGAATGTATGAGTTCAATAGCCGATACAATTGCCCCTGAAAGCGGAGTGCGCAAACGTCGATTGCCATTATCATGGCTTGGCGTAGCCCCCTTTTTTCTGTTTGCCATTCTCTTCCTGCTCTGGCCGACGATGTACCTCATCATTGGTGCCTTTCAGGATCCGGCAGGCAATTTCACGCTCCAGAACATTTATGATCTGTTCCAGCCGCAAATCCTCAGTGCTTATTGGATATCTATCAAGGTGAGCCTCGCATCAGCCATCGGCGGCGCGGTGATCGGCTTTTTTCTGGCATGGGCCGTTGTCCTCGGCAATCTGCCAGGCTGGCTGCGCCCGACAGTGCTGACTTTCTCCGGCGTGGCATCGAATTTCGCAGGTGTACCACTGGCTTTCGCCTTTCTCGCGACACTTGGACGAACCGGTTTTGTAACCATCCTCCTGCGCGAATGGTTCGGCTTCAATCTTTATTCGACCGGCTTTAATCTCTTAAGCTTCTTCGGCCTCACCATAACCTACCTTTTCTTTCAGATCCCCTTGATGGTGCTGATTCTCACGCCAGCTCTTGACGGTCTCAAAAAGGAATGGCGTGAGGCTTCCTCCATTCTCGGCGCCACCAACCTCCAGTACTGGCGCATGGTTGCCTTTCCGATCCTGTGGCCCAGCCTTCTGGGTACGACACTGCTTCTGTTCGCAAACGCCTTCGGCGCGATCGCCACGGCTTATGCGCTGACCGGCTCATCGCTCAATATCGTTCCGATCCTGCTTTATGCGCAGATTCGCGGCGACGTTTTGCACAATCAGAACCTTGGCTACGCGCTGGCTCTTGGAATGATTGTGATCACCGGGCTGTCCAACCTTCTCTATATCTGGCTGCGCATACGCGCTGAAAGGTGGCAGCGATGAAGGGCTTCAATACACAGAAAATAGGGGCGTGGATCGCGTTTGCCATCGGTGCGATCTACTTTCTCGTACCACTGATTGGCACGTTTGAATTCTCATTGCGTATGCGGCGCGGCGAATATTCCTTCGATGCCTATCGGGTCGTGTTCAGCGACCCGAATTTTCAGGCAACCTTCGCCTATTCCATCGTGCTTGGCATTTTGACAATTGTGTTCGGTGTGCTGCTCGTTGTCCCGACCGCTTATTGGGTGAGACTGCGCCTGCCACAATTACGGCCGGTAATGGAGTTCATCACCTTGATGCCGCTGGTGATCCCGGCCATCGTCATCGTATTTGGCTATCTGCGCATCTATAATTCTTCATCATGGTTGCCATTTACGTCTTCCACCCGGGCGACTGACGTGCTGCTCATGTTCGGCTATATGACTCTGTCGCTGCCCTATATGTATCGCGCCATCGATACGGCCATGCGCACCATCGATGTCCGCACGCTGACGGAAGCGGCACAAAGCCTCGGCGCAAGCTGGGGCACGATCATGTTCAAGGTGATCTTTCCCAATGTGATTTCAGGCGTGATGAGCGGCGCGTTCATTACCTTCGCCATCGTGATCGGCGAATTCACCGTCGCCTCGCTTTTGAACCGTCCCGCCTTCGGCCCTTATCTCCAGTTGGTCGGTGCAAACCGGGCTTACGAGCCCTCGGCACTGGCGATCATCTCGTTCGGCATTACGTGGCTCAGCATCATCATGCTGCAGCTCGTTTCACGCCTCAATAAATTCAAGACAACCGCCGGGTAAAATTCATGGCCTTTCTCAATATCAAGAACCTGAAAAAGAGCTTCGGCGCCAATACCGTCGTCCACGACTTCAATCTGGCCGTGGAAAAAGGCGAGTTCGTTTCTTTCCTCGGGCCATCAGGGTGTGGAAAAACCACCGTTCTGCGCATGATCGCTGGCTTCGAAATACCTGATAAAGGAGCCATCGAAATAAACGGTAAGGATGTGGTGGACCTGAAACCGAACCAGCGCAATATCGGCATGGTATTTCAGGCCTACGCCCTGTTCCCGAATATGACGGTCGCGCAGAATGTTTCCTTCGGCTTGCGCGTTTCGGCGCGACCAAAGGCAGAAATCGAAGCCACCGTGAAGGAGATGCTCAGCCTTATCCGGCTTGAACATCTGGCGGACCGTTATCCTTACCAGATGTCCGGTGGTCAGCAGCAGCGCGTGGCCCTCGCCCGGGCGCTCGCCACCAAGCCGCAGGTTCTTCTGCTCGACGAGCCGCTCTCGGCGCTTGACGCAAAGATCCGCATTTCACTGCGTGAGGAAATCCGCGCCATCCAGCAGAAGCTTGGTATCACCACGGTCTTCGTGACACATGATCAGGAAGAAGCGCTGTCCATCTCCGATCGCATTGTAGTCATGCATGAAGGCCGCGCCGATCAGATCGGCTCACCATTCGACATCTATAACCGCCCGGCATCGCGTTTCGTTGCCTCCTTCGTCGGCACGCTCAACATGCTGGAAGCGTCCGTCAGTGAACCGGAACGCAACAGCATCGATCTCGATGGACGGACGATCACCGTGCATGAAGCACTCGGCCACCACCCGAAGGGAAAGCCGCTGACATTGGCACTGCGCCCGGAAGCGATCAGTCTTGAAGCTCGCAAAAGCCATGATACGGCGCTCGAAGCGACGATTGAGGACGTGCATTTCCTCGGCTCGGTCATCCGCACCCGCGTAGCGCTTGGTAACAATCGCCTTTCCTTCGATGCGTTTAACGACCCTACCCAGCCACCGCCCCAGCGCGGCGACAAGGTGACCGTGCACTTCGCTTCGCATGATTTGCTCGTTCTGGCGGACTGAAACAGAAAAGCCGCCCATTGGGCGGCTTTTCTGTTCTAATTCTGAAACTTATTTGTTCCAGGGACCGTGGAAGTCACCTTCCTTGTCGATACGTTTGAAACCGTGTGAACCAAAGAAGTCACGCTGGCCCTGAATGACATTGGCCGTGCCAAGCGCCTGCGTGTAACTGTCGAAATAGCTGAGCGCCGAACCGAGAGCCGGCACTGGCAGACCGGCGAGCGCGGCCCTGGCGACAACCTGACGAAGTCCCTTCGAAGCCGTCCCCATACGCTCCACGAAAGCGGGAGCGAGCAGAAGGTTGCGGCTCTCATTGCCTTCGAACGCCTGTGCAATGTCATCGAGCAATTGTGAACGGATGATGCATCCAGCGCGCCAGATGCGAGCTGTCTCGGCCAGCGGGATATTCCAGCCATGCTCGCGGGAAGCAGCCGTCATCACAGCGAAGCCCTGCGCATAGGCAGCGATCTTGCCTGCGAGCAAGCCCTGCTCCAGATCGGCAAGAAACTTCGTGTGGTCCGGAATGTCGAGGGTGCGAGCGGCAGGCTGATAGGCCCTGGCGGCAAGCACGCGCTCGGCCTTCAGTGAGGAGAGCGAACGCGCGGCGACCGCCGCTTCGATGGCCGTTGCCGGAACACCCAGCATCTGCGCTTCGATGGCAGACCAACGACCGGTGCCCTTCTGGCCAGCTTCGTCGAGAATGACATCAACCAGCGCCTTGCCGGTGTCCGGATCGGTGCTCTTGAGAACCTTCGCGGTAATTTCGATCAGATAGGAATTGAGCTGTCCTTCATTCCATTTCTCGAATACATCCCCGATAGCCGGAGCCGACAGGCCAAGCCCGTCGCGCAAAATGCCATAAATTTCGGCAATCATCTGCATGTCGGCATATTCGATGCCATTATGGATCGTCTTGACGAAATGACCTGCACCATCCGGCCCAACCAGCGCGCAACAAGGCTCATCCTTGTATTTCGCTGCTGCGGCAAGCAAAATTGGAGCAATGCGGTCATAGGCCTCCTGCGTACCGCCTACCATCATCGACGGGCCATGGCGAGCACCTTCAGCGCCACCGGAAACGCCCATGCCGACAAATGTCGGGTCATTGGGACCAAGCGCCTTCAGACGACGTACCGTGTCGCGGTAATCGGAGTTACCAGCGTCGATCATGATATCGCCTTTCTCAAGGAAAGCCTTGAGGCGAGCAGTTTCGGCATCGACGGGCGCGCCGGCCTTGATGAGGAAGATGATGGGACGCGGCTTGCGGATATTTGTCGCCAATTCCTCGAACGTGGAGCAAGGGATGATCTTGTCACGCAATGCACCAGCTTTTTCAACGAAGGCTCTAAGGACGGGCTCATCACGGTCATAGACGGCTACAATGTAACCCTTCTCGGCTATATTCAGCGCCAGGTTGGATCCCATGACGCCAAGACCGACCATTCCGATATCTGCTTTTTCCATCTTTCACCTTCACAAACGTAATCCGCTGGCTTGTATGGACGGCACACGTGCCGCCAGACTGCACCATAGCAAGATTTGCTGCTGGCCCGTATTTCACAGGCCGCGCAATTAATCTCTACCCTATTGTGGGATGATCTAGGGCAAATGACGCAAAGTTGATAGGGCTTCCGGGCCAAAAATCACCGATATGCGTGTCAGACGCGCTCCAGCTTCTCATGCGGCAACGGAGGAAGCTCCACGTCGATGCGGTCATTCGCACGCACGGTTCCGCTGGAAAGAACGATCGCCATGATGCCCGATTTGCGGATCAAGCCGCCCTCCGGTGTCTTGTCCAGAACGGCATCGAGCAGTCCGCTCTGAAAATTCTCGATCTGCGAACATGGGTTGCGCAGCCCGGTTACTTCCAGCACCACATCCCGACCCAGCTTCAATCGTGTACCCTTGGGCAGACCAAGAAGATCGATGCCCCGCGTGGTGACATTCTCGCCCAGTTCGGCGGGGTGGACCAGGAACCCCTTACCCGCCAGTTGGACTTGCCCTTATTTAGTGGAGAGGTTCTGTCTCAAAATTCCGGTTCATGATCTCGAACTGGATCGGCGATTTATACCCGAGGGCAGAATGTCTGCGCACGGGATTATAGAACCCGTCAATATATTCGCCAATGGCTTTGGTTGCGT
>NZ_JACLZJ010000014.1 GCF_014253075.1 Ochrobactrum sp. CM-21-5
CGGCAACCGATGAAATGCTTCGACCACTCGTCGTTAAAATCCGAACGGCTTCGCGTTTGAACTCTTCTGTAAATTCTCGCTGCTTCAACTCTATGTCTCCTGTCAGTCTTATCTAACAGAAGCCCTCCACTTTTGAAGGGGAAGTCCAGATCGTTTGGTCGTTGAAGCGGGGCTGCAGAAACAGCTAAAGGATCGCCGGGCAGTCTACCTGGAGCAACAGCTCGAGGCCGTGTTTCGCTCGGCGCTTCCTGGAGCAGAACTGAAGCCGGGCCTCAAGTGGAAGAAGAACGGGCAGCGGTTCGAGAACGACCTGGTCATCCTTTTTGATCACGTGGTGATCATCGCCGAGGCCAAGTCCCACCGCATTACACCCTCAGGGCTCCGCGGGGGCAAAGAACGTGTGAAGCGGCATCTCGACGAGATGGTGCTGGAGCCCTCTGTCCAGTCGTCGAGGCTTGAGGCAATCATACTGGCGGCTCGTGGCGGCGACGCGGAAGCCATTGCAATTCTGGCCGAAGTCGGCATCGACCCCGGCATGGCAGATCGGGTGGTTCGCCTCTCCGTCACCCTCGACGACTTTTCGGTGCTTAGTGCTTCAGAGTCGGACTTCAAGAAGGTGGGATGGGTCCCCCGGGATCATGCACTCGCGCCGAGCCTTCTGATTTCGGATCTTCGATGCATCGCCGATGTTCTCGACAATCCACTCCTGCTCTTGCACTACCTGACCGAGCGCGGCCACTTGCAGAAGTCTCTAAACCTGTTTGGAGACGAGCTCGATTTCCTCGGTCTCTACCTAGTCACGGGATTCAACCTCGCCGCCTTGCACGACAAGTTCTCAGAATTCTCTCCCACCGGCATGTCTGCTCCCATTGATCGTTACTACGAAGGGCGAGCGGCAGGGCTTAATGTGCCCAAACCGAAGATGGAGCTCCGCCCTCTGTGGCGGGACATCATTGACCGACTGGTCCAGGCTAGGCCTCCCGGCTGGACGCTCGTTGGCATGCACCTGCTTTCGAGCGCTGATCCGGCCGAGCAGCGGGCAGTTGAGCGGAACCTTCACAAGCTGCGCGCCAATGTGCGGAAGCACTACCGTGACCCGAAACACATCAGCACCCTCGTCATCCACCCGCCTGAGCCGCGCAAGGGCGCCGTCATGTTCTACGTGTTTCCGGAGCAGTTGCAGGACAGTCAGCGAACCGCGATGCAGCGGCTTGCGGCAGAGACGGTGGAGACCGAAAAGCTAAGCGCATGTGTGATCTTCTCTCGGTCAACGGAGAAGTGGGGCCAACCGTACGAGACCGTGTTGCTGCTGGAGCGCAAGGCACCGCTACAAGCGCCACCGGCCTAGTCGGGAACTCTTCACCGACCTCTCGTCGAGACCCTTCGATGTCCGCTTCGAAGGCGCAAAGCCGCCGCGCTGCGTGGCTGAAACCGGTTATCACTCGCACGACCCGCATATTATCTACGAATTGTCGGCACAAGAGACACGCCAAGGCCGCTACCGCTCCGAAGCTGTGCAAACCTGATTTGAACCTATCGATTCCGGAGGATAGCGTGTCGTGAGGAATCGTAGATTAGGGTGGTCTAGCGTGCTATAGCGTGGTTGCGGGGGCGTGCAACTACCGATACCGACATTCACTACAAGTCACTGTCTGAAATGGAGCAATCGGCGCTTGGATTGTTTTGAGGCCTATTCCTCGTCGTCCAAATCCGTGAATGACTGGAGCAACATTGCCGTAGTAACCTCGTCTCGTACAACATCCATTTCTGCGGATGCACCCGCCTTGAATGATCCACGCAATGAAACATACGCTCCAAAAGTCTCAACCCGCGAGGCGTTTGTTGTCATTTGTCTTAAGGCCGTATGATGACGATCATGATCCCCAGCTCGTACCATCTGTGGCAACATGTCAACCACGGGAAGTGAAACCCCGCCCTCTTCAGCGGTCTTGTAAGCGGCGATCTGCCCAAGCACGCCACACAGAAAGCCAAGATCAGGGGCGATGCGTATGGCGAAGCGGCGAGCCCGTTGTGCTGTTGAGGATTGGTTTGCTCGCTGTTTGACCTCTCCTTCGTGCTTCCGAATGAACGCGAGAAGCCAAGCCTCGATCTCGACCAGCGTGCGTCCTGCGCACCACATTGAAACCAACGTCTTGAGCGCTCCCAATATCCGCTTAGCGGTGGCCTTAGGTTTTGTTGTATTCGTGTAGGCGCGGCCGAAAACGGACTCAAGAGCTGTTTCCCTGACGAAGATCGTCAAATCCAAAGGATGTTCGGCCACAATATCCAGCAGCCAGTTGATCCAGTCCTCGGTAGCCGTCTTTTCAACTGGCGCATGATCAAACGCCTCGACCAATCTTTCGATCAGTCTTGGCGGAACACCATTGCGGACAGCAATTTCCCGTTGCCAATCAAGAACGGGCGGATCTTCCAGTTGTTCCTCGGCAGCCCTGAGCGCGGTTCGGCGACGTTCGAGCCATTTGTCCGCCCCCAAAGCATTAGCTTCCCTACGCCGGAAAAACCCCAGCGAACGGCGAACGATATCGTCGAAGCCGCTCTCTCCTGCTGTGGTGACAGCAGACAAACGCCGGATTATCGACTGCACTTTTGGATCAGGGTTAGCGGATACCTCGATCCGATCAAGAAGCAACTCTATCGGATCATAAACCTCCTCACAGGCATCCTGCTCGGAGAAAACGGTCTTCAGAATTCCTTCGGACGGAAGAGAGAGGCTCCCTCTTTCCACACCGATGGGTTTTGCGGGAACAACGATTGCCAGACCGGTTGCAGCATACGCCGCGCGTCCAGCCCTCCCGAGCGCATTAAGTATCTCGTGAGGGCGCAAGTCCGTGCGGGGGTTGCCGCTTGGGTCATCAACCGCGCTCCTGTCGGTTCCTGCAAGAATCACGACATCGCACGGCAGATTCAACCCTTGCGCAATTGTGGATGTCGCGGCAACCACATCAAGGCCCAGATCCTCACTCTCAGAATCCCTGCGAACCCGAAAAACGCTTTCCGTCAACCGCCGCTCCAATGGCAGCAGATCACCATGATGCACCGCTGCTCTGCACCCCATGGGATCGAATGTGGCTTCGGCCGCTCCCACATCCCTGAGAACTGACTTGCGCATTTCCTCCTGCGTCTCATCCAGAGCGATGGTGGCCGGGGCCAGTAGTCCATTGATCTGATCCGCAACGCTCCCGCATGCTTTAGTATCGTTGCAGAAGACGATCACGCGCTTTCCTACGGCCGCATAGTCGGCCGCGATCCGCGCAGCGACTTCGTTCCTGTTCGATGTCAATTTCCCCTTGGCATTTTTCACGAGCGGCGGCCGTTGATCCGTGAGCGCCTGCACGACCAGCTTCTCCGACCTTTTGGGGTGCCATCCAGAAATCAACGAAAAGAGTCCAAGAGGCTGTGCGGGGACCCGACTCCGCGCGGACTGGGTCTTCGCCTTCGATGCCGCTTGCACAGCCTGAAGCACGTCAGAGCGATCATAGATGACGCAAGAGCGAAGTTGCCGTGTTGGCTTCCAAGGATCGTCGAACGCTTCGACCTCCCTTCCCGTCACGGCCCGCAGCCAACGAGCGATTTCGGCGCCGTTGGCGACCATAGCAGACAGCAGCAGCAGGTCTGCTTCCTTGCGATGGCGGAGAAACGTCAGGAGCGCTAACATCGCATCAATGGCGCGTGCGCTGATTTTCGATGACGTAGCCGGATCGTCGGCACTAATGAGATGGAACTCATCGAAGACGAGGAGGCCGACCTTGTCGAAAAGCTCAGGCGCGAAACCAAGGAGGGCAAGGCAACGCTCGGGTGTCATGACGGAGAATGGTGGCAGCTTGTCCCCAAGCTCTTCGAGCGCAACGTCTTCAACGACGCTGACCGCCTCTAGGCCTCCGATTTGTGCAGAGAGATCGGTCTCTACCTGATCTACGAGAGCGTGAGTAGGAGCCAGGTAGACGACGCTCTCGCCCGCGCATAGGGTTGCTGCGATTTTCAGGACGGATAGCGTGGTCTTCCCCGAACCAGTGGGCGATGTCATCACCATGGACCTGCCACGGTTCAGGTATCCCGTCCTGACAGCTTTCAGATGATTGATCCATAGAAATGGGCGCGATTGCGTCTGAGACAGGAGCCAGTCGGCCCATGCCTTAGCTTGCGCTCCAGATGGTGTTGGGAGTCGAACCAGCATCGCGGCCTGCATTCCATCAACAAGCCGACTCAACAGTGTGGCCAGATGATGTGGACCGGCAAACTGGTGGTGCACGGTTCCTTCCAGCGCTACGTTGATCTCCACCGCTGAGGCCTCCGACAAGCGGATAACACGCTTGAGCCTTGAGCGGATATCAGGGTCGGACACAGCGCTCCCGCGCGCCTCCTGTCCAAGTCCCTGAACCACGTAGGCACATTCCCTTAGAAGAAGGTCAGTGGCTACTTCTCGGCTATCTCCCGTCGCGATGGAGTCTTCGCCGAGGTCACGCTCTATCAGCGTCGTGAGATTGCCAGTTGCCAATTCCCGAAGGCTCAGGATCAGAGACCGTCTAACCGCCCGCCGTTCGCCCCTGGCCCGGAGCTGCCCCGCCACTTCCGCTGCGTCCGCCGCCCGATCAGCAATCAGGAACAGTAGCGTTGCGGAGATTGATGATCCAATAGCATCACTCGAAATAACGGTTGGACGATCCAATGCAGTTTCACGAACGCGGCTCAAGATCTGATGAGCACTAGCTGCGACGAAAGCTGCGGCACGCGTCTGCTCCGGTCGAAGATTGAGTGCAACATAGGCTTCAAAAGTCGAAGCAAGACGCCTTACCCGGTCGATCACTCCGCTTGCAGGCTCAGATTCACCTTCACGGGACAGAAGGCGAACTGTCGCCAACTCAATGTGAGCCGCCGTCAACAACTCATCCAGCGTTTCAGGATCGAGACCCGGTAGATCAGGAGCCTCTCGTAGAAGAGCGCGAGAACTTGGATCAAACACCGGCGATCTCCTGGATTTTAGCCGCCACCTCGCCGGCGAGAAGAGCCAACCCTTTGCGCACGTCCTCGAAAGCCAGCACTCCGGCCGTGCGACTTTCGAGCTCACCACCAGCGACCGCTTCAAACCCAGCTATGATATGCAGAAAATTTCCGGCCTTGCGCTGATCTTCGCCGGTGGCCACGGCAACTCTGAACTCGCGAGCACCTTCCCAAAACATTTCGTCGACCGCTGCCTCAGCATCGATGTCAGGGACACTCTTCAGCAAGGTTACGAGGTCGGCGAGGATTTCATCATCGCGATCACCGCACAGAATAGTTCCGATCTCAGGCCATACGCTGGAGCTTATAAGGCTGCGCGGCGATTTCGAAGCCTTGTCCTCACAAAGCACAATGCGCTTGATCTCGCGCCCACCATCTTCCAGTTCGATTATAAAGCCGTCGAATCCCTTGTCTGCCTGTCGGACATGAGGCGATGTCATATAGCCGTTCGGAAGAGCTAGCCGCGCCGCAACCCAGGAGATATGCTGGAATAACAGTCCGTCCCGGTGAATAACGGACGTCCTTATCCGCTTTCTTGCCGCCTCCTTCTGTTCGTCGGTTCCCGACCGGAAAAGCTCAACGTCTTCAGCACGCGGAGCCGTCAGCTTCCTCACGACATTCTGAGCGACCCTGCCTTTTGAAACGCGCCGTCGCGGTTCCAAAGCATTGATCACTCGCTGAGCGTTTTCCTCCTGTCGCAAATAGAGATAGGCGATAATTTCGATCAGCTTGGCACGATTTTTTTTGCCAATTATCCATTCCGAAAAATTACATTCTGTAGTTGGAGAAGGATTTATAGACAGTGGCATATGGTTTTCGCCCGAGGCAACCCGTCGCTAGCTAGAATGATTACGCAGCACCCGCGACCATCATTTGTGAAATCGTAGCAAGCCAACCTCTGATCTCATTCTGAGGGTCTGCTACGGCGAGCCTATCGACGGTCATCCGAGATATCGCCGTGTTGTTGAGATAGCGCTTCGCTGCGCTCTCCTTCTTCCGACGCTTCTCCTCGTCAAGGTTGCCCCAAGGGTCAGCACCATTAACCGCGTGGACCGCCCGCGCCACAATTTGGGGGACATCATCGAAATCGCCAAAGGGCACCCCAAAGGCGATGTTTATTTGGTTCAGGGCGTAGGCTTCACAAATAGCCTCATGGTGTAGATAACTCTCCAACTCACGTTTTTGGGTTGCCACAGCACGGCATCCGGCACGGGCGTTAATCGCATTCATATGATCCATATACTTTGGTTGACCTGGCGGTGGATTGTCACGATCACAAATGTGAAACTCTGGTCTGTTGAACGGAGCCAGCCGTGACGCCCATAAAGCTAAATTACTGCCCCCGAGGGGCACGAAGATGAGTTCACCATCTAATTCGAGCTGTTCGAGGTCGGGCACATCTTCGCCTGCGGCGATGAGTACCCGCGACACACCTTTGAGAAATGAAATATCATGCGGACCTTCGACACCGATGAAGATCTTCACATTGTGGTCAGGAAGCACTCCAAGCGATTTTGCAATCTCAGCCGAGGTCGCTTCGCTACCTTCGCTGATCAAACGAATTCCATCTTCTCCCCGCTGGATGAAGCGAAGATCAGTCTCGTCCAGATAACGAGCCAACATGGGAGTATGCGTGGTGACTATGACTTGCTTGCCGTCCCCATCTGAGAGTTCTCGAAGAGCGTTCAATAACAGGCGTTGGTTTCTAGGATGCTGGCTGGTTTCGGGTTCCTCGATGGCATAGATCACCGAGGATGAGCTTTTTTCCGCTGCGGACTTCTCAGCTTTCGCACGAAAAAAATTGAGAAGGACGAGGCGCTTCACGCCGCTCCCACGTTTATTGAGAGGAATACCCTCATCACCTGTAATACTCGTAGAAAACAACGTATCCCATTTTTTAGTCGCTATGACTGGGTTTAGGGTTTCAGCAACGGATGCATCCATTTCCCGCAATTTATCTACAGTCGCAGCAGCAATTTTTTTCACCTCATTTTCAACATAATCTCGAACTTCTTGCAACTTCGGTTCGACGGCCTTGATCGCCTCTCTGATTGCGGCCTTCAGAGGGTCTTGAGCTTCCGCATCCTGATCCGTACTAGCTCGGTCTGACTTAAATAGCGCAAATGTCGGCAGGTATTTCTGTAACTCGGCCCAGACCTGTTTGCTTCCCTCTGCATCTAGCGACACCGCGGCCGTTGCTAGTTTGAGGTCGCCACAGCTCTGCCAGATCGCCGCTCGCACGAGAGCGTTCGCCCTCTTGTCCACGCCATCCAAATTTACACCTTGATCGGCCGCCCGCTTGGCAAGTTCGGCCTTTTTGAGAGTGAGAAGGTCGCTATACCCCGCTGCCGTCGGATGGTCCGCTAAGGCTTCAATCGCAGTAATCTTCGGCGTCCCTAGACTTCCATTGTAGGTCTTCCGAATGACGAGCGTTCCATTCGTACTCAGAAGATACTCACCAGAGAGCGTGGTAGGAAATTCAGCATCCACTACCAGCTGTTCAGGAAGCTGATCGAATTCGCATGTTATGCGCATCTGTTTCGGATCACCTGCCTTGCAGGCGTCGTCCTTATCAGGCGAAGCAGTCTCAAAGAAGATCGCCAGCGCGTCCATGAGGGTAGATTTACCTACGTCATTTCTACCAACGAGCGCGGTCAAGTTACCAAAGCGCACCGTGACAGGTGCTGAGTAACAACGAAAATTCTCAACTGTAAGACCAACTAAACGCATCATCTGCCCCCCGGAAACAACCACGAGTGTCTCTACAACTTCCAGTACGGTCAATGCTTTTGTGGCGGAACCCCCGATCGCGAAATGCCGAATACGACGGGCAGCTCAGCCATTGCCCGACATGAGCGAGATCAGGTCGGAAAGCTGCTGGCTTTGCGTAGCGAGAAGCTGGTTGCCGACCTGGGTCGCTTGCAGCGCGCCGGTGTCATTCTGGTTCTGGACAACCAAGGTCGACTCACACCGGCAGATGACCTGGGATACACAGTTGCCAGCGCCCGACCTCGACAAAGAGCGGAGCGCGCTTCGCGGCCCGACCGCCAGGAAATCTTGGCAACTGGCCCCTCGATCAACTTAACTGTTTGCTGGCCCGGCACACCGAGCAAACGTCATCATCACATATCATTACTTAAGCTGTCTTGGCGTGCTGTTGGACACGCCGAGCCTTGGCGAAACCGCGATCCGTGGCGATGAACCGCTCCAGCATGGGCACGATGAGCTTGACGGGATCGGCGACGGGCTGGCCGGTTTCACGGGCCAGCACCTCGGCGTAGGCGGTCAGATCGCGGTGAAGCGGCGCGGGCAGCTCCAGCGTGACCTTCACCGGCTTGTCGTCGGGCAGCGGGCCGAGTTTCAGCTTGGTCATGGTCAACCTCCTGCCGGCTCGAACACGAGGTCGCGGGTGACGATGATCCTGACCGGGAAGCCGGGCCGGATGGTCAGCGTCGGCGCGACCTGCAACTGGCGCTGGACGATCTGCTGGCCCGCCTGATTGACGGTATCCTGCGCGCCGTCGCGGATCGCACGGATAAGCCGGTCCTCGTCGCTGGTCGCCAGCTCCGTGCCGACCGCGAGCAGCGTGGACAGCCCTGCGGCCTTCATCAGATCCCACCAATGATAATCGACGCCATCCTCAAGCCCGGCGTAACCGCTGGCGTCCGCGCCCGGCAGGCGCTCAAGGACGATGGAACGGCCGCCGGGCAGGATCAGGCGGTTCCAGACCAGCAACACGCGGCGCTGGCCGAAGGTCACGCCGTCATCATACTGGCCGATGATGCGTGTTCCCTGCGGGATCAGGAGCAGGCTGCCGGTCGGGCTGTCGTATACGTTCTCCGTCACCTGCGCCGTGATCTGGCCCGGAAGGTCGGAACGGATGCCGGTGATGAGCGCAGCCGGAATCACGGCGCCGGCCTGAAGGATGTAGGACGATGCCGGCGGCGCAACGCGATCCGGCGCAACGGTCTGCCGATCCACGGGTCCATTGAGGAAAGCCGCGTGCCGGTCCTGCGTCGCGGGCTGTCCGCCGAGGCCGATACCGGCAAGGCCGGGCATGGCCGTCCCTGCCGGCGCTCCCGTGCGCGGGCCGGACTGGAAGAACACGTTGCTCAAGCGCGCGGCTTCTTCCTCGGCGCGGCGGCGTTCTTCCTCGGGATCGACGGCGGGCGTCGTCATGACAGGCGGCGTGACTGGCTGGCCCCGGTTCTGCGCGTCAAGGATGGGCCTTCCGAGATCGCCCGGCAACGCGGGGCCGAGCACCGGCCCGCTATAGTCGCTCGGCAGGCCCGCCAGCCCATCGGCAGTTTGCCGGTTGTTGGTCGAAAAGAGTTCTTCGCCGCCCGGTCCTGCGTCGCGGGTCTGGAGCGCGTATATCAGTGCGCCGCCGATGCCGAGCATGGCGACAGCGCCGACGCCTGCCAGCATCTTGCGCGACAGGCGGGTGACGCGGGGCGATTCAGCGCGCAAGCGCATGGGGGCTGCGGTATCGGTGTCGCTCATGATGACGATCCTCCCGTGGTCGTGCTGGCTGGTTCTGCTGCGGCCTGCGTCGGGTTGGTGCGGACGATCCTGACGACCTGCTGGCGGTTGCCGCTGCCAAGGCGCAGCTCGGCGGCGCCGAACAGGTGGTCCACGATCAGGACGTTCTGGTGGATGCGGGAATTGACGATTTGCGGCTCGCCGTTCGCGCCAAGCACGAAGATGGGCGGCATTTCGCCCTGCACGATCCCGGCCGGGAAGACGACATAGACGCGCCTGCCATCGTCGAAGACGGAAACCGGCCGCCATGGCGGGCTATCGCCCTGCACCTGCAAGGCGTAGCGATAGTTCCGCGCCGCCTCGGCGGGGATGATCGGCGTGGCCGGAACGGTTCGGCGCTGGCCGGGCGTTGTGGGATAGGCCCAGGCGACGGCGGGCATGTAGAGCGAGTCCCGTGCGCGCAGCTCGAGCATGTAGGTGCGCCGGTCGGTGGTCACGACAAGGTTGGTGGCGATGTCGGGGCGCGTGGGCTTCACGAGGATATGGACGCGGCGGTTCGCGCCCGAACCGGATTCCGTGTCGCCGATGATCCAGCGGGCGGTGTCGCCGGCCGCGATTGGCCCCGCGCCGGTCAGCGACTCGCCCGGCTCCAGGGCGATGCTGGTGATCTGCCCGACCGCCGCGTAGACCTGATAGAGTGCACCTTCCGACCACGGGAAAATCTGGATGGCGTTGTAATAGCCTTCCCGGCGCGGCTCGACGCGGGCGGCGGCGTTGGCGTTCTCGACGCGGCCCGCCGGCGTTTCCGCTGCTTCGCCACCACGCGCCACGGTCCAAGCCGGTGGCGTATGGAGCGGCCGGGGCGTGTTGTCGGTCGCGGCGGCCTGCACGGTCGGCAGCGGCGGAACGCTATCATCGTAGCTGAATTGCGGCGTCCGGTTGGTCGCGCAGCCCGCAAGTATGGTCGCGGAAAGCAGGGCGGCGGCGATTGCGGGGCTGTGGGTGATCGTCCTCATTGGCTCATCTCCCGCGACCACGAAATTGCATTGACGTAGATTCCCAACGGGTTCGCGCGCAGCCGTTCGGCGTCGCGCGGCGGCTGGATGGCGATGGTGAGGATGGCCGTCCATCGCTCGGTCGTGGAAAGCTGGCCGTTCTCGAAGTGCCTTTCCGTCCAGGCCACGCGGAACGAGTTGGGGGATGCCCGGATGACGCTCGACACCTCGACGGCGACCTGTTGCCGGCCGACCTTGCTGAATGGGTCGTTTGCGCGGGCATAGTCGTTGAGCGCCGCCGCACCCCGGTCGGTCGTCCACTCATAGGCGCGGAGCCAGTTCTGGCGGACAATGATCGCGTCGGCCGGGATTGCGCGGACCTGCTCGATGAAGCGGCCGAGATGGAACGCAATCTGCGGGTCGGTCGGGCGATAGTCGGCAGTCGCGGGCGCGACGGTCTGCGCTTGGCCGAGATTGTCCACCTGCACCACCCACGGAACCACGGTCCCGCGCGCCGATTGCCAAACCAGCGCGGATGCGAAGCCGGCTGACAGGATCAGCGAGCCGAAGGCCATATAGCGCCAGTTTTTCGCCTGAACGCGGGCGGAGCCGATGCGCTCGTCCCAGACCTGCGCGGCCTTCTGATAGGGCGTCTCGGGTTCCGGCGTCTTGCCGTAATGAGTTGCTGGTCGTTTGAAGATGCTCATGAGCGGTCACTTTCGGAAAGGTTGACGGAGGAGCCGGAGCCGTGGCTGTCGCCGGAACGGACGGCGTGTGCGGCCATGGTCGTGCCGTGGTTCATGGCCCGCGAGCGCCGCATCCGCTGCGCCCAGGCCGGAGGGCTGCCGGCCGGGCCGGATGCTGCGGCGGCATCGGCGCTGGCGCCGCCGACCGTTCCCATGGTGGAGCCGCCACCCGTCACGCCGAAGCCAGCCTTCGCCCCTGCGGAGAAGCTGGATTTGACGGATTCGCTGGCGCGTGCGGCGGCGCGTTTGAGGGGCGAGATGGCGGCGGAACCTGCGGCGCGGGCGACGCCTCCGAGGCCGGACGCAACGCCTGCCGCGCCGGACTGGCCGAGCGAGCCGACGCTATAGGCTGCGGTTGCCGCGCCCGCGGTGGCGGCACCGCCGCGAACGGCCGCTGCCCCGCCGGACAGGGCAGAAGCGCCGCCCTTGGCGGCAAGCATGGCCCCGCCGCCTGCGGCAACGGCTGCGCCCGCGACCGCAAGGCCGGTTCCCACGGCAGCACCCGCGCCAAGCTGCGGCCCGCCGCTCACGATTCCATTGGCGATGCCCGGTCCGAATATGCCGAGGCCGAGCAGCGACAAGGCCGCCAGCACGATTGCCATGGCGTCGTCGATGGTCGGGGTTGTGCTGAACCCAGCCGTGAACTGCGAGAACAGCGTCGAGCCGATGCCGATGATGACAGCCAGCACCAAGACCTTGATGCCGGAGGAAATCACGTTGCCAAGCACCTTCTCGGCCATGAAGGCGGTCTTGCCGAACAGGCCGAAGGGGATCAGCACGAAACCGGCGAGCGTCACCAGTTTGAACTCGATCAGGGTGACGAAAAGCTGGATGCTCAAAATGAAGAAGGCCAGCACCACCAGCGCCCAGGCAAACAGCAGGCAAGCGATCTGGATGAAGTTCTCGAAGAAGGCGATCCAGCCCATGAGGTCGGAAATGGATTCGAGCAGCGGCCGCCCGGCATCGAGGCCGGTCTGTGCGACGCGACCGGGCCGCATGAGATCGGTGACGGAAAAGCCGGTGCCGGACGCCATGAGGCCGAGGCCGGCGAAGCTCTCGAACACGATCCGGGCGAGGTTGTTCCAGTTGCCGATGATGTAGGCGAACACGCCCACGAACAGGGTCTTTTTGACCAGCCGCGCGACCACATCATCATCCGCGCCCCAGGCCCAAAACAGCGCGGCGAGCGTCACGTCGATGACGATCAGCGTGGTGGCAATGAAGGCGACTTCGCCGGACAGCAGGCCGAACCCGCTGTCGATGTAGGACGTGAATACGCCGAGGAAATTGTCGATGACGCCGGTGTTTCCCATGGTCAGCGCCCTTCGCTGGCTTGCGGCGTGGCGGGCGCGGACGGGCGGCCCAGGAAGCGGTCACGGGATTGCGCCCATGCGGCGAGGCAGTCGGCGTCACTTGCCGCCGCTTCGCCGAGCTGCTGGCAACGGCGCAGGGTTTCGCGCAGGGGATCGGCCGGGGGCTGGAAGGCCGAGGCCGGGGGCGGCGCGGAAGGTTCATCCTTCCGCGCCATGTCTATTGCGGTCGCCGTGACGGCGATGGCGACGAACACCACGGCCCCGAGCCGGGCCAGCATCTTGCCGTCCATGGCGAGCCTCCCGGTCAGTTGCCGTTGTTGAACATCTGCGCGTTGCCCGGCTGATAACCGCTGCCCGGCGTCAGGAAGCGGCGGCGCTGCTCGCGGCCCTGCTCGGCCGCAGCGGCGCGTTCCGCCTCGGTCAGCGCGTCGGCGCGGCCGTTCGCCGAGATGACAGCGATCAGGTCGGAAAGCTGCTGGCTTTGCAGGGCGAGAAGCTGGTTGCCGGCCTGCGTTGCCTGCAATGCCCCGGTCGCGCCCTGGCTCTGGCCGACCAGCTCGGCCATCTCGGCGCGGTTGCTGTCGATATTGCCGACCGCGCCCGCCTGAACGCGCATGGCATCCTGCAAGCCGCCAACCGTGTTTTCCCACCGGCTGCGCGCATCGGCGACAAGCTGGGCGTCGGTCGTCGAAAGCGAGACGTTGCCGTATTGCTGCTGAAACGCCTGGTCGATCTGGCCGACCTCGAAGGCGATGTTCTGCGCCTGCCCGAGAAGCTGCTGGGTGCGCTGGACGTTCTGCTGAAGCGTCTGAAGCGAACTGTAGGGCAGGCTCGCCAGATTGCGGGCCTGATTGATGAGCATCTGCGCTTCATTCTGAAGGCTGGTGATCTGGTTGTTGATCTGCTCCAGCGTCCGCGCGGCGGTGAGCAGGTTTTGCGCGTAGTTGCTCGGGTCATAGACGATGCGCCAAGCGTGAGCCGGGCTTGCCAGCATGGGCGAAAGCGCGACCGGCACGGCGAGAACCGCCACCGCGACCAGCGCGGCGCGAGGGGTCGAGAAACGGATAATCATAGTGTCGTCTCCTGTTCAGGCTGGGGAATGAGATTGGTGAGGTTCGGGATGAGGTCGGCCGCCCAATCGACGCCGCGCTCGCGCAGCCATGCAGCGAGGAAGCCGTCGCGGCCGGCCTCAGTGACGATCTGCGCAATGAGCGTCTGGTCGGATTTGGCGGATGCGGCGCAAAGCGCGAGGCCGACTTCTGAAAGGCCAAGCTCGAACAGGCGATTGCCGCGCCGCGACTGGCAGTAGTATTCCCGCTTCGGCGTCGCACGGGCGACAAGCTCGATCTGCCGATCATTGAGGCCGAAGCGGCGATAGATCGCCGTGATCTGCGGCTCGATGGCGCGTTCGTTGGGCAACAAGAGCCGCGTCGGGCAACTCTCGATAATGGCGGGCGCGATGTTGCTGCCGTCTATGTCGGACAGGCTTTGCGTGGCGAAGATGACGGAAGCGTTTTTCTTCCTCAAGGTCTTGAGCCATTCGCGGAGCTGGCCGGCGAACCCTTCATCGTCCAGCGCAAGCCAGCCCTCGTCGATGATGAGCAGCGTGGGCCGCCCGTCGAGCCGGTCGCCGATGCGATGAAAGAGATAGGCCAGCACCGCCGGGGCCGCGCCGGTCCCGACAAGCCCCTCGATCTCGAAGGCTTGCACGTCCGCCGCGCCAAGATGTTCCGTCTCCGCGTCGAGCAACCGGCCATAGGCGCCGCCGACGCAATAAGGCCGAAGGGCTTGTTTCAGGTCGTTGCTTTGCAACAGGACCGCGAGGCCGGTGATGGTGCGCTCGCCAACCGGCGCGGATGCCAGCGATGTCAGGGCCGTCCAGATATGCTCCTTCACCTCCGGCGTGATCGTCATGCCCTCGCGCATGAGGATGGCGGCGATCCAGTCGCCGGCCCAGGCACGTTCATAGGTGTCGTGGATGCGGGCGAGCGGCTGGAGCGATACGGAAGTGTCCGAACCTTCGGTCAACCCGCCGCCGAGGTCGTGCCAGTCCCCGGACATAGCGAGCGCGGCGGCGCGGATGCTGCCGCCGAAGTCGAACGCAAACACTTGCGAACGGGCGTAGCGGCGGAACTGGAGCGCCATGAGGGCGAGCAAGACACTCTTGCCCGCCCCTGTGGGGCCGACGACAAGGGTGTGGCCCACGTCGCCGACATGCAAAGACAACCGGAACGGGGTAGAGCCTTCGGTCCTGGCGTATAGCAATGGAGCGTCGCCGAAATGCTCGTCCCGTTCCGGCCCCGCCCACACCGCCGAAAGCGGGATCATGTGGGCGAGATTCAATGTGCTGATAGGCGGCTGCCGAACATTCGCGTAGGCGTGTCCGGGCAGGCTGCCGAGCCATGCGTCAACCGCGTTGACCGTCTCGGCCATGGCGGTGAAGTCGCGGCCCTGCACGATCTTCTCGACCAGCCGCAACTTCTCGTCGGCAAGGCGGGGATCGTCGTCCCATACCGTCACCGTGGCGGTGACATAGGCCATGCCTGCCACGTCCGCCCCGAGTTCCTGCAATGCCATGTCGGCGTCGAGCGCCTTGTTGGCGGCGTCGGTGTCCACCAGGGCGGACGCCTCGTTCGTCATGACCTCTTTCAAGATCGCCGCCACGCTCTTGCGCTTGGCGAACCATTGCCGCCTGATCTTGGTGAGCAGCCGCGTGGCATCGGTCTTGTCCATGAGGATGGCGCGGGTGTTCCACCTGTAGGGGAAGGCCAGCCGGTTCATCTCGTCGAGCAGGCCGGGCGTCGTCGCGGTCGGGAATCCCACGATGGTCAGGACGCGCAGATGCGCCGTGCCAAGCCGAGGCTCCAGCCCGCCGGTCAGCGGCACGTCGGCCAGCAGCGCGTCCAGATACATCGGCACTTCGGGAACGCGGACGCGATGCCGGTTCGTGGAAACCGTCGAATGGAGATAGGTCAACGTGCCGGCATCATCGAGCCATCGGCACTCGGGCATGAAGCCGTCGAGCAGCGCCAGAACGCGGTCGGTGCGGTCCACGAAACCGCGCAGCAATTCGTGCGGGTTCACGCCCGATTGCTCGCGGCCTTCATAGAGCCAGCTTTCCGCCCTTGCCGCTTCCTCGGCGGGCGGCAACCAGAGAAAGGTCAGGAAATACCCCGACACATAATGCGCGCCCGCTTCCTCGAACGCGGCTTTGCGCTCGGCATCGACCAGCGCGGATGCGGGATCGGGAAAGGTGCTGTCGGGATAGGTCGCGGCTTCGCTGCGCTGCGCCTCGACGAAGATGCTCCAGCCGGAGCCGAGACGGCGCACGGCGTTGTTGATCCGGCCGGCGACGGCGACCAGCTCTGCGGCGACGGCGGAGTCCAGATCGGGACCGCGAAACTTCGCGGTGCGCTGGAACGAGCCGTCCTTGTTCAAGACGATGCCGGAGCCGACCAGCGCGGCCCATGGCAGATAGTCGGCGAGCCGGGATGCGGTGCGGCGGTATTCGGCAAGGTTCATCATGGCCGCGCCCTCACACCGCCAGATGGCCGGGGATGCGCAGATGCCTGCGCCCGACCTCGACGAATTGGGGATCGCGCTTGGCCGCCCACACGGCCGCGAAATGGCCGATGGCCCATATGGCGAGTCCGACCAGCCAGAGGCGCAGGCCGAGGCCCACGGCCCCGGCCAGCGTTCCGTTCATGATGGCGATGGAACGCGGTGCGCCGCCGAGCAGGATATGCTCGGTCAGTGCCCGGTGGACCGGGACCGTGAAGCCCGGCACCGCGTCGAGCTGTTCGAGGCCGCCCGCCATCAAACGAGCGCCCCGCCGCCGAAGCTGAAAAAGCTCAAGAAGAACGAGCTGGCCGCGAAGGCGATGCTGAGGCCGAACACAATCTGGATAAGGCGACGGAAGCCGCCGCTGGTATCGCCGAAGGCCAGCGTAAGGCCGGTGGCGATGATGATGATGACGGCGACGATCTTGGCGACCGGCCCCTCGATGGACTGAAGGATTTGCTGAAGCGGTTGCTCCCACGGCATCGAAGAACCCGACGCATGGGCAGGCGTCGCCGCCGCCATCGCCATGATGGTCATGATGGCGGTCGAACTGGCGAGCCGCTTGAAGTGATCGCGCAGGATGGAGCCAGCCGGCCGGTCGGCCGGATCGGACGCGGCCGAAATGATCGGCGGGTTAGACATATTCGGAACGAAAGCAGACGGTTTCATTCTGGTTCTCCTGTGTTGGTGGGGATTGCGGGGGTGATGCGGTAATCGCCGTCCGGCCCCAGCCCCTCGACGCGGGCGAGTTCGGCCAGCCGGCGCGCGGAACCGCGCCCGGCAAGGACGGCAACAAGGTCGATGGTTTCCGTGATCAGGGCGCGCGGGACCGTGACGACAGCCTCCTGGATGAGCTGTTCAAGGCGGCGTAGCGCGCCGATGCCGGAACCGGCATGGATGGTGCCGATGCCGCCGGGATGCCCGGTTCCCCAGGCTTTGAGCAGGTCGAGGGCTTCGGGGCCGCGCACCTCGCCGATGGGGATGCGGTCGGGGCGCAGGCGCAGCGAGGACCGCACAAGGTCCGACAGGCTGGCGACGCCATCCTTCGTTCGCATCGCCACAAGGTTCGGCGCGGCGCATTGCAACTCGCGTGTGTCCTCGATGATGACGACGCGATCCGCGCCCTTGGCGACTTCGGCCAAGAGGGCGTTGGTGAGCGTGGTCTTGCCGGTGGACGTGCCGCCCGCGACAAGGATGTTGGCGCGGGACTGGACGGCGGCGCGCAGCGTATCCGCCTGATCGGCGGACATGATGCCCGCCGCCACATAGTCGCCGAGCGTGAACACCGCGACGGCGGGCTTCCTGATGGCGAAGGCGGGCGCGGCAACGACCGGGGGCAACAGCCCCTCGAACCGCTCGCCGGTTTCGGGAAGCTCGGCCGAGACGCGCGGGCTGCGGGCGTGAACCTCCGCGCCGACATGATGGGCCACCAGGCGCACGATGCGTTCGCCATCGGCGGCGGACATGCGTTCGCCCGTGTCGGCCAGCCCTTCGGAAAGCCGGTCCACCCAAAGGCGGCCATCGGGATTCAGCATCACCTCGACCACGGCCGGGTCTTCGAGCAGCCGCGCGATGGCGGGGCCGAGCGCGGTGCGCAACATGCGTGCGCCGCGTGCGATGGCTTCCGGCCTTTGGTGGTTGGTGGTCATGTCGGCCCCCGTTTCTGGCGGGGACGCGACAGGCGATCCCCGGATCGGGGTCGATTAAGAGAGACCGAAATCCAGCCGGTTCAACAAGTATTTGCGCCTATGCGGCGCGATGCGGTGATATGCGGAAAATAGGAAAGGCTGGGGATTCAGGAACGGTCGCCATTTCCCTCGGACTGCTCCTGCGAAGGAAGATCGTCCAGCGAATCGACGTCGCGTGACAGTTCCTTGAGGAACCTGTCGCCCGTCGCGAGCCGCCGACCAAGCATCTGCATGAAGCCCTCGAATCGCTCGACGCCTTTGGTGCGCGCCGTAGCTTGCGCGCTGTCCGGCAGCGGCGGCGTGGAGGCGAGCCAGAAATGGATGAACAGCGCGACGGTTTCGCCAAGCACGGCGAGGTCTTCGTCGAGCGCGCCGATCTGGCGCCCGAGCCTGTCCAGGCGGCGCGACATGGCCGCCTCCAGCCGATCCCCCGCATCCCCGGACAGGAAAGAGGCGACGGCCGCCTCCACGATGGCGGATTTCGACACCTGCCGGCGCAGGGCCAGCATCTCGACCTGTTTCAGCAATTCCGGGTCAAAATAGACATTCATGCGGGTGCGTGTGGTCATGGGCCGTCCTTCAAAGTTCGATCCCGTCATCGGGGTTCATGGCGACTTGTCGCGCGACCGCGCGCATACGCTGGCGCATGGCGCGGGCCTTGGCCGCGTCCACGTCCGGTTCGTCGTCGAGGATGTCGAACTCCCGAGCCGGAGACTGCGACGGCGGGACGATTTCCTCATGCTCGGGCAATTCCGGTTCACGGCGGATGCCGGCATTGGCCGGATCGCCTTCGGTCCCCTCGGCTGCGGAGTGTGTATCGGCCGCCGCCTCGACCACGCGGCTCGACCAGCCGTCGGATGACGGCTTTGTGGCGGGATCGGAAGCAGGATCGGGCGGAGCCAGGAGGCGTTCCTTGAAGCGCGCGTCCTCGTAGTAGCGAGCCTTGGAGGCACGGATCGGAGGCGTGCCCGCGACCATGACGATTTCGTCCGTAGGTGGAAGCTGCATGATTTCCCCGGGCGTGAGCAGCGGCCGGGCGGTCTCCTGCCGCGACACCATGAGGTGCCCGAGCCACGGGGCCAGTCTGTGCCCGGCGTAGTTGGTGGAATCGCGCAGCTCGGTCGCGGTGCCGAGCGCGTCCGAAACGCGCTTGGCCGTGCGTTCGTCGTTCGTAGCAAAGCTGACGCGGACATGGCAGTTGTCGAGGATCGAATTGTTCTGGCCGTAAGCCCGCTCGATCTGGTTGAGGCTCTGCGCGATCAGGAAGGACTTGAGGCCATAACCCGCCATGAAGGCCAAGGCGGACTCGAAAAAATCCAGACGGCCGAGGGCCGGAAACTCGTCCAGCATGAGCAGCAGCCGATGGCGCGTGCCGGAGCTGGTCAATTCCTCGGTCAACCGTCTGCCGATCTGGTTCAAGATGAGCCGGATGAGCGGCTTGGTGCGGTTGATGTCGGACGGCGGCACGACGAGGTAGAGCGTGACCGGCTGGCGGCTGCGGACCAGATCGGCAATGCGCCAGTCGCATCGCGCCGTCACCCGCGCCACCACGGGATCGCGGTAGAGGCCGAGAAACGACATGGCGGTGCTCAATACGCCCGACCGTTCGTTCTCGGATTTGTTCAGCAGTTCGCGGGCCGATGACGCGATGACGGGATGAACGCCCGCCTCGCGGAGATGCGGCGTATCCATCATCGCCCGCAAGGTTGCCTCGACCGGGCGGCGGGGATCGGACAGGAAGTGGGCGACGCCCGCCAGCGTCTTGTCCTTCTCCGCATAGAGAACATGGAGGATCGCGCCGACCAGCAGCGAATGGGAAGTCTTCTCCCAATGGTTTCGCTTGTCGAGACTGCCTTCTGGGTCCACCAGAATATCCGCGATATTCTGCGCGTCTCTGACCTCCCATTCCCCTTGCCGGACCTCCAGCAACGGGTTGTAGGCCGAGGATCCGGCGTTAGTCGGATCGAACAGCAGGACGCGGCCATGCTTCGCGCGAAAGCCAGCCGTCAGCGTCCAGTTCTCGCCTTTTATGTCGTGGACAATGCAGCTTCCCGGCCATGTCAACAGCGTCGGCACAACAAGGCCGACACCCTTGCCGCTGCGCGTCGGGGCGAAGCATAGGACATGCTCGGGACCGTCATGCCGGAGATAGTCGCGCTCGTATCGGCCGAGCACCACCCCATCCGGCCCGAGCAATCCGGCCGCGCGGATTTCTCGATCTTCTGCCCATCGCGCGGAGCCGTATGTGGCGACGTTGCGTGCCTCCCGCGCCCGGATGATTGACATGAGGATGGCGGCGCCGATGGCAATGAAACCGCCGGACGCGGCAATGATCGCACCTTCGACGAAGATTGCGGACGCATAGGCGTCGAATGAAAACCACCACCAGAAGAAGGCCGGCGGGTAATAGACCGGCAGGTCCGCCAGCTCGAACCATGGTGCTCCAAGCTGGGGGTGAAAGCCGAGGCGGAACGCTACCCATTGCGTCGCCGCCCACGTCATCACCAGAACGATGGTGAAGACAACAGCGATTTGACCCCAAAGAATTCGGCCTCCGCGCATACGGCTCCTGCCAGCGATAAGGGACGGAGCCGATCAGTGAATATGCAAATCCACGACAGGCAACAGGAAAACAGATATGGGAGGACCGGCGGATATTATCGGCGGAAAATAGGACGGGTTGCACCTGCGCTAACGGCAACATGATTACCGTCGCGCAGCCGGTAGGCGAACCTTGGTTGGTGGTCCATTTTCGCGGCAAGACTGAGAAGATTCTTGAGTGCCACATTGCGGTTAGACGGCACCCAAACAGCGGTGAAGACAACCGGCTCAGGTTCATCGGCGAAGGGTAAGAACACGATGCCGGTCGTCGTCAGAAACGACGTTGCAGCACCGGCGATGGTGACACCGAAACCTTGCCCAACCAATGATAGCAGAGTGCTCCGTCCCACGTCGAAGCGCCGAATTGACGGCGCGGGCCAGCAACCCGCAAGGCGCAGCACAATATGGTCGTGGACCTGGGGGCCGGTCCCACCATAGCCAGCAAGGAATGTTTCGCCCGTCAGATCAGCCCAGTTCACGTCCCTCTGTTTAGCGAGATGATGCCCCTCAGGTAGCACAGCCATCAGCGGCTCGGTCCATATCGGGCGTGTATGACAGTCGGGAAGCCCGGGAACACCTGCCACGAACGCCATATCCAGTTGACCAGCGCGAAGCTTCATAATCGCTTCACGAGCCGTGCTCTCGATGATCTCAAGATCAATGCACGGATAGTCTTTGCGATATTGCCAAATCAGTCTGGCGAGAAAACTTCGCGGTATCAAAGCGTGAATGGCCATGCGTAAGCGGCCACATTCTCCCAATGCTGCCATACCAGCAGTCTTCACAGCATGGTCTAGTTGGTCGACGCCTATAGAGACTCGCTCCACAAACAAGCGTCCAGCCTCTGTGAGCCGAACACCTCGCGTGTTGCGCTCGAACAGGAGCACGCCAAGATCTTCCTCTAATGTCCTGATCCGCGCACTAACGCTAGATTGGGTTGTGCCGAGCGCTTGGGCGGCACGATGAAAGCTCAGATGTTCAGCAACTGCGAGCGTCTGGATCAACGACGCCATGGGGATGCGCGTGCCAAGCAAGGTCCCGCAAACCTGCCTGGGAGACACGCTGGCTGATTTTCCTCGGGACCTCGACCTCCGCCGCATGTGCCACCACGACTACAGCTTTCTGACGAGCGTCAGTCCGTCCCTCCATGGCATAAGGACCATCTCCACAGAGGCCTGAGCATGGATCGTTTCGTTCAGGGCACGGACCGCATCGGTAGCAGGGGCTACATAGTCTGGGTCGGTAGCGAGGGGGCCGGTTACCACTCGACCGTGGATGAGCGTATCATCTACGACTATCACTCCCCCCGAGCGCACGAGCCGCAGCGCTTTCTCATAGTAAGCGGGATATCCTGGCTTATCGGCATCGATCACAATAAGATCGAATGAGCCCTCACCCCGAAGTCGGATGAGATCGTCCATGCTTTTTGCAGCGTCCCCGATGATAGCTTCGATGCGGTCGGCAACATTCGCCTGTTCCCAGAACCTACGTGCCAAACCGACGTACTCTTCCGATATATCCAGTGTGGTCAGCTCGCCTCCCTCTGGCAAGGAAAGCGCCATCGCAAGCGCACTGTAGCCCGTGAAAGTCCCTATCTCCAGAACCCGTCGAGCTGAGAGCAGGCCGATCAACATCTGGAGGAACGCAGCCTGCTCAGGGGCGACTTGCATCATGGCCATTTGCCCACGAGTCTGAGCCTCGTTGCGGCAAGCTGCAAGCGCCGGATGATCGCGATATGCGATTCGGTCGATATATTTCTCGATGTCGTCGGTCATAGGGATGTTGATACGTATCATCGGCATATTCCAAGTTTCATGTTATCAGGTGGCCGAAGCGCCGGTACGGAGCGGCAGCGCTTGTTGACGCACGTGCCTACAGTCCGAGGTGTATTTATTGAACAGCGATTCAGAAAATGCAAGAGGCGTACGAGGACGCCCACGCAAAGCCAGTGATGAAGAGCTGCTTAAGGCAGCCTACCGGGCGTTGGGCGAGGTCGGCCCCCAACAGTTGACGCTTGGACACGCCGCTCGTCAGGCCAAGGTGTCTCCAGCGACGCTGGTGAATCGCTTCGGCAGCCGGGAAACCTTGTTGTTCAAGGTATCGGAGATGGTCACTGTCGAGACAGAAGAACGAAGCAGCCGGAAGTTTTCCTCACAAGCTGCACTTGATGATCTATTTGAACTCGTAGGGCAGGTCAGCGATGTAGCGACATCGGCATCCACACTCGCCAATTATGTATCATTCCTGCAGATGGAACTGGCGTCCCCTGCTATGCGAGTGTGTGTTGAGCGAAGGCTGATTGCGCTGGGATCGGGACTTAAAGCTAGGCTCGAAGCAGCTATACAGAACGATGAAATGATCGACACCGATATCGACAATCTTGTTGAACTCATTTTGGCGGTCATTACCGGCACCCAAATTGGGTGGCTGCTGAAAGCAGATGAATCCCTGCCGGAGCAGGTCGCAGAGAACATCCGCAGGCTATTGCAACCGTACCGAAGGCCGCCCGCATCGGATAAACTGAAAGTTTAGGGTTGAAACCCTGGGGCTTGAACTGGTCGCCGGCGCGTTCGATGTCGCCACGGATAAGATGTTCGTGTTAGCCGCCTCCGCTTATCCTGTCCCCCATGATCGTCGGCAGGACAGCGGCTGGGATCAACCTTGCGCGAAAGCTTACGGACAGGTGTATTCGCCCGTATAAATCCAAAATGTCACGGGGCGATCAAACTAGAGATGGCAACAGTAGGAAAATGAACAAAAGGGCCGCAAAGCATAGCGAATGCAAAGTTCGGAATTTTTTGAAGGCTCTGCCCATCTCTGACGGAGCGGTAGCGGTCAGGGTAATGTCACATGCCGATGCAGAAGCATACGCTTCTGGAACCGATGATGCGCTGGTCAGGCGCTTCGCTCACTTGCCCTTGGAAAAATACACGCCACAGGTTGTGCATAATCTCATCCAAGGTGCGATGGCAGACGGATTGCGCGATGGGACCCTCGCGGTTCTGACGATCTCGGATGCAAGTTCGAATTCGTTTCTCGGAAGTCTGGTGTTCTTTGACGTTACATCTGACGATGCGGAGATCGGCTATTGGGTTGCTCCCGAGCATCGGGGGCGAAGAGTTTCGGGCCGAGCACTTATGCTCGCTATGGAAATTGGCCGCAAACTGGGGCTGAAAAAGCTTCGTGCTCGCACGGTTCAGAACAACCCTGCCTCCGGCAAGGTTCTCTTAGGCGTGGGATTTGAACAAGTAGGAAATCCTCTGCCGCAGGTTGCTCCGTCTGGCAAAACCGAAATGAGCGTGAACTATCTGGTTGAGTTATGAGCGAGGCATTTAGATACTTAGCTCGTTCTGTCGGCCTATTTTCCATGACGCTGACCCTCCCTGCACAATGCCCGTCACCTCGCGGCCGAGTTGGCGGTCAATAACGGGCCGCCAAGGGACAAGGCTGAATTCATGGCTCTTTTCAACGATGGCGAACTTGCCGCTCGTTAGCTGGACAGTCCCGGTGAACTTGCCGCTGACACTCTCGCCATCCTTGGCGGCGCGGAACGGCAGCGCCTTGCCCTCGGCTATCTCGGAGCCGGCGCGGGCAATCTCCCGCTCGCGCAACGTGGCGAGAAGATTGCGCCGATAGAAGATTCGGCCGTCCCGGCTGCGCGTGGCGTCACGCTGTTCAATATGGTGTTCGCGGCGCTGGTCCATCGCCTCGCGGACCTGTTGGCCGAAACCGGCCGGGGCGAGATCCGATCCGTCGGCGGATAGCAACCGCCTGTCGAGCCAGGTGGCGCCATCCGCGCCGATCTGCTTTTCAAGGTCGAAGGCCGACAGGACGCGAACGCTGGCCTGCCGGTTGCGCCCGGCGTCGTAGGCGGCGGCGCGGCTCTCGAAATCATCGGGGATGCGCCATTGATCGGCGTCGATCCGCTCGACGATCCCGGCGCGGCGCAATGCCTCCAGCCGGCGCACATGGGCATCGACATATTCCCCGTATTCACCGCCTGGAACACGGCCCTCGCACTTCGCCTGCTCCAGATGGCGGCTCGGGCGATAGACGCCATCATCCTCGGCGATGGCGGTAATACTTCGGTCGGATGGCCGCCGCCCGGTGTCGGCCGGGCCAATCTGGACGACGCTGCCGATCCGCGCATCCTCGACGCGGGCCGGGTCGATGCCGGCGATATGGTGCGTCCGGCCGTCGATCCCGTCCACCACAAGTGTCAGGTTCTCGCCCAATTCGTCGGACAGATACTTATCGACGACACGGCCGACGATGGGAGCTTCGGGCGGCCCGCCATGGATTTGGAAGGTGAGCGGGTCGCGCTCCAGGCCATCCGCCTCTAGCGCCTTGTACATGTTGCGGATAATGTCGCCGCGCTCGCCCATGTCGCGCAAGGTCGGCTCCATGCGCTCGCTCAACTCCCAAACGCCCGGCGCGTGCTTGGTCGCCAGCCCCATCTTGTCCAGCTTGGCGAGACGGCGCAGGCGCAGCGCGCGATTGAACTGGCGGCGCGGTTCGGCCGGCTCTTGTCGAAGGTCGAGGAATCTGTCGTCGGCTTCCTCGGTCATCGCCCGGTCGATGCGGGTGAAACGGTCCTGGTCGATCTCGGCCGAGAGCTTGCGGCTCTGCTCGATCTCGGTCACTGGCCCCAGCTCGAGCGTGGTCAATTCGCTGGCGCGCTCGCGGATGCCGTTCGCGAGATAGTCACCGTTGATGACAAGGTTCTCGCCGAGATCGTCCTTGCCCCGGACGATGACATGCACATGGGGATGGCCGGTGTTGTAGTGGTTGACGGCCACCCAATCGAGTTTCGTGCCAAGGTCGGCCTCGATCTGGCTCATCAGATCGCGCGTGTGCGCTGTCAGGTCCATGAGGTCGGCGCCGTCCTCCGGCGAGACGATGAACCGGAACTGGTGCCGATCATCCGCGCCGCGCTCGACGAAGGCGTTACCATCAGCGCGGTCCTCGGTGGCGGAATAGAGCTGGCCGCGCTCGCCATCGCGCGACGTGCCGTCACGCTGGATGTAGCGAAGATGGGCGGCCGATCTGCCGTTCCTGCCGGCGTCCTTGACGTAGCGGGTCTTGACGACGACGCGGCGCATCCCCAGCGCGCTATGACGCCAGCCGCCCGACAAGGTGCGGGCGCGAACGAAGGCCGCGCCGCGACCGCGCCGAACGCCCGGCCCCTTGGCCGAACGGGAAGCCTTGCCTCCCTTCGCGGCCGTGCGGGGTTCCAGGCGCGGCGAGTATTTGGGGTGAGCGATGCTGTGCTGCCGGGCGAGCTTCTTCGCCTGGGAGAGAAAACTTTTGGTCCTGCCCGCCTTCGGCGTGTCGGATCGGATGCGTCCGGGCTTCGGACGGAAGCGGTTTTCGTCGTCGGCGCTCATGGGCGCGGCTCCGGCCCAAACTGCCGAAAACAGGCCGATATGGGCCTATGGTGCCGGTCAAAACCCTGCAAAGCCAAGTCTTTGCGCAGACACGCGGCACGCGGGGTCTGAAAACAGGGTGCCGCTCGCGGCTCCCCTAACCAGTGTGCAGACAACAATAATTTTGAGAACTGGCCCGACATGGTGCCATGTTCCTTTATCTTGCCCTCGTAAAGTCCCGCCCTTTCCGCCCCTCCGGCCCTCATGATCCCGCTCCCTCCGCTGGCCGTTCCTGCACATCGCGAGGCGCGACACGCGCCGCCGGCTCGCCTGGCATCGCGAATTTGAGACGCCATGTGCGCCACGCATCGGTGACCGTACCCGTGCCGCGAAACAGGTCGTCGAGCGTGTCGTCGGGACGCGCGGCGACCATCTCGAAAGCCCAATGGCAGACCGCTTCGGGCTTCGTGCCAGTGAGGCCGCGGCGCAGCGTGATGCTCTCCTGAATCCAGTCCCGCATCACCAGCCGCTTGCTGACAACGGGCTTTCGCGCGGCCTTCACGATGACCGGCTCCCACGCGAAAGCGACCGGGATATTGCGCTTGAACGCGGCAAATCCTTTCACCCAGGCCATCCACCGCGCGCCGGTTTTCTCCACCAGCGGGGCGAGTGTCGCAATCGAGCGCGGCGGCGCGGCGGCGTGCAAAATCCAGCCGTCATAGTCACTCTCCAGCCGCTCGATCAGGCGCGCAGGATCGACCTCGCCGGCATAGTCGGGATGGTCCCGGTAGAGGTGAGCGCAGCCGATATAGGGCGGGTCGGCATAGGCGATCTTCATGGGCGATCCCGCTCCGAAACGGCAGCGAACAGGTCGCCGGATTGCACGTCGGATGACGGCGCGACCGTCGATTGGCTGCCATCCGGGCGCTGGACAAACAGGGGTGCGTCGCGCCAGTCGGGGGGCGGCGCCGGTTGCCGGGATGGTGCATCCGATGGAGTCGCGCCGCCGAGGACCGGCGCGAGCGCCGCGACATAGGCGCGGGTTTCGGCGGGCAGCGCGCGGCCCGTCGCGCGGTGTTCGTCATAGCGACCGGGGCCGGCGTTATAGGCCGCGAGCATCGCGCCGACATTGCCGTAGCGATCCCACATTTCGCGCAGGTAGGCCGTGCCTGCCATGATGTTATCGCGCGGGTCATATGCATCGCGGCCGAGGCCGTAGCGAACGCGCAGCCCCGCCCATGTGTCGGGCATCACCTGCATCAATCCCATCGCCCCGGCCGAGGAAACCGCGCGCACGTCGCCCGCGCTCTCGGCGCGCAGCACGGCGACAATCCAATGCTCCGGTATGCCGAACCGCTGCGACGCCTCGGCGATGTGGACGGCATAAGGATGGGCGGCTGCCGGGCGCTCGACCGGCACGGACTGCGCGACCGCCTCGCCCGATCCGGCGCAGACGGAAAGCGCCCCGGCGAGCAACAGAACGGCAACACGCCATGCCGCCCTGTCTCCGCAACGGCTCCAGCCTGCCAGCGTCCTCGCTGCGGTCAAGGGCAAGGCGCAAGCGCCGGCCGGGGGCCGCCCCTGACCTTCGCTGCGGGCGCCGGCCGTCCTGCGCCCGAGTGGGACGAAGGGATGAGACGGATTTTCCGCGAACAAAGGGATGGCTGGAACGCGCACCGATCAGCCCCGGTCCTCGCGCGCCTTCGGCCGCTTCCATGCGAGCCGGAAGGTGCGCCCTTCGTCGTCGGCCTGGAACAGCGCCGGACGAAACAGCGCAGGGAAAAGCGGGCTGTCGATCTCCAGGGCGATGTAATCTCCGGCGCGTTCGCCGACACGTTTCCACGCCCCGCCGATCTCGGGGCCGTCCTCGTCGTCGAGCTGGATGCGATAGCCGGGCGTGTTCTCGCCGTCGCCCGGCTCGATGGCGACCAGGACGATTGCCTCGTCGATGCCGAACAGCCGGACGCGGCCGGCATAGCCGTTGGCGGTGGGTTCAAAGATATTGGCTGGCATGGTCAGTCTCCTTCTGGTTGGGGGAAATCAGTGCTCGGCGCGCGCCCTTCAAAGCGGTCGTCGCCTTCTTCGTTGGTCCAAAGCGGGACCGCTCGACCGATGACGGAAGCTGTGGGGATGGGTCCAAAGTAACGACCGTCGAGGCTGTCGCGAACGTCCCAATTCATGAGGAAGATTTCGCCGGGGGCGATGACGCGGCAGCCCTGCCAGATGGGCAGTTCCCGCCCGATCCGGTCGCGGTCGAGCGCGTCGCCCATCTCGATCCCGTCAACCGTGATCGTGCGGCCGGTGCGGCAAACCCGCTGCCCCGGTAGGCCGAGGACGCGCTTCAACAGCGGAACGCCGCGCCCAACATAGCCGCGCCTGACCATGAAGGCGGCGAGCGGTTCGGGCGGCTGGACTGCGACCAGCTCCGGCACGTCGAGCGCATCGGCTGGCTCGACCGTGTAGAAACCGACCGGCGCGCTGGCGGTGGCGTTCCAGATGAGCCTCAATGGCGTCTCGACGGCGCTTGCGGCGGCGATGCTGATTGCGGCCAGCGCCGTGACCGCGAGATAGCGGCGGCGCGTCATGGGTCGATCCTCCTGCGTCCGATCCATGCCGCATGGCGTTCGGGCGTGTAGGCGGTCGGCTCCAGATTGGCCGTCAGACGGTTATGCGCGTGTCGCCAGTAGTCCGGCGACACATCGGCCGCATCGAGGCCCAGGGCCTCCACGGCGTCGATGACGGCACGCGCACGCTCCACCTTCGGCCAGCCGTCGAGGCGCAACAGGATTTCGCCGCCGGGGCGCACGAAGGGCAATGTCTGGAACGGCTCACCGCGCCCGATAGCCCGCACGATGTCAATGCGGGAAACGACCGTGCCATGCTCGCCGCTCGCCCATCGCACGAAGGCGAAGATGCTCTCCGGCGCGAAGCCGACGACGCTGCGGCGGCGGTCGATGATCTGCTCATAGCTCTTGCGGCCAAAGCGTATCCAATGCTCGATCTTGCGTTTCTCAAAGGTGAGTTGGACCAGGGTTGTGAAGGGCGCGGGGCCGTCTGGCAGTGGACGGCCGTGCGCGCTGCGATGAGCGCGGCGGGTCATGGTTCGTCTCCGGGAATGGGGTGAGGATCGCGGGCAAGCACCGCGTCGAGCGCGGCTTCGGTGCGAAGAATCGCGCGGCCGATGGCTTCGGGGATTTGCGGAAGAACGGCGTCGCCAAACGCCTCGACGATCAGGCTGGCCGCAACAGTCCCTTTTCGACTGCCGAGCGTAATGCGCGTGTCAGCCAGCCAGGCGGAAAGCCCATCATCCAGCCGTAGGTGATGGGCAAGGCCGCCGTTCCAGTCAGCCCATGGCTCCTCAACATCGCCGCCAGCGCCCGCGCTCCTGCCCATTTGTCTGGGGCGCGATCCGTCATCGCGCCATCCATCACCGCGTCCATCGTCGGGGATTTCCTGCGGTCGTAGGCCGGACTCCGGCCGTCCATGCGGCTGTCCCGCTTTGTCGGGGTCGGCAGGGTTTCCGCCGCGTGGCGCAACAGGTTCGGCGTGTCGATCTGCGCCTTCACCCCGTTTGCCCGGCGTCCCATCTCGATCTCCTGCGCGCTCAATCTGCGCCCGCCGTTCGGCTTCACCGGAGTCGGCATCATGCCATGGGGCACATCCGGCCTGTCGAAATGCAGCACCTCGCTCATGGTCGGCGTCCGGTCGAAATCGTCCTGGTCCGATGTCATCCGGCCCTTGAGCTTGCGCAGGATGCTCCCCCGCGGCGCTGCGTTCGCTGTCGGCGTTCCCACCATCCCAGCATGGCGGCTGGCATGGCCCTGCAACTGGCTCAACACGTCGCCCCGGCCACCGCGATCCGCATCTGACTTCCTCGGTGTCGCGAGGATCATCCGCAGCGGATATGTCGATCCCGCGCCGCCGCCCGCTCCATTCATCATGCCATCCGTCGCCATTGGCGTCGGTAGCGGTCGATTGCGGAACAGGTTGTAGAGGCCCGATTCCTTCATCGCCCTGCGCGCGCCCGATCCACCCTCCAGGCGGATGCCACCCTGCTGGGATTGCGATACGGGTGTCGGCAAGCTGGCCGGGGTCGTAGCCGATAAGCCATGATCGCTTGCGGACATGGTTGGCGCCAACGCTGTCAGCACCCACCACGCACGGTTCGACGGCGTAGCCGAGCGCTTCCAGTTCAGCGAGCAGCCGGTCAGCGCCGCGAGTTCTGAGATTAGGGCTGTTCTCAAAAGCGAACCAGCGAGGGCGGCAATCTCCGACAAGCCGGACGGCTTCGAGGTAGAGGCCCGACCGCTCGCCGTCGATCCCTTTGCCCTTGGTGTTGGCGCTGCTGATGTCCTGGCAGGGCAGGCTGCCGACGATGATGTCGGGCAGGATTCCAAGGTCGGAAACAAGGTGAGCTGCCGTGAGTCCGCGCACGTCCTCGTAGAGTCTGACATGGGGATTGTTCTCTGCATAAAGGATGCGCCGCCATTCGACGATTTCGCAGGCGGCGATGGTGACGAAGCCGGCGCGGTGCAGGCCGAGCGACCAGCCGCCCGCGGCGGCGCTGAACAGGTCGAGTGCGCGCATCATGGCGCACCTCGCGGCACGGTGCCGGCACCATGGGTCGCCCGCGCGTGCGTCAAAGAAGAAGAGTTAGATTCTTTGTTAGATTCTTCTATAGAGTCCGGCGAACGATTTGCGCCTGATGTCCCGATATTGCGTGCGCCTGATGTCCCGATAGGATTCACATGGTTATCAACAGGCACTGTGGATAGTTCTTCGGGAAGGAAACGCAGCAGCTCCTGCCCGTTCTCCCATTCGATCTGGAGCAGGTAGCCGGGCAGCGACTGGCGGGCAGCGATCCGCCGGAGGTCGAGCGCGAAGTCGGACGGCCGGGCGAGGCTGCCGGACTTCTGGTGAAGGTGAGCGACCTCGAAAGACCAGCCTTCCGGCTGGCGGCCGGCGTGCTTGCGCGCGACGCGGTAAAGCCAGCGCTCGATGCCACCCTTCAGCCGGAAATAGGCCGGATCAATCGCCAGCACGAGCGAGCGATCAATGACGCTGTTGTAAAACCATTCGGGCAGGACAAATTCCATGCCCTCGACGCGGCCGGCGCGCGTGGTCATTTCCTCCCATTCGTTGATCCAGGAAAATTGCCGCCGCCGCCAATGCGCGCCGTTGCGGATCGTGGTGGCGATGACAGTGGATTGCAGCCGTGCGAGTGCCGCCTTGAGCAGAAGATAGTCCCGGTTGCCCGTCGCCCGCCCGATGGCGCGCAGAAGCTGGTAGGGCATGAAGCGAAAGAAGCGCGACGTGATGAGGCCGTTGTTCTCGGCCGCGACGATCTGGCTCGCCGCCCATATCAGCACGTCGGCGTCCCAGATGGTTGCCATGCCGTGCTCGGGCATACCGAGGACTTGAACCTCGACATCGGCGGCTTTGTAGAGAATCGGCTTGGTGCGCGGCGATTTCGCCAGGGAGAAGAAAGGCCGCTCCATCAGGTCTCGCTGGTCGCGCGGTGCGGCGTCGCCGGTTGCGACCACGAAGGGGTGGAGGCGGCTGCGCTCGCTGGCGCCCTCCGGTCGGGCGGGGCTGCGATCGTTGTCCCGCGACATTCAGAGCCGATTCCGTTCGTCGGGCGTGAGCGGGTGCGGGGGAAAGACCGTGCCGGCGTCCTTGTCCCGCGTGCATTTGCGGGCGCCAGTTTCGGTCCAGGCTTCCAGATCGCGGATCGAATAGAGGACGCGGCCGCCAACCTTCCGATAAACCGGGCCGGTGCCATAGGTGCGATGCTTCTCAAGTGTTCGGCGCGAAAGGCCGAGGAAATACGCGGCCTCCTTGGTGCGCAGGAATCTCGGTGGCAGGTCCGCCAGCGGGTCGGGCATGGGATCACCTCAGGTTCGTCGGTCGATGCTGCTGTCAGCGGCGACAGCGGGCTGTGGCGAACCTTGGCGAGGAATCGGCGACCTGTAGCGGGCCGAATTTGCGTCTATACTTTCACGGCCCCCATTGCGGCCGTCTGCGATGGCGGGGCTATTCGTGTCGGCGCTTGACAGGATAGTGCAGCAGCAGCCGGTAGCCGCCTTTCATCATGGCGAGGCCATGGGCGACCAGGCGGCGGGTCCTGTTGCGGCGCGGGTCGTTCTCCCAATCGGTCTTGTCGCCACGAAAACCGAGCAGCACTTCGGCGATGGTGCGATGGCTCTCGCCATGCAGCTTTGCGTCAAGCGCGCGCAGAGAGAGGATATGAAACTGGCGCAGCTGCGAGGGCATGGTGCGGAAATCCGGGCCTGGCGCGCGCCCGTTCAGGGACCGCCACAAGCGCCGCGCCGCATGGGCACGCAGCTCGAGAAAGGAATCCATTGGCAGGGTGACGGCATAAAACGCCGCCGCGTCGGGGACCGCCTCGGGAAGCCAGAACTGATGCGCGACGCCATCCACGCGCCAGAGTCCATGCCAGCCATCGTCCGCCCGCCGCAGATCGAGACCATCGAGGTGGGCGAGCGTGAAGCCCGGCGTCTCTGCGCTGGCCGGCTCCGGCGCTGGCGCCGGCGACAACATGACGGCCTGGGGCTGAAGGCTCGGAATCCAGAATTGGGATTGCCGGTCGGCGAGCGTTTCAGGATCGCAGGGGAAATCGCAACCCCCAGCGTCGTGCGAATGCATCGAGCCGGGGGCCTGTAGGGTTCTTCATTCGCGAAATTGCGCGGAAATCGTGATGATACTCGTCGTCGCGCCGCAGATATTCCCAAGCGAAACCGGCGGCAGGGATGGTCTTCGTATGTCTGTAGTCCGCCGATGTACGCCAATCGATGCCCAACAGCATGGCGTCACCTCCCTATGTAGGGCGGCGTTTCGATTTCAGTACTACCGCCCCGATCACAAGCGTCAGCCATGGCTAGTGACCGAGGTAGCTAATCTTTCCAGATAACCGGATCGTATAACTAATGAACGCATTCAATGTGCGCCCTCAAAGCCCCGTTCGCCTCGACTCGCGAGCCGGCGGCGCCGGCGAGTGCAATTTCCAACGCGGCCAGTGGGACACGCAGCAACAGCAGATCGGTCCAGCTGATCCGGTAGACGCTATCCATTGTTTTCGGCAGAGTACGGAGCCAAGCAAAGGCTCCGGAACTCCTTCAACTCCCGCCTTGGCGTTCGGCTTATGGCTGCTTAAGCAAGCGCCAGGGTTCTTTGCTTCCAGCGCGGCGATAATAGAGGCGACGACAACGGAACGTATTCCAAGTTGCGATAAGCGGCTCAAAGCCATGCCACCAATCCGCTTCAATGTCGCCGCAACGGCCCTCGAACACCACATTTTCTTTGGCGTCGCAAAGCCAGAACTACATCGGCAGAGCGTCGCCCTGTTCCGGCGTGCCGCGGGCGGGAACGCCGTCCGCGTCCTCTCCCATGCCAAGGCAGTTTCCCCAATAGTCGGCCGTCACGATCCAGCGCATAGCAAAATCCTCTCTCGGTCTGTCGGGAAGTCGGGGGCGGCTCAAGCCGCCGCCCTCTCGCGCTGCTGCATGGATGCAAGCCGCCTGCTGGCCGTCTGATGGTGCCGGCTGTCTAGCTCTATGCCGATCCAGTCGCGGCCGAGCTGCTGCGCCGCCGCCAGTGTCGAGCCGCTGCCGCTGAACGGGTCCAGCACAAGGTCGCCCGGCTTCGTGAAAGCCTCGATCAACGGCGCCAAGGCTTCGACGGGCTTTTGCGTCGGATGCAGCCTGTTGCCTGCATAGGGGAAGTCGATCACGTCCGGGATGGGGTTCTCGGGCAGGGAAACATTGCCCTTCGCCAGCAAATAAGCCTGTTCGTGCTCGTAGCGAAGGAATTTCGCCGACGACGCATAACGCTTGCGGAAGACCAGATGCCCGACGACGCGGAAGCCTGCCGCCTTCCATGCGTCCATGAACAAATCGACCTTGTTCCAGCCATAGAACGAAACGGCGAAACCTCCATCCTTCAAGACGCGGTGCATCTGGTTGAACGCGGGGCGAAGCCAGCGGGCGTTGTCGTCGTTCGCCACCTTCCTGCCGTCGCGGCTGCGGTAGTTCACGAGATAGGGCGGGTCGGTCAGAATGAAGTCCACCGATCCCCTGTCGAAAGAGCGCATCGCCTGGATGCAATCGGCATTGAAAATCACGTTGCGGGGGGTGTTGGCGGTTCCGGTCATTGTCTTTCTTCCTTCGGGTTTTGGGGTTCAGAGAAGCGAAGCGCCGCTCCTGAACCCTTGCCCGTCGGCGAGACCGGGGTAGCAAGGTGCAAGGTAAGTCTCTGGCACCGTGGAATAAATGGAGGGGACCCGCTTGCGGGGAGCGGGCCGTTTATGCCGCGAAAGGCCGGAGAGTTTCCCTGTGCCGCGCGAGGGCAGCGCCCTTAGTAATCTGGCCCGACGCGTAGCCAACCGTTCGCACCGGACTGGGCCAAACCTGGAGATGTGGTCGATATCAACGGAATATGCTTCAGTGGAGTTGACGAGCGAAAAGAGACGACCTGACTTGCCCACAAGAGTCTTTGACAATGGATTATTCTACGGTCCACGCATCTTGACCGGAGGGAGGCTCAAAACCTTGGATGTAGCGCTGTAGGAGATCGTCTGTAATTGGAAAGGCCGCATTAGCATCGCAACGGGAAGCTCTATTAACTAATCGCTCCCGCAGCACATTCTCTGGAACTTTCAGAAATACGATTTGGCAATGGTGACCACTGCGATGCACAAGCTCACGGTAGTCGGCTCGTGTTTGGGATTTCCAGAAACTGAAGTCGATCACCGCCTTTGTCCCCGTCCGCAGCATTTGAACGAGTTGCTCGCGCAGTATCTTCTCTGCCGAAGACTGCAAGATGGGATATTCATCCTCAGGATAGTCGACACCAAAGCGACCGTAGGTGCGCCAAATTTCCTCATCTATAGATAGCCGTCGGCAGCCCATGCCCTCTAATGCTTGGGCGAAGGTTGTCTTCCCTGATCCTGCTATCCCGCACATCATGAAGACGATGCGAGGGTGAGTACGCAGGAGCGAGGACGCGCGATCAAGTGCTTGCTGAAAGCCCAAGACTTCCCCGTCTTCACCGGCGCTGATCAACGTACCACTCCAAGCGTCACGAGGCGATTATGCCTGCAACAGCCATCGCTCCCGCAACGACGACAGTTGCAGATACTGTCGTGAGCATCTTCATGTTGTCCGGTATGGACGCGGATCTATGAATAGCGGCGTTCGCACCCGCCGCAAACAAGCCCAAAACAACTGCGACCAGGCCAGCCCAGAAATTTGCCTTGTACCAAACTGATGCCGAGGCCAAGGTGGTTTCCGTGCGCACCCCGTAAAACGGGTTCGGCGGGACCATCTTGAGCACGAGGGGCATTCCTACCACCGCAAAAAGCAGTGGAATAAAGCGAACCCAGGCAACCTGTTTGTATCCGCGCACATTCTCCTCCGAAGTCTTCACAGCGAATATCCACTGGACCATGTCGCTGACTTTGCAACTGATCCGACCACGCCCTACTGGTGAGGTTACATCGACAGAGTCGGCGTCGCGGAAGAACCCAGCTACATAGCACTGGAAACGGCCGTGGCGATGGTTATGCTGACCTCACCAGTCCGCTCACTATGGCATCTTACCGCAGAAGCCCAGGCACGAAAATCAAGGTGACATGGGCAGCTTGGCATTGCTCCAGAGAAGAGCATCGTGGCACTTGCCGAACATAACACCAAAACGCGGTTGCGTACCGAAAGCAAATGATGCTTGATGGTGCTGAGATTAGGAGACTACAGTATGATCGATCCCGCGACGCTGCTTACATATTGCGCAATTGTTCTTGGCTTCGTCTTCATTCCGGGGCCGGCGACGCTTCTCACTCTTGCACGAGCATCGACCTCAGGCACTAAAGTCGGCATAGCGACCGGAGCCGGAATAACGGCCGGCGACATCATTCACACTGTCTTTGCAGTCGTAGGGATTTCCGCGATCATTGCGGCCTCAGCGACCTTGTTCAGCATAATCAAGTATGCGGGCGCGGCCTATCTCTTCTACCTCGGCATCAAGGCGATCCTGGACAAAACGCCAACGATGCCGGGGCAGGATCAAATCCGCCTTTCAGCTTCCCAAGCATTCCGCCAAGGCATTCTTGCCGAAGTCCTCAACCCTAAAACCGCACTGTTCTTCCTGGCATTCCTACCACAGTTCGTCCACCCCGAAAACGGTGCGGTCTTCATGCAGCTAATGATCTTGGGAGTGCTTTTCGCTGTTCTCGGCTTCGTGAGCACGATTGTTTTCGCAATTGGCGCCGGTAGTCTCGGTGCCTTCGTTCGCCGTCATCCGGTCGTCCTGAAATGGCAGAGCAAGGTGGTCGGGGGAATCTACTGTGGCCTTAGCGTTCGCTTGGCCCTTCAGCAACGATAGTCACCCTCTGGCTCGGACGGCATCGGCCGTAGGATGCTCATCAGCAGCACTGCGTGTGCGGACCAGAGTGAGCGTAATCAGGTAAGCGCATCGATTGCCTCAACATCCCCGAAGCCACTTTTGATGAAAGGTTTGGAAACCGCCACAGGGGTTCTGGGGATTTGGGTTGGCCGTGATTATGAAGACCGCTTATTCGGGAAGTTCAGTTGGTTCCGAGATAACTAGCCCGGTCGGACGAGCTCTGGCGCATCTACGTCAAAAAAGTCCGCATGGCGCAGAAGACGTATCCTACCCAATCACGTTAAACTTCCACCCTGATGTCACCGTCAGCGGCGCTTTGGTTATTGATCTCATCGCGCGGCACGGAACCTATCGATCACAATTCGAGACTGGTACCAGCAGTGGTGGTCTCACAGCCTATGAAGGCGGAGACCGCTGGAGTTGGGAAAGCCGGGTGTTCGGCGGCGCCTATGATAACGCTCACCCGTCGCTGCGCCCAAAGTATGGGGCCTTGAACTATCGCCATGACCCCGCCGGCGGGTCTCGCCGGTTTGGCTCATGCCATATTCGTCTAGCCTCGCACGTCCGCTCGCGAACCTCATTCTGCTATCCAGACAGTTATTGGGAGCCTCACCACTATGCCGTCGATGACGTTCGTCCGCTCATCGTTCTCGCAGAGGAAAACGCATTAGACCTCGACCCATTTCTCGACAACTATATCGAGGCGCATGTCCATGGCGCGCTCAGTGTGCCGGAAGACGTCGAGGCCGTCGTTCTTGACCCATCCTTCAAGGGCACCCGCATCGGAACAGCAGCAGCCTCGCTCGGGTGCGCGGTAGAGTGGCACGGCGGCTTTCGACTTTCTTTGAATTGTCTGGCCAACTGCGAAACATTCCGAGGTGCTGCTGTGGCCGATGCAATTACCCAAATCGCTGAGTGCGGCGTAGTGACACCAGTTGCAATATGGCGCGCTCGAAGTCATCTGCTCGATTATCAAATGGCGAAGTGGGTTTGGCATTGCGTTGCACGATATGGGGGCAATTCTCTCGTGGCGACCTAAGGCGGCGCCCCAGGCCCAGTGCGGCTGTTCCTGTATGATCGGTATGGCGCGGCTCGTCCCCAGAAACCGCGGGACATTTCACGTTTGACCCGCTAGATTGGCCCCCAGAGCAGACGCGCTGCTCTGGGGCGTCGAAACCCCTACCAGTGGCTGGTGCTGGCCAGGATGGCACCACACTCCTTGACCTTATGGTCGGGGAGCCCGTGGCGCATGTCCAGGGCTACCCGCCTAAAGGCCACGGGGCCGTCTGGTACGGTTTCGAACTCCCCGATCACCAGGGTGACAAGGATGGTTTGCGGGGGCGCACCGCGGACACCATCCCGAGAAGTAGGGAGACGAACCGATGCGTGTCCAGCCGGAACTGGACCCCAATGTCGATGATGAAGCCCCGACCGGCCCCGACATTACGACCTACGACGAAGAGCATTTCGTGACTTATCTGCGCCTGCTCGACGCAAACAAGGAAGGCGCCGACTGGACCGAGGTTGCGCGGATCGTCCTGCACCGTGATCCCGCCGCCGATCCGGCGCGCACGCGGCGCTGCTGGGAAAGCCATCTCGCCCGCGCCCGATGGATGACCAAGATCGGCTATCGGCGGATTCTGGAACAGGCCGTCGAGGAACAGATTCGGCTCAACCGACATTGAATCGACACGAGGCCATTGTGGCATTGCCGCTTCCAAATTGACCCGTGCGGCAGAACTGCGAGCGACGACTACCGCCCCTGCCGCTCCAAGAACGTTTCGACCAGAAAAGTCGCTATCGCTCCCGCCGTATTGACCGCCAGGCTTGCATGACGCGGCGATGGCCTAACCGGCAATTTCCCCCCGCGCCCATGAGAATCGGACAACCGATTTCTTAGCGTTCCAATGCCGTTCACGAGATTCATAGCCCCGCCCAGGATCGCTTTGATCGGCTCCTCGGTATGCTGGTTGGGCGCAAGGTTCAGAATCCTTGCCGCGCTGGCGTATAGTTTCGGCAGATCGTCCTTGTCGGAATATGCTTCTCCCGACTTGTCGAGGATTCGCTTTGTCACGGTTTCGAGCAAGGTTCTGGCGACCGTGATCGCTCCCTCGGGGTCGGTATTGCGGCGGGTTATAGCCTTCGTCCAAACGGCGTGAACGCCATCAACATCAAATGTTTCCAACGCATCCGACGCCACCTTATCGCCGGGAGCTGCGTTGCGCCCTCAAGATGATCCATCAAAGGCGTGAATGCACCGCTTATGATCTGGCGGCGTTCGACGTAGGTCCCAGCCTCGCGCTTGATGAACGGCCAGAAGGCATTGAGGTTGCGATAGGTGCGCACGAATTGCGGGAGCAAATCCCGAATGGTCGGGTCCGCCATGAACTCACGACGCAGGTGCTCATAAATATGATTGTCTGGAGAGCCTCCGGTCGCGGCTGCGATAAGGATGCCCTCCATCATGGCGATCTGCTCTATCGTCGAGGTGGGAATTTCACTCAAATCCATCATCTACTTCCAACGGCTGAGGCCGGTCACTTGATTTGTTCGCTTCCATTGGGGCGCACGATCAGAGGGTTCAACTTCGGACCATGAACATCTCACGGAAGAGCTGTTCCGATCTGGCGATTCCCTTGTCGGTAAGCCAGACGGATTTTGCCTTGTTGACGGGATCGCCAATAAAGCCCTTCTCGTGCAGCCGGCTCATCGCGCTCCAGTCGAATCCCTTCCAGGCGCGGCCGTCTCGGTCGAGCGTCAGGTAGAGCAGCGCAAGAATCGCATCGTCGATCTTGTTCTTGTCGATCTCCATTGCGCGATGTCCTTTCGATTACGGACCAACCCTATTTTACTCTACAGTATCCCATATGCCGCACGGCTGCGATGCAGGGCTTTTCTTTCAGACGCGGGCGGTTCTTCGATGGTCCCTGCCCCTTCCGGGCATGGGATTTCTGGAGACGATGGCGCTCAAACGCGACAGGATCAGCATCGAGGTCATAGGACCGGAAACGGGCGGGAACGATCCTGCGCGCGCCGATGCAGCGATCCGGTCCCTCGCCCGGCTCATCGGCCGTCAGATCGCCCGCGAGCAGTTCGAGCGCAAGATGGCGCTGGAACGCAAGGCGCAGAAGAAGCGTCCGGCAGGCGAGGATGCGTAATGCCGCCCTTGCAAAAACACGAATTACACGTATAATTCAGGCACCCCATTTGGAAAGGATGCCTGCCATGCCGACAGTCGGTTCCCTCGAATTCCAGCGCAAGTTCGGCGAGTTCCAGCATCAGGCGCAGCGCGAGCCGGTGGAGATCACCCGGCACGGCCGCCGCGAGTTCGTGCTAATGACCGCCGACCACTACGACTGGCTCCGCGCCGCCGCGCAGCGGACGCACCGCACGGCAGATGCCGCCGATGTGGTGATCGACGCCGTGGAGCGGGCCGAGATGGACCCGGAACACGCCCAGCTCGACGATCTGCTGAAGTAAGGCGGGCGACGTGGCGATCCCTGAACCGAAGCCCGGCCTTGTCCTCCGCTACGATTACCTCTGGACGCATGAGGCTGCCGCCGGCCAGGATCAGGGCAAGGACCGCCCGACCTGCCTCGTCGCCGCGACCGACGCGCTTGTGCGCCCGCGCCATGTGGTGCTGTTGCCGATCACCCACACGCCGCCCTCCGGCGATACGGTCGGCATCGAGATCCCGGCAAAGGTGAAGGAGGCCATCGGCCTCGACAACGCGCCGAGCTGGGTGATCGTCTCGGAGCATAATATCGACGAATGGCCCAATGGCGGGCTGTCGCCGGTTCCCGGCAAGCGGGGCGAGTTCGCCTATGGCTTCATCCCGCCGGGGCTGTTTGCGAAGATCAGGGCCAGCTTCCTCGAACTGGCCCGCGCGAAGAAGAGCGGCGCCGTGCGCCGCTGACCATGGAGTTTTGAAAGGACCGGCCGATGACCCGCGTTGCCCTCTACGCCCGCTATTCCTCCGACAACCAGCGCGAGGCGTCGATCGACGACCAACTGCGCATCTGCCGCGAGCAGGCGAAGCGCGAGAAGTGGAAGGTGGTCGGAACCTACAAGGATGCGGGTATCTCCGGCGCGAGCATGATCCTGCGGCCCGGCATCCAGATGCTGTTGCAGGACGCGCAGGCGGGCCAGTTCGACATGGTGCTGGCCGAGGCGCTGGACCGCATCTCGCGCGACCAGGCCGATGTGGCGACGCTGTTCAAGCATCTCAAGTTCGCCGGCGTTCCCATCGTCACGCTGGCCGAGGGCGAGATCAGCGAGCTTCATGTCGGCCTCAAGGGGACGATGAACGCGCTGTTCCTCAAAGACCTTGCCGCCAAGACGCATCGCGGCATCCGTGGCCGCGTCGAAGACGGCAAATCGGGCGGCGGGCTTTGCTATGGCTACAAGGTGGTCAAGAAGCTGGATTCACGCGGCGATCCGATCCGGGGCGACCGCGAGATCGATGAAGCCGAGGCCAATGTCGTGCGGCGCATCCTCCGCGATTATGCCGAAGGTATCAGCCCGCGTGTGATCGCAAAGACGCTGAACGAGGAAGGTGTGCCCGGTCCCGAAGGGCGGCTCTGGAATGATACCACCATCCATGGCCACACGAAGCGCGGCACGGGCATCCTGAACAACGAACTCTATATCGGCCGCCTGATCTGGAACCGGCTGCGCTATCTGAAAGACCCGTCGACCGGAAAGCGCGTCTCGCGGCTGAACCCGGAATCGGAATGGATCGTCAAGGACGTTCCCGACCTGCGCATTGTCGATGATCAACTCTGGCAGGCGGTGAAGGGGCGGCAGGCCGTCACCTCCGCCAAATATGCCAATGTCGCCGAGGGCGTGCGCAAGCACCACAAGAAGAACCGCCTGAACGGCACCCATCGACCAAAGACCCTGCTCTCGGGCTTGGTCTTCTGCGGTTGCTGCGGTGGTCCCTTCTCCATCCGAGGCTCCGACCGCTTCGCCTGCTCGACGCATGTGACCAAGGGCGTCCGCTCCAACAGCCGCACCATCCTGCGCGAAGACCTGGAGCGGCGCGTTCTCGCCGGCCTCAAGGAGCGGATGATGGCGCCCGAAGTCGCAGCGGAAGCGATGCGCGCCCATGCCGAGGAAACCAACCGGCTGAACAGGGAGCGCCGCTCGAACGGCGATAGCTGGAAGGCCGAGCTGGTGAAGGTCGAGAAGCAGATCAGGGGCATCATCGAGGCGATCAAGGAAGGCATGTTCCATGAGAGCATGAAGGCAGAGATGGATGCGCTGGAAGCCCGCAAAGCCGAATTGACCGAGCAACTCGCCGATATTCCGGAGGACGCGCCGGACCTGCTGCCGAGTGCTTCTGCAATCTATGCGAAGAAGGTTTCCGCGCTGACCGAAGCACTTGCCCGGCCCGACGAACGGCCGCAGGCAGCGGCGGCTTTGCGGATGCTGATAGAGAAGATTGTGCTCACGCCCGGCCCGGAACGCGGGGAAATCTTCGCCACATTGCATGGCGAACTGCGCACGATCCTCGAATGGGCGGAGCGGCAAGCCATTGGAAAGACTTCTAAAATGACAAAACCCGCCGTTGGTGCGGCGGGTTTGTCGGTCTCAATGGTTGCGGGGGCATACAACCAACGATTCCTGCGATTGGGGAATAGGCTTATATAGATTCGTAGTTTAATCGAGAGCGATCATCGTAGTAGAGCTCCCTATGTTACACAGAAATAGTTTTCCCATCTTTAATAACAGCATCCGGTGATTTCAAAACTTCTAAATGGCTTAACGGATCACCGCGAACAGCAATTAAATCAGCAAAGGCTCCAGGGACAATAGCACCGATTAGCCCTTCCATTTTGCATACAGCAGCCGCATTGACCGTGATCGCTGCCAATGCTTCAAAATTGGACAAACCGGCTTGGGCGGCAAAAATTGCTTCCTGGACGATGGCGCAATGAATGGCATCCGTGCCAAGTGCGAATTTTACACCGGCCCTCTTGACTTGTCTTACACTCTCCACGTTGGCTTCTGCAGCGAAGAGGAGCCGTTCACGTGCGCCTGCACTCATGCCCGGAAGATCGATAAGCCCCGGTCGCGTCAGAAAAACGCCTAACGTCCCGGTCAACCACACGCCCTGTTCCGCCATTTTCTCAAACTGATGAGGTTCGGCGAAAAAACCATGTTCAATCTGCTTCACTCCTGTCTTGAGACAGAGATCGATAGCCCGCCCGCCATAGGCGTGTGCAGCTACGGGAAGATCGAATTCCTGCGCCACACCAACTGCCGCTGCAAGTTCCGCTTCGGAAAGATACGGTGCGCTGCCATGAAGCAAGGAAGGGCTGGTACCGCCACTCGCGAACACCTTGATGAAATCTGCACCGGCGCCGATGTTCATGCGCACGGCTGCCGAAACAGCATCTGGGCCGTCCGCAGTAATCTGGTTAACATTTTCAGTCAGGCTGGAAGCAATACCCCTTCCCGCGACCACCAAACGGGGCCCGGGCAGATCGCCCGCGAGGATCGCCTGCTTCAGCGCCAAGTCAATATGATTCTTGGTACCCGGCAGACGCATCGTCGTTATGCCGGCGCGCAGATTGGCGAGCGCGTTCTTGGCCGCCCGCAGCGCCAGCGTCGCATCACTCGCAGACGTTTGCTCACGCTCATTGCCAAGCAATATATGAAGCATTTCCAGATGGCTGTGAGCATCGATCAGCCCCGGCAAGACAGTATAATCCAGAAAATTGAGCACCGGGGTGTCCTTCGGTGTCTCTTCTCCTCGATAGGGAGTGATAGATTCAATCCTGTCTCCATTGACGACGACAGCCTGTGGTCCTTCCACACGATCGCCGGTCATAGGCACAAGGTTGCCACAAAGAATGATCTGTTGTTGCTGCATGATTGGCCTGCAAGAAAAGAGAGAGATAGATTAGCGCTTAAGGCGTTGAGCGAAGTGCGAGATCATCAGCACGATAACGGAAACACCGATCAGGAAGGTGCTCACGGCGGCGATCGTCGGCTCGACCTGCATAAATACGCTGTTCCAAATGCGCACCGGCAAAGTGAAACTCGATGTACCAGCCAGGAATAGCGGAACAATCAATTCGTCGAATGAACTGAGGAACGAAAAAAGTGTTCCCGAGATCACACCAGGCGCAATTAGCGGCATGGTAACATAGCGAAAGGTTTGCAATCGCCCCGCGCCAAGACTATAGGCCGCCTGTTCCAGCCGCTGATCGAAGCCCTGCAACGATGCAGATACGATGATGATCATCAATGGCAGAGCAAGTACGGTATGCCCGAGCGCCATTGCGACCGGGCTGCCGATCATTCCCAACTTGCTGAAAAAAAGATAGATCGCCACGCCGGTGATGATTGTCGGTACGATCATCGGAGACAATAAAATCGCATAGATTATGCTTTTGCCTGGAAAGCGTCCTCGGACCATGGCAATCGCACCGGGTACACCAACAGCAAGCGTCATCACCGTTGACATGATAGCGATCCGTACGCTTAGCCACAGCGATTCCATCCACTCCGGTGGAAGGAAAAAGCGTCGATACCATTGCAATGAAAAGCCACTCGGCGGAAATTTCAGATACTGATCGGCGCTGAAAGAAATAGGAATGATAACCAGTATCGGCAAAATGAGAAAGAAGATGACCACGCAAGCGCTGCCATAGAGAAGCAGAGACCTGACAGCATTGGCAACGGCAAATCGGTTCATGATTTCCTCCTTCTACAACGTCTTGCTTTCGAGAAGACCACGGAACCCCACCAGCCGATCGTAAACCAAGAAACCAACGAGTGTGAGAATGAGCAGTACTCCCGCCAGCGCTGCGGCAAAATTAAGGTTGAAAGCGTGTTCAACCTGATAGTCAATAATCATTGAAATGGTCTGATCCCGATCACCTCCCAAGAGGCGCGGCGTGATAAAGTATCCAAGTGCCATGATGAAGACCAGAAGACCGCCGCCCGTGATGCCGGGCAGACTAAGGGGCAGAAAAACATATCGGAACGTCTGCCACCCATTGGCTCCAAGATTTGCCGCAGCTTGCATCAGGCGCCCGTCGATACCCCGCATGACGCTGTAAAGTGTAAGAATCATATAGGGCAGCAAGGCATAGCTCATGCCGATCAGTACTCCGGTTCGGTTGTAAAGGAGTGAAACTGCAGGAAGGCCGAACCAGGTCATAAGCTGGACAAGCAATCCGGTCGATCCCAGAATGACCATCCACGCATAAGTACGAACGAGGATACTGGTGAAAAAAGGTATCAGGATCAGTGCCATCATCACGGCTTTAAGACCGGGCGATGCCACAGACAAAAGGTACGCGACCGGATAAGCGAGGACCAGTGTTATCAGTGTAACCTGAAAGCAAAGTACAACAGTATCCCAGATTATCCGCAGATAAGCAGTATTGGACCAGATACGGTCATAGTGCGCGAGGGTAAAACCTGTTTCGTCTTGAAAGCCACGCAGCATCATGTCGATCAGAGGGTAGCAGAAGAGCGCTGCGAGAAAGAGCAGCATCGGCGCGAGCAGCGCGCCATAGATAAGCTGCAAACGGAAATGTGCCGCGCGTTCATTATTTGAAGGTACCGGAGCGATTACAGGAGATGCCATTGCGCCCTCTATGCTGCCAGAATCTTAGCGGAAACAGGAGCCCACGAGACAGCCACATCCCCACCGATCATGAAATTGCGGCGTTCATCATTATTGGGAACTTTAACTGTAAGGATGAAAGCATTACAGTTGACGCGCAGTTTGGTTGCATCGCCAACGTAAATAATTTCCTCAATTTTGCCCGCATGGACATTCTCTTCTGAAATCTTTCCCATTTGCAGAGGTTCTATCCTGACACGTTCAGGTCGCACGCAAAGCTTGACAGGCGACGCCTGGGTTCGTTTACCTTCAACACTGCCGAAAATCAGCCGTCCGCCACTGACTTCAATTGCACAGATGCCACCCTCCTGATGCGAAATCCTGCCTTCGATCAAGTTTGTTTCGCCGATAAAATCGGCTACAAAGGCGGTGCGTGGATCATCATACAAGTCGGTCGGCGAGCCAATTTGCTCCACACGTCCATCACGCATGACCACGATGCGGTCGGACATGGTAAGAGCCTCTTCCTGATCATGCGTGACATAAATCACAGTCACGCCAAGCCGCTCCTGAATAGACTTGATTTCCAGCTGCATATGCTCACGCAGCTTCTTGTCGAGCGCACCAAGCGGCTCATCCATCAGCAAAGCTTTGGGTCGAAAAACAATTGCTCTTGCGAGAGCAACACGTTGTTGCTGTCCGCCCGACAGTTGACGTGGATAACGTGTCTCAAAGCCGCCAAGCTTTACCATGCTCAGCGCTTCACGCACTCGCGTTTCGCGTTCAGCCTTCGGTAGTCCGCGCATTTTGAGCGGGAAAGCTACATTTTCAGCCACTGTCATGTGCGGGAACAGGGCATAATTCTGGAAAACCATACCCAATCCCCGCTTTTGCGGCGGCAGTTTTGCGACCGGCTGGTCAGCTATAAATATCTCGCCTCTGGTCGATGGGACAAAGCCTGCCACCATCATAAGCGTAGTGGTCTTCCCGGACCCGCTGGGGCCAAGAAAACTGATCAATTCTCCGGGGTTGATCGTGAGATTCATGGCATCGACCGCTACCATCTGTCCGTAATTCTTGGACAGATCCTGTATTCGGATACCGATACCGGGATCATGAAGCTTCGAGGAAGATGATGCCATCACATTAGGCTCCGTTTAAATGCATGTTCTGCATGATGGGATAAGCGGTCGTTCGCGCCGTGCGTCTTACTGATGCTAAAAGGCCGTCGGCACAATAGAGAACCACACACTTCACTGCGTGATAAAGCTGGTCGACCGTCGATGCGAAACCGTAAGAAAAGTGCGACGGGAGTTACCAACCGCACTTTGGAGCGCCGTGCGTCCTTTCGGACGCTACACAAGGACGCTCTAACCCTTTGAATTTACGCATCGTGCTTTCCGAAAATCGATTCCGATTTTCGGGCCGATGCTGTAGTGTCTGCTACTTTTCAAGCAGGAACTCTTGCCAACGATCAGCAATGGTCCGGCTGTTTTGCGACCACCACACCGGATCGCTCTCGAAGGAACGAGCGAGATTTTCCGGAGATGTGGGCATCATCGCCGCCAGTTCCGCCGGGATCGAATCGAAAGCCCTGCGATTAGCAGGCCCGTAAGCGATCCGCTGTACAAGCGCGGCTTGCACACTCGGCTGCAATGAATAATCCAGAAGCTTGTAGGCCCCTTCGATATTCTTCGAATTCTTCATGATCGCCAGCCCCTGAACATAACGTTGCGCCTGGTTCCACTGGATTCCAATCGGCGCGCCTTGTTGCATCAGGACCTGCGCGCGACCATTCCAGATAGCGCCAAGAACAGCTTGTTTATCGGCAAGCATCTGCGCGGCTACAGCTCCCGAATCCCACCATTTGACAATACTGGGCCGTATTTCGCGCAGCTTCTCGAAAGCCCTGTCGATGTCCAGCGGATAAAGCGCGTTCATCGGCACACCATCAGCCAGAAGCGCGAACTCCAGATCGACGACGCCGACGGCGGCATCCTCCAGCATGCGGGGTCCGGGAAATGCCTGCGTATCCCAGAATTCAACCCAGTTGCGAGGCGGCTTGTCCTTGAAGACATCCGTATTATAGGCGAGCACCGTGGAGTAAACCAGCGCCCCAAGATAATAGTCCGTTACGGCGTTGATATCCTCCAGATTGGTCAGTTTGAACTCCGACTTATCCAGTTTCAGCAACGCGTCTTTCTCTGCCAGCGTGATGAACTGAATGGGGCCGTAATCAAGGACATCCACATCGCTCGCGCCAGTTTCGATCATAGCCAGAATGCGAGCCGCATTGGTGGCAATCGGTACAATCTGATAACCGGTTGCCTTAGCAAATGGCTCCCAGCATACTTCGCGCCAAGCCTCTTCATAAGTTCCGCCGGGCGTGCGGATTACGATTTTTCCAGCGGATCCGTCACCGATTGGGCCGCTCTGCGCAAGGGCACGCCCTGGCAATCCCAGCCCCAACCCGGACAATGCACCAAAAGCTGCCACTGATTGCAGAAAATGCCGACGTGACAAATCGGTAGAACGTAAAATCATGTGGTGTCCCCTTTTTGATATTATTGTTAATCATCTTTGATGATGATGCATTTTCCGCAGAACTAGTCAAGCGTCATGCATATGCCTACCTGCTTACAGCTTTTAAAATCGCCTTTGCCCCATCTGCGAAGACCTGGCAGCCCACCGCAATATCGTCATCAGTCGTGTTCTCAGTCCAATGATGACTAATCCCGCCGATGCTGGGGACGAAAATCATGCCACAGGACATCACCCGCGATATTATCTGCGCATCGTGGCCTGCTCCGCTCGGCATCAGAATATGCGCCCCCGGCACACGATCCTCCGCAGCACGGCTGAACGCATCACGAAACACAGGAAGCATTCTGGAGGGCTTTGACGAGGATAGAAGCTCAAGCGAGACACGGCAGGGACCGTCACCATCGGCGGTTGCGACAAGCTCACGCAATGCAGTATCCAGACGCGCGATGGTGACTTCGTCTTCATCGCGGAACTGAAAGAGCATCTGTGCCCCACCCGGTACAATCGCCGGGGCGCCGGGATCCAACAGTATCTGACCGACGGTCCACACGCTACGTTCGCCTTTCAGACGCTCGAACGTCTCGTTGATATGATGGCACATTTTGATCAGTGCCTGCCCAGCGTCCTTTCGTGCGGCCATGCGGGCCGTACCGGCATGGTTCTGTTCTCCATGAAAGAAGAGACGGTATTGCTGGATGCCAACGATGCTGGTCACGACACCTATGCGGTTATTGCTCGATTCCAGTACATCGCCCTGCTCGATATGTGCCTCGACATAGCCGACATATCGGTCGGGTTCATAAACTTTGCGTGGAAGCGATGCGAGGCCCGCGGTCTCAAGCGCTACAGAAAGGGCTTCGCCCGTTGTCCGGTTTATAGCCGTTGAAATTTCCTCTTGCGAAAGATCTCCGATGAAGGAGCGTGAGCCCAGGAATGGAATGAAATGGCTTTCCTCGTCAGCCCATGCAACAGGCTCGATATGCAGTCCTTCGCAATCACTGCTCTCCCGGAACGCACGCACCAGTTCCAGCGCGAAGATCACTCCAAGTGCTCCATCGAGCCAACCGGCATAATTCTGCGATTCCGCATGCGATCCTACCAGCAGGCGCGGTCCTTCCTGCCCGGTGCGACCATAGACATTGCCAATCCCGTCGATCGACGCCTCCAAACCCGCCTCTTGATAGCGGGCAGCAAGCCATTGCCGGCTTTCTATGTCTTGTGGGGTGAATGTAGGCCGATGCACACCCGTTTTATATGCCCCGAAGGTTGCAAACCGGCGCAAGTCAGCAAGCAACCGATCACGATTGATGGTAACCATTTCTCAAACTTTAATCCCTGCAGTTTTCGCAATATGGCGAGGCAAAGTTCGACCGACCATTGACCTCGTGAATGCGTGACGGTTTATGTTGTTAGTCGATCCCGGTAGCTGCTTGCTATCCAGATCAGCTTATCGATATGATCGCGCATTAACCTTTCGGTCAGCGCAACGTCGCGATTGCGTACGGCTCGCGCAATGGCCTTGTGATCCAGCGCCATGTTCAATACCTGCCCGGAATCATCGGAAATCCGGTCAAGCAGTTTGGCAAGCGGATCGTGAACCGGGTCGAGCAACATCCCCGTCATCGCCCGGAGCAAGCGATTGTGGGAGTATCTCGACAAAAGAACATGGAAATTATCGGAAAGCTCCAAGCGATGACTGTGTTCGACACAATCGATATGCGTTGCTGCCGCCTTTTCGATTCGCTCGATTTCCTCATCTGTCGCTCTCAGTGCTGCGAGCCCCGCTGCCTCAGCTTCGACGGCACGGCGAACGTGCAGCAGGTCAATAAGCTCATCGATGTTTGAACTGTCCACCGCAGCGGTCACACGCGCACCATGGGCAGCGAGGTTGCCGTTCAAAATAAGCTCGGCAAGCCGCTTCTCCCCAGTACCCGTCACGAGACGCCCTCGTTTTCCGAGCGATTTTGTATAGCCAAGAGCATCGAGCTGACGCAGAAAACGTCCAGCCGTTGCTTCCGCTACATCAATGCCCGCATTGCGAAAAGCACTCGCCAAGCTCAAGGCACCCGTAGGTGCTTTCGCGTCGGACAAAAGCTGTAGCGCCAGTAGTTGCATCCGATCGTCTTGTGACAAATTCGCTGTGGTCAAACCAATCTCCATATTTTTACTGGCTATATGCGCGTAAAAGCGAGGAGCCTTGCAAGAAGAATTTTCCCAAAGTGCCCTCTCCCCCGCTGGCTGCATATTCCAACCCGATCAGTGGGACCCATCTTATATAACAGCTATTTCAAAGCCCAAACCTGCACTTCAATTTTCAAACGCGGATCGGCAAGGCGGCTTTCGACGCAGGCACGGGCCGGCGGATTGTCTTTAGACACCCAACCATCCCAAACAGCATTCATCGCATCGAAATCATTTATATCCGGAAGCCATATCTGCGCGGATATCAGCCTTTCCTTGCTGGTGCCGGCTTCAGCAAGCAGGCGTTCGACAAGAGAAAGAACGTCTTTTGTCTGACCCGTGATGTCAAGGTCTCTGTTCTCAGCCACCTGCCCGGAGATTACCACTACGGAACCCGCGAGCGGATATTCGACAATATGGCTGAGACGTCCATTGGACTGCCGACGCTTAATCATAAAGAAACTCCTTCCAGGCCAGTCTGCTGCCGGTACTTTCTTGTTTGGGGACGTAAATTTAGCGAAACGGAGGAAAACTCTCCGGCGACAATTCGTCGATCGTGCGCCTTGCCCAGTCGCCATTGGCTGTACCCGCCCACATGATTTCGGCAGCCGCCTGTACTTCTCTGGTCAGTTCGCTCAGGTCTATATCCGGCACCACGCCACCGCGCATGATCCATTCGCCATCGACAATGGAGCTGTCCAGATCTTCGGCCTGCGCGGAATAGACTATGTTGCGAACGGGATCACGAACCGGACTCATGAATAGGCTGCTCCCTTTCCACAGCAGCATATCCGCTTTCACACCGGGTGCCAGCCGGCCAAGGTCGTCGCGGTTGAGCGCCTTCGCGCCGCCCAGCGTCGCCGCGTTGAAAACATCGGAAGCAGTCGCTACATCGGTTCGCCGATCAACAATCTTGCTGATGACCGCAGTCCATCGCAATGCCTCAATCATGCTCTGCGGACACGTATCAGTGGCAAGCGTCATGTTGACGCCACGCGCGAGATAGCGGGCAAAACTTTCCATCGCTATACCGCGCCGTGCAAACACCCAAACGGCATGGGCCACATTAGTACCCGTATCAGCAAGAATGCCAATATCGTCAGCATGATAATTCGTCCAGCTCGACCCGCCGGGCATGATTGCATGGCCAAGAATGACATCGGGCCCGAGAAAACCTATCTGGTTGAGCCATTCAATCGGCGTACAGCCGTGACGCCTTGTCATTTCGATGAATTCGGGAACGGATTGCGATGCATGAAGGGCAAGCGGAACTTTCATCTCGCTGGCAACAGCCTTTGTCCGCCGGAGCATGGCTTCAGATGTCGTATCGACTTGATAAGGCGTTAAAAATCCTTTGACACGTCCATTCAGGGCTCCCTCGTTTGCTTCGATGAAAGCCACCGCTCGCTCAAGCAGAGCCGCGCCATCATCAGGCAGCCAGCTATATTTCACACTGCGCCCGTCATCAGTATACCAGCGACCGGAACGGTGACCCTGACCGACATAGAGACGCAAACCCGCCTTCCCCGCCAGTTCAACGACGTCGTCTCCATAACCGCCGATTTCCATGATTGTGGTCGTACCCGTCCGTATCAACTCCGGGACCGAAAACGCTATCGCGGCACGGCGCATCTCATCGGTGATTGAAACGTCACGAGCCGTAAGAAACTCGAACAAGCCAGACAAATAAAATTGCCGTGGCCCTCTATCCTCGACAAAACTGCGATCGAGCGGCGATTCCGAAAGATGAGCATGGGTATTGATGAAGCCCGGCGTTACGATTCCGTCCGCCAAATCAATACATTCATCGACTTCACCGTCGAAATGATGACCGACATGGATGATTTTGTCGGCTTCCCAAACAACAACACCATCACGCAAATGCCGGTGACCGTCATTCTGATACGCGACAATATGGGCAGCTTTGATCATGCGACGTGCCATCGGCAAGCCTTTCAAGTTGTCATTAAGCGGGCAATTGTGAAACGACCTCTTGACTCAGGACGTATCACATCTATTGATCATCATCAATAATGATCAAGGAAAATTCACGTAAGATATTCGCAATGCAGGCAGGGCGAACTCTTCGTCCTCATATGACGGCTTTGCTCGAAGGTGTCCGCGCATTTGTCATCAATCACGCGATAAAGGTAAGGAGTTCACATGGACCTCGTTATAAAAAACGGAAAAATCGTTACAGCAAGCGATGTCTTCCGAGCCGATCTTGGCATAAAGGATGGCTCCATCGTCCAGATTGGCGGCATTATGCCCTCCGCTGCGAGCACGACTGATGCCGCAGGTCTTTACGTGATGCCAGGTGGCGTGGATGTTCACACCCATCTCGATACTCCCGACTTTGGCACGGCAACGGCAGATGATTATGATACTGGCACCGTCGCTGCTGCCTGTGGCGGCACAACTACGATTGTCGATTTCTGCAGGCAGGAGTTTGGCCAATCTCTTGAGGAGGCCATCGCAGGATGGCACGACAAGGCCAGGGGAAAGGCTGCTATCGACTATGGCTTCCATATCATAATCATTGACCTCAACGACGAAGTTCAGCGGGAACTCTCTACATTGCCAGCGAAGGGCATTTCCAGTTTCAAGCTGTTCATGGCCTATAGAGGACAATCGATGGTTGACGATCTAAGCCTGATCAAGGCGATGGACGCCGCCAGAAAGGCGGACGCCATGGTGATGGTTCATGCCGAAAACGGTGACGCCGCCTATTATTTGCAGCAAAAATTCATTGCCGAGGGCAAGCTGACACCGGAATATCACGCCTTGTCACGGCCACCGCGCGTTGAGGCCGAAGCAACGGCGCGCGCCATTGCGCTGGCGGAAATCACGGGGGCGCCGCTCTATGTCGTACACATGACGTGCAAGGAATCGCTCGACGAATTGATCCTAGGCCGCAACCGCGGCGTGGATGTCCTTGGTGAAACCTGCACCCATTACCTTTATACAACCAAGGAAGACCTTGCGCGGGATGATTTCCAAGGTGCAAAATATGTATTTACTCCCCCTGCCCGCACTGCTCACGACCAGCATCTTCTCTGGTCGGCCTTAGCCAACGGAACTTTGAGCGCGGTATCATCGGATCATTCGCCATGGAATTTTGCAGGGCAAAAGGAAATGGGGCGAGATGACTTCACGCAAATCCCTAACGGAGCGCCAGGTATCGAAGAACGCATGATCATGACGTATCAGGGCGTAAATGAAGGTCGCATATCCCTTTCGCGCTTTGTAGACATCGTGGCTACTACTCCTGCACGCATTTTTGGCCTGCACCCCAGAAAGGGAAGCATCTCAATCGGCAGCGACGCGGATATCGTCCTGTGGGACCCGGAAGCAACGATGACGATTCATCAGGCCAGCCTGCATCAAAATGTCGATTACACCCTCTATGAAGGTATAAAGGTACAGGGTTTACCACGCGACGTATTTCTCAGAGGGCAAAAGATCGTCGAAAATCGAAACTTTATGCACAGTCTGCGGCAAGGGCAATTCCTCGCTCGAAAAGGCCCCCGCGCCAGCAAAATGGTCAAAACGTGAGGAACCAGCAATCCCCCTGCGCATTCGACAAAGATAACTACAATCGGGGGTTCTGTTGCAAACTTCCCGCTTACGGCCGGCGTGGCATAGGTGACCGACAGTTTGCTGGAGAGTTGTTCATGTTCAAGGGTCGCCATTTCGACCGGTCAGTGATCCTGCTTTGCGTCCGCTGGTATCTGGCCTACGGCCTGAGC
>NZ_JACLZJ010000015.1 GCF_014253075.1 Ochrobactrum sp. CM-21-5
CGGTGCAGTCGCTTGCATAGCGCAAGCCTCGTCTGCAATAGTCGCGACGGGCGGTTTCAGTCCAGGCCATGTGATCCTCCGTAGTCTTGGTAAACCACAGAGAATCATAAACAACTGAAATCGCTCAACTTAATTTTCGGTTAGGCTCTAAGAAGAAGACGAGAATTCAGCCAATTTCCAGAGGATTTCTGCTTTGACAAAGCTTCAGTTGCAAAACATTAGCCAAACCTTCTCGAAAGGGTTTCTTGCCATACTGGCGGGGGGAGTTGCTTTCTCGGTCTTGGTCGTCATGTACTCAGATCATATTAGGAATGACGTTAGAATAACAATCCTTTGCACCCTTCTTGCTACGGGTTTATGGACACTAAAGAACAGGAACGAGCATGGCGTTCTTTCAAGTCGCATTCTTGTAGTAATCTTATGTACTTTGATCGCAGAATTTGCTCTGCTTCCGGTCGTTGTATAATAAGGAAAGAACGGAACGCTCAGCGAAACAGGCCCACTAGGCAGCGGCGTTTCTAGGACTGTTCCCCAAAAAAATGAGAGACCGGACGAAGGGAGCCCCCTTCGGCCCCTCCCCTCGTGCTCCCCTCCCGCCCGTACATAAAAAGCCGATTCGAAAAATCGAACCGGCTTTCGTCAATTTCGGATAGCCAAAAAAGTAAAGCGGGAAACGCCTTTGCGATCCCGTTTTGCAACAACCGACCGGCCTAATGCCAGAATATGGGCGAAAATGGCGCGGTTAACGCAAACGCGACGTTTTTCGTAGCACATTGTTTGCGCCATGGACCCGAATAAGGTTATGCTGCGCAAATCACATCGGGAATCAGATGATTCCGATGGTTAATTCTAACGATTTTTGACGGAGAAGTCAGACCCACAGGCCAGAAAAAGAAACCGCTCCCGAACAAGTCCGGAAGCGGGGTGCAAATCAAAATATAAAGTCACATTCTTAATCGCACCCCCACCTTCCAATGTCAAATAAAAAAACGCTTTTCGGCGAACGGGAAAGCTTTGCCTGGTCCCCATTAAGGAGACGAGGAAGATGGGGGAAACCCTACAGCCAGCGCGGCAGGTTGGCCGCAAACAGACACCACAACGAACCGAGTTTCGGCGGCTGGCTCAGTCCGCGGAAACCGGAACGGTGACACGCGGCCAGCTGATCGGCCTTGCGCAGTCACTCCCTTGTCTTGGCCTCATCAATGGCACCGAGGCGCACTTGCTTGTGGCCTTGATCAATACGGCTCCAGCCGAGAGCTATGACAAAGGCGGCCGACCGATCGTGTTCAAATCCAATGCGGCGCTTGCCTTCGAGATCGGCCGATCCGAGGGACGTGTCAGTCGATTGTTGTCCCGTCTGTTTGACGCCGGTGTCATCACCATGCAGGACAGCGGCAACTACAAGCGCTATCCGGTCCGAAATGCGGACGGCAGTATTGCCGATGCTTGCGGTATCGATCTGCGTGTTCTGATTGCCCGCTTCGCGGAGCTTGACGGCATGGTCCGGCAGGCTAAGGCGGAAAAGAACGCACTCAATGCGAACCTGCGTCGCTATCGCGGCGCCGTTCGCAATCTGCGTTACGCACTCGCCTCCGTCGAGGACCTGCCCTCGCGCCTGCGCGCCATGATCGAGAAGCGCTTTGCGCGTGTTCTCGAAGCAGTAGGCATCGCGAGCAAGGCATCAAGCGTTGTTCTGCGACGCGCGACAAGCTTGATTGAATGGATCGTGGAGCGGGTGATGCAGCTGCCTCGCCGTGAGCAGTCTTCCGTTAGAAACGAAGATTCGACATGCCCGTATGCCGAAAACGACATGCACAAACAGATTACAAACCCCTATTCCCTTGAAGATAGTAGAAACGAAATGCGTTCGGCTAATGCCGAACAACTCAATTTTATAAAGACCGGCTTCGCCGGTAAGAGGGCTTTGGAAAAAAGCCTGGGAGGCAAATCGAGCCAAGTCAATCAACCGCAACATCCGCCACAAGCGTTAGTGGCCCTGCAGGATCTGATACGGGCAATACCGGCGCTGAACACCTATGGAATGTCGCGCCCACGCACTTGGGCTGAATTGGCCCGCCTCGCCCCGCAAATCTGCCGCATGGCCGGAATTTCCGAAGATGCACGCCGCCGGGCGGTCGATCAGATGGGAGAACAGGCCGCCGCGATTGCAATCGCAATCACGCTGCAGAAGTTCGACGAGCAGGAGGTGAAGTCGCCGGGCGGCTATTTGCGCGCCATGACAGAGCGTGCCGCTGCCGGCGAACTGCATCTTGCCCGCTCGGTTTTCGGGCTTGCTGCCCGACATGGAATGGAGGGAATACATTGATCTTTCGCTACATTATCTCCGCCGCGATAGCCCTGCTACTGACTGTCGGGCTAGCTGCCGCTGAACAATGGTCGGGTTCCGTTGCCGGAACAGCCCGCGTCATTGATGGCGATACGATCAGCATACGACAACAGCGCGTGCGGATTGCCGCAATCGACGCTTGCGAAAAGGAGCAAAGCGGCCTTTTGAACGGTAAGACGTGGCCGTGTGGCTTGGTTGCGCGCAGCTACCTTCGCAAAATGATCGACGGCAAGCATGTGTCCTGCCGGATCGTTGACGTGGATCGCTATAACCGTTCCGTCGGTCAGTGCTTTCTTGGGAATACGGATATCGGCATTGCAATGGTGCGCGCGGGTCAGGCTGAAGCGATGTTGCGCTACTTGCCGCGAAACCACGGCATCGACATTGCCGAATATGGGTATGCCGAGAACGAAGCACGCGAACGTTTGCTTGGAATATGGGCGGCGGACGTAGAGAGCCCGCATCTATATCGACGGACCCAAGCTACCAGATAAGCCCCTCCAACATAGCCAAATTGGCATCGTCGAATAATCAGCGTAGAGAACCGTTCTGGTTATCCGTATTTTCCGTTACTACACAAGACCCGTTGAAAATGCGCTTTATCCGGCTATCATGCGTTGCACAATCGGTATTGTATCAACGGTCTGTGCCAACGAGATGAGTTTGCCATATTGGCGCATGAGCACACCTCTAATTCGGTTGCTTTTGACGCTCGTTCGCACGTCGACGCGGTTGCCGCAAAGCCGGAAGCCTGAAAAATTTCCCCGCCTGCGGCTCCTCGCGCGAACAAATTTTTCGGCCCTCGGCTTCCTCCGCTGCGCTCCGGCCCAAGGGTGCAACACCGCTTACCGCCGTGCCTTGGAACGATCATCGCAACCACATAGAGGAGTGAATACCATGGCCAACGAAATCACCAACTTCATCCAGTTCGATAGCGAAGACCTCGACACCGCATCCGGCAAAGGCCGTATTTCCACTCTGACTGACGACATCGACATCGAGGTCGTGCCCTTCAACTCGGAAAACCCGGACGCCCCTACGCACCGCGTTTTCGCCAAATCCCCACGTGGCTTCAATATCGAGGTCGGCGGCATCTGGAAAAAGGCTAAGGCCGATGGCGAAGGCTTCAAACGGAACCTCTCGATCCGCCGCCTGAACTACAACGCCAACCTGGGCCGCTTCGGCGGACAGGACGACCCAAGCCTTCAGGCCGTTCTCGAATGGGAACCGCGCAATTGATAGCGCCACAGCGCCCGGCTGAGTGCCGGGCGCACTACACCGAAAGTCCCGAAAATCCCTTTGTTTTCTGGATTTTGCGCGCATTTTGTGCTAGGGTCCGTAACAACAGGAGTTTTGAAGATGAACTTTCATGCCCCCCGTCCGGATCGATCTCCAGAAGCTGTTGCCAAGCGCAAAAAGGCTACGGATCAGGCGCGTGCTGCAAACATGCGGCAGGGTTATGTCCACGACCCATTGCTGGAAACGGCGACGGCGGCCTACGTCGCGGGCGATATCACACGCGACGAATACAGAGAGCGTGTTGTCCGCAAACCGCAATAGCTCAGGCTTATCCTTTTTACTTTAATGCCGCCTGCCTTGGGCAGGCGGCTTTTTATTGGTCTTCGCCATGGCTGAAACGGAACCCACAGGCTCCTATACCTATCCGAACATATCGGACGATCCCGACCGCAGGGACGTGCTGCGCAACAAACTCGGAATCCAGTCCCATAAGGAACTGCGCGTCGAAGAATATCGCGCGACAGCATTCCGGATGGCTGAAATCGCCGAAGGAGATGGCCCGAGAGGCGCTTTCGACGCGCAACATTTGAAGGCCATTCATGGTCATATTTTCCAAGATATTTATGAATGGGCTGGTCATACCCGCGATGAAAGTCCGGTTGTTGACGGCCAGAGAGTGGAGCCGATTGGCAATTTGTCGAAAGGCGGAACCTCATTTCTGCACGGTTCGCGCATCGAGATGGGTTTGGACGAAGCGTTTAGACCGATCAGGAATCCCGAGATATTGCGCGGAACGTCGACCGAACAGTTCGCCGAAATTGCCGGAAAGGTTTTGGCAGAGTTGAATTATGTGCACCCTTTCCGAGAAGGCAACGGACGGGCTCAAGAGGCACTGCTAGCATCCATCGGACGCGAATATGGACATGAGGTTGACTTTACCGTCATCACCAAGCCGCGCATGATCGAAGCGTCGATCGAGACGACTAACGACCCCTCCAGTCCGGCGATGAAGCATGTCTTTGAAGACGCGATCGATCCAAACCGGCAGGAAGCGATAAGAGCTGCTTTCGTCGATCTGGAAATGCGCGGTGAGAAAGCTTTCGAGCACAACGTGCGCAGCGCCAGGCCGGGCGAACAGATTTCAGGTCAGGTTCTCGGTCACGATATCCGCGTTGCCAGCCTTGTTACCGACCACGGGATTGTCGCGGTCGATCGCGCCGATCTTCCAGAGCGGTTACCCGATGACAACACCGAAATCACATTCACCGCTCGTTCTGACTTCTCCCGCCTTTCGCGTCCGGATCAGGTCAGAAATGCAGATGGTCCGGCCGTCGAACGAATGCCGCCAGAGCAGAAAAGCGCAGCGGTCCCATCCCGGCTTTCAGAGTTGTCGACGCACAAGCAGGCCGAGCGGGATTCCGACGACCGTGAACGATAAGCGGCACATCCTCCGCGCCGAGGGCCGTTCCGTTAGCTTCGGTGAGTGACATTTATGCCGCCTCACCCGTTGGCTGATTGACGGCCAAGCTGCGATAGCCCCTCCCCCATGCAACCGCTTCGCGGTCCTCCACTCCGTTGCGGCCCAAAGGGTGCATGGGCTCGTCTCGGCTATCTCCGTTTCTTGCCGTCAACCAACGAATGGAGACGGCCATGAAAAACATCAGCGACACCTATCAGCACATCACAAACCTTATCATCGAGCAGCTGGAAGCCGGCACCAAACCTTGGGTGCGGCCATGGCGCGGAAATACCCGCCCGACCTCCATCATCCCCCACCGATCCAGCGGCGAAGCCTATCGCGGCATCAATGTTCTCATGCTCTGGATCGCGTCGCAGATGAACGGCTACGAACAAACCACCTGGATCACCTATCGTCAGGCGCAGGATCTCGGCGGTCAAGTCCGGAAGGGCGAACGTGGATCGCTTGTCGTCAAATTCGGCACCTTTACCCCAAAGGATCAGGACGCCGATGACGACCGTTCGATCCCTTATATCAAGGGCTACACGGTATTCAACGTAGAGCAGATCGAGAACCTGCCTACCGACTATTACAGCCCAGCCGAACCGATGCCGATGGCGCCCGTGCCTCACAATGAAACCGTCGACACCTTTGTTCGCCAGACCGGAGCCGTCATTCACTACGGCGGCACGAAGGCTTGCTATCGTCCTGGACCTGACGACATTCTCATGCCCGACCGGGAGCGTTTTTTAAGCGACGTCCACCTGTACTCGTCGCTTCTCCACGAAATTGGTCATTGGTCAGGCGCAAAGCATCGCCTTGATCGCGATCTGTCTGGCCGCTTCGGTACCAACGCTTACGCGGTCGAAGAGCTCGTTGCCGAACTGTCCGCAGCTTTCCTTTGCGCTGACCTGGGCGTGGCCCATGACCCTCGCGAAAACACAGCCGCTTACATCGAAAATTGGCTGGCCGTCCTGAAGGCCGACAAACGCGCCATTATCACTGCCGCAGCCAAAGCACAGGCTGCTGCCGATTATCTTCATGGGCTGATTAAGCCGAATGCGCAGGAGGCCGCTTAGGCGGTCTCCTAACAAGCACCAGAAATGACGGCCCTCCCATGAGGGCCTTTCGGTCTGCGAGCATCCGAAAAACGAACAAGATCCCGCTGATGCGCAGTCTTATTCGTTTTCTGATGTATTCTTGTTTGGTTTGGCATCGACCTGACTCTGTAAATCGGCCATTTTCTTGACCAATGCGAGCAAGTCGCGCGTGGTGCTGTGGGGAAGACCAACGACGAGCTTTGCGAGCTCCAATCGATCCTTTGCCTCTTCCTCGTTATCTCCCCACAGATATGGGGCGGCATCGAAAAGCATTTCGATAGGCATGAATCCGAGCACTTCGCAGGCATGGATCATGCGCGTGACGTGCAATTTGGAAAATGCTCGCTCGTATCGACCATAGACCGCAGTAGAAAGCCCCATCAGGGGCGCGAAATCAGCTTGCTTGAGGCCCGCACGCTCTCTTGCTTCGCGCAGGTATTTTGCAAGACTTTGGTCCATCTCGCCAAAAGTCTTGATGCCGTCAAATCCGGGGCGTCGATAAACGGGCTTATCAATTTCCGGATCATTGGTTTTTTCCAATGAATGCTCAATTGCGTAATCTACTGAATCACGATTCACCTCAAGAACCCCTTCACTGCCATGCCGCCTTGGCTATTATTATGCTTTATTTTCATAGAGATTAGCACTGCATAGTTTGGTGAGAAGGAACTAATCACCAAGCTTTTTGTAGCACAATACCAACCATCGTTCAGGTATAGAGATCGCGGAATGGACGAGCGCGCCAGTGGCGCGCCGTTATCAACGGGTTTTCGCCGCCGCCATTCGCCAAGTACCGGGCGCACCTTCGAAGACGGCTTCAATTGTTTTCGGTTCCGTGAGCCAGCTGAGTGCAGCCGACAATTCGCAAGCCATGGATTTTTCATTGATTGCAATGCAGCGGTTTACCGTGACATTGGAAGCTTCGCCATATCCGGCATAATTCCAGTCCGATAACCGAAAAAGCTCCTCTTTCGCGTTCTGGTTTGTCGGCCAGGTCGCAGGATCGGGGCTCTTCTTTGTCAGATTGCCGATCGTTGAGACCGTTTGTTTAACTTCATCGAAGCCAATGCCGGGTTTTCCCAACATCGGGGCCGCGTAGACCCCGACGCCGATTCCAACAGCCACCCCCAGAAGAAAACCACGGCCTAACATGATCAGTATCCGTTGTTGGTGAGATACTCATCAATTGCGGCACGCATAATAACGGTCATCTTCAGATCGTTGTCGTGCGCCGCTCTCTCAAGCCGTCGCTTGGTATCATAATCGAGCGGAACGTTGACGAAATGCTTGCTCTCGCGTTCGCGGGACTTTCGCAGATCGCGCAGTCGATTGCGAGAGTCTTCTCGCTGGATTGCGCTTTCGACCGCCCTCGCCCGCCTCTCCTCTGGAGTGACGGACAGCGGAGCGGAACGATCCTTACGCGGCTTTTGTTCCACAACTGGAGCGTCGGTAATTTCTGCCACCGCCGTTTCCGCTGCCGATGAATTGTCCGTACCATCCTTCACTGGCGCTACGGCATGATCAGTTTCAGTTGGGCGCGCGCGTCGCGGAGCTACCGGAAAATCGGAAAGTGTGACGTCTCCCTTAGCCATTGACGACCTCCTTCAGTTTCTGGACTTGCAACTGCTCCAACTCAGCGACGAATTCCTTTACTTCTGCCCTCGCCTTTCGGATTGAATCGGTCATTGCAAGCATCTGCAGCGTTCCCAAACCGCTGCGGATCTCGCGATAGCAGTTGCGTTCCATCAATTCGGTGTTGAGAAGATTCGAATCGTAACCGTTATTGTGGAGATTCTGCACAAATGGACGGATTATCCGGTACTCCTCCAGATTGCGGTTAACGATCGTGATACGTGTCCTCACGACAGCTTGCGGAATTATTCGATTGTTCGTGTCTGTGCGGACCGCAATTGCCTCCGCGGCCTCCCCGGTGGCCTTGATTTCATCCTGTGCGGGTTGGATAGGCGTAATGACGATATCGGAATAGTCGATGATCGTATCGGTCACGACGCTATCGACGCCGGGAGCATCGATCAGCACAGCATCATATTTGTCAGCTTGCGATGACATGATCTGCTGGATGTTGTCTTGCCTTAAAGCCGACAGCAAAGTGATAGAGTCAGGCACATTGTCTTTGGCTTCGCAGCGCTTCCACCATTCAGCAAGATTCTGACGAGCATCAGCGTCGATGAGAAGAACCCGCCGCCCCTGAAGCGCGAGTTCGCCCGCGGTCAGAATGATCGCAGTGGTCTTACCTGCACCCCCCTTCCCGCTTACTGCTGATATCCGAAGTGGCATGAAGGTATCTCCCTTTAGCTGCCCAGAATTCCGTGTGTTTGCTCGCATTATATCTATCGAGGGTTAACATCGGGTTTCACCACCGAGTGCCTAATGCTCCACACGATATGAAAACACCAACTAATCACACGCAGGAATAACACCACAATTATACATCATGTGAAGCATGTGCACCACGAAGTGTTAACACGGTGTAATCACACGATATGATAATAGCGTGTAAAAGTACGGTATAGCAATAACGTGTGACAGATGCTCAACATCGAGTAAAACCACGATGTGCAGATTAGCTATGAATTTTCCACACGTTCAAACCACACCCCCAAAAGATAGGCATAAATCGTGTTTGTAAGTCGTGTGGAATAGGCGTGTGACAATGCCGTGGCGGCGGCAAAATCGCGTTGGAGCTGGTTAGGCGTGATCTTCAAGCGATGTAGAATGCCTCTATTTCGACCATAGACGATCATGGAGCGCCGTTGCCGGCATATCCGGGCTTAGGTGAACCCCGGAGCCGCGCAAGAGCCGTCTGTGCCGCTCGCACGCAGTCCGGCAAGGGCGAAGAGCGTAGCGTCCCTTGCTGGCGAGTACGAGGGGTACATAAAGGCGATTGAAGCGGTCTGGAGGTGAACCCTGGTGAGCGTAGTTCCTTTGAAAAGCCGGGGCGAAGCCTCGGCGTAGGGGCGAGCGGAGCGAGACCAGTTTGGGTGATCTTTGAGGAATTCCTATGTAATTAGTTTGGCAGGATACGGAAAAATGTGCTACATTTTATCCAGTGAATCGCGAAACATGTCCGCGATTGATTATTGCTACTCTGTGCTGGAGCTGTTGAAGCTTATGGATGAGGGAATTACCGATGGTGGGGCGGCAGTTAAAGCCAAGCCGCAAACCGTTCATAGCCGCGTTTCGGCGGACGAATATGATGCAATCGATGCAGCCGCAAAGGCGGCTGACATGACGATGAGTGCATTTTTTAAAGCTGTATTCCTGCAAGGGGCAGGAGTGAAGCCAGTCTTTAATGACGAAGACCGGGCGCTTTTGTCTCTCATGCTGGAAGACATGCGTATGATTGGCGTCAATCTCAATCAGGTAGCGCGAGCTCTGAATAGTGGAAAATCGGTATCTGATAGCGAAATCCGCATGGTGGTCGGGGATGTGCAGAAGATGCAGGTCGGCGTCCTCAGCGAGTTGCGGCGCGTTACCAAGCGATCCGGATACAGGCATCGCAGCAAGGAATAGCATTCGATGGAGTTTTTTCTCGGAGCCTTTGAGAGTGAATGGGAGCAGCATCGCGCGGCGCTGTTGCATGAGCTTTCTTTGGGTTCGAGTGCTGCGAGTGGCGCGGAAGAAGAAATGCGCCGGAGGCTGCGCGAACTGCAAATCGCTGGAGGTGCAGCCGCAGCAGGTAGTGCTTCAGTGCCAAAAATGCGCACGGGCTCCTCAAGGGCACAGAGTTCCCAGTTCTTTGGAAGTACGGCAAACAAACCAATTGCGGCAGTTAGGCCGATGGAAGCGCGTCTGGCCGCGGTCGCAGCAGGCAGTCAACCGTCCGTTGTAAAAATGGCATCGTACGGTGGCGGTGCGCGTTTCGGCGCGATGGTCAATTACGTATCACGCAGCGGGGAAATACACGTCGAAAAGGAAAATGGTGAGCGCCTTCATGGTCGCGAGGATCTAGCCCGGTTGCGGGGAGATTGGGAGCCATTGTTTCAAAATCGTGCCGAGAGCAGGGATATTGGAACTTTCCATGTGACAATCGAAGCTACTGGTTTCGAAACAGAAGAAGCTTTGCACCAGCTCGTACGCGACAGCCTGGCGAGCGGATTAGGTAATCGCAGCTTCGCTTATGCAGTTTCGCAGCCATCACATGGAGTTTTGAAAGTTGACGGTCTGGTAGTCTTGCGCAGCGCGGAAGGGGAACGGTTGACCGGCGACCCGAAGGCGGCTGACATTATTCAGAGACGTTACAACGAAAGCGCGGTGTCCGAGCTGGCGAGGGCGCGGTTCCGTTTTACCGGGTATGGCAATGGCGTGGAATATGGCGCTGCCAAGCTGCGAAATCTGGTCGAGGATCATAAGGGAGAAGTTCGCGATGATAAGGGGCGCGATATCTCCGATACGCGTTCCGCCGGCGATCTGGTGCAAAAGCAGTGGCGTCGGGAGTTGCATAGCCGCAAGGGCAGGGATGTGATGCATGTCATCATGTCTGCCAAAGCTGGCACCAATGTTCAGGCTTTCGAAGGCGCTGTTCGGGATTTTCTGGCCGCTCAGTTCCAAGGACACCGCTACATATTTGCGATGCATGATCCGTTCAGCGATCCGAAGGAGATGGGGCAGGGCGGAAAGCGACCGCATATCCATGCCCATGCCATTATCGCTATGCGTTCGGATGCCGGTGATCGGGTAGAAACCTCGCCACAGGTTTTTCGTCAATGGCGTGAACTTATGGCTGAAAAGGCGCGCCAGCACGGAATCGCTATGGAAATGACGGACAGGCGCGAGTTTGCAAATGCTCCAGCCTATACGCGCAATCAGGTGCGGCCGGTTAATCGCGAGGGACGAACGGAACATGAGGGGACGAGTGCCGCGGCTCAGTCGCGTTATGATGCCAAGCGGTCAGGTCGGCGGAGCGTGGCGCGAAGCGTGCGCAGTCGTGAATACACCGTAAAGGTAACTCAGAGTTGGGAGAAAATCGCAATGGCAAGCGGCAATCATCAGATTGCCTCATACGCCATCCAGCAAAGAGATATAGTTGTATCAACCAGTTCGCATCAATCGGAAGCCAAAACTTCTAACATCGTTCATGCAGATTTCGGGTCACATTACCGCACCAATTTGGTAAAGTTGCAAAACATCATTTTGGAGGGTGAAAAAGTGCGCGAAATGTCGAGAAGCGATTTTGAGGCATATGAGAAAGAAGTTGAAACAGCTTTGTTCCGGCTTGGCCGCAATCTCGGACCGGAAGAGAAAGCCGATCTGGATCAGGTAGCGCAGTATACGCGCGAGCATGTCAATCTAATGCGCGAGCATATGGAATTGACTGAACAGCGTGGATTGACCGTTGAAACCCCATCTCGTGAAAGCGAGCAAGATACCTCGTCAATGCAGATCGCTCGCGAAGCCGATTCCGAAATTGCCAAGCCAGCGCATGTTATCGTGGAAGCAGAGCAGGGTCAGCCATCGGCAGATAATGCCGACGAACCTCGTTCAAGCATTGATGACGAGGAGAAAGCAGCTGCAGCATCCTATCAGGCCGAAATGGATCGTTCATTCCCGGATGAGATCACGAGCCGATATTATATTCGTGAGGATCACGGGGGGACGCAGCGAGTCTTTGCCGATTCAAAGGGTGAGCGCGAAGTGTTCCAGGACAATGGAGAGAAGCTGCGCGCTAAATCGTTCGATGCTCAGGGCGTTCGGTTGATGATCGAAACAGCAGCGCATCGAGGCTGGACGAGCATCGAAATAACGGGGAGCAAGGAGTTCCGCCGAGAAACTTGGCTGGAGGGCCAGGCGCACGGTATTTCGGTCAAGGGCTATCAGCCGACGGAACTGGATTGGCAAGATTTGGCGCGTCGCGAGCAGTCCTACTTGCGCAATGAAATTGTTCCGATCGAGGGCAGGGCGCTGGATGCGGCTCACCGGGATCAGGAACAATCTGCAGGATCGGATCAGTCTAGCAAGGTCGATAAAGAGCCACAGAATGCAGATAATTCTGGGACGCCCCACTCCAAGACCGTCGACTATAAGGAGGGTGTGCAGGGCATCCTCGTTGAGACAGGCGAAAAGCCTTATCAGGATAATGAAAAAAATGAGCCTTCGCCATTTGTCGTTATTGAAACGGCCAATGGCAATCGCACGGTATGGGGTGTCGGATTACCGGATGCTTTGCATCGCGCCGGCGCTGAAATCGGCGATGAAATTCATTTGCGGTCCACTGGGACGGAACGCGTTTTGAAAACCGTCATTCAGGAAGTCGATGGTCAGAAGCAGCGTGTCGAGCAAATGGTCGATCGCCGGGCATGGGAAGCGAACGTGCTTGAAGAGCGGGATCGGACAGATGGAAAAGTTGAAGGTTCCAAACAGCTCGACAATCAGGTTAATATGGAAGTGAAGGGCGTTGCTCGCGATGGAGAAACCATGCGCACCGATCCACCTCAGCAACAAGTTCCGCGATTGCAGGAACTAGAACAAGAGCAGCAGCATAAGAAGGAACGCGACGAACACGAGCGTTAAACGACCATGCGACACGATTACATCTACAATTCACCTCCCGATCCGAAGGCCGACGATGCTTTTGCAAAATTATTTGCAATCTTGTTTTGGCTCGTGCTTGGACTGGTTGCAATCGTGTATGTTGCTACTGTCATTCAAGGTTGGTTTAATGCCGCCTTCGCATGGATAACTGATACCATCAGTTTCATCGCAAGTTTTTTGCCGTTCTAGCGATATTGCATATTACAAATCAGCCGGGCGCTTTTGCGACCCGGCTTTTTTAATGCGCTAGTTGGGGCTGGTCATCACTCCGAGATCTTCCGGGTCTGGCACTGTAGCGTTGAATATGTCGAGATAACTTTTCCGCTTTCGAGGGGATGTGCCAGAAGCATCAACTTTCTCGTTGACAGCCTTCAATAATCGTTCTGCGCTCGGTTTAAGTTTCGCTTCGACTTCTTCTATCCGATCATCGATATTACCCGGCGGGATTGCTGATTTCTTGTCTATGCCTGTTGATGGCAATTTGACGTTCAGATTGACCGTCCTGGTATTTTCTTGGTTCCCGTCCCCAGATTCAGGAATCGACGGGGAGGCGGTTATGCTGGCTTTCGGCCGAGGTTCCTCATCTGGCTGAGGACTGTAGGGCAGGGGGCTAATTGTCTGCTCAGCGGCCCGTTGCCCGTCTTGCGCGTATTCGCTCGTGAGTGCTGGAACCGGCCTATGGGGCAAATATTCAATCGTCGGCACGTCAGGAACGTGCGATTGCGAATATGCTTCAGCAGATTTGAAGGGTTGGGTGTTGAAAAATCGCAGCTTGTCGCCATAGATCGGTCGTTGACCTTCGACGAGCAAGATCATCTTGCTTTCTGGCATTTGCCGCACTTCTTGCGGCATCATCAAATCGCGTTCCCGGATTTGCTCAACTTTTGTGCGCCGAGGTAAACCGAGAATTTCGATGGTACGGGATTCCGACTTGTAGCGGATGGTTCTTTTTCCGAGTGCCCGGGATGCATATTCCGCTGTCGCCTGGTCGTTGGCACCTAGCACCAGCTGATAACCACAGTTGCCGAGGAGGGAGTGACGCGAAGTCTCGCCATAAATCTCATCGAGATTCTTGAGATCCTGAATGATGATAGCAAGCTTGATATTATAACCAGCCACATAGGGAAGCTTCGTCATAATCTCATCCATCTTTTTAAGCTGCCGAAATTCATCCAGCAAAAAATAGACGGGTAGCGAATTTGGATCGTGTTCCAGTGTCAGAATGTTCATGACCTGTTGCACGAACAAAGTGAGAAGAGGGCGCAAGATCGTAATATCGGTAATATTGGGAGCCAGATAAATAGAGATAGGCCGCCGTTTCATGGCGGCGATATCCATGTCGGTTACTTCCGTCGCGGCTACGATACGTTCATTTCTAAAGGGTCTGAGCGCGTTTTGGATATCTAGGAGCGCGGATGCTGCAGCACGCTCAGACAATGCCAGAAACGCGTTGAAGCTTTCGACCGTATATTTTGAAAGGTTCGGCTCTTTTTCCTTGATGAACTTGATCTGCGCCTGAAGATCAACGCCACTGTTCACGAAGGAAACGACTTCGCCGAGGTTGCGCCGTCCGTGATAATAGGGGCTCTCCAGAACATAGCTGATAATTCCGGCTACGACCTGTTGAGCCAAACCCTGCCAAACTGAGTTTTCAGAGCCAACATTTTCGGGAACCAGAATGCTGGCGATATTCTGAATATCAGTTGTGCGATTGCCGCGCTCGGGTCGCACAAAATCCAGAGGATTATAACGATTTGTCCTCTCCGAACCGGGAGCGAAGAGGAAGACCTGACTGCCATTCTTCTTGCGATATCCGGCTGTCGCCTTGAAAATTTCGCCCTTCAAGTCGGATACGATCATTGAACCTTCATGCATGAGAGCGTTTGGAATGACATAGCCCGCTCCCTTACCCGATCGTGTAGGACCGATAATTAGATGATGGCGACTGTCTGCCGCTCGCAGCACATTGCGGCCGAACCGCCCGAATATGTGCCCTGTCTTTCGGAACCACTTGCCGCGACGAAGGCCCATGACGTCCTGAAAAGCCGCATCCCCCAAGGGGTTTTCGTAGCGTCTAAGACCGAGATAGCCCGCAAAAACGGCGGCGGCGATGGCAGGTAGCAAGGCACCGATGGCAACTCGTTGCAGAGTTGAGTTGGACGCGTAGGCCCAGACTTGCTGAAGCGGAGCAAAAGGATTTTCGGTGATGGTGATATTCAAAATTCGGCTGTCTTTATAGACTACCCCGAGTACGACCCCATAAGCCAAGGTCCAGACAAGGAAGGCTATGCCGGCACAAAATATCAGATAGACCGCTTTGTAACCCTTGCTCATGGCTCCTCATTTCGTGCAAAAAATATCTCCGATACGCCACGTTTTCCGCCGTCGCGACGCAACTGGATGACGATGGGGATGACCATCCGGATATACGACATGAGATCATGCTTCGAGTATCCGCCAGATAGCCCCGCTTGTTGCATCATCATGGCAAGCTGTTCATAGGCACCTTGCGGCGTATCGGCATGAACCGTCGACATAGATCCAGGATGACCAGTGTTAATGGCGCGAAGAAAAGAAAACGCTTCAGCGCCGCGGATCTCGCCAACGAATAGACGATCAGGCCGCATACGAAGAGATGATTCAAGCAAGTGCTGAATTGTGACGTCAGCGGTGCCCTGCCCACCTTTCGAAGCTACCAGATGAACGCGGTTTTCCTGGGGTGGAAACAGTTCGCGGGTGTCTTCCAGCGTGATAATCCGTTCCTTCGGATGAACCGATTTCAGGCAAGCATTCAGAAAGGTTGTCTTTCCCGATGACGTGCCGCCGCTGATCAGGATCGACACTCGTTGCGTGATTGCTGTGTTGATGAAATCGAAAATTCTGTTTTGCTTCAGATGTTCGATCAGCAAACGGTCAATGTCGCTCAGTCCTCCTACAGCAACAGAAACCTTGTCCAGTGAACCGCTATCCCTGTATTCCTCCAAGCTAAAATTGCTAACGACCTGCTTGCGGATCGATATCGATCCGCCGTCCGGTGCAGCGGGTGGAAGAACGACCTGAATCCGCTCGCCAGTCGGTAACGCAGCGCTCAGGATGGGCGCGGATTTACTGACGAACTGATCGGTCGCGCCTGCGACCCGTTCACCGATATTCTGAATCTCTGCTGCTGAAAGCGCATGAACCTCGTGGAATTCCATGTGATCAGCACCAAGTCGCTCAACATAGACGTGACCTGGTTTATTGACCGAGATTTCAACGACCTTTGGATCGTTGAGAAATGGCCGCAGAGGCTCAAGTGCCCGATCAAGAAAGTAATATCTGCTTTGTGTGGCTGTTGCCGCACTATTTGCCCCGGCGTTCACGTTGAATTTCCTTCATCGCTTCTGTTACGGGATCGTCGTACATCGCCGAAAAATCGAGGTCCTGACGCACAAATATGAAAATGCGTTCGCCTTGATGGACGCTAATAGTCGGCTTGATGCGCAAGTTCTCGCTCAGAGCGGTATTTGCCATTTGAGAGAAAGTGTCGGCGATCGTCTCGCGGGCTAGTTCTTCTCCGCGCTTTGCATCGTCATTGTTGCGACCGAAGGCTTCACCGCTGCCGAAACCTGTCAGATAGCTTGCGCCGGCGCCGACCACGGACAACATGATGGAAGCTCCGAACCGTTCACGCCATTTTTTATCGACGATGCCAGTGAGACCCGAACGACCCAAGCTGTCAGTTCCAACGGAGTTCAGGCGCACGCTTACACCATCATCACGCAGTAAACGGGTCCAGACAACGAAAACGCGGGTCTGGCCTGTCATTACGTCGCTTTGATATTCACCTATGAGTCGAGTGCCGGTCGGAATCAAAATGCGACGACCATCAAAACTGTAGACGTCCTCTGACGTGATGGCGCGAACCTGACCTGGCAGATCGCTTACAATCGAGGTTTCGAGAATACCGGGTATCATCGTTCCTTCCGGCACAACCGCGTCGATACGCTTGATTTTCGTAGCCTTGGCATTCCGGTCCGCCATTGCCGAGGCCGTCGCCAGAAACTTGCTGTTTCTGTCTTCACCAGCAACAGTCGGTGTTCCCTCGCCACTGTCGCCACCAAGACCGCCATTCGCTCCGCCTGATCGCGCTTGATCCATCTGAATCAGCTTCGATTTGAACCGGTCTGGAAATTCTTCAACAATCTCCGGCTCGGATGCCTGAGCGGGTTCGTTCACAGCGACCGTCGGGGGAGGAGGGGGAGGAACATTAAATGTCGTGGTGTCGACTTGCTCCGGCTCTGGTGGCGGTGGAGGTGGTGGAATGTTGATGATATTTGGCTCGGGCGCGGCAGGGGGCTGATCCTGATCGCGCACGAATGACGGCGGTCTGAACGAAGTCGTGCTAAACTCCTCGTCACCGCGCACGAGATCGCGCGGCTTCTCCGAGGGCTGTTTGAGAACAAAATAAGCCATAGCTACGCCGGCCAGCAGAAATACGGCCATCGCCGCCGTTTGATTCCGCTTTGCATTCTTGTTGCTGACACCGGAGTCATCAGCCGCCGCCAGTGCTTCCAATTCGGGAGACTGTTTCATCAGTTGCCGCTCCTTCTTCTCTTGGTTGCCGCATGATCAGTTGCGGGACCCATGATGTCAGGATCGGGTGCGCCAAAATCCGGCTTTCTAAGGTTGAAGATGCAGATCCACTGATCACCATCGCGGAGGGTGTATTGTGTAGCCGTTCCATCCACGACCAGATATTCGCCTTCCTTGCGGAAGTTTCGCAGTGTCTCGGAAAAATCACTGTTTACTGCAAAAATCGCGGGTGTCCGGCCGGTGAATTTGAAAAAGGTCTTCTTGCCGTCATCGAAGACCATCGACGGCTTCAGTTTCGTATCTCCGGTAAAGGAATAGTCGATGTTGACGTTAGCCTTATCGATCTTGGAGATATTCGGGTTGGCAGCACGATATTCGGCCTCTTTGCGCATCGCTGCATTCAGATCCTTTTCAGGATAGATGAAGCGCACGCCAAAGACCTTCTTGCCAGCATCTGGCGCGTAGTCGTGCAGCTCCAGAAAATAGATGCGCTTGGTCGTGACTACGTTCATGTTGGTGACGACATTCTTAGCTGTCGGCTTAACGAAGAGGATGTTTCCTTTTTCGGTTGGAGCAACCTGCCAGCTCTCTGTGTCGCCAAGCGAAATGGTCTCAAATTTTTCATCCTCATCGAAGATGATCATTGTCGATATGCCGTACGTCGCAGAGATTTTGACGACATTGTTGGGCTGATAGACGACACTGGTCACACGTGAATCCAGCGAGCCAGCCCTAGGCGTCTGGGCAGCGTGGGCATGCGAAATGAGGACGGTCGAGAACGCCGCCGCAAGAAGGAAGCGGTTTCTCATCCCTTGCTCCCTTCCGTGACGGTTTCCTGATCCCGCCTGTAATTGTAAACCTGGAAGCCGAGAGGATTTTCAAACCGCCATTCGTTCGTGGCTGGTTCGTCCGTATAGCGATAGCGCACGACTGCAATATAGTGTCTGGTGATCGCATCGGTATCGGACTTTTCAGTCGTTGAAAAACGGACAAGAGCGGTGGAATCGTTAGGGAACGTGACAGACTTCACATCGACAAGCACACGCTTGTTTTTCCCGTAGACCTTGGCCGGGTTCTTCGGGTTGGCAGCGCTGTATTGTTCCTGCAATTCGCGAGCGGCATCACCTGTCGATAACAGTGCTGCCGTGCCGAAGTTTGTATCAATCGCGTAAGGATCATAGCCTTCACGTGTCCTGATATACCGAACGACGTTGGCTTGGGTAATTGCGCGTGAATCCGTCAGATTTTGCGCTTTTGTCAGCCCGCTTTTGGTTTCGATGTAGCCCGTAGCCTTGTCTACGACGACAATCACAGGCTCGAACGACTTTAACGGAACCAGCATAACGAGCGCGAGCAACGCGAAAAGCGCGACGAGCCCGAATATGATGGTTACGAACCATGCCACGGCCTTTGAACGTTTTGCTTTACGGACGATTTCGTTCTCCCAACGATCACCGTCCTGAAAATAACTTCTCAATGCAGCTTCTTTGGAATCAGTCATGATCTAGCCCTTTACCTCTTATGAACCTGCAGCATCAGCGAGGCAGGCTGTTGCTGCTTATTCGGTTTTGCATTGCTTCTTTTGCGCCCTGGCTTGTCGGGGAAATCGAACCCCCACCGCCGCCGCCAAAACGATTGTAAAGCGACCTTCCGCCGCGATAGCTCGCACCGATCCCCTTGAAGCCAGCTCGCGCAATTTGCATTGGAGCGGTGACACCGGTCATGCGAGCAATCCGTGTTGCGGCGGCGCCGATACCAACGGCCAACCCTCCTGCAATGCCCTGAGCAAGGACCTGGATGTTCAAAAGGACAAATGCCCCGGCAAAACAAAGCAGAAGGAAGGCCGAAATATCACTGAGCGTAAGGCGTCGCTCCGTGGCGGCAGCGGATACCTTCGTCAGTTCAGGGTCCATTGCAGCGATAAGGAAGGCGGCGACGACAAATACGAATAACGGGATCAGTGCATATAGAAGAACTTGTTGGAACCACGCCTGCCCAAGACTGCGCGATTGTTCAAACAACATGCAGGCGATGAAGATAGGTGCGGTTCCGATCAGTACCCATAACATCACCTTGGCAAGAACAAGTATTGCGAGAGCAACAGCGATAAAGATTGCCACACAGGCCATAATGAGAAAGCCGACCATCGAGGGCAAAACTGAAAAATAGCCCGACTGCTCTGCAAACGCGGAAGCCGCCTCATTCGCAGTCTTCCAGATCATGGAAAGACCATTTGTCGGTTCGGTAATTCCCGTTCCGGTGGCGGTCAGGATGGCGCGACCTACATCTTCAGGAGTATTGTTCAGCCACTTGTAGAAAAAATCGTTGAAGTATCCCCAGTTGCTGATCAATGCCAGAATGAAGACCATGCGGAATACGCGAGTGACAATTTCGGCCACACTAATCCGCGAAGTCCCCATTATTACTTGGATACCGTAATATCCAACATAGGCGATGAACATCACCTTGAGCAGCGGCGTGATTTCAGAGCCAATAATATTGTAAGCCTGCGATGAAAAATTCTCGCCGGAATTATCAATTCTCTCCAAAAGATCGCTCAAGAAATCATGCATAGCGGCCCCCGATTATTCCGTCGCTATCGAATTGATCGCAGCAATGGCGGTCGCTGGATCGCCATTAACAAAGGCCATAGGTCCACAATCTTGCCGAATGTCTTCGGCAAATGACGTGAGATTTGCGGGACGTTTGCAAGGAGCAGTCTTTTCCTTGACCGTTCCGCAGCCGGCAACGCCGGCTGCAATGGCGGTGAAGATAAAAAACTTCAGGAAGATGTTAGCGATGTTAGTTTGCACTGTACGTCAACACCTTCTTGGAATTGGAAATGTCGGTGAGGCGGCGCTGATTATCGGCCTGTAACGACGACACGGCACCGTTCATGACGCCGATCAGTTCATTGATGGTCAGCCCTGCTTGGACTTGCAGCTGCGTGTTCTGGTCGATGGAACCTTTAATGTCCTTTGCCTGACCGATACTCTGCCCGGCCTGTTCAAAAGCGCTTCGGCGCGTCGTTACCGCCTGTTGCGAACCATTTACGAGTGCGGCGACACCAAGCACAGTGTTGACCATCTGTTCATAGGACTTGTCTCCGCTGAAGCTGCTATTTGCTTGTCCCGACAAGTTCTTAACGAGCTGAAGCCCGTTGATGAAAGTGGATGCCACCTTGGCGATGTCACCGCCCATGCTACCAAAATTTGGCACTCCGCCGGACATAAGGCTGTCAAAAGAGGGCATTGACGATACGCTGAAGCCATTTCCGACGGCCAGGTTTTGCATCTGGTTCGCATCGCCGCCGCGATCACCGGTAACGGCCTTCAATGTCTCCTCGACCGTTGTCAGGATTTCCTTGTTTGTCCCGAGGATTTTGTCAGTCGTGACGGAGGTTTGTTTTGCCACTTCATAATTGGCAGCGTCGATAACCGGGACACCGCCTGCATATGCCGCCATGGGAGCGAACGATGCCGAAGCTACGGCAATCGCTGACGCCGAAATGATCAGTCGTTTCATGATTATCTCCCTTATTGAGGATCGAGGTTCAGTTTGATGTTCGCCTCGCGTTCACGCTGTTGAACGCAAGCCTTTTCTTCCGGATACCATTCGAGGCCGGTGCGGGGATCGCAGACGCCGGTCGTTTCTCGTGGCTTGTCGTCTTTCTTTTTGAACGAAGCCGATTGAGATGCGCCCGAAATTCCACTGGCTGAAACTGCATTGCGGCTGTTGAGCAGGTCGGCCATTGAATTGCCGAGGACAATCACCTGGTTGACCATTTCGAGGTTCGCATTTCGAGCGCCGGCGTTGTGATCCCAACTGTCTTGAATTGTGCCGGACTGCATACCGCCGAGCTGCTGAAGCCATGAGGCGACGTTGGCGGTACTTTCCTGTGTTGCCTGCGTCGTTGCCATCGAATTGATGGTCGAATCCCGCATACCGGAATATGCTGTATCGCCGCCGCCGTAGTTCATGGGCAGGTCCTTTGATCCGCCGAACGCCGGTGTCCATTTCTGCGTGATATTCCGGACGTACCCCTGCGTTTCCTTGAACGGGGGAATGCCGCCGTATTTTTTAACGTTGCCAGCGCCAGCATTGTACGCTGCAAGGGCGAGGTTGGCGTTGCCGTTGAAACGCTTGAGCTGCTGTTTAAGATAACGAGCACCACCGCGCAGGTTCTGTTCAATGTTATGGGGATCTACGCCCAACTCTTTAGCGGTATCAGGCATCAACTGAGCCAAACCGATAGCTCCCACGCCCGATTTCGCGCATGGATTAAAGCGGCTCTCCTGATAAACGAGCCCTAGAAACAGATTCTCGTCTACACCCTCTTCGCGCGCCACTCGTTTGACCAACCCGGAAATTTCCGGATTGGCTTTGGCGGCTGCAACGGGATCGTCCTTGCGCCCCGGTCGGTAGACGGCACATGTTACGCTCTTGTTGAGGGAAAACCGGTCTTTATCCGTCTTCTCGATCTCGGACGTTTTTTGATCACGAACCGTTCTTTCGGACAAATTCGAGCCGTCAATGACAGGAACGCCACCAGCCAATGCTGACAAAGGCATGGTCGCTGACGCCAAAAATATGCATAGAGCAGTTTTCTTATGCATCATTCCTCTCCCATCCGCAGAATTCAGCCAACCAGTTTTCAGGCTCATCGCCATATCGTTCCCGTAGCGCAGCACATTCTTCGACGGTCTCTTTTCGACCCGACAGCACTTTGACGAGATCAGGCATTTTCGAGAGATCGAGACGGGCAATGACTGAGTCATTCCCGTGCTTGACGAGAAACGTGCGCTTTTCAGGCGGGGTGTTTTTGATGAAATTGAATTCTTTAACCGTCAGGCCAAAGCGTTTGATGTAGCTCTCTTCGTCAGCGCGCGGGTTCGGGAAATGAATATTCGTGGCCGATTGCTCAATTAGGGTGTGAGACGCCTTAGCTTTGGCAATATCCGCTGCCGATTGTGTTCCGAAGCCTACAATGCCGTTGAGCTTACGGATGGTTTTCATCTTATCGATGATGAAATGACTAAACGTTTCATCCATAAGCAGCTGCCAGCCTTCGTCCATGAAGAACATGACAGGATCGCCGTTCAGAAGCTCGTCGAGACGGTGATAAAGGTACATCAGTGCGGGGGTTCGGATATCCTCGTTGCCGAGGATGCTGGTCATATCGAAACCGAAGACACTACGCCCGGAGAATGACAGCACATCGTGCTGCGCATTGAACAGCCATGCTTTTTCGCCGTCGATCCAAGGACGCAACCTTGACGCCAGGTCGTTCGCATCTGCCCGCGATCTGCCTACCAAGAGGCCCGAAAGGTTTGGTAAATTGCGCTGAGCTGCCGGCTCTTCCATGATACGGGCAATTGCCCGTTCCAGCGTGTCAGCGTCCTCCTGGCTGAAGTCGCGTTGATCGCTAGATCGCAACATTGATTTCAAAAGGCGAAGCAGAAAATCACGATTAGGGCCGGAGTTTTCCAGCTGAAGCGGATTGAAACCAGTCGGTGTTCCCGGTGAGAGAACTTCGTAAGCTCCCCCCATGGCACGCACGAAAATCTCGGCACCTCTATCCTTGTCAAAAAAGACGGCTTTAGGGGTAGGACTGATGCGCATCGCCTGCGCCAGCAAGAATGTCAGGGCGACGGTCTTACCGGAGCCAGTCGGGCCAGTGACAAGGAAGTGACCAATATCGCGACGATGAAAGTTGAACCAGTATGGGGTTTGCGAGGTGGTCTCTAGTATCGTGATGGGTAGACCCCAATGAAGATTGTCCGATTGACCGGTCGCGAAATTGTGCATCGATGACAGGCCGGAGAAATTTGCCGAAGACAGCATGGCCTTTCGCGCACGATAGCTATGGTTGCCGGGCAATTGAGCCCAGAAGGACGCTTCAAGGTTCACATCCTCGCGCAGCCAGTTGATGTTCATGTCGGTCAGGCAGCTACCAAGCTCGGAAACTGCTTTGCTCAAACCTTCAAGGTCGCGAGACAGGCAAAGCAAAGAGAAATGGTGAATGCCAAAAACGGCCTCCTGATTCATGAGACTGTTAAGCGCGAAGTCGATATCGCTTTCGACTGCACTTCCGGACTCATCCGACGCGGCAATCTGGCGCTGAAGCCGGGTGATACGCTCCTGCGCAATGGGTTTGTCGGAAATTGTGAAGCTTTGCGTCAGGATGAACTCATGATTCACCTGCAACAGTCCATCCAGCATTCCGGGACCGGTGTATGGCGGATATTCTTTGATAGAGAGCATCGCGCCATAACGATTGTCCTCATCGGTGGCGGCTTGCGTTTGCATCGCTCGCTTACCGAAATGTAGGCGTGACGTTCCGACGTAATTTCGAATTCCCATCCGGGGAAGGCGCATTTTGCGCGGCACGCCGCAGGTCAGAATGGTGTTTATGAACTCGCACGGTTCGGAATATGGCTCTCCATCGCGATAAGTTATACCGAGCTCGCGCGCGCCATATTTCTGCAGCTCGCGCGTCATGTTGGAAACGAGCTCTTCGAGTTCGGTCACTGTTTCACGCGTTTGCTGATCTCGAACCTCAGCGCCTCCAGAACGGGTAAATGCACGACTTACTATGTCGCTGAGGCCGAGAGCGCCACGCATATTAGTCCGCACGATCGAGAGATAAATTTCATTGGCGAACATGCGCTTATGGCGTAACTGGCTCATATAGCGGTTATTCAGCTGTTCGCAGAACGCATCATCGAATGCGCCGCCGATTTCTGAGTCAACCTGTCTGCGTATTACTGTCGACCAGACAGAAAAGCGGCTCGATCCAAGCGCTCGAATGATCGTATTCTGAACATTCGAGCGCATATTGAGTTCGGCTTGATCTTCGGTTTGGAAAAAGAGGCCGTCGAGTTTGATGACCGACAAGAGTGCGCCGTTTTCCAAGCCGATCACTGTATCCGACATATGCCTCAGATATGGGATATGCGAAGCCATAGGCCGCTCATTATGAGCGACCTTGCCAAATCCGAGTTCTTCTCTGACGACTTTCAACATTAGCTAAGGTCCGTACGAATTTGTTCCCCAGAAGGACTTGTTGCGTGTGCGAGGCGTTTTGCGCGCGGTGACTTCAAGCACATCGAGAATTTTGTTGTCCCAAGCGCAAAGGGAGAACAGAACCGCATAGCTGATCGGGGCCAGGAGCAGCGTCCAGAACGACTTGCTGACCAGCCATGCTATGATTGTGATGCCGATAACGACGACGACTGCCATATACGGGACACCCCACATGGTGGGAGATCGGGTTAACCCGATTACCAACGGTGTCAGCTGCGGCTTTACATCCTCGTACTCAGCCATCGCTAGTTTCCAACCGTGCTAATCAGCTCGTCGACGATTGATGGAGCACCGAAAACAAGACCGATTCCGAGGATCACACCGCCCGCAAGAAACCAAGACAGTCTGCCAGCAAATGCGAGGAAACCGAGCGCCATAACAGCGATGATCGCAAACAGACGACCAATTGGGCCGCTAATGAAATCAACGATAGCTTGGAACACGGTCTGAACCGGCGCGAAGGCACCATTAACGCCACCTGACTGTGCAAACGCCAAATCCGCCCCGACAATTTGCGCAGCAGCCAGCAAACCAAGGCAGACTGCCAGCTTTGAAGCGCTGATATGCCAAACCTTATTCTGTTCGTTGATCATCCTTCTCTCCTTTAAAAATGCATCACGCCACCAACGAAGGTGCCGGTTTTCTTGACTGCAATGACCCCGGATTGAGTTTCGCTCGCCATGACCGGCGAGGATCTGCGACCGCTCGCAACGAGCTTCTTTTTCGGCGCTGGGATGGTTACGCCAAGCTGGTAATTGACGACCTTTGCGACGTATCCGACGGTTTCCTTGAACGGTGGAACGCCGCCGTACTCATAGATGCGGCCTTCGCCTGCGTTATAGGCAGCGGCAACAAGCAGGGGGTTTTGGAACTCGTCCAAAAGCACCCGGAGATACTTAACGCCGCCTTCAATATTTGACGCCGGATCACAGACGTCGCGGACGCCGAAGCGCTCAGCGGTTCCCGGCATGAGCTGCATCGGCCCGCGTGCGCCTTTGTCTGAATTGCGGGAACGATCGAACTGGCTTTCTGCCCAGGTGATGGCGGTAGCAAACAGAGCATCGACTTGATGTCGGCGAGCGGCCTGCTCGACCAGAGTTTTGATTTCCTCTGGTGTTAGCGGGGAGGGGCCGCATTCGGGAGTGGATACAGCAGCTTGCTTAGTAGAACGCAAATCACCTAAACGGGCAGATTCATCATGAAGTGAGATAGCCGGATTGGTAATATTAGCGAGAGAGCCAGTGGCTATAATGGTGCTGGAGACATTGCCAATATGGTTATTCGTACTCGTGCCGTTTCCGCTTTTATCTTCCGCAGAAACGATGCCATCAGAACCCACGACAAATTCTTTGCTTTCGCTTGTCCAGCGGCGGTTGAATACGGTCAAATCCGAGCGTGATCCGGATGCGTTGTGAGTTGCGGCCTCGGCGTCGCCATCTTGCGCGAAAGGCGCAATTGCGCCTCTTTCTTCTGCGCAAGTGGCGGCAATCCCGAACGGGATGAACAATGTGGCGCTTAGCAATAGCGCTTTGATTGAAAGCCTCTCCATTCTAGCCCTTTAGCTCCTGTCGCAGACCTCACATGCGCTGTTGAGGTTGCAGCGAAAACCGATTAAGTTCATAATAGCATGATACCGATTTGGCTAAGTGATACATGCTTTTTCGCAAATCATAAACCCCCTATGAACAGGGAAAACGAATAAGCAAGACGGTAAGGGCTAGAAAATGAAGAGAACCATCGCAATCGCAATGAGCAGTTGTATGTTGGCAACAGCCGCAATCGCCGCGCCTGCAATCAACAAGGACTACATCAAGTCGCTGGCATCGCCGGGGAAGACAGTGCTTGTCATTGAGTATTATGACGGCGACGGAAAAGTTACGGCTCGGAAGGGGTTTGCATCCGCCTCGGGCTATAAGGCAACTTCACCGACCGAGTTTCGGGTTGATGATAAGACCCTTCTGAATCTGTACGGGCTAGAAGCCTGCAAAGGCGAAATGGTCAATCGCAAGGATGATTTTGCTGGTTCTTGCACTGACTACGCCAAGCAGCAGCTGCAGATCATGTTGCAGTCGCCGAAGGTTCTTTTTTGTCGGGCATTTGTAAGTGAAGAGAGCGCACCCAAACAAAATGTGACGTGCTACGGCTATTACAATTATCCCGGGAGCCTGGACACGGTTGATATGCTCGAAGAGCAATTGCTCTCTCTTGGCGCGCTCCGCATTGCGAAATCGAAAGACGGGAAGCTAGATCGTCCCGATCTGGAGAACGCGCAGAAGATTGGAGAAGACGGCTCCTATGGTATGTGGGCCGATCCGCGGGTGAAGGCCCAATGAAGCCAGCCCTATTATCGCTCTGCATGGTCCTTTTATCGACGACGGCTTTTGCAGCCCCGGAGGGATATTTCGACCTCCAGCCGGGCGTTACTTTGGAAACTGGCGATACGTGGGTCTCAGAAGGCCAGCGCTATCGCCTCTATGGTGTTCAGTCATGCCTTCGAGGAACTGCTTTCACTGATACGACCGGAAACAAGAAGGACTGCGGTGAGGCGTCGCTTGCCGTATTCGCCGCTTATATCAAAGACACCAAACCGGTGTGCGCTCCCGTAGCGCAAACTGCCGATACTTCTTATGTCATTTGCTACGCCACAATCGGCGGAAATCGCCTCGATTTAGCGACGGTGTTGATTACGAGCGGCTATGCCTTTGCCGCGCTGAAGGCTGACGGGCTTCCCTACTATCCAGCATACGCAGTGGCCGAACAGGAAGCTCGTGAGAAGCGGGCAGGCCTCTGGCAATTCGAAGACGTTCAGCATCCTGCCATCCTGTTGAGCAAATCGGCAAACGAACGGACGAGGAATGCCCAACAATGAAATATCTGATCGTAGCAATGTCATTTGCCCTCGCATCGACACCAGCATTCGCAGCTGATGCTATTAAACGCGCGCCAGCTGCCAGCGTACCGCTTCAGCCTAGCCAGCCGGCACCGCTTCCAATCTTCAAGGGTCGTGTCGCGGTTATTGATGGTCGGACCCTCTGGTTTCCCACTTATGCCCAACGAGTTCGGCTCGCGGATATTGACGCGTGCGAATTGCCTCAATGGGCGCTTGATCCGAAATGGACGAACAGGGACGTCACGAAAGCACCGCCGCCTGTACCCTGTGGCCCCTTTGCCAAAGCTTGGCTCAAAAGAACGATCGGGGCGTCCGCTGTCTCCTGCGGTGTCGTCGGCTATGATGCTGAAGGCATGGCACGAGCAAGATGCACATCACGGGGACGCGACCTAGCTCTCGAAATGCTTCGCGTGGGTTGGGCGAGAGTGGATTCACCCTACCTCAGCCACCCTCAATATCTAGGCTATCAGCGTGCCGCCATGTCGGCGCGATATGGCATGTGGGCGACCTATGTTCTGGATATGAATGAGTGGCGGCGCAAGGCCGTCGACAAAACGCTCGATCGTCAGCCAATCGCGGATTTCAACCTGCTCGTAGAGCGCAAAAGCGAGATCTCTCCCCCGTTTGCCGACGCGCGCAGAAAACCAAGAAGGACAGACCGATAGTTGGCGGAGATCGCTCATATTGCGCTCAATTTCGCGCGCGATCCCATGGCCTGCTTGTTGCTGGCCATCTTGCTATCGTTTTTGCTTATCATCCCGTCGTCGAAAATCTGGTGGGTCCACGGCATAATCGCGGCCCTTTTCCTCACCATATCGCTGTTTTTCCACGAACAACGGCAAATGTCGTTCGATGCGTTCTTGATCGGCGTCTTTGCCTATCCAGCGGTATGCCGCGACATACCAAATCAGCTCTTGGTCTATCGAGTTGGAATTTACTGGTTTTCTGCGTTCACACTTATCGCCCTATGCAGCTACGCGGCCGGAGATCTCATCACACGGTCCCCTTTTCACGCCCGAGACATGTTGCCTACCGGGTTGGTTTCAACCGCTACAATATGAGGATGACCTGAAATGAAGCAGCTTCTGTTTGCACTCGCTGGCCTTGGCACTATCGCCGGGACGCCATCCGCTGCAATTGCGCAAGACACGGGAGGCACGCCATCTTGGGGTTGCCAGGTTCTTTTGTGCGCAGCATCCTCAAACCCTTCGTGGCATGGCGTCCCTTATTGTGTCCCGCCAATGACCAAACTGATCAAGGCCATGGCAAAACCGGGTTTCTCATGGCCCATTTGCCACGAGGCAAAGTCTGGCAAACCCGGATATCAGCCTTACGACGATTGTCCATCTGGTTTCAAGGAAGCCAGCAATATGAGTGATCGCGGCGCAATGCTGTCGAACCGCTGCGAAAAGACAATCAACACCTGCACCAACAAGATCAGGGAACAGAACAAAGAACTTCAGCAATACAAGGATGTTCAATATCGAGACATTGGCAACTCGGATCGCGGAAATAGTTGTCGAAAGGTCGTCTCCATTGCTCGGCCTATGCGAAAAGACCCTTACTTTTTTGACATTCCCGATTATCAAGGTCTTAAGGGGCGCTATTGGTTAAACCTGAAACTTTAAGGAGCTCTAATGAATCAGAACGCACTTCTCGCACTGGCTGCTAGTGCCGGCATCGCAGTCGGTGCGGGCGGTACTTGGTTCGCAGTCTCCAACTCTACGAGCAACGCAAAAGCACTGGCTAAGGCCGACATAGTTGCGGCCATCAACGCCGACCCGACACTTTGTCCCGTTCCAGATGAGCCAGTGTCGAGCGCTAAACTCGATGTACCAACTCAAGCTGAAGCACTGATTGCCGTGAGGAAACTGGAAGAGAAAAATCCGCTTTTGTGGGATAGGAGTGAACTTGAAAAGCTTTCCGTCTCACTAGCGAATTGTTGGCCTGTTGACGGTGCCAACGGCATGGTCGAATGCATTACCAACGTCAAAAAAAATCCGTCAGCGCAAGCTATTGCGAAGACGGTTGGATTTGCCAAGGATCAATCATCTGGCGAATGGATTGCGACAGACCGCAAATAATGAAGCCCGCGAGCGGGCTTCCATCTCAGTTAGATATTTTCGACACTCTTCAAAACTGTGGCCACTTCGTTTTTCGCGAGGGTTAGCCGTCCTGAGATAATTGAGGCTGCGAGATAGACCAGTTTGCCGATTGCGTCATCTACATCTTGCGGCTCATAATCAACGATCCGGCGCGGGTCATCAGCCAAAGACGATAGTTCCAGCAGTCGTTTCGTCGGGCCAGCGTTACATTCTGGAACGCCGCCGCTTTCGTTGTCCCAACCTATCGCATTCCCAATTGCATCCATAATGGCCTCCGAATGTCATTTTCAGAAGATGGGTTAAGCTCATAAGTGCAATTCTCAAAACTGACGCATAGTTGATAGCAGCAAGAAGCATACTCATTAGAAGATCAGGTACTTCTTACTGTACGATGCTCAGTTTCTTACCTCCATGCACCAATTTCTGACGAAACAGCCATCCCAAAATCTAAATGATAAAAACGTTGATTAAGGTATCTTGCACGCTAGGATACGAAACGAAGCGAAACGCAACGAAATTTGAGCCGGTAAGAGATTGATAAAAAACGGAAAGTTTTTTTTCGTTCCACCGAAAGATGGGAGCGATTTCAAGGAATTGTTCAACCGTATTGCCGCTGAGGGCGCAGGTCGCCCGCTCGGCAGCGACGGTGCTCGCACCGGCCCCTGGACGCCGGAGCTACTTGCGGAGGCCATAACGCTTGTCGATCCCAAGCGCGTCGGCGTTGATCTACGGACTGTACAGCTCTGGTTTCAGGAGAATGAGAAAGGCATAAGCACTACCAACATCGGTTTGCTGGCGAGAGTTCTAAGCTGCGGTGACTCGGCTGCCAGAAGTGAATGGATTATGGAGCTTAGCGCGGCTCAGTCCCGGTTGGTGGCGAAAAGACGCGAGATGAAGAGGGCCGAAAGTGTTGGGCCATCGGACCCAGACCGGGGTGCAGCTCAAATAGCAAGATCGGATTCCGTACGCGATGACGATGGCAAGCGATGGAACCTAGCCAGACAGTCTGAGAAGCTTTTCAGCGAAGGTTCTCCCCTGAATCTGTCTGCTTCTGTTTTTGCCGGAATGTCCGCCCTTGGATTCCTTTCGTTCATCATAGGCATTCACAACGTTAAGTTCACCCGATCCGATGGCGTCATCAAGCAGGTCGGCTTCCTTTGGGCGGCGAACTGGACATTAGTGTTCATGGTATTCCTCCCGCTCTTCCTGGCCTTTGTTTTTGAACTGGTGAATTCGTGGAAGCACGAAAAACGGAGGGGGCTTGTCGATGGCGCAATCGAGGACAGCGACAGCGCATGGAAGCGGATTATTGATGCTTCATCCGGTTCATTCTGGGCAGTGTTCCTAATATGCTTATTATTTGCGGGTGTTTTCCAGTGGATTGGCGTCTGTTTGATACCTCTCATCAAAGGCGGAGGTAATTACGCGACCGATTGGGGCACAGTCGCTATAGTCCGGCCTGAAATCGTAACGATACCTGTTGCGATCTTTTTCACGGCGCTCGCCTACCTCTATATGTGCCTATCGTTTTATCTTTTTTTCGCCGGTCTTATTCTGCTTTATTCTGTGATCAATGACTTTTGGAAAATCCGCAGCGCGGCAAAATCACGGACCCTCTTGGACGCGGGCGATCTAAGCGATACCGGGTTTTGGGTTATGCTGTGGGTTTTCCGCTGCACACTCTTAGGTATGCTGATCGCTACCGTCATGAAGCTGCAAAGCTCTTATCTGGCGTCAAATGGCCCAAGCATCGTTGCATGGGTGATTAGCGACCTTTCATGGATCCTATTCGATCGTACAGACGTGCACAGTCGCATTAGCTATCGGATGCCGACACACTTCAGCAGCCTGCTCATCGCAATATCAACCTGTTTTGTTTTTCTATATGGTGTGATCCGCGCTGGATTGGGAAGTCATTTTAAAGTCGCTCTCTGGAAAATGACCGCAGTTGTGGCGCTGCTTTTCGCAAGCTATTTGTCTATCGACGCGTTTTCCGGCTTTACGGTCCTGATGTTTGCCGGGCTCCTAATCGCTATTTACTGCTTATTTGATCCGGCCTTCGGGCGCGGGCGTGCGAGTGAGGTTAGCAATCAAAGTGTTTCATAGTTGGCTTGATCAATGGGATGAGAAACGGGCACGACGCGGAGAAGATGCTAAAAAAGCAACGATCGTCAGTCTTGATGCAGAACGCGCGTTTCCGGGCGCTGCGAATGTTTCCAACATCGAAGAATTCTGCAAGCTCGGGGTGCAGGCAACTGCCACGCCATCGTACTTCAGAGCGCCACTCGGCGACGACAACGATTTTGAGCGGGTAGGGGACTTCCTCAAATTTCCATCTGATATTTCGACAGACATTGAGGAAAATAACCTGGTCTGGTCGAAGATCACCGATAGCGGCTCGCGCGACAAGGCACTGGTAATCTTTCATCATTGGAATGCACGATCCCGCAACCGACAGATAGCGGGTTATTTGTCCAAAAGGGGCATCACAGTCGTTGAGATTGCTATGCCGTATCATTTTGAAAGGAGCCGTCCGGGGGCCGACTACGCTGATTATATGCTAAGCGCAAATCTTGGCCGAACGATCCAGTCACTACGGCAGGTCGTGTGGGATGGACAGAAGCTCATTCGTTGGCTGAAAAGCGAAGGATATCGAGAAATCTCCGTACTCGGAATGAGCCTCGGTTCATGGGTCGCAGGACTGGTCGCCGCTCATGATACCAACGTTAGGAAAGCCTCGCTGTTTCTCACAGGCGGCAGTCTGGCCGAAATGGTCTGGACCGGGCGAGCAACGCGAGCCATACGCGAGAGCTTTGAGCCCACGATAGACCTTACTCATCTGCAAAGGGCTTGGGCACCGCTTGATCTGGGGAACTACGCTTACAGTCTCGCCCGTCCTGATCTGGATATTCAGATTGTCTTGGGAAAGAGAGACAAGGTTGTATTGCCAGAAGTGTCAATTGCTCTGTTGGAAAGTCTGAATAATGCTGGCGTAAACCCGGATGTTCTGCAATTAAACTGTGGTCACTATTCACTGGCAATTCCGCCGTACATAATTTTCGCCGGAATTAATCTAAAACGGTTTTTGTCGCAGTCTGGCAAATCAGATCGCCGGACATGACCTAACCTTTGTAAATATTCATCATCAAGGGCAGGGGGCTTGAACCGCCCCGGGTTTACCGGAGACCTTAACTCGTGAGAAGTAGGATCTGTGGAACCTTCGGCGACATCTCTAGCTTACAAACGAGAATCGCATAATTTACATTATGGAACTAACTCATTGATATTTAACAATAATTTATCAGTTCACCATGAGCAATACGACTTCTCAGTTTGATAAACTTGATAACCGAGCCATAGAGCTCCGCCTATGGCGATGAGCAGGCCGAGGAAGAAATGTCCTGCAAGGGTGCCCACGATGAATTGTAACAGGAACATTAGCGAGCCGATAAAGATGGCTGTTTTCAGTGGAGAGTTCATTTTCCGCTCCTCTTCATCTGAATGATAATGGATGCCGATTTTTCGCTCTGTGGCTTCGCCACGGTCAGAAAATTGGGTCCGGTTTCTGGGTAGGGATGGTTCCTTTCGTCGCTCATTTTCCAGCCTCGGGGTAAGGAATCGACAAGAAGACGTCGTGGACCGTTCCTTGGCAATCTGGATGCTGTTTCGGCAAATCGATCAAGCATTGCCGGTAATAATCCTGATTGGCTTTCAGAATCCGAACCTCCTCTTCCAGATCGCTAATGCGCTCGAACATTGTTCGTGTCGCCGGCGACAGATCTCGCGCATCGCCAGTCTTGTAATCCCAAAGCGTCATCAAACGCGCGTTCTTGATAATCGCGACGACTGGGTGCGCTGTCTCCGGATAATAGCGTGGCAAAGCCGCGGCCTTCAGGGCCGTTCCTGCAAGGCCACCCGCGCAGTATTCGCCGCCCAAGAGCCGCGGATTGTCGCCGCCATGCTCTGCCATGGCGACATACACGCCATCCTCCGGATATCCGATCAGTCCAGCTGCTTCTTCATCAGTCAAAATGCGCACGATCCAGATAGCTCCTATTGAATCATGTGCTTGAGCACTGTTGCCCATTTGGCCTTGGAGGCATCCTCGCCTTCAAACCACGCATCCATACCGAACCAGGCGACCATAATGCTAGCTTTGTCGCCGTAGTAAGCGCGGCAATCTTCTATGATCAGATTTGTCTCTGCCGTTCGGAACGAGCAGACCTCCTCAATCATGCTGCGCGCATCCTGCAGCGTCTGGCCCGGTAAAAGAACGGGTATCGCGTCCATCTTTCTTCCTCCTCAAAAAAGGGACAATCAGGATGCGGCGCGCGCCGCATCCTGATTGCCGCTTTCGTCAATGTTGTCCGGCTTGGTCTTCAAATGCTGGATGAAATTCGAAATCGCCGCGAGTGTGGGAGCGTCGAGCGTCCGCAGTTTGTCGTAAATGGATTTCGTCATCTCTGCTTCTTGGGCTGTTTCACCGAACAAATGCGGTGCGACCGGATAGAGCAGTTCCATCGGCGACGTATCCAGGACCTCGCAAAGATGGATCAGCCGGGCGACTGTCAGTTTCGACGTCGCTTTTTCGTAGCGTGACAACACCTGATGATGCAGGCCCAGCAAAGGCGCAAGCACCGTTCGGGGCATCTCGCGAATTTCGCGGAGTTCGCGGATCTGCGAACTGATCAGTTCTTCAATCTCGCCGGTGAGCGCCATAGGACCGAAGCTCACTTTTCTATAAATGGGCTTCTGTATTTGCGGGTCATCGACCTGCTCAAGTCCTAAAGTATCAATCCATTCATCTAAAGTACGTCCCCTCATATCTCCTGCCAAACGTTGTTTCATTTTTTTCATGGGTAAATCAATGTACCCGATTTGGCTAGCTAGATGCACTGAAAAATCACGTCATGACCGAATGGTATGGGCACGTCGCTGCGCGACCGGCGCTCTATGCCTTCGGCACGAAACCCGGCATTCTACCGGTTTCCGCCCATGCGGGTTACGATCGCACTCGTGCAAGCCGCTTCGCGGCTCAACAAAAATTCAATAACCGAATTGGCTATCTCTTGTTTACACGGCCCGGTGACTTCAGCATAGTGCGTCAATCTCGGGCAACCGGAATAGGTGCTGACGTCTTGCTAGCCCTTGGCGTCAATCACCTGGGAGCCGTCCTGCGTGCAAACAGGTCGGCTCCCTCCCTCTTTGACAATCAGATCATGAATGACGACCGCCAAAGCGGTCGACTTTGGTTTCGCCAGTGAGGGAGAAAGAGCGCTGCCCTCTCCCCCTCGCAATGAAAAAAACGGTCTCCCCGTCCTTCCTAGCATCGTCCCGTTGGTCCTCAGCTCGTGCAGGATCGACACAGATCCGCATGCGCGGATCAGCATCGCCCCTCCGGCTGCGCCTCGGGCGGGCGAACCCCCTCCGTTTTTTTCCTTGCCACCCCCTCTCCCGCTGTTCCGCACGAGCTCGGGAGCAGGAGCGGGGCTCCTGCCCCATGGGCAAGAGCAAGACCGCTTCGCGGAAGAAAGGGCTAGACAATGAACCAGACTGCTTACCTACTCGATCCCGAAACAACCCTGTTTCGGCCCGTCACGGTCCCTTTGGGCCAAGGCTTCAAGCCATTTTATGAATTGATCGGTTGCCGCACGATTGAGGTTGTGCGCTTCGATGAACGCCACACCCTGCTTGTCGATGAAGATGGATTGCAGGACGGTTTGACCGCTTTCACTTGGTTTACGTCCTATCCGCAGCCATTGGCCGGAAAGCTGGTGCTGATCGGTGGCGATGCCAGCGTGCCGCCAAGCGATCCGCTAATCAGCATTCAGGATGCCGCCAAGCATTTTATCTGCTGCCGCCCGGTACTTAACCCGATTTTCGCTTCCGGTGACGAAATCGGCCAAGGTGGGATCATCATGTCCGGTGCGCTCAAAGGGTTGCAAGCACGTATCGAGCGCCGCGCGCCTACTGTTGTAGAGGGGGCCGCGTAATGATTATCGCGATCGTCGAGGAAAACACCCTTGTCGTTTCGGTCAAGACCTTCGCCGTGTCTATCACGGCGAAGGAGATCGAGCCATATTTCCACGCCCTCACCCATTTTCCAGAACGGCGCTCTAACCGGGAATTGCACGACCTGGCCGACCGTCTCAATACATTCGCGGGCTACGTCTGCGATCTCTATGACCAAGGCGAATGGACACAATGGATCGACCGGGAAAAGGAAATTGAAGCCTTTGCCCGCCGCCAGATTTATTTAACCCGGCGCTATTGGCATTCGGAAAGCCGATGCATGAACTGGTTTATAACGGGTCCGGCCAACTTTCCCGTTTCCCGCAATGAAAAGCGGATGAAGGTTGCGGACGCTCGACGCGCCGACATCGATGCCCATCTGAGTGCTGCGAGAAAAGCGGTCAAACGTCGTGCTTTCCCACATGGAACCGCCGACGAACCCATTCGCTCGGGCGATCCCGAAGCGCTCGAGCGCGTTGCAGCCAAAATCGATGCACTGTCGAAATCCATCGATCAGATGAAGGCAGCAAATGCCATCATCCGGCGCATGGATAAGCAGGGCGCTGCCGAGGAAGAGATAGTCAAAGCCGTTGTTGAGGCAACGGGCATGGAACCGGAAACCGCCATGCGCGGCATTTCGCTTGCGCATTGGCAAATCCGGCGCGGTTTCGACACCACCAACAGTCGGGCTGAAATCCGCCGCCTGCAAATGCGCCTGAAATCCCTCACGCGGATGAAAGAGACGGGAACACGCAGTCAGGAAATAGAAACGGACGCCGGCGCCGTCGAGGTCAGGGAAAACGCAGAAATCGCCCGCATCCAATTACGCTTTCCGGGCAAGCCAGATGAAACAACGCGTCGGACCCTGAAAACCAATGGCTTTCGATGGTCCCCGACGCAAGGCGCATGGCAACGACACCTCAACGAGGCTGGCCGATGGGCGGCGCAACGTGTCGTCAGCGCCATTTCCAGCCCGACAGCGGCTTAGCGGTGAGCATGTTTTGGCTCTTTCGAGCCGACCGCACTTGAACAGCCGGGCCTTGGGGGCCCGGTTTCCCTACAGAAGAGGAGAAAAACACATGAGCCGATTCAACGTTATCCTCGTGGGGGCGGACCGCACCGATCCCGCGGCTGTCATCGGATATGACCGCCCATTGCGCACCTTTTTCCTTCAGGGGTTCGAGGTTGAGACAGACGATTTCGAAGAACCGGAAGTATGGCTTGGAACGGCGCTGGAGGAATTTCCAACACTGGAAAATCTGGTCGAGGAAGTCAGAAGAAGAGGTTTTGAGATCCGTGCACTCGAACAGGCGGCAATCATAACGATGCTTTCGGAGGCAGGGCAGAAGCCAGAGGCATCATTGGGCGAACGTTTGGGAATTGTATTCTGATATTTTCTGAGGTGACCTATAATGAAAACATTCCGCGTGCCCCTCATCTGTTTCGCATTTGCTTTTGCCGGTCTGATGCTTTCAGCATGCCAGACCGGGAAGACCGGGCCGGTGGCTAAGCCAGCCAGCCCGACGAAGGCGGAAAGACTTTGTGGGCAAGGAGATTTCGTGCTCACAGATAGAGGTCATGTACGATGCCGAACATGAATAAAGGGGCCGCAATTCGCGGCCCTCGCAAATTGGGGGACTATCCCGACAGGGACATTCATTGTCAGGAAGCCCTTGAGGATGCTTTCATCGAATTGACGGAACGCGGCGTTGAGGCGGGATGGGTGCAAATCGAGGTTCTGCAAGCACTACTGGAATTGGCAAATAGTCACCTGTTGCGCGATCTCGCGACCGAATCCGACGACGATAATATCGCAACCGTAATCCGGTCGATGCGCGAGGATGATGAGGAATAATACAAAAATGCCGCCCGTAAGGCGGCGTTTTTGTTGAAATCATTGACACAAAAATGCGTCTGGAAAGTTTATGTCTAATGGCGCGTTTGAACAAAGCTTCCGTATCTAATCCCGATCCTATGCCTGAGCGCATTGAACCGTGCCTGGCACTACTGGTTCCACGCGCGCCGAAGGGGCCGTTTTGGGCTTTTGAGGTCAAATGGGATGGCTATCGGCTCGCTGTTCATGTCGAACCGGCGCGAACGCGCATCGTGACGCGAGGGGGGCATGACTGGACGCCGCGATTTGACCACATCGCCCAAGCCGCGCAGGAGCTCGGCCATTCTTCATTGATTCTCGACGGCGAAGCTGTTGTGCTCGATGAGAAAGGGCGCTCTGATTTTGGAGCGTTGCAACAGGCACTCGGCGGGCGCGGTGGTAAGCGTTTTGCGTCAGAATCCGTGTTCTACGCCTTCGATCTGCTCTATCTGGATGGTCGTGACATGACCGGTCTGCCTTTGCGGGAGCGGCGTGACACGCTCGCCCGATTGCTTTCAGCAAAGCCTTCACCGGTCATTCGGTTTTCAGAAACGATGGAAGCCGACGGCGAGGCATTCTTTAAAATCGCTTGCGCGCACGATCTTGAGGGCATTATCGCTAAAAGACTCGATAGCCCTTACAGATCAGGCCGACATGGCGAATGGCAGAAAATCAAATGCGTCCAGAGCGACAGCTTTGCCATTGTCGGCTACGAACCTTCAACAACCATGCGCGGCGCGATCGCGCGACTTCTACTCGCAGCGCGGAAGCGAAAATCGCTCGTTTACGTTGGCGGTGTCGGCACTGGCTTTACCCACAAACGTGCGCGCGAACTAAAATCATTGCTCGACGCGATCCCGGCCACGAAACCGCCCGTTGCGCTGAAGCGCAAGAATGCCGTTTTCTCTCGGCCGGAATATATCGCCGAAATCGAATATCGCGCTTGGACCGGTGACGGAAAACTGCGTCACGCTTCGTTCAAGGGATTGCGTGAGGCGGCAGATAACGCCGACATTTTCGAGATCCCATCCGCCTGAAACCCGCATCGAGCGGGATTCAGGCGGTGCAGCCCTATCCATCGCGTCACACGCGACCTGGTGACGTGTCACGCCGGGCGGTTATCATTGGCGGGTTGAACTCGTCCGCTTGATCCAGCTCCACTCCAGCAAGACAGCGACGGTGACCGGCCTGCTGGCCGGCGGGCGATGAGCCGATTGACCATGTTGAAGGCGGCCGGTGCATGAAGCCCCGCGTTTTCGGCAACCAAAGTGGCTGTTCGCAATCTTTATGCTTCGCACGATACGGCATCCCCTGCCCCGGCGTGCAACCCTTCGGGTTCTCCTCTCCGCTTCGCTCCGTTGCGACCGCTTCGCGGTGCACTTGGCAGTGGCTGCCGTAGTCGGGCTTCGCGATTGCGCACAACCACTTTTCAAGGAGTTGCCCGATGAAAACGCTCGTAACCTTCTGCCAAAAAACCGGCCGCCGCATTTCTCGTATGGTCAATCGGCTCATCGCCCGTCTGGCCCCTAAGGGCCAGATCAAAATCACCGTCGCCGTCTCGCTTCCGTTCTTCGCCAAGGTCGAAGTCAGCTATCAGGTGGAGTTCAACAAAAAGCCCGCCAATGATAACCGCCCGGCGTGACGGCTCTGCCGCGCCCTGCAAGCAGGGCGCGGCTTTTCCGGCATTCCGGCTGCAGTCACCGGGCGCCGTCTGTCGGTAAGCCATGCTGCTTCTCCCGAGCTCAATCGCGCGGCGGCTCATTGAACCAGAACAAGGCAATGATCGTGCCGATAGGCGGCATGACCCATGTGACAAGCTGAAACCAACCGCTTCTGTTAGTATCGTGCAGGCGGCGAGCCATGACCGCGAAAAACGGGATTATCGTCACAACCAGCAAGATCGAAGTAACAACGTCCGGAAGATTGAGCTGCGCCAGTATGAACAGCAGAAGCACATAGAACAGGGCTGCATACCAGAATTCCGTGCGGCTCGCTCGCCCCTTGAAATTAAGGTATCCGGTAAAGAATCTCTGCACTGCCGTAGTAAAGTTGACAGGTAAAGCCGTCACGCCAAAGCGGTTAGCTCCTTCAGGTGGCTTGCTCTTGTTTGAAACGAGAAAAATAAAAAGCAGCGAAATCAATATACCGAATGCGAAAAGCCAATGCATCAATCCGTGATACTCCATCTATGACAGTTCGGTGTGGGAACGCTATTCTGTCATGCTGGAACACCGTCGGGCAAATCGCTGCGCGATCGCGCTCTATGAGCTTCGCTCACCGAGCCTGCTCGCAGTCTCGGCCCATCCGGGTAACGATCGCTTTTGCAAACTACGCCAATCCGCCCACGAATCCGCTGAGTTCATCCATTCGCACTTTTGCCAACCGCACCCGGCCTTTGCAGCCGCGGGCGCTGCATCTGGCATTTTCTTCTATCTCATCGATATAGCGCTGACTGGCTTCGGCGTCGGTGCAGAGGATCTCGCGCGTCAGATAATGGACATGACCACACACCCGGCAGCGCGCTTCCAGTTTCTGCGTATCGCATAAATCGCTCGCACGGAGCTGTTGCTTCCAACCCATTTTTCTCACCAAAAATCTTCCGCTGAAGGAATGCGCGTATAACTGATCTTTCCGCCTGCGTGCCCGCCTTTGGGCGGTCGCCATTCCCCGAGGCTCACGACAGTTGCCGCATAGCGCGTGTTGAGACGGTCAATCGCCATCGAGGCGGTTTCCCATCGCCGGCGTTGCCGATCATCGTTGTTGAGCAAGTCTAATTGGCGTTCGCTGGCGCACGAAAGGTCGTAAAGCGTGACGCCCACGCGAAAAATGATGAGGCCGCGGGGATAAGTTTTCATCACCTCCCCCCATAATTCAGCTAGCGCCGACAAAATGGCTTGGTCGTCGTTGACGACCGGCAAATGCCGCTTGCCCATCCATGAGCCGTCTTTGATCGACAACCACAGCCACAGACCGGACGCATAGAAATTTTCACGGCGCATCCGCCGCGCCGCTTTGGTCAAAAGCAGCCGCGTGATTTCGGTCGCGCCGGAGATCGAACGGGCATCCGGCGGTAGAACCCGACCATGGCCGAACATGCCGCGCTTTGAAGCGGGTGCCTGGATATCGTAGCCATGGAGCGCGTACCACATGCGCTCCCCGGTGACGTTTCCCCACAGCTTGCGCATGTGCTTCGGCTCAATTGCATAGAGCTGTTCCGTCGAGAAGATTCCAGCCCTGTAGAGCCGTTTGGCCATATTGACGCCGACGCCGGGAATATCTTCCATATTCACCGCGAAAAGCGGTGCCGGCATAGCTTCAGGCCGCCAGATCGCAACACCATCACCGTACCGCCCTGCCCCGCGCTTGCCCTCCTTGCAGGCCATTTTGGCTAGCTGCCGGTTTGCCGCAAAGCCAATGCTGCAGGTGATCCACGGGCCGACAAGATCAAAGATTGCATCCTTGATCTTGCGGGCGACGCCATCCGGATCGGCCCGCCCGTCATCATCGAGCCGACACGTCAGCTCGTCGATGGACTTGGCCGTATCGATCGGGATGACCGTTTCGATTTCAGACAGCAACGCATTATGTGCGCGGCGATAAAGGTCCGGATTTTGAGGGACCAGAATGATATCCGGACAAAGTCGCTTCGCTTCGTCAATAGGCATGACATTTTTCACACCATAGACTTTTGCTTCCCTAGAGACGGCAATTACGGCGGTGCGCGTCGTTCCCTCAAATGGAACGACACCGACAGGCCGCCCTCGCAGCTTTTTTGAGCAACATTGCTCGACGCTGGCAAAGAAGCCGTCAAAATCCAGATAGAGCCGTTCGATCGTCTCCGGCTTACGCATAATCGCTCCAAGGAACAGAACGAGCGAAACCAGCCCCACGCACTAAGCGCGCAGGATTGAATTCCGCTCGATGGGACAATGTTCCTATTATGTTCTCATGCGCAGGGATGTCAATCCGGGTAGGGATTAATTCGTCAGTTTGTCCCCGACGCAGACAGACCGAAGATCATGCGTAATAGTATGGCCGTGGCGCGAAGGCTCGCCATCAAAACGATAACCGCACTTGCCGTCTGGGCAACAAACACGATTGTGGGATCTGGATTTCCGACAAGATAACTAAATAGCAGTGACAGGGTGAAGCAACCGACGAAGATCGCAAACACCCCCCAACTCATTGTAACCAATCTACGTGCAAGCTGCTCTGCCATGGTCAATTCTACCTTATGATGAGCCAAACTGCTAATTGTCAGAGGCGATAACAAGTCTTCTGATACTTGTATCTTACAATGTAATGGTTCAAACTATCGGTCAGCAAGTGGATTTACGTTCCTTCTGAAATAGAGATAGACGCCGAAGAAGCATATTTTTGGAATAATTTCTGAGTGAATCTGACGCCTTGCGATTTGTTACAGAACGCATTTAGGCATAATTCCAATTACCGCTCTGGAGACTGTTGTGAAAAAATTACTAATTCATGCCGGAAAACGCGTCTTCGTTGACGTGCCGCCTTATGTGACCGCGCCAGTCTTCATTGTGTGGCTGCTCGCAGTCTACGCCGTCTTATTTGGCGGGCCTTCGCTATTCGACTTCTACTGGTTCCGCGTCGGCGCGATCTTTGTGGCGATGATCGCGACAATGGCGGTTTTGTTTTGGCCGGAGCGGGATTGAAGCCTTCGAAATTCCACTTAACTCCCCGAGGCTGGCGCACGGTCCATCTCGACATTCGAAATAGGCCCCGAAGGCCAAGATATTGAGCGAGCCGCCTTATGGCGGCGCTTCGTTATTTTGAGAGGGGAAAGGAGGGCTCTGCCCCCTCTCCCCAACAAGTAGAAAATCGGTTTCCCCGTCCTTCCTACGCGCGACCTGGTCGCGCTTCGTGCAGGATCGTCGCGGATCCGCAAGAGCGGATCGGCGCCGCCCCTCCAGCTGACGCCTCCGGGCGGGTGATCCCCCTCCGATTTGTCTCCTTGCCCCCCTCTCTCCCGGTCTGACTTGCGACGCCGCAGGAGCAGGAGCGGGGCTCCTGCCCCATGGGCAAGAGCAAGACCGCTTCGCGGGAAAAGGGAAAATGGAGAACATCATGACCGGTACGAACAAGCCAACCACAATCATAGTCGCATTGAACAAGCTGGATCGCGACCCGAAGAACGTGCGCAAAACCTACCGCAAGGAAGGTATTGAAGAACTGGCGGCAAATTTGCGCAGCGACGGTTATCAACCCTTGCAAAATCTGGTCGTGCGCAAGGGCGATAAGAAAGGCCGCTACTTCGTGACGGCTGGTGAGCGCCGCCGTCTGGCGCTGCTGTGTCTGGCCGAGGCTGGCGAGATTGCTGCAGATTTTCCGGTCGAGTGCAAGGAACGTGCCGCCGAGGATGCCACGGCAATCAGTCTTGCCGAAAACGCCATGCGCGAAGAAATGAACCCCGTTGACCAATATGAAGCTTTCAAGGCCATGGCCGATGAGGGAAAAGACATTGCCGATATCGCCGCCCGTTTTGCGATCTCTGAAACCATAGTGCGGCAGCGCCTCGCGCTGGCGCGCGTCGCACCCGAATTGCTGCAATTATTCCGGGACGAGGAAATTGGCTATAGCCAGTTGAAAGCTTTCACCATCTGCGATGATCAAAAGCGCCAGATGGAAGTCTGGAACGCCCTGCCTGACTGGAATCGTGACGCGCACCGGATCAGGTATGCCCTGACCGAGGAAATGATACGGGCAGACGACAAGCGTTTTGAGTTCATCGGTGGCGTTGAGACATATGAAGCGGCAGGCGGAGCGGTCAAACGTGACCTGTTCGATACGCGAGACGGTGGATATGCCACAGATGCCGCCTTGCTGGAAAAGCTCGTTGCGGAGAGATTCACCGTGATTGCAGAGCAGGTGAAGGCCGAAGGCTGGCAGTGGGTCGAATGCAGCACGGGCGTTCCCGATGGTTTGCACCGCATGAAACGCTTTTATCCCGAAGATGTGCTGTTGTCCGACGAAGATCAGGTAGCACTGGATGCAGCACAGGCAGAGTATGACGAACTTGCCGAATTGATTGAGCATGACGCCGCCGACGATCAGGCCGAGGCGAAGCTTGAAGCTGTTCAGGAGCGCATTGACGCTCTGACAGCCAAGACGGAAGCTTTCAGCCGCGAAGCGCTGGAACAGGCTGGTGCGTTCGTGATGATGGACTATTACGGCAGGGTTCGGATCGAGCGTGGCTTTGTGAAGGCCGAGACAGCGACGGATGACGACGAGACGGAGAACAGCGAGACGGAACATTCGTCCGAATTGACGGCTCCCTCCCATCCGGTGATGACGCATAGTGCGGCTTTGATTGAGGACCTGACCGCACACAAGACAGCCGCGCTGCGCATTGAACTGGCGAACAATGCGGATATCGCACTCGTTGCCGTGGTGCATTCCATGTTGATCGACGTTGTTTATCCCTACGGCGGTCATAGCGCCTTGCAAATTCGTGTCACTCATGAGCGGCTTGAACGTTCCATGAAGGACGCGGAAAACTGCAAAGGCTTGTCTGCGTTCAATGACCTTTCGGATCGCTTCGGCGATATTCTCCCCGGCAATCCCGATGACCTGTTCGATTGGCTGCGTGAGCAGCCACAAGACATGCTTATATCGCTTCTGGCTTTTGCCGCCGCTCATTCCGTCAATGCGGTCGAGCCTAAATTCTGCCAGCGCAAGGGCGATGTGGCGCAGGCCGATCAACTGGCGCGGTCACTTGACGTTGATATGTCAGATTGGTTCGAGCCGACCGCCGACAACTATTTCAATCACGTCAACAGGACGACGATTGAACTGTCAGTGGCCGAAGCTAAGGGCAAGGAGGCGGAATTGTCAGTTCGTGCCGCCAAGAAGAAAGGCGAAGCGGTGTTGATCGCAGAGCGCCTTGTTTCCGGAAGCGGATGGCTCCCTGTCCCCGTTCGGATCGCGGAGGAAGCCGCAGCCGAAACCATGGACGACGAAACCTGCGAAGAAACCGGATGCGCCGACGTTGAAGCGGAGTTTTCCCAAGCGGCTGAATAAGCCGCAGGCCGGTCGTGCGTTTCTCCCGCACGACCGGCATCCCTGCCTTGAAAAGAATGTATATCCGATTTATAATATACGGAATATACTTAATGGGATATCCAAGGAAAGAGCCATGTCCCTTTACATTCGAGATAGTGCTGTCGATGAATTGGCGAAGAAGGTTCAGAAAATCACCAACGCGCCAAGCAAAACCGAAGCTGTGCGGCGGGCACTGCAAAATGAACTAAAGCGCGCAAAGGATTCTATACCGCTGCGCGATCGCGTCAAAGTCATTCAGGACGAATTCGCCGCCATTCTTGGCCCGAATCCGGAACCCTTTGACATGAAGAAGTTTAGCGATGAGCTTTATGAGGACGATTAATGTATCTTGATGCTTCTGCCATCGTCGCAATTCTCAGCAATGAAGATGACGCCGGTTATCTGCTGGCAAAACTCGAAAAGACGACATCGCCGATCTATTATTCGTCACTGACAATGTTCGAAGCCGTTATCAGTCTGGCGAGGCGATTGGCAAACAAACAAGTAGGCTCACAGGCACCTATACCAACCGAGACGATTGACATGGCGCAAGCGCATGTCGAGAAATTCATGTCGGAGCTAGGCGCTAGGGAAATGGCGATCAGCGGCGCAACCCATCGCAGAGCGATTGAAGCGGCGCGCACCTACGGCAAATTTGTAGCCCACCCTGCTCGCTTGAATCTGGGCGATTGTTTCGCTTACGCCTGCGCTCAGGAATACCGGTTGCCCCTCCTGTTCAAGGGTGACGATTTCCCGAAAACCGACATAGAGCTTGCCTAGGCTACTAGGCTAGTAGGCCTGCCAATGATCCAAGACAGCGCCGTGACGATTAAACTGACCTAAGAGCCTAACCGAAAATTAAGTTGAGCGATTTCAGTTGTTTATGATTCTCTGTGGTTTACCAAGACTACGGAGGATCACATGGCCTGGACTGAAACCGCCCGTCGCGACTATTGCAGACGAGGCTTGCGCTATGCAAGCGACTGCACCG
>NZ_JACLZJ010000016.1 GCF_014253075.1 Ochrobactrum sp. CM-21-5
AAGGCACGGAAATGGTCATGCCTGGTGACAACGTTGCGATGGACGTGACGCTGATCGTGCCGATCGCCATGGAAGAGAAGCTGCGCTTCGCTATCCGTGAAGGCGGCCGCACCGTCGGTGCAGGCATCGTCTCCGAAATCATCGAGTAAACATTGCTCGAGAAGGCCGGCGGGGTTATGCCGCTGCCGGTCCTGCTTTAAATTGTTGTTGAAGCTAGTCTCTCGCGGGGCTAAAAAGTTACATGGCGTGTAAAGCGCCAATAGGGGTATAGCTCAGTTGGTAGAGCGGCGGTCTCCAAAACCGCAGGTCGCGGGTTCAAGCCCTGCTGCCCCTGCCATTTAAAACGGATGCCTGTGGCTTGACTGCCCGCATCCGTTTTTTGTATTGTGGACGGATGGCGACTACGCCATTTTGTTTTGTCTGGCGCGGTTTTCCGTTGACAGACGGAGTGAGATAATTCCCGTCAGGGGTTGTTGGCCGGATGGGGAATGATTGCCATCACACGATTGGATGGTGCGATGAGTGATTTTCGAAAGGATCGGTTCGTCCGATAAGCCTGTATGGTATTCTTTTAACCAATGGGCTTGTCTTTTGCGAGAATCGATTCTATGTAACGTCAACAGACACGCGGTGCGTGGGGCTGATATTTCAGCTTTGCGCGCCGTATACGCGTGGGTTCCAGTTTCTGATTCGCTTTGCCGATCTGGATCTGGGGGTCATGCCCGATCAATTACAGAGCGGCAGATGGCATCCAAGACGAATCCGATCACCTTTTTCCAGCAGGTTCGCGCCGAAACGGCGAAGGTTACCTGGCCGACCCGGCGTGAAACGATTATCTCCACCGTCATGGTGGTGGTTATGGCGTTTCTTGCTGCCGCATTCTTTTTTCTAGCCGACCAGCTGATGGCCTATGGCGTAGAGTTCCTGCTTGGCTTTGGCCGCTAGGTTAGGATTGGGGAGTTACGAGATGACGGCGCGCTGGTATATCGTTCACGCTTATTCGAATTTCGAAAAGAAGGTGGCCGAGGATATTGAAATCAAGGCCAAGCAGAAGGGTCTGTCGGATTATATCGAGCAGATCGTTGTTCCGACCGAGAAGATCGTCGAAGTGCGTCGTGGCCGCAAGGTCGATGCCGAGCGCAAGTTCTTTCCCGGTTATGTGCTTGTGCATGCAACGCTGACGGATGCTGTCTTTTCGCTTATCAAGAATACGCCGAAAGTAACCGGTTTCCTTGGAGATTCGAAGCCTGTTCCGGTTTCGCAGAAGGAGGTCGATCTGATTCTGAACCAGGTTCAGGACGGTGTCGAGCGTCCGAAGTCCTCCATTTCATTCGAGATCGGCGAGAATGTTCGCGTTTCCGACGGTCCGTTCGCTTCGTTCAACGGTATCGTTCAGGAAGTCGACGAAGAGCGTTCCCGGCTCAAGGTTGAGGTTTCCATCTTCGGGCGCGCAACGCCCGTGGATCTGGAATACGGTCAGGTCGATAAGCTTTGATCGTTTTGCCCGTAAGGGCAGCTCGCCGTCAAGGCGAGCGAGGTGGAAGGGAAGGCGACTAAGCCGGTCGTTATCTCCGTACCACCGCACTGCCCGCCAGTTTGACTGGCGACAGTCGAGAGCCGGGTTTCCCGGCATTAATCGAGAGAGCCGGATTTCCGGCAAAGTTAAAAAGGCAGAAAGCAATGGCTAAGAAAATTGCAGGCCAGCTGAAGCTCCAGGTTCCGGCAGGCGCGGCTAATCCGTCGCCCCCGATCGGTCCGGCTCTGGGTCAGCGCGGCATTAACATCATGGAATTCTGCAAGGCGTTCAATGCTGCCTCGCAGGAAATGGAAAAGGGTTCGCCCATTCCGGTCGTGATCACCTATTACCAGGATAAGTCTTTCACTTTTGTGATGAAGACCCCTCCGGTGACCTACTTCCTTAAGAAGGCCGCTAACCTGAAGTCGGGTTCCAAGACTCCGGGCAAGGCAAGCGCCGGTACGATCAAGCGCGAGAAGGTTCGTGAGATCGCTGAAGCGAAGATGAAGGATCTGAACGCTGCTGATATTGAAGCAGCGATGCGTATGATCGAAGGTTCTGCCCGTTCGATGGGCCTGGAAGTGGTGGGCTGAGACGATGGCGAAGATTTCCAAGCGTATTGCTAAAATCCGTGACGGCCTCGATCGCGACAAATTGTATGATCTGTCGGCTGCCGTCGGCCTCGTCAAGGAACGTGCTGTCGCCAAGTTCGATGAAACCGTCGAAATCGCGATGAATCTCGGTGTTGATCCGCGTCATGCCGACCAGATGGTTCGTGGCGTTGTCAATCTGCCGAATGGCACTGGCCGTACTGTTCGCGTTGCTGTTTTTGCTCGCGGCGACAAGGCAGAGGAAGCTAAGAAGGCTGGCGCTGACATCGTTGGTGCGGAAGACCTCGTCGAAATCGTCAATGGCGGCAAGATCGAGTTTGATCGCTGCATTGCCACGCCGGACATGATGCCGCTCGTCGGTCGTCTCGGTAAGGTTCTTGGCCCGCGCGGCCTGATGCCGAACCCGAAAGTCGGCACTGTGACCACAGACGTTGCAGCCGCTGTTACCGCTTCCAAGGGCGGCGCAGTCGAATTCCGTGTCGAGAAGGCTGGTATCATCCATGCCGGTATCGGCAAGGTTTCGTTCGACAGTCAGAAGCTCGAAGAAAACATCAAGGCCTTTGCCGATGCTGTCATCAAGGCAAAGCCGTCGGCTTCGAAGGGTGAATACGTCAAGCGCGTTTCCATCTCTTCGACGATGGGTGTTGGCGTCAAGGTCGATCCGGCAACCGTAAAGGTCGTCGCTTAATTGTCAGGGGTTCCGGCGCTCATAACGGGTAAGCCGGAGCTTAAGTCCCCTTGAAGGGGGGCGGGTAAACGAATTCCGGGCCAAACGGCCCGGATAGCCGGATGAAAGTCCGGTTATCCTGTCCGAGATTGCAGGTGGATAATCACTTTTGAAGTGATTGCCTTAAAAGCAAAGCCTGCATGAGACGTGGAATAACCGAGTTTCGCGCAAATGCGCATGCAAGGTTTGAACCGTAGTTGCCTTCGGCGAAGCTCGCAGCTTGCGGGCGAAACCAAGGGGACAGGATCCTCGAACGTCGGGTGTGCCGTAAGGTCATCCGGCAAAGGCAACCCGGCAGGGCCGTTGCGGTCCTGTCAACTGGAGAGAGACAGTGGATAGAGCGGAAAAGCGCGAATTTGTCGCGTGGCTGAACGGCGCTTTCAAAGAGTCCGGTTCGGTCGTCGTGGCCCACTATACCGGTCTCACCGTTGCGCAGATGAACGATCTTCGTTCCAAGATGCGTGACGCAGGTGGGTCCGTTAAAGTCGCGAAAAACCGCCTTGCCAAAATCGCTCTTCAGGGCACGGAATCGGAAGGTATCGCGGACCTGTTTACAGGCCAGACGGTTGTTGCTTATGCAAATGACCCGATCATCGCTCCGAAAGTAGCTGTCGAATTCGCCAAGACCAACGACAAGCTCGTTGTTCTCGGCGGTGCAATGGGTGCAACGACACTCGACGCCGAAGGCGTCAAGTCACTTGCTTCGCTCCCATCGCTCGACGAACTGCGCGCAAAGCTGGTTGGAATGATCCAGACCCCGGCTCAGCGTCTTGCAGTGCTCACCAGCGCTCCGGCGGGCCAGATCGCCCGCGTTATCGGCGCGCACGCCCGGAAGAACGAGGCGGCTTAAGGCCGTTTCTCGCTGTCAACAGTTCAAACCTTAACTATAGGAAATGTAAAAATGGCTGATCTCGCAAAGATCGTTGAAGACCTTTCGGCCCTGACCGTTCTGGAAGCCGCTGAGCTTTCCAAGCTTCTCGAAGAGAAGTGGGGCGTTTCGGCTGCTGCTCCTGTCGCAGTTGCTGCTGCTGGCGGTGGCGCTCCGGCCGCTGCTGCTGAAGAAAAGACCGAGTTTGACGTTGTCCTCGCTGACGGCGGCGCAAACAAGATCAACGTCATCAAGGAAGTCCGCGCCATCACCGGCCTGGGCCTCAAGGAAGCCAAGGATCTCGTTGAAGGTGCTCCTAAGGCTGTCAAGGAAGGCGTTTCCAAGGACGAAGCTGAGAAGGTCAAGGCACAGCTCGAAGCCGCTGGCGCCAAGGTTGAACTCAAGTAAGTTCGCATTTATTCCGGCGAACGGTTTCCGTTCGCCGGTTTCCATCTTCGGTTATTCGTAGGTGGCACACGGAAGAAACGACAAATGGAAATCGGTTCGGATCGTGTGGAGTTATAGGCGGAACAACTCTGCGGGAGATGTTCCGTTCGGCACAAACCCTTTTCCTGTCTGCCCCATGGGGGCTTTCAGGAAACGGGTTTTAGCCCGTTAGAGCTTCAGGCACCCGTGGGTGTTACATGAAGCGCTCTAACACTTTGAGATTGCTCATATCCTTTCCTTATCGGTAACGATTTGAAGGGTATGCGCTAGAAGGACCGCCGAAGGGCGGCGTATGATAAAGGCCGCAAGGCGTGAGCAAGCCGCAAGGCTACAGAACGAGGAGCGACGATGGCTCAGACCCATTCATTCAATGGTCGCAAGCGCGTACGCAAATTTTTCGGCAAGATTCCCGAAGTCGCGGAGATGCCGAACCTCATTGAGGTTCAGAAGGCATCCTACGATCAGTTTCTCATGGTTGAGGAACCTGAAGGCGGGCGTCTCGACGAGGGTTTGCAGACGGTTTTCAAGTCCGTTTTCCCGATTCAGGATTTCTCCGGCGCTTCCATGCTCGAATTCGTGCGTTACGAATTCGATCCTCCGAAGTTCGATGTTGACGAATGCCGTCAGCGGGACCTGACTTATTCGGCACCGTTGAAGGTAACGCTGCGCCTGATCGTGTTCGATATCGATGAAGATACCGGCGCGAAGTCCATCAAGGACATCAAGGAGCAGGATGTCTATATGGGCGATATGCCGCTCATGACGGACAACGGCACCTTCATCGTCAACGGCACGGAACGTGTGATCGTTTCGCAGATGCACCGTTCGCCGGGCGTCTTCTTCGACCACGACAAGGGCAAGACCCATTCGTCGGGCAAGCTGCTGTTTGCGGCGCGTGTCATCCCTTATCGAGGTTCGTGGCTCGATATCGAGTTCGATTCCAAGGATATCGTGTATGCGCGTATCGACCGCCGCCGCAAGCTGCCGGTTACGACGCTTTTGATGGCGCTTGGTATGGATGGCGAAGACATTCTTTCGACATTCTACAAGACCGTTACCTATACGCGTGACGGTGACAACTGGCGCATTCCCTATTCCGCAGACCGCTTCAAGGGCATGAAGATCATTTCCGATCTGATCGACGCGGACACAGGCGAAGTGGTTCTCGAAGCTGGCAAGAAGCTGACCGCACGTGCGGCCAGACAGCTGGCCGAAAAAGGCCTCAAGGCAATCAAGGCGACGGACGACGACCTGTTCGGTTCCTATCTGGCGGAAGATGTCGTCAATTATGCAACCGGTGAAATCTATCTCGAAGCCGGTGACGAAATCGACGAGAAGGTTCTGAAGACCCTGCTCGACACTGGCGAGAAAGAGATCAACGTTCTCGATATCGACCACGTCAATATCGGCGCCTATATGCGCAACACGCTTGCTGTCGACAAAAACGAAAGCCGTCAGGAAGCGCTGTTCGACATTTATCGTGTCATGCGCCCGGGTGAGCCGCCGACTATGGATTCGGCCGAAGCGATGTTCAATTCGCTGTTCTTCGATGCTGAACGCTACGACCTTTCGGCCGTCGGTCGCGTCAAGATGAACATGCGTCTGGATCTCGACGCGGAAGACACCGTGCGCGTTCTGCGCAAGGAAGACATCCTTGCCGTGGTGAAGATGCTGGTGGAACTGCGCGATGGCCGCGGCGAAATCGACGACATCGACAATCTTGGCAATCGCCGTGTGCGTTCGGTCGGCGAACTGATGGAAAATCAGTATCGCGTCGGTCTGCTCCGTATGGAGCGTGCGATCAAGGAACGTATGTCCTCGATCGAAATCGACACGGTTATGCCGCAGGATCTGATCAACGCAAAGCCTGCAGCTGCAGCAGTGCGCGAGTTCTTCGGTTCCTCGCAGCTGTCACAGTTCATGGATCAGACCAACCCGCTTTCGGAAATCACTCACAAGCGCCGTCTTTCGGCTCTTGGACCGGGCGGTTTGACCCGTGAGCGCGCTGGCTTCGAAGTCCGCGACGTGCATCCGACTCATTATGGCCGTATCTGCCCGATTGAAACGCCGGAAGGTCCGAATATCGGTCTGATCAACTCGCTTGCAACTTTTGCCCGTGTCAACAAGTACGGCTTCATCGAAAGCCCGTACCGCAAGGTTGTCGATGGCAAGGTAACGAGTGACGTTGTCTATCTGTCGGCCATGGAAGAAGCCAAGCACTCGGTTGCCCAGGCTAACGTCGAGCTGGACGAGCAGGGTGGTTTCGTTGATGAATTCGTCATCTGCCGTCATGCTGGCGAAGTGATGATGTCCCCGCGTGAAAACGTGGACCTGATGGACGTTTCGCCGAAGCAGCTCGTTTCGGTGGCCGCGGCGCTTATTCCATTCCTGGAAAACGATGACGCTAACCGCGCCCTCATGGGTTCGAACATGCAGCGTCAGGCTGTGCCGCTCGTTCGCGCTGAAGCGCCGTTCGTCGGTACGGGGATGGAACCGATCGTGGCACGCGACTCCGGCGCCGCTATCGGTGCGCGTCGTGGTGGTATCGTCGATCAGGTCGATGCGACCCGTATCGTTATCCGCGCGACGGAAGATCTCGACCCGTCCAAGTCGGGCGTCGATATTTATCGCCTGATGAAGTTCCAGCGTTCGAACCAGAACACCTGTATCAATCAGCGCCCGCTTGTCCGGGTTGGTGATCGTATCCAGAAGGGTGACATCATTGCCGACGGTCCGTCGACGGATCTGGGCGATCTGGCTCTCGGTCGCAACGTGCTCGTCGCGTTCATGCCTTGGAACGGCTACAACTACGAAGACTCGATCCTGCTTTCCGAGAAGATCGTTTCGGATGACGTCTTCACCTCGATTCACATCGAGGAATTCGAAGTCGCCGCTCGTGACACGAAGCTTGGACCTGAGGAAATCACTCGCGATATTCCGAACGTTTCGGAAGAAGCGCTGAAGAATCTCGACGAGGCAGGTATCGTTTACATCGGTGCTGAAGTGCATCCTGGCGACATTCTTGTCGGCAAGATCACGCCGAAGGGCGAAAGCCCGATGACGCCGGAAGAAAAGCTTTTGCGCGCCATCTTCGGTGAGAAGGCATCCGACGTTCGTGACACCTCCATGCGTATGCCGCCCGGAACCTACGGTACGGTTGTGGAAGTTCGCGTTTTCAATCGCCACGGCGTTGAAAAGGATGAACGTGCCATGGCTATCGAGCGCGAGGAAATCGAGCGTCTCGCCAAGGACCGTGATGACGAGCAGGCTATTCTAGACCGCAACGTCTATGGCCGTCTTGCTGACATGATCGATGGCAAGGTTGCTGCTGCGGGTCCGAAGGGGTTCAAGAAGGGTACGGCGATCACCCGCGAACTGATGGCCGAGTATCCGCGGTCGCAGTGGTGGCAGTTCGCCGTTGACGACGAGAAGCTCCAGGGCGAACTCGAAGCGCTCCGCAGTCAGTACGACGATTCCAAGAAGCTGCTCGAAGCACGTTTCATGGACAAGGTCGAAAAGGTGCAGCGCGGCGACGAGATGCCCCCAGGCGTCATGAAGATGGTCAAGGTCTTTGTCGCTGTTAAGCGCAAGATCCAGCCGGGTGACAAGATGGCTGGTCGTCACGGCAACAAGGGTGTGGTTTCCCGCATTCTGCCCGTCGAAGACATGCCATTCCTCGAAGACGGTACGCATGCCGATATCGTTCTTAACCCGCTTGGTGTGCCGAGCCGTATGAATGTGGGCCAGATTTTGGAAACCCATCTTGGCTGGGCATGTGCCGGTATGGGTAAGAAGATCGGTGAGCTTCTCGACGTTTATCGCAAGACGGCGGATATCCAGCCGCTGCGCGATACGCTGGAGCACATCTATCCGGACAATGATCGCAACGAACCGGTCCGGTCATATGACGACGATTCCGTTGTCATGCTGGCCAATCAGGTGAAGCGTGGCGTTTCGATCGCAACACCGGTTTTCGATGGCGCGGTTGAGGCCGATATCAATGCGATGCTGACGGATGCGGGTCTTGCGACTTCGGGTCAGTCGACGCTGTATGATGGACGTACGGGCGAGCCGTTCGACCGTCAGGTGACCATGGGCTACATCTATATGCTGAAGCTCCACCACCTGGTCGACGACAAGATCCACGCGCGTTCGATCGGACCTTACTCGCTCGTCACCCAGCAGCCGCTTGGTGGTAAGGCGCAGTTCGGTGGCCAGCGCTTCGGTGAAATGGAGGTCTGGGCTCTGGAAGCATATGGTGCGGCTTACACGCTGCAGGAAATGCTTACGGTCAAGTCGGACGACGTTGCTGGACGCACCAAGGTCTACGAAGCGATCGTGCGCGGAGACGACACGTTCGAAGCGGGTATTCCGGAGAGCTTCAACGTTCTCGTCAAGGAAATGCGTTCGCTTGGCCTCAATGTCGAGCTGGACGATACGCGCGACGAACAGCAGCCGGCCCTTCCGGACGCGGCGGAATAAAAACACTAAGGCGCGCCATGGTATTGCCGTGGCGCGCCCGTATTGTCAGTTCCAAACTGCATAATTCCGCGATTTCTTTTCAGGATGGCAAGGGTTTTCAGCTTGTCATCGACGACACAAGGGCGGCGGATCGCCCTCAAGGAGAACGGCATGAACCAAGAGGTCATGAATCTTTTCAATCCTCAGGCTCCGGCGCAAACGTTCGATTCCATCAGAATCTCGATCGCCAGCCCTGAGAAGATTCTGTCCTGGTCATACGGCGAGATCAAGAAGCCGGAGACGATCAACTACCGCACGTTCAAGCCTGAACGCGATGGTCTCTTCTGCGCGCGCATCTTTGGCCCGATCAAGGATTATGAATGCTTGTGCGGCAAGTACAAGCGGATGAAGTATAAAGGCATCATCTGCGAAAAGTGCGGCGTGGAAGTCACGCTCTCGCGCGTTCGCCGCGAGCGGATGGGCCACATCGAACTCGCAGCTCCGGTTGCCCACATCTGGTTCCTGAAGTCGCTGCCGAGCCGTATCGGCACGCTCCTGGACATGACGCTCAAGGATATTGAGCGTGTCCTGTATTTCGAGAACTATATCGTTACCGAACCGGGGCTGACCTCCCTGAAGGAGCATCAGCTCCTTTCGGAAGAAGAATATATGATTGCCGTCGATGAATTCGGCGAAGACCAGTTCACGGCTCTCATTGGTGCTGAAGCTATCTACGAGCTTCTGGCTTCGATGGAACTTGACAAGATTGCCGCCGATCTGCGCGTCGAGCTTGCCGAGACCACTTCGGACCTGAAGCAGAAGAAGCTGATGAAACGTTTGAAGATCGTCGAAAACTTTCTGGAATCGGGAAACCGACCGGAATGGATGATCATGAAGATTGTGCCGGTGATCCCGCCGGACCTGCGTCCGCTCGTGCCGCTGGATGGCGGTCGTTTCGCTACGTCCGATCTGAACGATCTCTATCGTCGCGTCATCAATCGTAACAACCGTCTGAAGCGCCTGATCGAACTGCGCGCACCCGGCATCATCATCCGTAACGAAAAGCGCATGTTGCAGGAAGCTGTCGATGCGCTGTTCGATAACGGCCGTCGTGGCCGCGTAATCACCGGCGCCAACAAGCGTCCACTGAAGTCGCTGTCCGATATGCTCAAGGGCAAGCAGGGTCGCTTCCGCCAGAATCTGCTTGGCAAGCGCGTAGACTATTCGGGCCGTTCGGTTATCGTGACGGGCCCGGAACTGAAGCTGCACCAGTGCGGTCTGCCGAAGAAGATGGCTCTGGAACTGTTCAAGCCGTTCATCTACGCACGTCTTGACGCCAAGGGTTATTCCTCGACCGTCAAGCAGGCAAAGAAGCTGGTTGAAAAGGAACGTCCGGAAGTTTGGGATATCCTTGACGAAGTCATCCGTGAGCATCCGGTTCTTCTGAACCGTGCGCCTACGCTGCATCGTCTTGGTATTCAGGCGTTCGAGCCGACCCTGATTGAAGGCAAGGCTATCCAGCTGCATCCGCTCGTTTGTACGGCATTCAACGCCGACTTCGACGGTGACCAGATGGCCGTCCACGTTCCGCTGTCGCTTGAAGCCCAGCTTGAAGCACGCGTGCTGATGATGTCGACCAACAACATCCTGCATCCGGCTAACGGCGCACCGATCATCGTTCCGTCGCAGGACATGGTTCTCGGCCTCTATTATCTGTCCATCGTGGCGGAGAAGGAGCCTGGCGAGGGCATGGCGTTCGCCGATATGGGCGAATTGCAGCATGCGCTTGAAACCAAGGTTGTAACGCTGCACACAAAGATCAAGGGGCGTTTCAGAACGGTCGATGCGGAAGGTAATACCGTGTCGAAGATTTACGACACGACACCGGGCCGCCTGATCGTTGGCGAATTGCTGCCGAAAAATGCGAATGTGCCGTTCGACATCTGCAATCAGGAACTGACGAAGAAGAACATCTCTAAGATGATCGACCACGTCTATCGTCATTGCGGCCAGAAAGAGACGGTCATTTTCTGTGACCGTATCATGCAGTTGGGCTTCGCTCATGCCTGCCGTGCGGGCATTTCCTTCGGCAAGGATGACATGGTCATTCCGGATGCGAAGGCGAAGATCGTTGCTGATACCGAAGCGCTTACGACCGAATACGAACAGCAGTACAATGACGGCCTGATCACTCAGGGCGAAAAGTACAACAAGGTCGTTGACGCCTGGGGCAAGGCAACCGACAAGATCACCGAAGAGATGATGGCGCGCCTGAAGGCCGTCGAATTCGATCCGGTGACCGGTCGCCAGAAGCAGATGAACTCGGTCTATATGATGTCGCATTCCGGTGCCCGTGGTTCGGTCAACCAGATGCGTCAGCTGGGCGGTATGCGTGGTCTTATGGCCAAGCCGTCGGGTGAAATCATCGAAACCCCGATCATCTCGAATTTCAAGGAAGGCCTGACCGTTAACGAGTACTTCAACTCGACTCACGGTGCCCGTAAGGGTCTGGCAGACACCGCCTTGAAGACCGCTAACTCGGGCTATCTTACCCGCCGTCTCGTTGACGTTGCACAGGATGCGATCATTTCGGAAGTCGATTGCGGCGCCGAAATCGGTCTCACCATGCAGCCGATCGTCGATGCCGGCCAGATCGTGGCTTCCATCGGCCAGCGTGTTCTGGGCCGTACGGCGCTTGACCCGATCCTGCATCCGATCTCTGGCGAAGTTATCGTCGAAGCCGGTCGCATGATCGAGGAAAAGGACGTAGATCTGATCGAGAAGGCTGGTATCCAGTCGATCCGTATCCGTTCGGCTCTTACCTGCGAAACTCGCAACGGCGTCTGCGCCAAGTGCTACGGTCGCGATCTTGCACGCGGTACTCCGGTCAACCAGGGTGAAGCTGTCGGCGTTATCGCCGCTCAGTCGATTGGCGAGCCGGGCACTCAGCTTACCATGCGTACCTTCCACTTGGGCGGTACTGCGCAGGTTGTGGACTCTTCCTATCTCGAAGCGTCCTATGAAGGCACGGTCAAGTTGCGCAACCGCAATGTGGTTCGCAACTCGGATGGCAATCTGGTGGTGATGGGCCGTAATATGGCCGTTCTGATCCTCGACGCATCCGGCAAGGAACGTGCGGTACACCGTGTAACGTATGGTTCGCGTCTGTTCGTAGACGAGGGCGATGCGGTCAAGCGTGGTCAGCGTATTGCCGAGTGGGATCCGTACACCCGTCCGATCCTTACGGAAGTGGAAGGTTTCGTCGAGTTCGAAGATCTCGTCGACGGCCTTTCGGTTTCGGAAACGACAGACGAATCCACCGGCATCACCAAGCGTGTCGTTATCGACTGGCGTTCGACGCCACGCGGGTCGGATCTGAAGCCGGCGATGGTGATCAAGGACAAGGCTGGCAAGGTGCATAAGTTGTCCAAGGGCGGTGATGCACGCTTCCTGCTCTCCGTTGAGTCGATCCTTTCGGTCGAACCCGGAGCGCATGTGAAGGCGGGTGACGTTATTGCCCGTCTGCCGATGGAAAGCGCCAAGACCAAGGACATTACCGGTGGTCTGCCGCGCGTCGCGGAGCTTTTCGAAGCGCGTCGTCCAAAGGATCATGCCGTCATCGCCGAGATCGATGGTACGGTTCGTTTCGGGCGCGACTACAAGAACAAGCGTCGCATCATCATCGAGCCGAACGACGATACGGTCGAACCAGTGGAGTACCTTATTCCGAAGGGCAAGCCGTTCCATCTCCAGGACGGCGACGTCATCGAAAAGGGTGAATACATCCTCGACGGCAATCCTGCGCCGCACGACATTCTGGCAATCAAGGGTGTTGAAGCTCTCGCTTCGTACCTCGTCAATGAAATCCAGGAAGTCTATCGCTTGCAGGGCGTTTTGATCAACGACAAGCACATTGAAGTGATTGTTCGCCAGATGCTGCAGAAGGTCGAGATCACGGAGACCGGCGATACCGGTTACATTCCGGGCGATCACGTTGATCGCATCGAACTGGACGAGATTAACGAACGTCTCATCGAAGAAGGCAAGAAGCCAGGCTCCGGCAATCCTGTTCTCCTCGGTATCACGAAGGCTTCGTTGCAGACACCGTCCTTCATCTCGGCTGCGTCGTTCCAGGAAACGACCCGCGTGCTTACCGAAGCGGCGGTTGCCGGCAAAATGGACACCCTTCAGGGTCTTAAGGAAAACGTCATTGTCGGTCGTCTCATCCCGGCTGGTACTGGCGGCATGACCAACCAGATCCGCCGTATTGCCACGGCTCGCGACGAACTCATCATTGATGAACGCCGCAAGTCTTCCGGTTCGGCGGAAGCCAATGCCATGCTGGTGGACATGACCAACAACGCTGCCGAGTAATCGGCAACTCAGCAACAGAAAAAGGCCGCCTTCGGGCGGCCTTTTTATTTGGGTGAGGAAGGTGGCCGGACAAGAACGCCTGCCCTCCCAATGCTCCGAAGAATTACTCTTCGTGCTCGTCTTCAAATTCGATGAGTGCGACTTCACCGCTGATCGCGGTCTTCCATGCGCTTTTATGCGGCTCTTCTTCAGGTTCCTCGGTCAGCGTCCCCATCTCCAGAAGTTCAGCTTCATGGAAGCCTTCCTCAGCCAGAATACCGAGAACGGTCTGAACGAGGTCTTCATTTTCATCGGCTTTCAGAAGCAGATGTACCTCGACAGGGGATTCGTCACCCTCGTTCCAGACATCGGCGATGACGAGGTGAACGGCTGGCGAATCGTCGCCGGCAGGCGCGGAGGTAGAGGACATTGATAATTCCTTAATATTTTGTTGCGTTTCGACTCAGATGTGCTTCAATAGCTCGTATGGCGTGGACGCGCCATGCTGGTAGATGAAATTGACGGTTTTGATCGCGAAATAGACGCGATGTGACGGCAATAGCGGCGTTCTAACTTGTCTGAGTAGGCTAGAAACGCCGGTTTTCCGTCCTCTGATGAAGAAACTTAACGCTTCACCCTTGACGAAACGGCTCCAAACACGTATCAGCAGCCCATCTGAGCCGATGTGAGACTGGCTTGTTCGGGGCGCCGCGTCCCGAAGTTCGTCTCAAACAGGGTTCGTTTTACGATCGAAATGCAACTTGCCGTTCGCATGAAGCTTCTGCTTCCTCTGCTTTTGTTCGGGGTGGCCACCGCTTAGGGAGGCTGGTCCCGGATTTTGTGCATGAGCATAACGGTGAAACGGCCCTTATGGGCAATGATACGAGATTTTTGAAAGAGGAAGGTTGTATGCCAACCGTAAACCAGTTGATCCGCAAGCCGCGTATTGCGCCGGTGAAGCGTAACAAGGTTCCCGCTCTGCAGGCTAATCCGCAGAAGCGCGGTGTTTGCACCCGCGTTTATACGACGACCCCAAAGAAGCCGAACTCGGCTCTGCGTAAGGTTGCCAAGGTTCGTCTGACCAACGGCTTCGAAGTTATCGGTTATATCCCCGGTGAAGGGCATAACCTGCAGGAGCACTCCGTTGTGATGATCCGTGGCGGTCGTGTTAAGGACTTGCCGGGTGTGCGCTACCACATTATCCGCGGTGTTCTCGATACCCAGGGTGTCAAGAACCGCAAGCAGCGCCGCTCCAAGTACGGTGCCAAGCGTCCTAAGTAAGATTTTCCGGGGATACCGGCCGCCAGTAGGCGAGTTGAGCCCGATGTAATTGAAAGACCAGACGAAATGTCCAGACGCCACAAAGCAGAAAAGCGTGAGATCAATCCGGATCCGAAGTTCGGTGATCTCGTTATCACGAAGTTTATGAATGCAGTCATGCTGCATGGTAAGAAGTCAGTCGCCGAAAGCATCGTTTACGGTGCGTTGAGCACGATTGAAGACAAGACGAAGCAAGAGCCGGTCGGGCTGTTCCATCAGGCGCTCGACAATGTTGCTCCGCATATCGAAGTCCGTTCGCGTCGCGTTGGCGGTGCAACCTATCAGGTTCCGGTCGATGTGCGTCCTGAGCGTCGTCAGGCTCTTGCCATTCGCTGGCTCATCAATGCTGCTCGTGGCCGCAACGAAACGACCATGGTCGATCGTCTGTCGGGTGAGCTGCTTGATGCGGCCAACAACCGCGGTTCTGCTGTGAAGAAGCGTGAAGACACGCACCGTATGGCTGAAGCCAATCGCGCCTTCTCGCATTACCGCTGGTAATCGTCGAAACCTATTCAAAGAGCAACTATCATGGCCCGTGAATATAAAATCGAAGACTACCGCAATTTCGGTATTATGGCGCATATTGACGCCGGTAAGACCACCACGACCGAACGTATCCTGTTCTACACGGGTAAGAACCATAAGATCGGCGAAACCCATGATGGTGCGTCGACAATGGACTGGATGGAGCAGGAGCAGGAGCGTGGAATCACGATCACCTCTGCTGCAACGACCACGTTCTGGCAGGGTCGTGATGGCAAGAAGCGCCGCTTCAACATCATCGATACGCCCGGTCACGTCGACTTTACGATTGAAGTAGAGCGTTCGCTGCGTGTTCTTGACGGCGCTATCGCGCTTCTCGATGCCAATGCTGGCGTTGAGCCTCAGACGGAAACCGTCTGGCGTCAGGCAGAGAAGTATCATGTTCCGCGCATGGTCTTCGTCAACAAGATGGATAAGATCGGTGCAGACTTCTATCGCTGCGTCGACATGATCAAGACCCGTCTTGGTGCGACCGCTCTGGTTGTTCAGCTGCCAATCGGTGCTGAAACCGAATTCGAAGGCGTTATCGATCTGATCGAAATGAAGTCCTATACCTGGGACGGCACGATCGGTGGTGCCACTATCGTTGGCGAGATCCCTGCCGACATGCAGGCAAAGGCTGAAGAGTTCCGTGAAAAGCTGATCGAAACGGCTGTTGAAGTCGAAGAGTCGGCTATGGAAGCCTACCTCGAAGGCAATATGCCGTCGAATGATGAACTGCGCGCGCTGATCCGTAAGGGAACCATCGCTGTTCAGTTCCATCCGGTTCTGTGTGGTACGGCGTTTAAAAACCGTGGCGTTCAGCCGCTTCTCGACGCTGTTGTCGACTTCCTACCGGCTCCAAACGAAGTACCTGCGATCAAGGGTATCGACGTCAAGACCGAAACGGAAACGACCCGCGAATCTTCGGATGACGCACCGCTTTCGCTGCTGGCATTCAAGATCATGAACGATCCGTTCGTCGGCTCGCTGACCTTCGCCCGCATCTATTCGGGCAAGGTGACTAAGGGCATTTCGCTTGAAAATACCGTCAAGGGCAAGCGCGAACGCATCGGTCGTATGCTTCAGATGCACTCGAATTCCCGCGAAGACATCGAAGAAGCCTTTGCAGGCGATATCGTTGCTCTGGCAGGCCTCAAGGAGACCACCACTGGCGACACGCTTTGCGATCCGCTGAAGCCGGTTATTCTTGAGCGCATGGAATTCCCGGATCCGGTCATCGAAATCGCTATCGAACCGAAGACCAAGGCCGACCAGGAAAAGATGGGCATCGCGCTCAACCGTCTGGCTGCCGAAGATCCGTCCTTCCGCGTCAAATCGGATGAAGAATCCGGCCAGACGATCATTGCGGGTATGGGTGAGCTTCACCTCGACATTCTGGTTGATCGCATGAAGCGCGAATTCAAGGTTGAGGCCAACATTGGCGCGCCGCAGGTTGCTTATCGTGAAACCATCACGAAGGCTGCTGAAATCGACTACACCCACAAGAAGCAGTCGGGTGGTTCGGGTCAGTTCGCTCGCGTCAAGATTATTTTCGAACCGCATGAAGGCGACGATTTCATCTTCGAATCGAAGATCGTCGGCGGCGCTGTTCCGAAAGAGTATATTCCTGGTGTCCAGAAGGGTATCGAAAGCGTCATGGGCGCGGGTCCGCTTGCCGGATTCCCGATGCTTGGCGTGAAGGCTACGCTGATCGACGGCGCATATCATGACGTTGACTCGTCGGTTCTCGCCTTCGAAATCGCTGCCCGTGCAGCATTCCGTGAAGGCGCGCAGAAGGCTGGAGCCCAGCTTCTCGAGCCGATCATGAAGGTCGAGGTCGTGACACCGGAGGATTACGTCGGCGATGTTATCGGCGATCTGAATTCACGTCGTGGTCAGATTTCCGGCACTGAAGCCCGCGGTATTGCTACGGTTGTCAACGCAAATGTTCCACTTGCCAATATGTTTGGCTACGTGAACTCGCTGCGTTCGATGTCTCAGGGTCGTGCGCAGTACACGATGCAGTTCGACCATTATGAGCCGGTTCCGACGGCGGTCGCGCAGGAAATCCAGAAGAAGTTTGCGTAACCGCACAGGTTACGCGCCCAATTAAAAGAATGCCTGAGCAGGCTAAATCTACGGAGAGCTCAAATGGCGAAGAGTAAGTTTGAACGTACGAAGCCCCACGTTAACATTGGCACGATTGGTCACGTTGACCATGGCAAGACGTCGCTGACGGCGGCGATCACGAAGTTCTTTGGTGACTTCAAGGCCTATGACCAGATTGACGCCGCGCCGGA
>NZ_JACLZJ010000017.1 GCF_014253075.1 Ochrobactrum sp. CM-21-5
GCAACCAAAGCCATTGGCGAATATATTGACGGGTTCTATAATCCCGTGCGCAGACATTCTGCCCTCGGGTATAAATCGCCGATCCAGTTCGAGATCATGAACCGGAATTTTGAGACAGAACCTCTCCACTAAATAAGGGCAAGTCCAGTCGAGGAAAAGCCGGCGGAGAATGCTTTGGGCTTAAACAAGGCGGCGCGGGACGCAGCTGGCTTCGGGCGGTATCTTCGTAGCGTGCTCTCGGCGCTGAGGGACATAGATCGCCGGGTTCTTTCTTCCGAAACACTGGCCGACCGTCTGCAGCGCTATTTCGAGGATTTCGTAGAACGTGTGCTTCTGCGCGACTACACTGCGATTACCACCACCGCCCATCCCTACCGCCATCGCCGCTCCATCCTCACTGCGTTGGACAGGCTTGAGGATTCCAGCATAGACACCGCGGCTATCGCAGACGCCTATCTTGAAGCGAAACTGGCGCAGACCACCGTAGAGGCGCGTGATCTCGTCTATGAGGATATTTCAAGCATACGCCGCGTCTTCGGGCGTATCGAGGACGTTTTCGAGGCTATCCAGCGACATCGCGCAAGGCTTGAAACGAGGTTGCGTAACGTGGTTCGGTACGCCGGACGGCGCACGAGCTTTCTCCAGCGCAGCGAGCATATCATCCGAAGCCTGGATGACATGATGGCGGGCCGCATCCGAGAAATGACGATCCGCGGACCGATCGAGCCTCGCATCCCCTTTCTTGCGCCGGGTCTGTTGGCGAAGCCGCGCGGCGTGCGCGCCGTCGTGTCGGGCAGCGATCTCTCGATACCGCCACCCGATCCGATCATGGACTTACGCCGCATGCTGGAAAAGGGTTATCTCGACCGCCTCATTATCTCGCCGGCCAAGGTGAGCCGGTTTCTGGAGCGACGCGTACCTCCGCATGGCGAAGCGTCCGGAGCGTCTCTGGCCATCGAGACCGTTGACGACTTTCTCGCGTTTGAAGCGTTGCGACTGTTGGTGGCTGGGGGCCTTGGCAAGGATGACAACTCATCGCTGGCGACGGCGTTGCGAGACCGGTTCAAATTCATTCGCGACGACGCGCAGCCGATCTCCAACGATTGGCTGGATTGTCCGGGATTTATCGTGAAACGCCTCGATGGCATTATATTGGAGGCGGAGAATGCTTCTTGAGTTCGCCACGCTGGAAGAGAATAATTTCCGCGACTTCGAGCGGGTCACTCAGCTTATCGGACATTTGATGCGCGACCAATTCGTTCACGCCGAAGACCGTGGGTCCGCCACCCTTTTGGAGACGCTCCATCGTCCGAAGCTGAAAGCGCTGGTCGAAGGCTATTTCGAGGTGGCGGGATATCGTCTGATGTATCGTGAAGCTGAAGGATGGGCTGGGATATTGCCGGATTCGGAGCGGATGTCGCTGCCGCGCATGCGCATTGACGAAACAGTGGTGATGCTCGTGTTGCGACGCCTCTGGGAGGAAGCTCTGCAACTGGGGAGTATCGAGGACAAAGGCACGGTGCGGACGAGCCTGAACGAGACTTATGCGGCTTATCAGGAAATCGTCGCCGGGACGCGCCGTGCCGGTCTCGCTCCGGGAGCGTTCCGCGAAGTGCTAGAAATGCTGGAAAAACGCGCGCTGGTGTGGCTGGGCGGGTTCGATACGGAAGAGCAGGACATGGCTCTCGACATACGCGCGCTTGTGGCCACGGTCGCAGGAGATGATTTTGTCGCGTCCCTTGAGGCGCTCCTTTCTGGCGCCGTCACGATACCCCAGGAGGAGGGGCGCCGGTGATTGGGGAGGCCGCATCGTGATCGAACTCAGACGAATTGTTCTCCTCAATTGGCATCTCATGGCGCACGCCGATCTAGATCTGGCCGGCGATGCCGCGATACTTGGGAAGAACGCTTCGGGAAAGTCGACGATCATCGACTTAATCCAGGCGGTGATGGCGGGCGGTTCGTCCCGGTTCTACCGATTCAACCGTTCGGCGGGCGAGAGCGGTCAGCGATCGGAGCGCAGCCTCGCCGGATATTGTCTTGGCCAACTCAACGACGACACGTTCGTTCGGCAAGACGCACGGAGCTATATCGCGTTGGTCTTTGAGGACACCGAAGGCTTGCGGCGACCGGTCACTCTCGGACTCGCGATCGAAGTCATGCGAGGGCAGACGGCGGACGTGGTGGGGCGTTTCATCGCCGACGGTGCCCGTTTCGATACCGGAATGCTGATCGACGAGAAGGACGGGGCATCGCGACCGGCAGAGTGGCGTGCGGTCAAGCAGCGGTTGGAGCGGGTGTGTAATGCGTGTGGCGGGGGTCTTTACACGCCGGATAATGCACGGACGTTTATCCGCGAATATATGCGCGTACTCTTTACGAATAAATTGCGCGGCGATCCCGAGCGTTTCATCCGCACTTTCGTCGCCGCGCTTTCCTTCACGGACATGTCGTCGGTTGAACAGTTCGTCAAGAAACATCTTCTGGAACCGAATCCGATCAACATTGCTGAATTGCGGGATTCGATCCAGCGCTATCAGGAAATCAAAAAGACGATTGGTAATCTGGAGGAGCGCCTGGACGCGCTGCGGGCGATCGATCTTCAGATCGTGGAATTCATAAGGCTTGTGAATGAGGAAGCGGACTGCCGGGCCGTTGAGAAGACCGCCTTGCTTGTGGAAACGCTGGGCGCTCTTTTTGCAAACCTCCGCGATAAGCGGACGAAGCTAGACCGGTTGCGCGGAGCGGAAGCCGACCTCAAGCGCGTTGAGGAAGAAAAAGAGCGGGAAGAAGAAACGCGGGACGCAATAAGGCGGCAACTGGCGGCGAGCGGAACGCAGGCCAAGCGAGACGAGGTCGAAAGACAGATCAAGGACCTGGATCGCGAAAGCGCGGTCATCGTGCAAAGACTTGGTCAAAGATATTTCTCCGCCGCCAGAGCCGTGGAGTTGCTCAAATGGCGCGATCGGCTTGCGATCATCAATCCGGGTGAGCTGATTCGCGCCCTGGAACAGGTCGAGGAAGCCAGCCGGGGCGCGGCTCCGCCCGAATGGCCACGCGACCCCGCCGGCATGGAAGCGATACTCGCGGCTGTGGCCGGGGCGGCGCGCTCGCGCATAGAAAAAGCCACGCAGCAGCGCGATGATGCGATTTACCAAAAGAGGCTGATCGACGACGAGCTCAAGCGGGATAGCGAGCAGCTCGAGGCCGCGCGGCGAGGCCAGGTTCTTCTTGACCCGACAACCGTTAAATTCATGGAGACGCTTCGCCGGGAAGGAATGCAGCCGCGAACGCTCTGCGAGGTTGCGGAGGTGGTTGACGAACATTGGCGCGATGCGGTCGAGGCTTTACTCGGCCGTGATCGGGAGACGGTGATCGTCGATCCAGAGCATGCTTATCGCGCGACCGAGATTTTGAGGCGTGGCAGAAGTAACTATCCCGGCTGCCGGATCGCCAATACCCGAAAGCTCCAGTCCCGCTCGAGGATGTCGGAACCTGGAACGCTGGCTTCGATGATCCGCAGCGACGATCCACTGGCGATGGCTTTTGTGGTCTTCAGGCTTGGAAACGTTCGTCTCGCCGCCAATCAGGACGAGCTTCTGTCCGCAAACCGGGCCGTCATGGCCGACGGCGCCTATCATGATGGCCTTGTCACGGAAATGCGTCGCGCTCAGGGGATGAAGATCGGCCGTGCCGCCGCGCCGCTCATGATCGAGACGCTGCAAAAGCGGATCGATGAGCGCATTGATCTGCTGCAAGTTCATCGCGGCAAAGAGCATTTTTTTAAGGATGTGTTGGACCGGCTTGAGCAATGCGCCAAACCGGTTGAGGACAAGGACAGGCTGGAAACCATCACATCGACCTATAGCGACCTTGCCGAGCGGCGCGCCGAGGCCCGCCAGCGTCTTGAACGAATCTCTGCTGAGGTCGACCCCCAACTGACGGAGGCCGAACAGCGTTCGACGTGGGTGATTAAAAGCCTAGACGAGGACCGGGACGAGCTTGTGTCCGAACGCGCCTCACTGAAGGCTGAGATTCAGCAAATCAAACAAAAGCTGGAAGGCGGCGAGGCGCAGCCCGGTTCATGGTTTTCCTTGGCTTATAACCGCCGTCAGTTTAAAGCCGCGGTGCATTCGTTGGACATCTTTCAACCGGTGCGGAAGCGCTATGCCGAGTTTGCATCGCGTTCGCCACGGAAAATCGCGGAGGATATGGCGCATAGGGCCAATGCTGCCAAGGAAGGGCACCAATCCTTGGCTTATGAGGTCAGGGCGGCGTTGGGCCGCTACGCGATAGCCTTTCCGGATGCGCTGGAAGGCCACACACAGGCCCCGATTATCGAAGTCGTCAAACCTTGGGTGATGGAAGGCGTCGCCACGCTCGAGGGCAACGAACTCATTCGTTATCGGCAACAGGCCGAGGAAGCGGCAGGCCGGGTCACGTTGTTGTTCAAGACTACGTTCATCCATGAATTGAACAACAGGTTCGGGCAAATGGATGTGGAGATGGATAGGCTCGCAAAAGCGCTTAGGTCCCGCCCGCTTCATGGGGAGACATACAGTCTCAAGACGACGGTTAAGCGGGAATTCGAAGATCTTTATCGTCTCGTACGCGACAGCGAAACAGACGATAGCGTGCTCGACGCTCTGTTCGGGCGAGCACAGCCTCGAGATGAGCGGCACATCCGGGCCGTCCGGCAGGTCGAGCAATTGTTGGCGGATGACACTTTCGACTTCACTGTTTTTCAGGATTACCAGAATTATTTCACCTATGATCTGAAAATCCATAATGCGGCGGCCGATCGTACGACTAGCTTCGACCGGCGCCGTGGCGTGGCGAGCGGAGCCGAACGTCAGGTGCCTTTCTATGTAGTGATCGGTGCGGCGCTTGCTGGCGCTTATCACGGCGCGCGGCATTCGGAAGATCACGCCGATATCGGCGTGGGTCTTGCTGTTTTTGACGAGGCCTTCAGCAAGATGGATGGTCCAAACCAGCGGACATTGCTGGATTTCTATCGCGAAATCGGTCTTCAGGTGGTGATCGCAGCGCCTACGGAGAAGCGCGCCGTGGTCTATGAAAATCTTAATTACATCATAGACGTGTTTCGTAGCGGCGATGTCTCGGCTGCGGAATCTATCAAGATAAAAGACAGAACCCGGCGGGAGATGCGCGCGGCCAATCCCCAGCATGTGACCGATCAGGAACTGGCGGCGCGCCTGAGCACGGAGAGTCAGGCCGCGGAATGACTCGTCGCAGCTTTTCGAATATCGCATCGCTGGTCGATTATCTGCTCGACCGATACGAGAAGAATCCGGACGCAAGCCGCTGGGCGGCGTCAATCGACTGGAGCGGGTTGACCGTCGATGAGGGAGACGCCTTTGAAGAAGGCTTGGTTTCTCTGGAAAAGGAAGGTGGAATCGATGTCGTATACGCCGGCCCGAAGTGGGAACGCGTCATAAAAAGCGTGAAGCTGCGGGATGCCGGGGTGCTTTACCAGCGGACTGGAAGACAACCGGCACCCAAATTGGCGACGGAAACTCTGGCGGCGCTTCGCGAGCGAGACGACCTGCCGGAAGGTGCGTCACGGCTGATCGATGAAGCCGCTTTCGCATGGGGACGTAAGCTTTCATATCTGGGCATTGAATCGGGGAAAGGGAGAACGCTGGGGCAGGTGCTCCGGCTGGCTGGGGCGATATGTGAGCGCCTTGCCGAACCAACGGAAAATGAAATGGATTTCCGTACGTTTTCCAGGTTGGCTTCAGGTGACAGCAAAGCGCTTGAACGTAATCTCAGTTCAGTGGCGTTGGCGATCGCGCGCCTCTATCCGCAGGCAGAGTCGCAAATCGGGCTGGATGCCGAAGAATTGCTCGCCAGCGCTGGCATAAGACGCCTTCCTCAGCCCGTGCTCATCCATGGTTCCATTGCGTTGGATGGCCAGCCGTTCCCGAAAATGCCTTTTGTCGGAACGCCAGCCGAATGTGCAGGGCGTATCAGCCTGTATGCGAGGCCGACCTACCTGCTGACGATTGAAAACTTCGCATCCTTCGTACGCTATGTTCGTGAGATCGGGCATGGCGACGACGGATTGGTGATTTATTCGGGAGGGTTCCCTTCACGGCCTGTAATGGAGACGATTGCAAGGCTGGCCCGTCAGGCCGCAGTTCCGACCTTTCATTGGGGGGATATGGACGCAGGCGGCGTCCGTATCTTCCGCTACATAGAGCAGCAGTTACTTGTATCGGCCGGGGTTCGCCTGCATCCGCATATGATGAATGCCGATCTTCTTCGACGGGTTGGTTCGAAAGGGCAAGGTCTGGTTCGTATCGGTGAAATGGCGGAAAGCTCGATCGCAGAGCTTGCTTCTGTTATTGAGCAAAAGGGACTCGTGCATGAACAGGAGGAGTTCGATCCGCAAAGCCCGCTTGCGGCACGGGTGCCAGTTTGTTTGTAACGCTTGATGACACTAATTGTGATGAGCGATCCATTTGATGATGGCGGTTTTTCGTATTTTGATAACTTATTGTCCCTTTATAGTTTTGTCGGGACGGGATGGTCGCGACCGTGGGAGCCTACACAGTTTCGGTAGGTTAATATGGAGTTAACAAAATATATCACAGATATTATAAATTTTTTGAATTTTTTCATAAATTGTAATGTTGAATTTATATAAATACTAATTTTATATAAGATAGCAGAATTCTAATGATGTGATCAACGTTTTCCCATGAAGACAAACAATGCTAAATTTATATACATAAAGAAGTTGTATTTTTTGCATAATATCAAATTATATATAATATTTTCAAATGAAATTAATCGTTTAAATCTGTATTTTTATTTGGATATTCTTACGTATCAAGCACTATTTATGCAGTTATATTATTATAATATTATTTAATTTTCTTGTTCTCATTGCTGAAACATACCGCCCATAGCCTGCGGCGTCGTGCGCATAGGGCCGCGACATTTCAGGAGAACGATCATAATGCAACAGCAATCAATACCGCTGGCCGGGGGCATTCGTACATGGCTCAACGACGGTTCTGCGATGCCGCCCTGGGTTTGCGATCGAATAACGGAAGACAAGTTACCCAACGGATCTTTCCTGATCCCGACACCTCTCGGCACAACTCGCGTTCACGCTGGCCATGTTGTCATCGAACATGGTGGCAAGTTGTGGTGCCGCAAACCGGAGGAGGTTCCTGAACTTCTGGCAGGTTTCATTGCCGAAATCGTTCCGGAAATCACGGCTATCGGCCCAGGGAAATCCGCTCAGTTTGGCACGAAAAGCAAAACCGGTTCTAGGGGAAAGCGGGGAAGCGAGCGGAAGATAGCCTTTGGCGCGCCGTGTGGCACCATGCCGAGTATCGAGTGGGTGCATGTAGCCGCACTGACGGTCGACAGTTCTTATCAGCGATCTATCGACAACGACGGATCGCGCCGCCTTATCGCTAGCATCGCCGCAAACTTCGATTGGCGGCTTTGTGCGCCTCTGGTGGTATCGCGGCGGCCTGACGGTTCAAAGGTAATCATCGACGGACAGCATCGCTGGGCTGCAGCGATGCGCCGGGGAGATTTGCCGCAGTTGCCTTGCTGTCTCTTCACCTACGGCAGTCCAGAGGACGAAGCACGTATGTTCATTGTTGCGAACAGGGCGCGTAAGGCGATGAACCGTATGGATGACTTCCACGCGGCTCTTGCTGCCGGCGATGAGGATGCCCTGGATATTCGACGGCTTGTGTCTGAGGCAGGATTGGCTATTGCCCGGAGCACTTCGTCAACCGCGTGGAGGCCGGGAGATATCACTTTTACGTCTTCGATTGCCACGGCGCTTCGCAGGCATGGTGATGCAATCGTTTCCGCTGCTCTGACCTGCATGGCTGAAGCATATAAGGGTGAACCACTTATACACGGCGCTTCGATTTTCGGTGCGCTCGTGCGCATTTTTGCCAATCCCCCGGAGGGCTTTGATTCTGATGAGCTTGTACCAATGCTGAGGCGGTTCTCTATGGCGGAGCTGGGCGAGATGGTCCGGGATCAAAAAGGAGGTGATGCCCGTGCGTTCGTATTGTCAAAAGCCGTCATCAAAGCGTGGAATAGGGCAGATGAGTGACTGTTTGACAATCATCTGCCGCGCTCATGGGGAGCGCGGCAGACTGCACTTCAGGTATTCAGGCGATTGTGCCCTCTAGAAATCAGAATGGTAGTCAGGCCGTTCTGTCGTGCTGTAGAAGGGTGGACGTTATAATCGCAATCGGGTACATGGCTTGGAAGAGAAAACAGACATTATAACGATACGACTTTCGGAAGCGGACGCCGCAGTGGTTAAGCGTGTAGCCGACCAATGCGGTCAGTCGCTGACGGAGTTTGCGCATTCCTCCATTCTACGATTCGCAGACGACTTGATAAGTGGGCGTTTGATTGTCATGACGCCGGAGGGGTTTTCGGATTTTTGCTTGGGCTTATCTGAACCGGCTGCATCGGTTCCAGAAATGGTTGAACTGATAAATCGGCCAGCGCCTTGGGAACGAGAACAGACTGCCGATCAGTGATTGGACTTCACTGGTTGCTCGCCTTCTGGTTTGAAGGCGAGGTAGCTATGCCCATGTTGCAAAAAGTTCGCCTTGCGGGATGACAATATCCCTGGAAGCCATTGTTAAATAATCTGAAATTGCGCGATTTAAACCCGCAACCATCTTTACTTGCTTGCAGCGCAAGTAAAGATGAAAGCTCGCCCCCGCAACCATTGATCAACCCGCCGCATGGCGGGTTTTTTAGTTCTGTTGCAAAAATTCGGTTGTGACGAATTGCAGCTTACCGCTGGGCGCAGTTATGCTGAGAGTATGCCGAACTGTTGTTTGAGGGAGAGTGCTTTCGCAGTTGGAAAGGCGCCTTGCTGTTTGCGCATCATGTGAATGAGTTCGATACCAGCCAATGTGATACTGGCATTGGCCTCGGACTTGAAGCCAAGCATCGATCTTATCCTGCGTTTGACGCGCCGATGATCTTGCTCGATGGTATTGTTCATGTATTTGCTGGACCGGATAGCGATGAGGTTACCTGTCTTTAACAACCGGTTCTCTGCGTCGCACTGCATGATTGCCGTGCGGTTGGTTTGGCTGCCGTCAATGGTGATCTGTTTCGGTCTGCCGTGACGAGTTAAGACCTTGCGCAGAAAGCGCTTTGCAGCCTGGAGATTGCGGTTTCTGCTCAACAGGAACGCCACCGTATCGCCGTTGCTATCTATGGCACGATACAGATAAAGCCACTCGCCTTTGACCTTTACATAGGTTTCATCGAGTTTCCATTTGTGCGTAATCTGGCGCTTCCTGCGATTGAAACGCTCAAGCAGTTTGGGACTGAAATGCAAGACCCAGCGATGCATGGTCGAGTGATCTATAGCAATGCCGCGCTCAGCCATCATTTCTTTCATATCACGCAGGCTCAGATTGTAAGCCAAATACCACCGCACACATAGAAGGATAAAGGACTTGTCGAAATGGCGGCCTTTGAACATCAATTAAACTCTGTTGATGTAAAGCCGAAATGCTAATGCGTCATCATTCACGAAACGTTTGCAACACATCCTACTGGCTTAAATTCGTCCACGCCGCCTGGGCACTCTAAGTATAGTCTCTCTGACAGAGAGGAACTTCATTGATCCGTTGATGCAGCGCGGAAAGAAATCTCTCTTCTGCGCGATTAAGAACCGTGTCTGGATTATGAACCACATAAATGTCAATTGCAGGGGGAGTTTCATATGGTGGTAGTCGCCAGAGAAGTTTTCCATCAACATCGGGCTGTGCAACGTGAAGAGGCAGGGCTCCTATCCCCAAGCCTGCAACGATCATACGTCGAACTTCTTCAGCATTTGCGGACATTCCAATAATCCGTGAATTGAGTTGTGCTTCTTCACGCAGAATAGCCACAGGGCGCAAAGCATCTGTAAGCATATCAGTTTTAAATGATACCGATGCCTCTCCACGCAGGTCCTGCAACTTCAGATCGGAAAGTCCGTAGAGACGGTGAGACGGGCCGCAAAAGAAACCGAAATACTCGCGGAAAAGTCTCACATATTCGAGCTTATCATGCTGATTGTGAACCAGACAGATTCCGATACTCGCTTGCTTTTGCAAAACGCTCGTTGTCACCACACTGCTGGTCATGACTTCAATACTAAAAGTCACTTCGGGGTTTTCATGATGGAAGTTTTTGAGCACTTCATCAAGAAGTGGAGAGACAACATAGCTTGCCAAGGCGATTGTGACATGCCCGGTTATTTCCTCTTTCATGTCACGGATGAGCACATCTAACCGCGAAACACTTCCAAAAATTCCAACCGCTTCCTTGTAAAGAAGAAGTCCAGCAGCCGTAACTTCAAATCGGCCCATCGCACGATCAATCAGTCGTTTTTGAAGTCTGCCTTCCAGTCTTTTCAAAGCGTTGGATACAGTGGGTTGTTTCAGCCTCAAGCGATTTGCAGCTGCGGTAATGCCCCTCTCTTCAACGATGACGATGAAAGTGCGCAGTAAATTCCAGTCGAGTTCCCAAGGAAGTTTTTTAATGCGGTTTGATGAAGATGGTTCAGCGGCAAACATGGCATTCTCTAAATCTATGGGCAATATTTTTATTATCTATTTTGAAAATGACCCACTTTCATACCACAATGCAAGCGAAATTAACCACAACCACATGTGGGGGGAAATCTGAAATATGCAGGACCGCGTTTCCTGGATGCGCCCATGGCTGTTATTGACACCGGCTTTAACGACGGTTGCTTTATTGCTCGTCATACCTGTCGGGTTCATCATCGTTTATTCATTCTGGCTACGGACAAGTACAGGGACGGATTCCGTTGGCTTTTATCTCGATAACTGGACTGAAGTTTTAACGGACCCATTTTATAGAGATATTCTCTTCAAGACACTGCGTATCGCATTTCTGACGACGGTTGCTTGCGCTATATTGGGGTATGCACCGGCATATTACATCGCGACGTCGAAGAGTCGTTATAAGCCGCTCCTGCTGTTGTTGCTTATACTTCCATTCTGGATCAGCTACATAATTCGGACCATGTCCTGGATCAATATTCTTGGTGCTGGGGGCGCAATTAACTCTGTTCTACTCTGGACGGGGTTGATCAATGCGCCTTTGCAACTGCTCTATAATGAGGCCACCGTCATTCTCGGACTCGTCCACTACCTGCTGCCATTCATGATACTCAATGTTTATGTAAGTGTAGAAGCCATTGATCGTAATCTGGTTGATGCAGCGCGTTCGCTTGGTTCAACGAGCTTTCAGGCGTTTCGTGAAATAACTTTGCCGCTATCCCTGCCGGGTTTAGCCGCAGGCGGGTTACTTTGTTTCGTCCTCAGCGCTGGAACCTATATAACGCCCGCAATCCTCGGCGGTCCGCGTGATGCCATGTTCGCCAACCTGGTTTTTGAGGCCGTTATTACGCAGCTCAATTGGCCGTTGGGCTCTGCACTTTCCATCATCCTGCTCATTGTTCTGAGCGTTGTTGTGATCATTTATAATCGCTTTGTTGGCGTAGGCCAGCTCGCAAAAAGTTTTCAGTGAGGCCGCAATGACAACATCATTCTGGCTCCGGCTCTATACAATCGCTGTCTATCTTTTCATGTTCCTGCCAATCGCCGTTGTGGTGCTGCTGGCTTTCAACGCCAACCAGTTTGGTACGTTTCCGATGGAAGGGTTAAGCCTGCGCTGGTTTATCCGTCTATGGGAAAATGACGCGATCATGCGCGCCTTTCGGGTTTCGCTGTTGCTGGCATCATTGACCGCAATCATATCTACCACCCTTGGCGTGCTTGCCGCCCTTAGCCTCGTTCGATATCGCTTTAAGGGCAAAGAGGGTATTACAACTCTGCTGATTGCTCCGATTTTAGTGCCGGAAGTGGTTCTCGCGGTCGCATTGTTGTTGTTTCTACGTTGGCTGGATTTGCCAAAGAGCTTTCCGCTGCTTCTCTTGGGCCACGTCGTGTTCACGCTGCCTTTCGTTCTTCTTGTGGTTCAAGCGCGTCTCGCAAGCATCAAGCGCGACTATGAAGAAGCTGCAATGAGCCTCGGCGCGGGGCCAATTCAAACCTTCTTCGTCATCACACTGCCATTGCTTATGCCTGCAGTGTTTGCCGGGCTTTTATTTGCTTTCACCATCTCTTTCGATGATGTGACTGGTACTTTGTTCTGGAAGCCGGGCGGAATTGAGACTGTGCCCACACAGATTTTTGCAATGCTTCGCAACTCGATTTCACCAGAAATAAATGCGCTGGGAACCATGATGATCGTGGTGACCGTAACTCTGCCAGTGGTCGCGCTTGCCTTTGCACGCTGGCTGGCCATGCGACGGAGTTAGCGTATTACCAGCTTTGATTGGACTAGAAAAAAGGGGAATATCAATGGATGATACAAAACGCTACGAACGTTTGTTGGATCGCTATCGTCATGGCGACATTAAGCGCCGCACATTTTTGGGTTTGATTGGCGCATCTGCCGCAGCGTTTGGCGTGATGGGCAAGCCTTTCGCCGGCTATGCATTGGCCGCCAAGCCCGATGAAGTTCGCTTTGATGGCTGGGGCGGTGTGGTTTCCGATGCCTTCCGTAAACACGCCTTTGCTCCCTATACTGAAAAGACCGGAATTCAGGTTGTTGATGGAACATTTGGCGGTGCAGATGAATATCTGGCTCGGGTGAAGGCGGGACGTCCGGGCGAGTTCAATATTGCACATCTGTCGGGCGTTTTCGATTATTCCCGTTACAATCAGCAGGGACTGGCGTCGGAAATCAACGAGGCAAACATTCCAAACCTCGCGAATGTTATTGTGCGATTGCAGGATGCGCTGCGCCCGATTACAGGTGGTAAGCTCTCAGCTGTCCCTTACAATTACGGCACCACCAGCATTGCTTACAACCGGAAACATATTTCCGATGAGGAGGCCAAGGAAAAGGGCGCAAAGCTTCTTATCGATACGGCCTATAAAGGCAAGCTCGGTGGATGGAGCGAATGGAAGACCCGGATTTGGTATGCCGCTTTGCAAACGGGGCAGGATCCAAATGACATCAAAGACGAAGATGTCATGTGGGATAGCGTTCGTACGAGCCGCGACAACGTCCTCAAATATTGGAGTTCAGGTGCGGAACTGATGAGCCTTCTGGCTGCAAACGAAATTTACGCGACGGAGGGCTGGTCCGGACGTATTCGTGCTTTGCAGGATCAGGGTCATGATCTGGGATACCTTGACCCGGAGGGTGGGCTTGGCTGGCAGGAGTGTCTCTTCGTACTGAAAGGAAGCCCCATGGAGGCTTGCGAAGAGTTGTTGAACTTCATGCTGGAACCGGAGGTGGCAATCGCGGTTGCCGAAGGTCAAAGCTATCCGCCGGCGCTCGATCCACAAAAGGTCGATCTTGGAAAAGTGGTGCCGACGCTGCCAGCATTCGATCCGGAAGGAAAGCTGACGTTGCTTAATTTCTTTAATCCTGACTATTGGAACAAAAATGAAGCCAAATGGTCAAAAGCCTACAGTCGTGTCGAGGCTGGCTATTAACTTGATGCAACAGGCGGGGCCGTTGGCCCCGTCACCGCTGATGTTTTTCCATAGAACCAGGATCAAGCGAGTATCGTGTTGAATACACCTCAAGTTGCTGTTGAATTAAATAAACTTGTAAAACGCTTCGGTGATGCGACCGCCGTGCACGAGATCAGCCTGGAGATAGAAGAAGGAAGTTTCGTGACCTTGCTTGGCCCCTCAGGCTGCGGCAAGACGACGACATTGCGTATGATCGCGGGGCTGCTTTCGCCAAGCTCAGGCAGCATCAAAATTAAGGGCAAGGACGTCACAACGACACCAGTCTATCGGCGTAACCTCGGTGTTGTCTTTCAGAATTATGCATTGTTTCCACATAAAACAATTTTCGATAATGTTGCTTTTGGTCTTAGATATCGCAACATCGCCAAAGCCGAGATTGTGCGAAAGGTCTGTGACGCGCTTGAACTGGTGCAGCTACCGGATGTTGCAGAACGGTTTCCGGCACAATTATCCGGCGGCCAGCAGCAGCGCATCGCGCTTGCACGCGCGATTGTCATCGAGCCGGATGTATTGTTGCTCGATGAACCTCTTTCTGCGCTTGACGCTAACCTTCGCGAAAATATGCGCGTTGAACTCAAACGAATCCAATCAGAGCTAGGTATTACAACAGTATTCGTGACACATGATCAGGCGGAAGCGCTTGCGATGTCTGATCGGATTGTGGTGATGCGGAAGGGCCATGTGGAGCAGGTGGGGGTGCCTGAAGAGGTATATAATCAACCCAGAACTGCTTTTGTGGCCAATTTTCTAGGCAACTCGAATCTCGTGCCTGCCCGAATAGTGGAAAAACGTGGATCGCACTTTATTGCTAATATTGATAATGTTGGAACGCTGCCGATAGAGGTCGCGCGATGTGGAACGCTTTGTGAAGGGGATGAGGCATTGGTCGTGATCCGTGCCGAACGCCTTTATCTTACAGACAGCGATGTTGTGACCACGTTGGAAGACGACATGTTGCAATTGTCAGCCCGCGTGACCGACGTTGATTATCAAGGACAGATTGCGCGCTATTTTCTCGATTCAGGTGGCAAAACCTATGAGGCATTAAACACGATTGATCGGACACCCTTCAAAAAGGGATGCGTATTGAACGCGGTTATTCGTGGTCGCGATTGTGCGCTTATTCCAAAATCGGAAAAATAGTAAGCAATTTCAAAGTGCTCTTATCAAATGCCAATGCCATTTGGCATGCCATTGACACTTCTACAAGGCTTGGTCGATGAAATTTATCTTCTCCGAATCTCAGCGCTTCCATGATCCGCGCCACTTCCTTTCGGCAGGCACCCGTAAGCAAAACCCCGAGGTTCCAGAGCGCATCGATCGATTATTGTTGGGCGCAAAGTTCGCCGGTCTGACGCCAAAGGAGCCTGCTGATTATGGAATGGGGCCGATTTCGGCAATCCATACGCCTGAATATATTCATTTTCTGCAGAATATTCACAATGAATGGTGTAAATTTCCTGGCGCGGCAGACGAGGTGATCCCCAATATTCATCCGGCAAGGCGTGATATTTCTTATCCTCTTTCATGGCTGGGGCGCGCAGGCTATCACATGGCAGATACCTCCTGTCCCATATCGGCCGATACTTGGAATTCTGCTTATTGGAGCGCTCAAACGGCAGTTGAAGCTGCGCGCCATATCCAGAAGGGCAGTGGTTCTGCTTATGCGCTATGCCGCCCGCCCGGTCATCATGCTTTCAATGACATGGCAGGGGGCTTCTGCTTCCTAAACAATTCAGCGATTGCTGCCCAGCAGTTACGCCAGACATGTGACCGCGTCGCTATACTTGATGTAGATTTGCATCACGGCAATGGAACGCAAGGTGTGTTTTATGCCCGGAAAGATGTGCTCACACTGTCAATCCATGTTGACCCAACTTCGTTTTATCCGTTTTTCTGGGGGCATTCCTGTGAGCGCGGAGAAGGCGAGGGCCTTGGCTATAATTTCAATATTCCGCTGAGCCTGGGATCGGGTGACGATGTTTTTCTGGATGCGCTAAAGGTGGCAATCGCCCGCATTCACGTCTTTCAGCCCGATGCGTTGGTCATAGCATTGGGACTTGATGCGTCATCTGAAGATCCTTTTGGAGGCTTGACCGTTACCAATAATGGCTTCTCGCGGATTGGGGCAGCTTGCGGAAATATAAGGTTGCCAACCGTTATAGTCCAAGAAGGAGGATACCTTTCCGGTGCACTTGGAAAAAATCTCACAGCATTTCTAAGCGCTTTTTTAACGAAATAAATATCCTTAAACCCCGTTGGCAAGCTCTACTGCAAAAAACTCAATAACCGATATTTAGCCTAGGCTCAGGACTCATTGATTGATCGAGAAGATGCTTGTTGCAGCGATACAAATTGCGGCCATGAAGGTGTGTGCACATCTGTCGTATCGCGTATGAATACGTCGCCAGTCCTTGAGTTTTCCGAACATATTCTCAATTTTATGTCGC
>NZ_JACLZJ010000018.1 GCF_014253075.1 Ochrobactrum sp. CM-21-5
GGAAACTCTTTGCCGATGGCGGATATGCTGGCGAAAAGCTGACAACTGCTGTGGCACATATCGAAGCACTGGCTATTGAAATCGTCAAACGCTCCGATCAGGCCAAAGGCTTTGTAATTCTGCCCAGGCGGTGGATCGTTGAGCGAACCGCTGAGCTTTACGACAAAGTTAACGTTACAGTGCCTACCGGCACTCCGCGTTCCGCCTGAGCCTGATCGCCCTTCGGGCGGACTTGAAACCATCCCCTATTAGTAGCCATTGTCTTTAAGTGGAAATTCGCTATCAACTTTTTGTGATTTTTGCGAGCAGTGCTTATGGGGAGCAATCTCTGTTCACACTCCCTCAGCCCAAAGGATAACAGTCATGTCAAATAACCATGCCGAAGAGCGCAAGTTTTATGTGTTCGGTCCCGATGTAACAGGGGGCGGACGCGGCCACGGCCTGGTGTTTGCCAATGAAGACAAGCTGCTTACTCCGCCGCGGTTAATCGTGCGACCAGAGCAAGGCGGTTTTCCGCCTCTGCCCGAAAAACCCCATATCGTTTACGATCCAAAGGTTGGCGATGCACCGCGCGATCTTGAAGGTGGCATGAGCGGATACTGGTTTGTTTCCGAGCGCCTGAAAAAGGTCTTTGAGTCCGTCGATCCTGAAGGTTTTGCCTTTGCGGAATGCGATTATACGCTTCCAGATGGCTCTAAGGGGCCAACCCATTACCTCTGCGATGTGGTGCGCGTTCTCGATGTGTTGGATGAAGAACGCTCCAAAATGAAACCTCCCACTATCTATCCCGGCGGCGAAAAGGTTTATGACTTTGCAGGTCAACCTTCCCTCAGATTTAAAAGTAGTACAATAGGAAATGGAAATACTTTTCGTCTTCTATTCAGGCAGTCCATTACAATTTGCGACGAGTTTCTTTTTAAAGCGTGTCAGGCAGATCGAGATTTTAGTGGAATTCGCTTTAGAGATGCGAATAATCTTTAAATAAATATTATTTATATTTAGCAGGATGACTTAATATGGCCGATAAGCCAGCATTTCAAGAGCACCATATTATTGAGAGACAAGCATTCAAAGACAGTGCTCTTTTAAATCAACTAGTTCAGCAAGATTTAGTGCATGTTAATGACGCCAAAAATTTGCTGAATATGCCGGCCGATCCTGCATTAGCCGCAAAAATCGGAGTGTCCCCACACAACGGCGGCCCACTTAAACCCTATTCTGACGCCTTGATGGAAGAACTCGGAAAGCTCCAAGACTCTCCCGACGGTCAAGCTGTGCTAGCTGGCGACAAAGCGGCAGCTGGGCGTATCGCTGAGCGCGTTAACATGATGCGCGATACAATGCGAGCTGGCTTGATCAATGGGGAGCTGCTTACAAACACACCGCAAGGCATGACGCCGGAATTGGCGAAAACCAAGATCGCGGATTTCATGGGTAATCTGGAAGGCTATGCGAAAGAGCACGCCGGGCAGATAGAAAAAATAGCCAAGACGACACCAAACCGATGGGATGCGATCACGACGGCTGAAGATCGCGTGCGTGCGGCTGTTGATGCCATTGAGCCAAACGGCATCAAGGCATCCAAAGGCCCGGCCGAAATTGCGAAGAACAATTTAGGTGCCGCAATTGTGCGCTCGGCCGAGGCTGGCGAACTGACGCTCTCGCAAGGGACGCTTCAGAATCTGGGGCAGGTATTCTCGCGCGCTGCCACGGGCATCGCCGCTCTCGGTCTTGTCGCTGACATCGCGGTATCGACTGCTGAAGCCCGCCAGGCCGCTCTCAAGGGTGATATCGAAGGCGCACACAGCATCATGAATGGTTTGGGTGCACGTCTCGCCTTCGGCTGGCTTGGCGCACAATGGGGCGCTTCACTGGGCGCGGGTGCTGGTATTTATGGCACTGTCATTGGCGGCGCCCTGGGCGGCATTGCCGGGGTGCTCGGCGGTGAAGAGCTGGTTCGCGGTATTGAGCGGGTTGCCAACCAGTTTGCCGGCCTCATTAACCCGCAAGGCAATGCGGCGACACCCGTGAAAGCGCCGGAAGCGGAGAGCTCGGGAGGCAATACGGTCATTACCGAGTTTGATCCCAAATCCACCAGACCAACGCTCGTTACAACTTATAACCCGCTGGGCAAGGTCACGCAGCAAATGCGCCCGCAATTTGATCTGCAGACTGGCCTGAAAACCCGGGAAGAGATATCCGACGCTGACGGTAAACTACAAATAGTCCGCAGCTTTGCCCCCGGAACTGGGAAACTTGCTTCGGAAACAAATTACGACCGCAGCACCGGCAAGGTCAGTAGCGAGCATACTTATGATGCGCAGGGCGCAAAAACTACAAAGAGTTTTGATCGCAATGACGGGCATCTGACCGGCACGCAGGAATATAATGCGGCAGGTAAAATAACGCGACAGGTGTCTTACAATGCGAATGGTAAAATAACGCTCGATAATCGTCGCTCGTATGATGCAGCAACGGGCAAGCAGAATGGCTATCAGCAATATAACGGCAACGGCACGCTTGTTTATCAAGGCTTTTACAATCCGGACGGCAAAGAGACCGGACATAAAAGCTATGACAATAGCGGTACTCTCACCAAAGACATAACGATCAATCCCGACACCAAAGAAATCCTGCGGGATGCTGTTGCAGAGGCAAAGGCCAAGGCAAAAGCGGATGCCGAGTGGGCAGCGGCTCAGGAAGCTGCGCGGATTGCTGCTGAAAAGCAGGCGGCAGCTGATGCTGCAGCCAAAGCCGAAGCGGAGCGTCAGGCGGCTCAGGCAGGGGGGCATACTGGCGGCGGTGGCGGCGATCCGAATGAAACGGGATGGCCGGGCGGAAAAATACCACAGCCTGGATCACCGACATTTGAGCAGGAACGTGCTCAAGCCGGATATGGTCCTGGGTGGATTCCAGACTGGAGAAATCCCGGGCAGTGGATGCCAGATCCTTTTGCTCCCTCGGATTTGGATGAAAATTACACCTGTGTCGGCGGCCCTGGCACAGTAATTGATGGCGTGCCAAGCAATGTGCCACCCGTCTGTGTCAAGACGCCTTTTAAACGAAGCGCGGCTCTCAATTCCAAAGACTATGGGACAGGTGGCCAGTTTTTGCCGGCTGCATCAATTAGGGAAAAGCGTGATCCTCTCAGCCAGCAGGCGCGTTTGCGCAAAGAATGGAATGAATGGCAGGATCCTTATTTTGCCAAGCATCCGCATAAACAACCCTCGGCTCCTATACCGGTCTCACCGAAGCGCCAGGCAATGCGTGATGCGCTAGCGCAATCTATTATAATCCATCAGGAACGGATTGCTAAAGCGGCCGAGATAGCACCAAAATCTCCTTGGCAGCGGCTTGCGGGCATGTTTGGCGGAGGCTTCACATCGGATCAGGACAAACGTGCTTTTGCAGAAGTTTCTCAGCTGACCGCAAAAACACCCGAACAACTGAACGAAGCCGCCAGACTCTTGACTGGCGTTCCGATGGATTCATCCTTGATGCGGATTTAACATTCTATCGCTGACGGGAGGGGCGTTATAAACGGCCTTCCCTTATCATCTCGACCCCATAATCAACCATGCAGTCGCCGCTGGCACGAGCGCGCGCTTCCTTAGCCAATTATAATTTATTTGAGATATTATTGATGGACGGGATTATATCCAAGCCTGGCAGCGCTCCGGCTCACCGGTCTTCTGACATCGATTATTGCGAGACGGATAGTGGGCTGCTCTGTCTTGTTGAACTGGCTGCCGGACTTGAACTGGTCGCTGATACCCGTAGCCTTACCAAAAAACTCGCCCTTAGCGGTGCCGCTACAGTTAGTGATCTGCACCGGGCGGCAAAATCTATCGGCCTGAAATCGCGCAGCGTGAAGCTGCGCAGTCAACGACGGCTATCGGAACTTCCGCTTCCCGCCATTGCCTGCTTCAAGCATGGTGAATTCGCAATAGTCAGCGCATCACCAAACCCTGAAAACTTTCTCATTCTGGATCCGGTTTCAGAAGATTGCAGCAATGTTTCGGGACAACAACTCCTGCATCAGACGGGTGGCAATTTCATCCTTGCGCAGCGCCGTTTTACCCGAGCGCGCCAACAAGCTGACCATTTTGGTTTCCAGTGGTTTGTGCCGGCGCTGTTTCGTTATAAGAGCGCTTTTGGTCATGTGCTACTGGCCTCCCTGTTCATCCAGATCTTTGCTCTGGTGTCACCGCTGTTCTTTCAGGTTGTGGTGGACAAGGTACTGGCGCATCGCAGCTATTCCACGCTAATCGTGCTGGTGGTTGGCCTTGCAGCGATCGGACTATTCGATGTCATCCTGCAATATCTGCGCACATATGTTCTCACACACACCTCCAACCGGGTGGATGTCGAACTCGGGCAACGGTTGTTCCGGCATTTGTTGCGATTACCGCTTAGCTATTTCGAGACACGGCCTGCCGGACAGACCGTGGCCCGGATCCGTGAGCTCGAAACCATCCGTTCGTTCTTGACCGGACAGGGATTATTCTCCGGCCTCGATCTGATCTTTACCTTCGTGCTGATCTTTGTGCTGTTTTGCTATTCTGCAAAGCTTGCATGGATCGTAGTCGCTTCCATTCCCTTTTATATTGTTATCGGGGTGGTGATCCGCCCGTTTCTCAAAACCCGTATTGATGAGAAGTTTGATCGCGGTGCTTACAGCCAGCAATTGCTGGTGGAAACTGTCGTCGGGATGCAAACACTTAAAGCCTCTGCGGTCGAACCAATCGTTGCATCGCAATGGGAAGAACGACTGGCCGCCTATACCCGTTCTGCCTTTGACGCCACGCTACTTGCTGCCAAAGGGCAAAATGCCATTCAGTATGTCAACAAGTTCACCAGTGCCGCTTTGCTGCTCTTCGGTGCCCAGGCGGTGATCAATGGCGAACTGTCCGTGGGAGCGCTTGTCGCCTTCAATATGATCGCAGGTCAGGTGTCACAGCCAATCTTGCGCTTGTCGCAATTGTGGCAGGATTTCCAGCAAGTGCAGATTTCGGTATCCCGCCTTGCCGATATTCTCAATGCAGCCCCTGAACCGCGCCCGGCTATGGCTGTGGCTCTGCCTGCTCCGTGCGGCGACATCCAATTCAGAAACGTCTCTTTTCGCTATACGCCACAAGGACAAAATGTCCTCAAAGATATTGATCTGACCATTGCGGCGGGCGACGTGGTCGGTATTGTCGGCGCGTCAGGCTCCGGTAAATCTACGCTCACCAAACTGATCCAGCGTTTTTATCTGCCGGGAAGCGGCCACATAACAATTGACGGCCATGATATTGCGCATGTCGATCCAGCCTGGTTGCGTTCGCACACCGGCGTGGTGCTTCAGGAGAACATGCTCTTCAACCGCACCATTCACGACAATATCGCCCTTTGCAATTCGACCATGTCACGTGAGGATATTATCCGCCTTGCCACCCTGTCGGGCGCAGATGAATTTATCAGAAAGCTTCCGCGCGGCTATGACACGATGATTGAGGAGCGCGGCGCCAATCTCTCTGGCGGGCAGCGACAACGGCTGGCAATTGCACGTGCACTTGCCGCAAACCCGCCCATTCTCGTCCTTGACGAAGCCACCAGTGCGCTTGATTACGAAAGCGAGCGCATCATCATGCGCAATATGCGCGATATTGTGCATGGCAGAACGGTGATCATGATTGCGCACCGCCTTTCCACCATACGCGACTGTACGCGCATCATTGCCATGGACAACGGCAATATCGTCGAAACGGGCACCCATGCACAACTCCTCGCCCGGCCCGATGGCGTTTATGCGCATTTATGGCAGTTGCAAAACGGAAGGCCGGATCATGATCCCGCTGTCCAGATATAGACCCCATCAGATGAGCCGGCGTTTAAGGCTGCGCAACCGCAAAGACATGGAGTTTCTGCCGGCTGCCCTTGAGATACTGGAAACGCCCGCCTCCCCTGTTCGTGTCGCGTTTATCTGGTTTATCTGTGCTTTGGTTGTTGCGGCACTGCTGTGGGGCTGGTTTGGGAAGTTTGACATTGTGGCAACCGCGCAGGGTAAGATTCAGCCCGCAGGCCGCGTCAAGATCATCACCTCGCTTGAGAGCGGAAAAGCCAGGACGGTTACGGTCACGAACGGCACCCATGTCAAAGCCGGCGATGTCATCGTGGAACTTGATGAAGCTGAGGTGAAGGCTGACGAAACCGCCAAACTGGCAAAGCTCAATGCTTATAAGGCTGAGCTGTCACGCCGCAAGGCTGTGTCTGATCAGCTTGACATCTGGAAAAACAATAGCGACAGCGCACGCTTGAACAGCTCGTTACCTCCACCGCTCGTCTTCTCCAGCGATGTCCCTCAAGCCTCACAGGCCCGTGAGAAGACAGTCTTTGAAGCGGAACTGCGTGGGATCAGAGCGTCACTCAGCAGCCTTATGGCGCAGAGAGCACAAAAGCAGGCCGAAATCGATGGCCTGCAAACAAGCCTTGCAGCCTACCGCCAGCAGGTCAAAACACTCAATGAACGTGTTGAAATGCGCGCCCGTCTTGTGCATTCCAATGCCGGATCCCGGGCGCTTCTCATTGATGCTATGCAGTTGCATGAACAGGCAGTGTCGGCGCTGGCGGACAAAAATGCTCAAGTGGTTGCCGCCAACGCTGCACTAAACGTTGCGACAGCAGAAATCTCGCGTTTGCTCGATACAACAGCCAGTGACAACGCGGCCCGCAAGCTTGAAGCCGAGCGGGCTGTCGACGAGCTCGAACAAGACGTCATCAAGGCAGCCAGGCGTCGCGATCTCATGACCATTCGCTCACCGATTGAAGGAACCGTTCAGCTCTCCTCGATCACAACTCCCGGACAGGTCGTGCCGAACGGAACAGAGCTGATGCGCATTGTCGCCAGCAATACACCGCTGGAAATCGAAGCCTATCTGCCTAACAGAGATATTGGCTTTGTCAGCGAAGGCCAGACCGCCATCATCAAGCTGGAAGCCTATCCGTTTACCCGTTTTGGCATTGTTGAAGGCCATGTCAAAGCCATATCATCCGATGCCATTCCTGAACCCGACGCTGTGCAGATCGAATCCACCGCCAGCCAGCACGCCAGTACCATCATACCCACGGCCAATGTACCGCGTGTGCAAAACCTGGTGTTTCCGCTGACCCTCAGCTTCGACAGCACAACATTGCAGGTTGATGGGCACGCTGTTCCACTCACGCCCGGCATGACAGTGACCGTCGAAATCAAAACCGGCAAACGCCGCATTCTCGAATATCTGTTCTCGCCTCTTGCGCAGATCACAGCCGAAGCTATGGGCGAGCGATAAGCCATCACCGCTTCGATAATCGGCGCAGGTCGCCCGCATCCGTAGCGGCTCCAGGTGAGCAAAGCAAAACCATGCTCCATCGCAGCCCAAGGCTGCGTCAGACCGCGAACCGAAGCGCGTAATTATAGAACGCCGTAGCGACGGTGAGCGGTCCTTTCAAAACTATCAGGCTTCGGCTTCCCTACAGCGTTCGATAATTACGCCCTCAGCCTGCGCCTGGTCGCCCTTCGGGCGGATAAAATCTGCGATATTTCACCATCCCGAAATATACTTGGTCCCTATAATATAAGGGCTAACTATTGCTATTTTTAATCTCTATTTTTCGCGGTTAGCTGGCAGTCGCCTACAGGATGGGCGCATTTTATCAGGAGTATTTTTATGAATAGTGAGAATATTGCCAAAGCCAAAAACGTATCGGTCGATGCGCTGACGAAGGGCCTGTCTATCACACTCACGCGTCCTGAATGCACCGATAGTGGTCACTGGCACCATGAGCTCACGACGACCGGCTCCAAGCCAATTTAATTGAGGATATCAAGAAGGGGCGAAAAACTATCGCCCCTTTTTTCTTGTCGCTATACGGCCCAGTCGGCCCGAAGCTGTAATTTGGGGAATGCCGGCGGTCAATTACGACCTGATGCTTCAGCAAATGCTCAAGATCGGTGGCAAGGAAAACCAAATTGTCTACTGGTCGGGTTATGTTGATTGGAAAAACCAGACGCTGACGCCGAACCCAACAACAATCTACCTGATGCCATTCTTCAATACGAAGGATGCAGGCCCGATGGTACTGGAAATTCCGCCGGCTGAGGGTGGATCAATCACCGGAACGATCATGGATGCTTGGCAAACGGCGCTGGAAGATGTCGGCCCGGCAGGCGTCGATAATATACTAAATAATAGGGATTTGACACTTCTTGCATCTGCCTTCTACCTTGGTCGATGGAGGATGCATATGGGAGAGTTTTTTGGATTTTATATTCTGCTTTTTACTCTGGACTTTAATTTCCTATGCCTTGCATCGCCTAGCGCACATAAAATCTCGGTACAATCCGCTTTTTAAAATTCATTTAGCTCATCACAAGGCGGAATATGGAAAAGAAAAAAATTACAAATTTAAATGGCCAGGGTGGAGATCCTTTGTCTTATGGTTTGACGATTTAAAATCGTCCCTAGATGTTTGGATTACATTGATACTTCCTGCTGTGCTGGTTTCTCTTTTATTTCCTACTACCCACTTCGCAGTACTGATTTTTGTATACTTTTACGAAGTTTTCCTTTCCGAGCACAACCTTGATCATAACCCTGACTCAAAATTGCAGCCTTGCGATGCGGCGTGTCATACGTCTGATTGACGAGATGAACATCCACGCCTCTGACGATGCGATAGAGGCTTCCCAATCTTTAGCCAGCCGACGGCAACGATTAAGCCAGGCGAAGGTTCGCTCAACGATCCACCGCCTGGGCAGAATTACAAAGCCTTTGGCCTGATCGGAGCGTTTGACGATTTCAATAGCCAGTGCTTCGATATGTGCCACAGCAGTTGTCAGCTTTTCGCCAGCATATCCGCCATCGGCAAAGAGTTTCC
>NZ_JACLZJ010000019.1:0-2500 GCF_014253075.1 Ochrobactrum sp. CM-21-5
TGGTTGCGGGGGCAGGATTTGAACCTGCGGCCTTCAGGTTATGAGCCTGACGAGCTACCGGGCTGCTCCACCCCGCGTCAAGGTGAGTATTCTTTGTTACCGGCTGGGTATTTTTCTGGCGACGAGCGCGAATGCGACTGTTTTGTATGATGTTGAGAAGATGATTGCGCGTTTTGTGTGCTTGGCAGACCTGGCAGCGACCTACTCTCCCGCGTCTTGAGACGAAGTACCATTGGCGCTGGAGCGTTTCACGGCCGAGTTCGGAATGGGATCGGGTGCAGCCGCTCCGCCATAACCACCAGGTCGGCGAAGAACACAAAACTTGAGAAGCTGGTTGTCTTTCGTGCAGATATTAAGCGCCCTTATCGAGCGCAGTTCCACCTATAAGCATGCGACTGCATGCCGTCGCTGTTGCGACGCCCCTCGGAGCCATTCACGAAGTGAATAAGGCGTGAGAGATAAAGAGTTCATCGAACTTGGTTCGATGGATATTGTAAATGAGAATGATCAAGTCGATCGAGCTATTAGTACCGGTAAGCTGCATGCGTTGCCGCACTTCCACACCCGGCCTATCAACGTGGTAGTCTTCCACGGCTCTGATAGGGAATACTCGTTTTTAGGTGGGTTTCCCGCTTAGATGCCTTCAGCGGTTATCCCGTCCGTATATAGCTACCCTGCTATGCCGTTGGCACGACAACAGGTCCACCAGAGATACGTCCATCCCGGTCCTCTCGTACTAGGGACAGATCCTATCAATATTCCTACACCCACGGCAGATAGGGACCGAACTGTCTCACGACGTTCTGAACCCAACTCACGTACCGCTTTAAATGGCGAACAGCCATACCCTTGGGACCTGCTCCAGCCCCAGGATGCGATGAGTCGACATCGAGGTGCCAAACAACCCCGTCGATATGGACTCTTGGGGGTCATCAGCCTGTTATCCCCGGCGTACCTTTTATCCGTTGAGCGATGGCCCTTCCACGCGGGACCACCGGATCACTATGACCGACTTTCGTCTCTGCTCGACTTGTCAGTCTCGCAGTCAGGCAGGCTTATGCCATTGCACTCAGCGAACGATTTCCGACCGTTCTGAGCCTACCATCGCGCGCCTCCGTTACTCTTTAGGAGGCGACCGCCCCAGTCAAACTACCCACCATACACGGTCCTGGACCCGGATAACGGGCCGCAGTTAGACATCCATATAGATAAGGGTGGTATTTCAAGGGTGACTCCACAATGGCTGGCGCCACTGCTTCAAAGTCTACCACCTATCCTACACATGTCGACACGAATGCCAGTGTAAAGCTATAGTAAAGGTGCACGGGGTCTTTCCGTCTAACCGCAGGAACCCCGCATCTTCACGGGGAATTCAATTTCACTGAGTCTGCGTTGGAGACAGCGGGGAAGTCGTTACGCCATTCGTGCAGGTCGGAACTTACCCGACAAGGAATTTCGCTACCTTAGGACCGTTATAGTTACGGCCGCCGTTTACTGGGGCTTCAATTCAATGCTTGCACATCTCCTCTTAACCTTCCAGCACCGGGCAGGCGTCAGACCCTATACGTCGTCTTGCGACTTCGCAGAGCCCTGTGTTTTTGGTAAACAGTCGCTACCCCCTGGTCTGTGCCACCCCCACCTGGTTGCCCAAATGGAGGTCACGCTTCTTCCGAAGTTACGCGTGCATTTTGCCGAGTTCCTTCAACGCAGTTCTCTCAAGCGCCTTGGTATTCTCTACCAGTCCACCAGTGTCGGTTTAGGGTACGGTCTATATGCAGGAGCTATTTCCTGGAACCGCTTCACCGCAGGATCAATCCAATAAGACCCTACGATACACACGATCCGTCACTACCTGCAGGCCCACGAATATTAACGTGGTTCCCATCGACTACGCCTTTCGGCCTCGCCTTAGGGGCCGGCTAACCCTGCTCAGATTAACTTTAAGCAGGAACCCTTGGACTTTCGGCGAGGGAGTCTCTCACTCCCTTTATCGTTACTCATGTCAGCATTCTCACTTCCGATACCTCCAGGATGTCTCACGACTGTCCCTTCACAGGCTTACGGAACGCTCCGCTACCACGCACAAATGTGCATCCACAGCTTCGGTGTATGGCTTTAGCCCCGGTACATTTTCGGCGCAAAGACCCTTATTTAGACCAGTGAGCTGTTACGCTTTCTTTAAATGATGGCTGCTTCTAAGCCAACATCCTGGTTGTTTTGGGATCCTCACATCCTTTCCCACTTAGCCATAACTTAGGGACCTTAGATGGTGGTCAGGGTTGTTGCCCTCTCCACGACGGACGTTAGCACCCGCCGTGTGTCTGCCCAGTAGTACTCCTCGGTATTCGGAGTTTGATTAGGATCAGTAAGACGGTGAGTCCCCATAGCCCATTCAGTGCTCTACCCCCGAGGGTATTCGCTGGACGCTCTACCTAAATAGATTTCGCGGAGAACCAGCTATCTCCAAGTTTGATTGGCCTTTCACCCCTAGCCACAAGTC